>NCKB01000006.1 GCA_002279065.1 Lysobacterales bacterium 15-68-25
CAAAGATCAATCACTTGCGATCCGTTTCTCGAATCGCCCCGAAGCATTTCGCCCCAGGTGAGCCGCTCATTCTACATCGATTTCCCTGTCCGTCAACACCTTCGTCACATTCGTTTTCGAAGTTGTCGCCGTCCGGTCGGAGATCGTTTCCGTGGAAGAGCGAGCCGCCTACTGTACAACATCTTTCCGATTTGGCAACACGTCCGAAACAAGAAAGGTCGGACGTGTTTCCGTTCGGAGCGAAGTCGCCGCGGCGGGGGGCGCATAGTAGGCAGGCCCCTTGTCCTTGGCAAGCGCTTTTTGGAAGGACCGCGACGAACCCGCGCCGCATAAGGCGGCACGATGGTCAGACCCGAGTGAGGCGGACCCGGGCGAAGTTGCGCTTGCCGACCTGCAGCACCGCCTCGAAGCCATCGACGAAGGTGCGCTGGGGATCCTCGACCACCTGGGCGTCGATCTTGACCGCGCGTTCCTTGAGCTTGCGGTTCGCCTCCGAGTTGCTGGCCGTGAGGCCTGCCGCGGTCAGCAGTGCCGGAAGACGCACACCCTCGGCCGGCACCGCGATCTCGGTCAACGGCAACAGGGAGGTGTCCCCCTCGCCGCGCACCACGGCATGCCACCCGGCGATGGCCTGCTCCGCCGCCGCCGCATCGTGGAAGCGTGTCGCCAGTTCGCGCGCCAACCGGAGCTTGGCGTCCCGTGGATTCAGTGCACCGCTGGCGATCTCCGCCTTCATGCGCGTCATCTGTTCCAGAGAAACATCAAAACTCAGCAGCTCGAACCAGCGCCACATGAGCTCATCGCCGATCTTCATGGTCTTGGTGACGATGTCGATCGCCGGCTCATTGATGCCGATGTAGTTGCCCAACGATTTGGACATCTTGTTGACGCCGTCCAGGCCCTCGAGCAGCGGCATGGTCAGCACGATCTGCGGCGGCTGGCCGTGATGCTCCTGCAGTGCCCGGCCCATCAGCAGATTGAACTTCTGATCGGTGCCGCCAAGCTCGACATCGCACTGCAGAGCCACCGAGTCATATCCCTGGACCAGCGGATACAGGAATTCGTGGATGGCGATCGGCTGCTGTCCTGCATAGCGCTTGGCGAAGTCATCGCGCTCGAGCATGCGTGCCACCGTGTGCTGCGCGGCCAGCTTGATCATGTCTGCCGCGGTCATCCGGCCGAACCATTCGGAGTTGAAACGCACCTCGGTGCGCTCCTTGTCCAGTACCTTGAAGACCTGCGCGGCATAAGTCTCGGCATTGGCCAGCACGTCCTCGCGCGAGAGCGGCTTGCGGGTGACGTTCTTGCCCGTGGGGTCACCGATCATTCCGGTGAAGTCGCCGATCAAGAAGATCACCTGATGCCCGAGGTCCTGGAACTGGCGCATCTTGTTGAGCAGCACGGTGTGGCCCAGATGGAGGTCGGGCGCCGTCGGATCGAAGCCTGCCTTGATCCGCAGCGGGCGGCCCGCCTTGAGACGCTGCTCCAGCTCCTCGCGCTTGATGATCTCGTCCGCTCCGCGAGCGATGGTGGCCAGCGCCTGTTCCAACTCGTTCATGCAATCCTCGATTTAGTTGTCTAGACAGCCACTCGAGTGACCGGCCTCACAAGGGCGAAGTTAATTGTGCGTTAACCCGCAACCTGACGCAAACCATTGATGGAAAAGGCGTTGACACCCTTTGCACATGGCCGTTACGGTACCGGCCGGTCGCGGGTATTCGGGTGGGGTCACGCATTATGGGTGAGGGGTCGCAGATGGCGCACGCAGTGCGCAAGCAGGCCATCCGCCGCAAGGCGCAGCGCAGGCACTCTCACTTCTACGAACGCTGTTCGCACTGGTCCTTCAACCGCAACAGCGAAGCCGAGCCGATCCACTGGCACCGCGAGCGCTGGGTGCTCGCCGCCACCGCGCTGCTGATTACCCTGCTGTCCGGTTTCCTGCTGCCTGCCTGGGCGTCGGCCATGCGTACGCCGCCGGCTGCCGAAGCGCACATGCTCCTGCCGCTGGCGCTGCCCAAGGCGTCGCCCGCCACCACGCAGGCACCGACCGTCGAGGACTGGCAGCGTGTACAGGTGGAACCGGGCCAGACGCTTTCGGACATCTTTGCCAACGAAGGCTTGAGCATGACCGATCTGCAGCGGGTGATGGATGCCGCCGGTGACGCCAGATCGGCGCTGCACAGCATCCGCCCGCACCAGGAGTTCGACTTCCTCCTCGGCAGCGACGGCAGCCTGAAGGGCCTGCGCTTCGACCGCGACTCGGCGACCCGCGCGATGATCCGCTTCGACGACGGCGCGGCCAAGCTGACCCTCGAGCCACGCGACATGGACACGCGCGAGCACGTCGCGCACGGGGTGATCGACAGTTCGCTGTATGCAGCGGGCGCGCGCGCCGGCATGAGCCCCGGCATGGTCGGCAAGCTGGCGGACCTGTTCAAGTACGACATCGACTTCGTGCAGGACCTGCGCGTGGGCGACAGCTTCACCGTGATCTACAACGACATCTACCGGGACGGCAGCTACTACACCGAGGGCGACATCGTCGCCGCGGAGTTCGTCAATCAGGGCCACCGCTACACCGCGTACCGATTCAAGAAGGCGGACGGCAACTACGGTTGGTTCAGCGAGGACGGTCGCCCGATCCAGAAGTCGTTCCTGCGCATCCCGGTCGACTTCACCCGCATTTCCTCCACTTTCAGTGCAGCCCGCATGCACCCGATCCTCGGCCGCATGCGCGCACACAAGGGCGTGGACTATGCCGCCCCGACGGGCACGCCTATCCATGCCGCTGGCGACGGCGTGATCAAGTTCCGCGGCTGGATGAACGGCTACGGCAATTTCGTGATCATCCAGCACAACAAGTCCATCTCCACCGCCTACGGCCACATGTCGCGCTTTGCCGCCGGCGAGCGTGTCGGCGAGCACGTGCGGCAGGGACAGGTGATCGGCTACGTCGGCATGACTGGCCTGGCCACGGGCCCGCACCTGCACTACGAATTCCGCGTCAACGGCGTGCAGCGCAACCCGCAGACGGTGACCCTGCCCAAACCGGAACCGTTGCCGAAGACCGAACTCGCCAGGTTCGAGGCGCAGGTCGTGCGCCCGCAGCTGGCGCGCCTCAAGCAGGTGGACGAGAACATCAAGCTCGCGATGGCGAACAGCCGCCAGCACAGCGACGAATGACCCCTGCGTGGAACCTGCCAGCTCGCTTTACCTCGGCCTGATTTCCGGCACCAGCGCCGATGGCATAGACGCGGCACTGGTGAGCTTCGACGGGGACACGCCGCGCCTCCTGCATGGCCTCACCCATCCATGGCCCGAGGATCTGCGCCAGCAGATCCTCGGCGTCGCACAGGGCGAGGCCGTGATCGACCTCGATGCGCTGGGCCATCTGGATGTCGCCATGGGGCACGGCTTTGCCGAGGCGGCGTTGCGCGTGCTCGGCAAGGCGGGTATCGACGCGGAGCTGGTGCGGGCGATCGGCTCGCACGGCCAGACGCTGCGGCACCGTCCGGCCGGAAGGTTCCCTTTCACCCTGCAGCTCGGCGACCCCAGCGTGATCGCCGAGCGCTGCGGTGTCGATGTCGTCGCCGACTTCCGCCGTGCCGACGTGGCAGCGGGTGGTCAGGGCGCCCCGCTGCTGCCGGCCATGCACGCGATGCTGCTCGGCCAGTCGGGGGAAGCACGGGTCGTGCTCAATCTCGGCGGCATCGCCAACATCACCTGCCTCGGCCTGGATGGCGGCGTGCTCGGCTTCGACACCGGTCCCGCCAACGGACTGATGGATGCCTGGTGCGCGAGGCATCGTGGCGAACCATTCGACCGCGACGGCCGCTTCGCCTCCGAAGGACGGATGGACGATGCGCTGCTGCGCTCCCTGCTCGACGATCCCTATTTCCAGCTGGCCCCGCCCAAGAGCACGGGCCGCGAGCATTTCCATCTGGCATGGCTCGAGCGGCATCTGGCAGGGCGCTCGCTCGCTCCCGCCGACGTGCAGGCCACGTTGCTGGAGCTGTCGGCCCGCAGCGTGGCCGATTCGATCGCCCGGCATGCCGCCGGTACCCGGCGGGTGCTGGTCTGCGGGGGTGGCGTGCACAACCGTGCGCTGATGGAGCGGCTCGCCGCGCGGCTGGCGCCGGTCGAGCTGCAGAGCACCGCAGTGTTCGGCGTCGATCCGGACTACCTGGAGGCAATGGCGTTCGCCTGGCTGGCACGACAACGGCTGCTGGGCCTGCCCGGCAACCTGCCGGCCGTCACCGGCGCCCGCGGACCACGGGTGCTCGGTGCCGTCTATTCCGCATCCCGCTGAGGTGGTCCGACCTCTTCGTCACCGAAGGGGGAAGCCGCGATCCCGACCAGCTGGCCGGCGGGTGCCACCGACAATGCCTGGACCGCCTCATGGAAGGCTGCGCGCTCTGCCGCGTCCCAGTGACCACTGAGCACCACGGCATCGGCATCGATCAGGTTCTCGGAAAACGCCACTCCGCCATCGTTCATGCCCAGGCCGTGCCGCAGGGCATGCAACACCACGTCGTTGATCGACCAACGACGCGCCTTGGCCAGCGCCTTGATGCGCTCGGCCATCAGATTGTCGATATGGCGTACGACGAGATCCGGCATGGGCGCCACTCCGAGTCACGCATGCCCCCTGTGGCCCGGATGGTCGCACAAACTCCACGGCGGCAACCATGCACCAGGTCGTGTCGCGAGACTCAGCGCACGTCGTGACCGCGTGCCCGGAAGCGCTGGCGGATCGCGATGAACAGCAGCACCGCCGGCAGGATGCCGAGCACGGTGATCACGAAGAAGCCGCCATAACCCACCGCCATCGCGATTTCGCCGGCAAAGAACCCCAATACCTTGCCCGGCAGGTTGACCAGCGAGCTGAGCAAGGCGTACTGGGTCGCGGTGTGCTCGCGGTTCACCAGCGAGGACAGGAACGCCACCGTGGGCGGCCCCAGCATGCCCAGGGTGAGGTTCTCGCCGGAAATCACCAGGGTGAGCATCCACAGGCTGCCGTGGTGCTGCATCAGCAGGAGGTAGAGCAGGTTGCTGGTGCCGCACAGCACGATCATCACCGCCAGCGAGCGCCAGGCGCCCCAGCGCGCGACCATGGCGCCACCGATGAACACGCCGACGATGCCGATCCAGATGCCGTAGATCTTGGTGATCGCGCCGATCTGCGTCTTGGTGAAGCCCATGTCGCGGTAGAACGGACCCATCACGCCGCCGATGGTGGCCTGCTCGGGCATCTTGAACAGCAGGATGAAGGCCAGCGTCAGCAGCGCGAGCACGACGCCGTAGCGCCGGAAGAAATCGACGAACGGATCGACCACGCCCAGCTGCATCGCATCCCGCCATCGCGGCGGCGTGCGGCGCAACACCTCGGGCTCCCGTGCGAGCAGCGTCATGCCGATCGGTGGCAGCATGCACGCGGCCATCCCCGTGTAGACCACCGGCCAGTGCACGTGGTCGGCAGCGATCAGGGCCAGCGCGCCGGCGGTGAGCAGGCCGATGCGGTAACCCAGCGAATAAGTGGCGACCAGCGCACCCTGCGCCTCGATCGGGGCGATCTCGATGCGGTAGGCATCGATCGCGATGTCCTGGGTGGCGCCGAAGAACGCCACCAGCAGCGTCGCAGCGATGAAGGGGGGCAGCCGGGCCGGAGTGAGCGACGCCATCGCCAGCAGGCCGACCAGCACCGCCAGTTGCGCGAACAGCAGCCAGCCGCGCCGCTGGCCGAGCCGCCGGAAGCCGGGCAGCCGCCAGTGGTCGAGCAGCGGCGCCCACAGGAACTTCAGCGCATAGGTCATGCCGGCGCTGGCGATCATGGTGATCTCCGACAGCACCACGCCGTGCTCTTTCAGCCAGTACGCCAGGGTGCCGGCGACCAGCAGGAACGGCAGGCCGGAGGAAAACCCGAACACCGCCATCGTGCCGGCGGCCGGCTGGGTGAACGCCTGCCAGATCGAGGGCCGGGGGGCCGCGGCGGCCACCGGTTCAGTCGGCATAGTCGACGGTGTAGGGCGCGTGGTCGGAGAAGCGCTGGTCGCGGTAGATCGAGCAGTCGCGCAGGCGGGCGCGCAGCGCAGGCGAGACGATCTGGTAGTCGATGCGCCAGCCCACGTCGTTTTCGCGGGCGCGCCCGCGGTTGGACCACCAGGTGTAGTCCTCGCCTTCCGGCCTGAGCGAACGGTAGCTGTCCACCCAGCCGCGCTCGACCAGGCCGTTGAGCCAGGCGCGCTCCTCCGGCAGGCAGCCGGAGTTCTTCTGGTTGGACTTCCAGTTCTTGATGTCCTTCTCGCTGCGCACGATGTTCCAGTCGCCGCAGATCACATATTGCCGATCGCTCTTCAGCCAGCCGTCGAAGATCGGCGCGATCCAGTCCATCGCGCGGAACTTGAATTGCTGGCGCTCCTCGCCGGACGAACCGGAGGGGAAATACAGCGACACCACCGACAACTTGCCGAAGCGCGCCTCGATGTAGCGCCCTTCGTTGTCGAACTCGTCCCAGCCCAGCTCGGTGAGCACGGCGTCCGGCTCGCGCCTGGCGTAGATCGCCACGCCGCTGTAGCCCTTCTTGCTGGTGGCATCGCGGTAGAAGCAGTGATGGCCATCGGGACGGAACATCGGGTCGGCGAGCTGGTCCTCCTGCGCCTTGGTCTCCTGCAGGCAGACCACGTCGGCATCCTGCGCGCGCAGCCAGGGGAAAACGCCCTTGGTCGCCGCCGAACGGATGCCGTTGGCGTTGAGGGTGATGATGCGCATGCGTGCTCCTGCGGTCGGCGCCAGACAGGTCGGCATCATAGCAACCGCGCTCCGGTCGATCCGGGCCGTCCGCCGGGCGTTACCATGGCGCGTCCCGCCGCCATGCCCGCGGCGGCGTTCCATCCGATTGCGACCGGGAAAGCACGTGCACGATTACCAGCGCCAGTTCATCGACCTGACCCTCGAACGCGAAGTCCTGCGCTTCGGCGAGTTCACCCTCAAGTCCGGGCGGATCAGCCCGTACTTCTTCAACATGGGGCGGATCGACTCCGGGGCCGCGCTTGCGCAACTCGGCCGCGCGTACGCCGCCACCATCCAGGCCTCCGGCCTGGCCGTGGACATGCTGTTCGGCCCCGCCTACAAAGGCATCGCCCTGGCCGCCGCCACCGCCATCGCGCTGGCCGAGCAGCACGACCGCGACCTGCCGTGGGCGTACAACCGCAAGGAAGCGAAGGACCACGGCGAGGGTGGCACGCTGGTCGGCGCGCCGCTGAGGGGTCGCGTGCTGATCGTCGACGACGTGATGACCGCCGGCACCGCCGTGCGCGAGTCGCTGGCGCTGATCCGCGCTGCCGGCGCGGAGCCGGCTGGCGTGCTGATCGCGCTGGACCGGCAGGAAAGGGGCCAGGGCGAACTGTCGGCGGCGCAGGAGGTGACGGCGGAATTCGGCATCCCGGTGATCGCGATCACCCGGCTGGACGACGTGCTGGCCTATGCCGGCGAACGGCCTGCCCTTGCCGCCGAACATGCCCGGCTGCTCGCGTACCGTGCGCGCTACGGCGTGACCGGCTAGGCGAAAACGCCACCGCCGGCCCATCGCCCGGACCGGCCCGATCGCTATACTCCTCGCGATACGGAGGGGTTACATGCGCAAGTTCCTGATCGTCCCCGCCGTGCTGGCGCTCGCCGCCAGCACCGGCGCCATCGCACAACAGCAGCAAGGCAGTGCCGTGCAGTACCGCTGGCATGACGCGCACGGGCTGCTGCATTACAGCGACAGCCTGTCGGCCGACGCCATGGCCAACGGCTACGACATCGTCAACAGCCGCGGCATCGTCGTGCGCCATGTGGACCGCCAGCTCACGCCGGAAGAGCGGATCGCCGCCGAGAAGCAGGCCGAGATCGACGCCGCCAAGAAGCGCGCCGAGGACGAGCAGCGCCGGAACGATCAGCAGATGCTGGCCGCCTACCCGAACGAGTCGGACCTGGTCAGCATGCAGAAGGACGAGCTTAGTTCGATCGACCAGCAGATCTCCACCACCCGCAAGAGCCTGGCGACGCAGGAGCAGGCGCTGGCCGACCTGCTCGCCCGCGCCGGCGAGCTGGAGCGTGCCAAGCAGCCGGTGCCGAAGTTCCTCGCCGATCGTGTGGCCAGCCAGCGCAACGTGGTCGGATCGCAGCGCGCCCTGCTCGAGCGCCTGCAGCAATCGTATGCCAACACCGAACTGCGCCAGCAGGCCCAGCTGAGCCGGTACCGCGAGCTGAAAAAGCAGATCGCCAACGGCGGTGCCGGCTACTGACCCGGTCGCAGGCCGCCGGTCAGAACGGCAGCTTCAGCCCCGGCTTCACCAGGAACAGCTGCTCGCGGAACACCTGCTGGATGCGCTTGAGCGCGGTCGGGTTGTCCGCATCGAAGCGCAGCACCAGTACCGGCGTGGTGTTCGAGGCACGCACCAGCCCCCAGCCGTCCGGCCAGTCCGCGCGCACGCCATCGATGGTCACCAGGGTCGCGTCCGGGAAGCTGGCCTTTTCGCGGAAGGCGTCCATGAAGCGCTTCTGTTCGCCCTCGGGCAGTTCGATCTTCAGCTCGGGCGTGGATACGCCCTTCGGACAGGTAGCGAAGATCTCCTCGGGCGTGCGGTCTTCCAGGTCGCCGGCGAGGATCTCCAGCAGCCGCGCCGCGGCGTAGATGCCATCGTCGAAACCGTACCAGCGCTCCTTGAAGAAGAAATGGCCGCTCATCTCGCCGGCCAGCTCGGCGCCGGTCTCGCGCATCTTCGCCTTCATCAGCGAGTGCCCGGTGCGCCACATCAGCGGGCTGCCACCGGCATCCAGGATCTGCCCCTTCAGGTGCCCCGTGCACTTGACGTCATAGATGATCGTGGCACCCGGATGGCGCGCCAGCACATCGCGCGCGAACAGCATCAGGGTACGGTCCGGATAGATGATCTCGCCCTCGCGGGTGACCACGCCCAGTCGGTCGCCGTCGCCATCGAACGCCACGCCCAGGTCGGCGCCGGTCTGCTTCACGGCGAGGATCAGGTCCTCGAGGTTGGCCGGGTCGGAAGGATCCGGATGGTGGTTCGGGAAGCTGCCGTCGACATCGCAATACAGCGGCACCACCTCGCAGCCGATACCCTCGAGCACCTGCGGTGCGACCGCGCCGGGGATGCCGTTGCCGCAATCCACCACGACCTTGAGCATGCGCTCGGCCTGGACGTCCGAGGCGATCCGCTCGATGTAGTCCGGCACCACGTCGAGGCTTCGCGAAGTGCCGTGGCCGTGGTCCGGCAGGTCGCCTTCGACGATACGGCGGTACAGGTCCTGGATGGCCGCCTCGGCCAGCGTCTCGCCGCCAAGCACGATCTTGAAACCGTTGTATTCGGGTGGATTGTGGCTCCCCGTCACCGCCACGCCGCAGCCCGTATTGAGGCGGAAGGCGGCGTAGTACACCACCGGCGTGGGCACCGCACCGATGTCGATGACGTCGATCCCGGCCAGCCGCAGGCCCTCGGCCAAGGCGCCAGCAAGTTCAGGTCCCGAGACGCGCCCGTCGCGACCCACCACGATCTCGCGCAGCCCCTGCTCGCGCATCATCCCGCCGATCGCCTGACCAAGCCGTTTGGCTACGCGGCGGTCCAGCGTCTTGTCCACGACGCCGCGCACGTCGTAGGCACGGAAGATCGACGGATCCACCCGGACCGTCGGCGGCGGCGTCGATGCCTGTGCCTGTGCCTGTGCCGGCGCGGGCGGGGGAATCGCCGGACGCGAGCGCTCGCGTCGCGCCGGCAGGGGAATCTCTTCCTCCTGGGGCAACGCCGCCACGGTGCGGCGACGCCTGCTCTCTCGCAGCAGCCAAACACCGCCGCCGAGCCCGATCAGGCTCAGCAACGCGGTCAGCGGCCACATGCGGGGCAGTACGATGAAGGCGGCCGGCAGGGCGGCCGCGATGCTGAAAGCGCTGTGCGGCACCGGCTCGGTGGTGTCCTCGGGAATGGCCGAGGAATCGCCGCGCGACAGCAGGCCGAGGTCGGCACGATCGTCGCCCTGGCGCAGCTCGATGCGGCCACTGCCCGGCGAGACTCCGTCGAAGGCCCGGGCGACCGGCGCAAACGGCAGTTCCACCCATGCCCACGCCACCGGATGCTGCACCGGGCCGACCGGCATCGCGAAGGAAACGCGGCGCCCATCGCCTGCATTCACCGTTTCCGCCAGAGCCGGACCGTCGACGCTCTGCGCCGCGATCAGCTGCGCGGCCTTGGCGTAGCCGAATTCGCGATAGTTGGCGTGCAGCACCTCGTCCAGGCTGCCGCTGTAGAACTCCACCACGCGTGCCTGCGGCACGGCGGCCTTCACCGCGGCCACCGCAGTGTCGGAGGCGGTCGCCAGCGTGGCGGGGTCGATGCGGTCCAGCGCGCTCCGTACGGCCCGTCGCTCGGTGTCCAGCGCGGCGGCGACCGCCTTGACTGCTTCGCCCTGGGCCATGTGGACACGATCGTTCGCACGCCCCTCATTGGCGATCAGCCAGGTCTGCCAGCCAGCGAACAAGCCCAGCAGGACCAGCAGCGTGCCGGCTGCCAGCGGCAGCAACCGCTTCCAGTCGACCTCGGCCAGCGCCTTCGCCCTACCCCAGCTCAGCTCCATCCCCAGCCCCCGCAGATCAGTTGATTCCGGTCGACCCGAAGCCGCCCTGCCCCCGCCCGGACGGGGCGAACTCCGTCACCACCTTCAGCCTTGCCTGCGCCACCGGTACCAGCAGCAGCTGCGCAATGCGGTCGCCCACGCCGATGGTGACCGGCTGCGCGCCGCGGTTCCAGCACGAAATCATCAGGGGCCCCTGGTAGTCGGCGTCGATCACCCCGACCAAGTTGCCCATCACCAGCCCCTGCTTGTGACCCAGCCCGGAGCGCGGAACGATCAGCGCGCACCAGCCTGGATCGCCGATGTGGATGGCGAAGCCGCTGGGGACCAGCGCGGTCTCGCCGGGCGCCAGCGTGACCGGCGCCTCCAGCGCGGCGCGCAGGTCCATGCCGGCGCTGCCCGCGGTGGCCGCCTCCGGCAGCGGGATCGTATCCCCCAGCCGCGGATCGAGGATCTTCAGTTCCACGTCGATCACGCGCGCGCTCCCTGGAAACGTTCGGCAACGCAGGCCACCAGTGCGCGGGCGAGCTCGTTCTTGCTGGCCCGCGGCAGCTCCTTCGAGCCACCGTCCCAGTAAAGGGTCAGCGCGTTGTCGGTGGTCTCGAAGCCCAGTCCCTCGCCGACCTGGTTGGCGGCGATCATGTCGAGTTTCTTGCGGCGCAGCTTGTCCTGCGCGTAGGTCGCCACGTCGTGGGTCTCGGCGGCAAAGCCGACCAGGAAGGGATGTTCCGGCAACGCGGACAGGCTAGCCAGGATGTCGGGATTCTCGGCGAGCGTCAGGGTGAGATCCGCACCGGCCTGCTTCTTCAGCTTGCACGGAGCAACCTGCTGCGGGCGGTAGTCGCCGACCGCCGCCGCGGCGATGTAGATGTCGGCGCCGCGCGACGCCTCCAGTACCGCCGCATGCATCTGCGCCGCGCTGCGCACGTCGATCCGCTGCGCCACCCCGGCCGGCGTCGGCAGGCCTACCGGTCCGGCCACGAGCGTCACCCGGGCACCCGCCAGGGCGCAGGCCTCGGCCACGGCGAAGCCCATCTTTCCGGAGCTGCGGTTGCCGATGAAGCGCACCGGGTCGATGTCCTCGTAGGTCGGGCCCGCGCTGACCACCACGTGGCGGCCGGCCAGCAGGCCGCTGCCGAACGAGGCCACCAGCGCGTCGCGCAGTTCCAGCGGCTCGAGCATGCGGCCGGAGCCGACGTCGCCGCAGGCCTGCTCGCCGGCGGCCGGGCCAAGCACGGTCACGCCGCGCGAGCGCAGCGTCGCCAGGTTCGCCTGCACCGCCGGATGCGCCCACATCTGCTGGTTCATCGCCGGCGCCACTGCCACCGGGGCGGCGCTGGCCAGGCACAGGGTGGTCAGCAGGTCGTCGGCCTGCCCGTGCGCCAGCCGGGCCAGTACGTCGGCACTGGCCGGTGCGACCAGGATGCGCTCGGCCCAGCGCGCCAGTTCGATGTGGCCCATCGCCGCCTCGGCCGATTCGTCCCACAGCGACACCCGCACCGGCGCGCCGGAGAGCGCCTGGAAGGTGGTCGGCGTGACGAAGTGGGTGGCGCCCTCGGTCATCACCACGCGCACCTCGGCGCCGAGGTCGCGCAGGCGACGGACCAGTTCGCAGGACTTGTAGGCGGCGATGCCGCCGGACACGCCCAGCAGGATGCGGCGGTGGGCAAGACTCATGGATGGGCCCGTGGTTCGTTTGGCCCGGTAGCTTACCGGAATCACTCGCCGCGACCGGGGTCGACGAGCCACTGAATCGCAGTGCGGTTCACGCGACCGCACGCCTGCCAGCCGACGAGCCGGGGTCGGCCACCGACGTACGGACGGGCGCCCTGCCCACGGGTGGAACGACGCTGCCCCGATGGGCACTACCCACCCCGGCGCATCAGGCTGGCGCCATGAGCATCCGCCACTGGCCCGAGACCGAACGCCCCCGCGAAAAGCTGCTGTCCCGCGGCTGTGCCGCACTGACCGACGCCGAACTGATCGCCGTGCTGCTGGGCAGTGGCGTCCCGGGCACCGACGCCATCGCGCTCGGTCGGGCGCTGCTGCAGGACAGCAGTGGGCTGGCGGCGCTGCTCGGTGCTCCGGCCGAGGCCTTGCGGCGGCGCGGTATCGGCCCGGCCAAGCAGGCGCGCCTGGTCGCCGCCCTGGAGCTGGCCCGGCGCGCGCTGGGCGAACAACTGCGCGAGCGCACGGCCCTGAGCAGCCCGCGCGACAGCGGCGACTACCTGCGTGCGCAGCTGCGCGATCGTCCCTACGAGGTGTTCGCCTGCCTGTATCTGGACAACCGCCACCGCGTGCTGGGGTTCGAGGAGCTCTTTCGCGGCACCGTCGACGGCGCCAGCGTGCATCCGCGCGAGGTCGTGCGCGCCTGCCTCAGGCACAACGCCTGCGCGGTGATCTTCGCCCACAACCACCCGAGCGGCGTGGCCGAGCCCAGTGCGGCCGACCGGGCGATCACCCGCGAGTTGCGCGATGCGCTGCAGCTGATCGGGGTGCGCGTGCTCGACCATCTGGTCATCGGGGCCGGCGCGCCCGTGTCGATGGCCGAACGCGGGCTGATCTGAGCGTCGGCGGATCACGGACGCCAAAAAAAGGGCGATGCAGGCTCACGCCGCACCGCCCATGCCGTTTTTTTGGGGAGGGTGGAGAACACGGTATCTCCTGGTGCCGGCCGACTCCGGGGAGGATAGGTCGGCAGGCACGGGACGCAGTGTGGCGCCGCCGCATGACAGGTGCGTGACGCTTGCGGGTCGTCCCCCGGACAGCGGCAGCCGCCGGAAAGTTATGCACATTCGGATTGGTCGACCACTTGCAAGGATCATTTGAGATGGATCCCAGGAGCATGCAGTAAGCAATTGAATCATATTGTTATTTTTGCCTAAAGCGGCGTGAAATCGCCGTTTTCGAGCAGCTGGACCGACAAACGTGTCACCTTTCCCACAGAGTTATCCACAGGCTTGTTCCCGCATTGCATCAGGGCCCGCCCGGGCTGACGCTCAGCATGGCTCTGCTAGCATTGCCGGTCCAATTGCTTGCCGACACCCCTCCCGTGAAAGACCAGCTGCGCGCCCTGCTGCTGCAGGCTCTCGATAGCCTGCGCAACGACTCCACCCTTCCTGCCGACCTGGCGATCCCGCACTTCGTGATCGAGCGCGCGCGCAGCCGCGAGCACGGCGATTTCGCCACCAACCTGGCAATGCTGCTGGCCAAGCTGGCCCGCGCCAAGCCGCGCGATCTGGCCGAGAGGCTGGTCGCCGCGATGCCGGGCAATGCGCTGGTGGCGAAGGTGGAGATCGCCGGTCCCGGCTTCATCAACTTCTTCCTCGCCGCCGAGGCGTACCACGCCGAAGTGCGGCGGATCTTCGCCGAAGGCGACGCCTACGGCCGCAATAGCAGCGGCGGTGGCAAGGTCGCCGGCGTGGAGTTCGTCTCGGCCAACCCGACCGGTCCGCTGCACGTCGGCCACGGTCGCGCCGCAGCGATCGGCGACTGCATCAGCCGCCTGCTCGATGCCACCGGCTGGGACGTCAAGCGCGAGTTCTACTACAACGATGCCGGCGTGCAGATCGCCAACCTGGCCGTCTCCACCCAGGCGCGCGCGCGCGGCCTCGCCCCCGGCGACGCCGGCTGGCCGGAGGACGGTTACCGCGGCGACTACATCGCCGATGTGGCCAGGGCCTACCTGGCCGGCGACAGCGTGACCGCCGACGGCCACACCGTGGTCGGCGCGAAGGACCCGGAGAACCTCGACGCCATCCGCCAGTTCGCTGTGGCCTACCTGCGCCACGAGCAGGACCTGGACCTGAAGGCCTTCGGCGTCGGCTTCGACGTGTATTTCCTGGAGTCCTCGCTGTACTCGGACGGCAAGGTGGACGAGACCGTGCGCGAGCTCATCGCCCACGGCCACACCTACGAGGAAGGCGGCGCGCTGTGGCTGCGCTCGACCGACTTCGGCGACGACAAGGACCGCGTGATGCGCAAGTCCGACGGCACCTACACCTACTTCGTGCCGGACGTCGCCTACCACCGCTCCAAGTGGCAGCGCGGCTACGAGCGCGCCATCACCGAGCTGGGCTCGGACCACCACGGCTCGCTGGCCCGCGTGAAGGCCGGCCTGCAGGCGCTGGACGTCGGCATTCCGAAGAACTGGCCCGAGTACGTGCTGCACCAGATGGTCACCGTGATGAAGGGCGGCGAGGAGGTGAAGATCTCCAAGCGCGCCGGCAGCTACGTGACCCTGCGCGACCTGATTGACGAGGTCGGCCGCGACGCCACGCGCTACTTCCTGATCGCGCGCAAGGGCGACTCGCAGCTGGTGTTCGACATCGACCTGGCCCGTTCGCAGACCAACGACAACCCGGTCTACTACATCCAGTACGCCCACGCCCGCGTGTGCAGCGTGCTGCGCCAGGCCGCCGACAAGGGCTTCACGGTCGATCTGGACAGTGGCCTGGGCCAGCTGGCGCGGTTGGACAGCGAGCACGAACAGGTGCTGCTGACCGAGCTGTCGAAGTACCCGGAAATGGTGGAAGCAGCGGCCGAGCACCTCGAACCGCACCTGGTCGCCGGCTGGCTGCGCGAGCTGGCCAACGCGTTCCACGCCTACTACAACGCGCACCAGTTCCTGGTCGAGGATGCCGACCTGCGCAATGCCCGGCTGGCGCTGTCGGTGGCCACCCGCCAGGTGCTGAGGAACGGTCTGGACCTGCTGGGCCTGAGCGCCCCGGAGAGCATGTAAATGGCAGCACGCAAGGGCAAGGGCCGGCAGGCCGTCCGCCACAAGAAGGGCGGCATCCCGGGTTGGGCGATCCTCGCCGTGGGCATCCTCGGCGGCGCCCTGCTGATGGTGATGCTGATGCGCAAGTCGCTGTTGCCGATGGCTCCGACCGGGCCGCAGCCGAACCCGCAGGCCACCGCCCAGCGCGGCAGCGACCCGGGCGCGGTGGCGCCGGGCAGCGCCGCCACGACGCCGAAGAAGCCGCAGTACGACTTCTATTCGCTGCTGTCGGAGAAGGAAGTACGCATCCCCGACTCGGTGATCAGCGCGCAGGCGCGTGCCGAGCAGCAGAAGCAGCAGCAGGCGCGCGAGGCTGCGGCCGCCCAGGTCGCCGCCCAGCAGCAGGCCAGCGTGCCCCCACCGCCACCCGGCGTGACGCGCGAGAACGTCACCGCCGCACCGGCCGCCGCGGTGCCGGCGCCGGCCGCCGGCAGCGGCTACCTGCTGCAGGTCGGCGCGTTTCCGAACGCCGCCGACGCCGAGAGCCTGAAGGCACGCCTGGCGCTGCAGGGCTTCGTCGCCAACGTGCAGTCGGTCACCGTGGGCGGCCAGCTCTACCACCGCGTTCGGCTGGGGCCATTCCGCTCGGCCACCGAGCTGGAATCGGCCAAGCAGCGGCTGGCAGGCGCCGGCATCAACGCGATCGCCCTGAAGGAAGGCCACTGAGCCCCGTGTCCCCGCGAGACCCCGACATGAGCATGAAGACTGCCCTGATCACCGGCGCCACCTCCGGCTTCGGCGCCGCCGCCGTGGACCGCTTCGTCGCCGGCGGCTGGCGCGTGGTCGCCACCGGCCGTCGCGCCGACCGCCTGCAGAAGCTGGTCGACAAGCACGGCGCCGACCGCGTCCACGCGCTGGCCTTCGACATGCGCGACGAAGCCGCGATGCGCGAGGCGATCGACGGCCTGCCTGCCGCGTTCGCCGGCATCGACCTGCTGGTCAACAACGCCGGCCTGGCGCTGGGCACCGTGCCGGCGCAACGGGCGGACCTCGCGCAGTGGAAGCAGATGATCGACACCAACGTCACCGCGCTGGTCACGATCACCCACCTGCTGCTGCCCACGCTGATCGAGCGCCGCGGCGCGATCGTCAACATCAGCTCGATCGCCGGCAACTACCCGTACATGGGCGGCAACGTCTACGGCGGCACCAAGGCCTTCGTCAGCCAGTTCACGCAGAACCTGCGCACCGACCTGCACGGCACCGGCGTGCGGGTGAGCTCGATCGAACCGGGCATGGCCGAGACCGAATTCACCCTGGTGCGCACCGGCGGCGACCAGTCCGCCTCGGACAAGCTCTACGCGGGCGTCGATCCGATCACCGCGCAGGACATCGCCGAGTCGATCTGGTGGATCGCCACGCTGCCGCCGCACCTCAACATCAACCGGCTGGAAGTGATGCCGGTGAACCAGTCGGCGGCCGGGCTGCAGGTGCACCGCAAGGCCTGAGCGTCCCCGCCGCGACGCAAGAACGCGGGAAAAGGCCGCCCTGGGGCGGCCTTTTGCTTACTGCATGAACCAGCCGTGGCTGACCACGATGCTCTGGCCGGTCAACGCGGCCGAGGGGAAGGCCGCCAGGTACAGCGCAGTCTCGGCGATGTCCTCCACCGTGGTGAACACGCCGTCGACGGTGTCCTTCAGCATCACGTTGCGGATCACCTCGTCCTCGCTGATGCCCAGCTCCTGCGCCTGCTCGGGAATCTGTTTCTCGACCAGCGGCGTGCGCACGAAACCCGGGCAGATGACGTGCGAGCGCACGTTGTGCGGCGCACCCTCCTTGGCCAGCGTGCGCGCCAGGCCGAGCAGGCCGTGCTTGGCGGTGACGTAGGGCGCCTTCAGCTTGGAGGCCAGGTGCGAATGCACCGAGCCCATGTAGATCACCACGCCGCCGCGGTCGCCCTTGTACATGTGGCGCAGCGCGGCGCGGGTGGTGAGGAAGCCGCCGTCGAGGTGGATCGCCAGCATCTTCTTCCAGTCGGCGTAGCTGAACTGGTCGATCGGGTTGATGATCTGCACGCCGGCGTTGGACACCAGGATGTCGAGGGCGCCGAAGGTTTCCACCACCTTGTCGGTACCGGCGTCCACCGTCGCTTCGTCGGTGACATCCATGGCGATGCCGATCGCCCGGCCGCCGGCCGCGACGATCTCCGCCGCGGTGGCGTCGGCTGCCTGCTGGTTGATGTCGCAGATCGCGACCGCCGCGCCTTCCTTCGCATAGCGCGTGGCGATCGCCTTGCCGAGGCCGCTCGCCGCGCCGGTAACCAGCGCCACCTTGCCCTGCAGACTGCTCATGGATTGTCTCCGTGGGATGGGGAGTCCCCCATTGTAGGCAGGCGTGGCGATCGCGCCATGCGGCTTTAGGGCAATCCGCCCGCGCCCCCGCCAAGTGGCGGAGGCAGCGGGCGCCGCTTACATGCTGGCGAGGTAGGTGTAGGCGGTGAGCCCGGCGTCGAGATCGGCATACAGCGCGTCCGCCGCCGTGCCGCTGACGCCGGCCGCAGCGATGCGTTCGCGGTAGCGCCCGCGCAGGTCGTCCAGGCTGTAGCCGACGTAGTCCAGCATCAGGTCGGTGGTGTCGCCGCGACGCTTGTGGGCGAAGGCGAAACCCTCGCCCTCCGCGCGCACGTTCACCGCATCGGTGTCGCCGAACAGGTTGTGGATGTCGCCGAGCGTCTCCTGGTAGGCGCCGACCATGAACAGGCCCAGGCAGTAGCTCTCGCCGCTCTTGAGCGGATGCAGCGGCAGGCTCACGTCCACGCCCTCGGCATCGACGTAATGGTCGATGCGACCATCCGAGTCGCAGGTCAGGTCGACGATCACGCCGCGGCGCGTCGGCGCCTCGTCCAGCCGCGCGATCGGCGCGATCGGGAAGATCTGCTCGATCGCCCAGATGTCCGGCACCGACTCGAACACCGAGAAGTTGACGAAGTACTTGTCGACCAGCTTCTCATCAAGCTCGTCCAGCGCCTGCCGGTGCGCGCGCTCACCCGGCAGCAGGCGCGTGCGCACCGCGTTGGCGATGGCGTAGTAGGCCTCGTCAAGCCGCGCGCGGTCGGCCAGCGGCAGCTGGCCCAGCGCGTACAGCGCCTGGCCTTCGGCCAGGTGGTGCTGCGCCTCGTGGAACAGTTCCAGCGGCGGGCGCACGTCCAGTTCCTCGTAGACTTCGCGCAGGTGGCGCAGCACCGCCGGCTCGTCCGCGCGCGGCGGCGGAATCGCGCCGGCGGGCACGGCCTCCACCTCGCTCACGTCCACCACCAGCACCGCGTGGTGCGCGGTCATCGCGCGGCCGGCCTCGGTGAGGATGTGCGGCGCCGGCAGGCCTTCGGCCACCACCGCCTCGGCCAGTGACTGCACGATGGTCGCGGCGTACTGCTCGATCGAGTAGTTGATCGAGTTGTGGCTGCGCGAGCGCGAACCCTCGTAGTCCACGCCCAGGCCGCCGCCGACGTCGACGATCTCCAGCGGCACACCCTGCTTGCGCAGCTCGACGAAGTAGCGGGTGGCCTCGCGCATGCCGTTGGCGATGTCGCGCACGTTGGAGATCTGCGAGCCCATGTGGAAGTGCTGCAGCTTCAGCGTGTGCTTGAGTCCGGCCGCGTCCAGCCGCTCGATGAGCGTGAGCACCTGGCTCGGCGACAGGCCGAACTTGCCCTTGTCGCCGCCGGTGTTCTGCCACTTGCCGGCGCCGATCGAGGCGAGCCGCACGCGCACGCCGAGCAGCGGCTCCACGCCCAGCGCCTTCGCCTCGGCGAACACGTGATCGAGCTCGGACAGCTTCTCGATCACGATGTGCACGCGCAGGCCGAGCTTGCGGCCGATCAGCGCCAGGCGGATGTACTGGCGGTCCTTGTAGCCGTTGCAGATCACGATCGAGCCGGGCCGCGCCATCGCCAGCACCGCCATCAGCTCGGGCTTGGAACCGGCCTCCAGGCCGAAGCCCTCGCTGCCGGCGCGCACCAGCTCGCTGACCACGCTGTGCTGCTGGTTGACCTTGATCGGATAGATGGCCGTATAGCCGCCCGCGTACTGCCACTCGGCGATCGCCTTGGCGAACGCGCCCTGCAGCTTGGCCAAACGGTCGGCCAGGATGTCGGGAAAGCGCACCAGCAACGGCAGCCGCAGGCCCTCGGCGCGCGCCTGCGCCACGATCCGCGGCAGCGACATCGACGGGCCGGTGGCGCCGCGCGGGCGCATCACCATCTCGCCGGCCTCGCCGACGTCGACGTAGCCGTCGCTCCAGTGCGGCACGGCATAGGTGTGGCGGGCAGCGGCGCGGTCCCAGGAACTCGCCATGGACGGTATCTCCTTGTGCAAACGGAATCTGAGGATGCTCTGATCAACCAGGCGCAGGCGTCACCGGCTCTGTTTGTTCACAGGCCACAGGGGTGACGACGAAGGCAGACTGGACGTCTGTCGAGTCGGCACACCGAAGGCCTGTGAACAAACAGAGCCGGCCCCAACAAGTTGAAATTGTGGAGAAGGGGTGATGTCCCAAAGGCTGTCATGCTGCGCCGCGCGGCTTGGACAGACGGCCAGTCTGCCCGGCGCCCCGCGCCACACCCTGCCAGCCTTTGGAACATCATGCCGCCTACGCCTGGTTGATCAGAGCATCCTTGACGTCGCAGCGGCGAGCCTTGACGAGATGCTCGACGAGAGCAGGGCGCCTTGCCGGCCGGAAGCCTCGCACGCCGCGGGGCCGGAAGGACCTTCAGGCATCCCGCGCGGCGCGCGGCCGGGGAACGCCAGGCGCGCATTGTAGCGGGGCCGGATGACTGGTGCGTGTCCCCGGTCCTGAGGGAACTGGCTACAATACGCGGTCTTTACGTATCCCCCCATTCCCCCACGCGTCGCCAGGAACAACCCGTCATGTCGCAGCAGCCCAGCTGGTTCACCGAAGCCCACCAGGCCTCCGGCTCCTCCATCGGTTATCGCGTGGAGAAGCAGCTGCATGCGGAGAAGACCCCGTTCCAGACCATCGAGATCTACCAGACCACCGACTGGGGCAACCTGATGGTGATCGACGGCTGCGTGATGCTGACCAGCCGCGACAACTTCCTCTACCACGAGATGATGACCCACCCGGCGCTGTTCACCCATGCGCGTGCCAAGCGCGTGGTGATCATCGGCGGCGGCGACTGCGGCACGCTGCGCGAGGTGCTCAAGCACGAGGAAGTGGAGTCCGCCGTGCAGGTGGAGATCGACGAGCGCGTCACCCGCCTGGCCGAGCAGTACTTCCCGGAACTGTGCGACTCCAACAACGACCCGCGCGCGCAGCTGCTGTTCATCGACGGCATCAAGTTCATGGCCGAGGCGGAGCCGGAGTCGCTGGACCTGATCATCGTCGACTCGACCGACCCGGTCGGCCCGGCCGAGGGCCTGTTCAACGCCGCCTTCTACGCCAGCTGCTACAAGGCGCTTCGCCACGGCGGCATCCTGGTGCAGCAGTCCGAATCGCCGCTGGCGCACCTGGAGCTGATCAAGTCGATGCGCGCGGCGATGCGCACGGCCGGCTTCAGCGCGGTGAAGACCCTGCCGTTCCCGCAGCCGTGCTACCCGACCGGCTGGTGGAGCTGCACCATGGCGCGCAAGGGCGGCGAGCTGTCCGGCTTCCGCGAACGCGGCGCCGCAGCCAAGGGTTTCGCCACGCGCTACTACAACGCCGAGATCCACAAGGCCGCGCTGGCGCAGCCCGAATTCATGCGCGAGGCGCTGGGCGAGTAAGCCGTCCTCGGCCGAGGACGCGTCAGAACAACGTCTGGCGCACCTTCGGCAGCAATACCAGTGCCAGGGTCGCCAGTGGCCCGAACAGCAGCGACAGGCCGAACCACAGCAGGCCGTTGCGGTTCTTGCCCTGCGCCAGCCCGGCGTTGACCAGGGCCAGCGTCCCCCAGCCGGCGAACCACGGCATGGCGCCATCGAGATGATTGAAGGTATCCACTCGCGTCTCCGGTGATCGCATGCCCGCGAACGCTTCGTGCGCGGCAAAGGCCCGATGGTAACAACCCAGGGCGACCTGTTCCGGCCTCACCGGCCGGCGGATCAGCCAGGCTTAATCCTCGAGCGGTACGCTTGCCGCTTTGCATGCCAAGGGACCCGCATCCATGCGAGCACGGCAACGATTGGCCATCGGCCTGATGCTGGGCCTCGCCGGCCTCCCGACCGTCACGCTGGCCGGGCACCAGACCGCGCCCTCGGCAGCGGAGGCCCGCGCCAAGGCACTGGTTGCCTTCCAGCGCGACCTGGTCAGCGTGCTGGCACCGCGCGCCGACGCGCAGCCCCTGCTGGGTGCGGCACTGCTGGCAAGGCCGCTGGGGAACCAGCCCGCGCCTGCCAGCTTCCATGCCCTGATCGAGCGCGCAGCCAAGGCCGACGGTGCAGGCCCGGCGGTGCAGTGGGCACGCCTGACCGATTGCGACGCCACGGCCCAGGCCTGCCCGAACGCCGAGGCGCTGGCCGCACTGACCCGCGAAGCGGGCGACAATGCCGCGGTGTGGCTGCTCAAGCTGGGCCTGGACAGCGCCAACGGGCACCATGACGATGTCCGCGAAGACCTGCGCCGCGCGGCCACCGCCAGGTTCTACGACGACTACACCGGCACCGCGCTGCAGGCGCTGGCGACCACCGTGGGCACCCTGCCCCCGCCGACCCCGGCGATCGACCCGGCTTCGCCCGCCGGGGCATGGGGCGTGCAGGTGGTGATGGTGTTCGGCGTCAGCGGGCTGCTGCCGGCGCCGCAGCCGGGCATGCAGGCGACCGCACGCCTGTGCGAGGAGGGCAAGGACGATCCGGCATCCCGGGAGTCGTGCCTGCAGCTGGCCCGCGTACTGGAATGGGGCTCCAGCCCGCTGGCGCGCTCGCTTGGCCTGCACCTGCGCGAGACGCTGTCGGACGACACCGATGCCCGCGCCGCGGCACGCACCGAGATGGCCAACCTCGCCTGGGAGGTGCGCAATTTCGCCGAGCTCTCCGCGCGCGCGGCCGACGACAAGGCGCTGGCGCAGCATCTGCTGGCGCTCGCCCGCAACGGCGGCACCGAGATGAGCCTGATGCTGGCTGCGCTGCGCGACGCTGGCATTCCGACCGACGCTCCCGGCGCGAGCGAAGCGGCGACCACCGCGTCGGCCGCGCCGGCCAGCCCCTGAGCCGGTCGGCGTTTTCCCGGTCGCCCCCGGGTTCCCGCCGCTGCGCTCTCACAGTAGGCTTGGCCCCACCTACCCGCGGGGAGTCTGGCCGATGCTTACGGTGCTGGTGGCAAGCAGCAAGGGCGGTTGCGGCAAGAGCACGGTGGTCACCCAGCTCGCTTCGCACTGGTCCCAGGCCGGCAAGCGCACGGCCATCGTCGACGCCGACCGCCAGCAGTCCTCGTTCCGCTGGGCCGCCCGACGCCCGGAGGGTGTCCCCGGCGTGCTCGCCATCGAAGGCGGCCGCAAGGCACTGGGCAAGCTGCCGGACGATACCGAGCGCGCACTGATCGACACCCCGGCCGGGGTCACGGAGCGCGAGCTCGAACCCTATCTCGAAGCGGCCGACGTGCTGCTGGTGCCGGTGCTGCCCTCGAGTTTCGACATGGATGCCACCCTCGCCTTCGTCGACGAGCTCGGGCGCATCCCCCGCATCAAGCGCGGCAAGCTGCCGGTGGCGTTGGTGGCCAATCGCCTCAAGCCGTGGACCCACGCCAGCCAGGATGCGGTCGAGCAGCTGGGCCAGCTGGTGCCGTTCCCGATCGCCGGGCAGTTGCGCGACAGCCAGGCCTACGTGCTGCTCGCCGCGCTGGGCAAGGGCATCTTCGACTACCACTCGGAGAACGTGCGCAGCCACCAGGAGGACTGGAAGGCCTTGCTGCGCTGGATCAAGCGCGCCCACTGAACCCACGCCAGCGCCGGGCGACACTCGCCCGGACGAACCGGAGTCACGCATGCTCGAACTCATCCTGTTGCGCCACGCCGAAGCCCTGCCCGCCGGCCCGGGCGACGATGACCGCGTACGGCGGCTCAGCGGGCACGGCGAGCAGGAGGCGCGCGCCGCCGGCACCTGGCTGGCGCAGCACGGCGCCCGGCCGCAGCGCGTGCTGTGCTCGCCGGCCGAGCGCACCCGCGCCACCGCGAAGCTGGCGATGGAGGCGCTGGGCCACGCGCCCGAGCTGGCCTATGCCGAGGAAATCTACGACGCCACGCCGGGCGAGCTGCTGGCCTTGCTCGACGAGCATGACAGCGTGCCCACGGTGATGGTGGTGGGCCACAACCCCGGCATCGAGCGGCTGGTCGCCCTGCTGGTGGAGGGGCGCTCGGACGAGTTCCGCGGCATGCCGCCGGCAGGCCTGGCGGTACTGCACCTGCATGGAGCGCTGGAGCCGGGCAACGCTCGGCTGGATGCCTTCTGGTCACCGTGAGGTCCGCGGCCTGGCTGCCGCTGCTGGTCGCGCTGCTGGTCGCCTTTCCCTCCGCGTCCGCCGCGGACTACCGCATCGACAGCACACGCTCGCACGCGGAATTCAGCGTGCGTCTGCTGTGGGTGCGGCAGATCGGCGGGCGATTCACGCACATCGAGGGCGACGTCACGCTCAACCCGCTGCGCGACACCGCGGTCGTCGAGGCCACGGTCGACGTGCACAGCGTGGCGATGTCCTCGGCACGGCTGCGGCGCTGGGTGCTCGATCCGGAATTCTTCGACGCCCGCCGCTTCCCGACCATCCGCTTCCTGTCCGTGCCGCTGCCGGTGCGCGCACTCGACCAGGGTGGACCGTTGCCCGGTTGGCTGACCCTGCGCGGGGTGACGCGGCCGGTGCAGTTCCGGCTGGAGCCGGCCAGTTGCACCCTGCGCCAGGACACGGTGTGCCGGATCGAGGTGCGCGGGCAGATCCGGCGCAGCGACTACGGCATGAACGCACACCGTACGGCCGTCAGCGATACGGTCGATCTGGGCATGCTGATCACCCTCGGTGCGGCCGCGCACTGACCGCGCACCGTATCATCGGCGGATGCCGAAACACTTCCTGCTCCTGGGCGCCCTGCTGGCGCTGGCCCTGCAGGGCTGCACCGTGTCGCGCCTGCACGTGCGACTGGCGCAGGCCATCGTCGCCAACACCACGCCGGCCTCACCCGGCTGCACCGCAGCCGATCCCTGCGCGCGCCCGTCGCCGGTGCTGGCGGCGGCCGAACAGGCGATGGCGCAGTCCACCCCAGGCAAGCCGCAGCACATCGTCACCCTGCTCGCCGACAGCGAGGACGCACTGGCGGCGCGGATCAACCTGATCCAGGCGGCCCGGCACTCGATCGACGTGCAGACCTACATCTGGGACCAGGACGACGTCGGCCAGCTGGTGCTCGACCAGCTGGTGCAGGCGGCACGGCGTGGCGTGCACGTGCGCATCCTCGCCGACCAGCTGTTCTCGTTCGGCAACCTCGCACTGCTGGACCGCCTGGCGCGGGTGGACAGCCACCTGCAGGTGAAGCTCTACAACCCCACCTTCCACGACGCCGAGACCAGCCCGGCCGAGTTCGCCGCGGGCATCGTGTGCTGCTTCATGAAGTTCAACCAGCGCATGCACAACAAGCTGCTGCTGGTGGACGGCACCGTCGGCATCACCGGCGGGCGCAACTACCAGGACCGCTATTTCAACTGGGACGGCGACTTCGACTACGTCGACCGCGACGTGATGGTCGGCGGGCCGGCCGCGCGCGACATGGCGAAGAGCTTCGAGCTGTTCTGGCACCACAAGCGCGCCGTGCCGCTACTCCGGCTGCGCGACGTCAACCAATACATCCGCCAGCACCCACAGCCGCCGGGCTGGCCGGCGCCGGTGTTCCGCCGGCCGCAGCGCGTGGCGCGGCTCGAGCACGAGGCGCAGAACCCGCTCTGGCTCAAGGCGCACCTGCTCGACCCCGCCTTCCACACCGGTCAGGTGGAGTTCTTCAGCGACCTGCCGGCCAAGACCGACGCGCCCACCCGGCGGCACGCGCTGGACTTCACCCACCACGTGATGCAGCTGGTCGCCGGCGCGAAGCACGAGGTGGTGCTGCAGACCCCGTACCTGGTGATGAGCCGGCAGGCGCGGCGCCTCTTCAAGGCCATGCACAAGCGTGCCGACCCGCCGCGCATCCGCGTGTCGACCAATTCGCTGGCCTCGACCGACGCGTTCGCCGTCTACGCGATGTCGTACAAGCACCGCAAGCGCTACCTGCGCGACTACGGCTTCCAGATCCAGGAGATGAAACCCCACGCCGAGGCCGCCGAGGAAGACTACGCCGTGGCCAACGCCGATCTGCCGCCGCGACTGGCCGCACCGCGCGAGCGCGAGCGCTATCCCGGGGTGGAGGCGCGGGCGATGTTCGGCAGCCGCGGCAAGCGCAACCAGCCGGCGCCGCTGATCGAGCCGGGCCTGCGCTTCGGCCTGCACGCCAAGTCGATCGTGGTCGACGACAGCTTCGCGATGGTCGGCTCGCACAACTTCGACCCGCGCTCGGACCACTACAACACCGAGGCCGGTGTGATCGTGCACGACAAGGCCTTCGCCAATGCGGTGCGCGCCTCGATCCTGCGCCTGACCGGACCGGCGAACGCGTGGGTGATCGCGCCGCGCCGGCCGGTGGTGCCGCTGCTCACCAACGTCAACCAGGCGATCGGCGACCTCTCCGAGAGGCTGCCGCTGTTCGACTTCTGGCCGTACCGCTACGCCACCAGCTACGACCTCAAGCCCGGCTGCACGCCGATGGCGCCGAGCGACCCGGCGTTCTACAGCTGCTACGAGCCGGTGGGCGATTTCCCCGGCGTCGCGCTGTCGTTCAAGCTGATCTACACGCGGCTGATCACCGCGTTCGGCGCAGGCGCCACCGGCATCCTCTGAGCGACCCGGTCAGTTCGGCGCCGGCTTCGTGCCGAAATGCATCGGCAGCTCGCCGCTGAGGCCGGCGGGGTGATCCGGCGGCACGGCGAAGCGCCACTGCGCCACCATCGCCTGCGCGTGCGCGTCCAGCACCGCATCGCCGCTGGACCGAGCCACCGCGGCCTCCACCACGCGGCCCTGGCCGTCCACCCGCAGTTGCAGCACCACGTCACCGGCGAGGTGCCCAGCCAGCCCGACGTAGCGGGCGGACAGCGGCGGCATGCTCACCGGCACCAGCTCCGGCGGCGGTGGCGGCACGGGCGCGGCAGCGGCACCGGTGGCCCGTGCGACGACCACCCGGGGCGGCGCGCGGCGTTCGCGATCGGCGCGGTAGCGGATGGCGGGCGGCGCGGTGTGTTCGGCGACCACCGGGTGGCGTGGACCGGCCCAGCCGGCCGTGCGTCCGGACAGCCATTGCGTGCCCAGCACGCCCACCAGCAGGGCCAGCAGGCTGAGCAGCGAGGTGACGCGCAGGCGCGGCGTGATCCTCACGGGTACGACGCCGTCCGACGGCTCAGCGCTCGAGGATCGCCGTCACGCCCATGCCGCCGGCGGTGCAGATCGAGATCAGGCCGCGGCCCGATCCCTTCTGCTCCAGCAGCTTGGCCAGCGTGGCGAGGATGCGCGCGCCAGTGGCGGCGAACGGATGGCCGGTGGCCAGGCTCGATCCGTGCACGTTGAGCTTCGCCGGATCGATGCTGCCCAGCGGCGCGTCCAGGCCGAGGCGCTGCTTGCAGTACTCGGCGCTTTCCCACGCACGCAGCGTGCACAGCACCTGCGCCGCGAAGGCCTCGTGGATCTCGTAGAAGTCGAAGTCCTGCAGCGTGAGCCCCTGCCGCGCCAGCATCCGCGGCACGGCCACCGTGGGCGCCATCAGCAGACCCTCGCCGCGCACGAAATCGACCGCCGCCACTTCGGCATCGCGCAGCCAGGCCTGCACGCTGAGCCCGCGCGCGCTGGCCCATGCCTCGGTGCCCAGCAGCACCGCCGCGGCGCCGTCCGACAGGCCGGTGGAATTGCCGGCGGTGAGCGTGCCGTGGCCGGAGCTCTTGTCGAATGCCGGCTTCAGCGCGGCGAGCTTTTCCAGCGTCGTATCCGGACGCAGGAAGCCGTCGCGCTTGAGGCCGCGGAACGGCACGATCAGGTCGTCGAAGAAGCCGGCGTCGTACGCGGCGGCGAGCTTGCGATGGCTCGCCAGCGCCAGCTCGTCCTGGGCCTGGCGGGCGATGTGCCATTCGCGCGCCATCTTCTCGCAGTGGTCGCCCATCGACATGCCGGTCCGCGGCTCGGCCACGCCCGGAAACGCCGGCTTGAGCTCGCCGAAGGAGAAGCCGCGGAACGCGGTCTTCAGCTTGTCCAGCGGGGTCTTGGCGCGGTTCACTGCCAGCAGCCGCTTGCGCAGGCGCTCGCCGTAGACGATCGGCACGTCGCTGGTGGTGTCCGAACCGGCGGCGATGCCCGCCTCGATCTGCCCGGCGGCGATCTTGTTGGCGACGATGATCGCGTTGTCCAGCGAGGTGCCGCAGGCGCGCGCGGTGGTGATCGCCGGCGTGGTCGGCGCCAGTCCGGAGGACAGCACCGCCTCGCGCGCCAGGTTCCACTCCGAGGATTGCCGGATCACCGCCCCCAGCGCGACCTCGCCCAGCTCCACGCCATGCAGCCCGAAACGCTCGACCAGCGCCCCCAGCACCTTCACCGACATGCCGAAGTTGCCGACCTCGGCATACGCCGTGTTGTTGCGGCAGAAGGGAATCCGCACGCCACCGATCACGCCGACGCGCCGCTGCGAGTTGTCCATGGTCTGAAAAACATCCGGCCGGGTATTGAGCCTGCAAGGCTAACCCGCGTGGCCGCCCCGGGAAAGCCCGCTGCGAGGCCGTTTGTGCGACCCGGTTCAGCACCGGCGAGGCTTGCGGGGGCCCGCTGGTAGAATCACGGGTCTTTGCCGTCCGGAAGAATCCCTTGGAAAGCACGCCTCTCGAGGCCCTGCCGGTGGTCCTCGCGATCGAGACCGGCGCCCCGCTACCGCGCGCCACGCTCACCCGCGACGAGGCCGCCGAGCTGGCTGCCCACGTCGCCGCCGACCTGCAGTCGCTGGTGCCGGCCGCCACCGACGCGCGGCTGGCGCTGGCCGGCGCGTTGTTCGACCCGGTGGAGCTGCTGCGTCCCGGCTTCCCGGTGTGGGCCACGCTGGACGAGCTGGCCCGGCGCGTGCCGCGCGGCCACCTGGAGAACGTGGTCGCCTTCGGCACCCACGAGGGCCGCATGCCGGCGCAGCCGCTGGAACCGGAGGCCGTCTACGCCGACGGTCCGATGCGCCTGCTGCCGATCACGCTGCTCGCACCCGGGCCCCTCGCCGAATCGCTGGGCGAGCAGCTGGAAGTGGAACTGGTCGGCCGCGGCGAGGCCGGGCAGCGCACCGCCGACTGGCTGATCCGCACGCTCGGCGTGCCGCTGGAGCACGTGCGCTACCTCAGCCGCAACGACCTGCTGGCGCTGACCTGCGTGCAGTACGAGCACGTCAACCTCGCGCCGTTGTGGACCCTGCTGGAGGCCGCGCTGCTCACGCCCTACCGCGAGGAGACCACGCTGAGCGTGCGCGGCCTGCCGCTGCGCTACGCCGAGGGCGCGGTGCACGTGCAGTCGCCGGCCGACTGGCTCGCCGGCTGCCGCGAGGACGACCGCGCGCACGCCCTCGCCGGCATCGTGTTCGAGCTGCGCCAGTACGCCGCCCTGCTGCAGGCGCACGGCGTCGCGCTGAAGCTCGAACCGGTGGCGGAAGGCGAGCGCGAGGCGCGCGACGGTTACCTGCTGGAAGCGCGGGCCGCGGCCGACCCGGCCTACGATCCGCCGACGCTGTTCGCCCACGAGGCGCCGGGCCTGGGCGTGGTCGCGGTCACCGCGGCGCAGCGCGGCGCGGCCGGCCAGGCCCGCGTGCTGGCCCACGCCTGGCCGCTGCAGCCCGGCGCGCTGGGCGCGGCGGTTACCGCGCTGGCCGAACGCTTCGCCATCGCACCCGACCTGCACGCACTCGGCCGCATCCAGCTCGACGCCGACGGCCGCCTGGGCGCCCCGGGCACGCCGCTGCATTGAGCCGGCCCCGGCATCACGGACGGAGCGCCACGCGTGGTGCTCCGTCCGCACAACCGCCTCAATCGTCCGTCGACGGCGCCAGTCCCAGCGTCACCGTCGGCCACAGCTCCGATACGGTGGGATGGATCGGCACCGCCCAGCGCAACTGCTCCAGCGGCTGGTCCGCGCTCATCAGGTCGAGCACGCCGTGGATCGCCTCGTCGCCGCTCACGCCGAGGATCGCCGCGCCGAGCACGCGCCGCGTTTCGGCATCGGCCACCAGCTTCATGAAGCCCTGGGTCTGGCCGCGCTCCACGGCGCGGCCGACCCGCGTCATCGGTCGCTTCGACACCAGCAGCGGTCGGCCGCTGGCCCGCGCCTGCGCCTCGGTCATTCCGACCCGGCCCAGCGGCGGGTCGATGTACAGCGCGTAGCCCGGCACCCGCTGCGACAGCGTGCGGTGCTCGCCGTCGAGCAGGTTCGCGGCGAGGATCTCGAAGTCGTTGTAGGCGGTGTGGGTGAACGCGCCGCGGCCGTTGCAGTCGCCCATCGCCCAGATCCCCGGCACGTTGGTGGCGAGCGTGTCGTCGACGGTGATGTAGCCGCGCGCGTCGGTGGCCACGCCCGCGCGATCGAGGCCCAGGTCGTCGGTGTTCGGCCGGCGGCCCATCGCCAGCAGCACATGGCTGGCCGCCACTTCGGGCGCCCCCTCGCGGCAGTCCACCTTCACCGCGACGCCGTCGGCGCGCGGCGCGAAGGCGATGCACTCGGCGCCGGTGCGCACGGCGATGCCCTCGGCCTCCAGGATCTCGCGGATCGCCGCGGAAACATCCTCGTCCTCGCGGGCGATCAGCCGGTCCTGCCGCTCGATCACCGTCACCTGCGCGCCGAAGCGGCGGAACATCTGCGCGAACTCCAGCCCGATATAGCTGCCGCCGACCACCGCGAGATGCTCCGGCAGGCTGTCCAGCGCCAGGATCGAGGTGTTGGTGAGGTAGTCGATGTCGCGCACGCCCGGCAGCTGCGGCACCGCGGCGCGGCCGCCGACATTGAGGAAGATGCGCGGCGCGCGGATCGCCTGCCCGTCCACCTCCAGCGTGTCGGCGGCGACGAAGCGGGCGTGCCCGCGCAGCAGGGTCAGTCCCTGCATGCCGCCGAGCCAGCGCTGCAGGTTGCCGCGCGCGTCGAGGGTCACCTTGCGTGCGCGCGCCATCACTTTGGGGAAATCGATCCCCACCGCGCCTTCCAGCACAACGCCGTAGTCGGCGCCGCGCCGCGCCAGATGCGCCACCTCGGCGCTGGCCACCAGCGCCTTGGTCGGCATGCAGCCGGTGTTGACGCAGGTGCCGCCGAGCCAGTGCCGCTCGACCAGCGCCACGCGCATGCCGGCCGCGGTGAGCCGGCCGGCCAGCGACGGCCCGGCCTGCCCGGCCCCGACCACGATGGCGTCGTAGGTGGTGCTCATCGCCGCACCGTCGGGACAGCGGCGGCACGGGTCGTCACGGCACGCGGCACGCGATCGGTGGTCGCATGCGGGAAGGGAGACGGAACAGCCATGGTCGAAGGCCTCACGCGGACCGGATCGAGCGCCCCATTCTCCGGCCGGGTCGTTCCCCCGGGGTGAAGGCTCAGCCGTCGGTGGTCAGCGCCTGCTCGTACATGAAGTAGTGGCAGCGCTCCATGCCGAGGCCCGCGTAGGTGGCCTGGGCGCGCTCGTTCTCGGTTTCCACGTACAGCCGCAGGCCGACCGCCCCGGCCGCGCGGGCGCGACGCGCCACGTCGGCGTACAGCGCGCGGAACACGCCGCTGCGGCGGGCGGACTCGGCCACGTACACGCTCTGGATCCACCAGAAATCGCCGCAGCGCCAGTCGCTCCACTCGTAGGTCACCATCAGGCAGCCGACAGGTTTGCCGTCCAGTTCGGCGACGAGGTAGAAGCCGCGGCGCGGCTCGTCCAGCACCGCGGCCATGCCGCGCGTGAGCACGTCCGGGTCGAGCCGCTTGTGCTCGGTCTCCCACGCCATCGCGGCGTTCCATGCGATGAGGTTCGGCAGGTCTTCGCGGCGGGCGTCGCGGACGGTGACGGTCATGCGGGTTTCTCCGGGTCAGGTCTTGGGATGGTCCGATTGGCGCTATGCGGGCCTTCTGGACATCACCTCATCATTGAAATCCATGCGATTGAGGCCGGGCAGTCTGCCCGGTGACGCCTCCGCGGGGGTTAATCGGACCGTCCCTTGTTCGGCCGGCGCGTGCGCGAGGCGCCGAGCTTGCGGGTGAGCGTGTTGCGGCCGACGCCGAGCGCGGTGGCGGCATGCTGGCGGTGGTTGTCGTGGGCGCGCAGCGCGGCCTGCATCAGGGTGTGGTCCAGCGCCTCGCGGGCGCGGGCGTGGATGTCCGCCTCGCCGCGCGCCAGCGCCTGCTCGGCCCAGTCGCGCAGGGCGTGGGTCCAGTCGTCGCCACCGGCGCCGGGGGCCGCAGTGCCCAGGTCACCGGGCAGGATCTCCGCGCCCGGCGCGATCACCGCGAGGCGTCGGCACAGGTTCTCCAGCTCGCGCACGTTGCCGGGGAAGTCGCGCTGGGCGATCGCCTTCAATGCGGCCTTGGAGAAGCGCTTGGGCGGCAGCTTCAGCTCCACCGCGGCGGCGGCGAGGAAATGCTCGGCCAGCTTCGGGATGTCGCTGCGGCGCTGGCGCAGCGGAGGCAGCTCGATGCGCACCACGTCGAGGCGATGCAGCAGGTCGGCGCGGAACTGGCCGCTGGCCACGCGCGCGGCCAGATCCTGATGCGTAGCGGCGACGATGCGTACGTCGCCGCGCATCAGCTCGCGCCCGCCCACGCGGTAGAACTCGCCGCCGGCCAGCACGCGCAGCAGGCGCGTCTGCAGCGCCAGCGGCATGTCGCCGATTTCGTCCAGGAACAGCGTGCCGCCCTCGGCCTGCTCGAAGCGGCCGGCGTGGCGGCGGGTGGCGCCGGTGAACGCGCCGGCCTCATGGCCGAACAGCTCGCTCTCCAGCAGCTCCGACGGGATCGCCGCGGTATTGAGCGCCACGAAGGGCTTGTCGCGGCGCGCACTTTCCTCGTGCAGCGCGCGCGCCACCAGCTCCTTGCCGGTGCCGGTCTCGCCGGTGATCAGCACGCTGAGGTCGCTGGCGGCGACGCGGCCGATCAGCCGGAACACCTCGCGCATCGCGCTGCTCTCGCCGAGCAGGGTGTGGCGCGGCGTCTCCAGTTTCACCGGCGACGGAGCCGGCGGGACGTCGGCCAGCGCGCGTTCCACCGCGGCCACCGCCTGGTCCAGGTCGAACGGCTTGGCCAGGTAATCGGCCGCGCCCTGCCGGTAAGCGGCAGCGGCGGTGGCGACGTCGGTGTAGGCGCTCATCACGATCACCGGGCCCACGCCCTGCGCCTTCAGCTCGCCGAGCAGGGCCAGCCCGTCCTCGCCGGGCATGCGCACGTCGGTGACCAGCAGCGCGGGGCGGGCGGTCTTCAGCGCCTCGCGCACGCTGGCCACGTCGCCGAACTCGCGCACGGCGTGGCCGGCGTCGCGCAGCGCCTCGGCCAGCACGAAGCGCACGCCGCGGTCGTCGTCGACCACCCAGACGTCGCGGGTGGCGGGGGCATCAGTCATCGGTCACATCCGTCGGGGTGTCGGTCGAGGCCCGCTGCGGCGGCGGCAGCGGCAGGTAGAGCGAGAACACGGTTTCGCCGGGCCGGCCCTGCCAGCGCAGTTCGCCGCCGTGCTCGTGGGCGATCTCGCGCGACAGCGCCAGGCCGAGCCCGGTGCCGTCCGGCCGCCCGGACACCAGCGGCTGGAACAGCGTGTCGCGCAGCGCGGGCGGCACCCCGGCGCCGTCATCGATCACGTCCACCCGCAGCGCGCTGCGCAGCATCCGCTCGCCCAGCCGCACGCCGTGTTCGGCCCGCGTGCGCAGGGTGAGCGTCTGCGCGCCGGCCTCGCGCGCGTTGCGCGCCAGGTTCAGCAGCACCTGCAGCAGGCGGTCGGCGTCGGCGGGGAAGTCCGGCAGGCTGGGGTCGTAGTCGTGGCGCAGCGCGAGCGGCGCGGGCTCGGCCTCCAGCAGATCTTCCAGCCGCTCCAGCAGGTGATGGATGTTCACCGGCGCCAACCGCGGCGCGCCGTCGTGATGCAGCAGGCGGTTGGCCAGGGTGGCGAGGCGGTCGGCCTCGGCGATCACCATGCCGGCCAGCGCCTTCAGGTCCTCGTCGTCCAACCGCCGCTGCAGCAGCTGCGCCGCACCGCGCAGGCCGGCCAGCGGATTCTTCACCTCGTGCGCGAAGCCGCGCAGCGTCGCCGACAACGGCGAGGCCGCCGCGGCCGGCTCGGCCAGCGCGTGCACTTCCAGCAGCAGTTGCCCGTCGAACGGCTGCAGGCTCAGGTCCGCCTGCCACTCGGTGCCGCGCGTGGTGGTCAGCGCCACGCCGCGCAGCTGCAGCGCGCGCTCCTCGTCCAGCGCCCGCCGCGCCTGCGCCAGCACCGCCGCGTCGTCCGCAAACATCAGCGCCGCCGGCTGCCCTACCAGATTGCGGGTCCCCAGCGCCAACCGCTCGGCCAGCGCTGGATTCAGCCACGTCACGCGCAGCTCCGCGTCGACCAGGGCCAGCCCGGTCGCCATCTGCTCCGCCAGCGGGCGCCAGGATGCGTTGCTCATTGCACCATGATGGGGGAATGCATCGATTTGGTGCAATATCAGGGGCTGCACTTAGGCGGCCGAGCGCTCGTCGTGGAGGGCTCAGACTTGCAAGCGAGAAGAGGGAATGTGGCCAATTAAGCAGGTCGGACTTTACCTGCAAGGCGACCACCTGAATTAATTAGCCACGTCCCTTTAATTTCACGTCGCTTTAATTTCGTAAAGCGGCGTTGGCGTAGATAAATTCCTAGGGCGCGCCTACGTGCGGAACGAAGACCTCGCGAAAATGGTACTTAGTTGCCCGGAGGCGCACCAATTGCTGCAGCAAGCTCAGAATTAACGCCATGCCGAACTGCTGAAGCTCGAGTGCTTCGCCGTAGTTATGCCCAAGAGTTGGGTCAATTACTTCATTATGAAGCGGGTGCGGCACCTCATATCCGCCATGAACGAACGCGCTGCGAAGATCGTATGCGTGCTTAAGTTTTTTCTTGAGTGCCTTTTTTTCGCGCTCGCTCATTTCTACGAGCAGACTAATCCGCCGCAACATACCAGAAATATTTTCTCCAACTCGCGTCTCAAGCAGTGCTTCTAGGGCGTGGAAAATCCAAATGATTCCATCGATATAGTTATCAGAGCGACACAAATGAAATAGGCAAAAAACCGCTCTTTCAAGGCCACTCTGCGCACGTGACTGACCACCCACCCGAGAAATAGCGTACCACTCACGCACCTCCTTGAGAGGGATCTGTCGCAGCTTCGGAAAATGCCCTCGAAGCGACTCCACCCACCAAAATTCGAAGTTGTAAGACGAAAGCCTAAGCTCAGTCTGAACTACGTTTTCGCCGCTTGCAGGGATATGAGCGGAGTAAAGGTTCAACGATCCGGGGAATGCTATATTAGCGCAAATGAAGGCATCATATAATGCTAGCTCTGCGAAGTACCTGGGATACCACGGATGCCCACTGTGGTCATTCTCTCCTGTGATCTCGACGAGCACAGAAGATAGCGTTTGTTTTGGCAATCTCTGGTAAGCCTCAATATCTGCTTCTTGCCCCCGGTATATAGGCGACCAGATCTCACTGCTCTTTTGGATTCGGGCGGCAACAGGCGCCCAATCGATGGTCGTCCGTATCGAACAGCCCGCGTGCTCATAGGTAAATACGGATAAGGATTTGATCTCATCCTTCCAAAACGCCACGCGAACTGGTTCTACACGGTCGTACTCATCGTCGGTATCAAAACCGATATGGTCGAAGACAAGCGGAACTTCAATAGCGATTGTTTTCATGCGTTACCCTGACGCCGGGGTGAAGCGGTGGCGGCGCCGTTCAGAAAAAAGAAGGCAGATTCCCGTTCGGGAGCCAGGAGCGGGCCAGGTTCACTTTCACGAGTTAAATAAGTCCGTAACGGGGCCGGGTTCACTTATACCGCCGTGGAAGGGCAAGCGCCCGCCGTCTTCTGATCTCAAGCCCTGAGACCCCACCTCGCTGTACTCGCTCGTCCAACCTGTCCGCGAGCGACGCCATGAACGCCCTGATCGATCCGGCCCACCGGGCCGACGACGCTGCCGCCGATGAACTGGTGCTGCGCGGCCCCGCCGACGGCGGTGCGCTCGCCGCCAGATTGGCGAAGCGCTACGCCGGCCGAGTGACCGGCTCGTTCGTGGTGCCGGGACGCGAGGGGGCGTACGAGCCGCTGCCGGAGGACCTGCCGCCGGCGCTGGCCGATGCGCTGCGGGCGCGCGGCATCACCCAGCTCTACAAGCACCAGGGCGAGGCGTGGGCGGCGGCGCAGGCGGGGGCGCACGTGGCGGTGGTGACGCCGACGGCGTCGGGCAAGTCGCTGTGCTACACGCTGCCGGTGGTGGCCGCGGCGATGCAGGACCAGGCCAAGGCGCTGTACCTGTTCCCTACCAAAGCACTGGCACAGGACCAGGTGGCCGAGCTGCTGGAGCTCAACCGCGCCGGCGAGCTGGGGGTGAAGGCGTTCACCTTCGACGGCGACACGCCGGGCGATGCGCGGCAGGCGATCCGCCTGCACGGCGACATCGTGGTGAGCAACCCGGACATGCTGCACCAGGCGATCCTGCCGCATCACACGAAGTGGGCGCAGTTCTTCGAGAACCTGCGCTACGTGGTGATCGACGAGGTGCACAGCTACCGCGGCGTGTTCGGCTCGCACGTGGCCAACGTGATCCGCCGGCTCAAGCGCATCTGCGCGTTCTACGGGGTGCGTCCGCAGTTCATCCTGTGCTCGGCGACCATCGGCAATCCGCAGCAGCATGCCGAGGCGCTGATCGAGGCGCCGGTGCATGCGATCACCGAATCGGGCGCACCCTCGGGCGACCGCCACGTGCTGCTGTGGAACCCGCCGGTGGTGAACCCTGATCTGGGCCTGCGCGCCTCGGCGCGTTCGCAGAGCAACCGCATCGCGCGGCTGGCGATCAAGGCGGGACTGAAGACCCTGGTGTTCGCGCAGAGCCGCAGCATGGTCGAAGTGCTGACCAAGTACCTGAAGGACGTGTTCGACCACGACCCGCGCAAGCCGCCGCGCATCCGCGCCTACCGCGGCGGCTACCTGCCGACCGAGCGGCGCGAGGCCGAGCGGGCGATGCGCGCGGGCCACGTGGACGGCATCGTCAGCACCTCGGCGCTGGAGCTGGGCGTGGACATCGGCGCGCTGGATGCGGTGGTGCTCAATGGTTACCCCGGTTCGGTGGCGGCGACCTGGCAGCGCTTCGGCCGCGCCGGCCGGCGGCAGCAGGCGGCGCTGGGCGTGCTGGTGGCCAGTTCCGATCCGCTGGACCAGTACCTGGTGCGCCATCCGGAGTTCTTCGAGGGCGCGCCGCCGGAGCACGCGCGCATCGCGCCGGATCAGCCGCTGATCCTGCTCGACCACATCCGCTGCGCCGCGTTCGAGCTGCCGTTCGTCGGCCATGAGGTGTTCGGCAACGAGGTGGCCACGCCGTGGCTGGAGGTGCTGGGCGAGGAAGGCGTGCTGCACCGCGAGGGTGACCGCTGGGAGTGGATCGCCGACAGCTACCCGGCCAATGCGGTGTCGCTGCGTGCGGTGGCTGACGGCAACTTCGTGGTGGTTGACCGCACCGGCGGGCGCCAGACCATCCTCGCCGAAGTGGACTATTCCGCCGCTGCGCTCACCCTGTACGAAGGCGCGATCCACATGATCCAGGCCACGCCCTACCAGGTGGAGCGGCTGGACTGGGAGGGGCGCAAGGCCTACGTCACGCGCACCCACGTCGACTACTACACCGACGCCATCGACTACACCAAGCTCAAGGTGCTCGACGCCTTCGGCAGCGCGCCGGCCGGCCGCGGCCAGGCGCACCACGGCGAGGTGCACGTGGTGCGCCGCGTGGCCGGCTACAAGAAGATCCGCTACTACACGCACGAGAACATCGGCTACGGCCCGGTGAACCTGCCCGACCAGGAGCTGCACACCACCGCGGTGTGGTGGCAGCTGGACCAGCGCACGCTGCAGCAGGCCTTCGACGAGCGGCAGCAAGCGCTGGACGGTTTCCTCGGTGCGGCCTACGCGCTGCACATCGTCGCCACGGTGGCGGTGATGGCCGAGGCACGCGACCTGCAGAAAGCGGTGGGCAGCGGCGATGGCGCGTGGTTCGTCAGCAGCGACGCCAGCGGCCGCGGCCAGCTGCGCGGCGCCGACGGCCAGCCCACCGCGCTGGAGCCCGATGCGCCGTTCACGCCGACGGTCTATCTCTATGACGCGTTCCCCGGCGGCGTAGGCCTGAGCGCCCCGCTGTTCGAGCGGCGCGAGGATCTGCTCGCCCAGGCGCGTTCGCTGCTGGAGCGCTGCGACTGCCACTTCGGTTGCCCCGCCTGCATCGGGCCGGTGCTGGCCGTGGACGAGGCGGCCGAGCGTGCCCCAAAGGCCTTGGCCGCGCGCGTGCTCGCACTGCTGGCCAGCCTGTGAGCGCGCTGCGCGATCGCCTGCGCGGTCTGCGCGCGCAGGCCGGCCAGAGCGTGGCAGCACCGGAGCCAGTGCCGGCGCCGCGCAAGACCAGCACCGAAGACCTGCGCTGGCTGCTCGGCGTGCGCGCCCGCTCGCACACGCGCCCGACCATGCCCTTCCCCGCCCGCGACCGCGAACTGTTCGGCGAGGAGATCGCGCCGGGCCTGCGCTACACCGAGGACCACGTCGACTGGCCCGGCCCGCCCGCGTCCATCGACACCCGCTTCGCCCGCCGGGACGACACCATCGACCCGGCTCGCCTGCTGCACTTCGACACCGAGACCACCGGGCTGGCCGGCGGCACCGGCACCCGCGCCTTCATGATCGGCGCAGCCGATTGGCAAGGCGGCCGGCTGCGCCTGCGCCAGCTCACGATCACCACCATGGCGGCCGAGCCGGCGATGCTGCGCACCTTTGCCGAGTGGCTGGCGCCGGACAGCGTGCTCGTCAGCTACAACGGCAAGTGCTATGACGCGCCACTGCTGGCCACGCGCTACCGCCTCGCGCGGCTGGCCAACCCGCTGGCCGGGCTGGACCACCTGGACCTGCTGCACCCGGTGCGCCGGCACTGGAAGAGCCATTGGGAAAACTGCCGCCTCGCCACCGCCGAGCGCCAGCTGCTCGGCGTGCTGCGCGAGGACGATCTGCCCGGCTCGGAGGCCCCCGCCGCCTGGCTCACCTACCTGCGCGGCGGCCCGGCCACCAACCTGCGCCGGGTCGCCGCGCACAACGCGCAGGACCTCAAGAGCCTGGCCGGCGTGCTGCTGCGGCTGTCGGCACTGGGCGGGGCGACGGGCGACAGGCCGGTCTAGGCAGGCCGTTCGGCACTGCATTAGGCTGGACGCTTGCCCGTGAAGGATCCGCAGGTCGCGAACGTCATGAACGCCATGCCTTTCCGCTCCTCCCGCGCGTTGTTCCGCATTCCCGCCGGAACGGCTGCATGAACCGGCGCAGCACGCCCGCCGACCCGCGCAAGCGCATGCAGATGGCCGACCTCGCCCGCTTGGCGGGCGTGTCGGCGTCCACCGTGTCACGCGCGCTGGCCGGCAGTCCGCTGATCAGCGAAGACACCCGCGAGCGCATCCAGACCCTGGCGCGCCAGTTCAACTACACCGTCAACAGCGTCGCCACCGACCTGCGCTCCGGCGTCAAGCGCACCATCGCCGTGGTGGTGCCCTACGAGCAGGGCACCCGGCAGAGCTTCGCCGACCCGTTCCTGCACGGCATGATCGGCGCGCTGGCCGACGCCCTCACCGAACGCGGCTACGAGATGCTGCTGTCGCGCATCGACGCCGAGCGGCTGGATGCGGCGGCCACGCTGGTGGACGGCGGGCGCGCCGCGGGACTGATCCTGATTGGCCAGTGGCGCCACCATGACCAGCTCAACGCGATGGCCGAGCGCGGCCTGCCACTGGTGGTGTGGGGCGCCAAGCTGCCGCGGCAGAAGTACTGCACGGTGGGCGGCGACAACATGCAGGGTGGCCGGCTGGTGGCCGGGCACCTGCTGGCGCAGGGCCGCCGCCGGTTGGTGTTCCTCGGCGACACCGGGCTGCCCGAGGTCGCCCAGCGCTTCCGCGGCTTCACCGCGGCCCTGAAGGAGCACGGCGTGGAGCTGCAGCAGCGCGCCAATGTGCCTTTCCTGGTCGAGAGCGGGCGGCAGACCATGGCCGCGCTGCTCGACGAACAGCCCGACATCGACGGCGTGTTCGCCAGCAGCGACCTGCTGGCGATGGCGGCGATCGGCGCGCTGCGCGAGCGCGGCCGCCGGGTACCCGAGGACGTGGCCGTGGTCGGCTACGACGACGTGGAGCTGGCCAGGCACTTCAACCCCCCGCTCACCACGGTCAGCCAGCCGATCCACGAAGGCGGCGCGGCCATGGTGGAGCAGCTGCTGGCGCAGCTCGCGGGCGAGGAGGTGACCCGCGCCCGGGTGCTGGACACCCGCCTGGTAGAGCGCGAAAGCAGCCGCGCCGCCGGTTCTCCCGCCCACGGTTGATCGTGCAGCGCAGCACGAAGTCATCTCCTGCGAGCCTTTCTGCAAACGATTGCAAAGGTGGCGCAAGCCGCATGTCCTAGCGCTTTCCTTCGGCTGCAGGAACCTGCAAAACGTTTTCATGCAAGCCATGGGATTCCTGCTGCAACGCGCATTGCAATCGATTGCATTGAAGCCGACGATGGATCCGCAACCGATCCGGAGGTCGGCCCGCCCGGGGTATCGAGGGTATGAGGCGCGGCTTCTTTCACCGCATGGGGAGAGAACGATGAACAAGCACGCTGTCCGCAAGCACGCGCTCGCCGTCGCCGTGGCGCTGGCCTTGCTGCCGGCCCTGGCGATGGCCCAGGACACCACCGGCGATACCGGCGCAAAGGCCGCCGACGCATCCACCGCCAAGGCCGAGAAGAAGGCCGTCAACCTCGACCAGATGGTGGTCACTGCCTCGCCGGGCGCGTTGAGCAAGATGAGCTCGAGCATCTCTTCAAGCTCGCTGGAGGCCGACCAGCTGGCCGACAGCGGCGCGCAGAGCGCCTCGGACATCCTGCGCGACGTGCCCGGCATCCGCGCCGAGTCGTCCGGCGGCGAGGGCAACGCCAACATCTCGGTGCGCGGCCTGCCGGTGGCCTCCGGCGGCGGCAAGTTCGTGCAGTTCCAGGTGGACGGCATGCCGGTGCTGGAGTTCGGCGACATCGCCTTCGCCACGCCGGACACCTTCCTGCGCCCGGACTTCAACATCGACCACGTCGAGGTGGTGCGCGGCGGCTCCTCGTCGGTGTTCGCCAGCAACGCGCCCGGCGCGGTGTTCAACTTCATCACCAAGACCGGCCAGGAAAAGGGCGGCGACATCGGCCTCACCACCGGCCTGAACTACGACAGCAAGCGGCTGGACTTCGACTACGGCCAGCCGGTGAGCGACAGCACCCGCTTCCACTTCGGCGGTTTCCTGCGCAGCGGCGAAGGCCCGAAGACCGTGGACTACACCGCGCAGTCCGGCGGCCAGCTGATGGCCAACATCACCCACGACATCGACGGCGGCTTCCTGCGCCTGAGCGCGCAACTGCTGGACGACAAGGCGCCGGTGTACCTGCCGGTGCCGGTGTCGATCACCGGCAGCAACGGCAACCCGACGGTGCGCTCGCTGCCGGGCTTCAACCTGCGCGACGGCGCGCTGCAGTCGCCGTACTTCCAGCGCGACCTGGCGATCGACGCGAACGGCAACCGCAAGGTCACCGACCTGTCCGACGGCTACCACTCCAAGGTCCGCGCGTTCGGCGGCGAGGGCAAGTTCGACCTCGGCGACCAGTGGACCCTGCACGAGCAGTTCCGCATCGCCTCCAACAGCGGCGACTTCGTCGGCCCCTACCCGGCCGAGGTGAACACCGCCGACGCGCTGGCGCAGGAGATCGGCGGCGCCGGCGCCACCCTGGCCTACGCCACCGGCCCCAACGCCGGCCAGCCGGTGGCCGCCGGCGCGGTGGGCGGCAACGGCCTGGCCACGCGGGTGCACCTGTTCAACGTGACGCTGCCGAACATGGACAACGCCACCAACGACCTGAAGCTCAAGCGCGACTTCCAGCTCGACAGCGGCCCGCTCTCGCTGCTGCTGGGCTACTACCACTCGCGCCAGGACATCGTGCAGGACTGGCACTGGAACACCTACCTGGAAACCGTGCAGGGCAAGGACGCGAGCCTGCTCGACGTCTATGACGCCAACGGCAACAAGCTCACCCAGAACGGGCTGGTGGCCTACGGCACGCCGTATTGGGGCAACTGCTGCGTACGCTCGTACGACGCGCACTACGACACCGACGCGCCGTACGTCTCGCTGTCGTGGCAGCCGGGCGCCTGGCAGATCGATGCGGGCCTGCGCTACGACCGCATGCGGGCACGCGGCAGCTACGCCGGCGCCAGCGGCGTGACCCCGATCGACGTGAACAACGACGGCACCCTGCAGGTGCCTGAGCAGACCGTGCCGGTGGTGGACAACAACGCCGCCAAGCCGATCCGCTACACCAAGAGCCACCTGGAGTACTCGTTCGGCGCGAACTACCTGCTCACCGACGAGCTGGCCCTGTTCGGCCGCGCCAGCCGCGGCGCGCGCTTCAACGCCGACCGCCTGCTGTTCGGCGGCGGCCTGCTCGACAACGGCACCGCACCGGACGGCGTGGCGGTGAACGTGGTCAAGCAGTACGAGGGCGGCGTGAAGTGGAACACCCGCCACACCAGCCTGTTCGTCACCGCGTTCTACGCCACCACGCAGGAGCAGAACCAGGACGTCACCTCGCAGACGCAGTTCCTGATCAGCCGCAACTACAAGGCGCGCGGCCTGGAGGTGGAGGGCTCGGTCGACTACGGCAGCTTCAGCGTGCGCGGTGGCGTCACCTACACCCACTCGCGCATCACCAAGGACGCGATCACCCCGGCCAACGTCGGCGATGTGCCGCAGCGCCAGGCCACCTGGGTCTACCAGATCGCGCCGACCTGGCACGTGGGCGACTTCGACCTCGGCGCCACCGTGCTGGGCACCACCAAGTCGTACGCGACCAATCCGAACGGACTGGTGATGCCGGGCTACACCCAGGTGAACGCGTTCGCCCGCTACAACGTCAACGACCGCAACGCGATCACCCTGCAGGCCGACAACCTGTTCAACGCCACCGGCCTGACCGAGATCGACCAGAGCCCCGGCAGCGTCACCGCGAACGGCCTGAACACTGCGCGCTCGATCCTCGGCCGCACCATCTACGCCAGCTGGCACTACCGCCTGTGACCTTGAACGAAGCCGACTCCCCCGCGGCCGGGCCGTCGCGATCCGCCTGGATCGCGGCGGCCCGCGGCCGTTTCCTCGATGCCCTGCCTGTCGACCGCCAGGCCGAGGGGGCGCAGCGCTTCGACCGGGCGGGCGCAGCGCTGGTGGACCGCCTCGCCTCGCTCTATGGCGAACGCGGGGATTTCACCGAGTGGCTCGGCGGGTTGTGCCAGGCGCTGGGCGCCCTGGCGGCGGCACGTCCCCGCGACATGGCCGAGCTGGATCGTGCGCGTGAGTCGCGGCCGGACTGGTTCATCGAGCAGCGCATGCTGGGCTACTCCGCCTACGTCGACCGCTTCGGCGGCACGCTGGCCGGCGTCGCCGGGCGCATTCCGCACCTGGCCCGGCTCGGCGTGGACTACCTGCACCTGCTGCCGTTCCTGCGCGCGCGCAGCGGCGACAGCGACGGCGGCTTCGCCGTGGCCAGCTTCGACGAGGTGGAGCCAGCCTACGGCAGCATGGCCGACCTGGAGGCGCTCACCGCGCGGCTGCGCGAGGCCGGCATCAGCCTGTGCTCCGACCTGGTGCTCAACCACGTCGCCGACGACCACGCCTGGGCCCGCGCGGCGATGGCCGGCGACGCGGACAAGCGGGCGTTCTTCCACGTGTTCGCCGACCGCGCCCAGGCGGACGCCTACGAGACGACGCTGGGCGAGGTGTTTCCGCAGGCCGCGCCGGGCAACTTCACCCACGTGCCGGCGATGGGCGGCTGGGTGTGGACGACGTTCTATCCGTTCCAGTGGGACCTCAACTACGGCCACCCGCCGGTGTTCGCCGAGATGGCCCAGGCCATGCTGCGGCTGGCCAACCACGGCGTGGAGGTGTTCCGGCTCGATTCGGCGCCGTTCCTGTGGAAGCGGCCGGGCACGAACTGCCTGAACCAACCCGAGGTGCACGTGGTGCTGGCCGCCCTGCGCGCCTGCGCCGCGCTGGTGGCGCCGGGCGTGCTGCTGAAGGCCGAGGCGATCGTCCCGGTGGAGCAGGTGATGCCGTATTTCGGCGAGGGCGACCGGCGCGGCCAGGAGTGCCAGCTGGCCTACCACAGCGGGCTGATGGCCAGCGCGTGGGCTGCACTGGCCGAGGGCGACGCGGCGCTGCCGCGGCGGCTGCTGGCCGGCACGCCGGCGACCCCGCCGGGCACCGGCTGGATCACCTACGTGCGCTGCCACGACGACATCGTGTGGAACGTGCTGCGCCCGCTGGTGGAGTCGGCGGGTGGGGATTTCCATCAGCGCATCGGCCGCGCGGCGGCGTTCCTCGAGGGCCGGGTGCCGGGCAGCTTCGCCCGCGGCGCGGCGTTCCAGGCCGGTGACGACGACGCGATCCACGGCAGCAACGGCATGGCCGCGGCGCTGGTCGGCTTGCCGGACGATCCGCACGTGGCACCGGACCCGGCCACCGTGCGCCGCTTCGTGCTGATGCACGCGCTGGCCCTGTGGATCGGCGCGGTGCCGCTGCTGTACATGGGCGACGAACTGGGCCAGGGCAACAACGCCGCCCCGGCCGACCGCGGGCTCATCGCGGCGGACGGTCGCTGGCTGCAGCGGCCGCACCTGTCGGCCGCGGCGATGGAGGCGCTGGAGCAGCAGCGCGGCGTGCCCGCCACCACCTTCGCGGCGCTGCGGGCGCTGGTCGCGGCGCGGCGGCGGCCCGGCTTCCCGGCGCGCGAAGCGGTGCAAGTGGTCGATACCGGCCACCCCGGCCTGCTCGCGCTGCGACGCGGTGCCGATGCGCTGGCGCTGTTCCACTTCGGCCGCGAGCCGGTGGCGGTGGACCTGGGGGCGCTCGGCCTGCCGGCAGATGCGCGCGGCACGATCAGCAGCGGCGTGGACGACACCGGCAGCCTGCGCACGCTGGCGCCGTGGGCCACGCTGTGGATCTTTCCGGAGCGGGAGCCGGGCGATGCGTGAATCCTCGCGGCCGCTGGTATTCGGCGAGGCGCTGGTGGACGCGTTCGCCGACGGCGTGGTGCCTGGGGGCGCACCGTTCAACGTGGCCTGCCACCTGGCGGCGCTGGGCCGTGCGCCACGGCTGGTGACGCGGCTCGGCCACGACCCGGCAGGCGACGCGCTGCGCGCCGCCGCCGCGCGCTTCGGGCTGTCGCTGGACGATGCGCAGGCGGATGCGGAGACCGCACGCGTCCTCGTCCACGAGCGGACGCAAGGGCACGCGTTCGAGATTCCCGACGCGCAGGCGTTCGACCGCATCGACGCGGCCGACGCGGTGGCGGTCGCGCAGCGCGCTGGTCCCGGCGCCTGGCTGTACTTCGGCACGCTGGCGCTGCGCGCCGGCCCGTCGCGCCAGGCGCTGGCGGCGATCCGCACGACCCTGCCGCACCGCGCCTATGTCGACCTCAACTGGCGCGAGGCGGGGCCCGCGCCGCCGGTGATCCTCGACCTGCTGCGCGAGGTCCACGTGCTCAAGCTCAGCGACGACGAACTGGGACGGCTGCTCGGCTGGCTCGGCCTCGCCGGTCCGACCGGGGTGCCCGCGCGGGCGACTGCGACGCCGGCATCGCCGCGCTGTGCGAACGCACCGGCGCACGCACCCTGCTGGTGACCCATGGCGGCGAAGGCGCCGTGGCCTGGGACGCCGGCGGCCACTGCGTCGCCCGCGCGCCAGCACCGCCGCTGGCACGGATCGTCGACACCGTCGGCGCCGGCGACGCCTTCAGCGGCATGATGCTGGCCGGGCTGACGCAGGGCGAGGCCGCCGAAGCGGTGCTCGACCGGGCGGTGGCCTTCGCCAGCGCCAGCTGCGGCTGGCGCGGCGCGCTGCCGGCCGATCCGGCCGTGTACGCTCGCTGGCGCACGCCGCCGGTTCACGCTGACATCGAGGGAGCGACCCCATGACGACGCGCAAGCCGCGCCTCGCGTTCTGGCAGATCGTCAACATGAACGTCGGGTTCTTCGGCATCCAGTTCAGCTTCGGGCTGCAGCAGAGCAACATGAGCCCGATCTACAAGTACCTGGGCGCCAACGACGCCACCCTGCCCTACCTGTGGCTGGCCGGGCCGATCACCGGCCTGCTGGTGCAGCCGCTGATCGGCGCGATGAGCGACCGCACCGACAGCCGCTTCGGCCGGCGCACGCCGTACTTCCTGATTGGCGCGCTGATCTGCAGCCTGTGCCTGCTGGCGATGCCGTTCAGCCCGGCGCTGTGGGTGGCGGCCAGCCTGCTGTGGATCCTCGACGCGGCCAACAACGTGACGATGGAACCGTACCGCGCCTTCGTCAGCGACCGCCTCGACGCCTCCCAGCACAGCGCCGGCTTCCTCACCCAGAGCGCGTTCACCGGGCTGTCGCAGACCCTGGCCTACCTCACCCCGTCGCTGCTGGTGTTCGCCGGGCTCGACCTGAAGGCGACCAACGCGCACGGCATCCCGTATGCGGTGGTGACCGCGTTCGTGATCGGCGCGGTGTTCTCGATCGGCTCGGTCGGCTGGTCGGCGTGGACCACGCCGGAGCTGCCGCTGGACGCGGCCGAGCGCGCGGCCATGCGGGCGCGCCCGCGCTCGCTGGGCGCCACGCTGGCGGAGATCGTCGACGCGGTGCGGCAGATGCCGCCGACCATGCGCCAGCTCGCGGTGATGATGCTGTGCCAGTGGTACGCGATGTTCTGCTATTGGGAATACATCACGCTGTCGCTGGCGCGCACGCTCTACGGCAGCACCGACGCGGCCTCGGCCGGCTTCGGCGAGGCGGTGCTGGTCACCGGGCGCATCGGCGGCTTCTACAACGCGGTGGCGTTCGTCGCGGCGCTGGCGATGCTGCCGCTGGCGCGACGGATGGGTGCGCCGGTGCTGCACGCGATCTGCCTCACCCTCGGCGGCCTCGGCCTGCTGGCGCTGCCGCTGATCCACGATCCGTGGTGGCTGCTGCTGCCGATGCTCGGCCTGGGCCTGACCTGGGCCAGCCTGATGGGCAACCCCTACGCGATGCTCGCCGGCTGCATCCCGCCGGAGCGCGCCGGTGTGTACATGGGCATCTTCAACGGCTTCATCGTGCTGCCGATGCTGATCCAGATCCTCACCGTGCCGCTGCTCTACCACCGCGTGCTGGGCGACAACCCGGAGAACGTGATCCGGCTAGCGGGCGCCGGCTTGCTCGCCGCGGCGCTGCTGGCGCTGCGCGTGCGACGCCCCGCGCACTGACCGGCATCCGCCCACGAAAAAGGGGAGCCTCGCGGCTCCCCTCGTTCGTCGACTCCGACCGCAAAGGTCAGATCGCGTAGTACATCTGGAACTCCAGCGGGTGGGTGCTGGCGCGGTAGGCGGTGACTTCCTTCATCTTCAGCTCGATGTAGGCATCGATGAAGTCGTCGCTGAACACGCCACCGGCCTTGAGGAAGTCGCGGTCCTTGTCCAGCGCTTCCAGCGCCTGGTCGAGGCTGGAGCACACCTGCGGGATGTTCTTCTCCTCTTCCGGCGGCAGGTCGTACAGATCCTTGTCCGACGGCGCACCCGGGTCGATCTTGTTCAGGATGCCGTCCAGGCCGGCCATCATCAGCGCGGTGAAGGTCAGGTAGCCGGACTGCAGCGGATCGGGGAAGCGCACCTCGATGCGGCGGCCCTTCGGGCTGGACACGTACGGGATGCGGCAGCTGGCCGAGCGGTTGCGGGCCGAGTAGGCGAGCATCACCGGCGCCTCGAAGCCCGGCACCAGGCGCTTGTAGCTGTTGGTGCCGGAGTTGGCGAACGCGTTGATCGCCTTGGCATGCTTGAACACGCCGCCGATGTACCACAGCGCGGTCTGGCTCAGGCCGCCGTACAGGTCGCCGGCGAACAGGTTGTTGCCGTCCTTCGACAGCGACTGGTGCACGTGCATGCCGCTGCCGTTGTCGCCGACGATCGGCTTGGGCATGAAGGTGACGGTCTTGCCGTTCTGGTGGGCAACGTTGCGGATCACGTACTTCAGGGTGATCAGCTCGTCGGCCTTCTTCACCAGGGTGTTGAACTTCACGCCGATCTCGCACTGGCCGGCGTTGGCCACCTCGTGGTGGTGCACCTCGACGGTCTGGCCGAGCGCCTCGAGCACCTTGCACATGTCGGCGCGCAGGTCACCCAGCGAGTCGACCGGGCTGACCGGGAAGTAGCCGCCCTTGATGCCCGGACGGTGGCCGGTGTTGCCCTCGTCGTACTTGAAGCGCGAGCTCCAGGAAGCTTCCTCGGACTCGATTTCGTAGAACACGCGGCCCATGTCGTTCTGCCAGCGCACCGAGTCGAATACGAAGAACTCCGGCTCCGGGCCGAAGAACGCGGTGTCGGCGATGCCGGTGGACTTCAGGAACGCCTCGGCGCGCTTGGCGATCGAGCGCGGGTCGCGGCCGTAGGCCTGCATCGTCGACGGCTCGAGCACGTCGCAGTGGAGCACCAGCTGCGGGTGGCCGCTGAACGGGTCGATGTAGGCGGTGTCCGGGTCGGGCATCAGCACCATGTCCGACTCGTTGATGCCCTTCCAGCCCGAGATCGACGAACCGTCGAACATCTTGCCGTCCTCGAACGTGCTCTCGTCGATGGCGTGGACCGGGAAGGTGACGTGGTGCTGCTTGCCCAGCATGTCGACGAAGCGGAGGTCGACGAACTCGACTTCATGCTCCTGGATCAGGTCAAGCACTTTGGCAACGGACATGGAAGAACCTCGGTGGTGGATTGGCAGCAGGGTTTTAGCAAGCGCCATGCCACCCCCGGGACCGGTCGCGGGCCGCGCTGGCATGCGGTTCGCGGGGACGACGGGGCGGGCTGACGCATCAAACGTGGGCAACGATAGCCGGATTTTGCACTAAAAAGGGGCGCGCCCGTTCCACGACGCGGGCGCGCCCAAGGTTTACCCCTCGTAGGCGCTCTCGCCGTGCGAGGTGATGTCCAGGCCCTCGCGCTCGGCCTCGGCCGAGACCCGCAGCCCGAAAACCAGCTTCACCACCAGGTAGGCCAGCACCGAGACCACGCCGCTCCAGACCAGGGTCACGCCCACGCCCAGCGCCTGCACACCCAGCTGCTGGGCGATCGTGCTGTTGCCGCTGCCGAAGCCGGTGCCGCCCAGGGCCGGGGCGCTGAACACGCCGGTGAGCAGGGCGCCGACGATGCCGCCCAGCCCGTGCACGCCGAACACGTCCAGCGCATCGTCGGCGCGCAGGAGCTTCTTCAAGCCGGTCACGCCCCAGACACAGGCGATGCTGGCCGCCGCGCCGATCGCCAGCGACCCCATCGGGCCGACCGTGCCGCAGGCCGGCGTGATCGCCACCAGGCCGGCCACCGCACCGGAGGCACCGCCGACCATCGAGGGCTTGCCCTTGTGCACCGCCTCGATCAGCAGCCACACCAGCACCGCCGCCGCCGTCGCCACCAGGGTGTTGATGAAGGCCAGCGCCGCGCCGGCGTTGGACTCGAGGTTGGAGCCGGCGTTGAAGCCGAACCAGCCGACCCACAGGATCGCTGCGCCAACCATGGTGAAGGTGACGTTGTGCGGCTTCATCGACTCGCGCCCCAGGCCCAGCCGCGGACCGACGAAGTAGGCGCCGACCAGGCCGGCGATACCGGCATTGATATGCACCACCGTGCCGCCGGCGAAGTCCAGAGCACCCTTGGCGAACATGAAGCCGTCCGGGCCGTACCAGACCATGTGCGCGATCGGCAGGTAGGCGAAGGTGAACCACAGCGCGCAGAACACCAGCACCGCACTGAAGCGCATGCGCTCGGCGAATGCACCGACGATCAGCGCGCCAGTGATGCCGGCGAAGGTGGACTGGAACACCACGAACACGTATTCGGGCAACGCCACGCCGGCGGTGAAGGTGGCCGCCAGGCTGTCCTTGGTCACGCCCTTCAGGAACAGCTTGTCCAGGTTGCCGATGAAGGCGTTGCCGCCGTTGAAGGCCAGCGTGTAGCCGTAGATCACCCACAGCACCACGATCATCGAGAACACCGTCATCACCTGCATCAGGATCGACAGCACGTTCTTCGAGCGCACCAGGCCGCCGTAGAACAGCGCCAGGCCCGGCACCGTCATCAGCAGCACCAGCAGGGTGGAGGTGAGCATCCAGGCCACGTCGCCCTTGTCGACGGTGGGCGCCGCCTCGGCGGCAAGGGATACCGACGGGACGAGCAGCATGCACAGCACGGCGAACAGCAGCGCCCAGGCCGGAAACGCGCGGGCAGGACGGGAAAGCGCGATCTCTTTCATGGAAGACCTCGTGGAAGCGGTATCAGAGCGCATCGGCGTCAAGCTCGCCGGTACGGATGCGGACGACCTGGTCGACGGGACTGACGAAGATCTTTCCGTCGCCCACGTTGCCGGTCTTGGCGGACTGCTGGATCGCCTCGAGTGCGCCTTCCAGTTGCTCGTCGGTGACCACCACGTCCACCTTCAGCTTGGGCAGGAAGTCCACGACGTACTCGGCGCCGCGGTACATCTCGGTATGGCCCTTCTGGCGTCCGAAGCCGCGCACCTCGGTCACCGTGATGCCGCTCACGCCCGCCGCGGCAAGCGCATCGCGCACCTCGTCGAGCTTGTACGGCCGGATGATGCAACTGATCAGTTTCATGCCTGTCTCCCCCTCTTGCCTTGTTTCAAGCGAAGGGCGGCGGCACCACGGCCACCGCCGCGTACCCGGTCAGAACGACTTGCTGAGCGTGAGGATGCCGGTGGCACGTCCCACGTAATGGCCGTAGGCATTGGTGTAGACGCTGCGCGAGGCGTTGGTGTCGTAGTAGCCCAGCGATACCGAGTAGCCGTGGTCGAAGGCCTTGGTCACGCCCACCTTCCAGTCGCTGTACGAGGCACCGGAGACGTTCTTCACGTTCTGGTGGCCAGCGTGCAGGTTGAGCGTCCAGCCCGGGCTGAATTCGACGTTGTAGGAAAGGTCGACGTAGCCGGAGTTCTTGCTGTCGGCGAAGCCGAACAGGTTGGTGAGCGCGTGCGAGTACTTCAGCGTCACGCCCTTGTAGCCCAGCGAGCCGTAGACCTCGGTGGTGTAGGGGCGGGTGAAGCCGCTCGGGTAGCTGCCCGGGTAGTAGTACTCGTACAGGCCGACATCGTAGCTCCAGTCACCGGCGAAGCTGCCGCGGAAGCCGGTGTAGAAATCCAGCTCCAGGCTGCTGGAGATGTGCGCGGCGTCGGTCGACGCATCGGACAGCCAGCTGATGTTGCTGCCCCAGGCGCCGACGTACCAGCCGCTGGCATGGTCGTATTCGATGCCCGGCTGCACTGCCGGCTTCCAGTTGGTCTGCGACAGGCCACGGAACAGGTAGTCGTTGACCACCGCCACGCTTCCTGCCACCGAACTCTGCGGCGCGCCGTCCGCCACTGCCGGCATGGCGACCATCGCCGCCAGTACTGCCGCTCCCCATATCGACCGCTGCACACTTCGCTTCATCGACCCTCTCCCCGTGCCAAAGTGAGCGCTCCTTCGTGGACGTCTGGACGTCCATCGCGGAACGCGTGACCAAGCCATCGCCGGACCTGGCGGCGCACAACCGTCCACGTCCGTACCACCGACCCCAGTCGGCAGATGCAGGTGCGCCAGGGCGCGAGAATCCGGGCAGCCGGACCCGTCCCGCGCGGAGCACCGGGCGGCGGGTCACGAGGATGTGAGTTGGTCCTGGCCGGTCGCGGGCGACCAGCGGAAGCGAAGGCAGGCGCGTCCCGCGGCTGCAGATCCGGGCGTGGCCTGGAGGACCGGTGGCGGCTGCACGGATCACGCGCGCGCGGTCCCACCGGTCTCCGCGAAGGCTGGCTCGCCGCGGCCGTGGGCGCGTGGTGACGCTGCCTCGCGGCGCGGGCCGTGGCCTCGCTGCACTTTGATCCTGCCCGAGAGGTTGCTGCATTGCAATATGGCGACAACCGCTCGCTTATCACCATTTGTCACATGACTGTTGCGCCGCCACATCGGCAGGATGCGGCGGCTCGCCCGCAAATCGCCATGCCACGGGCAGCGGTTCGCAGCCCATTCCGGGGGCGCTGACCGTATGCTGTCGCCCTTTGCGACAGCCGCGGTGGCTGTCCTCGTCCAAGGCCCGTTTCCAGTGATCGATCTGCTCCGCGTCGTCCTCCTCGGCATCATCGAAGGCATCACCGAGTTCCTTCCGATCTCCAGCACCGGCCACCTGCTGATCGCCGAAAAGCTCGGCCTCGGCGCGCGTTCGGACCTGTTCAACGTCGGCATCCAGGCCGGTGCGATCCTCGCCGTCACGCTGATCTACTGGAAGCGCATCTGGCAGCTGCTGACGCAGTGGAGGTACCCGACGAACCGCGACTACCTGGCCAAGCTCGTCGTCGCCTTCCTGATCACCGCGGTGATCGGCCTGGTCGCCGTGAAGATGGGATTCAAGCTGCCGGAAACGGTGACGCCGGTGGCCTGGGCGCTGGTGATCGGCGGCATCTGGATGATCGCCGCCGAACAGCTGGCCGCGCGGCGTCCGCCGAGCACCGAGGTCAGCTGGACGGTGGCGATCCTGGTCGGCATCGCGCAGATGGTGGCCGGCATCTTTCCCGGCACGTCACGCTCGTCCGCAACGATCTTCACCGCCCTGCTCGCCGGCACCGGCGACCGTCCGGCAGCCACCGAATTCGCCTTCCTGGTCGGCATCCCGACCATGTACGCCGCAACCGGCTACGAGCTGCTCAAGGTGCTGAAGAACGGCGGCGCGGCCCACGAGGACTGGACCGCGCTCGCGGTCGGCTTCGTCGTGTCCGCGGTGGTGGCATTCGCAGCGGTGAAGTGGCTGCTCGGCTACATCCGCAACCACCGCTTCACGGCATTCGCGGTCTACCGCATCGCGCTCGGCGTGGCGTTGCTGCTGTTGATGCCCACCGGCGGCTGAGCGGTTCCCGCCGGCATGCCGCGGTCGGACGACGGCGGCGCCTTTACCGCCATCGGCGGGCGCTTGAGCACATCCGGCTCGTTCAGCGCGTCGAACAGTTCGCGCACCCAGCCGATGAAGGCGCGCACCCGCGCCGACAGGTGCCGCTTCTGCGGATAGACGATCCACACCGGCTTGCCGGTGGATCGCACGTCGGTCATCACCAGCGTCAGCAGGCCCTTGCTCAACTGGCACGACGCGAGCAGATGCGGTGCCTGGGTGATGCCCAGGCCCTCGCTCACCGCCTGGATCACCGACTCGCCGTCGTTGATCAAAAGGTGCGCGTCGATGTCCACCTCGATCTGCCCGCCCGGCACGTCGAACTGCCATTGCCGCGGGCGACCGTTCGGGTAGACGTAATTGATGCAGCGGTGGTGCTTGAGGTCCTCGATGCCTTTGGGCGCACCGTAGCGCGCCAGGTAGTCGGGCGAGGCGAGCACCACGTTGCGCAGGTAGCCGATCTTGTGTGCGATGTGGCTGGAGTCCTCCAGCTGGCCGACGCGGATCGCGCAGTCGATGCCCTCGCCGTTGAGGTCGCTGGGCTGGTCGCTCATCAGCAGCTCCAGCCGGATGTCCGGATAGCGCTTCTCGAACTCGGCCAGGCGGGGGATCAGCGCGGCGCGCCCCACGCCCAGCGAGAGACCGACGCGCAGCTTGCCGGCCGGCTCGCGGCTGGCCTCGCCCAGGGCCTCGGTCGCCTCGCTGAGGTCGGCGAGGATTTCCTTGCAGCGGGCATGGAACGCCGCGCCGTCCTCGGTCAGCCGCAGCGCGCGGGTGGAACGGAACAGCAGGCGCGCGCCCAGCCGCGCCTCCAGCCGCGACACCGCGCGGCTGACGCCGGACGGGGTCATCCCCAGTTGGGCGGCGGCGGCGGCGAAGCTGTTCGCCTCGACCACGCGGACGAAGACGGAAATGGCGGAAAAGTCTTCCATCGGGGGTTTCCTCGCGCGATTGGTGACTGACAGTCACCATTGCATTGCACCAAAAGCCGGTTTTCTATACCGGACAGTATACCTATTCTCCCGGGCCTCGCCGAACTCCCCCCGGTTCGGCGCACGTTGCTCAGGGAGCTCGTCATGCAGAAACGCTGGATCTTCATCGCCCTCGCCGTGGCGCTCGCCGCCGGCAGCTGGGCCCTCCTCGACCATCACGGCGGCAGTCAGGCACAGGCCGCACCGCCGCCACCGGCCGTCACCGTCGCGCAGACCCTGGTCCGCCCGGTCGGCGATACCGCCCAGTTCACCGGCCACCTGCAGGCCGTCGATACCGTGCAGGTGCATCCGCGCGTCAGCGGCTACATCGACAGCGTGCTGTTCAAGGAAGGCACGCTGGTGCACAAGGGCGAGCTGCTGTTCCGCATCGACCCCCGCCCCTACCAGGCCGAGGTCGACCGCCTGCGCGCCAACCTCGCCCAGGCCCGCGCCGAGGCGAAGCTGGCCGAGGAAAACGCCGCGCGCGGCGCCCGGCTGGTAGCGCAGCATGCGATCTCGCGCGAGGAGGCCGACCGGCTCGACACCGCCGCTGCCAGCGCCCGCTCGCAGGTCGCCGCCACCGCCGCGGCACTCGATGCCGCCCAGCTCAACCGCGAGTTCACCGAAGTGCGCGCGCCGATCGACGGCCGCGTCGGCAATGCCGAAATCACCGCCGGCAACCTGGTCACGCCCGCCGACGTGCTGACCAGCGTGGTCAGCGTGAATCCCGTCTATGCGTACTTCGACGTGGACGAGCACAGCTACCTCGAACTCGACCACCTGCGCCGTGACCACCGCAGCCCGCCGCGGGTGGCAATGGCCCTGGCGGACGAGTCCGGCTTCCCGCACGCCGGGCGCCTCGACTTCGTCGACAACCAGCTCGACACCGCCAGCGGCACCATTCGCCTGCGCGCCGTGTTCGACAACAGCGACGGCCGCTACACCCCGGGCCTGTACGTGCGCCTGCAGCTGCGCACCGACAGCGCCAAGCCGCGCGCGCTGATCGACGACCGCGCCGTCGGCACCGACCTCGGCAACAAGTTCGTCTACGTGCTCGGCAAGGACGGCAAGGTGAGCTATCGCAAGGTCACCACCGGACCGCTGGTCGATGGCCTGCGTGTGATCGAGCAGGGCCTGGATGCCAACGACGTGGTGGTGGTGAACGGCTTGCAGCACGTGCGCCCGGGCATGCCGGTGAACCCGACCCGCGTGTCGATGGAATCGCGCAGCCTGGACCCCGATACCCAACTGGCCTCCGGCGGCAGCAATCCGTCGCAGGGCCCGGCGCTCACCCGCGCCCAGGACTGATCTGATGAAACTCGCCCAATACTTCGTGGATCGACCGATCCTCGCCGGCGTGCTGTCGGTGCTGATCGTCATCGCCGGTGCGATCTCGCTGTTCCAGCTACCGATCAGCGAGTACCCGGAAGTGGTGCCGCCCACCGTGGTGGTGCGCGCCAGCTATCCCGGCGCCAACCCCAAGGTGATCGCCGAGACCGTCGCCACGCCGCTGGAAACCCAGATCAACGGCGTGGAAGGCATGCTCTACACCTCCTCGCAGGCAACCAGCGACGGCGCGATGACGCTGACCGTCACCTTTGCCCTCGGCACCGACCTGGACAACGCCCAGGTGCAGGTGCAGAACCGCGTGGCGCAGGCCCTGCCCCGCCTGCCGGAGGAAGTGCAGCGACTCGGCGTGACCACGCAGAAGAGCTCGCCCGACCTGACCATGGTGGTGCACCTGATCTCGCCGGACCAGCGCTACGACATGCTGTACCTGTCGAACTACGCGCGCCTGCACATCAAGGACCAGCTCGCCCGCCTGGACGGCGTCGGCGACGTGCAGATCTTCGGCGCTGGCGAATACAGCATGCGCGTGTGGCTGGACCCGGACCGCATGGCCCAGCGCGGCCTGACCACCGGCGACATCGTGCACGCGATCCAGGAACAGAACGTGGACGTGGCCGCCGGTGCACTCAATGCGCCGCCGGAGCATGGCAACGCGGCGTTCCAGCTCAACATCAACACCCGCGGCCGGCTGGTCAGCGCGGACGACTTCCGCAACATCGTAGTGCGCACCGGCAAGGACGGCGCGGTGACCCATCTGCGTGATGTCGCCCGCGTCGAGCTGGGTTCGAACAACTACGCGCTGCGCAGCCTGCTCGACAACAAGCCGGCGGTGGCCCTGCCGGTGTTCGCCCGTCCAGGTTCCAACGCGATCCAGATCTCCAACGAGGTCCGTACGCTGATGGCCGGGCTAAAGAAGGATTTCCCGCAGGGCGTGGACTACCGCATCGTCTACGACCCCACCGTGTTCGTGCGCGGCTCGATCGAGGCAGTCGTACACACGCTGTTCGAGGCGATCGTGCTGGTCGTGCTGGTGGTGATCCTGTTCCTGCAGACCTGGCGCGCCTCGATCATCCCGCTGGTGGCCGTACCGGTGTCGCTGATCGGTACCTTCGCGGTGATGCACGTGGCCGGCTTCTCGCTGAATGCGCTGAGCCTGTTCGGCCTGGTGCTGGCGATCGGCATCGTGGTCGACGACGCCATCGTGGTGGTGGAGAACGTCGAGCGGCACATCGAGCATGGCATGGCGCCGCGCGAGGCGACCAAGCAGGCGATGAAGGAGGTGACCGGGCCGATCGTGGCCACCGCACTGGTGCTGTGCGCGGTGTTCGTGCCGGCGGCCTTCATCAGCGGTCTCACCGGCGAGTTCTATCGCCAGTTCGCGCTGACCATCGCGATCTCGACGGTGATCTCGGCATTCAACTCGCTGACCCTGAGTCCCGCACTGGCGGCGCTGCTGCTCAAGGAACGCGGGGCGCCGAAGGACAAGCTGAGCCTGGCGATCGACCGCGGCTTCGGCTGGCTGTTCCGCCCGTTCAACCGCTTCTTCGTGCGCAGCGCCAACGGCTACGTCGGCGGGGTGAAGCGCGTGCTGGGCAAGGGCTCGATCGCGCTGGTGATCTACGGCGGCCTGGTGCTGCTGGGCCTGTTCGGCTTCGCCAAGGTGCCGACCGGCTTCGTGCCGGCACAGGACAAGCAGTACCTGGTGTCGTTCGCGCAGCTGCCCGACGCCGCCTCGCTGGATCGCTCGGAAGACGTGATCCGCCGCATGAGCGACATCGCGCTCAAGCAGCCGGGCGTGGAGAACGCGGTGGCGTTCCCGGGCCTGTCGATCAACGGCTTCACCAACTCGACCAACTCCGGCATCGTGTTCGTGACGCTGAAGCCGTTCGAGGAACGGCGTGATCCCTCGCTGTCGGCCGGTGCGATTGCCGGCGCGCTGAACCAGAAGTTCGCCGCGATCCAGGACGCCTACATCGCGATCTTCCCGCCGCCGCCCGTGCAGGGCCTCGGCACCATCGGCGGCTTCCGCCTGCAGGTGGAAGACCGCAGCGACCAAGGCTACCAGGAGCTGTACAAGCAGACCCAGAACCTGATCGCCGCCAGCCGGAAGGAACCAGCACTCGCCGGGCTGTTCTCCAGCTACCAGGTGAGCGTGCCGCAGATCGACGCCGAGGTGGACCGCGAGAAGGCCAAGGCCGAGGGCGTGGACCTGGCCGACGTCTACCAGACCATGCAGGCCTACCTGGGCTCGCTGTACGTGAACGACTTCAACCGCTTCGGGCGCACCTACCAGGTGAACCTTTCGGCCGAGCCGCGCTTCCGTCGCGAGCCGCAGGACATCACCCAGCTGAAGACGCGCAACGCGGCCGGACAGATGGTGCCGCTGGGCTCCTTCGTCACGGTCAGCCAGACCGTCGGTCCGGACCGCGTGATGCACTACAACGGCTACCCCACCGCCGAGATCAACGGCGGCCCGGCGCCGGGCTACAGCTCGGGCCAGGCGCAGGCGGCGATCGAGAAGCTGGCCCACGACCACCTGCCGAACGGCATGAACTTCGAGTGGACCGAGCTGACCTACCAGCAGATCCTCGCCGGCAATACCGCGGTGCTGGTGTTCCCGCTGTGCGTGCTGCTGGTGTTCCTGGTGCTGGCCTCGCTGTACGAGAGCGTGACGCTGCCGCTGGCGGTGATCCTGATCGTGCCGATGGTGCTGCTGTCCGCGATCGTCGGCGTGTGGCTGTCCGGCGGCGACAACAACATCTTCACCCAGATCGGCCTGATCGTGCTGGTCGGCCTGGCGTGCAAGAACGCGATCCTGATCGTCGAGTTCGCCCGCGAAGCGCAGATCCTGGAAGGGCTGGACCGCGTGCAGGCGGTGCTGGAGGCGGCGCGGCTGCGGTTGCGCCCGATCCTGATGACCTCGTTCGCCTTCATCATGGGCGTGGTGCCGCTGGTGCTCTCGCACGGCGCCGGTGCCGAGATGCGACACGCGATGGGCGTGGCGGTGTTCTCCGGCATGCTCGGCGTCACCTTCTTCGGGCTGGCCTTCACCCCGCTGTTCTACGTGTTGATCCGTGGCTGGAGCGAGCGCGCCGCCGAGCGTCGCGCCGCCCGCAAGGCCGCCGCGCCGCTGTCGCTGCCGGCGCTGGAGGAGCATTGAGATGAATCACCCGATCCGTTGGACCGCGCTCGCCGGCGCGCTGTTGCTGGCCGGCTGCATCAGCGTGGGGCCGGACTACCATCGCCCCGCGGAGAAACCGGTGGCGCTGCAGGGCGTCGATGCCACGCAGGAGTCCGACGCGGCCTTCCAGGCCGCGTGGTGGAAGCAGTTCGGCGACCCCACGCTGGACGCACTGATCGCCCGCGCGGCGAGGAACAGCCCCGACCTGAAGATCGCCGTGGCCCGGCTGAAGCAGTCGCGCGCGCTGCTCGGTACGGCCGAGTCGCAGCAATGGCCGGACATCCAGACCACCGCCGCCTACAGCCGCAGCCGCGAACAGGCGCCCGGCTTCAGCAGCCAGCGCAACACGGTCACCAGCTACCAGGCCGGCTTCGATGCCAGCTGGGAGCTGGACCTGTTCGGCGGCGTGCGCCGTTCGGTGGAGGCCGCCCGCGCCGATAGCGAGGCCGGCGAGGCCGCGCTGCAGGACGCACAGGTCAGCCTTTTCGCCGAGGTCGCACGCTATTACTTCGACCTGCGCGGCACCCAGCTGCGCCAGCACGTGGCGCGCCGCGACATCGCCAACCAGCAGGCCTCGCTGAAGCTGATCGCCAGCCGCGCCGAGGCCGGCACCGGCTCGGACCAGGACGTGGCCAGCGCCCGCGCGCGCCTGGCCGGCGTGCAGGCGCAGCTGCCGCTGCTGGAAACCCAGGCGCAGGCCGACCGCTTCCACCTGGCGGTGCTGCTCGGCGAACGGCCGGGCGCGCTGGATGTCGACCTGTCGCCCCAGGGTTTCAAGCCGGTCGACACGGTGCTGCCGATCGGCCACGCCGACGACGTGCTGGCGCGCCGGCCGGACATCCGCGTCGCCGAACGCGGACTGGCCGCCGCCAACGCGCGCATCGGGGTGGCCAAGGCGGACTGGTTCCCGCACGTCTCGCTGGGCGGCTTCGTCGGGTTCCTGGCCGGACGCAGCAACGACTTCGGCAGTCCGGCCACGCGCGCCTGGTCGGTGGCGCCGAGCATCCGCTGGGATGGCCTCAACGTGCAGCGCGTCCGCTCCGGCGTGAAGGCCAGCGAGGCGCGTGCCGACGAAGCCCGCGCCAACTACCAGCGCACCGTGTTGCGTGCGCTGGAGGACGTCGACAACGCCCTGGTCGGCTACAACCAGCAGCGCGAGCGCGTGCAGCATCTGATCGAGCAGGCCGACCAGAGCCGTCATGCCGCTTCGCTCGCCAAGGCTCGCTACGACGCCGGCGCTGCCGACTACCTGGAGCTGCTGGACGCCGAGCGCACCCAGCTGGCCGCCGAGGACCAGCTGGCCGAGGCCGAGGCCGGCGTGAACCTGCAGGCGATCGCCCTGTACAAGGCGCTCGGCGGCGGCTGGCAGGCCTGCGGCGACGCGAAGTGCAGCGCGGTGGCGAGAGCGGACTGAGGAAGGGTTCCGGTCACGTCGCCATGGAAGGCGGCGCGCCCGGCGATGGTGCTAGCGCTGCACCATCAGCGCGAACCAGCGCCAGTTGCGTACGCGCTCGGCGATCAGCTTGGCGCTGGTCAGCATCGGCACGGCCAGCAGCGCGCCGGGGATGCCCCACAGGAAGCCCCACAGCAGCAGCCAGATCAGGATCGCCACCGGGCTCACCCGCATGCGCCGACCGAGGATCATCGGCGTGACCAGGTTGCCCTCCACCACCGTGATGCTGGCGAACACCAGCGCCGGCAGCAGCGCCTGGGTCAGCTCGCGGAAATTCATCATGCCGACCAGCAGCAGGATGGTGGTGGTGGTGATCGCGCCGACGTAGGGAATGAAGTTCGCGATCATCGCGATGCTGCCCCACAGCAGCGGGTCGGGCACGTGCAGCAGCCACAGCATGAACGCGGTCACCGCACCCAGCGTCATGTTGATCATCGTGGTGATCAGGATGTAGTGCGACACCTCGGTCTGGATGCTGCGCACGATGCTCACCGCGTGCCGCTTGTGGTGGAAGCTCGGGATGATCTCCACCAGCCGTCGCAGCAGGTCGTCGCCGTAGATCAGGAAGAAGAACACCAGCAGCGCCACGGTCAGCACGGCGGCGAGCACCTTCGGCGCAGCGGCCAGCACGTCCCAGGCGGTCACCGCGACCGAAGCCTGCCGCGGCGGTTGCACGCGCACGGCGACCTGGCCGTTGACCAGGCTCTGCGTGGCCCGACTGGCCGCCTCCAGCGGCTGGGTGATGCCCTTGAGCTTGGGCACGAAGTTGCGCAACGCGGCCGGCGCGTCGTGGAACCAGCCCAGCGCCGGCTGCGCCAGCGCGGTGGCGCCGGCACCGATACCACCCATCAGGGCGATCATCAGCAGGCTGGCGCTGAGCCAGCGCGGCAGGTGGCAACGCGCACCGAAGGCGACGATCGGGTTGAGCGCCACGCCGAGAAAGGCGGCGAGCACCAGCGGGATCAGCAGCACCTTGATCACGACGATCGTGTACAGCACCGCCAGCAGCAGCAGCGTGCTGAGGGCGAAGCGGATCGCGCGGATGTGCCCCAGCGTGCCGCGCGCAACACCGGGCCGGCGGCGCTCGACCGGCGGCGCCGGGAGCAGCGAGGCCACCATCGGCAAGGGCGCGGCCGGCTGGGCCGGTGCCGGCTCGGCGCCGGCTTCCGGCGCAGGGTCGGTATGGCTCATGGGTTATCCGGCGATTCCGGGTCGCCGCCATCGAGGTCGGCCAGTCCGTCGAGTCCGTTCTCGACCAGCAGTCGCACACCCTGGGTCACCAGCGGCAGCAGGCCGCTGCCCAGCAGGGGCGCCACGCCCGGTACACGCAGCGGATGCACGTCGAGGTGACCCAGGGCCACGCCCGCGCCGGCCGCCACGCTCACGCTGGCGATCGGGTAATCGCGTACTCGCTGCAGCAGGGCCTGGGCCGGCTCGCCAAGTTCGGCGCGCGCGGCGCGGACCTCGGCCTGGGCGAGGCGGACCTGGGCGAGTCGGCGGGTCACGCTCATGGTGGGGGTGTCCGGGCGGGATCAGTCTTGGCGGCATCGGCTTCGCGGGCCTTGGCCGCCGCGCTGCGCATCATCGCACCGAACTCGCCGCGCGTCGCCGGCAGGGTGAGCCAGTGCAGGGCGCGGCGGAACAGCACGATGGCGCCGGCCAGCATGACGGCCTGCACGACCGCCAGCACCGCCAGCGCCCACAGCCAGGAATCGAACCAGCGGGCCAGCGCCACGCCGATCAGCGCCAGCACGGTCAGGCCCAGCCCGACGCCGACGATCGTGGCGACCAGACCGAGCGCCAGCAGGAGCGGCACCGCGCCACGCGCCAGCGACAGCTCGGCCAGGAACAGCCGCCACTGCGCGCCGAACAGATGGCGGACGGCACGAACCAGACGCCCCAGCTCGTCCAGCAGGCGCGAGGGCGCCGCCGGGTCCGGCGGAGCTTGTTCGGCGGCGGGCTCGCCGCGCGGGGTCTCATCCATGCATCGGGGTCCGCTGCGCGGGACGCAGGTCAGCGGCGCAGCAACCGGCCGAGCAGCCAGCCGGCACCCAGCGCGATGGCCATCGACTGCAGCGGCTTTTCGCGGACATAGTCGCGCGCCTGCTCCACCCAGTCCTCGGCGCGATCGCGCGCGTGGTCGTAGGCCTCGCGGCCGCGCTCGCCGTACTCGGCGGCTTTCTCCGTGGCGTGGGTGGCGGCGCCGGCGGCCTTGTCGGTGGCGCGGTGCAGTCCCTCCTCGACCCGGTCCGCCGCACGATCGACGGCCTCCTTGGTACTGGCCACGGCATGCGAGGTCGCCTGTTTGACGCGTTCGGCCCCCTCCTCGATGCGGGCGGCGGCGTTCGGGCGCTCGACGGCGGGGTTGGCGATATCGGCAGGCTTGTTCATGAGGCTACTCCCAGGGCGATGGATCGACGTGGCGGGGAAAGCGGACCTACTTGGCGGCGCGGCGGAAGAAGGCCACCACGGCCAGCACCAGGAAGATCACGAACAGGATCTTCGCGATGCCCGCCGCCGTGCCGGCGATGCCGCCAAAACCGAACACGGCGGCAATGATGGCAATGACCAGGAAAACCAGAGCGTAATGGAGCATGGCGCAATCCTCGTGGGGACGAATTGACGGGCGACAGGTTCGTGCCGGGAGGTCCGATTCACTCACAGCGGGCGCGTCGCCCACGTGAAGAAGCGGGTCTCCGGACCGGAAAATGCGCGCCACCCGCGCCATCGCTCAGCGGCCGGCGTAGGTCACCCGGTACACCGCGCCGGCCAGGTCGTCGCTGATCAGCAGGCTGCCGTCCGGCAGCATCTGCACGTCGGCGGGGCGCCCCCAGGCCTTCTCGTCCTGCATGAAGCCGGTGACCAGCGGCTCGTAGGACAGCACCTTGTCGCCCTGCAGCCGGACGGTCATCACCCGGTAGCCGGACTTCTTCGTGCGGTTCCACGAGCCGTGTTCGGCGATGATGATCGCGTCCCGGTAGCTCGCCGGGAACTGGTGCCCGGTATAGAAGCGCATGCCCAGCGAGGCCACGTGCGCGCCGAGCTTGAGGGCGGGCGCACGGTAGTCGCTGCAGCGCTTTCCCTTGCCGAACTCCGGATCCAGCGTGTCGCCCTGGTGGCAATAGGGAAAGCCGAAGTGCTGGCCGGTGCGGGTGACCTCGTTGAGCGTGTCGCTGGGCATGTCGTCGCCCATCAGGTCACGTCCATTGCTGGTGAACCAGAGCCGCTTCGTGCCCGGTTGCCAGTCGAAGCCGACCGAATTGCGGATGCCGTAGGCGACGTCCTCCAGGCCGCTGCCGTCGGCGTTCATGCGGGTGATCTTGGCGTAGGCCTTGCCGCGGTCGCAGACGTTGCAGGGCGCGCCGATCGGCACGTAGAGCTTGCCGTCCGGCCCGAAGGCGATGAACTTCCAGCCGTGGTGCGTCTCGGTCGGAAAGGCGGCGCTGACCAGCTGCGGCGCCGGCGGATCGTCGAGGTGGTCCTCGATGTCGCGCAGCACCAGGATCCGGCTCACCGCAGAGACGTACAGGTCGCCATCCTTGAATGCCACGCCGACCGGCAGCTGCAGGCCGCTGGCGATCACCCGCACCTTGTCGGCCACGCCATCGCCGTTGCTGTCGGTGAGCGCATAGACCTTGCCGGCGTCGTTGGAACCGACGAACACCGTGCCCTTCGCGCCGAGCGCGATCTCGCGGGCATCCGGCACCTGATCGGAGTACACGGCGATGTGGAAGCCCTTCGGCAGGGTCAGCCGGTCGAGGTGAACGGCGGCAGTCGCCGGCAGGGCGAACAGCGCCAGGAGGACGGCAAGCACGCGCATGGGACAATCCTCGGTCGGGGAACACGACGCACGATATACCGCGCGCGTGTCGCTTCGCGACCGCGGCAGGTGCCCTCTGCTACCGTTGTCGGCCTCATCGAGGGGCTGGCATGAGCGAACTGCAGGACCTCACCACGCTGGTGCGCGCCACGACGCCGCTGCTGGTGATCGAGACGGTGGACGAGCAGCGGGTGATCGACTGCTTCCGGCATGTCATTTCGCAGTCGCTGCGGCCGCTGTGGCGCTGGACCATCACCGACGGCCTGGGCCGGCTCGACTTCGCCCACGCCGACCCGGACGTGCCGCCGGACGCCACCGCGACGCTCGAAGCAATCCGCGGCACCCCCGACCCCGGCGTGTTCCTGCTGTTCGACTTCCACCCGCTGGTGCGCTATGCGATGAGCCAGCGCATGCTGCGCGAGATCGTGCAGCGACACCGTTCGGCCGCGCACACGATGGTGCTGGTCGGTGCCAGGGTGGAGTTGCCGGAGGACCTGGAAGCCCTGGCGCTGCGCGTGCCGCTGGCGCTGCCGGACATCAAGGAACTGGCCGGCATCATGCGCGGCGAGGCGGCGGCCTGGCAGCGCGAGCATGGTCGGCGGCTGGAGGTGGACAACGAGGCGGCGCGCACTATCGTGCGCAACCTGGTCGGGCTGTCCGCCTCCGACGCGCGACGCATCGTGCGCAAGCTGATCTACAACGACGGCGCGCTCGGCCAGCACGACCTGCCGGAACTGATGCGCTCCAAGTTCGATCTGCTCAACCGCTCCGGCCTGCTGCACTACGAATACGCCACCGCCAGCTTCGCCGACGTCGCCGGCGTGCGCCGCGTGCGCGAGTGGGTGCAGCGCCGGCGCGCCGTGTTCCTGTCGCCGGACGCGGCACCGATGCTCGATCCGCCGAAGGGCGTGCTGCTGCTCGGCGTGCAGGGCTGCGGCAAGAGCCTGGCGGCCAAGGCGATCGCCGGTGGCTTCGGTGTGCCGCTGGTGCGGCTGGACTTCGGCACGCTCTACAACAAGTACCAGGGCGAGACCGAGAAGAACCTGCGCGAGGCGCTGGCCAGCACCGAACTGCTGAGCCCCTGCGTGCTGTGGATCGACGAGATCGAGAAGGGCCTGGCCGGTGGCGGCGAGGACGGCGGCGTGTCGCGCCGCGTGCTCGGCTACCTGCTGACCTGGATGGCCGAGCGCAAGGCCAAGGTGTTCGTGGTGGCCACTGCCAACGCCGTGCACGAGCTGCCAGCCGAACTGCTGCGCAAGGGCCGTTTCGACGAGATCTTCTTCGTCGACCTGCCCACCGCACCGGTGCGCGCGGAGATCTTCCGGCTGCACCTGGAGCGCAGGAAGCTGCCGGTGGAGAGCTTCGACCTGCAGGCGCTGGCCGAGGCAAGCGAGGGTTTCTCCGGCGCCGAGATCGAACAGGCCATCGTCAGCGCGCTGTACGACGCCGTCGGCGCCGGCGCGTCGCCGGACCAGGCGCACCTGCTCGCCGCGCTGGCACAGACCCGGCCGCTGTCGGTGCTGATGCGCGAGCAGGTCGAGGCACTGCGCCACTGGGCCAGCAGCCGCTGCGTGCCGGCGGACTGAGCCTCGACTCAGTCTCCTGGCGGTAGCGGAAACGCCAGGGTCACCACCAGGCCGGGCGACGCATCGTCCAGCACCAGCGCCGCGCGATGCAGCTCGGCGACCGAGCGCACCAGGGCCAGGCCCAGGCCGTTGCCCTCGGTGTGGCGACTGCGGTCCAGCCGCATGAACGGCTGCAGCACCTGCGCGTGCTCGTGCGGGGGGATGCCCGGGCCGTCATCGCGCACGCCGGCATGCAGCTCGTCGCCGACGCGCTGGAGTTCCAGCGTGATCCGCGTGCCCGGCGGGGTGTGGCGGATCGCGTTCTCGATCAGGTTGACGAAGGCCTGCACCAGCAGGCTGCGGTCGCCCGATACCGGCGGCTGCGGCGTGATCCGCGCGTCGAGATGATGCCCTTCGGCTTCGGCCACGGCGGCATAGGCATCGACCAGTTCCGCCAGCACCGCGGCGAGATCCACCGACGCGAAGCCACTGCGCATCTCGCCCGACTCGATGCCGGCGATGCGCAGCAGCGCCTGGAACACGTCTAGCAGGCCATCGATCTCGGCCAGCGCGGCATCGACGGCCGCCTCGTGGGATGCCGGGTGCGGCAGCGGGGTGCGCAGCTGCTCGAGCCGGCGGCGCAGCCGGGTCAGCGGCGTGCGCAGGTCGTGTGCGATGTCGGCGCCCAGTCGGCGTACGTCGGCCAGCAGCGAGGCGATGCGGTCGAGCATCTGGTTCACGGTGAGCGCGATCATGTCCAGCTCGTCGCCCGCGCCGCGCAGCGGCATGCGGTGGTCCAGGTCGCCGTCGCTGATCCGCTCCGCCGCCGCCGACATCGCGCCGACCCGGCGCAACAGCTGGCGTCCGATCAGCCAGCCGACCACCAGCGACACCGCCACGATCAGTGCCAGCGCGAGCAGGAAGATCCGCTCCGCGACCTCACGCATGTGCTGGATGTAGTAGGCATCGCGCCCCACCACCAGCCAGCCGCCGCGTGCGGTGCGGACGGTGTACAGGGTCAGCAGGTGCGCGCGCGGGCTTGGTGCGAGCGAGGTGGCGCGAGGCGTCAGGCGCTGTTTCGTCCAGCCCTCGCGCGCGGGCCGTTCGTCCAGGTTGCCGGCCAGCTTGATGCCGTTGCCGGCATACAGCGCATACCAGCGCTCCAGGCCGGCGCCGAGGATGATGCGCTCCTCGATCTCGGTACTGAGCGCATCCAGCCCGCGCTGGTAGGACAACAGCGCCAGGTCGCGCGCGTCGGCGACCAGCTCCTGCCGCTGTTCCGAACGCGCCTCGCGCTCGGTGCCCAGCCACAGCACCGCGGCGGTGAGCAGCGAGGACAGCGAGAACATCCCGGCCAGGATCAGCGCCAGTCGGAACGCGCTGGTCTGCCTATGCCGGACCGGTCGGGAGCTGGAGGCGATAACCGTAGCCACGCACCGTCTCGATGAAGCTCGCGCCGCCGGCGTCGCGCACCTTGCCGCGCAGCCGCGACATGTGGGTCTCGACCACGCTGGTGCGGGGGCTGAAGTGGAAGTGCCAGACCTGCTCGAGCAGCATCGAGCGGGTCACCACATTGCCGGCGTGGCGCAGCAGGATGTCGAGCAGGCGGAATTCGGTGGGGGTCAGCTCCAGCCGCTCGCCGCGGCAGCTGGCCGAGTGGCGCACGGGATCGAGCACCAGCGGGCCCCACTCCAGCAGCGGCGATTCGCGGTTGAGCGCCGGCCGGCGCGACAGCGCGCGCAGGCGCGCCACCAGCTCGGCCATCGAGAACGGCTTGCCGAGGTAGTCGTCGGCACCGGCGTCCAGCCCCTCGATGCGCTGGGCGGTCTCGCACAGCGCGGTGAGCATGATGATGCGCGACTGCACCTCCGCATTGCGCACCGCCCGGACGAAGCTGATGCCGTCCAGCCCGGGCAGCTTGCGGTCGACCACGATGCCGTCGAACTTGCCCTGTACGGCCAGCGCCAGCCCTTCGCGGCCATCGCCGACGGCTTGGGTGACATAACCCTCTTCGTAGAGCCCGCCGTCGATCCATTCGCGGGTGTCCCGGTCGTCTTCGACGATCAGAATGCGCAAGGCACGCTCCGACTCACTGTCGCCATCGGGCCCGTCGCGGCCGCCTCCGGCATTCGGATCGCCCACGTTAGGTGGCGAAAGTGACGGACCGATGACGCGCTGCATTCAGTGCGCCACGCGTGCCGACGAGGCCGACAGCGCGGTCCAGCGCACGCCCGGAAGGGTCGGGGTGCCCTGCTCGTGCACCGCCTGCAGCGCCTCCGGATCCAGCCCGAGCGCGGCCAGCACGGTCGGCGCCACCTGGGTGGTGGAGACCGGTGCGTCCAGCCTGCGCCCCGGTTCCGGCAGCATCGGCCCGGCCACCAGCAGGGCGACGTGGGTGTCGTCGGTATCGAAGCCGCCGTGCTCGGCGCGCTTGGTCGCGCCGGGCTTGGCGTAGATCACCCCGGGCTGCGGGATCACGATCAGGTCCGGCGTGCGCACGTCATGCGCCGGCGAGGGAAACAGCAGGCCGAGAGCACGACCCCACAGCACGCGCTCGATGCCGAGGCGTTCGCGGTCGGCCAGCAGGGTGCGCGCGACGGTGCCGGTGGTGCGCTCGTCGTGCAGCCAGACCAGGGCGCTGCGGTCGGTGGTGAGCTGCGCCGGTTCGCCATCCGCGGCGGCGGCGATCACCGCGCGCAGCGCCTTGTTCGACACGTGCCGCAGCTGGTCCGGATCGACCGGGCCGTTGCCATGCTTGGCGGTGAGGATCACCAGCGTGCTGGTGTCGAGGTGACGACGGGCCAGCTCGTCCATCAACTGGCCGATCAGCGTGTCGACATGGGTGAGCGCGGCGTCCAGCGACGGAGTCGGCGTGCCGTCGGCGTTCTGGTAGCCGGCCAGTTTCTCCGCCACGTTCACGCTCTGCAGGTTGAGCCCGAACAGGGTCGGCACCGGCGCGCGGGTGCGGCCGTCGTGGCGGTAGCCGTCCACTTCGCGGATCACCGCCTGCATCTTGCCGGTGTCGTAGGTCTCGGTGCGGGCGATCGAGGCGGTCACCGCGTCGGTGTCCGGGTGGTCCTCGCCGTCGGTGCCGATCTCCGGTGTGTACAGGTCGGCCACGCCGTCGCCGGACGGGCCCTGCACGATCGCGTAGGACGGGTGCTTGTCCGCCCAGGCGGTGTAGCCGCCGCCGCCACGCACCACGTTGAAGATGGTGTTCACCCGCAGGTACTGCCACGGGTAGACCGGGCGGCAACCGTGCGCGGGATCGCGCGGCAGCTTGCTGGCGTCGATGCCCTGGCCATCGGGCGCGTCCACCGCCTCGTTGAACTTCGCGTGCGCGCCGGTGGCGGTGCACGGGCCGGTGGGCGGCGCCAGCGAGCGGTCCCAGGTGTTGTCGTAGTAGACGCCGGTGGCGGCGGGCGTGCCGCCGGTGACCAGCGCCAGTAAACCGGGGAATGAGTCGGCCGGCACCACCGTATTGGCATGCGTGTACTCGACGCCCCGGGCCGCCAGTGCGGCGAGATGGGAGTCGGGATGGATCTCGATGTAGTTGCGCAGGTCCAGCGCATGCAGGCCGTCGACGCTGATCAGCAGCACGTGACGGATCGGCCCGCGCATCGGCGCGGCATGCAGGGAAGCGGCACCGGAAAGCAGCAGGGCCAGGCCGGTACGGAACAGGGAAGCTGGACGCATGGAGGGCACTCATGGCACGGCGTACGTCATTCGCGACGCACGCCCGGAAGAAAAAACGGCCCGCCGGCGCGAACGCCGACGAGCCGCCGCGGAGACTCAGCGCAGGGGAACGTCGAACGAGAACGTCACGCTGCGCCCGGCCGGGGTGAAGAACAGCGGCACGCCGCCGCCGGTGTAGCCGCCCAGGTCGTTGAGCGGACGGTTGTCGCCCAGGTTGAACACCTGCAGGGCGAGCTTGCTGCCCTTCGGCAGCAGCAGCGCTTCCGGCAACGTGTAGTTGACCGACAGCGTGGTCAGGGTGAGCGGTGCGAAGCGGTAGACGCCGATGGTGTTGCCGGCCGCGTCCTGGGCCAGGTCGCCGTACTGGGCGCCGGTGTACTTAGCCATCAGCGAGGCGTACCAGACGCCCTGGCGCCAGATCACGCCGGCGGAGGCGGTGTACTTCGGCACCATCGCCAGCTGCACGCCGCTGCTGTTCTGCGTGGCCTTGTTGTAGCTGGCGTTGCCGTAGACGCTGAAGCCCTCGCCGACCAGGTAGCTGGCCTCGATCTCGCCGCCGCGGTACTTGGTGCCGCCGAGGTTGGAGAAGATCGTCTCGCCGGCCACCTTGTGCTTGGTCACCTGGTTGGTGAAGTTGATCGCGTAGACGTCGGCGGCCAGGTTCAGGCGGTCGCCCTGCCACACCGTGCCGAGCTGGTAGTTGGTGGTGGACTGGGTGCTTACGTTCTGGTCGGCGACGCGCGGGTCCGGCACGTAGAACAGGTTCTCGTTCGGCGCGAGGTAACCCTTGGCTGCCTGCAGGTAGGCGGTCCAGCCGTCGTCGATGCGGTAGTGCAAGTCGATCGCCGGCAGCAGGTCGCGCCAGGTCTGCGCGTAGTCCTGCGGCGCGCCGACCTTCTGCTGCACCGGGGCGACGTCGTGGCGGTGGAAGTAGACGTACTTCAGGCCCGGCGTCACGGTCAGCGCATCGGTGACGTTCCAGGCGTATTCCAGATACGGCTGCGCGGTGAGGAAGGTTCCGTCGATGCGGCGGTCGGTGGCGGCGAGCGGGCTGGCCGCGTTGTAGGCCCCGCCGTTGCTGAAGTCGATCTCGGCCTTGTAGCGGTGGTAGAGCTGCTTGTTCACCCACAGGCCGTAGCGCAGCTCGCCCGGACCGAGGTCCTGGGTCAGGCGCAGCATGTCGCCCCAGTTGCGGTACAGGTTGTACATCTTCTGGCCGGGCACGTTGTCGGCGCCGTAGATGGTGCCGTTGGTGCTGCCCGCACCGTCCGGGAAGGTGCCGTCGCCGGGCGAGCCGGCCGGACCGTTGAGGCTGCCGTAGTCGTAGTTGCCGCCGTTCGGGTCGTTGCCGTTCCAGCCGCGGTGGTAGTAGGCGTAGGTGTAGAGCTTGTTGTCGACGGTCGCGCCGTCGAGGTCGCTGTGCACGCCGATGTACTCGAAGTCCGAGTTGATCGTGTCGCCGTTGTAGCCGGTGAAATCCTGGCTGGCCGGATTGCTGGACAGGCCGTAGTTGCCGCCCAGCTGCTGCATCTGGCCGGGCATGGTGCTGGTGAACGGCGGCGCGCCGTTGTTCACCGCCACGTACGGATACGAGGTGGCGCCGAGGATCGCCGCGTTGCTGCCCGAGTTCTGGTTGGTCATCGCCACCAGGGTCAGCTCGGTGTGGTCGCCGATCGGCTTGACCGCCTTGGCGAACAGGTTGCTGCGATCCATGTTGGCGCCGGTGAGGTAGCCGTCCGACTTCACCTTGCGGTAGTCGATGAAGGCGCGCAGGCCGCCGTAGTTCTCCATCGTGCCGGTGTCGAACGAGCCACCGAGCAGGCGCGTGGCGAAGCTGCCGTAGCTGCCGTAGATGTGCGCCACGGTGTCGGATTCCGGCGCGCGGGTGTTCATGCCGACGGTGCCGCCGAAGGTGGCGAAGCCGACCTGGGAAGCGTTGCCCGGGCCGCGGTCGACGCTGATCGCGCCGAGGTCCTGCGACATGAAGTAGTCCGGCGAGTGGTGAGTGAAGTCGTTCGGATCGCCGACCGGGATGCCGTCCATGGTGAGGTTGAACTCGCCGTCCTTGAAGCCGCGGATGCTGAGGTCGCGGCTCTCGGTGAGGCCCGAGCCGTTCGGCTCGTGGTCGCTCACGCTGGGCATCAGCGCGATGGCGTCGGCGTAGGTCCCGGTAGGGGCGGTGCTGTTGGTGATGAAGTCGCGATCCATCACCGACTTCGGCTGCGTGGCGCTGAGTGGCGTGGTGGCGGGCACCTGCTGCAGCGACAGCGTGTCGGCGGTGACCTTCACCGTCGACATGTCCTTGACCGGATGCGCCGCGGCGGCCGCGGCCGCGGTCGAAGGCGCGCCAGCAGCAGCGTTGTCGGAGGGCTGCTCGGCCGCAGCAACGGTCATGGGTGCCAGCGCGGCCGCGACAGCCAGTGCCAGGACAGTGGTGGAGGGAAGCAGTCGCAACGGCATGAGCAAGATCTCCGGGACGAGAGGAAAGCGTCCCGGCCATGCTCTGGGCCGGCGATGGCGGCGGCTTTACCGTGGGCTGCCGATCACTGCTCGGAAACCTTACGAAACCGCAAGCCGCGCGGTCAGCGATCGAACGCGGCCTCGATCACGTCGGCTGCCGAGGCGGCACCGTCCGCACCCTTGAGCAACCCGGCCACCGCCTCGGCGCGGTGGCGATGAGCGGCGTCGATCAGGCATCCCAGGCGCGTGGCCGCGGCCTCGCCACGGTAGCGGGTGGCCGGCAGCACGTCGGCGACGCCCAGTCGCTGCAGGCGTGCGGCGTTGTCGTGCTGGTCGAAGCCGTGCGGCACCACCAGCGAGGGCACGCCGGCGTGCAGGGCCTCGGCGCTGGTGCCGACGCCGCCGTGATGCACCACCGCCGCCGCATGCGGGAACACGGCGGCGTGGGGCGCGTATTCCACGCAGACGATCCCTTCGGGCAGGTCGCGCGGGAGTCGCTCACGCATCGCCGGCGAGCCGGTGAACAGCACCGCGCGAAGGCCCAGCGCGGCGGCGGCGGCGAGGCTCTCGTGCAGGAACGAGGCATTGGCATGCACCGCGGTGGAGCCCAGCGAGAACACCAGCGGCGGCGGGCCGGCGCGCAGGAACTCCGCCAGCGCCGGATCGAGTCCGTCGGGCTGGACGTAGCGGGCGAAGCCGCACTGCGCGGTATGCGGCGGCCAATCCGGCTGCGGCGCCCCGAGCAGCGCGGGAAACAGCGCCAGCGTGCCGCCCGGCGCGAACTGGCCGCGATGGAACGGATCGCCGCGCGGGGATTCCGGCGGCAGCCCCAGCTCGCGGCGGAATGCCCGCACCGGCGCGGTCCAGCCGCGCGTCACCCGGCGCGACAGCCGCTGCAGCAGACGGCCGCGCGCGGGCGTGGCCCGGAAGAAGCGGTCTAGCGCAGCCAGCCCGGTGGCCGGCATGTCGTACGCCGACAGGAAACTGGCCGGGGCCAGCACCGCGGACAGCCAGCGCAGGCGCCCGGCCGCCTCCAGCGTTTCGCCGAGGATCTGCCCGGCGAACGCCAGCGTGCTGGTGACCAGCACGTCGGCCTCGTCGCACAGCGGCGCCAGCCGGGCGTAGCTTGCGCGCACATCGGCGGCGGCGAAGTCGCGCACCACGAAGGCCGGGCCGCGCCAGGGATGGAAAGCCCTGGCCGTGAACGCCTCGCGGTCGTCCGGCTCGGGCATGCCGCTGGCGTCGGCGAATACCAGCCCGGCGCGCTCGATCGCCTCGCGGTGCACCGGGTGTGTCGCCACCGTGACGCGGTGCCCGCGCGCGGCCAGCACCCGGCCCACGGCCAGGAACGGGAACAGGTCGCCCAGCGAGCCGACGGTGGCGAAGACGATGCGCATCATCGGTCGAATAGACTGCACAGGCTTCTCCAGGAGGATGCGGATGGTACGAAAGGCCGGTCTGATCGGACTGCTGTTGGTCCTGCCGTGGCTGCACGGTTGTGGCGAACCTCGCGCCGACACGTCCTCTCCGGAGGCGTCCTTCCGGAGCCTCCGGGTGATGTACCGGAGCATGCCACCGGCCCGGCGCGTCCCGTTGGAATGGGCCGTTGAGCTGGTGAGCTCCGATGATTTGAATGACAAGGTGCAGCGGACGGCTTTTGCAAGCGAAGGTGACGCCATCGCAGTGCCTCCGTCGGCCTTGAACGGCAAGACCGCGGACGCAATCATCGCGCTGGCCATGGATCGCTGCGCCCATGAGGATCGCGACTTTCCCATCTGCCACGATCCGCGCCGCCCCCGCTGACATCACCCGACCGACTGCCATGACCGCAACCCTCGCTCCGTTCCACCTCGCCTTCCCGGTGACTTCGCTCGCCAGGGCGCGGGCGTTCTACGGCGAACTGCTCGGCTGCCCTGAAGGGCGCAGCTGCGAGGACTGGGTCGACTTCGACTTCCGCGGCCACCAGATCGTCGCCCACCTCGCGCCGGACGAAGTGCGCGCGGCCGCCGCGCACGATGTGGACGGCGACGCCGTGCCGGTGCGCCACTTCGGCCTGGTGCTGCCGATGGACGAATGGCAGGCGCTGGCCGACCGGCTGCGCGCCGCGGGGGTGCGTTTCGTGATCGAGCCGCACGTGCGTTTCGTCGGCCAGCCCGGCGAGCAGGCCACGATGTTCCTGCTCGACCCCTGCGGCAACGCGCTGGAGTTCAAGGCGTTCGCCGACCCGTCGCGGCTGTTCGCGAAGTAGGCGTCGATGGAGGCCGAAGACCTCAAGCGCCTGGTCACCGTGCGCATGCCCTATGGCAAGTACCAGGGCCGGCTGATCGGTGACCTGCCCGGCGCGTACCTGGCGTGGTTCGCGCGCAAGGGCTTCCCGCCGGGCCAGCTGGGGCGCCTGCTGGCGCTGTCGCTGGAGCTCGACCACAACGGTCTGCGCGGCCTGCTCGATCCGCTGCGCTGATTGCGCGTCGCCGAAGGGCGTATGCTGCGCGCCCCTGCCCTGCCCGCCGCCGGACCATGACCACCCTCGCCGACCGTTTCCAAGCCGCTGCCGACGCGCTGACCGTGGACGGCTGGTGCGTGCTCGACCAGCTGCTGCCGGCGGAGGCGACCGCGGCACTCGCCGCCGAATGCACGGCGATGCACACCGCGCACCGGATGACCCCGGCCCGCGTCGGCACCGGGCAGTCCGCCCCGGCACTGCGCGGCGACCACACCCGCTGGTTCGAGATGAACGCGCTGAGCGAGGCGCAGCGCCCGTTCGTCGAGGCGATCGAGGCCCTGCGCCAGACCCTCAACCGCAGCCTGATGCTGGGCCTGGTGGAGAGCGAGGCGCACTACGCGGTGTACCCGCCCGGCGCACGCTACGCGCGGCACCTGGACCAGCTACGCGGTCGCGACGCCCGTGTGGTGTCGGCGGTGTACTACCTCAACGCCGACTGGGAGCCCGGGGACGGTGGCGCGCTGCGCCTTTATCTCGACGACGACCGCACCCACGACGTGCTGCCGCGGGCCGGCACGCTGGCGCTGTTCCTCTCCGACCGCTTCGAGCACGAAGTACTGCCGGCCACGCGCGAGCGGATGAGCATTGCCTGCTGGATGCGCCGGCGCGAACCCGGCGCCCTGCCCTGAACCCGGGGATGGTCTGGTTCACCCCGGCGCAGTCGGCATGATGTCCGGAAGGTTCGCGGATGGTCGTGTGCGGCGTAGCCCAGACTGGCGGTCTGGGCAAGGCGCGCGCGGCGATATGCGGGCCTTCCGGATATCACCTCGTCATTGAAATCCAGGCGGTTGAGGTCGGTCTGTCTGCGCGCATCCCCTCGGCTCGCCGTCTCGACAGGCCACCAGCCTGCCTTCGACGACGCGCCTGTGGTCTGCGCGCAGACAGACCGGCGACCTGTGCCGGGATGAATCAGATCATCCCTGACGCGCGTCGGCCACCGCGTTGAAGCGCGCGGCGATGTAGTCGTCGGTGAAGCTGGTCATGTCCCAGCCGCGGATGAAGCCGCAGTGGCCGCCGTAGCGGGCGATATCCAGTTCCACGCTGGGCGGCAGCTTCAGCTGCTCGAAGGCGTTGACCGGGATCACCGGGTCGTCGCGGGCGGTCATGATGGTGGCCGGCAGGGTCAGTTCGCGCAGCGTCTCGCCGGCCACCGAATAGCCGTCCAGATAGGCCTCGAGCGAATCGAAGTCGGTGTGCCGGAGCACCAGCGCCTCGGTCAGGCCGCGCAGGTTCTGCTTCAGCTCGGCCAGCTCGAAATAGGTGTGCTGCGGGAACAGCGATTGCTTGACCTTCAGCGAGTGGCGCCACTTCTGCATGAAGTAGGCCTGGTAGAACCACGGCGCCTGCTTTTCCAGCGAGAACAGACCCTCGGCCGGATCGATGATCGGGCAAACCGCCAGCGCGTAGGACAGCGGGATCCCCAGCTTCGGCGCCTGCATCGCCGCGCGAAGCGCGAAGTTGCCGCCCAGCGAAAAGCCGGCCAGCGCCATCGGCCGGGCCGGCCAGCGCTCGGCGATCTCGCCCAGCGCGTGCACCACCTCGCCGATGCGGCAGGAGTGGAACAGCGCCTCGTTGAGGTGGTGGCTGTCGCCGTGGTCGCGGAAGTTCAACCGGAATACGTCCCAGCCATCGGCCAGCAGGCGGCTGCCGGTCTGCAGCACGTAGGTGGAGTCCACGCTGCCTTCCCAGCCGTGGAAGAGCACGGCCAGGCCGCGCGCTTCCGGTCGCGCCTGTTGCGCGGTGAAGGCGCCGCTCAGCCGCACGTCGCCACCGCCACTGACCATCACGTGCTCGGCCCCGTCGGCCACGGTGCGGGCACGGCGCGGCAAAAGCACGCGACGCACGCCGCTGGAGGACAGCATGGTCTGCAGGTGGCCGCTGCGCAGCGGCCACGGCGGCAGGAAGTCGCTGCCTTTCGGAAGCGTCATGCGTGGGCCTGGCCCGGGGCGGAATCTTCCAGCGCGGCGGCGATGCGCTCGCGCGACAGCTCGGCCATGCGGCGACGCGCATCGGGCGTGGCCGGCACCGGTTCGAGGAAGTGCACCTCCGCATCCAGCGGTGCACTGCCGAGCAGGCGCAGGAAGTTCGCCATGAAGCTCTCGTGCTCGCGGAAACCGGCGTCGATCACCCGGCGTCCGTTCTTCGAGAAACGCAGCGCCACCGGCTGCACGCGTACCTCGGCATCGAGCGCGGCCTGGAAGATGCGTGCGTGGAACACCTTCAGCACGCCGTTGTAGCCGGTGCCACCCTCGGGAAACACCGCCACCGAGCGCCCCTCGCGCAGGCGGTCGACCATCACCGCCATCACCGAGGTCAGCGAGTGGTTGGAGCCGCGGCGATGGAAGATGGTGCCGCCGTTGGCGGCCATCCAGCCGACCAGCGGCCAGCCGGCGATCTCGGCCTTGGCCACGAAGCAGGCGGCGCGCTGGCTGTGCAGCAGCTCGATGTCGATCCACGAGGTGTGGTTGGCGACGAACAGCACCGGGTCCGGCAGCGGCTGGCCGATCAGCACCGAGCGCAGGCCGAAGATGCGCATCAGCAGGCGCGACCACCAGTTGATCATGCGGTGGGCGAACGGCACACGGCCGTTCTTCATCACCCGGTGCTTGTTCCAGCTGAGGATCAGCGAGCACAACAGGATGCCCAGCACGATATGCCCCAGCAGCAGCGGCACGCGCCACAGGTAGCGGATCGGCTGCCAGGGAGCGCGCTCGTGCGGGGGTGCGGTGTCCGTACTCATCAGCCAGTTAGTTTAGCGTTAGTTCGCCGCAACGACATGCGTCGCAAGGCAGGGTGGGGGCCCGGTTCAGCCGCCGACCTGGCCCAGCGGCAACGATGGCGAGCGCTTCACCGTGCGCAGCACGAAGCTGGAATTCACGTCGGCCACGCCGGCCGCGGTGAGCAGCCGGTCGAGCAGGAAGCGCGAGAAATGCTCCAGATCGGCCACGTAGACATGCATCAGGTAGTCCATGTCGCCGGTCAACGCATGGCAGGCCACCACCTCCTCCCAGGCGTTGACCTGGCCGACGAAGCGCTCGATCGCGGCGGCCTCGTGCTTGGCCAGTTGCACGCGGACGAAGGCCTGCAGGCCGAGGCCCACCGCCTGCGGGTCGACCTGGGCGGCGTAGCCGGCGATCACGCCCTCCGCCTCCAGTCGCTGCACCCGGCGCAGGCAGGCGGACGGCGACAGGCTGACCCGCTCGGCCAGCTCGGCATTGGTCACGCGGCCGTCGCGCTGCAGCTCGGCCAGCAGGCGCAGGTCGGTGCGGTCGAGGTTCGTCATGCAATTTTCTTTCGTTTTTGTTGTGAAAGAGTTGGCTTTGTTGCTGATCTAACGACTTGTTCAGCAATAAAACAAGCCTCGTGCGCGGGTCTGTCCGTATGATGGTGCGCCTGCCATCCCTTTCCGGAGCCACGCCATGGAAAACGCCACGCCACGCCGGGTCGAGCACCAGCAGACCGACCGCGGCTACGTGCCGGTGTACGCCACCGGCGTCGTCGAACAGCCCTGGGACAGCTACAGCGTCACCGACCACGAGGTGTGGAACACGCTGTACCGGCGCCAGCGCGAGCTGCTGCCCGGGCGCGCCTGCGCCGAGTTCCTCGAGGGCGTGGAGCGGTTCGGGATGGGCGAGAACGGCATTCCGAAGTTTGCCGACCTGAACGAGCTGCTGGGCAAGACCACCGGCTGGCAGATCGTGGCCGTGGAAGGCCTGCTGCCGGACGAGGTGTTCTTCGACCACCTCGCCAACCGCCGCTTTCCCGTGAGCTGGTGGATCCGCAAGCCCGACCAGCTCGATTACCTCAGCGAACCGGATCTGTTCCACGACCTGTTCGGCCACGTGCCGCTGCTGCTCAACCCGGTGTTCGCCGACTACATGCAGGCCTACGGCCGCGGCGGCATGAAGGCATTCGGGATCGGCCCCGAGGCGCTGATGAATCTCACGCGCCTGTACTGGTACACGGTGGAATTCGGGCTCATCAACACGCCGGACGGCCTGCGCATTTACGGCGCCGGCATCGTCAGCTCCAAGGGCGAGTCGATCTACTGCCTGGACTCGGCCGCGCCGAACCGCATCGGCTTCGGCCTCGAGCGCGTGATGAACACGCGCTACCGCATCGACACCTACCAGCAGACCTACTTCGTGATCGACAGCTTCGAGCAGCTGTTCGACGCCACGCGGCCGGACTTCACGCCGATCTACCAGCGGCTGGCGGCGAAGACGCCGCACGCGGCCGGCGACGTGCTGGAAAGCGACCGCGTGTTCAACGTCGGCACCCGTGAGGGCTGGGCGACCAACGCGGATACCTGAGGCAGGGCGCGCTCAATGGCGCATGGCGGCCTGCCCATGCGCGTCCACCCACGGCTGCACGATGCCGATCCACAACTCGTAGCCGCTTCGGTTCATGTGCAGGCCATCCTCCCGGAACCACTTGTCTTGGGGTTGGCCGTCCTGGCCGAGCATCGGGTTGAAGATGTCCAGGTAGGTCACGCCCTGCTGCTTGGCGACCCAATCGCGGATCTTTTCATTGGCTTCGCGGATCTGCGGCATCAGCGCCTTGCGCGCCATGCTCGGCTTGATCGCGATGAAGGCGATCGGCACACCCGGATCCACCGCACGCGCCTTGCGCACGAAGTGCTGGAATTCCTCGAGCACGAAAGCCGGGCTGTCGCCGGCGGCGATGTCGTTGTCGCCCGCGTACATCACGATCGCGCTGGGCTTGTACGGGGCCACGATGCGATCGGCGAAGAAGGTGGCATCGTTGATCTCCGAGCCGCCGAAGCCGCGGTTGATCGTACGCACTTCGGGGAAGTCGCTGGCCAGCGTGGTCCAGAAGCGGATCGACGAGCTGCCGATGAACAGCACCGCGCCCGGTGCCGTCGGATGTGCCTGATCGGCCGCTTCGAAGGCGGCGATGTCCCTGCTCCAGAGCGCATGGTCGTTCGCGGCATCGCGCTCGTGGGCCATCCCCAGCACGGGCAGCAGGGCGAGTAGGGGCAGCAGCATCCAACGGGTCATGGGATTCTTCCGGATCGGGGAGACCGAACCCTACCGTGCGCGCGGCAGCTCGGACACCCTCAGCACCGTCACGATGCGCGCACCGTCCCAGCGGTAGACGAGATGCTCGGACTGCACGCAGGGCGCCAGCAGGTCGGGATAGAACACCGCCGCGCATTCACCCCCACGATGGCGCACGCTGTCGTAGACGATGCCGTTGGAGCCGGCCTCGCGCAGCGAGCGCGCCAGCGCCACGCTGGCGCCGTAGTCGTCCGCATCGTGCATGCGCGGCCAGCCACCGCGCAGGTCGTGCAGGCGACCGGTGATGCTGGTGCGGTAGCAGCGCATCGGGATCTCGCACGGCGGCTCGGCCGTGGCCGCGAGGAAGCGTTCGCGGTGGTAGACCGTTTCCTCCACCGCCGTGGCCACGCTGTGACCGGCGTAGAACACCCCCCAGCTGCCGTCGGAGAAACGGCTGCCCTCCGGATTGAGGTGGGTGAACGCGGCCATCACCGGCGTGCTGCCGGGACCGCTGATGCGACGCTCCTTCGGCACCAGCTTCAGGGCGTCGGCCTCCTCGCGCAGGCGGGGGTTGGTCAGTGCCTCGATCGCGAACACCGCGTCGAGATCGGCCGGATCGGCGATGCGGTCGAACAACCCGACCGGCGGGAAACGGCTGGGCACGATGCGGTAGGCGTGGCTCCAGCGGATGCGCTTGATCGGGGGCGGGTCTATGGACACGGCAGCGTCGGCAATCAGCAAGGCGCGGCGTGGCCGCGGGCTCGGCACGCTTCCCTGCCCACGCGCCGATCGAAACGATCTGAATCATCGCCCGTAGTGTGGCCGGCCGGCGTCTCGTCGAACGCGATCGGCGACACGTCGCGGCTCAGCCTCGCTGCGCGTCGAGGTACTGGCGCACCACGAACAGGTCGGCCACGTTGCCCGACAGCATCCGTTCCAGCGCCGAGTGCCCGCCGAACAGCGCTGCCTGGTTCGGCCTGCGCAACCACGCATCGGCCTGCGCCGGATCGGGAAACAGGATCTGCAGCGCCTTGAAGATGCCCAGCAGGTAGCTGATCCGCTCGATCACGTCGCGTCCGGGACTGCCGTCCTGCTCGCGCTTCCACTTGTAGAAGGTGGATTCCGGCGGATCGCCGAGCAGCTTGCGCTGCTCGGCCACGCGCAGCTTCCATACCTCGGCCAGCCGGAAAAAGCTGCGCAGGGCGGGGCCGCCGAGGTCGGCGACTGGCGTGGCAACGGGGATCGGACGCGCCGGCATGAAAACTCCATGGATGAAGTTCGCATCCATGTTACTCCAGATCAGGAGTGCCCGCGGAATCTGCGACAGATCACAAAACCGTGTCGGCCGACGGCGGTTCGGGACTTTGTCGCATTGTGCCCGCGCGCCGGTGCCACCTAGGATCGGGATTCGAGGGCCAGGGAGCCGGCCCGATACCACCCAGCCGCCGTGCAAGGAGCCTCCCGGTGCCGAACTATCCCGGTTTGCCAGCCTCCGGGCCGGATGCGACAGAAATCGCACCCCGCAAGCGAAGTCGTCGCTCCGGGCAACGTCCGGAAGGAACGGCGATGATGTGCAGACACGCGTCGCCCCTCCTCCAGCATGCGCTCGCCGCGTGCCTCGCCCTTCTATCCCTGTCCGGGTGCACCCAAGCCATGACCACCACGCCCGTCGCACAACACATGGTCAACGGCAATCTGCTGCCGTTGCGGTTCAAGGCCCATGACTTCGAAGCCAAGGTCTACAACACCCGAAGCTGCCGAATCATTTACGCCAACGAAGAATTCGCACCGGAACCGGTCGATAGCCCCACCGGTCCACCGCCCTCTTCCGACTACCGAGAGCACTGGAATTTCGCCTCATATGCGGGCATCCGTAATTTTCCGGCGCCTGCCCGTGTGTACTGGGTATCACTGGATGGCAGCAGTCACGAAGCGACCGTCGACATCGGCGAGATATTCAAGAACGAACAGGTTTTGTATCGGGTGCCGGACCAGGAGATTCCCGCTGGCCTCTATCCGCAGGGGTTGTTTCTCGATCCCAGCATATTCCTGGAGGTCAACGACCGGACCATCAACGTCTACATGAAGGCCCTCATTCCTACGCAGCACCTGCAGATTCCCGGCAATCCCTATAGCAACGGAAGGGAAGACGTCGTGCTGGCCTGGACTCACACGTACTGACTGAGCGGAGAGCCAAGGAATGGCTGAGAAGCATAAGCAGCAGGCCGACGGCATCCTCAGTGATGGCACATCCTTCTATCCGGCCGATTCGACCCGGTTGGAGATGTATGACGCGGCCCACGAACAACTGACCCGCTTCGACGCGCCCGTCCTGGTACGCGCCGGAGCTCCTCACCAGTATCTGTTCGTGGCAGGCATGGACGGTACTGGGAATGACGCTGTGGCGGATCCCGAACACAAGACCAATGTCGCCAAGATCGTTCAGCAGATAAGTCAGGGAGCAGACCAGCATTTCAGCCATATCGCGGCGGGCTACGTAGCAGGACCCGGCACGCAGCAGGGTTGGCTCGGCAGGGCTCTGGACGGCGCCGACGGTTATACCGCCGAGCAGCGGGCCGAGACGATGTACAAGAAATTCGTCGACTACGCTTGGCGCACGAAGCAGCGGGATCCCGAGGCCCAGATCAGCATTGCCGAGATCGGATTCAGCCGGGGAGCCGACGAAGTGGCCATCTTTTCGCGGTTGGTGCATGAACGCGGCATCCAGGACCCCGCTGGCGCCAAATACACCTACACTTCCGACGGCCTGGTGAAGCAGGTCGAATACACCCGGCCACCGCTCGTGCCGCCCGGCCAGGTCGCACAGGCGGTGGCGCTGATGGATCCGGTCGGGACCGGCAACGAAGTACGTAACGACGACCGTCGATTGCCGCCCTCGGTGATCTCCGGCATCCAGCTGATCTCCACGGACGAGCACCGCTGGCTGTTCAAGTCGGATCACATCATCGATCCGGGCATCAGCCCGGATGGCCGTTTCGCCGGCATCTACGTGCCGGGCGCGCACTCCGACGTCGGCGGGGGATACCACCGCAACGGGCTCTCCAACCGGGCCGGCAACCTGGTGGTCGACTACCTCAACGGCCTCAGCGACCAGCCGTTTTTGAGCAAGCAGCCCGAACCGGACGATCCGCGCCTCAACGTGGTCCACCGTTCCGAGGAGGGCATGTTCATCTATCGCATCACGCCGAAGGTCGACCGGCTCAAGCCCGAGGGCTATCGCGAACTGCTGGTGCCTCGCCGCGATATCGGCAAGGTTGCCGACCCGTTCGACAACGAGCCGCGCGACGAGACGATCAACGCCCGCTACCCGCGCCAGACGATGCCGAACGGCCCCGTACCCGAAGCCCGCGCAGCCACCATCGACCCTCGAGTACAGGCGGCATCGGTCGAAGTCGATCGCATGCTTGCAGCCGCACAGAGAGGCGACTGGGCGGGTTTCCGGCAAGGGACCGAACGCTTCGCGGCGATGAACGAAGGCCAGGCACTGCGCGCCGAAGCCCGCGCGGCTGCGGACAGCCCGTTGCGCGAACCCCCGCCGCAGCGACCCGAGCTACCGACTCCACCGTCGCAAGGGTGGCAGCGATGAGCGCGACCGCACCCACCACGATGCGATCGGACGAGGTCGCCGGGCTGATCAGCAAGACCGCCGTGCTGATGGAGCAGTTCGACCGCCGCTGCGGTGAGATCGAGCAGCGCCTGCGTACGCATTCGAGCGAGCTGGAGCGGCTCAGCCAGCAGGTGCCGGCGATCGTGCGGCAGTCGGCGGACGGCTCGTTGCACGCGCTGCCGGGATTGGTGATGGACCGGCTGGGCGGTGGCCTGGAACGGCCGGTGCAGGACTACCAGCAACGCCTGCAACGTGCCGGAGACGAGCTGGAGTCGGCCGCGCACAAGCTCGGTGGCCAGATCGACCGGTTGCAGCGACTGCACCGCCTGCTGCTGTGGAAGACGGTGGCCGCCGTGGCGGCCTGCCTGGCGCTGCTGCTGGCCGGCGGCGCGTGGCTGTCACTGCACTACGCGGGCGTGATCGAGCAGAACCGGCTGTCGGCCGAGCTGCTGCAGGCCTACAACCAGGCCGACGTCACCTTGTGCGACGGGCGCCTGTGCGCCCACGTCGAAGCGAAGGGCAAGCGCTACGGCGAGCGCGGCCAGTACGTTCCGGTCGCGCCCCGCTGAGCGCTCAGCCGGCCGGCTTGGCCTTGCAGTCGCAACCGTAGTCCGGCTCCGGGCCACCGTCGGCGATGAAACGGTCGATGCGCTTCTCCAGCACCGGCAGCGGCACCGAGCCGATCTGCAGCACGGTGTCGTGGAAGGCGCGCAGGTTGAACCGGTCGCCCAGCGCCTGCTCGGCCTTGTGGCGCAGTTCCAGGATCTTCAGGTAGCCGATCTCGTAGGACAGCGCCTGCGCCGGCCAGCTGATGTAGCGGTCGACCTCGTTGGCGATCTCGCGGTCGGACAGCGCGGTGTTCTTCGTCAGATAGTCGATCGCCTGCTGGCGGGTCCAGCCGTCGTGGTGGATGCCGGTATCCACCACCAGCCGGCAGGCGCGCCACATCTGGTAGGTGAGGTAGCCGAAGCGCTCGTAGGGCGTGTGGTAGATGCCCATCTCGTTGCCGAGGTACTCGGCGTACAGCGCCCAGCCCTCGCCGTAGGCGGAGATGTAGCCGTCGCGTCGGAACGCGGGCTGGCCGCGCTGCTCGGCGGCCAGGGCCAGCTGCAGCGCATGGCCGGGCATGGACTCGTGCAGGGTCAGCGCCGGCATGTTGTAGAGCGGGCGCGACTTCAGGTCGTAGGTATTGACCAGGTAGGTATCGGCGCCGCCGCGACCGGAGGTGTAGTACGGCGCGATGTCGGCCGGCACCGGCTCGATCGCGAAACGCTGGCGCGGCAGCCGGCCGAAGAATTTGCCGAGCTGGCCGTCCACCTGCTTGGCGACCCAGGCCGTGCGCATCAGCAGCTCGTCCGGCGTCTTGGCATAGAACTGCGGATCGGTGCGCAGGAAGTGCAGGAACGCGGGGAAGCTGCCCTTGAAGCCCGTCTGCTTCATCGTCTCCAGCATCTGCGCGTGGATCTTCGCCACCTGCTCCAGCCCCAGCTGGTGGATCGCTTCCGGGTCGAGGTCCAGCGTGGTGTATTCGTGGATCTGCTGGCGGTAGAACGCCTTGCCGTCCGGCAGCGACTCGGCCGCCAGCGTGGTACGCGCCTGCGGCACGTACTCGTCGCGGAAGAACGCCAGCAGTTTCTGGTAGGCGGGAATCACATCGTCGCGCACGCGGCGCAGCGCCTCGCCCTGCAGCGCCTGTGCCTGGTCGGCGGGGATGCTGTCCGGCAGGTGCTTGAACGGCGCGTAGAAGCTGCTGTCGGTCGGATCGGCGAGGTCCGCGACCGCGGCGATCGACACGTCGCGCCCGTCCAGCACCGCCCGTGGCACGCTGAAACCGCGCTTGAGGCCCGCCCGCATGTTGGCGATCTGCTGGTCGAAGTAGGCCGGGATCTGGCCGAGCCGGTCCAGGTAGTGCTCGTAGTCGTCGACGCTGCGCAGGTGGTCGCCGTGCAGCTGGTAGCCGATGTCGCCCCAGAACGAGGAATCGCTGTTGAACGGCATCTGCCACAGCTTGAAGCGCTGGTCGGCCAGCAGGTTGGCGATCTGCGCGCGATAGACCTCGTAGTTCACGCGTTCGCCGGGCGACAGCGCATCGAGGTCGATCGCGTCCAGGTCCTTGAGCACCTGCTGCCAGCGATCCTGCCGGGCCTGCTGGGTCGCTGCGTCGACGCTGTCCAGCCGGCCGTCGCCGGGCAGGGCCTCGCCCGAACTGCTGATGCCGCTCTGCCCACTGCGCCACGCCCATTCCTGCGAGTAGATCGCATGGAAGCGCGCGTCGGCGTCGTTCGCGCCGGCAACGAGGGGAACCAGGCCCAGGACGGCGGCCAGCAGGCCGCCCAGCAGGTACTTCATCGACACGCTCTCTCCGCAAGATCAGGCGACGATCTTCGCAGAGATTGCGCGCAATGCCAGCATCAATCCATGCCTGCGTAGTAGCTTCGCATCGCGGTGAGGTAGGCCTCGAGGTTGTGCTCGGCGCGGTCGGCGAAGCATTCGCCGGTCTCGCCCAGCACGGCGATGCGGTCTGGACGGAAGTTGCGGAAGTCCTGGCGCAGCCGGCACCAGGTACCCAGCGTCCAGGCGCCGCCCCAGAACGCCAGGCAGAGCGGCTCGACCTCCCGCTCACTGGCGCGACCGGCCTCGTCGCGGTAGTCCAGCCGCAGCACCCGGCGCCCCTCGATGGCCGCATGCAGGCAGTCGATGCGGGCAGCGAAAGCGGCCTGGGTTTCGTCGCGCCAGACCGGAGCGTAGATGCGGGTGCGCGAGGAACGCTCGCGCAACTCCGGCGGCAGCACCGCCTCGATCTTCATCAACGCGGCCTGGGCCCCGGCGGACAGCCGGTCGCCGGCAAAGGCCCGCACGAAGCGCGAACCGACCACCAGCGCCTCGAGCTCGTCGGCGGTGAACATCAGCGGCGGGATGTCCGCGCCCTTGCGCAGCACGTAGCCGACGCCCGCCTCACCCTCGATCGGCACGCCGGAGAGCTGCAGGTCGGCCACGTCGCGGTAGACCGTGCGCAGCGAAACGCCGAGCGTGTCCGCCAGCGAACGGGCCGGCAGCGCGGTACGACGACCGCGCAGGGCGTGGATGATGAGGAACAGGCGATCGGCACGGCGCATCCGTACATGATGCCGTGCCGATGGTCGCAACGCCTGCGACGTCGGTCATGGCCGACGACGAAAGACGTCGGGCAAGGCCGCGGCACCGGAGGGCTCCGCCGACCGGCCACGGGTTCACCCCTGCTGCGCGGCGTATTCGGCGTCCTTCGCCATCGCCCGCTGCATCGCCGGGCGCGCGAGCACGCGGTCGATGTAGCCGCGGATCGCCGGGTGCTCCGGCACCAGCTGGAACTTCGTGGTCCAGTTCAGCGCGGTGCCCCACAGCACGTCGGCCGCGGTGAAGCGCTCGCCGAACAGCCAGGGTCCGTCCGACAGCCGGGCGACCAGAGTGTCGTAGACCTGCTCCCAGGTGCCGTACGGCGAGGTCGAGGGTGGTGCCGGCTCTCGCTTCATCGCACGATCCACCACCGCGGGCTCGAAGCAGGAGCCGTAGAACACCAGCCAGCGCAGGTAGGGGCCGCGCAGCGGGTCGCCGATCGCCGGCGCGAGGCCCTTCTCGGCATAGAGGTCGGCCAGGTAGATGAACACCGCCGGCTGTTCGGTCACCAGCGCGCCATCGTGGACGATCGCCGGCACCTTGCCCATTGGGTTGATCGCCAGGTACTCCGGCGCACGCTGCGTGCCGGCCTTCAGGCTGAGCATGTGCAGGTCGTAATCCACGCCCAGCTCCTCGAACAGGGCGAGCGTGCCGCCGGCGCGGGTCTGCGGGGCGTAGAAGAAGGTGACGCGTGGCGTGGTCATGGCGGGCGATCCCTCGTGATGGCGATTCGGCGATGGTTTCACAGGTATTGGGCGTACGCTGGCGGATGTATCCGGTGGTCGTCGCGGCCGTTGCCGTAGCGCAGCGGCGCCTCGATCAGCGGATGCGGCCCGACATCGCCCAGGCAGCCCAGGTCGATATCGGCTTCGAAGGCACCGGCGCCGCAGTGACCGCTGCCGTGACAGGTGGTCCTCACGCGGTTTCCTCCGTGCATCGTTCGGTGACGCGTGCGACCGCCTGTCCGCGCAACAGGGAGCGGGGCGTGGGCGCCAGGCGCAGAAGTTGCGGCGTCCCGGCCAACCGGCGCGTCCAGGCCTGCAGCGGGTTCGCCGCCGTTTCCGCCAGCAGCGTGGCCGGCCACGGCGCAGCCACCGATGGCGGATCGAATGCACCGAACCAGGCGAACACCGGCTCGTTTTCCCGTACCGGCAGGCGCGGGAAGTTGTTCGGCGCCGGCTCGCTCAGGCCGCTTCCCAGTACCCGCAGACCGCGCGTCGCGAGCCACGGCCGGACGTCGTTGTCGAAGGCACCGGCCAGCTCCGGTCCGAGTGGAGCATCGATCGGGCAGACCATCGCGGCCACCCAGCCGGGAGGGCCAACGCGTCCCGTAGCCGGCCGGTGCAAGCCCGCCAGGTCCAATGGCTGCCAGGGCCGCAGCAGCAGCACGTCGTCCGAATCGATCATGGTGGCGTTAGCCGCGTCGCGGTGAGTCCGCCACACCGGACCGTCGTAGAACGCCGGCAGCGCCTGGGCCCGCGAAGCCATGTCGGCGAAGCCGCGCAGCCAGACGAAGCGGTCCGGATCGTCCAGGTCGCGGAACTGGCCCGGCAGGACGATGCCCGCCGCTTCCTGCGATTCGACGAACTCGCGCTCGAACAACTCCACCAGGCGCTCGCGCTGCCCCGGGCGAAGGGTGTACTGGCGCAACTCCAGTAGGCCGATGGCTCGCATGCTCATCGCCGGGCCCGTCCGAGCCGCACCAGCAGGGTGACGAGTGCAACCAGCCGCATCCGCTTCGGCACGGTGTCCTTCGTGACGGCAGCGCGCGGTGCCTGCATCCAATGGCCCTCGGTGAGCGTGCCGCGCAGCCGCAGTGGGCCATAGGCACGAATCACGCGGTCCAGACGCGCGCTCATGCCGCCACCCCCACCGCGGATTCGCCCACGCACCAGGGTGGCAACTGGGCGTGCTTGAACAGGCGGTACCAGTGCTCGCGATCGCTCGGGCTGTAGAGGTCGAGCGTGCGGATCACCTCGCGGGCGAATTCGACGCTACCCAGGTGGCTGGCCGTGATCACGCCGCCGTCGCTGACCGCCAGCACCTCGTTGTCGTACTGGCCGGCACCGGCGTAGCCCGGTACCTGGGCGAGCTGGCCGGCCCAGTTGCCGGTGTGGCGGCAATCGTCGAGCAGGCCCGCACGAGCCAGCGCCAGCACGCCGCTGTCGATGGCAGCCACCGGCGCTCCGGCCGCATGGATCTCCGCCACGAGGTCGACCGCCGGTTGCCCCTCCCCGCGCTGCCACAGGTGCCCGCCGGGCACGATGACCAGGGCGGCACGTCGCCGATCGACCTCGGCCAAGGTGTCATCGGGCTGCACCGTCAGCCCGCCCATCGAAACCACGGACCCGCGTCCGAACCCGACCGTCCGCACCTGCCAGTCGCCGGGGCGGCGCACTTCGCACAGGGCGAGCGCGGCCTGCCAGTCGGCGAAGCCGTCGAACACCAGAACATGAACCGTATCGCGCATCGACTTGCCCTCCGTGGGTGGAGCGCAAGCATGGTCCCGGGCTGCTGCCAACGTGCTGTCAGCAGGGAGGCGGACCGATGGCTGCCGCGGGCCCGATCAGGATCGCGGCACGTCGATGACCGACTCGGACAGCGTGCGACCCTCGTCATTCCACGCCCGCAGGCGGTAGCGCCCCGGCTTGAGGTAGAGCCGCGTGCTGCTGGTGGACTTGAGGAAAGCGTAGATGTCGGCGGGTGTGGCCGCCTCGGGCTCGTTGACGTAATGGGCATCCACGACACAGGGCACCTGCTCGCGGCACAGTCGCGTATCGATCCGGTAGGACCGCCGCTGCCCGCCGAGTTCCAGCCACTTCGGGCGAAGCATGTCATTGAAGGCAACGAAGGCCTGCTGCGCCATCTGCACGCCGTTGCTCAAGTTGCGGTAGCGCCCGAGCGCCGGGTCGGCGACTTCCTCCGCGCCCAGCGACTTGAGCGTGAGCGAAGGCGGCGAGATCACGCTGATGTCGTACAGCTTTGGCGCCGCGGACCAGGGCCGGCCACTGGCCTTGTCGACCAGGACTTCGGGAACCTCGGTGGGAAAGCGACGCACCAGCCGGTGGTAGTCATCGTCACCGCCCCATTCCACCTCGAGGAACTGTGCCTGGTCGACCGACAGCGGCTCCGAGTCGGTCAGCCGGGCCAGTGTCATCGCCATCGGCCGGTCCGGCCCGAGCCGCCCCACCGCCTTGTCGATATGCGCATATCCAGCCGCCACGACCAGCCGGGCGGCGGGGTCCCTGGCGAACACCCGATCGTAGAGATTTTGTGCCTGCCCCGCCTCGCGCGCCTCCACATCGGCTCCCGCCCTGTCGTCATCGTAGGGCACCAGCACGAAGCCAAGGCGGATGGCCTCGCGCACGATCTCGCCGTACAGCGGTTCCTGCAGGTATTCGGTGCCGCTGGTGCGAAGCGGGAATCCCCGCCGGACCAGCTCGGGGTCGTCCCCCAGCGCCTCGATCGCCAGATGGGTGAAGCCGAGCGCGCGCAGGCGCGGCAGCGCCAGCAGGGTCAAGGCCCGGGTCTGGGCGTTGTGATGGACCTCGTTGATCATCACGATCCGCCGGTTCGCCGCCGCCTTGGCAATCACGTCCAGCGCATCCTCGGCCTGCCACACCTTCGGGTCCGGCAGCACCAGGCCGGGAACCGGGCGCATCTTCAGCGGGAAGGTGAGCACCGCGCGGCTGTAGAGACCAAGTTCGGCCAGTGCGAAGGCGCTCATCTGCCCGGCCAGGTTCTGGTCCGCCGCCGGCAGATGCGGGCCGAGCTTCTGCAGGTACTCGTACCTGGCCAACAGGTTGGGCTTTGCGGCAAGCGCGTGGAACATGCGGACTGCCGCCGGATCGTAGGACTGCCCAAGGGCAGTGCCGATCGACATCAGCAGGGAGGCGCAAAGCACTGCGCGGAAGCGACCAGGGAGCATGGCGACGACCGTCCGGATGAAGTCGTATCCAGTCTGCTCGTGATCGATGGCCTCGACAAATGTCCATGACAGGCAATCGGTAACGGCCGCGCCTCGGCATGCCATCGTCTGGCGCGCTTCCGGCGCGCACGGGACAATACCGCTCCTTTTCCGCCACGGAGACGCCATGAAGCCCGTTTCGCTGATCCAGTTCCTCATCGAGGAACGCCGCGCCGGCCACATCAACGCCGAGCTGTCGCTGCTGATCGAGGTGGTGGCGCGTGCCTGCAAGCGCATCAGCGTGGCGACCAACAAGGGCGCGCTCGGCGGCGTGCTCGGCATGGCCGCCGGCGAAGGCGACGCGGCCAGCATCAACGTGCAGGGCGAGGCGCAGAAGAAGCTGGACGTGATCTCCAACGAGATCCTGCTGGAGGCGAACGCCTGGGGCGGCCACCTCGCTGCCTGCGCCTCGGAGGAGATGGAGGATCCGCAGCCGATCCCCGACATGTACCCGAAGGGCAACCACCTGCTGCTGTTCGATCCGCTGGACGGCAGCTCGAACATCGACGTGAACATCTCGGTCGGCACGATCTTCTCGGTGCTGCGCTGCCCGGACGGCGTGACCGAGCCGAAGGCCGAGCACTTCCTGCAGGCCGGCACCGAACAACTGGCCGCCGGCTACGTGGTGTACGGGCCGGCCACGGTGATGGTGCTGACCTTCGGCCACGGCACCCACGAGTTCACGCTGGACCGCGAGGTGGGCAGCTTCGTGCTCAGCCGGCGTGACATCCGCATCCCCGAGGCTACCGGCGAATTCGCCATCAACATGTCCAACCAGCGCCACTGGGAAGCGCCGATGCAGCGCTACGTCGGCGAGCTGCTGGCCGGCAAGGACGGCCCGCGCGGGCGCGACTTCAACATGCGCTGGGTCGCCTCGATGGTGGCCGACGTGCACCGCATCATCACCCGCGGCGGCGTGTTCTTCTATCCGCTGGACGCGAAGATCAAGGCCAAGGGCGGCAAGCTGCGGCTGATGTACGAAGCCAATCCGATGGCCTTCATCGTCGAGCAGGCCGGCGGCGCGGCGACCACCGGCCGCGAGCGCATCCTCGGCGTGCCGCCGACCGGCCTGCACCAGCGCGTGCCGGTGTTCCTCGGTTCCCGCGAAGAGGTGGAGCGCGCGACCCACTACCACCGCGAGGCCGACGGCCTGCGCGGCTGACCGCATCTCGCGGGCGCCTCGCAGGGGTTTGCGGAGCGCCCGCGACATGGCTTGCAGCACTTGGAGCCGTGCCCCGGGCACTGCTAGGTTCGACGGCTTCTCCGCACCCAAGAGAGCCGCCGATGTCCCGAGTCTCCCTGCTGCCGCTGGCCCTGCTGGCCGGCCTGACCCTGCCGGCCTTTGCCGGCACCGCGCCGGTCGATCCGCGCATCGACCATCTGCTCACCGAGCTGGGCAAGGTGCGCAGCATCCACGGTGTGCAGCTCTCGCCGGACGGCCGCCAACTGGCGTGGGTGGTGGATACCAACGGCCAGCCCGAGGTGATGCTGGCGAAGGCCAACGGCCGCGACGCCCACCGTCTCAACACCCGCGACGCGGCCGGCAGCTGCGGCGAATCGAACATCGCGTGGGCGCCCGATTCCGCGCACCTCGCGTTCCTTTCCGAATGCGCCAGCGTCGGCGCGGCCAAGGGCCATCCGGCCGTGGTGGTGGCTGACACAAGAGGTACGGCCGCGCCGCGGAAGCTGGCGATGCTGGACGGCTACGCGCATGCGTTGAGCTGGTCGCCGGACGGCCACGAGCTCGGCTTCCTCTACGTCGAAGGCGCCACCCGCGCCGCCAGCGCGGTGGCCGCGGCCAAGCCGGCCGCCGGCGAGATCGGAGTGGACGGGCTGGAAGTGCAGCGCGTCGCCGCGGTGCCTGCCACCGGTGGCGCCGTGCAGATGCTCACCCCGGCGCCGAGCTACGTCTACGAATTCAGCTGGTCGCCGGACAGCCGCCAGCTCGCCTACGTCGCCGCGCCGGCACCCGGCGACAACAACTGGTGGATCGCCAAGCTTTACGCCCAGCAGGCGAAGGCCGGTGCTGAGCCCCGAGCGCTGGTCGATACGCGCACCGTGGCAGGCCCGCTGCACGGCCTGCAGATGGCGCTGCCGCGTTGGTCGCCGGACGGCGCGCGGGTCGTCTTCATCGGCGGCCTGATGAGCGACCAGGGCGCGACCGGCGGCGACCTCTACGCCGTGCCGTCGGCCGGCGGCGCGGTCACCGCACTGACCCCTGGCATCAAGGTCACCCCGGTGTGGTTCGGCTGGACCGGCGCGGACCGCCTGCTGGTGGCGCAGATCCGCAACGGCCGCAGCGAGGTGGCCCCGTACGCGATCGACGCGACCCACGCGAAGGCGCAGGCACCGCTGTTCGCGCTGGACGCCAGCATCGGTGACGGTACCGCGGCGATGGGGCTGTCGCTGTCGGCCGATCATTCAAGCATCGCGTTCGCACAGAGCTCTTACGCCGCCGCGCCGGAAGTACATGCCGGCAAGCTCGGCCGCACGCCGCCGCCGGCGGTCACCGCGATCAACGCGGCGCTGAAGCCGTCCTGGGGCAAGGCCGAGTCGGTCGAGTGGGACAACGAAGGCCGCCACGTTCAGGGCTGGCTGCTGTACCCGGCGCACTACGACGCGAAGCAGTCGTACCCGATGATCGTCACCGTGCACGGCGGTCCGGCCAGTGCCGTGCTGCCGCGCTGGCCGGCGGTGGGCTTCGGCGGCGTGCCGTTCTCGGCGCTGGACTACTTCGTGTTCATGCCCAACCCGCGCGGCAGCTACGGCCAGGGCGAGGCCTACGTGCAGGCCAACCGCAAGGACTTCGGCTACGGCGACCTGCGCGACATCCTCGCCGGCGTCGACACCATCGAGAAGAAGCTGCCGGTGGATGACAAGCGGCTGGGCCTCACCGGCTGGAGCTACGGCGGCTTCATGAGCATGTTCGTGCCGACCCAGACCCAGCGCTTCCGCGCGGTGGTCGCCGGCGCCGGCATCTCCAACTGGCAGAGCTACTACGGCGAGAACCTGATCGACCAGTGGATGATCCCGTACTTCGGCGCCTCGGTGTACGACGACCCGGCGGTGTACGCGAAGAGCTCGGCGATCCATTTCATCAAGCAGGTGAAGACGCCGATGCTGATCGTGGTCGGCGACCGCGACGCCGAATGCCCCGCGCCGCAGTCGTTCGAGATGTGGCACGCGCTGCGCACGCTTGGCGTGCCGACCTCGCTGGTGGTCTACCCGAACGAGGGCCACCACTTCGTCGATCCGGCGCACCAGCGCGACGTGCTGCAGCGCGCGCTAATGTGGTTCGAGAAGTACCTGCCGCCGGGCGGCTGAGCCGGCTCCGGCCCATTGTGGAATCGAAAGGGCGGGTCATACGACCCGCCTTTTTTTTTGCGTGCGCAGAGGCGTCCCGGCTACCCCCTGCCGGGAGTCACGCTTGACGATGACCCATGTGTATTGATGTACTGATACACATGGACGCATCGCTGCTCACCATCCAGCCCGGCTCCGCCGAACCGATCTATCGCCAGATCGTCGAGCAGCTGCGCCGCCTGATCGCCGGTGGCCAGCTCGGCGCCGGCGACTTGCTGCCCTCGGTGCGCGAAGTGGCGGCGTTCCACGCGATCAACCCGATGACCGTCTCGCGCGCCTATGGCATGGCCGAGTCCGAAGGCCTGCTCGCACGGCTGCGCGGCAAGGGCATGGCCGTGGCCGCGACGACACGGCCGACGCAAACGCAGGCGCAGCGGCTGGCCCTGCTCGAACCGCAGCTGGAGGCGCTGTCGCGGCATGCCCGCGAGCTGGAGCTGCCCGCCGATGTCGTGCTGCGGCGGCTCGGACGCCTGCTGGAGAACTGAGATGGCCCACGCCCCCACAGCCATGTCTGGCAAGCCCTACCCATGTCGACAGCGCGCTGGAGCGAGGCTCGCCGAGCCGTTACTCCATGCACTGGCAGCTCGCCTTCACCGATCGGTCTTGATCAGGCCGCACAGGCTGATCAGCTCGCGCCCGCTCATTAATACTGAATCACCCGGGAGAGGCTTCGCCTCGGCCCCGGCGCTGCCCGAAACATCTACCAGGGAGGTTGTATGAACGCGTTGCTGCAGGATGCCCACGAACGATTCGATCCGCCCTTGGCGGCTCGCGGTCTAGGCCATGGTTACGAAGGCGCCACCGTGCTGCGTTGCATCAATCTCGATGTCGCACCAGGCAGCGTACTCGGCCTGATCGGACGCAACGGCGCGGGCAAGTCGACCTTGCTGCGAGCATTGCTTGGCCTGCTTGAGCCGACGACTGGAGAAGCACGGGTATTCGGCACGCCGGCCCTGGCGATGGACGACACCGTCCGCCAACGGATTGCCTACGTGCCGCAGCAGCCGGAAGCGCTGGCATGGCTCACGGTCGAGCAGATGTTCGACTACCTGAGCCGGTTCTATCCAAGCTGGAACCACGCGTTTGCCAGTGACACGCTGGCACGCTGGCAGCTCCCCGAGAACAAGCTGCTGGGCAAGCTTTCCCCTGGCGAACGGCAGCGGGTGGAACTGGTGCGCGCGCTTTCGAGCGAACCGGATCTGCTGGTGCTGGACGAGCCCGCCGCCGCGCTCGATCCAGTGGCACGCCGGGAGTTGCTGCGCGAAATCGCGTTGCGCGCCGGCGAAGCCGGGATCACCGTGCTGTTCTCCACACACATCGTGTCCGATCTGGAACGGGTGGCTTCCGAAATCGCCTTCCTGCATGAAGGTCGATTGCTGTTGCACTGCCCCGTCGATGACACCAAAGAACGCTATGCACGCCTATGGCTGCCGGCGCGGCTCGCCTCGTCCACGCCGACCTCAACACTCAGCCGGCGCAGCCATGCGGATGGCAGCGTCAGCGTCGTGGTCGAACGCGATGCTCACGGTCGCTGGCCGGAAGCCCATGCGCAGCCGGGCGTACGGCTGGACGTGCTCGGTCTGGAGGACCTGTTCGTGGAGATCGCCGAGTGAACGCCGCCACGTTGCTGCTCACGCCCTGGCGCGCCGCTCCGAGCGGTGCACGATGGATGGTGGTTGTCTTCTATCTGCTTACCTGCCTCGTGGCCACAGCCATCGCGGTGTTCGGCCATACGGCGACAACCTGGCTGGCGGTCTCCTTGACGTATGGCCTCGGCCTGTTCGCGCCATGGGCGTTCCTTTTTCCCGGCGCCGCGCTGCTGGCCAAGGACGCACGGCAACTACGCATACCGCGACTGGAAAGGCTCGCCATACTGGCGCTTCCTGCTTATGCGGTCGCCATGCTGGCGCTGCCCGCCGCGGTCTTTGCCGCCCTTGGCTGGCCACTGGTGAAGCCGATGCTGGTCTGGACGCTGGTGATGGCCGGTGCGTTCGCCTTTGCCTTGCTGCCACGCTATGTGACGGTGTTCTGCGGCTTCCTGCCAACGCTGGGCAATGCCTTGGCGCCCGGCTGGGTACGGCTTTTTCCGCACGCGGGCAGTTGGCCAACCTGGACGATCGCGCTGCTCGTGCTGCTGCTGATCATGATTGGCTGGCGTTGGCACGGATTCATCCGCGGGCGGATCAGCGAGCAGGGCTGGTCCTCGCCGATGGTGGTGCAGCTGCGCTACGGCAGCTGGGGCGCCTGGAGCCAGATGCAGGCCACCGGGCGTCTTTCGCTAATGATCGGAAAAGGCGGTGGCCAGGTGGATGGCTGCGGTCCGTCCCGCCCGATACGCAGCCTTCGCATGGCCCTGGGCGGCTGGTACACACCGCGGAGCTGGCTCCACCACGTACAGCAGATGGGGATCATGCTTGTGCTCATCAGCGTACCGGTGGGTGCGCTCTTGCTCGCTCACCTGCATGATGGTGGGGCGTCTTCCCGCATGAGCGGCTCGGCACTGCTTGGCGCGGTATTCGGCTTCGCCGCCATGGCCAGTCCGCTGGTATGCCTGCTCAGCTGGGTGTGGCTCAGCCGCCGCTGGCAGCGGGTGAACATGGAGCTGCCGATGTTGGCACTGCTGCCGGGTCTTGGTTCCAACGCGATGCGCAAACGAAACCTGCTGCGCGCCGCGCTGACGCGTCCGCTCGTTGCCCACGCGGCATGTCTAGGCGTCGGGCTGATCGGTTGCCACTGGCTCACACGCGTTACGCCACTAATCGGCGTGCAGGTCGTGGCGATCACAATCGGTGCCCTGGCCACCACCGGGCTCATGCTCGACATCCTCGGCGGGAAGCCGCACTCGCTTTGGACCGTAGCACCGTTGCTGGGTGCGGTGTTCGTGCTGCAGAACGTGGGTCTGGTGGTTACGGCAATGCTCGGAAGCAATCATGCGCCGGCTCACAGCACGACAATGCTCGCTGTACTGATGGCAGGCTGGATACTGCTGGCCGGCTGGGCTACACGGCTAGCACTGGCTGGATGGCGCGCACTGGAAACCCGCCTGCAACCTTTCGTGGCCAATCCGGCATGAGCATGGACATGTGGCATCTGCTCGACCGGCGGCTCGCGCAACCGGAGCCCCACCCGGAGCTCACCCAACGGGCGACACGTGTGCATCCGGAGCAAGCCGCGTGAATCTCAACTCGACGATCCGTCCCGAGTGGCTAGCGGCGCGCTACCACCTGCCCTTGCCGCTGGCCAGGTCGTTGATCCGCGATCGCGTCGGCCACCATGCGAAGCGCCTGGGCTGGATGGCGCTCATCACCGTGGCCTTGGTGCTGGTCCAGATCATGGCTGCATACCGAGCCATCACGCTGTCGAAGTCACTGCGCCTGCTGCTTTGGCCTGCCTCCCTGCTGGTGATCGTCCTGCATCTGTATCTGGCACAACGCGCGGCGCGACCAGAGATTCTGCTGGAGGCAGCCCAACTCGGCGATCACCCCGCTAACCACCCCAAGGATTGAAGATTCGATGCGATGGATTACCCCCCGACAGCTGGCCCTCACCTACCGCATCCCGTGGATCGAGGCCGAGCGCATCGTGCGCGAGGAAGGCGCGCGTATACGGCGGCACGGCCGCAGTGGCCTCATGTTCGCGATCATCAATGCCGCCGGCCTGTTCTGGGTTGCCGGAGGAGCACGATGGCTTTTTCCCGAGCTGGGCAGGCTGGCCCTGATGGGCATCGAACTGCCGATGCTGCTGGTGGTGGCGCTGACCCTGGCGCTGCCGCGCCTGTTCGCGAGTGACGCGATCCTGGCACGCGCCGAAGCACTCGCCGCGACGGCCGATCGCTCAGAACAGCTCACCCTGCGCTGACGGTTCACGCGGCGGCACGAAGCGCGAGGTATCCAGTTCGAGATCGCGCGCACGGCCGAAGCCATGTTTGCGGCAGGCGATCTCGAAGCGGCGCCTGAGCAGGTCGGCAAACACGCCTTGGCCGCGCATGCGGGTGCGGAAGTCGCTGTCGTAGTCGCGCCCGCCGTTCATCTGCTGCACCAGGCTCATCACGTGGGCCGCGCGGTCGGGAGCGTGCAGGGCCAGCCACTCGCGGAACAGGGTCTTCAGCTCATACGGCAGGCGCACCACGGTATAACCGGCGCAGGAGGCGCCCGCGGCGGCGGCCTGTTCGAGCACGGCCTCCATGTCGCGGTCGTTGAGCGCGGGGATGATCGGCGCCACCAGCACGCCGACCGGCACGCCGGCATCGGCCAGCGCACGGATCGCTTTGATCCGCCGGTGCGGTGCGCTGGCGCGCGGTTCGAGTTTCGCGGCGAGGTGGTTGTCCAGCGAGTTCACCGACACGAACACCTGTACCAGGTTGGCCTTCGCCATCGGCGCAAGCAGGTCGAGGTCGCGCTCGACCAGCGCGTTCTTGGTGACGATCGTGCACGGGTGGCCGCATTCGGCCAACAACTCCAGCGCGGCTCGGGTGAGGCGCCAACGCTTCTCGATCGGCTGGTAGGGATCGGTGTTGCTGCCGATGTTGAGCGGTTCGACGCGGTAGCCCGGTCGCGACAGCTCGTGCCGAAGCACCTCGGCGAGGTTGCCCTTGGCGCGCAGCTTGGTCTCGAAGTCCAGCCCTGGCGAGAGATTGAGGTAGCTGTGCGAGGGCCGTGCGAAGCAGTAGATGCAGCCGTGCTCGCAGCCGCGGTACGGGTTCATCGCGTGGCTGAAGTGGATGTCCGGGGAATCGTTGCGGGTGATCACGCTGCGCGCGCGTTCCTCGGTCACCTCGGTGCGAGGGCGCGGAGCGGCGTCATCGAGCAACGCACTTTGCCAGCCATCATCCTCGGCCTGGTGGCGCACGCTCTCGAAGCGGCCCTCCGGGTTGGAGGCCGCGCCACGGCCCTTGTGGGCGCGGGGTGAAAAGGGATCGATCGGGTCGGACATGACGGCAGCCTGGCGGGCAAGCATCTCACCGGACGAGACCGGTTCGGCAGTGCCGCCCGGCGATTCTGCCGCGCGGCCAAGTGCAGGTTTATGATCGACGCGTCCGCCGGGGGGTGGCACGGGATCGACGAGGCATGCTTTCCATGCGCTGGCTGTGGCTGATCGGAACCTTGCTGGCTTTCGTGCTGTGCTTCACCCGCCACAGCGGTGGGGCGATGGCGATCTGGCTGCTGCTCGGTCTGGTCGGACTGCTCGGCACCGGGCTGGCTTTCGCCCAGGCGAGAATCAGTTCGAACGCGCGCGACGAGTCGCTCTCCAGCTACGACCTGCAGCGCCTGCGCGAGGGCAAGCCTCCGCTGCGCCGCGACTGATTGCTGGCGCCCGGAAAGGAAAAAGCCACGCCTCGCAGCGTGGCTTTCTCGCAGGCAGCCCGGCGGACAGGCGTCGTCCGCCGGCGAACCCGGCTCAGAAGTTGTACTTCGCGCTGAGCGAGACCTGGTTGCCCTTGGTGGTGGTGGTGGCCGTGGGATCGGCCGCCGACGTGCTGTCCAGCTCGGAGTACATGTACTCCAGGCCCAGCTCGTAGGCGCCCGAGGTGTAGATCAGGTTGAGCGCGGACTGGCGATTCTCCAGCCGCCCGGCCGAACCGTGACCCAGCCAGGCCACCACGTCGCTGCGCTTGGGCTTGCTGTAGCCGTAGAACGCGTTGGCGCTCCAGTTCGGCGTGAACTTGTAGCCGGCCTGCAGGAAACCGCCGGTCTCCTTGATGTCGCCGAACTGGATCAGGCCGCCGAACACCTGGCCCAGGCCCTTGCCGGTGTACAGGTTGCCCTTGAACATCCAGTTGCCCGGATGCCAGTTGCCGCCCACCTCGAAGCCCTGGCTGTCGATCTTGGTGGCGATCGGCGTGGCCGCGGTACCGTCGACGCCGCGCAGGTCGATCTGCGAGTAGTGCGCCACGAAGTAGGCCAGCCAATCCTTGTCCTGCACGTGCAGGCGGGCCTGCAGTTGCGGGCGGAAGCCGGCGTTGCCGCCGGTGAGGTAGTTCACGTTGTTGCCCGGGCCGTCCCAGGAACCCTCGAAGGCACCCAGGTCCAGTCGCCACTTCGGACCATCCGAACCGTGGTTGAGGTCCTGCATCATCACCACGCCGGGGAAGCGCCAGCCGATCATGCCGGTGCCGTAACCGAGCGGGAATGCGATGTGGGTGATCGAGGTCGCCACGTTGTCCAGCGGGAACAGCAGGTCCCACTGCTGGCCGATGCGGATCGTGGTGCCACTGGATGCATTGGCCAGGTCCATGTAGGCCTGGCGCAGGCGCGGCGTCGGCTGCGACAGCGAGTACGCGCCGGTACCGTTGAAGCCGCCGAAGAAGTCCATCTCCAGACGACCGCCGCCGGACCAGTTCTCGTTGAACTTGGCGCCCTTGAAGTCGAGCCAGAAACGCGTACCGCGCACGTCGAAACCACTGGTGCGGCCATGCGAGCCTGGCACGGGGAATTCGGCGTTCTGGCCATTGCCGAAGGTGAAGCTCTTGTCCTGGCTGAAGGCGGTGGCGTTGACGAAACCATGCAGGGCCACCGACACGCCCGGCGCACTGCTGAAGGCCGAGGGCGGCGGGGGCGGCGGCGGCGGCGTGGAAGCGACCTTTTCGATCTGCTGCTGCTGCGCCTGCTGGTTGCCCTGGAGCTGCTGCAGGGCCTCACGCATCTGTTGCAACTCTTTCTGCTGCTCGTCGAGCTGGCTCTGCTGTTTTTCGATCAGCGCCTGCAGCGCCTTGACGTCGGTTTTCTGCTTGACGGCGGCAAACGAAGGGCTGGCCATCGCCAACCCAAGCGCGGCGGCAACAGCGAAAAACATCGGTTTTCTTTTCATGGCTTGTATCCCCGGATGGAAGGACCGGTAACGGTGGGGCTGCACCCGGTGGGTAGCGCTCCGACCGTTATCGATCACAAGTGGCGAAACATTAGGCGCACGTTAATCGCGGACTTCGCCCCGGCGCATTACGACTTTCGTCGCGCCGCGCCGGCGCGCAAGAGGCTGCGGTGTCGGCCGCGGATCGGCCGATGCCGGCCTTCCCCGACGGGAAGGCCGGCATCGGGACCAGTCAGTCGTGGATCGAGACGTGCTTGGTCTCGCGCACGAACAGGCCACCGATCACCACGGTCATTCCCGCGATCACGATCGGGTACCAGAGGCCGGCGTAGAAGTCGCCCGTCGCCGCCACGATGCCGAACGAGACCGAAGGCAGGAAGCCGCCGAACCAGCCGTTGCCGATGTGGTACGGCAGGCTCATCGAGGTGTAGCGGATGCGGGTCGGGAACATCTCCACCAGCCACGCCGCGATCGGGCCGTAGACCATGGTCACGTAGATCACCAGGATCCACAGCAGCAGCATCACCATCGGCTTGTTGATCTTGGCCGGGTCCGCCTTGGCCGGATAGCCGGCGGCATTCACCGCGGCGCCGACCTCCTCGCCGAACGCCTTGGCCTTGGCGGCAAAGTCAGCCTTGGACATCTGCGTGCCATCGAACGACGGGAAATCCTTGCCGCCCACCGACACTACCGCCACCGTGCCCGGCCCGGCGGCGACGTTCTCGTACGGCACGCCGCGCTTGGTCAGGAAGCTCTTGGCCACGTCGCAGGAGCTGGTGAACACCTTCTTGCCGATCAGGTCGATCTGCACGTGGCAGTCCTTCGGATCGGCGGTCACGCGGATCGGGGCGGAGAGGCTGGCCGCCTCGATCGCCGGATTACCGTAGTGGGTGAGCGCCTTGAAGATCGGGAAGTAGGTCAGCGCGGCGAGCAGGCAGCCGGCCAGCACCACCGGCTTGCGGCCAATGCGGTCGGACAGCCAGCCGAACACCACGAAGAACGGCGTACCGATCAGCAGCGCGCCGGCGATCATCAGCTGGGTGGTGGTGGCGTCGATCTTCAGCGTGGTGCCGAGGAAGTACATCGCGTAGAACTGGCCCGCGTACCACACCACGGCCTGGCCGGCGGTGGCACCGAGCAGGGCCAGGATCACCACCTTCAGGTTGCCCCAGCGGGCGAACGACTCGGTCAGCGGCGCGGTCGAGTGGCGCCCCTCTTCCTTCATCTGCTTGAACGCCGGCGATTCGGACAGCTGCAGACGGATGTAGACCGAAACCGCCAACAGCACCGAAGACAGCAGGAACGGGATGCGCCAGCCCCACTCGTCGAACTTCGGACCCAGCGCGACCTTGCAGCCCAGGATCACCAGCAGCGACAGGAACAGACCGAACGTGGCGGTGATCTGGATGAAGCTGGTGTACAGACCACGCTTGCCGTCCGGCGCATGCTCGGCCACGTAGGTGGCCGCGCCGCCGTACTCGCCGCCGAGGGCCAGGCCCTGCAGCAGGCGCAGCGCGATCAGGATCACCGGCGCAGCCACGCCGATGCTGCCGTAGCCGGGCAGCACGCCGACCAGGAAGGTCGACAGACCCATGATCACGATGGTGACCAGGAAGGTGTACTTGCGTCCGACCAGGTCGCCGAGGCGGCCGAACACGATCGCGCCGAACGGACGCACCGCAAAGCCGGCGGCGAAGGCCAGCAGCGCGAACACGAAGGCCGACGCCTCGTTGAGGCCGGAGAAGAACTGCTTGGCGATGATCGCCGCCAGCGAGCCGTAAAGGTAGAAGTCGTACCATTCGAAGACGGTGCCGAGGCTGGACGCGAAAATCACCCGCCGATGGCTGACATCGAGCGAGGTGTCCGCGGTGATGCCGGTGGTGGCCATGCTGTATTCCCCTCTGATCAGGACGGCTCCGCGCCGAGGCGGAGGTAGCGCCGCGTCACCGCGGCCATGTTGGGGTGGACCCCCCGGTCCGTTTCGCCCCGTCAACACGTGGTGCCGCCGCATGCGATGCGCTGCCGATGACATGGCGTCGCAGCGACGGCAAGGTCGAGCATGGTGATGCTGCAATGCGGGCAGCTATTCGGCTTTGGTCGAGAATCGACGAAAGTCGAAGCGCTTTCGCCGGGATGCTGCTGTGCGTCGAACGCTACACTCGGGCGCAGGGCGCCGGCATCACCGCCGCCGCGCCGCGCCGTCATCTGAAGGAGCCAGCCATGTCCAAGGTCTACCCGGTCAATCCCGAATTCGCCGCCCGCGCCCGGGTGCGCCGCGAGGACTATGAGCGCCTCTACGCCGAATCGGTGAACGATCCGGAAGGCTTCTGGGGCCGCATCGGGAAGCGCCTGGACTGGATGAAGGCACCGACGAAGATCAAGAACACCTCCTACGACCCGCACAATCTGTTCATCCGCTGGTACGAGGACGGCGAGCTCAACGTCGCCGCCAACTGCCTGGACCGTCACCTGGCCACGCGCGGCGACAAGACCGCGATCATCTTCGAGGGCGACGATCCGAACGAGTCGCGCCACATCAGCTACCGCGAACTGCACGCCGAGGTGTGCAAGTTCGCCAACACGCTCAGGCATCTCGGCGTGCAGAAGGGCGACCGCGTGGCGATCTACCTGCCGATGATCCCCGAGGCGGCCATGGCGATGCTGGCCTGCGCCCGTATCGGTGCGATCCACTCGGTAGTGTTCGGCGGCTTCTCGCCCGACTCGCTGGCCGGGCGCATCGCCGATTCGCAGTGCAAGGTGGTGGTGACGGCCGACGAAGGTGTGCGCGGCGGCAAGAAGATCCCGCTGAAGACCAACGTGGATGCCGCGCTCGAACGCCCCGGCACCAACAGCGTGGAGACGGTGGTGGTGGTCCGCCGCACCGGTTCGGCCGTACCGATGCAGTCGCCGCGCGACCGCTACTGGCACAACCTGATGGACGGCCAGAGCGCCGACTGCCCGGCCGAGCCGGTGGAAGCCGAGCACCCGCTGTTCATCCTCTACACCTCCGGCTCCACCGGCAAGCCGAAGGGTGTGCTGCACACCTCCGGCGGCTATCTGGTGTACGCCAGCTACACGCACGAATGCGTGTTCGACCTGCGCGAGGACGACGTCTACTGGTGCACCGCCGACGTCGGCTGGGTCACTGGGCACAGCTACGTGGTGTACGGACCGCTTGCCAACGGCGCCACCACGCTGATGTTCGATGGCGTGCCGAACTATCCCGACTACCGCCGCTTCTGGCAGGTGGTGGACAAGCACAAGGTCAGCCTGTTCTACACCGCACCCACCGCGATCCGCGCGCTGATGCGCGAGGGCGAGGGACCGGTGAAGGCCTGCTCGCGAGCCTCCCTGCGCGTGCTCGGCTCGGTCGGCGAACCGATCAACCCCGAGGCTTGGGAGTGGTACCACCGTGTGGTCGGCGACGAGCGCTGCCCGATCGTGGACACCTGGTGGCAGACCGAGACCGGCGGCATCCTGATCACCCCGCTTCCCGGCGCGATCGCCACCAAGCCCGGCTCGGCCACCCTGCCCTTCTTCGGCGTGGTGCCGGCCATCGTCGACGCCAACGGCGAAGTGCAGCAGGGTGCCTGCGAGGGCAACCTGCTGATCACCGACTCCTGGCCCGGCCAGATGCGCACCGTGTACGGCGACCACCAGCGCTTCGTCGAGACCTACTTCAGCGCCTATCCCGGCAACTATTTCACCGGCGACGGCGTGCGCCGCGACGAGGACGGCTACTACTGGATCACCGGCCGCGTCGACGACGTGATCAACGTCTCCGGTCACCGCATCGGCACCGCCGAGGTGGAGAGCGCGCTGGTCTCGCATCCGAAGGTCGCCGAGGCGGCGGTGGTCGGCTGCCCGCACGAGATCAAGGGCCAGGGCATCTACGCCTACGTCACCCTGGTCGCCGGCGAAACCGGCAGCGACGAGCTGCGCAAGGAACTGATCGCCTGGGTACGCAAGGAGATCGGCCCGATCGCCACGCCGGATTTCCTGCAGTGGGCGCCCGGGCTGCCGAAGACCCGCTCGGGCAAGATCATGCGGCGCATCCTCCGCAAAATCGGCGAGAACGCGCCGGACCAGCTCGGCGACATCTCCACCCTGGCCGACCCCAGCGTGGTGAAGAACCTCGTCGACGAGCGGCTCATCAAGTGACCATGAGCGGGAGCGCAGCGGATGCGCTCCCGCGAGCCATCCCATGCCCGACGTCCTGATCGCCGACGACCATCCCCTGTTCCGCGACGCGCTGGAGCGTGCGGTGCTCTCCGCCTTGCCCGCAGCCGCCGTGCACTGTGCCGACAGCGTCGACAAGCTGCTCGCGCTGATCGAGCGTTATCCGGAAGCCGATCTGCTGCTGCTCGACCTGCACATGCCCGGCGCGCGCGGCTATTCGGCACTTGCCCACATCCGCGGCCAGTACCCGGGCCTGCCGACCATCGTCGTCTCCGGGCACGAGGAGGCGCAGGTCGCACGCCGCGCGCTGGCTCACGGCGCCTCGGCCTACATCCCCAAGTCGACCCCGGGCGACGAGATCGTGCAGGCGATCCATGCCGTGCTCGAGGGCGACACCTGGCTGCCGCACAAGCTGGTTGGTGGCGAGATCGCGCTCAAGCACGACGAGGCCGACGTCGCCGCAAGGGTGGCCTCGCTCACCCCGCAGCAATTCCGCGTGCTGACGATGATCGCCGAGGGCCAGCTCAACAAACAGATCGCCTGGGACCTGGGCGTGTCCGAGGCCACCGTGAAAGCCCACATGACCGCGATCATGCGCAAGCTGGGGGTCAACAACCGGACCCAGGTGGCACTGGCGGCCAGCCAGCTGGCGGTGGATCCGGGCGTGATGCAGCCGCTGCCTGAGGACGACTCGGAGTAAGCGCAGCGCTCAGCCGTTGCTGGCCTGACGGCGCACCAGCGCGCCGAGCAGCGCGCGCAATGCGGCCGGGCGCACCGGCTTGTGCAGCAGCGGATACCCCAGCTCGCGCGCGCGTTGCTTCAGCTCGCTGCTGCCGTCTGCGGTGATCATCGCTACCGGGGGCAGACTACCCAGGCGCATGCGCAATTGGTTCAGTGCCTGCAGACCGTCGGTGCTATCGGCCAGGTGGTAGTCGGCCAGCAGCAGGTCCACCCGGCCACGGCGCAGCTCGGCCTCGGCCTGGACCACGTCCTCGGCCAGCCGGCAATCCACGCCCCAGCGCCTGAGCAGCGCCTGCATGCCATCGAGGATGGTCGGGTCGTTGTCCAGGCACAGCACGGTCAACGGCAACTGCTCGCCGGTCGGCAGGCGCGGCGCGACCGCGGGGCGACGGGGCACCGCCGCCACGCGCGGCACGACGCAGCCGAAACAGCTGCCATGTCCCTCGCGCGAGTGCAGCTCCAACCGGTGCCCCATGATCGCGGCGATGCGGTCGCAGATCGACAGACCGAGGCCCAACCCCTTTTCGCCCCAGGGCGAGGGCCGCTGCAGGCGCTGGAACTCGTCGAAGATGTGCGCACGCTGCTCGGGTGCGATGCCGGGGCCGGTGTCCCAGACCTCGATCCGCACCTCGTCGCCGACGCGGCGTGCGCCCAGCAGCACGCCGCCTTCACGGGTGTAGCGCAGCGCGTTGGAAAGGAAGTTCTGCAGCACGCGGCGAAGCAGTTGCGGGTCGCTGCGGATCGACAGCGCGGTCGGCACTACGCGCAGGCGCAGACCGCGCTGTTCGGCGACAACCGCGAACTGCGCGCGCAGCGAGTCGAACAGATCGGCCAGCGCGAAATCGCTGAACTCCGGCTGGTAGCGTCCGGCATCGAGCCGGGAGACGTCGAGCAGGGCGTCGAGCAGATCCTCGGCAGCGCGGAACGATGCGTCGATGCGCTCGGCCAGGCGCCGCGACTCGTCGTCCAGCTGCGGCTGCTGGCGCAAGGCCGAGGTGAACAGCCGCGCCGCGTTCAGCGGCTGCAGCAGGTCGTGACTGGCGGCGGCGAGGAAGCGGGTCTTGGAGACCATCGCCGACTCCGCCTCGCGCTGTGCGCGGGCGGTGGCGTCCAGCGCCTCGCTCAGCTCGGCGGTGCGCTGCTCCACGCGCTGCTCGAGGTTCTCGTTCGCCTCGCGCAGCGCCAGCTCGGCGTGCTTGTAGGCAGTCACGTCGGTGTAGGTGGTGACATAGCCGCCGCCGGGCAGAGGCCGGCCGCGCATCTCGATCACCGTGCCGTCCGGACGCACGCGCTGGAACAGGTGGGGCGTGCCGGCGCGCAGGTGGGCTATGCGTTTGGCGACGTGCTCCTCCACTTCGCCGGGGCCGCACTCGCCGTGCTCGGCGTTCCAGCGGATCAGGTCGGCCACCGGCACGCCGATGTAGACCATGCCGTCCGGGTAGTCGAACAGCTCCAGGTAGCGACGGTTCCAAGTGACCAGGCGCATCCGCGCGTCGACCACGCTGATGCCCTGCGACACGTTCTCCAGCGTGGTGGACAGCAGCTCGCGGTTGAAGCGCAGCTCCTGCGAGGCCTCGTCCATCAACGCCATCGCCTCGGCGATGTCCAGGCCGGAGCCGGACAGGGCGCCCATCAGGATGCGTCGTGCGCTGGCCGCACCCACGGCGCCGGCGAGCAGGCGCTCGGTGTACTGGATCAGGGCGCGGTCCGCCGACTCGTTCGGCTCCAGCGCCTTGCCCTGGCGCAACCCGTATTCGGCGAAGGCGCGCTGCGAGCTGCGCTCACCGACGATGCGGCCGGCGATGGTCATCAGGTCGCCGACCGCGACACGCCCGCGCCAGTCTCCCGCGTTGCTGCTGCTGGCGATGTACGGATCGACGAACATCGCCGCATGGATGCGCTCGGCCAGCGTGGGACGGAAGCGCAGCGAGAAGAACACCAGGCAACCCACGTTGACCAGCAGCGACCAGAAGGTGCTGTGCATCACCGGGTCCCAGCCGCTGAGCTGGAACAGCGCCTGCGGACGCAGCCAGGCGATGCCGAATGGTCCCTCCTGCAGCCAGGTCGCGTGGCGGTCGATCGCCGGCAGCAGCAGGGTATAGAACCAGGTGGCGAACCCCGCGAGCAGCCCGATCGCGACGCCGGACTGGCTGGCACCACGCCAGTACAGAGCCGCGATGATTGCCGGCGCGAACTGCGCGACGGCCGCGAAGGCCAGCAGGCCGGTGGCGGCGAGGTTGGCGTTGTCCGCCACCATGCGGTAGTAGCCGTAGGCCAGCAGCGAGAGGGCGATGATCGCCACGCGCCGGATGCGCAGCAGCAGCAGCGACAGGTCCTGTCGCTGCTCCAGCCGCAACCGGCGTATGCGCAGCAACGCGGGCATCACCAGGTCGTTGCTGATCATGGTGGACAGCGCGACGGTGGCCACGATCACCATCCCGGTCGCCGCCGAGAAACCGCCGAGGAAGGCAACCAGCGCCATGCCGCGGTCGCCGTGGGCCAGCGGCAGGTTGAGCACCCAGGCATCGGCCAGCCCGCCGCGCACGGCGGGCAGGTGCATGCCGGCGGCGACGATCGGCAGCACGCCGATGCTGATCAGCAGCATGTACAGCGGGAACATCCAGCGTGCCCGATGCAGGTCGCGGGGGTCCTCGCACTCGACCACGCCGATCTGGAACTGTCGCGGCAGACAGAACATGGCGAGGAAGGCGAGGACGGTCTGCGCCAGGAACCCGGGCGACTGGCCCTGGGTGAACCGGGCAGGCGGAAGAGCCGCCAGGGCATCCCAGCCGGGAGCCCGCCACAGGGCATAGGCAGCGAGGGCGAGGAAGGCGACCAGCTTGATGACCGACTCCAGCGCGATCGCCAGCATCATGCCGTGATGGTGTTCGCTGGCATCGATGCTCCGCGTGCCGAACAGGATCGCGAACGTGGCCAGCAGCAACGCGCACCAGAGCGCGCTGTCGGTCGACGGGACGATGGACATCGGTCCGCTGCCGGAGAGTACGTCCACCGACATGGCCATCGCCTTGAATTGAAGCGCGAGGTAAGGCACGACGGCGGTGACCGCGATCAACGCCACCAGCGCGGCCAGGCCGTGCGATTTGCCGAAGCGTGCGCCGATGAAGTCGGCGATGGTGGTGATGTTGCGCTGGCCGGCGACGGTCACCAGCCGGCTCATCAGGCCGAAACCGAACAGGAACAGCAACGCCGGGCCGAGGTAGATCGGCAGATAGGCCAGGCCGTCGCGGGCGGCCGTGCCGACCGCGCCGTAGAACGTCCATGAGGAACAGTAGACGGCGAGCGCCAGGCTATAGACCAGCGGGCGCAGGGAGGCTTTGCGCGGATACAGGGGATTGCGGTCGCCTTTCCAGGCAACCACGAACAACAACCCCACGTAGAACGCCGCCACGATCAGCAGCAGCCAGCCTGAAATCACCGTCGGCCCTCGCCCGATGCTTGCGCGTCCATGCCTGGTTCTTGTGCTGTCCGCGCGCGGACCGGCACCATGCCGGGCATGTCCGAGCATGTCCGGCCGCCGATCACCAAACTAGCAGAGCCCCTGGGCGATGACGAGATTCACGTCTGGTCCTGCGGCTATAGTCCGGCGACGGGGCGGGAGCCGTTGCGCCGGCTGCTCGCCCGGTATCTGGAGGTGAATCCGGAATCCATCCGATTGGGGAAGGAGTCGCACGGGCGGCCCGTGCTCGATGACCCCGGGCGGGGCGTGCTGCACTTCAACTGGACCCACAGCGGCGAGCGGGCACTGGTCGCGGTCGCACGCGCGGTGCAACCGGGCATCGATCTTGAGCACCGGGCGCGGCGGCGGCGGGACGTGGTCGAGCTGGCCAGACGGTTCTTCCACCCTGTTGAAACGGCGGCGATCGAACGTCGCCAAGAAGCCGATCAGGCGCTGTGTTTCCTCCGGCTGTGGACGTGCAAGGAGGCACTGCTGAAGGCGCACGGTCGCGGCCTGGCCTTCGGCATGGACCGGGTGGCCGTATCGCTCGATCGCGGTTCCCCCGAATTGCTTGCCTTCGATGGCGAACCGCTGCCCGCCTGGCATCTGCAGGAGTTGATCTGCGACGACGCGTGGGTCGCGGCGCTGGCTTGGCGGGGCCCGGGATTGAGGGTGCGCTGGTGCGGGGATTTCCGGTGATCCGGCGTCACGCAGTTGGCGTACTCTTGGCGTCCGCTCCGGTGCTTCCTGCCGTGCGCGGCTTCCCTTCGCTGCGGTGATGCCGACCTACATGACCCTGCTGAGCGTCAATCTCAACAAGATCGCCGTGCTGCGGAACTCGCGCGGCGGCGACGAACCCTCACTCGCCCGCGCGGCACAGACCTGCATCGAGGCCGGCTGCGGCGGTATCACGGTGCACCCTCGCCCGGACCAGCGACACATACGGCCCGACGACGTGCGCATGCTCGCGCAGCTCTTGCGGGGGCGGGTCGAATACAACATCGAGGGCAATCCGTTCGCCGACGCGCGCGGCAGCTACCCCGGCCTGCTCGCGCTGGCACGCGAGGTGCGGCCGACCCAGATCACCCTGGTGCCGGACAGCGACGGCCAGATCACCTCGGACCATGGTTTCGATCTGGCGCACGACGCCGAACGGCTGGCGCCGGTGGTGGCGGCCTTCCGCGAACTGGGCTGCCGGGTGAGCCTGTTCGTGGACGCCGGCACGACGAATTTCGAACCGGCCGTGCGCATTGGCGCGCAACGGGTGGAGATCTACACCGGCCCCTACGCTGCCGCGTTCGCCGAGGGCCGCGTCGGCGACGCGCTGGCGGCCTGCGTGGAGACGGCGCGAAGGGCGCAGCAGGCTGGACTGGCGGTCAATGCCGGGCACGATCTCAGCCAGGCGAACCTCGGTACTTTCAAGGCGGCGATCCCCGGCCTGGCCGAGGTCTCCATCGGCCACGCCCTCATCGGCGAAGCACTCTACGAGGGGCTGGCGACCACCGTTCGCCGCTACCTGCAGATCCTCGATTAGGCACAGGGGTCAAGGGGTATCCCGAAAAAGGAAACCCCTGCGCCAGGCAGGGGTTTCCGGTCACGCTTGGGATCCGGGCAGGGTTTACTGCTCGGTGAAGCCGATCTTGGTCAGACCGTAACCCTTCGCATCGGCCAGGGCGCGCGCGAGGTACTCGTACGCCACGGCGTCGTCCGCGTTGATCTGGATTTCCGGCTGATTGGTCTGCTGCGCGATCACCGCCATCTGGGCCTTCATGCCGGCTTCGTCGATCGGCACGTCGTTCCAGTAGTACGCGCCCGACGCGTCGATCTTCAGGCGGATCGGATCTAGCGGATTGACCGGCGGCGGCGAGTTGGGGGTCGGTTGCGGCAGGTCAATCCTCACGTCGTGCGTCACGATCGGCGCGGTGAGCATGAAGATGATCAGCAACACCAGCATCACGTCGACGAGGGGCGTGACGTTGATGTCCGCCATCGGCCCCTGGCCGCTTCCCATACTGAAAGCCATGGTCGTTACTCCTTCGCCGTCGTGATGAAGTCGACGTGGACCATGCCCTGGTCCTTCGCGTCGGAGAGGATCTTCTTCACGATCTTATACGTGGTCTGCTTGTCGGCACGGATCTGCAGTTCCGGCTGAGGCGACTTGGCTGCCGCGACGGCCAGGGCCGCCTTCAGCTGGTTCTCGTCGACCTCGCGGTCATTCAGATACATGGTTCCATCCGACTGCACGGCCAGGTCCATCGGCTCGATGTGCTTGCTGTCAGCCTTGACCGGGGTCGCCGTGGGTAGCTTGACGGTGATCCTGTGGCTGGCCAGCGGTGCCGTGATCATGAAGATAATCAGCAGCACCAGCATCACGTCCACGAGGGGCGTGACGTTGATTTCCGACATCGGACCGCCGGAATTTCCGGTGCTCATCGCCATGGGTCAGGCCCTCACTTGCCTTCGACGCGGGCGCCAGTGGCGAAGAAGTCGTGCAGGTCGTGCGCGAACTCGTCGAACTGCGCGTAGGTCAGACGGTTGGAGCGGTTGAAGAAGTTGTAGGCGAGCACCGCCGGGATCGCGGTGAACAGACCGATCGCGGTCATGATCAGCGCCTCACCCACCGGGCCGGCCACAGCGGTCATCGACGCGTTGCCGGCAGCAGCAATGCCGATCAGCGCGTTGTAGATGCCCCACACGGTACCGAGCAGACCGACGAACGGAGCGGACGAACCGACCGTTGCCAGCAGGGTCAGGCCGCCTTCCAGACGCAGGCTCTCGCGGGCCACGGCCTGGCGCAGTGCGCGGTCGATGAACTCCGAACGGCTCAGGGTCTGTGCAAGACCGTTGCCGCCGGCGGCGGCTTGCTGGTGGTGCGCCACGGCCGAGGCCGCGTCCAGCGCGATCTTGGAGAACGGCTCGCTCTTCGGCTGGGCCTCGAGCTCGCGGATGGCTTCCTGGGTGGAACTGGTGTTCCAGAAGCCGTCGATCACCTTGTCGGCGCGCGAACGCACCATGGCGTTGCGGATCGAGTTGGCGACGATGAAGTACCACGACGACACCGACATGATCACGAGCGTGACGAGCACGATCCAGCCGATCGCGTCCATGTGGTGGACAAGGTCACTGAAGCCCATCTGCTTCATGGCTTCAGAGTTGGACAGTGGTGCAGAGGTCTCTTGGAACATAACGCTACCCTTGGGAAGTCAAGCGTGAACTGTAACTGTAATGGGGATTACAGCTGATTGAGGTTGAAATTGACCGGGACACGGGCGTAACCCTCAACCTTCTGACCGTTGCGGATCGTGGGGTTGAAGCGCCAGTGGCGTGCAGCTTCGATGGCGGCGCGGTCCAGCTCGCGGTAACCACTCGAGACGTCCACCTTGACGTCCTTCACCGAGCCATCGACACCAACCAGGATCAGCAGCGTCACCGTACCTTCGTGACGCTGGCGGATGGCCTGCGGCGGGTAGCGCGGCTGCAAACGGCTGTTGTAGCTCAGATCCTGGCTCGCCGTGATATCCGACGGCGGCGCAGGCGGAGCCGGCGGCGCAGGCGGAACGGGCGGTGCAGGGTTGTTCGTCGCTTCGTCCACCGGCGGCGGCGGAGCCGGCGGCGGCGGAGTCGGCGGCGGCTGCACCTGCTTGATGATTTTCGGCGGCGGCTGCTTCGGCGGCTCCGGCGGCGGCGGCGGCGGGGGCGGCGGCGGCGGCGGGGGCTCGATGAAGTTGACCTGGACGACCTTATCCTTCTCTTTCTGAGCCTGCTTCGGCGGAGCCATCGGCGCCACCAGCATCAGGAACGCGAAGGAATGCAGCGCGATGGCGGCTGCCAACGCCCAGGTGCGCCTCCAATTGAACGACTTATTGTCGATTTCGTGGTTGCTTGAGGCCATCTGTCACTATCTTGGAGCTAGTCGATCGGTGGGCGTTTGCCGCAGCGCTGAAGCGGCGTCTCATGCCTGGACAAGGCAATGAAACGCGGGAACTTTTCGCGCGCGGAAAGATTTCAACGGTACATCAGCACAAGGCGTTTGTATAGCTCCCGGGCACGGGTTTTGGACGTCTATTTGTGCCCGGGGAACAAGGTCTTGGCGGTTACTTGCCGGCTCCTGCCTTCCGCAACCAGTCCTTGGCTTTCGCCGCGGTTTCCGGATCCTGTGCGGCCTTCTTCATCGCCGCGATCGCGCCAGCCTTGTTCTTCAGGCCACGCTCTGCCTCGGCCAACAGCATGTAGGCCGAGCCCTGATGCTTCACGCCCTTGGCGATACCCTGCTCGATGAGCGAGACCGCTTCGCGGTTCTTGTTCTCCATCACCAGGATCTGGCCCGCGCGGACGGCTGCCTCGCCATCGGTCGCCATCGGGATGGCCTTCTTGTAGGCCTCCACGGCATCGCCTTCCTTGCCAGCGATGTAGTTGGCATCGCCGAGAAGCTTGTAGCTGTCGTAGGTGCTTGCGACGATCCCGCTGGCCATGCCGTCCTTCAGCGTCTGTGCGGCTTTGAGCGCATTCGGCTTGGGGTCGTTCTGGTTCTGGCCAGTCACCAGGTAGAGCTTTGCAAGATTCACGTAGTCCTTGTCGGACTTCAGGGCGCCACTCGCCTTGGCTTTTTCCATCAGCTTGATCGCTTCAGGGTATTTCTGCGCCTGCATGAGCACGGCCACGGCGTTGTTGAGCGCAGTGGTGTCGTTGGGATTGGCCTCGAACTGCTGCTCCGCGAGCTGGGCGGCCTGGTCCGTCTGGCCGGACTCGGCATAGCTGGCCATGAGAATCTGGTTCCAGCTGCTCTGCGGCTTGGTGCTCATGGCCATCGCCTGCTTCATGGCGGCGATCGCTTCCGGATACTTGCCGAGACGGTAATAGGCGTTGCCTTCGAGCGCGTGCGACTCCGCAGTGTCCTTCTTGCCTTCGGCGCGCCACTTGGCGAGCGTGTCGAGCGCCGGCTGGTATTGCTCGTCGGCAAGCTGGAACTGGGCCAGCTCGTACTCGAGCTGGAAGTACGTGTCGTTCGGCATCACGCCGTTGGCCAGCGCCTGCGTCAGCAGAGAGATCGCGCCTTTCAGGTCGCCGGCGTTGTACTTCAGACTGGCCAGACCCTGCAGGGCCAGCGCCTGGGCATATTTGCTCTTGCTCTTTTCAAGGATCGGCTGAAGCACCGACTCGGCCTTGGCCGCATCGCCCGCATTCACCGCATCGAGGCCTTCGTTGAGCGCCTTCTGATCCTTGGAGCTGGTCAGGTCGAGCTTCGGCTCCTTGCGGGTCGCGTTGGGGTACAACGCTTCTTTTTTGTCCTTGTCCGCATGGGCGGCATGAGCCACCGGCGCGGCGATGATCGTCAAGGCAAGGGTCGCACCTGCCAGCAACTTGAACAGGGGGGCATGCTTCATGGCTGTCCTCATGTCGGGATTACGCACAGAAGGGCGTAAGGGGATTCCCAAGACTAACGGCACATGCAATCGATAACAAGTCGCGGCGCCGCATCAGGACTTTATAAAAATCAAACATTTAGCATGCGGCCGCGTATGCTGGTGCGTGCGATACGCAACGAACGCCCCCGGCGATGCCATCCGAGATGGTGCGCACCGCCGGGATCGGGTCGGATTCCCTGCGACGACGCCGTCAGATGTCGAGGTTGGCCACCTTCAGCGCATTGGCCTCGATGAAGTCGCGGCGCGGCTCGACCGCTTCGCCCATCAGCATCGAAAACATCTGGTCAGCGGCGAAGGCGTCCTCGATCCCGACCTGCAGCATGCGCCGAGTCTCCGGATTTACCGTGGTTTCCCACAGCTGTTCCGGGTTCATTTCACCGAGGCCCTTGAAGCGCTGGATGGTGCGGCCCTTCTTCGCCTCGTCGAGCAGCCAGGCGCGGACCTCGGCAAAGCTCGACACACCGCGCGAGGCGTTGCCACGGCGGATGACCGCGCCGGGCTGCACCAAGCCCGAGAGATGCTGGCTGGCGAGGAGGATCGGACGGAACTCGCTGCCGGCGAAAAACGTCTGCGGCAGCAGCCAGGTGTGGCTCAGCCCGTGCTGCTCGCGGACCACCTCGATCGCCGCCGGTTGCTCGGCCGTGGCGTCGCGCAGGGCAAGACGATAACGCGGCTTGCCGAGTCCGGAGGCGGCCAGCTTGTCCGTGACGGCAGCCAGCCAGCCCTGCATCGCCTTTGGATCCGACCACAGGGAGGCATCGATCGGCGGATGCTCGAGCAGCGCGGTGAGCACCGCCGTGTCGACGCGGTGGCCGAGGCGGGTGATCTGGTCGAGGGCGTGCTGGTAGTCGCGCAGCAGCTTCTCGAGGGCTTCGCCGGTGATCGCGGGGGCCCCGGGGGCATAGACCAGCTCGGCGTTGTCCACCGCGTTCGAGATCAGGTAGTCGTTCAGCGCGGCGTCGTCCTTGAGGTACAGCTCCTGCTTGCCCTGCTTTAGCTTGTACAGCGGCGGCAGGCCGATGTAGACGTGGCCGCGCTCGATCAGCTCCGGCATCTGCCGGTAGAAGAACGTCAGCAGCAGGGTGCGGATGTGCGAGCCGTCCACGTCCGCGTCGGTCATGATCACGATGCGGTGGTAGCGGAGCTTGTCCGGGTTGTAGTCCTCCTTGCCGATGCCGGTGCCGAGCGCGGTGATCAGCGTGCCGACCTCCGCCGAGGACAGCATCTTGTCGAAGCGGGCCTTCTCGACATTGAGGATCTTGCCCTTCAGGGGCAGCACGGCCTGGTACTTGCGGTTGCGGCCCTGCTTGGCCGAGCCGCCTGCCGAGTCACCCTCGACCAGGAACAGTTCGCACAGTGCCGGATCCTTCTCCTGGCAGTCGGCGAGCTTGCCCGGCAGGCCGGCGATATCGAGCGCGCCCTTGCGACGGGTCATCTCGCGGGCCTTGCGGGCTGCTTCGCGGGCGCGGGCGGCATCGACGGCCTTGGAGGCGATGGCCCGGGCCTCGTTGGGATGTTCGAGGAGGAACTCGCCCAGCTTCTCGTTGACCGCCTGTTCGACGGCCGTCTTGACCTCCGAGGAGACCAGTTTGTCCTTGGTCTGCGAGGAGAACTTCGGGTCCGGCACCTTCACCGACAGGACCGCGATCAGGCCCTCGCGCATGTCATCGCCAGACAAGGCGACCTTGGCGTTCTTGGCCAGCCCTTCCTTTTCGATGTAGCCCTGCAGCGAACGGGTCAGCGCGGCGCGGAAGCCGGTGAGATGGGTGCCGCCGTCGCGCTGGGGGATGTTGTTGGTGAAGCAGAAGACGGTCTCCTGGTAGGAGTCCGTCCATTGCATCGCCAGTTCCACCGAGATGCCGTCCTGCTCGGACATCGAACTGAGGCTGATCACGTTCGGATGCAACGGGGTCTTCAGCTGGGACAGATGCTGTACGAACGAGGCGATGCCGCCCTCATAGGCGAAGCGGTCCTGCCGCCCTTCCCCGCGCTCGTCCTTCAGGTCGATGGTGACGCCCGAGTTGAGGAAGGCCAGCTCACGCAGGCGCTTGGCCAGCACGTCGTAATGGAATTCGGTCTGGCTGAAGGTTTCCGGGCTGGGCAGGAAACGCACGGTGGTGCCGCGGCGGGTGGTGTCACCCACCACCTTCACCGGGTACTGCGGCTCGCCCAGTTTGTATTCCTGGACGTGCTCTTTGCCTTCGCGATAGATGGTCAGCCAGAGGTGCGAGCTGAGCGCGTTGACCACCGACACGCCGACGCCGTGGAGACCGCCCGACACCTTGTAGGAGTTGTCGTCGAACTTGCCACCGGCATGCAGCACGGTCATCACCACCTCGGCGGTGGATCGACCCTCTTCCGGGTGCATGTCGACGGGAATGCCGCGACCGTTGTCGCTGACGCTCACCGAACCGTCGTCGTGGATGGTGACGACCACGTGGTCGCAATACCCGGCCAGCGCCTCGTCGATCGAGTTGTCGACGACCTCGAACACCATGTGATGGAGGCCGGTGCCGTCATCGGTATCACCGATGTACATGCCCGGGCGCTTGCGCACCGCTTCGAGGCCTTTGAGTACCTTGATGTTGCTCGAATCGTAGGTCGTATTCATGCGGTGGCAGTTCTCCGGCGCCTGGTTCCCTCCGGCATGGCGCCTCGAGGGGCCGGAGGAAGATCAACCTTCCGATTATAGCAGGGGCGCTATTGCGCCCTGTTCCACGTGGAACACGAGAGCGCCAGGACCAAGGCTGGGCGGCAGGTCGGTACCGCTGACCAGCACCTGTGCCTCCGCAGAGCGCAGTCTTTCGATGAGGGCTGCCTGATGTGCTCCATCGAGCTCGGAGGCGAGGTCGTCAATGCAGACGATCGGCCACTCCCCTCGCCGATCGGCAAAGAGCTCGGCCTGGGACAACAAGCATGCCAGTGCGGTGAGCTTCTCCTGACCGCGTGACAGGTGCTCACGCAGAGGCGCGTGTTCAAACGCGATCTGCCAATCCGCACGATGAGGACCCGCAGTCGTGTGACCCTTGAACAGATCCCTCTCTCGCTGCGCGGCAAGTTGCTCGCCCAACGTTCCTTGCTCCGACCAACCCGGCCGGTATTTCAGGGAGACCTCGCCCAGCTCCGGCAGCAATGCGTGAGCAGTTTTGGACAACAACGGCTTCAACAGCGCGAGATATGCGCGACGCAGCTCATCGATCCTGGCCGCGCTCTCGTCGAGCTCGCGCTCCCAGGGCTCGAATAGCCCGCCATCCGACTGCCTGGCGCGGAGCAGGCTGTTCCTCTGTTTCAGCGCACGCTGATATCGACGCCACAGCGCGAGGAATGCCTGTTCCACGTGGAACACTCCCCAATCGAGAAACCGTCTGCGTTCCTCGGCACCGCCGGAGATCAGCGCGTGCGACCCGGGGTCGAAACTGACCACTGCACACCGACCGAGCAACTCCGTGACGGAACACGTCTCGAAGTTCAACCGCGCCTGCCAGTTCGGACCCTCCTTGCCCATGCCGAGCCGATCGAGCTGACCTCCGTCATGGAGCACCTCGGCAAAAATCCCCAGGGAACGTTCTCCCCTTCGGATGAGCGCTTCACGGGAACCGCTGCGAAACGATCGTCCATGGGAAAGGACGAACGTTGCTTCAAGCAGGCTGGTCTTGCCGGCTCCATTCGGGCCGATGAACGCATTGAGCCCGGGCGACAGCTCGAGAGACACGTCCTCCAGGCAGCGAAGCGAGTTGACCTTCAGCTTCACCAGGCGCATGGCACGTCCCATAACGAAGAACGCCGGAGCGTCTTGTGACGGCTCCGGCGTTCGCAGGCAAAGCGGGTCAAACGCCTCTGATTCACGCGATCGGAATCAGAGACGAAGCGGCATGATCACGTGACGAGACTGGTCGCTGTCGCCCTCCTGCACCAGACAGCTCGACTGCGCATCGCGCAGGTTGAGCCTGGCCTTGTCGCCCCGCAGAGCTGCCAGTGCATCCAGCAGGTAGCCGACATTGAAGCCAACTGCCAGATCCGACACCACCGTGTCGGCCTCGACCTCCTCGACCGCCTCCTCCTGCTCCGGGTTGTGCGCCACGATGCGCAGCTTGCCGGGGGAAAGCTCGAGCTTGACGCCCCGATACTTTTCGTTCGAGAGGATCGCCGCACGTTGCAGCGCTCCGCGCAGCACCTCGCGGTCCAGCGTGGCGCGCTTGTCCGCACCCAGTGGAATCACCGCCTCGTAGTCCGGGAACCGCCCGTCGATCAGCTTGGAGGTAAACACCACGTCGCCCCGGCGTACGCGCAGGTGGTTGCGTCCGAAATCCAGCTCCACCGTGCCATCGCCGTTCTCGAACAGCCCGATCAGCTCGTTCACGCCCTTGCGCGGAATGATGATCTGGCGGCGCGCCGACACCGAACTCTCCAGCTGGGTTTCTTTCAGAGCCAGGCGGTGTCCGTCGGTGGCTACGCAGCGCAGGGTGTGCTCCTGCAGGTCCAGCAACATACCGTTGAGGTAATAGCGCACGTCCTGGTTGGCCATCGCGAACGCGGTGCGCTCCATCAGGTCCTTGAGGACCTCCTCCGGCAGGCTGACCTTCTCGACCAACTCGATCTCGTCGATCGTCGGGAACTCCCCGGCCGGCAACGTCGCCAGGGTGAAACGACTACGCCCAGCGTTCAGCGCTACCCGGTCGCCATTGAGCTTCAGGTCGATCTGCGCCCCGTCCGGCAACGCTCGAACGATATCGAACAGCTTGCGCGCCGGAATCGTGGTCTCTCCATCGGCCGATTTCTCGGCTGCCGTCGTTGCGACCATCTCGACCTCCAGGTCGGTACCGGTCAGCGACAACCGTCCATCCGAAACCCGCACCAGCAGGTTGGCCAGCACAGGCAGGGTCTGTCGCCGTTCGACGACCCCGACTACCTGCTGGAGCGGCTTGAGCAGAGCTTCTCTTTGGATGCTGAATTGCATGGGTTGGCGTCCCCTAACACTGCTTTTCTGTTTTTAAAAAGAAGGGCGGTGGTTGTTTCTGGTCCGGTGCACAACCCGGATTCGGCAAAACATTGCTTGCAAATCAAATGCTTGCAAGATAACCACCCTGTGTCTGAAGCCTTGGCGAGACTGTGCGCCAATTGTGGATAAATTTCGATGCCAAAACATCCCCCACTTATCCACAAGTTCCGGCACCTCTTATCAAGAACTTGTGCCTGTCGCGGAACAGGACCTCAACCGGTTAGGGTCCGAATCAACTGCTCCCAGTCCTGGCGCATGCGCGCATCGGTCTCGCTCAGCTTCTTGATCGTCCGGCAGGCATGGAGCACGGTCGTGTGATCGCGACCGCCGAACGCCTCGCCGATCTCCGGCAGGCTGTGCTCGGTCAATTCCTTGGCCAGAGCCATCGCCATCTGTCTCGGTCGGGCCAGCGAACGCACCCTCCGCTTGGACAGCAGATCCTGCAGGCGCACGTTGAAGTACTCGGCCACGATCTTCTGGATGTTCGGCACCGTGACCGCCTGAGCGTGCGTAGCCAGCAGGTCGCGCAAAGTCTCTTCGGCGAAGTCGGTAGTGATCGGTCGGCCGAAGAAGTTGGCCTTGGCGGCCAGCGTATTGAGCGCTCCCTCCAAGTCGCGCACGTTCGAGCGGATGCGCTTGGCCAGCAGCATCGCGACGCTCTCGCTCACCGCCACGCCCTTGTCCTGGGCCTTGGCCAGCAGGATCGCCGCCCGCGTCTCGAAATCCGGCGGCTCGATCGCCACTGACAGGCCCCAGCCCAGCCGCGACTTCAGCCGGGGCTCGAGCTTGTCGACTTCCTTCGGATAGCGGTCGCAGGTCAGGATGATCTGCTGCTTGGATTCGAACAGCGCGTTGAAGGTGTGGAAGAACTCTTCCTGCGTGGTGTCCTTGCCGGCGAAGAACTGGATGTCGTCGATCAGCAGCGCGTCGACCGAGCGGAAGCGCTGCTTGAACTGGTCCATGCTCTTGGTGCGTAGCGCCTCGATCATCGAGCCGACGAACTGCTCGGAGCGCAGGTACAGCACCTTGAAGTCCGGATTGTGCTCGCGCATCAGGTTGCCGGCGGCATGCATCAGGTGCGTCTTGCCCAGCCCGGTGCCGCCATACAGCAGCAGCGGGTTGTAGGCCCGTCCCGGGTTGGTCGCCACCTGGATCGCGGCGGCCTTGCCGAGCTGATTGGACTTGCCTTCGACGAAGGTCTCGAAGGTGTAGTGGGGATCCAGGTTGTGCACGAACGGCGCTGCGGCAGAAGTCGTCGCCGGTGCCCCCGATGCCGCCGGACGGGCCGCGGTGGCTCCTTGCCCGCCGCGCGCCGCCGGCGGGCGCGAGCTGTTCGATCCCACTTCCAGCCGTACCTCGAGCACGTGCCCGGTGAGCTGCTCGATCACCGCCTCGATCCGGGCCAGGTAACGGTCACGCACGGTGTCCAGCGTGTACGGATTGGGGGCGAACAGCTGCAGCCCGGTGTGTGCGTCGCGGGCTTGCAGCGGCATCAGCCAGGTGTGCAGTTCGTCGGCGCCGAGCTCGGCTTCCAGACGCTCGAGGCAGCGCCGCCAGAGATCACTCATGAATCGTTCTTTCAACCACGGCAGGGGCGCTTGCGCGCAGGGTGGACGCGAAAGTCTAACAGCACCATCCACCGCGGATGGCAGTTTTATCCACAAGCCCGTCCACAGCCCCGAAACGCCGCCGTTTGACAGCAAGGTGGACTTGTCAGCATACTTTCCAACCTTTTTTCACCCTTACCCAGGAGGAAGCCATGAAGCGGACCTTCCAGCCCAGCAAGCTCAAGCGCGCCCGCACGCACGGCTTTCGTGCCCGCATGGCCACGGCCGACGGTCGCAAGGTTCTGAACGCGCGTCGCGCCAAGGGCCGCAAGCGCCTGATCCCGTAAGCGGCGCGCAAGCGATGCGTGCCGCCGGCTTGCCGCGCCAGGCGCGGCTGTGCCGCGCCGGCGATTTCGCCGCCCTGCGACAAGCCAGCGGCCGCTTCGGCGGCCGCTGTTTTTCTGTGCGCTACAGGCCGAACGACTGCGGCCACGCCCGCCTCGGCCTGGCGATCTCCAAGCGCGTGTCCAAGCGCGCCGTCGAGCGCAACCGGATCAAGCGGCTCGCCCGTGAGTCGTTCCGCCGCATCCGCCATCAGCTGCCGGCCGTCGACATCGTGGTGATGGCGCGCGAGCAGGCCGCGCACCTGCCCGGACCGGAACTGCTCGCCGAGCTCGACGCCCTGTGGCGCAAGCTGTTGCCGTTGAAGCCCGATCCCGCGGCCGGCACAATCGCGCGCTGACCTTTTTTCTTCCGTCGCCGCGCCCTCGCGCCGCGCCCACCGGACCTGCCCCGCGATGAATCTAACGCGCAACATCCTCCTGCTCGCCTTGTTGGGCGTGGCTTCTCTGCTGTGGAGCGCCTGGGAAAAGGACTACGCCCCGCCGCCGCCAGCCCCCATCGCGGCCGCCGCCGGCACCGGCCCGTCGTCCACCGCCTCCACGCCGGATGCCAGCGTGCCGGGTGCTTCCGTGCCCGCCGCGCCAGCGGTACCGACCGCCGACGCGCCCAAGGCCGCCAACGATGCCAAGGCCCAGCTGATCACCGTCACCACCGACGTGCTGCGGCTGACCATCGATACCCGCGGCGGCAGCCTGGTGCGCTCGGAACTGCTTCATTACCCGGTCACGCCGCGCACGAAGAAGGACCCTGACCCGGCGCCGATCCGCCTGCTCGACGACACCGACTCGCACTTCTTCGCCGCGCAGGACGGCCTGATCAGCGCCACCGGTGCGGCGCCCGACCACCGCGCGCTGTTCCAGGCCACGCAGACCAGCTACACGCTCGCCCAGGGCCAGAACGAACTGGACGTCGACCTCACCTGGACCGACCCGTCCGGCCTCAAGGTCACCAAGCGCTACACCCTGCACCGCGGCAGCTACGTGGTCGACCTCAGCCAGCAAATCGCCAACGGCAGCGGCAAGTCCTGGACCGGCAATGCCTACCGCCAGCTGCAGCGCGTGGTGCCGCCGCCGCCGGTGCACAGCAATTTCCTGGCGAAGTTTTCCGACCAGTCGCGCTACAGCTTCTTCGGTGCCGCCTGGTACAGCCCGGAGCACAAGTTCGACAAGCTGGCCTTCGACAAATTCGCCAAGGAGCCGCTGAACCAGCCGGTCACCGGCGGCTGGCTGGCGATGGAGCAGCACTACTTCGTCACCGCGTGGCTGCCGCCGGCCAGCGAAGCGGACACGTTCTCCAGCGCCGTGATCAACGCGCCGGATGGCCCGCGCTACCTCGTGCGCGACATGGGGCCGGCGATCACCGTGGCGCCGGGCCAGACCGGCAGCACCGACGCCCGCCTCTACGTGGGCCCGAAGCTGCGCGACCGGCTCGCGGCGCTCGCCCCCGGCTTCGAGCTGGCGCTGGACTACGGCATCTTCTCGATCGTGGCCAGCCCGCTGCACTGGATCCTCGCCCACCTGCACAGCCTGGTCGGCAACTGGGGTTTCGCGATCATCCTGCTGGTGCTGCTGATCAACATCGCCATCTACAAGCTCAGCGAGGCGCAGTACGTCTCCGCCGCGCGCATGCGCAAGCTCAAGCCGCGGATGGACGCGCTGAAGGAGCGCTACGGCGACGACCGCCAGAAGATGCAGCAGGCGATGATGGAGCTGTACAAGAAGGAGAAGATCAACCCGGTCGCCGGCTGCCTGCCGATCCTGATCACCATTCCGATCTTCTTCGCCCTGTACACCGTGCTGCGCGAGAGCGTGGAGTTGCGCCAGGCGCCGTTCGTCGGCTGGATCCACGACCTGTCGGCGGCCGACCCGTATTTCGTGCTGCCGGTGCTCTACATGGGCGTGATGCTGGTGACGCAGTGGATGATGCCGACCCAGCCGGGCATGGACCCGACGCAGGCGAAGATGATGAAGTTCATGCCGCTGATGTTCGGCGTGATGTTCGCCTTCTTCCCGGCCGGCCTGGTGCTGTATTACATCGTCAACGGACTGTGCCGCCTGGCGCAGCAGTGGTGGGTCACGCGGCGCATCGATCGCGCCGAGGCCGCCAAGGCGCTGGCCAGCCGCTGAACTTCGACGGCCCGCCCCTGGCGGGCCGTTCGGTTTCCGGAGTCCCCGCGTGAATGCCGCCACGAACGCCGACACCATCGCCGCCATCGCCACCGCGCCGGGCGCGGCCGGCGTCGGCGTGGTGCGGATTTCCGGACCGGCCGCACCGGCAATCGCGCAGGCCCTGCTCGGCCGCCCGCCGACGCCGCGGCATGCCCACTTCGCCGCCTTCCGCGGCGCCGACGGCGAGCTGATCGATCGCGGCCTGCTCCTGTGCTTCCCGGCCCCGCACTCCTACACCGGCGAGCACGTGCTGGAACTGCAGGGGCACGGCAGCAGCGTGCTGCTGGACACCCTGCTGCGTCGTGCCTGCGAGCTCGGGGCACGGCTGGCCCGCCCCGGCGAATTCACCGAGCGCGCCTTCCTCAACGGCAAGCTCGACCTGGCCCAGGCCGAAGCGGTGGCCGACCTGATCGCCGCGCGCTCGCAGGCCGCGGCCCGCGCCGCGCTGCAGTCGATGGAGGGCGTGTTCTCGCAGCGGGTGCACGCGCTGCTGCAGCAGCTGATCGACCTGCGCGTGCACGTCGAGGCCGCCATCGACTTTCCCGAAGAGGAGATCGATTTCCTCGCCGACCCGGCCATCGCCGGCAAGCTGCAGGCCCTGCGCGACGAGCACGCCACGCTGCTGCAGGAAGCCGAGCGCGGCGTGCGGCTTGGCGAAGGCCTGCGGGTCGCCATCGTCGGCCGGCCGAACGCGGGCAAGTCCAGCCTGCTCAACGCGCTGGCCGGTCGCGACCGCGCCATCGTCACATCGATCGCCGGCACCACCCGCGACGTGCTGCGCGAGACCGTGCAGGTCGACGGCATCGCCCTGGAGCTGGCCGATACCGCCGGCCTGCGCGACACCGACGACGAGGTCGAGCGTGAGGGCGTGAGGCGCGCGCATAGCGAGCTGGCCACGGCCGACGTCGCCCTGCTGGTCACCGAGCAGGCACGCCGGGCCGACGACCTCGCGCTGCTGGCCCACCTGCCGGCCGGCGTGACTCGCGTCGTGGTGGTGAACAAGATCGACCGCGACGGCCCACAGCCGTCGCACGAGGTCATCGACGGGCTCGAGACGCTCGGGCTGTCGGCACGCACCGGCGATGGCGTCGACGCTCTGCGCGGCGTACTCAAGCGGCTTGCCGGCCAGGGTGGCGGCGAGGGCGCCTTCAGCGCCCGCCGCCGCCATGTCGACGCGCTGCAGCGGGTCGGTGGACACCTGGGCCAGGCCGGACACGCGCTGGCCACGCTGCATGCCGGCGAACTGGCGGCGGAGGAACTGCGCCAGGCCCAGCACGCGCTGGGTGAAATCACCGGCGGCTACACCAGCGACGACCTGCTCGGCGCGATCTTCGGTTCGTTCTGCATCGGCAAGTAGCCCGACGGTGTCACGCTGCAGCGGCGGCGATCGGTGCCTCGCGCAGCCGCCGCCAGTGCCGCCACGACACCAGTGCGTTGATCCAGTACACCGCGTACAGCGCCGAGGTGAGATAGAGCCCCCGACTGGCGTACAGCGGCACCGCGATCGAGTTGACCAGCAGCCAGAACGGCCAGTTCTGCACGCGCCGGCGCATCATCAACAACTGCGCGACGATGCTGAAGGCCAGCACGGTCGAGTCCAGGAACGGTGCGTAGGCGTTGGTGAACCGGCGCAGCAGCAGCCCGTAGAGCACGGCGCCCACGGCACCGGCGGCGAGTTGCCCGAGCAGATGGTGCGGCGGCAGGTCGCTTACCGGCAGCTCCCCGCCGTCGCGGCCGTGCCGCCACTGCCACCAGCCCACCACGCTGGTGCCGACGAAGAACGCCTGCAGCAGCACGTCGGCGTAAAGCCGGCTGTGCAGGAAGACGATCGCGAACAGGCTGCAGCCGACGATGCCGGTCCACCAGGTGTGCACGCTATTGCGTCCGGCCAGCAGGATCGATGCGCCGGCCAGCACGTTGGCGGCGATCTCCAGCGGACTCACGCGCCGGCGCGTCCGGCGAGGAACGCCTCCAGCTCGGCGCGGGTGGGCATGCCGCCCTGCGCGCCGAGCCGGGTCACCGACAGCGCCGCCGCGGCGCAGGCCTTGCGCACCGCCATCTCGAGGCCTTCGTGCAGATGCACGGCCAACGCGCCGTTGAAGGTGTCGCCGGCGCCGGTGGTATCCACCACGTCCACCGCGAAGCCACGCTGGTGCGAGGGCTCGCCCTGCTCGCGATACCACGCGCCCTCACCGCCACGGGTCAGCACCACCGGACACGGCGCGCGTCCCATCAGCTCGCGGAAGTCTTCGTCGGCCCCGCCGCCGAGCACGGTCGCCAGTTCGTGCTGGTTGGGAGTGAGGTAGCGCACCAGCGCCAGCCATTCCCCGGGCAGCCGCTGCGCCGGGGCGGGATTGAGGATCACCGGCACGCCGAGCGCGTGGCCCAGCCGTACCGTCGCCTCGACGGTCTCCAGCGGAATCTCCATCTGCACCAGCACCGCGTCCGCGCGCTCGACCCGTGTCCGCGCAGCCTCGACCTGCTCCGGCGTCACGCTGGCGTTGGCCGCCGGCACCACGATGATCTGGTTGTCGCCCTCGGCCACGATGATCGATGCGGTGCCGCTCCCCACGTTGTCGCGCGTCGCCACGTGGGTGATATCCACGCCTTCGTCGGCGAGACCGCGCAGCAGCAGTGCGCCGAACGCATCGCGTCCCACCGCGCCGACCAGCGTCACCTCTGCGCCGAGCCGCGCCGCTGCGACGGCCTGGTTGGCCCCCTTGCCACCCGGCACGGTGAGAAAGCGTTCGCCCAGCAGGGTTTCACCCGGCGCAGGGAAGCGCGGTGCGAGCGTCACCAGGTCCATGTTGATGCTGCCGACGACGACGATGCGGGCCATGCGGACTCCGGAAAGCGATCAGGTCGGGCAGCATAAGCGATGCTCGACCCGCGACGTGCTCACCCGCCGCTGCCGTCGTCTGCCGCTGCGTTTCGCTTCTGCTGGCGACGCTCCTGCAGCTGCTGCTTCCACTGCATGTACTTCTGCTTCTGGCTGTCCGACAGCACCGCCTGGATCTGCGCGTCGGTATCGCGCTGGATCGAACGCAGGCGATCGCGGCGAACCCGTTTGTCCAGCGAGGTGTCCGAGCGCAGCTGGGCCAGCTGCTGCTGGCGTTGCGCGATGACCGGTGCCAGCGTCGCCGCCTGCTGCGGGGTCAGGTCGAGCAGGCGGCTGAGGTGCCGGACCTGGCGTTGCGGGTCCTTGCCGGCATGCATGCCGGCGGACGCGCTGACGGGTGCATCCTGCGCCAGTACCTGGGCGGATGCCAGGCCGAAACCGACCAGTGCGAGAAACATCAACGGACGAGACATCGCCGGCTCCTGCGGGGAAGGTTCCCCCCCCGAACGCCTCTAGCCGCGGGCGGTTGACCTCCCGGGCCGCCGCGGAGAGCGCCACACCGACCCCATCTGCACGCACCTTCCCTCTCCAGGAGATCCCGATGATCGCGCCGGACCATTGGTCGGCTCCATCAGCCACCGGATCGCGCCGATGCCAGCGACCGTTCTCATGGACATGGCCTCCCGCTTTTCCCGTCGGCCCACGAAAAAGCCCACCGTTTCCGGTGGGCTTCGCGTTTGGCCCGGAAGCGCTTACTGTGCGCGACCGACGCCGGAGTCGCCCTGCTCCAGTGGAGGCGGATCGCCCGCCACGGCCAGCAACGATTGCGCGTAGCCGTCCTGGATGCTGATGGTGGACACCTCGTCCCAGGCGAAGAACGACGGTTCGCGCAGCCACTCCGCGTCGGGGGTGATCTCCTGCATGTTGAAGCCGTCCTCTTCCACGCCCAGCACGCGGCCGACGTAGCAGACTTCCGACTCGTCCTCGCTGTCCACATGCACGCCGATGACCGGCGAGAGCAGCCCGGCGGCCTGGACGACCTCGCGGATGCTGTCCAGCGGGAACTGGCGCGGTACCCGCGGCACGATGTGCTTGATCGCCAGCGCCCGCTCGATGAACGCATGGTGCGCGTCCGGCGCCTCCAGCTCGGTGACGTCGCGGTGGCGCATCACGTAGAGGCCGTCGTAGGTGATCGCATCGCCGACCACCCAGAGCAGGAAGAACTCCCGCCCCACGCCGGCCACGTAGCCGCAGAAGCTGCCGTGTTCCAGGTCGCCGCGCCACAGTCGGACCAGTTGCTGGCGCTGCTGCGCTTCACGCAGCTGCGCCCGCTGACCAGTGATCTTCAGTTCGATGACCTTGCCCATGGCTGCCATTTTACCAGAGGGGGGACCCAGCATTGTTTACAGGATGTAGCGGCTCAAATCCTGGTCCTGAACCAGGCTTCCGAGCGTTTTATCTACAAATTCGCCGTCGATGAGGTACTTTTCACCGCTCTTGTCCGCAGCCTCGTAGGAGATGCCCTCCAGCAGGCGCTCCATCACGGTGTGCAGGCGGCGGGCCCCGATGTTCTCGGTGCGCTCGTTCACCTGGCAGGCCACCTCCGCCAGTCGGTCGATGCCCGACCCGGCGAATTCCACCGTCACGCCTTCGGTCGCCAGCAGGGCCACGTACTGCTTGGTCAGCGCGTTGTTCGGCTCGCGCAGGATCCGCTTGAAGTCGTCCACCGACAGCGCCGACAGCTCGACGCGGATCGGCAGCCGGCCCTGCAGCTCGGGAATCAGGTCCGAGGGCTTGGCCAGCGAGAATGCGCCCGAGGCGATGAACAGCATGTGGTCGGTCTTGATCGGGCCGTACTTGGTCGACACGGTGGAACCCTCCACCAGCGGCAGCAGGTCGCGCTGCACGCCCTCGCGGCTGACGCCGGAGTGGCCGTAGTCGCTGCGCTGGGCCACCTTGTCGATCTCGTCGATGAAGACGATGCCGTGCTGCTCGGCCGCTTCCACCGCCTGGGCGCGGATCTCCTCGTCGTTGAGCAGCTTGCCGGCTTCCTCGTCGACCAGCAGCGGTCGTGCCGCGCGGATCGCCAGCTTGCGCTTCTGCGTCTTGGCGCCGCCGAGGTTCTGGAACATCTGGCGCAGCTGGGCACCCATTTCCTCCATGCCCGGCGGCGACATGATCTCCACGCCCACGTTCATCGCCGTCTCCAGCTCGATCTCGCGCTCGTCCAGCGTGCCCTCGCGCAGCTGCTTGCGCAGCTTCTGCCGGGTGTCGCTGTCGATCGACGGGGTGGCCGTCGCGTCGTGGCCCCAGTCGGCCGGCGCCTGGCGGCGCGGCAGCAGGGCGTCGAGGATGCGGTCCTCGGCGCGGTCCTCGGCCTGGGTGCGCACGCGTTTGACCGCCTGCTCGCGGGTCAGCTTGTAGGCCACGTCGGCGAGATCGCGGATGATCGACTCGACGTCCTTGCCAACGTAGCCGACCTCGGTGAACTTGGTCGCCTCGACCTTCACGAACGGTGCATTGGCGAGCGTGGCCAGCCGCCGCGCGATCTCGGTCTTGCCCACGCCGGTGGGGCCGATCATCAGGATGTTCTTCGGCGTCACCTCGTTGCGCATCGCCGGGTCCAGCTGCATGCGCCGCCAGCGGCTGCGCAGCGCCACCGCCACGGCGCGCTTGGCGTCGTGCTGGCCGATGATGTAGCGGTCGAGTTCGTTGACGATTTCGCGGGGAGTGAGTTCGGACATGGGGCACCGGACCGTGGGGACTGGCGGGTCCGCCGTCCCGGCCCGAGCCGGCACGGCGGCAGCGAGGAGCGCTCAGAGCTCCTCGATCACCGCGTTGTGGTTCGTGTAGATGCAGATGTCGCCGGCGATCTTCAGCGACTTCTCGACGATGCTGCGGGCATCGAGGTCGGAGTTCTCCAGCAGGGCCAGCGCGGCGGACTGCGCGTACGGGCCGCCGGAGCCGATCGCGATCAGGCCGTGCTCGGGCTCGAGCACGTCGCCGTTGCCGGAGATCAGCAGCGAGGTGTCCTTGTCGGCCACCGCGAGCATCGCTTCGAGCTTTCCGTAGCGGCGGTCGGTGCGCCAGTCCTTGGCCATCTCCACGGCGGCACGGGTGAGGTTGTTGCCGTGCTTCTCGAGCTTCTGCTCGAACAGTTCGAACAGGGTGAACGCATCGGCCGTGGCGCCGGCGAAACCCGCCAGCACGTCGCCCTTGCCCAGCCGACGGATCTTGCGGGCGTTGGCCTTCATCACCGTGTTGCCCAGGGTGACCTGGCCGTCGCCGCCGATCACGACCTTGCCGTTGCGGCGGACGGAAACGATGGTGGTGGCGTGGAACGATTCCATGGCGGCTCCGCGAGACGATCGAACGGTCTCTGTGGGGATCGCCACCGGAGTTTGCAAGCGGGACCGAGCCCCGCGCGCGCCGGCTCAGGCCGCGGCCAGGGCTTCGGGCAGCGCGGCGAGGAAGGCCGTGGCGGCCGCGACCGCAGGCGTCACGTCGGAGGGGTCGACGGCGACCGCGCCATCGTGCGGGCCGTACGGGCGATAGCGTTCGAGGTTGGGCCGGGTGAACAGGCCCAGGGTGGGCGTGCCACTGGCGCAGGCCAGGTGCATCACGCCGCAGTCGCCGCTGATGTAGGCGTCGCACTGGCGGACCAAGGCGGCCATGCGGCGTACGTCGCTGGAAAAATACGCCGGCAGGCGCCCTTCCAGCTGCGAGCGGCCATGGGCAGCGACCATTTCGATGAAGCGCAGCGAGGGGTCGCGCTGTTGCAGCGACTCGATGAACCGCTGCCACCACTCGCTGGGCAATCGCTTGTTGCCGGTGGCGTTGGGGAAGATCGCTATCACACGGCCGCCGTGGTCGATCCCGCCGCTATCGACGAGCAGATCGTCGAGCGTGTCGCGAGCTTCCTGAAGCTCGTCTTCGCGCAGCTTGATGCGCAGGCGTGGCATTGGCCACTCTTGCACGGCGCGGCCGCCACTGAGCGCGTGCCGCAGCGCATGCACCGCGTCCAGCGCAAAGTGCCCGGGCGCCTGCGCCCAGACCGCCTGCCAGGCGGGACCGGCGTCACGCTCATCGTTGTCGTCGAAGGGCGGGGCGACCCACTGGCGCGCGCCGCTCCAGCGAATCAGCATGCGCGCCGAGCGCGATCCCTTCGCACAATCGATGGCCAAGTCGTAGCGCGCCCGGCGCATGGCCCGGATCATGCGCCACAACCGCCAGGGATGGTGGCCTGGACGACGGGTGACCTGGTAGATCCGGCGCACCTGCCGGAAGCCCGCGAAGATGTCCGTTGCCGCCTCGCAGCCGGTGACCACGTCGACCTCGGCGCCCGGGAATTGCCGCTCGAGCTCGCACAGCAGCGGGGTGACCAGCAGCGTGTTGCCCAGCCGGTGGTTGGGTCGCAGCACCAGGATGCGGTGCACGCCCCGCGCCGACAGTCCGCCCACCGGCACCCGGCCGCCAGCCGCGACCGTCTCCACGCCAGACGTCGAACGGGGCGGAACAAGCGAGTTGTCGGGTGAGACGACGGGAACCATCGGCAGCCATGCTGGATACGGGATGCACGACAGTTTCGACGGCCGGTGCTTTCAGGCTGCTTACGCCATTCCCCCCGCCAGACCCGACCTTGCCGCGATTACTTGCGACGGGCGCGCGGATGCGCTGCGTCGTAGACGCGGGACAGATGCTGGAAATCCAGGTGGGTGTAGATCTGCGTAGTGGCGATGTCGGCGTGGCCGAGCAGCTCCTGCACCGCGCGCAGGTCGCCGGAGGATTCGAGCATGTGGCTGGCGAAGGTGTGCCGCAGCAGGTGCGGATGGATGCGCTTGGCGCTGCCCTGCAGCAACGCCAGCGTCTTCAGCCGGGCCTGCACCGTGCGCGGGCTAATCGGCGCGCCGCCCCGGGCCCGGAACACCGGCGAGGCCGGGCTCATGCCTTCGGCCAGGCCCAGCGCGCGCAGCGCCTCCACCGCATGCCGGCCCACCGGCACGATGCGGGTCTTGCGGCCCTTGCCGAGCACGCGCACCTCGCCACCCTCCAGGTCCAGGTCCTGCCAGCGCAGCCCGCACAGCTCGGACAGGCGCAGCCCGGAGGAATAGAACAGCTCGAGCATCGCCCGGTCGCGCAGGCCCAGCGTGCCCTCGCCGCCGCCGTGTTCGACCAGGCTGGCAGCCTCGTCCACGTCGAGCACCTGCGGCAGCTTGCGGTGCACCTTGGGGCCGCGCACGCCCAGCGCCGGATCGTGGTCGAGCCGTCCCTCGCGGATGAGGTGGCGGAACAGGCTGCGGCAGGCCGAAAGCAGCCGCTGCAGGCTTTTCGGCGACAGCCCGGCGCGGTGCTCGGCCGCGACGAACCGGCGCATCCCGTGCGCGTCCAATCCAGCGAAGTCGGCCAGCTGCTGCGCCTCCATGAAGCGCAGCAGTTTGTCCAGGTCGCGGCGATAGCCTGCCAGCGTATGGGGCGACGCCTGCCGCTCGTCGGCCAGCCGCACCAGCCAGGCCTCCACCTGCGCACGGGCGGCCGCGGCCGATGTCTGGCTCACGACGAGGCGCTCAGCCGATGTCGCGCGCCCGCGTCAGCGCGGCGGTGATGGTGGTGGCGATCATCTTCAGGAACAGCGTGCCCATGCCCGGCTGGAAGTGGTCCTGGTTGCTCGATCCGATCGCCAGCAGGCCCAGTTCGCCCAGCGGCATCACGGCGGCCGAGCGCACGTTCTCCGCACGCTGGCCGAACAGCCGGTACAGGCGCTCGGCCGACAGGCGTCCGGCGATCGGCTCGTGATGGGCCAGGAAATCGGCGAACTCCGGCAAACCGGCGCGGCCTTCCGGCACGTGCACCAGCCAGTCCGCCGGCGGCAGCGTGGCCGGCCCGAACAGCACCAGGCGCACCTGTTCGGTCTGGAAATCGGCGCTGAGCTTGGCGATCACGCTGCGCGCGGTGACCTCCGGCGTGTTGGCGCGCAGCAGGGCGATGGTCAGGTCGTGCACGCGCTTCATCAGCGACTCGTTCTCGCTGGCGATGGTGATCAGCTCCGCCAGCCGGCGTTCGAGTTCGGCATTCTTCTCGCGCAGGCTCTGCAACTGGTACACGGCCAGCGAGGCAGCGGCCCCCTGCTCGCGCGGCAGCGTGAGTTTCGCGGCGAGGTCGGGATAGTCGGCCAGGAAGCCAGGATGGCGACGCAGGTAGGCGGCCACCTGCTCGGGCTGCAGCGTCGGCTCGGTCGCGCTGTCGGTCATGCGGGTCGATCCTCGGGCACGGCATGGGAGAGGCGCAGCTTCTTTCGTCGCGCCGGCGCCCCGAGTCTGCGACCTGGGCGGGCGAACATCAACGCCGCGTCACGCCAGCCACTCGCCCTCGAACACGAACGCGGCCGGGCCGCGCATCCACAGCGCATGTCCGGGACCCGGCCAGATGATCCCCAGCGAGCCGCCGGGCAGGTCGACCCGCACCTCGGCATCGACGGCATCGCGCCGCCGCAGTACCGCCATCGCCGCACAGGCGCCGGTGCCGCAGGCCAGCGTCCAGCCGGCACCGCGCTCGTGCACGCGCAGCCGCAGGTGGTCGCGCGCCAGCACCTGTACGAAACCGGCATTGGCCTGCTGCGGAAAGCGCGGGTGCGCAGTGACGGACGGTCCCAGCTCGGACACCCGGGCCGCGTCGACATCGTCGACGATGATCACCGCGTGCGGGTTGCCCATCGATGCCACGCCGATCGCCAGCATCGTGTCGTCCACCGCCAGCGCGTAGCTGTCGCCGGCAGTCGCGGCCTCGAACGGCACGCGTTTCGGATCGAACACCGGCTCGCCCATGTCCACCGCCACGTCGAGCGGGCCCTCCAGGCGCACGGCGACCGGGCCGGACGGACTCTCCAGGCGTGCCGTCGTGCCCAGCGGCAGCACACCGGCACGATGCAGCCAGGCGGCGACGCAGCGTGCACCGTTGCCGCACTGTCCGGACGGCGAGCCGTCGGCATTCCAGATCCCGTAGTAGAAGGCGCAGGAAGGATCGCGAGCGCGTTCGATCGTGAGCAGCTGGTCGAACCCGACCCCGGTGCGACGGTCGGCCATCGCGCGGATCAGGGCCGCATCCGGCGCGGTGGGATCGCTGCGGCGATCGAGTACGACGAAGTCGTTGCCGATGCCGTGCATCTTGGAAAAGCGCAGGGTCATGCGCCGGCCCGCCTCAGCGGGAAGCGGCCGGCGCGGGAGCGCTCGTCGGGGCTGCCGGTAGCGTGCTGTTGGCAGCGGCGGGTGCCATCGGCGCGCTTGCCGCACTCGCGGGGGCGGCAGGCTTCGTGGGCAGCACCAGCGGCCCCTTGTTGCCGCAGCCGGCCAGCGCGGCGGCGGACAGGACGGCCAGGGTGGGCAGGAGCAGACGGCGCATGCGGGGGTCCTCGACGAAGGGACCGCGAGTATAGCCCTGCGCCGTCGCGGGCCAGGGCTCGTCGGCAGCGTCCCGTTGCGCCGCGCCGACGGCGACCGGGTCCTCGTCCCGCGCATCGCTCGGCCACGAAGTGGATCATCGGGTTCCATGGCCCGGCCATGGCCATGTCGGCGCTGCCACGGCCCGCTCCGTGCAACCCGGCCCGCTGGTGCCCAGAGCGTTTCCGTCCCCGGTTTGCGACGGTCCGGCCGCCGCCGTGGGCACACCGGGATCGTCTCCGCGATGCGCGTCGGAGAGTCGGGTCCGATGGCAACGTGCATCTCCGAACACTCGCGGCTCGGCGTGCACGTCAGCATGGCTCGCGGCCGGCTCGACGCGGACAGCCAGCGTCTGCCGGCGCGGGATCTCGGACAGGCTCCTCCTGATCCCGACGCGGATCGCCAGGGAGCATCGGCTAACCTAAGCGCGCCAGCCGCGGCCGGTGACGCACCGATGGTCACGGCCCAAACCCGTCCCGCCCCTGGAGTGACCCGTGAACTGGGAGCATCTGCTCGCTCTGCCCGCCACCCTACTGTTCGTGGTCGCTGCCGTGCTGCTGCTGCTGGCCTTGAGCACCGCCGCGGGAGGCCGTCGTCACTGGCGCGACCGGCGGCACCTGCGTGCCTCGCTGGCGCTGGTGCTGACCTTGGCCTGGTTGGTGCTGGCGCTGGGCTCGTTCACGCTGGGCTGGAGCCTGCGTGGGTACCGCAGGCTCGTCGCCGAGGTGCCGGTGGTGAGTATCGACGCGCGCATCCTGTCGCCGCAGCGCTGGGCGCTGACCCTGACCTGGCCGGACGGCAGCTCGCGGGTGGTCGACGTCGCCGGGGATGCCTTCCGGGTCGAGGCGATCGTGCTGAAGTGGAAGCTGCCGGCGCTGCTCGCCGGCGCCCCGCCGGTCTACCGGCTCGACCGCATCGACGGCCGCTACGACGACGCGCGCCAGGAGCTGGAAGCACCGCGCACGGTGATCGATTTCCGCCCGCCCGGCGGCTTCGACCTGCTGACCCTGCGCAAGCAGCTGCCCGGCTGGCTGCCGGAGGTGGACGCCGTGTTCGGCAGCGGCGCTTTCCTGCCGCTGGTCGACCAGGGTCACTACGAGGTGAGCATGATGCGCACCGGCGCGCTGGTGGCCCGTCCCGACGACGACACGGCGCGGCGGATGCAGGAACGGCTGCGCTAGCTGGCGCGTCGCCCGTCCAGTGGCCGGGCGTAGCGCCAGGCGTCGGCGCCGTCCTCGTAGTAGCCGTCGATGCGGGCGAAGCGCTGGTAGCCGAGTCGCTCGTACAGGCGGATCGCGCTGGCGTTGTCGGTACGCACTTCCAGCCGCAGTTCGGTGCAGCCGCGCTGGCGCGCGGTGCGCTCGGCTGCTGCCAGCAGCGCCGAGCCGACCCCCTTGCCGCGCGCCTCGGGTCGGCTGGCCAGCGAATACAGCCGAGCGACCTGGCTGCCCTTGCGGAAGAACACCACGGCGGTGCCGAGGAAGCGCCGATGGTTGGCACTGGCCACCAGCACGCTGGCGCTTCCGCTGTCCAGGTGGCGGCGGTACTGCGCCCGGCTCATGCGGTCGCTGTCGAAGGTGGCGTCTTCCAGTGCCACCAGGTCGTCCAGGTCGGACAGCTCGGCGCGGCGCACGCGCACGTCAGCGGTGGCGGGCGCAGGCGCAGGCGCGGCGTCATGGGCGGGGCGGGTAGCTCTGTTCAGGGCGGTCGATCCAGACAGGGGAAGCGCGGAGGTTCGCGCCACGGGTGTGGGGCAGCCGTGACGAGCGCGGCACTTTAGTGCAGCGGCGCTTGCGCTGCACCGGTCCCGCTGGCCTGGCCACAGGCGGTTTAGTCGTCCTTCAGTGGACCGGCTTGTGCGCCCGCAGCGCTATGCCAAACTGCGCGCCTTGTGCCGCGCCGCCCGCACACGGCCCGCGACGGGGCCTTCCTCTCACGCGCGCTTTCGAGGTGTCATGACCCGCCTGGTCATCGTTGTGGAAAAAGCCTCGGACTGGGGCTCGTACTACCCGTCAGTGGACGTGGTCAGCGCGATGGACTACCTGCGCGAGCCGATCGGCGCCGACGAGGAGCGCACCCACGTCATCAATCTGTGCCGCAGCTACAAGTACCTGGGCACCGGCTACTACGTCTCGCTGCTGGCCGAGGCCCGCGGGCACCGGGTGATGCCCTCGGTGCGCACCATCAACGACCTGCGCCGCCGCTCGCTGTACGGCCTGGACATCGACGACCTCAACGGCAAGCTGACCCGCTTCCTGCCGGCCGGCGGTCGCGACACCACCGACTTCGGCATCCTGGTCTACTTCGGCGAGACCGCCTACCCGGCGCTGCAGGACCTGGCGCGCCAGGTGTTCGAGATGTTCCCCTGCCCGCTGCTGCGGATCGAGTTCGAGCGCGAGCGCATGTGGCAGATCGCCTCGATCAAGCCGGTCGGCCTGCACACGCTGGACGACGCCCAGGAAGACGCCTTCGCCGCCGAGCTGGACCGTTTCTCCAAGAAACTCTGGCGCAAGCCGCGGGCGCGCAAGCGCTATCGCTACGACATCGCCATGCTGGTCGATCCGAACGAGGCGATGCCGCCGTCGAACAAGAAGGCGCTGAAGTCCTTCATCGAGGCCGGCAAGGAGCTGGGCATCGAGGTCGATCCGATCGGCAAGAACGACTACCCGCGGCTGGCCGAGTACGACGGCCTGTTCATCCGCGAGACCACCGCCAGCGACAACCACACCTACCGCTTCGCCCATCGCGCCGAGCGCGAGGGCATGGTGGTGATCGACGACCCGGCCTCGATCCTGCGCTGCACGAACAAGATCTTCCTCAACGACCTGATGGTCTCGCGCAAGCTCGCCGTGCCTCGCACCGAGATCCTCTACCGCGACAACACGAAAGGGCTGAAGGAAGTCGGCGAGAAGCTCGGCTTCCCGATCGTGCTGAAGATCCCGGACGGCTCGTTCTCGCGCGGCGTGGTCAAGGTGGAGGACGCCGCGGCGCTGGAGAAGGCGGCCGGCGAGCTGTTCCAGCACAGCGCCCTGCTGCTGGCGCAGGAGTTCCTCTACACCGAGTTCGACTGGCGCATCGGCGTGCTCAACCGCGAGCCGCTGTACGCCTGCAAGTACTACATGTCGCGCGGCCACTGGCAGATCTACAACCACGGCGCCAAGGGCACGGCCAAGTCCGGCGGGTTCGAGACGATCCCGGTGCGCGACGTGCCGTCGGACGTCCTGAAGCTGGCGCTCAAGGCCACCCACGCGGTCGGCGACGGCCTCTACGGCGTGGACCTGAAGCAGGTCAACGGCAAGCCGGTGGTGATCGAGGTGAACGACAATCCGTCGATCGACGCCGGCGTGGAAGACGTCTACCTCGGCGAGGACCTGTACCGCCGGGTCATGCAGGAATTCCTGCGCCGGTTGGAACACAAGCGGCTGGGCATCGGCCGCTGAGCCGGCCGGCTCAGGCGCCGACGGGTGCGGTGGCGAATCCCACGGCCAGCAGCCGCGCCGTCTCGCCCGGCGGCAGCGGCCGTCCGAACAGGTAACCCTGGCCGATGTCGCAGCCGGCCTGCACCAGCCAGCTTGCCTGCTGCTCGCTCTCCACGCCCTCGGCCACGGTGTGCAGCCGCAGCTTGCGGGCCAGCGCGATGATCGCCTCGGTGATCTCGCGGTCGTGGTGCGAGGCATCTGCGCCGTGCACGAACGACTGGTCGATCTTGATCGTGCGCGCCGGCAGCTGGCGCAGGTGGCTGAGGCTGGAGAAGCCGGTGCCGAAGTCGTCGATGGCGATGCGGAAGCCGAGCGCCTCCAGCTCGCGCAGGTGGCGCAGCGTGGTGTGCACGTCGGTCATCGCCGCGGTCTCGGTGATCTCGAACTCGATCGCGTGGCGGTCCAGTCCGGTTTCGGCCAGCGTGCGCAGCAGCGACGGCACGAAGTTGGCGCCCTGGATCTCCTGCATCGACAGGTTGATCGCCACCGGCACCAGCGGCAGGCCTTCGGCGCGCCAGCGCGCGATCTGCCCGGCCACCTCGCGCACCACGCGTTCGCCGAGGCGGGCGATCAGGCCGCAGTCCTCGGCCAGCGGGATGAACATCGACGGCGGCAGGTGTCCACGGGTCGGATGCGCCCAGCGCGCCAGCGCCTCCAGCCCGACCAGCCGGCGCGAGCGCAGGTCCACCTTCGGCTGGTAGCACACGCGCAGCTCGTCGCGGCCCAGACCCTCGCGCAGGTCGGTGGACAGCGCCAGCCGCTCGCTGGCGCGGGCGATCATCTGCGGCTCGTAGAAGCAGAAGCCGGCCTTGCCCCGCTCCTTGGCCGCGTACATGGCGATGTCGGCGTGGCGCAGCAGCTCGGTGGGCTCGTCGCCGTCGTCGGGGAACACCGCCACGCCGATGCTGGGCGTGGCGGTCACCTTCTGTCCGCCCACCAGCACCGGGGCGCCGACGCGGGCGAGGATCTTCTCGCAGATCGCGCCGAGATTCTCGCGGCTGCGGAACCGCTCCAGCACCACCACGAACTCGTCGCCGCCGAAGCGTGCGACGGTGTCGCGCGGCCGCACGCTGGCGCTCAGCGCCTCGGCGACGCGGCGCAGGAACTCGTCGCCGGCCTCGTGGCCGAGCGTGTCGTTGATCGACTTGAAGCCGTCCAGGTCGATGAACATCACCGCCACGTCCAGCCCCTCGCGCCCGGCCGCGGGCAACAGCTCCTGCAGCTGCGCCAGCACCTTGGCGCGGTTGGGCAGGGACGTGAGCGCGTCGTGGAAGGCCTGGTGCACCAGCGCCTGGCGCGCCGATTCCAGTTCGCCGCGGATCTGCGCCGCCTGCCGCGCCAGCTCGCGCTGCGCGCGCTGCACCACCGCGGCCAGCAGCAGTACCAGCGCGGAGATCACGAACGCCGCGGCGCCCGGCGCCTGCACCGCGGCCGGCGCCATGGTGGTTGGCGCGAGGGCGTTGCCGGCCACCGGCAGGGCGGCAATGGTCAGGCCGAGCAGGGCCGCGGCGCCCCACACGCGCGGCAGGGACGGCCGCGGTCGCCGCGCGAGCCACCCCAGCGCGAGCAACGTGCCGGTGGCGCCCAGCAGCATCATGCATGCGATGCCGCCGGCCGCGCCCGGGCGGTCCAGCTGCTGGTCGAATGTGGTCGCCAGCGCGAGGCCCGCGCCGAGCAGCACGCCCGCCAGCCAGGCCCGCCGGCGGGCGGCCTGGCACAGCGCCAGCACGGAGCTCAGCCAGGCGATGCCGCCGGCCACGGCCGCATGGACGCCGCCCGGAGCGGAGGCGCCGGCATGGCCGAGGTATTGGGTGGTCCACACGCCGACCGCAAGTACCGCGGCGCCGAACGCGAGCCACAGCGCGGCGATGGCCCCGCGCGCCGCAGCGACGCGGGGGACCGTGTCCAGCGCAAGGTAGGCGTGCAAGGTGGCAAGCGCCCCCAGCAGCGCGGGCAACCAGAGGTTGTCAGGTAGTGCCATGCGGCCCCGTGCAAACGCCCAGGGCCGCATCCCCAGGCACTGTCGACGATCAAGTGAGCGCGTCTTTTAGCACAGATGCAGGCGCCGCAGCGCGGGCCGGGCCGGTGTCAGCCCCGGCGCAGGCGCAACCCGGCCAGCGCGCAGGCCGGTGCCAGTACCAGCCAGAACAGGGGCGACCAGCCGGCGCCGGCGGTGCGCGCCGGCAGTGGAGTCAGCACCAGCGCGAAGGCGCCGACCAGCAGCCAGCACAGGCCGATGGCAGCGGCGTACTGGGAAAACGACGGGGTGGCGGCGAGCGAGGACGACGAACGGGACATGGCGGACTCCGGTGGCGGAACGGCTGCCGCGAAGCTTCCGGCGCGCCCGTCTCACCGGCTGCGATGGTCCCTGCCGCGCGCCCGTCGCTGCATCGGTTCGGTGCATCAGGCCGTACGCCAGTGCATGTCCCGACACTCCCGCGAGGCCATTCCCATGCAACGCCAATCCCGGTCGCTTGCCCTGTTGCTCGGCATCGCCCTGCTCGGCGGCTGCGCCAGCCAGCCGCCGCTGCGCGAGGCGAAGTCGGTCGACCTGCAGCGCTACATGGGCACCTGGTACGTCATCGCCCACGTGCCCTACTTCGCCGAGCGCGGCGACGTGGCCACCGCCGACGAGTACCAGCTCAAGCCGGACGGCACCATCGCCGTCACCTACCACTACCGCAAGGGCTTCGACGCGCCGGAAAAGACCTGGGACGGCAAGGCCTGGCTGCCGGATCCGTCCAACGCGGCGCACTGGAAGGTGCAGCTGCTCTGGCCGTTCCGCTCCGACTACATCATCGTCGACCTGTCGCCCGACTACCGCTCGGTGCTGGTCGGCCTGCCCTCGCGCAAGCTCATGTGGATCATGGCGCGCGAGCGGCAGCTGCCCGATGCCGAGTACCGTCGCCTGCTCGACGTGGCGAAGGCGCAGGGCTTCCCGGTCGACGAGGTGCGCAAGGTGCCGCAGGAGCCGGAGGACCTCGGCCAGCCGGGCTTCGACACACCCTGAGCCGGGTCGGAACGCCGCCGCGGCCCGGTTAGAATCGTCGCCCGTTTCCACCGAAGGACCCGCCATGACCGACCGCCGCTACGCCGTGTTCGGCCATCCGATCGGCCACTCGCTGTCGCCGCGCATCCACGAGGCCTTCGGGCGGCAGTTCGGCCTCGCCGTCGACTACCGCACCATCGACGCGGCACCGGCGGACTTCCCGGAGGCCGTGCACGCGTTCTTCGCCGACCGCGGCCACGGCGCCAACGTCACCCTGCCGCACAAGGCCGCGGCGCTGGCGTTGGCCGACACCGCCAGCGAGGCGGCGCACCGCGCCGGTACCGCCAACGTGCTGACCCGGCTGGAGGACGGCCGGCTGGCCGCGCACAACACCGACGGCGCTGGCCTGGTGCGCGACCTCGCCGACCGTCACCGCGTCGACCTGCGCGGCCACGATGCGCTGCTGCTCGGCGCCGGCGGCGCGGCGCGTGGCGTGGCCTGGTCGCTGCTGGACGCCGGCGTACAGAGCCTGACCATCGTCAACCGCAGCCCGGAGCCGGCCGACGCACTGGCCGACGCCATCGGCGAGCCGGCCCGTGTCCACACCCGCTACTGGGAAGACCTCGCCGACATCGGCAGCTACAACCTGATCCTCAACGCCACCTCGGCCGGCGTGCTGGGCAAGGCGCTGGACCTGCCGTCGGCGCTGGTCGGTTCGCGGGCGCTCTGCTACGACCTCAGCTACGGCACTGCGGCGATCGGCTTCCTCGCCTGGGCGAAGAGCGCCGGCGCACTGTTCGCCTTCGACGGGCTGGGCATGCTGGTGGAGACCGCGGCCGACGCGTTCGAGCTGTGGCACGGGCGTCGTCCGGACACCGATCCGGTCTACGCCATGCTGCGCGGGTGAGCGAGCCGATGGACTGCCGCGCCGGCTGCGGCGCGTGCTGCATCGCTCCGTCGATCAGCTCGACGATCCCCGGCATGCCGCACGGCAAGCCGGCCGGCGTGCGCTGCGTGCAGCTGGACGAAGCCAACCGTTGCCGGCTGTTCGGCCGGCCCGAACGTCCCGCGGTATGTGCGAGCCTGCGTCCCGAACCGGCGATGTGCGGTCCCGACCGCGGGCACGCCCTGCGCTGGCTCGCGCAGCTGGAGCAGGCGACGGGCTGACGGGCAGTCGCCACGCGATCGCAACATCGGCTGACTACCCTGCGCGCCGCCGGCATGCCTGCCGGTGCCGACGATCCCCGGTCTGCCATGCTCCGAATGCCCCTTTCCGCGCAGCGCCAGCGCCAGCGCGGCGTCACCCGTCCCGCGCTCGCGGTGGTCGTGCTGCTGCTCGCGCTGGCCGGCGCGTTCGTCTTCGCGTGGTGGCAGCGGGTCCATCGCGATGCCGCGCTGCCGTCGCCCGCCGCGGTGCCCGTCGCCGCCGGGACGGTGGCGCGTCCGGCCGATCCGCTGCCGGCCGACGCGCTGCTGCGCGCCGCCCGCGCCGCCGTGGCCGCCCAGCACCTGCTGGCGCCGGCCGGCGACAACGCGTTCGAGCGCTACCTCGCGCTGCGCACCCGGCCATCCTCGCGCGCGATCGCGGACGATGCGCTGCGTGAACTGTTTCCCTATGCCGCCGACCAGGTGGGCGCGACGATCCGCGAGGGCCAGCTCGACGAGGCGCGCCGCCAGCTCGACCTGCTCGCCGAGGCCGACCCGGCCAACTACACGCTGACCCTGCTGCGCAACCAGCTGGCCGCGCAGGAGGGGCAGCTCGCCGCGCAAGTGGCGGCGGCCGCATCCCGTGCTGGCGCGAGCGCGCCGCTCACGCCCCGTGCGGCGGTGGTTCCGGCCGTGGCGACCGTGGCCGTTGCCACACCTCCGTCCGGGTCGCCGGCGTCCGCGCCCGCGCCCATCGTGCGCGCGCCGGATCCGCAGAAGCCGGACACAATGGCCGCCGCGCCGCCGCCCCGCGTGACGGCCCCCGTGTTGCTCCACCGGGTCGAGCCCTACTATCCCCAGGCCGCACGGCGCGCTCGTCGCGAGGGCTGGGTGGAGGTGGCCTTTACCGTGCTGCCGGACGGCCGGGTCGATGCCGTGCGCGTGCTGCAGGCCGAGCCGGGCAGCGTGTTCGACCTCGCCGCGACCACCGCGGTGCGCCGCTGGGCCTTCAAGCCGGCGACACGCAACGGCCAGCCCATCGCGATGGACCTGCGCCAGCGGCTCGACTTCCGGCTGTAACGAAACCGCTTCCGGTCGTCACGCCGATGACATGTGACCGCCGCACCATGCCGGGCTGGTCCCGACCACGAGTGATGTCCATGTTGCCTTCCGTGCCGGCCGCGTGCCGCGAACTCCCGCGCCGCGTCGCGCTGATCGTCCTGGCCGCCGCGCTGGCCGCCTGCGGTTCCACGCACGGCGGCGCGACGTCGAAGACCGGCGACGGCGCGGGCAGCTCCGGCAACGACGGCGTGAGCATCCTGCTCAACCTGGCCGACGAGGCGCTCAAGGACCACCGGCTGATCGCGCCGGCGGGTGCGAACGCCGTCGAGTTCTACCTCAGCGTGCTCGAGCTCGATCCGGCCAATGCCACCGCGCATCAGAACCTCGCCAGCTCCATGCCGCAGGCCACCGAGGCGGTCGAGCAGGCGATCAACACCCGTCAGCTGGACGAAGCGGCGCGCGAACTGCGGCTGCTGCGCGAGGTGGACAACAACAACTTCACCGTGCAGCTGCTTGCCGGCAAGCTCGATGCGAAGCGCGCGATCGTGGTGCGCGAGGACGAGGCACGTGCCGCGGCGATCCGGGCCAGGGCCGAGGCCGCCGCGGAAGGCGCGGCCACCCGCTGAGGCGGCCTCAGCGCAGCAGCGGGCCGACGCGCCGCTCCAGCAGCGCCACCAGCTCCGGTTGCATGAAGTCGTAGCGGTCGGGGATGTCCACGCTCACCACGCGCTTGCCCTTGAGCCGCGGACCGAAGCGTCGGCGCAGCCGGCGGGCGTGCTGCGCCTCCATCACCACGATGAGCCCTGCCCAGTCCAGCTGCGCGGGATCCAGCGGCGTCTCCGCGTCGTCGGCGAGGCCCGCCGAGTCGACTTCCAGGCCGGGCCAGGCGGCGAACACCGCCGCCGCGGTGGGACTACGCAGCCGGTGCCGGCTGCACAGGAACAGCACGCGCCGGGGCGTCATCCGGCCTCGGCCAGGTAACCGTCCTTGATCCGCACGTAGTGATCGGCGGAGTAGTGCAGCTGCTCGATCTGTTTGTCGCTGAGCAGGCGCACGCAGCGGGCCGGGTTGCCCAGCCACAGCTCGCGCTCGCCGACCACCTTGCCCGGCGGGATCAGGCTGCCGGCGCCGACGAAGCCGTACTTTTCAACCACCGCGCCGTCGAGCACGGTGGCGTGCATGCCGATCAGGCAGTAGTCGCCGATGGTGCAGGCGTGGATCACCGCGCCGTGGCCGACGGTGACACCCTCGCCGATCACCGTGGGAAAGCCGCCGGGCGAGTAAGGGCCGTCGTGGGTGACGTGCACGATGGCGCCGTCCTGCACGTTGCTGCGCGCGCCCACGCGGATGAAATGCACGTCCCCGCGCAGCACCGCGCCGGGCCAGATCGACACGTCGTCGGCCAGCTCGACGCGGCCGATCACGGTGGCGGCCGGATCGACGTAGACGCGCTGGCCGAGGGTGGGGGTGTGGTTCTGGTAGGTGCGGATGCTCATGCGGGCATTCTAGGAGCGGGGGAAGAGAAGTGAGGAATGGGAGAGAGCAAAGGCGGCGGAATGACCGAATCCGTTGCGCCGAGGTGGACTACCGCAGCTTTTCTCTCACTCCTCACTCCTCTCCACTCACTTCTCGCTCTCCAGCACCTCCACCGTCGCCCGATAGCCCGCTTCCACCGCGCGGCGCCAGTCCTTCCAGTCCAGCACGCCGACGTGGTCGAGCGCGGGGGTGACCAGCCGGTGGGCCAGCGCCCGGCGTTCCAGCGCCGCCGCCTCGCCGCTGACCATGCCCGCACGCACCAGGCTGGACACCAGTCCGGGGCGCCGATCGCGGTCGAGCAGCACGCGCCACCAGGGCGGTGTGACCGCTTCGTCCACGCCGGCACGCAGGGTGATCTCGGCGCGGATGTCCAGCGCCGTGATGTGTGCCAGCCCGTCGGCCGCCATCACGTCGGTCGGCAGGTTGTTTGCCAGCGCGCCGTCCACCAGCACCTCGCCGCCCTGCAGCACCGGCGGCAGCACGCCGGGGATCGCGCTGGACGCGCGCAGCGCCAGCCACAGTGGTCCCTGCCGCAGCACCCGCGGGCCGGCGCCGGACAGGCTGGTCGCGGTGGCGAAGAACGGCACCGGCAGGTCCTCGATTGCCAGCGCGCCAAATGTGCCGCGTAGGGTGCGCGTGGCGCGCGCGCCGCGGGTCAAGGCCACCAGCGGCACGGTCCAGTCCGACAGCAGCCGCCCGCGCAGGAACGCGTTCACGCAGCGCGACTGCCACTCGTCGACGTTCCATCCGGCGGCCATGCCGGCGCCGACGATGGCGCCGATGCTGCTGCCGCCGACCGCATCGAATTGCAGGCCCGCTTCGGCCAGCGCACGCAGGGCACCGAGATGTGCCAGGCCGCGCGCGCCACCACCGGCCAGCACCAGGCCGTGGCCGTGGCCGCTGACCAGCCGCGCCACGCGCATCATGTCGGCGGACCGGCAGACGTGGTGGTGCATCAGCTCGCCGCTGAAGCCGGCGCGCCAGCGCGCGGCACTGCCCAGCGCGACCCGGTGGCCGGGATGCACCAGCAGCAGGTGGCGCGGGCGGTGGCGTGCCGCTGCCGGATGGGCCAGCTCCGGCCAGGGGCGGGCCGCGTCGTTGGCGCGGGCCGCCGGCAGCAGCACGTCCGCCTGGCGCAGGCAGCGCTGTCGCCAGGCCGCGTCCTTCGCCTCGTCCAGATAGATGACGAAGCGCGCCTGCGCCTCGCGCTCGGCGAACCAGTCGGCGCCGCGATCGCGTCCCTGCTGCGCGTCGATCACCGCGCTGCTGCCGAAGGCTTCCAGCTCGCGTGCCAGCTGCATCGCCAGCGTGCGTGCCGGCACCGCGGCGTCGGCCGGCAGCAGGGCGAAGGTGCGCGGTGAATCGGCGACCCGCTCTTCCCGCACCCGCGGTTGCATCCGTGCCACCGTGTCGCGCGCCAGCTGCAGCAGCAGGTCCGGATGCCGGCGCAGCAGCGCCTCGAAGACGGAGCGGTCCAGTCGCAGCAGCTCGCTGTCGCGCAGCGCGCGCACCGTGCGGTGCCGGGTGCCGTCGCCGAGCAGGCTGGATTCGCCCACGCTCATGCCGGCGCCGAGCTGGCGCAGCAGGGTGGTCGGTCCGTCGAACACGCCGAGGCTGCCGCTGGCGACCAGGTACAGCGCGTCGGCCGCTTCGCCGGCCTTGAACAGCGGCCGGCCGCCGGGCAGTCCGACCGGCACCATGTCGGCCGCCAGCGCGCTGCGCGTCGCCGCGTCGAGGCGGCCGAACAGGGGGTGCTCGAGCAGGAGGTCGGCAGGGGCGCGGGCCATCCGGCGGATGCTAGGCCGCGGATGTGACAGCACGGTGCCGCAGCCCGCGCCGCCGCTTGATTTCACCCCCGGCGGTCGCCACGCTGGACCACCACGTAGGAGATCCCATGGCTTCCGATACCGCCCCCACCGGCAACCCCCTGCTGTCCGACGCGCCGCTGCCGCCGTTCTCGGCGATCCGTCCCGAGCACGTGGGCCCGGCGGTCGATGCGCTGCTGGCCGACTACCGTGCCGCCATCGCCGCGATGACCGCGCCTGGCGCGCCGCACGATTTCGACACGGTGATGCTCGGCCAGGAGCGGCTGGAGCAGCGGGTGGCGCGGGCGTGGGCACCGGTCGGCCACCTGCATTCGGTGGCGGACACGCCAGCGTTGCGCGAAGCCTACGGTCCGGCCGAGGAAAAGCTCACCGACCACGCGCTTGAGCTGGGGCAGAACCGCGACCTCTACGCCGCCGTGCAGGCGCTGGCCGACGCGCCGGAGTTCGCCACCCTGCCGCGCGCGAAGCGGGCGCTGGTCGAGCACGCGCTGCGCGACTTCCGCCTCTCCGGCGTGGCGCTGGAGGAGCCGGCGCGCAGCCGCTTCCGCGAGATCGGCGTGGCGCTGTCCAAGCTCGGCACCGAGTTCTCCAACGCCGTGCTCGACGCCACCGATGCGTGGCACGAGCACATCACCGACGAGCGCGATCTCGCCGGCGTGCCCGAGTCCGGCCGCGCCGTGCTGCGCCAGTACGCGAAGGAACAGGAGCTGGAGGGTTTCCTGGTCACGCTCAAGCAGCCCAGCGTGCAGGCGGTGCTCACCTATGCCGACAACCGCGACCTGCGCGAGCGCGTGTACTGGGCCTACCAGACTCGCGCCTCCGACCAGGGTCCGGATGCCGGCAAGTTCGACAACTCCGCGCGCATCGACCAGATCATGGCGCTGCGCCACGAGGCCGCGCAGCTGCTCGGCTTCGCCAACGCGGCAGAGGAATCGCTGGCGACCAAGATGGCCGGTTCCACCGACGAGGTGCTGGTTTTCCTGCGCGACCTCGGCGCGCGTGCCAAGCCGGTCGCACGCAAGGAGCTCGACACGCTGCGCGACTTCGCCAGCCGGGAGCTCAAGCTCGACAACCTCGAGCCCTGGGACGTGCCCTACGCCTCGGAAAAGCTGCGCCAGGAGAACTTCGACCTCGACGAGGAACAGCTCAAACCGTACTTCCCGCTGCCCGCGGTGATCGACGGCCTGTGGGCGATCACCCGCAAGCTCTACGGCATCACCCTGGCCGCGCGCGACGACGTCGACGTGTGGCATCCGGACGTGCGCTATTTCGACGTGGTCGACGCCGACGGCCGGGTGTTCGCCGGCGCCTACGTCGACCTGTACGCGCGCAGCGGCAAGCGCGGCGGTGCGTGGATGGACGTGTGCCGCGCCCGCTTCGATGACGGCACGGCGAAGCAGCTGCCGGTGGCCTTCCTCACCTGCAATTTCGCGCCGCCCACCGAGGGACGGCCCGCCCTGCTCACCCACGACGACGTGCTTACCCTGTTCCACGAGTTCGGCCACGGCCTGCACCACCTGCTGACCGAGGTGGACCTGCCCTCGATCGGCGGCATCGACGGGGTGGAATGGGATGCGGTGGAACTGCCCAGCCAGTTCATGGAGAACTTCGGCTGGAACCGCGAGGCGCTGGACCTGTTCGCGCGCCACTGGCAGACAGGCGAGAAGCTGCCGGAGGAACTGTTCCAGCGCATGCTCGCCGCGCGGCATTTCCACGCCGGCCTGTTCCTGGTGCGCCAGCTGGAGTTCGCGCTGTTCGACTTCCTGCTGCACCGCGACTACGACCCGGCGCAGGGCGCGCGGCCGATGGCCGTGCTCGAGCAGGCGCGCAAGGAGGTGGCGGTGCTGCACCCGCCGGCCTGGCAGCGCTTCCCGCACGCCTTCAGCCACATCTTCGCTGGCGGCTACGCGGCGGGTTACTACAGCTACCTGTGGGCGGAGCTGCTCAGCGCCGATGCCTTCGGCGCGTTCGAGGAGGCGGCGAAGGCGGGCGGCAGCGTGATCGATCCGGCCATCGGCGCGCGCTTCCGCCAGGAGATCCTCGCCGTCGGCGCCAGCCGCCCGGCGCTGGAGAGCTTCGTCGCCTTCCGCGGCCGCAAGCCCGAGCCGGAAGCGCTGCTGCGCAGTCATGGCCTGATCGACTGAGTCCTGCCGGACTGCGTCGAAGGTCACGCTCGCGTCGTGACCTCTGGGGCGTGCGCGGCACGGCGCACGCCCGTCCAATGGAGGCCCGTTCGACAGGCAAGGATGACGATGAAGCCGTGGCTTCTGGGCATGATTCCGGTGCTGGCGCTCCTCGCGCTGCGCACCCACGCCGCCTGCGTGCCGGTGGACGTGCGCTACGACGCGACCATGCAGGCCGTCGAGGCTACCGTCGCCCTGCCGGAAGGTGTCGACAGCATTGCGCTGCGCGACCTGGCGCCCTACCACCGGACGAAGCTGTGGACCTCGCCGGACGGCTCGGCGCGGATCGGTGAGACCTCGCTGGCGCCGGCCCGCCCCGGGCAGCGCGTCCTGCACCTGCGCATGGACGTGCGGGCCGATGCGCCCATGAAAGACCGCGCGTATGCGCCTTATCTGCGCTTCGCCGATGGCACGGTGGCCGTCTACTCGCCGCTGTTCCTCGCGGCGGAAACCTCCGGCACTCTGCTTTGCCCGCGCTGGACTCCGCCGCCCGGTGAACAGGTGATCGGTTACGGTCGGGCCCAGACCGCGCCGCTCGCCACCGACATGGCGCACGCGGAAGGCTACGTGGTGTTCGGTCACCCGGAGGTGCTGCGGCACGGCGGTCTGGTGCTGGTGAGCGATCGCCGGGCGCCGGCATGGATCCGCGAGCGCATCGCCGCGCAGGCGCCGGCGCTGGTCGACCGGTACACCCGCGCCATGGGCCCGGCGACCGTGCCGATGCTGATGCTCTATACCCGTCCCACGCCGGCCCAGGCGCACGATTTCCGCGGCGACCACCTGGACGCATCGATCACGCTCGGCCTGTTCGGTGCCACCTGGGACGCTGTGGACGAGGCGACGGCGGACCAGCTCACCCGCTTCCTCGCGCACGAGCTGTTCCACAGCTGGGACGGCGATGCGGTCACCGGCTCGCCCGAGGGCGAGGCCCTGCTGGCCAAGGAGGGTGGCGCCGACCTGGCCAAGATCTTCGCCACCGCCACCATGCTGAAAGAGTCGCCGCAGGCGGTGCTGGACGCCGTCGCACAGGCCTACAACGCCTGCCTGCTCGAGCTGCCGGCGAAGACCGGCGTGGCGGCAGCGCTGGCTGGGCGCGAGCCGGGCAAGCTGCCCTACGACTGCGGCGTGCCGTTGATGTACGCGCTGGCCGTCGCCGCCGACCGTGACGATCCCGGCCCGGCTTACTTCCGACTCTGGCGGACCTTGCGCGAGGCGCATCGCCGCCATCCGACGGACGGCTACCGCTGGCAGGACCTGATCCCCGCCACGATCGCCCCGGCCGTGCGCGCGGACCTGGCCCGCGCCATCGCCGAGCCGGGCGCATATCCGGTGGCGATGCGCGCGGCCTGGTCGGCGTTGGGTCTGGACGTCCGCAGCGAAACCCTCCTGGATGCCGCGACCCGGCGCGCCTGGGCCGGCAAGCTGATGGGCCACCTGATGGCGCAGGACTGCGGTGGCTCGATCAGTTTCTGGAACAACCCCGGCGGCATCCTGCTCGATAGCCCGCTGCCCCGTTGCCGCACGTTGCGGCCCGGGGCGACAGTGACCTCGATCCTCGGCCAGGCGCTGGAGCGCGCGGACATGCAGGCGCTGACACGGCAGGTGCGTGCCTTGTGCGCCAAGGGGAACCCGGTCACGGTCGGTTACGCCGCCGGAGCCGGCCGGCCGGCTCCCGCAGTCTCGCCAGTGCGCTGCACCGCGGCGCTGCCGGACTGGAGCACGCCGGTACGGCTGATTGCACCCGCCCGCTGAGGGGGCGACGTTCCGGCCGCTCCCTTACAATGCGTGGATGAAGATCGCCAGCTGGAACGTCAACTCGCTCAACGTGCGCCTGCCGCACCTCACCCAGTGGCTGGCCGATGCGCAGCCGGACGTGGTGGCGCTGCAGGAAACCAAGCTGGAGGACGCCAAGTTCCCGGTCGATGCGCTGGCCGCCGCCGGTTACCGTGCGGTGTATTCGGGCCAGAAGACCTACAACGGCGTCGCCCTGCTTGCCCGCACGGACGGCCAGCCCGAGTTCGCCGACGTGGTCACCGACATCCCCGGGCTGGACGACCCGCAGCGGCGCATCCTTGCCGCCAGCATCGGCGAGCTGCGCGTGGTCGACCTGTATGTGGTCAACGGCAAGGCGGTCGGCGACGAGAAGTACGACTACAAGCTCGACTGGATGGCGCGCGTGCGCGAGTTCCTCGCCGGCGAGCTGGAACGTCACCCGAACCTGGTGGTGCTGGGCGATTTCAACATCTGCCCGGATGACCGCGACGTCTACGACCCGGTGGCTTGGGGCGAGGACATCCTTTGCTCGCCGCCCGAGCGCGCCGCGCTGAAGGCGATCACCGACCTCGGCCTCACCGACAGCTTCCGCCTGTTCGAGCAGGACGCCGGCCACTTCAGCTGGTGGGACTACCGGCAGGCGGCGTTCCGGCGCAACATGGGCCTGCGCATCGACCTGATCCTGATCGGCGAGGCGCTCAAGCCGCGCGCGCGCGCCGCCGCGATCGACCGCGAACCGCGCCGCTGGGAGCGCCCTTCCGACCACACGCCGGTCACGCTGGACCTGGATATCTGACACGCATGAGCAACGCATCGAACGACTGGCCCAGCTCGCTGGACGACAGCGAACTGGACGAACTGGACCGCTACCTGCGCGCCCACGCCGAAGGCGACCATCTGCTGCTGGACGGCGTGCATGGCCTGCTCTCCGCGCTGGCGGTGGGGCCGATCCTGGTGACGCCGGAGGAGTGGCTGCCGGAGGTGCTGCACCAGCCCTTCGAGGACGAAGAAGAGGGCAACCGGGTGCTGGCCCTGCTGGCCAAGCTCAACGACTCGATCGAGGCCGAACTGGACGTGGACGCCTACGAGCCGATCCTCGGCGAGATCGACACCGAGATGGGTCCGGCGCTCAGTGCCGCTGGCTGGTGCGAGGGCTTCAGCCGCGGCATCGATCTGCGCGCGGGACTGTGGGAAACGCGCCTGGCCGAAGATCCCGCGCTGATGGAACTGCTCGGCCCGGTGATGGCGCTGGCGGTGGACGAGGGCGTGCTCAACGCCGACGCCGAGTTCGAGAAGCTCAGCGACGAGGAGTACGACGAGTGCCTGGCGCAGCTGCCGGCCGTGCTCGGTGCAGTCAGCCGCTACTGGCAGGAGCACCCGGCCACCGAAGCGGAGCTGGAGGCGCTGGCGCGCACGGCCGTCGCGCAGGAGGACGAGCCGTCGACCCCGCCGCGCCAGCGCAGCGGTCACTGGGTGCACTGAGGTTTCGGGGCGGGCGTGATCCCGGTCGGCCTGTACGAACCGCTCAACGCCCTCAAGCCGGTGGCACCCGGTCTCTGGCTGGCGGATGGCCCGGCGATCCGCATGGCCATTCCCGGTGGCCATATCCCCTTCCCCACCCGTATGACCGTGGTCCGGCTCGCCGATGGCGGGCTGTGGTGCCATTCGCCGATCGCCCCTGACGCTGGCCTGTTCGCGGCGATCGACGCGCTGGGACCGGTGCGTCATCTGGTGTCGCCGAACATGCTGCACTACGCGCACATCGCGGCGTGGAAGCAGCGTTACCCCGATGCCGTGGCGTGGGCCTCGCCCGGCGTGCGCGAACGCGCCGCCGGCCAGCACATCGCGGTGGCGTTCGACGCCGACCTCGACGATGCACCGCCGCCGGACTGGGCCGAAACGCTGGACCAGCTGCATTTCCGCGGCAGCCGCGTGCTGGAGGAGATCGTGTTCCTGCACCGCGACAGCGGCACGCTGATCCTCACCGACCTGATCGAGAACTTCGAGCCGTCCCGCCTGCCCGCCGGGATGCGGCTGCTGGTGCGCCTGGCCGGTTCGCTCGACCCCGACGGCAAGGCGCCGGTGGACATGCGCCTGACCTATTTCGGCCGCAAGCGCCTCGCGCGCGCCTGCCTGGCGCGGATGCTGGCGTGGCGGCCACGCCGGGTGATCCTGGCGCACGGCCGTTGCTATCTGCAGGACGGCGAGGCCGAGCTGCGCCGTGCCTTCCGCTGGCTGGCTTGAGCCATTGGCGGAACAATCCGTTCGCCGCTGTGCTCTTGGCGAGCCGCGCGCCGGCGCGCATCTTGGCGCCATCCCTTTCCGCATGGAGTCCGTCATGACCGAGCGCCGCATCTTCCGCCGCATCCGCGGCATGGACACCGCCGATGGCGCGGGCGTGAAGCTCAAGCGCGTCATCGGCCAGCCGGCGCTGGACATGCTCGATCCGTTCCTGCTGCTGGACGAGTTCCGCTCCGACCGGGCCGGCGACTACATCGCCGGCTTTCCCGAGCATCCGCACCGCGGCTTCGAGACGGTCACCTACATGCTGGCCGGCCACATGCAGCACGGCGACAACCAGGGCAACCGGGGCGATCTCGGGCCCGGCAGCGTGCAGTGGATGACCGCCGGCCGCGGCATCCTGCATTCGGAAATGCCGCAGCAGGAGAATGGCCTGATGTGGGGCTTCCAGCTGTGGGTGAACCTGCCGGCGAAGGACAAGATGACCGCGCCTCGCTACCAGGACATCGCGCCGGAGCGCATCCCGGTGGTGCAGCCGGCGCCCGGTGTCGAGGTGCGCGTGGTCGCCGGCGAACTCGGTGGCGCCACCGGCCCGGTCAGCGGCGTGGCCACCGCGCCGATCTATCTCGATATCGCCGTGCAGGCGGGCGCGACGATCACCGTGCCGTTGCCGGAAGGCCACAGCGCCTTCGCCTATGTGTTCGAGGGTACGTCGGCGCAGGTCGCCGGCGAGTCGCTGGCGCGCAGCGAGCTGGCGGTGCTGACCCACGGCGACGCGGTGACCATCGCCGGCGGCGATGTCGCGGCGCGCGTGCTGCTGGTCGCCGGCCAGCCGCTGAAGGAGCCGGTCGCCCGCTACGGCCCGTTCGTGATGAACACGCCCGAGCAGATCCACGAGGCGATCGCGGATTTCCGCGCCGGCAAGTTCTGAGCCCTAGCCCTTCGTCGCGCGTCGCGTGGGCAGCCACGCCTCGACGCGCGTGATGTTCGCCGCAAGCGCCCGCGTGCCGTCCAGCGTGCAGGCGTCTTCGTCTGTGGTGGGCGGTTCCAGCGTGGCGAGCTGGCTGTCGAGCAGGGCCGGCGGCATGAAATGGCTGCGCGTGTGCATCCGCCGCGCCAGCTCCTGCCGCGGCACGGCCAGGTAAACGAAGCCCAGGCCGCGAGAGCCGCCGCGCAGCCGGTCGCGGTAACGGCGGCGCAGGGCGGAGCAGGCCACCACGCCGCCCTCTCCGGCCGCCTGCCGCGCGGCGATCCAGGTCGCCACGGCATCCAGCCACGGCGCACGGTCGCTGTCGTCCAGCGGCATGCCCGATGCCATCTTGCGCAGGTTGCCTTCCGGATGCAGCTCGTCGGCATCGAGGAAGCGCGCGCCTAACGCCTGCGCCAGCGCTGCGCCGAAGCGGCTCTTGCCGGCGCCGGACGCGCTCATCACCACCAGCGCCGGGGCCGCCGGGTCGATCACGGCTGGCGGAACGCCGTTTCGCCGGGTCCGCCGCCTGCGCGCGGGCCCGGCACGGCCGGATCGTCGCCTCCGCCGCGGGCGTGGTCCGGACGATGCCGTTGCGCGCCGAAGGTCGCCGGCGGCCCGGCGCGGTGCGGTTGCCCGGCCGACCAGGCCAGCGCGCCCAAGAGGGCAAACCACAGCAGCAGCCAGGCCAGCCGGTGGCGCCGCGGCAGCAGCGGGGGAAGTATCTCGGTCATCGTTTCATGCTGCCCAGGAGCAGCCCTTGCAGGTAGTAGCGCTGCAGTGCCAGGAACAGCACCAGCACCGGGAGGACGGTAATGACCGCGCCGGCCATCATCAGTTCGGTGTCGCGTGCGTGCTCGCGGGCCAGCGAGGCCAGACCGATCGGCAGCGTGTAGTGGTCCTGGCCGGTCAGCACGATCAGCGGCCACATGAAGTCGTTCCAGGCGGTGAGGAAGGTAATGATCGCCAGCGTCACCACGATGGGCCTGAGCAGCGGCAGCACGATCTGCACGAAGATGCGCGCCTCGCCGGCACCGTCCATCCGCGCCGCCTCCAGCAGCTCGCGCGGGATGCCGCGGGCGTACTCGCGCACCAGGAAAATGCCGAACACGCTGGCCAGCGCCGGCAGCACCACGCCCGCGTAGCTGTTCACCAGCCCCAGGTATTTCAGCAGCAGGAACAGCGGCAGCATGGCGACTTGGGCGGGGATCACCAGGCCGCCGATCAGCGCCCGGAACACCGCCGTGCGCCCGCGGAAACGCAGCTTGGCGAAGGCGTAGCCGGCCATCAGGTTGAACGCCAGCGACAGCACGGTGATCGCGGTGGACACGGCCAGGCTGTTGGCCAGGTAGCCGCCGATGCCCACCCGCAGGAACAGCGTGCGGTAGTTGCCCAGCGTGGCGTCGGCGGGCAGCAGCGGCGGCGGCAGGCTGCCGGTATCGCCGGGGTGCATGAACGATACCGACAGCATCCACGCCAGCGGGAACAGCGCCACCGCGCTGCCTGCAAGCAGCAGGCCGTTGATCGTCCAGCGCGCCAGTCGCGTGCTCATGCCCACTCTCCCTCGCGCAGGCTGCGTCGCGACAGCCTCAGCATCAGCGCGGTGACCGCGAACATCACGATGAACAGCGCGAACGCCACCGCCGAGGCCGAGCCCAGGTTCCACCAGGTGAAGCCCTCGTCGTACATCAGGTAGAGCACGCTCACCGTGCTCTGCAGCGGGCCGCCCTCGGTGATCACGTAGGGCTCGGCGAACAGCTGGAAATAGCCCGACACGGTTAGGATCGCCACCATCAGCAGGGTCGGCTGCAGCAACGGCAGGGTGATGTGGCGCAGCTGCCGCCAAGGCGAGGCGCCGTCCATGCGCGCGGCCTCGTAAAGCTCGGCGGGGATCGCCTGCAGGCCGGCCATGAAGATGATCATGTTGTAGCCGAAGTTCTTCCACACCGCGAACAGGATGATCGTCGGCATCGCCCAGTGCGGGTCGCCGAGCCAGTCCACCGGATGCAGGCCGAGTCCCTCGAGCAGCGCGTTGACCACGCCGTACTTGGTGGCGAACAGGTAGCGCCAGACGATCGCCACCGCCACCACCGTGGTGACCACCGGCGCGAACAGCGCGGTGCGGAAGAATGCCCGCGCCCGCGCCAGCGGCGAGTTGAGCAACAAGGCGGCGCCCAGCGACACCGCCATCGACAGCGGCACGCCCACCGCGACGAAGTAGGCGGTATGTCCCAGTGCCGCCCAGAACACCGGCCGGTGCAGCAGCGCCCAGTAGTTGTCCAGGCCGACGAAGCGCACGTTGTGCGGGTCGGCCAGTGCGTAAAGATCGTAGTCGGTGAAGCTCAGCGCCAGCGCACCGAGCACCGGCAGCAGGAAGAACACGCCGAGCACGGCCAGCGCCGGTGCGAGGAACAGCCAGGCGACGCGCTGCCGGTTCATCGCGCCTCCTTCCGGTGATCGAGCACCCAGCGACGCTTCTCCAGGATCGCGTCGACGCGGCGGTCCAGTTCGGCGCAGGCCTGATCGACGCTCAGCTCGCCGGCGATCACGCGGGCGGCGGCCAGCTGCATCTCGTTGGCGATGCGCTCCCACTCCGGCACCGGCGGCGTCGGCTTCACGTGCTCGAGCTGCAGACGGAAGGCCTGTGCCTTGGGGTCCCGGCTCAGCGCGCCGCCGGCCCAGGCGCTGCGCCGCGGCGGCATGTCGCCGACCAGCTCGTAGAAGCGTCGCTGCACCACCGGGTCGGACAGGTACTGGACCAGCGCCCAGGCGGCGTCCTTGTGCGCCGAACCGCGGAAGATCACCAGGCTGGCGCCGCCCGCGGCACCGGTGCCGGGCGGACCGTCCGGGCCGGGCAACGGCGCGGTATCCCAGCTCGCCTGCGCGCTGGCCGGCAGGCGGCTGCGGAACTCGCCGATGTTCCACGGGCCGGAGAAGTAGAAGGCGTACACGCCGCGTCCGAACTCCTCCCACGGATTGCCGGCCACCACGTTGCTGATCGCCGGCGCCTGGTGCAGGCGGAAGGTGTCGACGTAGAAGGTCAGCGCGCGCTTGAAGCCGGCGCTCTCGAAATTGCCGTAGCGGTTGCCGTCGCGCAGCAGCGGGTCGGGTTGCTCCAGCGCCAGCGACATCAGCTGCTCGTACTCGTTGGTCGGCAGCAGGATGCCGTAGCGGTGCGCGGCCGGGTCGCTGAGCGCGGCGAGCATGCGGCGCCACTCGGCCCAGTCGCGCGGCGGATGGTCGAAGCCGGCCTGGCGCAGCAGGTCGACGCGGTAGAAAAGCAGGCGGGTGTCGACGTACCACGGCACGCCGTAGGTACGGCCGTCGATACGATTGGTGGCCCAGATGCTGTCGAAGTAGTCCGCCGGCCGGATCGCCGCCGAGCGGGCGATGCGCGCGTCGAGCGGCTCCACCGCGTCCAGCGCCACCATCTCCGGCAGCCAGGTGTTGCCCAGCTGCATCAGGTCCGGCATCGAGCCGCCGGCGTAGGCGGTGAGCAGCTTCTGGTGCGCGGCGCTGAGCGGCAGCTGCTGCACGCGCACGTCGATCTCCGGATGGGCCTGCTCGAACGGCGGCAGCAGTGCCTGCATCGCCTCGCCCTCGCGGCCGAAGGTCCAGAAGGTCAGCGACTGTCGCCCCGGGGCTTCCTCGTGACAGCCGGCCAGCAGGCCGGCGGCGAGACCCAGCGTGGCGAGGCCGCGCAGCACGGCCCGCTGCGCCAGGCGCAGGGGCCGTGCGCGCGCGTTCACGGCGTGGCCGGCTCCGCCGCCAGCCAGCCGCCGCTGAAGCCGGCGCGCTCCAGGCCCCTGCGGATGTACGGGTTTTTCTTCATCACGTTCCACACGAAGCCGCTGCGCCAGTTTTCGATCATCAGCAGGATCGGGCCCTGGTCGATACCCAGTTGCTCGGTATCGACCCAGCCCACGCCAGGCACCAGTTTGCCCGTACGCAGCTGGGTCTGGGTATGGAAGCTGGGGTTGAAGGCGTCGACGAAGCCGTACTGGTCGTAGATGTACTGGCCGTAGTGCTGCTTCATGGCCATCAGCGCCGGCAGCGCGATCTCCGGGGCGAAGGCGATCGAGCCACCCGCGGCGGTCGGCGCGATGGTGCCGTCGTCGGAGATGTAGTCCAGCCCGGCGCCGCGGGCCGTGTAGCCCTCGAACTTCCGCTCGCCGTGGGCGCTTTTGACGACGAAGCCGCCCGGGCCGTTGCTGGCGGTCAGGCCCCACACGTCCTTGCCGTAGCCGGTCCAGCCGCCGGGATTGGCGATCGCGTAGTTGCGCTGGGCGTAGGTGGCGCGGCGGCCGTTCTCGAAATAGTCGAGGTTGTGGCGGCGATTCCAGTCGTCGCGGATGCCGCGGAAGTCCACCCACGACTCGGTGTACTGATGGCCGAACATCGGCGCGAAGTTGAGGAAGGTCTCGCCGTAGAAGCGGCCCCAGGTGGTGTCGTAGGTGGAGCACCAGGCCTTCCACGCGTCCGGCTTGACCGGGTGGGTCGGTGAGCCCAGCGCCAGCAGGTAGACCAGCTTGCCCTCGTTGTAGCCTTTCCAGTCGCTGGGGATGAACTTGCCGCCCGGGGTCCAGCCCATCGAGAGCAGCGGATAGCGCACCTGCATCCACGGCCAGTCCACCGCCCGGTAGATGGCGTCGGCGAGCTGGCGGATCTGCTGCTCCTGCGGGGTGTCGCGGTCGTAGTAGGACTGCGCGAACAGCACGCCGCCGAGCAGCAGCGTGGTGTCGACGCTGGACAGCTCGGTCCAGCGGCCCTCGCGCTTGCCGGTGCGCATGTCGAGGAAGTGGTAGAAGAAGCCGTGGTAGCCGGCCGCGTCGTCCTCGCTGGCGTTCTGCGGTGCGTCGTGGAAGAACTTCAGCGTGGCCAGCGTGCGCTCGACCGCCTGGTCGCGGGTGATGTAGCCGCGCTCCACGCCGATGCCGTAGGCGGTCAGTCCGAAACCTACCGCGGCGATGCTGGAGAACGACTCGCCCGGGTAGTGGTCCGGCACCAGGCCGGTGGCCGGGTCGGCGCTGTCCCAGAACCAGCGGAAGGTGCGCTGCTCCAGGTCGTCGATCATCGCCTGCTGGGCGGCCGGCGCTTCCTGGAAGGTGTGGATGGCCCGCGTCGGCGGCTGCGCGCGAACGGTCGCGCCGACGGGTGCAGCGGTCAGCGCCAGCGCAGCGCCGAGCGCGACAGTGAGAAGATGGACCCGGGACAATCTCTTGGTGGCAGCCTGCATCGGGAAGCGGTCTCGTCGAACGATGGGGAGAGGAAACGACGCGTGGCGCCAGCAGGCGCCAGGGCACGCCGGTGGGAACGACTCAGGCGGGCATCGGTGTACCCGGGGATGTGCAGTACCTCGCGATGAACCCCTCGTGGGGGGGCATCGCCTGCACGCAGTCCGCGATCACGCGCTGGACGTGCTGCATGAACGCCTGCAGCTCACGCGGCGACAGCTGGTCCACCAGCGGGTGGTAACCGGTCGGCACGATGCCCTGGCCGATCATCACCTGCACCCAGCTCACCAGCGCGAACATCTCCTCGCCTTCGCGGAAGAACCTTCCGCTGTCGCGGAACAGCGCGATGTTGTCCTTCAGCGAGGCGGGGATGTCCATGGTCCGGCACTGGTCCCAGAACGGCGTGTCGGTGCGTTGCGTGGCGTGGTAGTGCAGGATCAGGAAATCGCGGATGCGCTCGCATTCGAAGCGCGTCTGCGCGTTGTAGCGCTCGGTCAGCACCGGACTGAAGCCCTGTCGCGGAAACAGGTTCAGCAGTCGCGAGATGCCCGACTGGATCAGGAAGATGCTGGTCGACTCCAGCGGCTCCATGAAGCCGCTGGCCAGCCCCAGCGCCACCACGTTGCGGTCCCAGACCTTGCGGCGCAGGCCGGTGGTGAAGCGCAGCGGGCGCGGATCGCCCAGCGGCCGGCCGTCGAGGTGGGCCAGCAGCGTGGCGGCGGCCTCGTCGTCGCTGACGTGCGCGCTGGCATACACGTAGCCGTTGCCGGTGCGGTGCTGCAGCGGGATGCGCCACTGCCAGCCGGCCGGGCGCGCGGTGGAACGGGTATAGGGCGTGGGCGGGCCGACCGTCTCGCAGCCGACCGCCAGCGCGCGGTCGCAGGGCAGCCAGTGGGTCCAGTCGTCGTAACCGGCGTGCAGGGTCTGCTCGATCAGCAGGCCGCGGAAGCCGGAGCAGTCGATGAACAGCTCACCGGCGACGGTCTCGCCACTCTCCAGCACCACCGACTCGACGAAGCCGTCTTCCGGCCGCTGGCGCACCTGCGCGATCCGGCCCTCGGTGCGGCGCACGCCGCGCGCTTCGGCGTACTCGCGCAGCAGCTTTGCGTACAGGCCGGAGTCGAAATGGTAGGCATAGGCGATGTTCGCCAGCGGCGAATTGGCCGGCGCGTCGCTGGCCGCGGCCATGAACCGGCCGCGCGGCGCTGCCAGCGTGTTGAGCGAGTAGTCGCCCAGGTCCCCAGCCAGCCCGAGCTGGGCGGCGCGGATCCAGTACTGATGGAACGGCAGCAGGCCGAGCAAGGTGCCCAGCTCGCCGAAGCCATGGATGTAGGACTCGCCCAGCTGCCCCCAGTCGTTGAACTGGATGCCGAGCTTGAACGTGCCCTGCACGCGGCGGACGAATTCGATCTCGTCGATGCCGAGCAGGTTGTTGAACAGCTTCAGGTGCGGCACGGTGGCCTCGCCGACACCGACGGTGCCGATCTGCTCGGATTCCACCAGCCGGATCGCGATGTCCGGTCCCAGCACCTTGGCGAACGCGGCGGCGGCCATCCAGCCGGCGGTGCCGCCGCCGACGATGACGATGTTCCTGATGCGCGAGTCGCTCATGCGTGGCCCAGACCGAAAAAAGTCGGCGCGGCGTACGCCGCGCCGGGGGAGAAGCGGCACTCCGTGGACGCGGAGTGCCGCAAGGACAACCTCAGAACTTCATGCCCACTTCGAACTTGAAGGTGCGCGGCACGAAGGTGATGTTGCCGGTGGTGTTGTAGACCGTGGTCAGCTGCCCCGGATTCGCTCCGGCGGTGAAGATCACGTCCGAGTAGTTGCGGAAGTTGAAGACGTTCAGCACGTCGAAGCGGCCGTACAGCGTAATCCCGTGGCCCAGGTTGAAGTCCTTGGTCGCCTGGAAATCGACGTCGCGGTAGCCGAAGAACTTGCCACCGACCAGGAACCTGCCGGTCGCCTGCGGCGTCCCCGCCGCCGGCGTGCAGTGGCTGCCGGTGGGGTAGGTGTAGGTCCAGTAGCAGGCGATCGTGTTGCCCGGGGTCGGCGTGGCCAGCGTGACCTTGGCCGACATCGTGATGCCCCACGGACCGTCGATCACGCCAGTGGCCACGAGGCGGTGGCGCGGCGCCGCGTTCGAGTCGATGAACGGATAGTTGCCGACGGTCGCCTCGTCGAACGAGTAGTGCTCGTTGATGTCGCGGTTCTGCTTGGCGCTGGTGTAGGTGTAGGCGAACGTGGTGCCCCAGCCCGATTCCTTGTCGTACGGCTTGTTCACCGACAGCAGGAACTGGGTGCTGCGGGTCTGGATACCGTTGTTGCCGATGATCAGCGCGCCGAAGCCCGGAACGGGGTTGCCCCACGGCTGGCTGCCGTTCTGGAAGAAGTCGCCGTTCGGGTAGCGGTTGCCCAGGGTGAAGGCGAAGCCGTCGTAGGTCAGCACGCGGGCCACGGTGGCGTCGGTCTGCCAGTCGCCGATGCGGTTGGACATGCCGATGCTGAACTGGTCCGAATGCGGCGCCTTCAGCTTGTTGTTGAGCATGTCGACCTCGGTGCCGGCGTTGCTGGCCTGCAGCAGACTCTGCAGGTTCGGCAGTCCGTTGAGGTAGGACGGATCCCAGTCGAAGCAGGGGGAAGCGTCGCGATAGCAGGTGCCGGTGGCCGGGTCGCGGAAGTTGACCGTGAACTGCGGCAGCGCGGCCTTGGTCGTCTCCAGCTGCAGGTAGTCGAACAGGTTGCGGTCGTAGGCCCGTCCCACGCCGCCGTGGATCACATGGTCCTCGTCGCCGTTGAGGTCGTAGGAGAAGCCCAGGCGCGGCTGCCACTCGCCCTTGTAGTTCTTCCGGTTGTGGCCGTTGCTGATGTAGTCGTTGATGTTGATGCCGCCCAGCGCCAGGCTCTGCGCGTAGGTCTGGCCGGCCGGGCCGTTGGGATCCTGCGAGTTCAGTGCGGCGATCACGTTCTGCGGCGTGACGAAGCCGGTGTAGGCCGGGTTCTTCTCGTAGTCCCAGCGCACGCCCAGGTTCAGCGTGAGCTTGTCGTTGACCGCCCAGTCGTCCTGCACGTAGACGCCGAACTGCTTGGCCTTGGTCTCCACCGTCGGGCTCAGGCCAAGACCGGTCACCGGCTTGGTGAAGAAGGCCTTGTACGGAATCGCGCCGACGCCCGCGCTGGTGACGTTGTAGTAGAACTGCGGGTTGATGTCCCGGGCATCGGCTGCCTTCAGCGTGATGTCCTTGTACTTGAAGCCGGTCTTGACGACGTGGTCGCCGTTCCACTCCAGGTCGTTGAAGGTCAGGTCGTCCTGGATCGACGGACCCTTCTGGCCCTTGTTCTGCGTAGCCAGCGGATTGGCCGAGCCGACATGGATGATGGTCGGGTCGCTGGTGCCGTTGGCGTAGGTGTAGATCGAACCGTTGCCGATGTTGGCGGCGACCGGAGCGTTGAACGCGTCCTCGTGGGCCAGCAGCAGTTCGTTGAAGTACGCCTCGCCGCTGTGCTGCCAGCGCAGCACGTAGCGCTTGTCGTCGTTCTTGGTGTTGTATTCGGCCGAGGCGGCATCCACCCCGCCTACGCCGCCGACCTGCTTCTCCTTGCGGATCTGCGCGCTCAGCTCGAAGCGGTCGCGGTCGGTCGGTTCCCAGTCGATCTTGCCGAAGTACAGGTTCTCCTGGAACGGCAGGTTGGCCGGGCCGAGCTGAGCGGCCACGTCGGCCGGCAGGTAGGGTACGCCGGCAGTGGCGTTCGGATCGGCGACCACGGTGGTCGGCGTGTTGAAACGCTTGCCCTCGTAGGTCATGAAGAAGTGCATCTTGTCCTGGATGATCGGGCCGCCCAGTGCGAAGCCGTATTCCTTCTCCTTGGACGAGGTCTTCCTGTTGGCGTCTTCCTCGGCCGGCGTCTTGGCACGGAACGAATCGTTGGTGTAGCGCCCGAACACCTCGCCGTGGAATTCGTTGGTGCCCGACTTGGTCTGCGCGGTCACCGCGGCGGAGGAAATCTGGTCGTACTCGGCCTTGTAGTTGGAGGTGATGACCTTGTACTCACCAATCGCCAGCTGCGGGAACGGGTTGCCCTGGGTGCCGATCTGGCCGCTGATGCCGCCTTCCTTCACGTAGCTCTTCTGACCGACGCCGTCGATGTAGACGTTGGTGGAGCTCTTGTTCTGCGCGCCGCCGCGCAGCGTGGTGTTGCCGTTGCTGTCGACCTGGAAAATCATGCCCGGCACGGTGTCGGCGAATTCCAGGAAGTTGCGCGAGATCTGCGGAATGGTGTCGATCTGGTGCAGCGAGATGGTGCCGCCGACTTCCGGCGTCTTCACTTCCTGCAGGGTGGTTGCCGATACGGTCACCCCGCCCAGCGTGGTGGCGTTGGCCGTCGACGGTGCCTGGGCCCCCGCGACCAGGTCCAGGGTGGACGTGGACGCCACGGTGAGGATCACGTTGCGCTGCGTGCCCGGACCGGCGTCGACCTGGTACGTGCCCGGCTGCAGACCGGTCAGCGTGTAGCTGCCGTCGCCGCTGGCGGTGGTGCGCCGGGTGGTGCCGGTGGCCGGATTGAACGCGGTGACCGTCGCGCCGGGCGCGGCCTTGCCGCGCAGGGTCGCGTACGCCGACTGGGTCCAGGCCGTGGTTGGGGCCGCGCCGATCGCCACCACCGAGGTGGCGATGACGCTCGCGAGCAGTTTCTTCTTGAGTTGCAGTGGCGCCTTCATGACTACCCTCCCAAAGGGATGTTCTGTATGCCCTCAGCGGGCTTTGTTGGTTGATGTCTTGCCGTGCGGACGAGCGCCGCAGCTGTCGCGCACCACGATCTCGCAGCCGAGGATGTCGGCGTCCGGCGTGGTGGCCTGGTCGGTTGCATCCAGCAGAGCGGCCAGTCGCTCGAGGGCACTCCGTCCCAGGTCCACGATGCGTACCTGCACCGTGGTCAAAGCGGGTGTGACGTAACGCGCGATGGGGATGTCATCGAAGCCGGTCACCGCGACTTCGCCGGGGACGTCCACGCCGCCCTCGCGCAGGGCGAGCAGGCAGCCGATCGCCATCATGTCGTTGGCCGCGAAAACCGCCCGCGGAAGCCGTCCCGACGCCAGCAGCTCGCGGCCGGCGCGGTAGCCCGATTCCTCGGTGAATTCGCCGCGGATGACGCGCAGCGGCGCACCCGGTGCGAATTCGGCCATCGCGGCGCGGTATCCGTCTTCGCGCTGCTGCGCGTCGAAGTTGTCCTGCGGGCCGGCCACGAGGGCGATGTCGCGATAGCCGCAGGTCACCGCCAGGTGCCGCACCATGGCGTGGGCGCCGCCGTAGTTGTCGATATTGAGCACCGGATAGCGCCGGCCCCGCAGCGGGCTGTTCAGCAGCACCGTGGGCAGCGATTCGGGCAGGTTCGCGTGCAGGAATGAGGCATCGGCGCGTGGCGACAGGATGATCATCCCGTCGACCCGACCGCGCATGGTGCGCAGCGCGGCGGCCCCGTCGTCCACGCCGTCGTGCGCGCTGGACACCAGCAGGTGCAGCCCGCGGGCACGTGCGGCCAGATCGATGCCGCGGATCAGTTCGGAGAAGAACTCGCCGTACATGTCCGGCAGCAGCGCACCGATGGTGTGCGTGCGCCGAGTGATCAGGCTGCGCGCCGCTCCGTGCGGCATGTAGCGCAGGCGCGCCGCGACCTCGCGGATCCGCTTCTCGGTCTCGGCGGTGACGCCGCCCGTGCCATTGAGCGCGCGCGACACCGAAGCCACGGACACACCGGCTTCCCGCGCCACGTCTTTGATGGTCACTGTCGTCACGATTCCGCCTTTTTCGTTGCGCCGGGCCCCCGCGCAGGGCGGAACGTAAACGTTTTCATCGCGGCTTGTAAAGCTTTTGCAAAACAAAGATTTGCTGCACCGCGAAAGGAAAAATCCACAACCAGAAGCTGGTTTCTCCGGAATTCGCGCGGCTACTGGCTCTCGACCTGGGTTGCGCGCCGGCCGTGTCGTCATGCGGTGCAGCAAGCATCGGTTTCCCGGCTGGGCATGACTCGCGGTCCGACGCCTCAAGGGCGGCGCGGGCACGCCGATAAGCGCTTGAAAGTCCCCACCTGTCGTTCGGGGCTGTGGTGCAGATCACAGTCCGACGGCTGGACGGAGAGCGTCGTTAAAATTAAATTAATCAAAGCGCGCACATGCATCTGTATTCTTATCTTGCAAATTCAGATAGAAAAGTTACGTAAGCAACTGAATTGAAATGAACACCACCTTGGCCATCGTCATCCTTGCTGCCGTCGCCGCGCTCGTCGCCGCGGCGATGCGGCGGGTGCCGGCCGGCCAGGTGCACAGCCTCTACCGTCGCGGCCAGCCGCTGCGATTGCTGGAGCCGGGCACGCACTGGGTGGTGCCTGGCCTGGATCGCATCGGTCACCGCATCGATCTCGGTGGACAGGTGCTGCGTTTCGAGCAGCCGCAGGCCGACAGCCACGAGTTGCGCGGCACCGTCTACTGGCAGGTGCTCGAGCCGGAGCGCGCCGAGGCGACCATCGACGAAGCGCCGCAACTGATCCGTCGCGGGGCGCTCGCTGCGCTTGGTGAGTCGCCGGTGGCCACCGCCGACCGCCGCGACCTCGGCAGTCGCATGAAGCAGGCCCTCAACGGCGCCCTGCGCGAGCGTGGCCTGATGGTCACCCGGGTGGAATTGGAAATCGCATGAATCCGTAGCGCGCCGAGCCGCCTCCAGAGCGGCTGCGCGAAGGGGACTTGCGTGATCGCGAACCCGCTTCGGCGGGTTTTCTTTTGCCCGTGACGCGCCCGATACTGATCGGCCGAACCGTCCGTGTGGAATCGAGATGACTGACCGCGCCGCCCTGCAACATCGCCTGGAACAGGGCATCGCCGCGCTCGGCCTGCGGCTGCCGGACAACGCCGAGGGGCGCCTGCTCGACTACCTGGATCTGCTGGTGCGTTGGAACGCCACCTACAACCTCACCGCGGTGCGTGATCCGGCCGAGATGGTGACCCGTCACCTGCTCGATTCGCTGGCGATCCTGCCGTTCGTGTCGGGAGCGACCCTGGCCGACCTCGGCACCGGACCGGGGCTGCCCGGCATCGTGCTGGCGATCGCCGCACCGGGACGGGCGATCACCCTGGTCGACTCCAACGGCAAGAAGGTCCGCTTCCTGCGCGAAGCGATCCGCAGCCTGAAGCTGGAAGGCGTGCAGGCGGTGCAGTCGCGGGTGGAGGATGTGCAGGGCCAGTTCGACTGCATCACCGCCCGCGCCTTCGCCACGCTGGCGGATATGCTGGGCTGGGGCGGGCATCTGCTTGCCCCCGATGGCCGCTGGCTGGCCATGAAGGGGCGCCGGCCGGACGACGAGCTGGAGGCGCTGCCGCCGGGCTTCGTGCTCGATTCGATGCACGCGCTGGCGGTGCCCGGGCTCGAGGGCGAGCGCCACCTGGCGGTGATCCGTCGTGCCGGGGCCGCCCCGGGCCCGGCAGCCTGTTAATCTACCTGCCTTTTCGGCCGCGCACGGTAACGACCACTCATGGCTCGCATCATCGCTGTCGCCAACCAGAAGGGCGGCGTCGGCAAGACCACCACCGCCGTCAACCTTGCCGCCGCACTGGCCGCGGCGAAGCGCAAGGTGCTGCTGGTCGACCTCGATCCGCAGGGCAACGCGACGATGGCCTCGGGCGTGGACAAGAACCTGGCCAAGCCGAACGGCTGCGAGGTGCTGCTGGACGAGGCGCCGATCGAGCGGGCGATCGTCACCACCGAGGCGCACTATGACCTGCTGCCCGGCAACGGCGACCTCACCGCCGCCGAGCTCAAGCTGATGGACGCGCTGGCGCGCGAGAGCCGGCTCAAGGAACAGCTGGCCAAGGTGGCCGGCAAGTACGACACGATCCTGATCGACTGCCCGCCCTCGCTGCACCTGCTCACGCTAAACGCGCTGACCGCGGCCGATGGGCTGCTGATACCGGTGCAGTGCGAGTATTTCGCGCTGGAGGGCCTGTCCAGCCTGCTCGACACGGTCAAGGCGGTGCGGGCACGGCTGAACCCGGGGCTGGAGATCGAGGGCCTGCTGCGCACCATGTACGACGTGCGCAACAACCTGGGCAACGAGGTCTCGGCGCAGCTCACCCAGCACTTCGGCGACAAGGTGCTGCGTTCGATCATCCCTCGCAACGTGCGCCTGGCCGAGGCGCCCAGCCACGGCCAGCCGATTCACCTTTATGACCGCAGCTCGCGCGGCGCGATCGCCTACATCGGCCTGGCCGGCGAGATCATCCGCCGCGAGCGCGGCGCCCAGGCGGCGCTCGCCGCGCTGGGCGAAATGCACGACGATCCGACCGCCGCGCACGACGCGACGATCGATCTTCACCAGGAGTAAGCATGGCTGCGAAGAAGCGTGGACTGGGACGCGGGCTCGATGCCCTGCTGGGCGGCGACGGGGCCGGCACTCCGTCGGTGATCGAGCAGGAGGGCGAGCTGCGCACCCTGCCGATCCAGCAGATCCAGCCCGGCAAGTACCAGCCGCGGCGCCACTGGAACGACGAGGCGCTGGACGAGCTTGCCGCCTCGATCAAGGCGCAGGGCCTGATCCAGCCGGTGGTGGTCCGCGCGCTGGGCAAGGGCAGCTACGAGCTGATCGCCGGCGAGCGCCGCTGGCGCGCCGCGCAGCGGGCGCAGATGAGCGAGATCCCGGCGCTGGTGAAGGACGTACCGGAAGTCGCCGTGCCGGCGATGGCGCTGATCGAGAACATCCAGCGCCAGGACCTCACTCCGCTGGAGGAGGCCGACGCGCTGAAGCGGCTGATCGAGGATTTCGAGCTCACCCACCAGCAGGCCGCCGACGCGGTCGGTCGCTCGCGCGCTGCGGTGTCCAACCTGCTGCGCCTGACCGACCTGCCCGCGGCGATCAAGAAGTTGCTGGACGAGGGCAAGCTGGAGATGGGCCACGCGCGCTGCCTGCTCACCCTGGACGAGGCGGTCGCCGTGCCGCTGGCGCGCCAGGCCTCCACCCTGGGCTGGACCGTGCGCGAGCTGGAGGATGCGGCACGCAAGGCGCAGAGCGCGCCCAAGGGCAAGGCCAAGGCGGCCGCCGGCGCGCGCGATCCCAACATCGATGCGCTGGAGCGCGAGCTGGCCGAGCGCTTCTCCACCCGCGTGGAGCTGGCGCAGGGTCGCGGCGGCCGCGGCAAGCTGGTGATCCACTACCACAGCCACGACGAGCTCGACGGCATCCTCGGCAAGATCCGCTGACCGTCCGGCACTTCGCGCCGGACTGCGGCTCCACTGCCGCGTGCCGGGCGGCAGTGCGCGCTTGGCGGTAAACTCTTGCGCCGCCTATCGCCGCGGCGCGTTTTTCCAAGGCCCGACCCATGCCCCAGCTTTCCGTCGTCGTCCCCGTCTTCAACGAGCGCGACAACATCCCGCCCCTGCTCGCCGAGATCGCCACCGCACTCCGCGGCAAGGTCGATTACGAAGTGATCTACGTCGACGACGATTCCACCGACGACAGCCGGCAGGTACTGGCCGCGCAGAAGGCGCTTCACCCTGAGCTGCGCGTCCTGCACCACGTCACCCGCTCCGGCCAGAGCACGGCAGTGTGGAACGGCGTGCGCGCCGCGACCGCACCATGGATCGCCACGCTGGACGGCGACGGCCAGAACGACCCGGCCGACATCCCCAAGCTGCTGGCCGCGCGCGACTCCGCTGCGCCGGCGGTGCGGCTGTTCGCCGGCTGGCGTACCACGCGCCGGGACAGTTTCAACAAGCGCATCTCCTCCAAGGTCGCCAATGCGGTGCGCTCGCGCATGCTCAAGGACGCCACGCCGGACACCGGCTGCGGCCTGAAACTGTTCGAGCGGGAGGTGTTCCTGCGCCTGCCCTACTTCGACCACATGCATCGCTACCTGCCGGCGCTGGTCAAGCGTGCCGGGTTCCAGAGCACCAGCGTGCCGGTTGGGCACCGGCCGCGCACGGCGGGCACCTCCAAGTACGGCATGCTCGATCGCCTGTGGGTGGGCCTGGCGGACCTGCGCGGCGTGGCCTGGCTGATGCGCCGGGGCAAGGTGACCGCCGTCGAAGAGCTGTAACGGCGTTCACGCCGCCTTAGCCCGACCCGGCTTGCCGGGGGCGTAAGCTTGGGCTTTCCCGAGCGCACGGAGCGGCGCATGGGCATCCGGGTCAAGCGCATCTATCTTCCTCCCGATCCTGCCGACGGCCGGCGGGTGCTGGTCGATCGGCTGTGGCCGCGCGGCCTGCGCAAGGAGGCGGCCGCGCTCGACGGCTGGGTTCGCGAAGTGGCCCCCTCGCCGACGCTGCGCCGCTGGTTCGGCCACGATCCCTCGCGCTGGGAGGCGTTCCGCCATCGCTATGCCGCGGAGTTGGACGGCCTGGCCGAGTTCTGGCGGCCACTGGCCGGGCAGGCCATGCGCCGGCGATTGACTCTCCTGTACGCCGCGCGCGACGAGGAACACAACCACGCGCTGGTGCTCAAGGCCTATCTGGAGCACTGGCTGCATGGTCACGGACCGCGCTGAGCCGGACTAGTCGGCGGTCTCCGCAGGAGGTGACCCCTCGCGTTCGTGCCAGAGGCGCAGCGCCTCGCGTGCGCGGTGGCGCCCCAGCTCGATCAGCTCTCTCGCGCGATGGAACTCGAATGCGGTGGAGACGTTGCGCGGCATCTGGATCAGCAGGTCCGGCACGTACGCCGCCAGGCGCAGGCGCGACAGGTTGGCCTGCATCAGGTCCATCGACTGGTTGAGCAGCTCCAGCGCGCCGGGTGCGGCCTCTCGCGGGACACCGGAGCCGGCAGGCAGCAGCTTGCCGAGCCACTCGCCAATCCGCCCGCGGTGGCTCTCGTCGTCGTGCGCCTCCTGGGGCTCCGCCTGGGCGCGTTCGGCCGGGCCATCCACGCTCACGGCGAACAGGTAGTCCGCGTGCTCGCGGATCAGCGGCGTCACCGGCACCGGGTTGAGCAGGGCGCCATCGACCAGCAACCGGCCGCCGAGGCGGTGCGGGCGGAAGATGGTGGGAATGGCGATCGACGCCCGGATCGCGTCGAACAGCGAGCCACGGGTGATCCAGACCTCGCGCTCGCGATCCAGGTCGGTAGCCACCGCCGTGAACGCCAGTGGCAGGTCCTCGATATGCACGTCGCCGATCAGTTGGCGCAGCGTGCCGATGATCTTCTCGCCTTTGATCAGGCCGCCGCCGGTGAAGGTCCAGTCCAGCAGGCGCAGCACGTCGAGCTTGGCCAGGGTGGAAACCCAGTCGCGGTAGACGTCGAGCTTGCCCATGGCGTAGATGCCGCCGATCAGGGCCCCCATCGAGCTGCCGGCGATCGCCACGACCTCATATCCGGCCGCTTCGATCTCCTCGATCGCACCGATGTGGGCCAGTCCCTTGGCGCCCCCGGCCCCGAGCGCCAGCGCGACTGTGGGGCGGCCCGAGGGGCCGCCGGCCGGCGCGGTGGTCTGGATGTCGTGCTCGGGGGGATCGATGTCGGCCATGGTGTCGCGGCGTAAGGGCGCTCCATAACATTGTGAAAACGCCCGGTTTCCGTACGATGCCAGAAAGGCGCCGCAGCGGCGACCGCGTCGACCGCCGGCTGGCGGGACGCCGCGGATGCTCCGCGCGAGGCGCCGGCCTGTCTCCCTGGGAAGTTCTGTCTCGATGCGATACCTCATGCGACGACCGCTCCGCGCGGCTGCCCGGCGATCCGCTGTCCCTGGGGAGGGCGCATGACCTGGCAGGCCTGGGCCACGGTGGCGGTGATCGTCGCCGCGATGGCGCTGTTCGCCAGCGAGAAGGTGCGCATCGACCTGGTTGCGCTGATGGCGCTGGCGGCGCTGGTGATCCTCGGCGTGGTGAGTCCCGCCGAGGCGCTGAGCGGCTTCAGCAACGAGGCGACGGTGACCGTGGCGGCGATGTTCGCGCTGAGCATGGGGATCGAGCGCTCCGGCGCGCTGGAACCGCTGAGCCGGCTGCTGGTGAAGATCCGCCGGCCCTGGCTGCTGACCCTGGCGCTGATGCTGGCGATCGCCCCGCTGGGTGCGTTCATCAAGAACATCGCCCTGGTGGCCACCTTCCTGCCGCTGGCGCTGAAGGTGTGCCAGCGTACCGGCACGTCCCCCGGGCGCGTGCTCATGCCGATGGCGTTCGCCGCGCAGATGGGCGGCGTGTGCACCCTGATCGGCACCTCGTCCAACCTGCTCGCCGACACCCTGGCGCAGAAGCACGGACTGCCGCCGTTCGGCGTATTCGAGTTCACCGAACTGGGCGCCATCCTTGCCGTGGTCGGTATCGTCTACCTGATGCTGGTGGGCCGCTGGCTGCTGCCGCGGCACATCCACACCGACCTGCCGGTGCAGGTGGAGATCGGCAAGTACGTCACCGAACTGGAGGTGACCGAAAGCTCCTCGCTGCTGGGCAAGAGCATCGCCGATGCGGGCTTGGGCGAGCGCTACGGCGTGTACCCGCTGGAGCTGCTGCGCGGCGATCGCCGCACCTGGTCGCCGCGTTCGCAGCAGATCGCCCGCGGCGACGTGCTGCTGGTCCGCGGCGACTGGGACAAGATCGAGGAGTTCCGCCGCCAGGCCGGGCTGCGCAACGCACCGGAAGGCCACTACGCGCATACCGACGACCGCCAGCGTGTGCTGGCCGAGATCATGGTCGCGCCGGCCAGCGCGCTGGAGGGCCGGCGCTTCGGCGAGACCGGCATCGGCTGGCGCTACGACGCGGTGGCGCTGGCGATCCACCGTCGTGGCCAGGTGCTGCGCGAGAAGCTCAGTGACGTGGCACTCGCGGTCGGCGACGTGCTGCTGGTGCTGGTGCCGGAAGAGGCGATGGCGAACCTGCGCAACGACGAGTCGCTGATCGTGCTGAGCGAACGGGAAAACGCGCGCAGCACGCCGCGCAAGGCGCTCTACGCGGTGGGCATCATGGCTGCAGTGATCATTGCCTCCGGCATGCGCTGGCTGCCGATCCCGATCGCCGCGATCTGCGGTGCCACGGCAATGGCGTTGGCCGGCTGCTTCGGCCGCAAGGACGTCTACGAGGGCATGGACTGGAAGATCGTGATCCTGCTCGGCGCGATCCTGCCGCTGGGCGTGGCGATCGAGAAGAGCGGGCTGTCCACCGCGGTGGTGCACGCCGGGATGGCCGTGGTCGGCAGCCACGGACCGCTGGCGGCGTTGTTCATGGTGTACCTGCTCACCGCCCTGCTCACCGAACTGATGGGGCACAACCCATCGGTGGTGCTGATGGTCGGCATCGCCGCCTCGGTGGCGCACGCGATACATGTGGATCCGCGCCCGTTCGTGGTGGCGGTGGCGTTTGCTGCGGCGACCTCGTTCGCCACGCCGGTCGGCTACCCGACCAATACCATGGTGTATTACGCCGGTGGCTACCGTTTCACCGATTTCATGAAGGTCGGCATTCCGCTGATCCTGCTGTTCTGCGCACTGTCGATGTGGCTCATCCCCCGCTTCTGGCCGTTCCACTAGAAAGCCGGTCAGGAGTCGGGGCGAAAGAGCCACCAAGAAATCAGGGTTTTCCTTCAGGTGATTATCGGGCGGCAGGCTAGGCTTGCCCGGCGCCCATGTACTCGGGCGCCATTGCCATCACAAGGAAGAACCATGAAGCAATTGAAGCTTGGGAATCTGGAAACCACGGTCTCTCCCGTGGGTGCGGCCGAGAGTCCGCTGATCATCGTGCTCGTCGTGCGCGGCGTGATGATTCTGCTGGCGTAACCATCGCCGGTGATTGGCCCTTTCCGGGCCAATCACTTTGGGGAGGGAATCCCGATGAAAATACTGAATTCGCCTGTGCATCCGTGCATCGCGGATGCATTCACGCACTTCGCGCGCTCGAGCCCGCACTTTTCAATCGATGCTGCCGCGGAGTTCATCGAATCGGTGGTCACCGGTGGACAGATCCGGGATGCGGTGAACCATGAATTGCGAACCACATTGGCGAACAACCTTTACGAGAGTCCGTTCTGGACGACCAGGGGACTGGTGCTGGTAGCGGCGCCCTCGTTGATCCTGGCAGTGGACAAAGTGCCCGCGCATCAGTCCCGAGTGCTCAGCTCGCTCTCGCAAGACGCCGTGGTGATGTCGCTCACGGAGGGTGTGCATTACGACCGCTATGCGATGCCGGCGGATACGCGCCTGGACGTGCTCGACCCGGACGTGCAGCTGGTCATGAACGGCCATGCCATGCTGGATCGCGGGACGCCGCTGGCCGTCAGGGCGGAAGTGGATGTGATCGACTTCTACGCCCCCGGTGAACAGCGCTATCTCGTCAAGGCCATGTCGCCCGTGAGGCTGGACTTCACATGGTCCTTCGACCGGACCTCACTGAAGCCCTGGAACATCTCAGGCGCGCACCTGCTCGATGATCAGATCATGACCGCGCTGGAAGCTCTCGAGCATCTCGGCGGCGTCGAACATGCCGGCACCATCGAGCATTACCTTGATGCGCGTAGTCACCACGTGCGGTGGAAGGCGCTGCAGACATTGAACGCGGTAGCGCCGGAAAGAGCGCTCTTGGCATTCGACCGCTTCTTGACCGATCCACATCCCCACATCCGTAAAGCCGCATCCGAAGCGCTGAACTAAACATGGCGATTACCCTTTTCCCCGAAACAACCGAACAAATGACGCCTGTCGAGTTCTTGGACCACGTTGCCCGCAACGTGGACCCCTACTCCGACGAAAGCATCATGTCGGCTTCTCATGCGCTTGCGAAACTGGCGAGGAACCGTTCTTTCCTCGTGGACTTCGTCAATTCGTATCTCCTTGCAGAGGCAGGAGGACCGCGAAGCGGCTTCTACAGCATGCAAAGCGCACTGCTTGGGCAGACTGACGACGGCGTCTTCAAACTTCGAGCAAATTTCTGGGCGCCGGTAAGAACCTCGGGCCGTGCGGCCCGCGACGAAGCGGCGCTGCTCTCCTACGAACTGGCCCATGACCACAATTTCCCGTTCCTAACGATTGGATATTTTGGTCCTGGCTACGACACTCTCATTTACGAATACGACAAAAGCACGGTTGCAGGGTACGAGGGCGAGAGAGTCGAGCTGAGATTTCTTGAAAAGGCTCGGCTGGAAGTCAACAAGGTGCTCTTCTTTAGGCCGAGCACCGACATCCACATCCAACTGCCGCCGAAGTCATTCTCCATCTCGCTCAACCTTCTGGTTCATCGCAAGGACAACCCGCTGATTCCCCAGTACGTTTTCGACGTCGAGCGGGGAAACATCGCCGGTTTCGTCGATTCGATCGATAACCTGCGCATCAAGTTTCTCCAGTTGGCCGGCCATGTGTTCGACGCCGACACACCTGACTTGCTTCGCGAAATCGCGAAAACGCATCGCTGTGTACGCACGCGGCAGATGGCTCTTCGAAGCCTGGCTCTGGCGTCACCCGAGGCAAAAGAGCAGGTCATGGCCATGGCGAAGGATCTACCCGAGCATTTGCGAGCCGAGCTGAGGACATGACACGCCGCCGGATCATTGGCATCGCCTTGCTGGGAGCCTCGTTAGGCATTTATGGCCTTTCCAGGACTTTCCCAGGAAGCCATTTTTTTGCTTTGCTCCGTCTGCTCAAGTGGTTGCCGGCAGTTGTGTTCCTGCTGGTGGAGCTCGTGGCTGTCCTTTGGGTGTTCCGCCTGATCTTCTCGGAAACCACTCAGGAAAGCGAAATGCGAATCACCAGGGAGCTCCGCTGGATACCTGGTGCTCCCACCCGCAGCTTGCTGTTCGCCGAGATGCGGGTCTGGCTCTACGGTCTCAAGCCGCGCCGGCTAACGGGCTGGAAAGGCCAGTTGTTCACCTACGCGCGGCAAGGGGACAACGCCAAGATGCAGAAAATATTCCTCTATCTGATGTGCATCGAGCTTCCGATCGCCCATTTGTTCCTTCGATTGTGGCTGACGCCGATGGCGCGATGGATCGTCACGCTCCTGTCCGCATACGTCGCGTTATGGATGTATGCGGAATTTCGTACCACCACGATGAGGCCGGTGTCGCTGGATGGTGACCTCTTGCAGATACGCTACGGCATCCTGCACACGTACGAGATCCCCGTTGCCGTCATCCAGTCGGTCGCTCGGGTCGGTGTTCTTGAAGCAGGTGCGTATGACCTGAAGCTCGTTGGCTTTGGTGCGCCGAATGTTGGACTTACATTGAAGATGCCAACAAGAACTCTGTTCGGTCGCCGGGTCACCTCGATAGCGCTCGCCGTTGACGAGCCTGCGCAACTTTTCGATGTGTTGCGCCAGGCACTCGCGCGCGCCGAAGTCGCCCGCAACGGCCACCTGTGCCCGCCAGAGCACGCAGGTTTCGTCTGAATTCAGACGCCCGAGCCGGTGCGATGTCCACTGCAGGCACTCGCGTCAGGTGCCCGTGCGCCGATCGTAGACATGCAGACACGTGTGCCTCGCGCCGGTCGGCTGCTCATCGAGACAAGATGAGCGGCTTCAGTGCGGCGCCATGTAGCCACTGAGGGCCAGCTGCAGCATGATCTTCATTTCCTCGCGCAGCGGCAGCGGCGCCACGATTTCCGCGTCCGGGCCGTACTTGAGCACGTCCATCAGCAACTCGCGCGAGTTCGAATACGGCACCTGCAGCTCGTAACGGCCGTCCGGCAGCCATTCGCCCTTCTGCTGCGAATGCCAGTGTTCGTCGGCTACCCAGCGCGCCGCGTGCGCGGAAAAGCGGATCGTCGCCCAGGCCTTGGGCTTGCCGGCGAAGATGCCGTAGCTGGAAGAGAGCATCTCGTTGAGGTCGCTGTCGGCGACGTCGATGGCCCGCTCGTCCTGTGCTTGCGGCTCGAGGATGCGATCCACCGCGAAGCTGCGCAGCGCTTCGCGGTCATGGTCCCAGGCGTCGAGGTACCAGTTGTCGCGGTAGTGGGTCAGCCGCTGCGGCGAAACGGTGCGTCTGCTGTCCGAATTGGTCGTGCGCGCGCGGTAGCGAAAGCGCAGCTGGCGACGCTCGAGCACCGCGCCGGCGGTGATCCGGAATACCTGCTGGTCGAGCTTGCGTTCGCCCCAGGCGATCACGCGGATGCGCTCGATCGGCAACGCCTTGCCGCTGCCCTGGTCGGACAGCAATCCCTCGATGCGTGCCTTGAACGGTGCCAGCGCACCGGCCAGCACGCCCGGTCCGCTGCGCCCGATCAGCTCGTTGAGCGCGAGCAGGGCGGCCAACTCGTCGGAGGTCAGCCACAACCCTGGCAGCTCGAACCGTTCCCCCTCGCCGACCTCGTAACGGAACGCGGCCTGCTCGCCGCCGCCGCTCTCGATCGGCGCACCCAGTGCATCGCGCAGGAAGGCGATGTCGCGATAAAGCGTGGCGCGCGAACACTCCAGTTCGTCCATCAGCCGCGGCAGCGGCACCGGGTAATGCGCGGATTTGAGCAACCGGTGCAGGGTGAGAATGCGCTCGTAACGGTCCATGGCATATCGTCGAGGAAAGGCGTTGTGTAGCATGGGCACGCCCAGTGACGGCCGCAAGCCCGAGTCCCCCGGCGCATATTCCGCGCGCCCGCTCCGCTTCCCCGCCCGAGAAACCCGCGATGCAAGCTCCCCTCGACGCGCCTGAAACCGGCTCGGCCACCCACCCGCCCGCGGTCTCCCGCGCGCCGCGGGCGATGGCAGTGAGCCTGCAGGTGGCCGCCGATACCGGATATGGCATCTGGGCCCTGCAGGGCATCGGCCTGGCCCTCGGCATCTATCGCAGTGGCCGGGGCGAGTCGCTGGTACCGCTACTGATCGGGCTGGTGCTGGTCAGCGCGGGACTGCTGGTGGCTGGGGTGCGTCGTCCCGGGTGGCCGGACTGGTACGGCTGGCGGCCCGGGCGCCAAGCTCGCCCGACGCGTGAGGCGCTGACTGCGCTGGCGACCTACCTGCCGATGCTCGCTGTGGCGGGGCTGACCCGTGGCGACAACGATTTCTGGGCCACGCGCCTGGCCGGCGCCGTCCTGATGATGGCCTGCCTGGGCCACCTGCTCTACAGCACGCATCGGCTACCCGGGCGTGTGGCCAGCGCGGCGCCAACGGCTGCCCTGCCGGTGGGACGGGTGATGTCTGCATTGTTCGGCGGCGGTCTGTGGCTGTGGCTTTGCGTGGCGGCGGACAGCAACATGACCCCGGGCCCCGCCTTGCCCGAACACCAGTCCTGGCTGTTGCTGCTGATGATCATGGCCCTGCTGCTGGGGCTGATCGAGGGCATGCGCTGGCACGCGTTGCGACTGGGGACCACGGCCGCCGCAAAGGAACCGTCCTGGCCGCCAAAGGGGAGATTCGCCGCGGCCGTGTTCAGCCACGCATTGCCGTGTCTGGCCTTGCTGCTGGCGGACCGCTGGCAGGCGAGCGGCTTGTTGGCGGGTGCCGCCGCGGCCAGCAACCTCGTCGGTCGCGCGTGGGAGCAGTGGCTCTATCGGCGCGAATGTGCCCGCAGTCTCGAAGGGTGTACGGGGTGAGTCGTTCCGCCATCGATTCATAACGGATTCAACGCGATCCGTTAAGGTAATCGATTACGTTTGTTTAACAATCGGACTGTCACACCTCGATGAACAAGATCTCTCTTGCCTTCCTGCTGGCCGCCACGACGCTGGCCTCCCACGTCCATGCCCAGGACACCACCGGCGGTGCATCCACCGGTTCCGACACCAGTGCGACCGACAATGGCGGCTGGAGCGGCTCGGGCGAATTCGGCTTCGCCTCGACCCGCGGCAACTCCCGTTCGGAAAACCTCAATGCCAAGCTCGGGCTCAGTCAGGAGAACGAGTTGTGGCGCAACAACTTCTTCCTCAATGGTCTGCGTTCGAAGGGCGACGTGAGCGTCACCGACGCCGCCGGCAAGACCGTCGACCGCTTCACCACCACGGCCAACCGCTACGACAGCGGGGCCTCGGTGGGCTACAAGCTGGATCCGCGCAGCTACATCGTGGGCGCGGTGCGCTACGAGCATGACGACTTCGGCGCGAATCTCTGGCAGGGCACCGTGTCGCTCGGCTACGGCTACATCGCGTTGAAGAACCAGCGCACCGAGCTGTCGTTCGAAATCGGCCCCGGCTACAAGCGCTACCGCCCGGCCGACGAGATGCAGAACGTGAACGGCGCCACCGTGCCGGTGCGCCAGCCGACGCAGGGCGAGGCGGTCGCGCGCGGCCTGGCCAACTTCAAGTACCGCCTGACCGACAACACCGCCTTCGAGGACACCCTGCTGACCGAAGCCGGCTCGAAGAACAAGTACTACCAGAACGACGCCGGCCTCTCGGTCAGCATGACCCGGAAGATGGCGCTCAAGCTTGGTTTCCAGGTGCGCTACAACAGCGACACCCAGCCGGGTACCAAGAGCACCGACACGCTCACCACGACCAACCTCGTCTACAACTTCTGACGAGCGGCGGGTGCGTGAATAAAGCCGGCGGCCTCCGGGCCGCCGGCTTTTTCGTGCCGCGTACCGCGATCAGTGCTTGCCGAGGAAGGCCGCGGCGCCCTGCGCCAGCAGCGACTCGGCGACAGTGCGGCCGAGCGCTTCCGGTGACTGTTCCGGGCCGTCGGCCTGTGCGTGCAGCAGGTTGCCGCCCCGTGGATCGCCGACCAGCCCGCGCAGGTGCAGCCCGCGCTCGGTACGCATGCACCAGGCACCGACCGGGACCGAGCAGCTGCCGCCCAGCGCGTGGTTCATCGCGCGCTCGGCGGTCACCGTCAGCCGGGTGTCCTGATCGTCGAGCGCGCGGAGCAGGTCGAGCACCTCGGGCCGATCGTCGCGTGCCTCGATCGCGATGGCCGCCTGGCCGGGCGCGGGCAGCCAATCCGGCGCCACCAGCAGGCTGCGGATGCGCCCGGACAGGCCGAGCCGGTCCAGGCCCGCGCAGGCCAGCAGGATCGCGTCGTAGTCGCCGGCATCGAGCTTGGCCAGTCGGGTGCCTACGTTGCCGCGCAGGTCGAGCAACTGGAGGTCTGGCCGCGCCGCGCGCAGCTGCGCTTGCCGGCGCAGCGAGGACGTACCGACCCGGGCGCCCTGCGGCAGCGCGGCCAGGTCCTGGAAATGATTGCTCACGAACGCATCCGCGCAGTCCGCGCGGGCCAGGATCGCCGGCAGGGCGAAGCCGGGCTCGAGCTCGGCCGGGACGTCCTTGAGCGAGTGCACGGCAAGGTCGGCGCGATCCTCGAGCATCGCCACCTCCAGCTCCTTGAGGAACAGCCCCTTGCCACCGATGGTCGCCAGCGGCCGGTCGAGGATCTCGTCGCCACGCGTACTCATCGGCACGAGCTCCACCCCCAGCCCGGGGTGCGCGGCACGCAGCTGCGCGGCGACGTGCTCGGCCTGCCACAGCGCGAGCGCGCTCTTGCGGGTGGCGATACGCAGCGTGGTCGGGGTCATGCGGGCCTCGGTCAGTGGTGGCAACGGCGCGGTCGAAGTGGGCATTGTCCCGCATTCGCGTCGACGGAGCAGTGCGGCGCAAGGTCCTCCCCGGCGCGAATGGCTCAGCCCATGCGCAGCAATCGGCGCACGGCCGGCAGGTTGCGCCGGCTGATCTCCGGCTGCAGCCCGCTGCCGGCCAGCCGGGCCAGCGTGCGTCCATCGGCCAGCGTCTTCAGCCCCACCAGTCGCGCCTGCGGCACCAGGCAGCTGCGGTGCAGGCGGATCAGCTGATCCGGATAGGCCTCCTCGAGCTGGCGCAGCGAATCCTCGATCAGCAGCTCGCCGCCGCTGTGCAGCACCACCACGTACTTGTCCTCGGCCTGCAGCGCGACCACCTCGTCCAGCGCGATGCGCACCTCTTCGCCGCGCTGGCGCGCGTGCAGGTAGCCGGGAGCATCCCGGGGCGCGGCTTCCAGTCGTTTGCCGGCGCGTGCCAGCGCCTCGCGCAGGCGATCGAGGCGCACGGGCTTGAGCAGGTAGTCGACGGCACCGAGTTCGAACGCGGTCACCGCGTGGTTCTCATAGGCGGTGCAGAACACCACCTGCGGTTGCGCGCGTCCGCTCAGCCGGCGGGCCAGGGTGGTGCCTTCCAGGCCGGGCATGTTGATGTCCAGCAGCAGCACGTCCGGGGCGAGTTCGGCGACCGCCGCCAGCGCGGCCTCGCCGTCGCCGGCCTGGCCGACCACCTCGACCCCGTCGCACTGGCCGATCAGTGCCGCCAGGCGCGTGCGCGCCAGCGGTTCGTCGTCCACGATCAGTACGCGCATCGCCGCGCGGTCCTGCGACTCAGCCATGGTGTGCACCGGAAGCGGGCAGACGCAGCCGGACCACGAAGCGGTCGCCTGCCGGCCCGGCTTCGATGCGCGCCCCCGCACCATAGCGGTAAGCCACGCGTTGCCGCACGTTCTGAAGTCCCTGCCCGGTGCCGCCCGACGCAGGCGACCGCGGCAGCGGGTTGGTGATCTCGATGACCAGCATGCCTTGCTCGATGCGTCCTTCCAGCCGGATCTCGCCACCCTCGCGCAGCGGCTGGATGCCATGACGCACCGCGTTCTCCACCAGCGGTTGCAGCAGCAGGCGCGGCAGCGGGAAGTCCGCCGGCAGCGCGTCGAGATCGCGGTGCACGCGCAGGCGATCGCCCAGCCGCAGCTGCTCGATCGCGAGGTAGCGATCCACCAGCGCCCATTCCTCGGCGAGGGTGTCGTCGCCGCCGCCCTGCTCGCCCAGCGCCGCGCGGAACAGTTCGGACAGATCCTCGATGGTGCGCTCGGCCGCGTCCGGGTCGACCCGCACCAGCGCCGCCACGGTGTTCATGCTGTTGAACAGGAAATGCGGCCGGATCCGCGCCTGCAGTGCGGCAATCTGCGCCTGTGCCGCGGCGGCCAGGCGCTGTTGCCACTGCCCGAGCACGTAGAAGTAGCGCAGCATCGCCGCGGCCAGCAGCGCCGCCACCAGCGCATTGGCACGTGCGAACCGCAGATAGCTGCCGTCCACGAGCGCCAGCCCCAGCACCTGGTCCAGCCAGCGGCCGACCAGGCTGGCACCGATCACTACCAGCACGATCACCAGCCACACGCCGGCATACGGCATCCAGCCCGACAGCCGCTCCAGCCACGGCCGTGCCTTGCACAGCGCGAGCGTCTCGAGCATGGCCAGCCAGGCCACGAACAGCATCGCCACGCTGTAGTCGTGCCAGCTGAAGCGGGTATCCGGCGCCAGCCACATCACGGTGGCCGCGAGCGCGCCGACCAGCAGGATCGCGAACAGCGCGGGCAGTCCGCAGAAATCCGGCAGCGGGCTGGCGGGACGGGACGAGGTCGCGGGCGGCATCGGCGCAGTATGCCGCAGCGTCGTGGCGGAAGGCTCAGCCGGCGAGGCGGGCGTCGAACCAGCGGCGCAGGTCGGCGATTTCCTCGGCGCAGACCGAGTGCGGCATCGGATAGGTGTGCCAGTCCACCGCGTAGCCCAGTGCCTCGAGCGCGGCGCGCGAATCCAGCCCGCGCTGCAGGATCACCACCGGGTCCATCGTGCCGTGGCCCCAGAAGACCGGCACCTGAGCATTCGCGGTGCTGCGCTCGGCCGCCAGCGTGTCGGCCAGCGGCAGGTAAGTCGACAGTGCGACGATGCCGGCGAGCCGCTGCGCGTGGCGCAGGCCCGCCAGGAGCGCGATCGCGCCGCCCTGCGAGAAGCCAGCCAGCACGATGCGCTCGCTGGGCATGCCGCGCTCGTGTTCGCGGGCGATCAGTGCTTCCACCGCGTCGATCGAGGCACGCATGCCGGTGGCGTCCTGGCGGCTCATCAGATCCATGCCCAGGATGTCGTACCAGGCGCGCATCGGCATGCCGCCGTTGATCGTCACCGGTCGCACCGGCGCGTGCGGGAACACGAAGCGCAGCGCCGGCCACTGCGGCGATACCAGCTCCGGCACGATCGGCACGAAGTCGTTGCCGTCCGCGCCCAGGCCATGCAGCCAGATCACGCTGTGGGTGGGATCGGTACCGGTTTCGCGCTCGACGGTGGACAGCAGGCTCATGCGTTGGACTCGGGGAACGGGAAGACACTCAAGTCTCCACGATGCCCGTCCGTCCCGCCAGCCGGGAAAGCTGCCGCGGCGCCTCAGCCGGCCTGTCTCGATGCCAGCGCCCGCTGGTGTGAACCATGGATCGTGTCGCGTTCGGGCAGCCGCCCGTCGCGCACGCACGCGATCCATTCCGCCGTGGTGAGCACCGCGGCATAGCGCGACTGCTCCACCACGGCGAACACCCGGTGGATCTCCTCCGCCGTGGCTGCGCCGGCGCGGTTGGCGTAGGGCACGCTGCCGGACGCGTCCATCAGGAATTCCACCTGCAGCCCCGCGTCGAACGCGTGCTTGATGGTGGTGTCGTTGCAGTTGTGGGTCATGTAGCCGGCCACCACCAGCGTGTCGATGCGCCGCTGGCGCAGCCATTCCCCAAGGTCGGTGCCGGCGAAGGCACTGGGCAGTTGCTTGTGGACGAGGTGGTCATGCGGCCGACCAGCCACGGTCGGGTGCAACTGCCAGCCATGCGAGCCTTCGGCGAACAGCGGGGAGTCGGCGGGTGCCATCTGCTGCACCACCACGACCGGGATGCCGGCAGCCGCCGCGGCATCCATGGCCTCGCCGATCCGGGTCAGCGAAGCGTCCACCGGCGGGTACTCGATGCGCAGGTTGCCGGTGACGTATTCGTTCTGCACGTCGACGACGACGAGGGCACGGTGCGGCGTGTCCGGTCCGGTGTTCATGATGTCTCTCCAGAGGTTTGGGGTGTGCCCATGTTCGGTCCCGGCGCTGCTGCCAGGGAGTGGCCCGAATGTCACATTTAGTTAAAATCGGGCCAAGCTGGGGAGGACAGCCATGGCCGGTAGGAAAATGCGCGTAGCCGTGGTTGCGTTCGACTGCATCGGCACGTTCCATCTCGCGGTGCCGTGTGCGGTGTTCGGTGCTGCGGCCGGCGGCGAGCCGCTGTTCGAGGTGCAGGTCTGCGCGGTCGAGCCCGGCGAGCTGCGCAGCGAGGCCGGATTCGGCATCGCGGTTCGCCACGGGCTGCGCGCGCTGGCGCGTGCCGACATCGTGGTGGTGCCGTCCTGGCGCGATCCACGCGTGCCGGCACCGGCAGCACTGGTGCGGGCGTTGCGATCCGCCCATAGGCGCGGCGCGCTGGTGGTGGGCCTGTGTCTGGGGGCATTCGCACTGGCCGACGCCGGGTTGCTCGATGGTCGCCGTGCCGCCACGCACTGGGCCAGCGCCGAACTGTTTGCGCGGCGCTTTCCCCGCGTAGCGCTAGAGCCCAACGTGCTCTACGTCGACGAAGGAACGGTCGTAACCTCGGCCGGAACCGCTGCCGGCATCGACTGCTGCCTGCACGTGGTGCGGCGCCTGTGCGGCGCCGAAGCTGCTGCGCGAATCGCACGCCGGATGGTGGTGCCGCCGCATCGACAGGGCGGGCAGGCGCAGTACATCGAACAACCAGTATCCGCTCGCGGCGAAGCCGGACCGCTGCAGCGCGCGCTGGATTGGGCGACCGGCCATCTGGACCAGCCGCACAGCCTGGACACGCTCGCCACCCGCGCGGCGATGAGCCGGCGCAGCTTCACCCGACATTTCCGTCGCTACACCGGTACCACCGTGAGCCAGTGGCTGCTGGCCCAGCGGCTGGCGCTGGCCCAACGGCTGCTCGAGACCACCGATCAACCGGTGGAGCGTATCGCCGAGCGCGCGGGTTTTGGCACGCCGCTGTCGATGCGCCAGCACTTCGCAGCGGCGTTCGACACCACGCCCTCGGCCTACCGACGCGAATTCCGCGGCCGCTGACGGGCGGTGATCGCAATCCCTTGCGCGCGCCATCCATGACCTTGGGCGGTAGGCACGGTGTGTCGCGGCTGGGTACGCTCAGAGGATTGTCACCGTGGAGCCACCCATGCACCGAACCGTGCTCGCGGGCCTCGTCGCCCTGCTCGTGCTGCCCGCCCATGCCGCCAGTCCCGCCGCCAACGCCGGCCACCTGGACATGGAAACCATCATGGCCAACCCGGACTGGATCGGGCATCCGGTCGAGTCGCCGTACTGGAGCGTCGACGGCCGCTCGCTGTACTACCAGGTGCAGCGCGACGGCAGCCCGGTGCGTGACCTGTACCGCGTCGATCCGGCCACCGGTCGCAGCGAAAAGCTGGATCCTGCCGCCGTCGCGCAGGCCGACGGCCCGGCGGTGTACGACCGCAGCCACACGCACGCGGCCTTCATCCGCCACGGCGACGTGTTCGTGGTCGATCTGGCCAGCGGCCGGCGCACCCAGGTCACCCGCACGCCGGAAGAGGAGTCGGCGCCGCAGTTCTCCGCCGATGGTCGTGCGCTGCAGTACCGCCGGGGCAACGACTGGTACAGCTACGACCTTGCCAACGGCGTCAGCGGCCCGGCCGCGGTGCTGAAGTTCGCCGACGACCCGCATGCGGAGAAACCCGACACGCTGCGCGAGCACCAGCTCGACCTGTTCAGCACGCTGCGCCAGATCAAGGCCGACAAGGATGCCGTGCGTACGCGCGAGAAGACGCTGGAAGCGGCCGATCCCGGTCGCGCGCCGGAACCGTTCTGGCTGGGCGACAAGATCACCGCGGTGGACACCGAGTTGTCTCCGGACGGCCGCTGGATGCTGGTGGTGACCGAGCCGAAGGATGCGCCCAAGGGCGAGGCGCCGAAGGTGATCCATTACGTCACCGACTCCGGCTACACCGAAGCCAAGGACGCGCGGACCTACGTCGGCCGCAACGATCCGATCGCGCAGTCGCTGCTGCTGCTCGACCTGGCGAAGCACGCCACCTACAACCTCGACACCGCGGTCCTGCCCGGCATCAAGGACGATCCGATCAAGGCGTTGCGCGCCCAGGCGATCGCCGCGCGTGAAAAGGCCGGCGACACCGCGGGTGCCGAAGCGCTGAAGGCGCCGAAGGTGCGCCCGGTGCACATCATCTCCGGCGACGACGACGGTTCCGGCGGCGGCATCGTATGGAGCGACGACGGTTCGCAGCTCGCGATCCAGCTGCGCGCGATCGACAACAAGGACCGCTGGATCGCCAGCGTCGATTTCACCAAACACGCCCTGGTGAACCAGCAGCGTCTGCACGACGACGCCTGGATCAACTGGAACTTCAACGATTTCGGCTGGCTCAAGGACAACCGCACGCTGTGGTACCTCAGCGAGCAGACGGGCTACTCGCAGCTCTACACCAAGCCGCTGGACGGCAAGGCCAGGCAGCTCACCGCGGGCAAGTTCGAGATCAGCCATCCGCAGCTGAGCGAGGACGGCCGCTGGTTCTACGTACGCTCCAACCGCGTGGCGCCCTACAGCTACGACGTCTATCGCGTACCCGCGAACGGCGGTGAACTCACCCGTATCACGCAGTACCAGGGCATGGACGAGTTCGCGCTCTCACCGGACGACAAGCAACTCGCCGTGCTGCATTCGGCGCCCTACGTGTTCGACCAGCTGGCCGTGCTGCCTGCCGCCGGCGGCACGCCGCGCGAGCTGACCGACACCATGAAGCCGGCCTACATGGCGCACGACTGGATCGCGCCGAAGATCGTCCAGGTGCCGTCCTCGCATGGCGCCGGGGTGATCTACGCCAAGTACTACGGCCCGGCGAACGAGACCGACGCGCCGGCCTCGCGCCCGGCGGTGATCTTCGTGCACGGCGCCGGCTACACCCAGGACGTGACGCTGGGTTCCACCTACTACTTCCGCGAACAGATGTTCCACAACCTGCTGGTGCAGCAGGGCTACGTGGTGCTGGACATGGACTACCGTGCGTCGGAAGGCTACGGCCGCGCCTGGCGCACCGCGATCTACCAGCACATGGGCCATCCGGAGCTGGAGGACCTGCTCGACGGCAAGGCCTGGCTGGTGAAGCAACACGGCGTCGATCCGAAGCGCGTGGGCATCTATGGCGGCAGCTACGGCGGCTTCATGACCGAGATGGCGCTGCTGCGCGCGCCGGGCGAGTTCGCCGCGGGCGCGGCGCTGCGTCCGCCGTCGGACTGGGTCACCTACAACGCCGAGTACACCTCGAACATCCTCAACGATCCGCAGATCGACCCCGAGGCGTACAAGGTCAGCTCGCCGATCGAGTACGCGGCGAACCTGAAGGACCCGCTGCTGATCGAGCATGGCCTGATCGACGACAACGTGATGACCGCCGATTCGATCCGCCTGTACCAGCGCCTGATCGAGCTGCACAAGAAGAACTTCTGGATCTCGCTCTACCCGCTGGAGCGGCACGGCTTCGTGCATCCGGACTCCTGGTACGACGAGTACCGCCGCATCGACGAACTGTTCACCACCTACGTGAAGAACCGCCCGGCAACGCCGTGACGGCCCGGCGCGGCAGGCCAGGGATGGCCTAGCCGCGCAGCGAGCGCACAAGCATGTAGATGGCGACGGCGACGATCACGCCGGCGAACACGATGTTGAGCGCGCCGCGGGTCTTGGCCAGGCGCTTCGCACCGAGCGCGCCGAGCCAGCCGCCGACCACGCCGCCGCCGATAAAGGCGCCGGCGACCGGCCAGTCGATCAGGCCGGAGCGGGCGTAGTTCACCGCCGCGGTGAGACCGAACGAACCGACCGCGAACAGCGAGGTGCCGATGGCGTGGATGATCTCCATGCCGCTGGCCAGCATCAGCCCTGGCACGATCAGGAAGCCGCCGCCGATGCCGAAGAAGCCCGACAGCGCACCCGCGCCCAGGCCGACCCCGGCCAGTCGCGGCCCGGCGTGCGGCAGCGGATAGCGGTCCGGTCCGCCGCCGCGCCGGCCGCGCAGCATCAGCACGGCGACCACGATCATCAGCAGCGCGAACAGCACCAGCAGGCGCTGGCCGTTTACCGCCTTGCCGATGGTCGAGCCGATGAAGGCGCCGACCACGCCGGTGGCGGCGAAGATGAAGGCGGCCTTCCAGCGCACGTGGCCGGCGCGTGCGTGCGGGATCAGGTTGGCGAACGCGTTCACCGCCACCGCCAGCGCACTGGTGCCGATCGCCAGATGCGGATCGTGTACGCCGACCACGTAGAGCAGCAGCGGCACGGCGAGGATCGAGCCGCCGCCGCCGATCAGCGCCAGCGAAAAGCCCACGGCCGAACCGCAGGCGATCGCTACGAGGGTCTGGATCAGATCAGGCTGGAGCATCGGTACGGCCTCGCTGTCGGTTCCGGTGGTTTCCTGCCGATCCGTGCCGGCTCATGCGCCACGCATGGCGGCCAGCCGCGGCGCCAGCGCCGACAGGTCGTAGCCGGCACCGCGGGCGCGGGCTAGCACGGCGTCGGCCGGCTGCCGGCGGGCGGCCTGCAGCGCCCACAGGGTGGTCGAGCGGGTACCGGTGCGGCAGTAGGCCAGGGTCGGCCCGGGCAGGTCGGTCAGCGCCTCGGCGAAGCCGTCGACCAGCGCGTCCTGCAGTTGGCCCGGCACCACTGGGATGTACCGGTACTCCAGGCCGGCGGCCGCGGCGGCCTGGGCCATCACGGCGGATGTGGGCTGGCCGGGTTCCTCGCCGTCGGGACGGTTGTTGATCACCGTGCGGAAACCCCTGGCGGCCAGCTCGGCCAGGTCGGACGGGGTGATCTGCGGGGACACGCTCAGCGTGTCGGTCAGCGGGCGGATATCCATGGTGTCGTCTGCTCCGGCGCCTTACAGCGCATCGAGGGGAATCTTCAGGTAACTCACGCCGTTGGCTTCCGGCGGCGGCTTGTGTCCGGCGCGCATGTTGATCTGCACCGAAGGCAGGATCAGCTTGGGCATCGCCAGCGTGGCGTCGCGCGTGGTGCGCATGGTCACGAACTCGGCCTCGCTGACGCCTTCATGCACGTGCAGGTTGTCGCGCTTCTGCGCGCCCACCGTGGTCTCGAATGCATAGCGGTCGCGGCCCGGCGCCTTGTAGTCGTGGCAGAGGAAGATGCGCGTGGCATCCGGCAGCGCAAATATCTTCCGGATCGAGCGATACAGCGTGGCCGCATCGCCGCCGGGGAAATCGCAGCGCGCCGTGCCGTAGTCGGGCATGAACAGGGTGTCGCCGACGAAGGCAGCGTCGCCGATCACGTGGGTCATGCAGGCGGGCGTGTGGCCGGGTGTATGGATCGCCACCGCGTCGATATCGCCGACCTTGTAGGCCTCGCCGTCGACGAACAGGTGGTCGAACTGGCTGCCGTCGCGGGCGAACTCGGTGCCCGCGTTGAACAGCTTGCCGAAGGTCTCCTGCACGGTGCGGATGTGCGCGCCGATGCCGAGCTTTCCGCCCAGTTGCTGCTGGATGTAGGGCGCGGCGGAGAGGTGGTCGGCGTGCACGTGGGTATCGATCACCCAGTCGACGGTCAGATCATGCTCGCGGACCCAGGCGACGATGGCGTCGGCCGAATCGTGGCGGGTGCGCCCGGAAGCCGCGTCGTAGTCGAGCACGCTGTCGATCACCGCGGCGCGGCGGGTGCCCGGATCGGACACGACGTAGCTGAAGGTGTTGGACGGCTCGTCGAAGAACGCTCTCACATCGGGGTGCTGGGAGGCCATTTCCTGCTCCTGGGCCGGCATCGGGTCATACATGGCGGGCGAGTTGCCTGACACGGAAGGCGCCATCACCAACTCCTTATATTAGCACATTCGAATATTTCAAGGCGGCCGCGAAGGTGCACGGGCATCGGTCTGGTCCTGCTCCGCGAGGGCCGCCAGCAGCGGCGCGTCGGGGCCGGGGTGGCGACTGGAGCGCGCTTGCGGAGCGTGAGCTTGGGACTTGAGCTCCTGAAATTTTGCCAGGCCAAAAACTGCGACATAGATATTTGCCTTGACAAATAAACTCATGGCAATAGAATGCGCGTCCATGAATGACGCTACGCACACCTGTTCCATCGCCAAGGGCCCCCCGGAAAGCCTTGGCGTGCTGCTGGGCCTGGTCCGCACCGAGATCGTCCGCGCGATGGAATCGGAGCTGGCAGCGCAGCAGATCGGCCTGCGCTTCACCCAGTTCCTGATCCTCAAGAAGCTGGCCAAGCTGGGCCCGATGAGCGCCAGTGAGCTGGCCCGCGCGGTCGAGCTCGATGGCGGTGCGATGACCCGCCAGCTCGACCAGCTCGAGGCCAAGGGCCTGCTGCGTCGCACCCCCCACGAGCAGGACCGGCGCGCGCTGCGCATCGAGCTGACCGAGGCCGGCGACGCGCTGTGGCAGCAGATGACCCCCTGCAACGAACGTGTGCTCGAAGCGGCCCAGCGCTCGCTGAGCACGACCGAACGCGAACAGCTCCACGACTACCTGGAGCGCGTGCTGCACGCGCTCCGCGACCGATCCTGACCCCCCACACCTCTCCCCAGAGATCACGATCATGCGCCTGCATCACCTCGCGGCCGGTATCGGGTTTTCGCTGTTGCTGGCCGCCTGTGCGACCAGCGGTGGCCTGCACCCGAACGGCACGCTGACCGACCCGTCCTCGCTGGCCACCAGCCAGAGCCTGGCGCGCGTACATGCTGCCGAGGCGACCTGGCCGAGCCAGGACTGGTGGACCGCGCTGGGCGATCCGCAACTCGACGCGCTGATCGCCGAGGCGCTGCGCGACAACCCCGGACTGGCCGTCGCCGATGCCCGCGCCCGCGAGGCGCAGTCGGCGGTGGTCGACGCCAACGCAGCGCGCGGTCCCAGCGTGAACGCGGGCGCCGCGGTGTCGGGCGCCCGTCTGCCGCCGACCGTCATGCCCGGTGGCCATTTCCTGCGGGCGGAGTACGGCTACGCCAGCTTCAACTGGGGACTGGACCTGTGGGGCGGCAATAAGGCCGCCTGGCAAGCGGCGGTCGGCGCGGCCAAGGCTGCCGACATCGACTCGCGCGCCGCGCGCATCGAGCTGTCTGCCAACGTCGCACGCGCCTACGCCCGCCTTGGCTATGCCTTCGCCCAGAAGGATGTTGCCGACGCCGAGTACCAGCGCGCCAGCGAGGCCCGCAAGCTGACCGCGCAGCGTGTGGCCGCCGGCATCGACAGCCAGCTCCAGCTCAAGCAGGGCGACGCCGAGGTGGCGCAGGCCCAGCGTCAGCAGGCGGTGGCTGATCGTGCCGTGGATGCGGCCCGTTCGGCGCTGTCGGTGCTGCTCGGCAAGGGGCCGGACCGCGGTCTTTCGATCGCCCGTCCGGCGGTGTTGCGACCGTCCGCCGTGGCGGTGCCGGCGAACCTCCCCGTCGACCTGCTCGGCCATCGCCCCGACCTTGTCGCCGCGCGCTGGCGGGTCGAGGCGACTGGCAAGCAGATCAAGGCGGCCAAGGCCGAGTTCCTGCCCAACGTCAGCATCGGCGCGATGGCCGGCCTGCTCGCCACCGGCGGTCACAACCTGTTCGAGCTGCCCGCGCGCTTCTACCAGTTCGGACCGTCGCTCAGCCTGCCGATCTTCGACGGCGGCCGCCTGCGCGCCAACCTCGATCGCCAGGATGCCGCCTACGACATGGCCGTGGCGCAGTACAACCAGACCCTGGTGGGCGCGGTGAACGAGGTGGCGGACGACCTGTCCGCGCTGGACTCGCTGCGCACCCAGATCGACGCCCAGCAGCGTGCGCTCGATGCCGCCCGCGATGCCTGGAAGCTGGCCGAGCAGCGCTACAAGGCCGGTGTCGGCAGTTACCTGGAAGCGCTGTCGGTGCGCCAGCAGCTGCTGCAGGCCGAGCAGGGCATGGCTGCGCTCAAGGCACAGCAGGTCGACACCTCGGTGCAGCTGCTTGCCGCGCTCGGTGGCGGCTACCAGCCGCGCGACGCAGCGGCCGTGCCGCCCTCCGTTTCCTCCTCCCCCGTTCCCCCCTCCGATCATTCCTGAGGCCGACCATGTCCAGCCCCACTTCTCCGACGGCCGACAACCCGGCCAACAACCGCCGCGGCCTGCTCCTGCGCCTGCTGCTCGTCGTCATCGTCCTGGCCGCCATCGGCTGGACGGTGTGGTACTTCCTCGACGGCCGCTGGTACGAGGACACCGACGACGCCTACGTCAACGGCAACATCGTGCAGATCACCCCGCAGCTCCCGGGCACGGTGGTGACCATCGGCGCCGACGACGGCGACCTGGTGCACGCCGGCGACGTGCTGGTGAAGCTCGACAAGAGCAACGCCGAGGTCGCGCTGGCCGAAGCGAAGGCCAACCTGGCGAACACCGTGCGCAAGGTGCGCGGCCTGTACAGCAACGTCACCGGTGCCCAGGCCGACGTGGCCGCGCGCAAGGTGGCGGTCGACAAGGCCCGCGCCGACTTCGAGCGCCGCAAGGACCTCGCCAAGACCGGTGCGATCTCGGCCGAGGAGCTGGCCCATGCCCGCGACGCGCTGGCCGCCGCGCAGAGCGCGCTGACCACCGCCGAGCAGATGTACAACACCAGCCGCGTGCTGGTCGACGACACCGTGGTCGCCTCCCATCCGGACGTGCAGGCCGCCGCGGCGAAGCTGCGTGCCGCCTACCTCGACGACCTGCGCACCACCATCGTGGCGCCGGTCGACGGCTACGTCGCCAAGCGCTCGGTGCAGCTCGGCCAGCGCGTGGCGCCGGGTGCGCCGATGATGGCGGTGGTGCCGCTTCACCAGGTGTGGATCGACGCGAACTTCAAGGAAACCCAGCTCACCCACATGCGCATCGGCCAGCCGGTGGACATCACCACCGACCTGTACGGCGACGACGTCGTCTACAAGGGCAAGGTGCAGAGCCTGGGCGTGGGCACCGGCAGCGCGTTCTCGCTGCTGCCGGCGCAGAACGCCACCGGCAACTGGATCAAGATCGTGCAGCGCGTACCCGTGCGCGTGGTGTTCACCGAGCCGAAGCAGCTCGACGCGCATCCGCTGCGTATCGGCCTGTCCAGCGACGTCACGGTGAGCCTGCATGACCAGAACGGTCCGATGCTGGCCCGCCAGTCGCCGGCGGCGCCGGTGCTCAACACCGACGTCTACGAGCAGCAGCTGGCGAAGGCGGACGACCTGATCGCCCGCATCATCCACGCCAACATGGCCGGCGGTAAGGGCCGCTAATTCGCCCGCCGCCCCGGTGCCGCCGTTCCCCACCGGCGGCACCGGTCCCTCCCCCGCCCACTTCGAGTCGTCATGAGCACAGCCTTCCGTCCACCCAACCTGGCGCTGACCACGATCGGCCTGTCGCTGGCGACCTTCATGCAGGTGCTGGACACGACCATCGCCAACGTGTCGCTGCCGACCATTGCCGGCAACCTCGGCGTGAGCTCGAACCAGAGCACCTGGGTGATCACCTCGTTTGCGGTGAGCATGGCGATCTCGCTGCCGCTCACCGGCTTCCTCACCCGCCGTTTCGGCGAGGTGAAGCTGTTCGTGTGGTCGACCCTGCTGTTCGCGCTGACCTCGTTCCTGTGCGGCGTCTCGCAGAGCATGGGCATGCTGATCCTGTTCCGCGCGATCCAGGGCGCGGTGGCCGGTCCGATGTACCCGATCACGCAGAGCCTGCTGATCTCGATCTACCCGCCGGCCAAGCGCGGCATGGCGCTGGCGCTGCTGGCGATGGTCACGGTGGTGGCGCCGATCGCCGGGCCGATCCTCGGCGGCGTGATCACCGACAACTACTCCTGGCCGTGGATCTTCTTCATCAACGTGCCGATCGGCATCTTCGCCAGTTCGGTGGTCGCCGCGCAGATGCGCGAGCGGGTGGAGCAGACCCAGCGGCCGAAGATTGACTACGTCGGCCTGATCACCCTGATCATCGGCGTCGGTGCGTTGCAGGTGGTGCTGGACAAGGGCAACGACGAGGACTGGTTCAACTCCACCTTCATCGTGGTCACCAGCATCGTCTCGGCGATCGCGCTGGCGGTGTTCCTGATCTGGGAGCTGACCGACAAGGACCCGATCGTCGACCTCAAGCTGTTCCGCCACCGCAACTTCAGCGCCGGCACGCTGGCGCTGGTACTGGCCTACGCCGCGTTCTTCTCGATCGGCCTGCTGGTGCCGCTGTGGCTGCAGCGCAATCTCGGCTACACCTCCACTTGGGCGGGCTTCGCCACCGCGCCGCTGGGCGTGATCCCGGTGCTGCTGACCTTCATCGTCGGCAAGTACGCGAACCGCACGGACCTGCGCCTGCTGGCCTCGGCCGCGTTCGTGGTGATGGGCGTGACCTGCTTCCTGCGCTCGGACTTCTATCTGGGCATCGACTTCACCCACGTGGCGCTGGTGCAGCTGATCCAGGGCCTGGGCGTGGCACTCTTCTTCATGCCGGTGCTGTCGATCCTGCTGTCGGACCTGCAGCAGAACGAGATCGCGGCAGGCTCCGGCCTGGCCACGTTCCTGCGCACGCTGGGCGGCAGCTTCGCCGCCTCGATCACCACCTTCATGTGGGATCACCGAGCCGTGGTGCACCACGCCCAGCTGGCCGAGCGGATCAACCCGTACAACCCGGTGGCGACCGGCGCGATCGAGCAGCTCGGCGGCGGCAACGACCAGCTGGCCGCCGGCATGATCAACGGCATGATCACCCAGCAGGGCTACCAGATCGCCTTCAACGAGGTGTTCCACGTGCTGGGCTGGATCTTCCTCGGGCTGGTCGCGGTGATCTGGCTGGCCAAGCCGCCGTTCGCGGCGAAGGCCGGCCCCGCCTCGGGCGGACACTGAGCGCCGGCGCGCGCCGTCTTCAGCAGAACTGAACATGGCGCGCGCTATGGTGGCGCGGTTTCGTCCCGACCCTCAGCCCGAGGAGAACGCCATGATCCGCACTGTCACGCTTGTCGCTTCCCTGGTTGCCATGGCCCTGGTCGCAGGAGCCGCCTCCGCGCAGACCATGCCGGCCGCCGCCGGCTCCGTCCCCATGGGGCCGGCGCACATGCATCGCCTGCACGGCACCCAGTACGTGCAGGGCATGCACCGCATGCCGGCCACCGTCACCTCGGCCGATCCGGCCACCGGCCTGGTCAAGGTCGAATCGGCCGGCATGGCGCTGGTGCTGCACTTTCCGCCGCCGGCGATGAAGGACCTCAAGCCGGGCGACAAGATCACCCTGCACATGGGCTTCAGCCAGCCCTGAATCCGCCTGGAGCCTGCTCCAGCGTTGAGCGGGCAGCCGGCGCCCCGTAATCTCTCGCGCATGTCCCTTGCACCGCATCTGCTCCGTCGATCGTCACGCCTTTGGGTGCTGGGCCTGTTGGCCTGGTTGACGCTGGCGCTGCAGGCGGCGGTCGCGGTTCCCGCCGGCCATCCCGCCATGCACGGCGGGATGGCTGCGATGGCGACGATGCCCCTGCACGACGCGGCGAAGACGGATGCCCACCCCGGTGCGGCCGATTGCTGTGGTGCGCCCGCGACAGCGCACTGCGCCTGCCCGGCCGCCTGCACCGCGGCCGTACCGACCCTGCCGGATGGCTGGCTGCTGGCGGTCCTGCCGCCGCCGTCCGGTCCCGCCGCCCGCCCGGCAGGCGCGGCGCCGCAGCGTTTCGGCAGTCCGCCGTTGCGACCTCCCCTGGCCTGAGTCCTCCCCACGCCCGCTCCCGTCCGGCCAGGTGCCGGATGGGCCAACTGGTTTGCGCGCCGCATCCCGGCGTCGCGCGAGGAGTGACCGATGAACCGCTTTCCCCTGTTCCCACCGGCCGCCCGGCGGCTGGACCTGTCCCGCCGCCGTTTCGTGCAAGGCATCGCGCTGGGCGGTGCCGCCGCGGCGCTCGGATTCGTCCCGACGGCATCCGCCAAGGGGCGCCCGATGGGCACCCCTGCCGGCACGTTGCCGGAGCTGTCCGGCAACGAGTTCGCGCTGGAGATCGGCGAGCAGCCGGTCGATTTCACTGGTCGCCAGCGCCTGGCGCATGCCGTCAACGGCAGCGTGCCCGGTCCCTTGCTGCGCTGGCGCGAGGGCACCGAGGTCACCCTGCGCGTGACCAACCGCCTGGCCGTGCCGACCTCGATCCACTGGCACGGCATCCTGGTGCCGGCCTCGATGGACGGCGTGCCGGGCCTGAGCTTTCCCGGCATCGCACCCGGCGAGACCTTCACCTACCGTTTTCCGGTCAGGCAGTCCGGCACCTACTGGTACCACTCGCACAGCCGCTTCCAGGAGCAGACCGGGCTGTACGGCGCCATCGTGGTCGCCCCGGCCGATGGTGAACGCCATCCGGCGGACCGCGAGCACGTGCTGCTGCTGTCGGACTGGACCGACGACGATCCCGAGCACGTCTACGCCACGCTCAAGCGCCACAGCGATTACTACAACTACGCCGAACCCACCGCGCCGGAGTTCTTCCGCGACGCGCGCGAACACGGCTTGCAGCACGCACTGGCGACGCGACGCATGTGGAACCGCATGCGGATGAGCCCGAGCGATCTCAGCGACGTCTCCGGTGCCACCTACACCTATCTGATGAACGGCACCGCGCCGGCGGGCAACTGGACCGGGCTGTTCCGCCCGGGCGAGCGCGTGCGGCTGCGCTTCATCAACGGCTCGTCGATGACCTTCTTCGACGTGCGCATCCCCGGCCTGCGCATGACCGTGGTCGCCGCCGACGGCCAGGACGTGGAACCGGTGAGCGTGGACGAGTTCCGCATCGGCGTGGCCGAGACCTACGACGTGATCGTGGAGCCGACTGACGACCGCGCCTACACCGTGTTCGCCCAGGCCATCGACCGCACCGGCTATGCCCGCGGCACGTTGGCACCGCGCCCCGGCATGGCCGCCGCGGTGCCGTCGATGGATCCGCGTGCGCGGCTGACGATGATCGACATGATGGGCGCAATGGCGATGGGCCACGGCGGTCATGCCGGTCACGCGGTGCCCGGCATGGCAATGCCCGACATGCCTTCGGGCACGCGCCCGGCGATGGCCCATCACGCGCGCACCGAATACGGCCCCGACGTGGACATGCGCGTGGACATGCCGCGCGACAACCTCGACGACCCCGGCGTCGGCCTGCGCGACAACGGCCGACGCGTGCTCACCTACGCCGACCTGCGCACCGTCGGTGGTCCGCTGGATCCGCGCCCGCCCGGTCGCGAGATCGAGCTGCACCTCACCGGCAACATGGAGCGCTACCGCTGGTCGTTCGACGGCGTGCCGTATGCCGAGGCCACGCCGATCCACTTCCGCGCGGGCGAGCGCCTGCGCATCGTGCTGGTCAACGACACCATGATGAACCACCCGATCCACCTGCACGGCATGTGGAGCGAGCTGGAGAATCCGGACGGCACGTTCCAGGTGCGCAAGCACACTATCAACGTGCAGCCGGCGCAGCGCGTGAGCTACGCCGTGACCGCCGATGCCCCGGGGCATTGGGCCTACCACTGCCACATGCTCTACCACATGGAGGCGGGCATGTTCCGCGAGGTGGTGGTGTCGTGAGCAGCTGCCGGATTCCAACGATGTCCCGTATCACCGCGCTGGTGGTTGTCCTCGCCGCGCTGGCCTTCCCGGCCGTGGCCCAGCACAAGCATGTCGGCATGGATGGCATGCCGGGCATGGACATGCCCGCGCCGGCCGCCAGCGCGCCCGCACCGGCGTCGTCCACGATCGGCGGCATGACGATGCCCGCCCGCGCCGCCAGCAGCGCGCCGGTGCCGATGTCGATACATGACGACGCACCGCCGGCCGCACATGCCATGCCCCATGACATGTCGCAGGGCGTGCGCCCGGGCACCATGACGGGGATGTCCGTCCACGGCGACGCTGCCCAGTCGTCCGCCCGCCCCATGGCCATGGGCCGCATGCAGGGCGGTCCGCCACCGGCCGATGCCCGCAGTCCGGACTACTCCGACGGCGTCGCCCCCAGCCACCTGCCGGGCATGGACATGGGCGAGGGCGCCCGCTTCGCGCTGCTGCAGTTCGACCAGCTCGAGGCGTTTGCCGGGCGCGACGAGCACGGCCAGCGCTGGGAGCTGCACGGCTGGTACGGCAACGATGACGACAAGCTACTGCTGCGCAGCGAGGGCGAAGGCATCCGCTCCCGCGTGTCGGAAGGCGACGTCGAGGCGCTGTGGAGCCATGCCGTCGCGGCCTACTGGGATACCACGCTTGGCGCGCGCCACGACCTGGGCGACGGTCCGCGGCGCGACTGGCTTGCCATCGGCATGCAGGGCCTGGCGCCGTACTGGTTCGAGGTGGAGGCCACCGCCTACGTCGGTCCTTCCGGCCGCACCGCGGCACGACTGCGGGCGGACTACGAGGTGCTGTTCACCCAGCGGCTGATCCTGCAGCCGGAGCTGGAGGCCAACCTGTATGGCCGCGACGATCCGCGGCGCGGCATCGGTCGCGGCCTGTCCGACCTGCAGTTCGGGTTGCGCCTGCGCTACGAGATCCGGCGGGAGATCGCACCCTACGTCGGCGTGCAGTGGGTGCATCGGATGGGCCGCACCGCGGATCGGGTGCGCGCCGACGGCGGGCCGGTGACCGACCGCCAGCTCGTCGCCGGCGTGCGCGTGTGGTTCTGATTCCTCAGTGTGCGTGCGAGAACGCGCAGGGCGAGTTCCGGCGGCCGCCGCCGGGCTCGCCTTCGTCGGCGTGATCGGTCTGCAGCGTCGCGTGGTGGATCGCGAAGCGCTCGACCAGCATCGCCTGGACCTGGCGCCGGGTGGCGTGGCAGTCCAGCTCCCGCCGGACGAACAGATGCGCCGACAGGGCGGGCAGGCCGGAAGTCACCTCCCACACATGCAGGTCTTCCACCGCGGTCACGCCGTCGACCGCGCGCATCGCATCGCCGATCGCCGCCGGTTCCAGTCCGCGCGGCGCCGCTTCGAGGAACACGCGTCCGGAGTCGCGCACCAGCGCGTAGCCGGCCTTGAACATCAGTCCGGCCACGACCAGCGCGGCGATGGAATCGATCCGGTTCCAGCCGGTCCACCAGACCAGTGCGCCGGCCACGGCGGTCGCGATGAAGGCGTACAGGTCGGTGAGGATGTGCTGGAAGCTGCCTTCGACGTTGAGGCTTTGCCGGTTGGCCTTGCTCATCACCCACACGGCGGCGAGGTTGACGAAAATGCCGGCGGTCGCGACCACGGTGACCAGCTCGCCGTCCACCCGCGGTGGCGTGACCAGCCGGATCACCGCCTCGACGATGAACCACACCGAGAGCAGCAGCAGGCTCAGCCCGTTGACCTGGGCGCTGAGGATTTCCGCGCGCTTGAGACCGAAGGTGTAGCTGCCGGCGGCGGGGCGATCGGCCAGGTGCATGGCCCATAGCGCCAGTGCGATGGCGGCGGCATCGGTCAGCAGGTGGCCGGCATCGGAAAGCAGCGCGAGCGAGCCGGCGACGAGGCCGACCACGACTTCCACCATCGTGAAGCCCAGCAACAGCACCAGCGCGATGGCGAGGTAGCGGCGGTCGGCATCCTTGGCCAGCGCGTGGCTGTGTCCGTGGTCGTGGCCATGTGCGTGATCATGGCCATGCGCGTGGTCATGGTCATGGTGGTCGTGATCGCGATGGTCGTGATCGTGCGGAGCGTGCGGGGAATGGGCCACGGCGGATGGCGCTTGCTTGGACGAAGACGCGAAACGATACGATGTCGGTCCGCCGTTACGCCATCACACTCCACGCGCGAAGAGACCGACCATGCCCTGGATCATCACCAAGTACCTGATCACCGCGGCCGTGGTGGTGATCGTTTCCGAAGCGGCCAAGCGCAGCGATCGCGCCGGTGCGCTGATCGCCTCGCTGCCGCTGGTCACGCTGCTGGCGCTGATCTGGCTGCACGTGGAGAGGCAGCCGGTGGAGAAGGTCGCCAATCACGCCTGGTACACGTTCTGGTACGTGGTGCCGACCCTGCCGATGTTCCTCGCCTTTCCGCGTCTGCTGTCGCGTTTCGGCTTCTGGCCCGCGCTGGGCATCAGCGCGGCGATCACCGTGGTGTGCTTCGTGCTGTTCGCCTGGGCGGTGAAGCCGTTCGGCATCCGCCTGCTGTGAGGCGTATCCGGCGCCGGGGCGCCGGATACGTGGGCCCGGCTCAGATGTCGAAGCCGAGGCCGACCACGGCCATCGTCTCGCCACGGTTCGGCTTGTGCGTGCTGCCATTGGAAATGTGGCGGACCCCGACGGTCACGTGGTCGAACTGCAGGCCCAGCGTGCTGACGAACTGGTAGTGCGTGGAGAGCGCCTGCGTGGTGTGGTTGGTGCCGGCGACCTGGAAGCTGAAGAACACCGGGTGGTACCAGGCGCTCTCGTCGGTGGTGCGCAGGCGCGCGCCGGCGGCGACGAGGGCGACGGACGGAGGCGTGCCGTAGCGCATGCCGCGGAACTGCGCCAGATCGCGACCGTCGATCCAGCCGGCCGAGACATCCGGCGACCAGGTGAAGCGGGAGTTGCCGATGGCGTACGGGGCGAAGACGGCCTCGACGAAGCCGACATTGGCGCCGTGGGAGTCCATGTAGCTTCGGCCGGCCTGCAATTCCAGTCGGGTCGCGGCTTGCGACAGCACCGGAAGAGCCAGCAGGACAGCAGCGAGAGCCAGGCGGCGGAGGGGGGATGTAGCGCGCACGGTGGGGAGTCCTTGCATGTGTCGATGGATTGTTACTACACCGGCTAGTTTAATAAACATTTGTGCAGATGCAGTGAACTTTCTGCTCTTCGGATTCCGGACACAGCGTTCGCCGGCGGCCAACAAAAATGAAGCCCGGGCGATTGCTGGCCCGGGCTCCGGTCGTGACACGCAACCGGGCGCTCAGCGCGAACCGTGTCCCTTAGCTTCAAGGTTCGCGCTGTCCAGATCGAGTCTCTTCTTGCTCATCTGCCCGCTGCGCGGGTAAGCCTTGCGCATGGCCCCGCCGAATACCGATGCGTCCCCGACCACCACGACATGGCGCCCCTTCGGCCCGAGGTGCGCCCGAGCGTAGGCCTCGATCTGCGCTGGCGTGACCGACTCCACGGCGTCCACGTACCGCCCGACCTCGGCCAGGTCGACCCCGTACACGGCCAGCTCGCCGACCCGCCGGGCCAGTCCGGCCGTGGTTTCCAGGCTGCGCCCGTAGGCACCGACCAGGGTGGCCTTGCGCGCAGCGAGCTCGGTGGCGGGCACCGCTGTCTTGCCGAGGCGGTCGAATTCGTCCTGCATCAGCTGCACGACCTTCACCGCCGAGGGATTCTTGGTCTGCGCCGAGGCCAGCCACAGACCACCGTCGCGGCGTGGATCGAGGCTGCTGTTGGCGCCGTAGGACAGGCCGCGCTTGATGCGGATCTCCTCGTTGAGGCGCGCCGAGTAGGAGCCACCCAGTACCGCGTTGGCGACCGTACCGACGTAGAACTGTCCGTCGCTGCGGCGCGGTGCGGCATGCGCCGTCACGACGCCGGCCTGGCCGCCACCCGGCTGGTCGATCACCAGCACCGCCGGCAGCGAGGAGTGGCCGCTGGCCGCCGGCACCGGCGGTACCGCCGCGGCGGGCCTCGCCCAGTCGCCAAAACGGCGCTGCGCCAGCGCCAAGGCCTGCTCCGGGGTGATGTCACCGGTCAGCACCAGGATCGCGTTGTCCGGCCGGTACAGGACGTCATGCAGCCGTTGGACGTCGGCACGGGCAATGCGCTGGAGGGAGGCGGGCGTGCCGATGCGTGGATGGCCGTAGGCGCCGTCGCCGAACACCGCACGGGTGGACGCCAGCGAAGCCAGCGCGGTCGGCCGGCTGAGCATCAACTGCAGCTCGTCCTCGGCCTGCTTCCGGGCCCGCGCCAACTCGTCCTGTGCGAATGTCGGCCGGCGCACCACGTCGGCCAGCAGGGCCAGCGCGTCGTCGAGCTTGGGCGTGGTGACGGTGATGCCGACGCTGCTCTCGTCCCAGCCCGCACTGGCATCGAGCGAGCCACCCAGTGCCTCGGCGCTCGCGGCGATCTGCGGTGCGGTCAGGCCGGCGGCACCTTTGGTCAGCAGGTTGGCGGTGAGGCTGGCCAGTCCGGCCAGACCGGGCGGATCCATCTCGCCGCCGCGGCGGATCAGCAGGCGGGCGGTGACCAGCGGCAGGTCGGCGCGGCGCACGCTGATCACCTCCAGTCCGTTGGCCAGGGTCTGGCGGATCGGCGTGGGGATGTGCAGCGCCGGTGCCGGGCCGGGCGGTGGCGGCGTGGTGGGAAAGTCGGCGGCGGCAGCGCCGCCGGCGAAGACGGTGCCGACCAGCGCGGCGAGGGCGAGGCGGTGGATGGCTCGGCTCATTTCGTCGCTCCCTGGCGGGTGGCCGATGCAGCCTTCGGCTGCGGCAGGTAGTCGATGGTCACGCTGTGCGCGCCGGCCACGTACTGGCGCAGCACCCGCTGCACGTCGTCGGCGGTCACCTTCTGAAGCGTGGCCAGGTCGGTGTTGACCCGCGCCGGGTCACCCTCGGTCAGCGCCGCCTGGCCCAGTGCGAAGGCGAGACCCATCGGCGTCTGCCGCTGCTCCAGCGCCTCGGTAAGCAGCTGCGTCTTCACCTTGGCCAGCTCGGCGGGCGGAATCGGTTGCCCGGCGAGCCGGGCGATTTCTCCGCGCAGCACCTTCTCCGCCTCGGCCGGCTGGTGGCCGCTGGCGAGGATGGCGTAGACGGTGAACAGGCCGGGACCCACCCGCGAATCGGCGTCCGCACCCACCTGCTGGGCGATCTGCGTGCGGTAGACCAGTGCCTGGTAGAGCCGCGAGGAATCGCCCTGCGACAGCAGCGCCGCGGCGACCTGCAGCGGGATGGTGTCGGCCGAAGGCGCGGGCGGGATCAGCCAGGTCATCGCGATCGCCGGCAGCGGCGCGGTGGGGCTGGTTTCGGTGTACCGCTTGTCAGCGGTGCGCGCCGGCTCCTGCGCGGTGACCTGCGGTACCGGCGAGGCGGGCTTCGGGATCCAGCCGAAGTACTCGTCGACCCAGGCATCGAGCTGCTTCGGGTCGAAGTCGCCGGCGACGATCAGCGTCGCGTTGTCCGGCCGGTAGAAGGTCTTGTGGAAGGCGATCACGTCGGCCAGCGAGGCCGCTTCCAGATCCTCGATGCTGCCGATGGTCGGCCGCTGGTACGGATGCACCGCATACGAGTGCGGATCGATCGCGTTGAACAACTTGCCGTAGGGATTGGCGAGCACGCTCTGGCGGTATTCCTCCTCCACCACGGCGCGCTCGGAGATGAAGTTCTTCTCGTCCACGTTGAGGTTGGACAGCCGCTCGGCCTCTGCCCACAGCAGCGTGCGCAGGTAGTTCGCCGGGATCACCTCGTAGTAGTTGGTGATGTCGTCCCCGGTAGAGGCGTTGTTGGCGCCGCCGACGTCCTCGGTGAGCCGGTCCATCTGCTCGGCGTGCATGTGCGCCGTGCTCTTGAACATCAGGTGCTCGAACAGGTGGGCGAAGCCGGACCGGCCGGCCGGGTCGTCCTTCGAGCCGACGTGGTACCAGACCTGTACGGTGACGGTCGGGCTGGCGTGGTCCTCCACGCTGATCACCTGCAGCCCGTTGGCCAGGGTGCGCTCGTGATAGGCGATGGACGGTACCGCGAGTTCGGCGGCCCGCACCGGCACCACCACCGCTCCGGCAGCCAACAACAACAACGGGACGAGCCGGATGCCGGCCCCCAGTCGACGACGCATGGACGGATCTCCCTTCCTGGACAGTCCGTTCACCATAGCAAGCAGCGGGTGCGCCGGTGGCGTGACTTTCGGGCCACTCGCCACCGGGCACCTGCGGGTTCAGGGGCTGGGCTTGGGCAGCCCCGGTCGCTGGAACCGGCCCAGCCAGCGTCCCAGCCGGCCCTGTGGCGGTTCGCCGAAGTAGGCCTTGGTGCGGGCACCGAAGGTCGCCCAGACGAAGGCCGCGAGCAGCCCCAGCAGCAGTACGAGGAGGACCGGATTGCCGCCCGGTTTGCCCGGGGCCGCGGTAATCAGTGCGACCAGCTGACCCAGTGCCGGCAGACCGAGCAGCACCGCGTAAACACCGAACAGGACGAAGCGGGCGCGCCGCTTGTGCTTGAGTACGCGGATGCCGAACGTGAGCAGCACGGCGCCGAGCACCATCAGCGCAACCGCCACCACCGGTCCCTTGCCGGCCATCTTCTCGGCCAGTTTCGGGATCAGCAGCACCAGTACGCCACCGACCACCTGCAGCGATCCCAGCACGATGCTGCCGATCGCCCACCACCTGAGCCGGTTCGGCATCAGGCCCTGTGCATGGCGGGCCAGCCGGTCGTGGTCGAACAGGTAGATCGCCGGGGTGCTGAGCAGGGTCAGCAACTGCGACACCAGCAGGCCGCCGACGATGGCGATGCCCAGCGGCTGGCGCATCTCCGAGCCGATGCCGAAGCCGATCGCCAGTGGCAGCGCCGCACCCAGTGCGACCAGGGTGGTCATGGTGATCGGGCGGAAGCGCACCAGCGCGGCCTCACGGATCGCCTCCGGCGGGCTGAGCCCGTGCTCGCGCTCCCCGACCAGGGCGAAGTCCACCATCAGGATCGCGTTCTTCTTCACGATGCCGATCAGCATCAGGATCGCGATGATCGCCATCAGCGAGAGCTGGGTCTGCGTCACCAGCATCGCCAGGAAGGCACCCATGCCGGCGGCGGGCAGCGTCGACAGGATGGTCAGCGGGTGTCCGAGGCTCTCGTAGAGGATGCCCAGCACGATGTACATCGCCACGATCGAGGCGAGCAGCAGGATCATGCCGTTGTTCTGCGCCTGCTGCAGGCGCTGGTTGTTGCCGGTGAACTCGACCCGGATGCCATCGGGCAGGTGCGCGGCGAACGCCGCCTGGTTGACCAGCGCGATGCCGCGGTCCTGGGTCACGCCCTTGGCCAGGTTGTAGCTGATCGTCGCCGCCTGCAGCTGGTTGTGGTGGCGGATGCGCATCGGGCTGACCGTGGGCTGGATCGTCGCAAGCGCCGACAGCGGAATCATCTGGCCCAGCGTGCTGCGCACGTGGATGTTCAGCAGTGCCTGCGGGCTGAGGTCCTCGGCCGAGTCCGAGGTGAGGATCACCCGGTACTGGTTGATGTCCGAGTAGATCACCGACACCTGGTTCTGGCCGAACGCGTTGTACAGCGCCGAGTCGATGGTGCCCACGCCCACATGCAGGCGACCTGCTGCTTCGCGGTCGATCTTGATCAGCTGCTGCTTGCCGGTCTGGTCGAACTCGCTGCTGACGTCCTGGAAGTCCTTCACCGTGCGCATGTAGCGGACCATCTTCAGCGCCCACGGCTGCAGGTCGGCGCCGCTGTCGCTGATCAGCTGGAACTCGTACTGGCCGCCGTTGCCGCCGCTGCCACCGCCGCCGAGGAACTGTGCGGCGCTGAGCGACACCTGCACGTTGGGCAGCGCGTTGTACTGCTTGGAGAGGCGCTCGATCACCGTCTTGATGCCTTCCTTGCGCATCCCCGGGCCATCACCGAGCGGCTTGAGGTCGACGAACATCTGCGCCGAATTGCCCACCGCGCCGCCGAAGCCGTTGCCGCCGAGCATGGTGAGCTGGTCCAGCACCGCCGGATCCTTGCGCATGATCTCGCTGACCTCGCGCGCGCGCTGGGTCAGCAGCGCCGGCGAGATATTGGTGTCGGCGCTGATGAACACCTGCAGCTGGCCGGTGTCCTCGTCCGGCATGAAGGTGCCGCCGGCGGTCTTCACCACCGCGAAGCCGAGCGCGAAGGTGAGGAAGATCAGCAGCAGCGGCTGCCAGCGCATCAGGTGGCGGTGATGCATGGCCCAGTCCAGTGCGCGCTCGTACACGCGCAGCAGGGCACGGTCGAAGCGGGCGACGGCCTGTTCGAGCCGACCAGGCGAGCGTTCGTGCTCGTTCTCGTGCTTGAGCAGGCGGCCGCACAGCGCCGGCGTCAGGGTGAGCGAGACCACCGCCGAGATCACCACCGCCGCGGTCAGCGTCACCGAGAACTCACGCAGCAGCACCACCAGCATGTTGTTGCCGAACAGCAGCGGTGCGAACACCGCTACCAGGGACAGGGTGATCGAGATGACAGTGAAGCCGATCTCGCGCACACCCTTGAGCGACGCCTCCAGCGGTGCGTCGCCCTTTTCCATGTGGCGCACGATGTTCTCGATCACCACGATCGCGTCGTCGACCACGAAGCCGATGCACAGCACCAGTGCGACCAGCGACAGCGTATTGAGCGTGTAATCCAGTGCCCACATCGCGACGAAGGCACCGGCCAGCGACAGCGGCACGCTGAGCATGGCGATGAGGGTCGGACGCAACCGGCGCAGGAACACCAGCATCACCAGCGCCACCATCGCGATGGAGATCAGCAGTGCGGTCTCCACCTCGTGCAGCGCCGACTTGGTGGTCTGGGTCAGGTCGAACACCGGTGTCACGGTGATGTTCGCCGGCAGCGAGGCCTCCAGCTGCGGCAGCTTGGCGCGGATCGCCTCCACCGTCGCGACGGCGTTGGCTTCGGGTCGCTTGGTGATCTGCAGGCCGACCGTGTCCCGACCGTTGAACCACGCGCCCTGGTACTTGTCCTGCTGGCCGCCGTAGACCTTGGCGACGTCGGACAGCCGCACCGCCGTGCCGTTCTTGCTGGCAACCAGCAGGCGGGCGAACTCCTCCGGCTCGTGCAGGGCGTCGTTGGCGAGCACCGTCATCTGGGTTACGCCGTTGCTCAGCGTGCCTTGCGGCGACGTCACGTTGGCTGCGCGCAGCGCGTTGCTGACGTCGGTCGGGGTGAGTCCCTTGGCTGCCAGCGCGGCGTTGTCCAGTTCCACCCGCACTGCGTGCGGGGTACCGCCGAACACCTGCACCTGGGCGACGCCGGGAATCTGCGCGATCGCCGGGTTGAGTAGGGTGTCGGCCAGGTCGAACAGCTTGTCCTGCGGCAGTCCGGTCGAGGTCAGCGTGATGAACAGGATCGGGATCTGCGAGGTGTCGAACTTGAAGTACTGCGGTGGCGAGGGCATGCCCGAGGGCAGGTCCGGAGCGGCGGCGTTGATCGCCGCCTGCACGTCGCGCGCAGCCTTGTCGGCGGTGCGGTCGAAGGTGAAACGCACCATCACCGAGGCCGAGCCCTCGCTGGCGTTGCCGTACATCTCGTCCACGCCGGGGATGCGCCCGAGATGGCGCTCCAGTGGCGCCAGCACGGTGCTGGCCATGGTCTGCGCGCTGGCGCCAGGCTGCTGCGCGACCACGTACACGCCGGGGAATTCCAGTGACGGCAACGCGGCCACACCCAGCAGCAGATAGGCGCAGATGCCAGCCAGCACCAGGCCGGCGGCCAGCAAGGAGGTGCCGACGGGGCGGCGGATCAGTGGAGCGAAAATGTTCATGGCGCTTCCGTGGCCTGCGGACGGTGCGACCGACCGGCACGCCGGCAAGGCGCCACGGGCACGGTGAGGGCCGCAGGGTTCAGGGTGACAGGCATGCGCGCTTTATGCCCGCATGCCCCGCATAGTGTATGTGCCTGAAGTCCCCACCATGCCGGAAGGCACGGGGGCGAGGTACCCCCGTGCAGCGGCGAGTCAGCCGCCCGTCGGGCGGTAGCGCAGCGTGAGGTACCAGCTGCGGCCGGGCTGGTTGAAGTAGTAGATCGTCTCGTAGCGACGGTCGAACGCGTTCGCCAACCGCCCTTCCAGTTCCCAGTGCGGCGCGAACGCCACGCTGGCGCGCAGGTCGGTGGTGGCATAGCCACCGAGGCGATGCACGTTGGCCAGGTCGTCGTAGCGTGCGCCGGCCGCGTTGAAGGTGGCGCCCACGGAGAACGTGCCGAAGTGCCGGTCGACGTCGATCCGTGCGGTGCGTTCCGGGCGGCGCGGCAGCCAGTGGCCATTGTTGGCTCCACCGTCGTCGTTGCGCGGTTGCTGCAGGGTCAGGTAGCCCTGCCAGCGCCAGCCCGCCACGGTCAGTCCGAGCTGGCCTTCCAGGCCGCGGATGCGGGCGCGGCTGAGGTTGCGGGGGTAGTAGTTCGCATCCAGCGTGATCAGCTGGTTGATGCGGGTCTGGTACGCGTTCAGTGCCCAGTTCCAGCCTTCGCCCTGCTGCGCCAGGCCCAGTTCGACACTGCGCGAGGTTTCCGGCTTCAGGTCCGGATTGCCGCTGCCGTAGGGGTAGTACAGGTCGTTGAAGGTCGGCGCATGGAAGGCGCTGCCATAGCTGGCCGACAGGCGCAGGCCACGGTCGAGCCGGTAGCCCCAGGCCAGCGCGCCGGTGTCGTGGTTGCCGAACTGGCCGTTGTGGTCGTGCCGCGCCGAGGCCTGGAACTCGTTGCGGCCGAACGTCGCCTGGTACTGCGCGAACACGCCGGTGTCCTGGCGGCGGTTGCCGAGGTAGCCGGTGTCGCTGGACAGGTGCTCCAGCTGGTAGTCGGTACCCAGGGTCAGCAACTGGTCGTCGGCCAGCGTGAAGTCGTTCTGCCAAGAGGCCTGGTTGCGGCGCGAGTCCGAATAGCGGACGTAGGTACCGTCGTTGTAGGTGGTGGCCTTGTCCAGGTTCTGTCCAGCACCCAGCGTGACCTGCCAGAACGGCAGGGGCCGGAACGACAGTCGCGCGCCGGCAACCTGCTGCTGGTTCAGCGCCTGGTTGCCGTAGGGCGCGCCGTCGAAATAGACGAAGTTGCGGCTGCGCAGGTACGTGGCGGCCAGCTCGGTGCCGCCGTCCCAGCGGTAGCCGGCGTTGGCCAGCGCGTTGTAGTTGCGGTAGCCGTCGGTGTCCGGCTCGTTGGCGAAGCAGCCCGCGAACACGGTGCCGGCGCCGACGCGGCAGGCGTTGATGCCGTGGGTGTATTCCCCGCCCAGGCTGAGGTTGTACCAGGCGTGCTGGCTGCCGCCGGAGAGGCCGAACTGGCCGCCCACGGTATGCCGGCTGCCGGTGGTCACGCTCAGCGACGGCACCAGCCCCTCGCCGGCATGGCCGTGGCGGGTGAAGATCTGGATCACGCCGCCGATCGCGTCGGCGCCGTACAGGCTCGAGCGCGGCCCGCGCACGATCTCGATCCGCTCGATCTGCTCCACCGGGATCTGCTCGAACGCCGGCAGGCCGGCGCTCACGGTGCCCACGCGCACGCCGTCGACCAGCAGCAGGGTGTGCGAGGAGTTGGTACCGCGCAGGAACAGCGAGGTCTGTTCGCCCATGCCGCCGGCCTGGGTGAGGGTCACGCCGGGCAGGCCGGTCAGCAGGTCCACCAGCGATACCGGCTGCAGGCGGTCGATGTCGTCCCCGGTGATCACGGTCACCGAGGAGAGTGCGTCGTCCACGGTGATTGCCGTGCGTGTGGCTGTGACGATCACCGGGTCGAGTGACTGGCCGGTATCTGCCGGTGCCGCGGCCGCCTGGGTTGCAGCAAGGATGGCGATCAGCGCCGCCGCGAGAATGGTCCGATTCATGAGGTCTGCCCTTTGCCGTGCACCCGCGCACGGCTCGAAGAGGAATGAGCTGGCGGCAGGCAGGAACGGGCAGCGACGCGTGCGTGGCAAGAAGGCCGCGCACGAAACCGCAGCCTCGCCCACCGCGAGCCGCCAGGACAGTGAATCGGGCCGGTCTCCGGGCTCGCGGGTGACATGCGTTCGATGCATGTACCGGACGACACCTTCCCATGCCTGAGCACAGTGGTCTTGCCTTCGTCCGGCGGATCACCCGCCTACCGTTGCGGGGGCAGCGCCGGCTTGGTTGCGCGTGGACACGCGACGCACCGGCTTCCCGTTTCATCCCCCGGACTAGCCGTAGGGGACACCCGAAACGCCGACCACTATATATGGTGTGAAGGGACGCTCACAAGAAGATTGTTTCTCGAAGAGAACAAGCGACCGCAAAAGACCATTTTGGTGCTCCCATTGTGGCCAATCTCCGGAAATTCGCACTTTTTTGCGACTTAACGGTGGTTTTATGTTGACGTAAGAACGTGCGGCGTCGCAGTGTGTGCCTGCTGCGAAAGACCCTGTCCCCTCCACCTATGCCGGCAGGACAGCACGTCCGGGGAAAGCCGGCGGGGGATTGCGCGCAGCGCATCGCAAATTCTTACGTATGCCCTCTGGGCGTTTTGGGGAGTAACGAACTGATGAGTACGAACAAGCACCTTGCCGCACAGCGCTGGCGCCGTACGGCTCTCGCTGTCGCGCTTGGCATGAGCTTCACCGGCACTGCGCTGGCGCAGTCGCGTTCCGCGGGCACGATCTTCGGCAACGCCGACGCGGGCAGCCAGATCACCATCAAGAGTCAGGACACGGGCTTGACTCGTACCATCACCGTCGGGTCTTCCGGCCGGTACCAGGCGTCTGAGCTGCCGTTGGGCACCTATACCGTCAGCGTCGTGCGGGACGGTTCGGTGGCATCGTCTCGTGAGAACGTCCAGGTCGGTGTCGGCGGTACCGAAGTCGATTTCACTGCGCAGAATCTGAGTGCAGTCACGGTCTCCGCAAATGCGCTGCCGGCGATCGACGTGAGTTCGGTCGACACCAGCGTGAGCCTCTCGTCCACCGTGCTCAACCAGGTTCCGGTCGCTCGCGACGTGACCCAGGCGGCCATCCTGGCGCCCTCGGTGCTGCCGGCCGACTCCCGTTACGGCAACTCTGTGTCGTTCGGTGGCTCCGCCGCTTCGGAGAACGCCTACTTCATCAATGGCTATCCGGTCACCAATTCGCTGACCAACATCGGTGCGACCACGCTGCCGTTCGACGCGATCGCTTCCGAGGAGGTGATCACCGGCGGTTACAGCGCGCGCTACGGTCGTTCGACCGGCGGCGTGATCAACGTCGTCACCAAGTCGGGCACCAACGAATGGAAGCTCGGCGGCCTGGTGACCTGGGAGCCGGAAAGCCTCCGCGCCAGCCGCAAGGACATCTATCGTCCGATCGGTCCGGGCTACAAGACCGACGGCACGCTGTACCGCGACTACAGCAGCTACGTGTCCAACCCGTTCACGTACGGCCTGTACGCCGGCGGTCCGCTGATCAAGGATCGCCTGTTCATCTATGCGACCGCCGAGTTCGAGAAGGACAACCGTGCCTCCAATGGCATCGAGTCGGCCAACCCGGCCACCGCCTACAGCCGCGACGCCTACAAGCAGCCGCGTTGGCTGACCAAGATCGACTGGAACATCAACGATTCGAACATCCTCGAGTTCACCGGCATCTCGGACAAGACCGAGCGCACGAATTCCCTGTATTCGTACAACTTCACCGATCGCACCCACGGCACCGACAAGGTGGGTGGCTATCGCTACAAGGATGGCGGCGAGACCTACATCGGCAAGTACACCAGCTACCTGACCGACAACCTCACCCTGAGCGCGCAGTACGGCCGCCAGAACGTGATCCACTACTCGGCGCCGTTCGGCTATGACCCGAGCCAGGTGTATGTGCAGGACAACCGCGTCGGTATCCCGGCGGACCAGGTCATCAACGGCAACCAGCCGTACTACAACCTCAACGACCCGGATGCCTACGACAAGACCAACGGTTATCGCGTCGACCTCGAGTGGCACCTGGGCGATCACGACCTCAGCGGCGGTATCGACGTGGCCAACGCCGAGTCCCGCGCCGGTACCACGGTTTCCGGTCCTGGCTACGGGTGGTTCTACGCGCACACGGACGGCGGCGACATTCCGAACAGCGGCGGCCTGACCACGGCGCCGAACAGCGACTACGTCTTCAAGCAGATCTACACCAACGGCGGTACGTTCAAGGTCAAGCAGAAGGCCTACTACATCCAGGATCGCTGGCAGGTCTCGGATCGCTGGCTGGTGTCGATCGGCCTGCGCAACGACAGCTTCAAGAACTACAACTCCGACGGCATCGAGTACGTCAGCCAGAACAACCAGTGGGCGCCGCGCCTGGGTGCTAGCTGGGACGTGAACGGTGATTCGTCGCTGAAGATCTACGCCAATGCGGGCCGCTACTTCCTGGCCCTGCCGAACAACGTGGCGGTGCGCGGGGCATCGGGCTCCACCTTCACCACCGAGTACTTCACCTACACCGGTGTCGACCCGGCCACGGGCGCGCCGACCGGTACGGCTCCGCTCGGCAACGGCCCGTACTCCTCGAACAACGAGTTCGGCCAGGCGCCCGATCCCCGCACGGTGGCTGCCGCCAACCTGAAGTCGCACTACCAGGACGAGTTCATCGTCGGCATGCAGCAGGCGCTGGGCGAGCGGTGGAACTGGGGTGCGCGCCTGCAGTACCGCGACCTGAAGTCGGCCATCGACGATATCTGCGACAACCGCCCCGTGCTCGAGTACATGGCGGCGCACAACATCGCGGTGGATCCGAACTACAACTATTCGCCAGACTGCCGCCTGTTCAATCCGGGCGAGAACAACACGCTCCTGATCGACATTCCCGATGCCGCGGGAAGCACCGACCTCGTGCCGATTCCTTTCACCAAGGAAAACACCGGCATGTATCTCAAGCGCCGCTACATCGGGCTGGATCTCTTCCTGGAGCATCCGTTCGACGGCAAGTGGTTCGGTCGCGTCGACTACACGCTGTCCCACAACTTCGGTAACGCCGAGGGTCAGCTCGACTCCGACATCGGCCAGCAGGACGTGTCGCAGACCGTGCTGTTCGACCACAAGGAGCTGATGGCGTACGGCGGCGGCAACCTGCCGAACGATCGCCGCCACGTACTGAAGGCCTATGGCTACTTCCAGTACACGCCCGAGTGGCGCTTCGGCGGCACGCTGATCGCCCGCACCGGCCGCCCGAAGAGCTGCCTGGGCTACAACCCTGACGGCAGCGACTTCTTCTACAACTACCTGGACTATGGCCGTTACTACCATTATTGCGATGGCAAGCCGGTGCCGCGTGGCAGCGTGGGTCGTCTCCCGACCGACGTCCAGCTGAGCCTCAACGCGGCGTACCTGCCGCGGTGGGCGCCGGGCCTGCAGATCCAGCTCGATGTGTTCAACGTGCTGGACAAGCAGGTGGCGCAGAACGTGGAAGAGCGTGGCGAGCTGGGTGGCCAGGGCGTTGTCGCGTCGAACCGTTACCAGGTCATCAGCTACGACGCACCGCGGTCGTTCCGTCTGACCGCCCGTTACGACTTCTCGCTCTAAATCGAGAAGCCGGGCCGCGGCGGATGTTCTCCGCGGCCGAAGAACCAAAAGAGGGCCGCCCGATGGTTGGGCGGCCCTCTTTTTGCCCGCCACGCCACTGCGCTCCCCCTCGCCGTGCTGCCGGCTCCCCGGCGGGCAAGCCGGGGCGCCCGATCTGGCCACGCGGACAACCGGATTTCATCCTCCTGTCCGATCCCGGGAGGATGTGCGGGGTCGAAGCTGCGACGCGCCCCATGACAGATCTCGCGGGGGAACAGATATTCCGAGGCGAGAGAGCCTCCTGGACGAGGAGAGCCGATCGTGGCGTCCCTCATGCGTAAGTTCTTACGAATTTGCTAAGAAAAAGTTGACTGCCTGTTAGGGGTGACGATAGCGTTCAACCGCCTAGCTTCTGGCTTGTCACCCCCATTGCGGGTGGTCTCGATCAGGACATGATGGTGATGGGCAGTTCTCGGGGCAGGAGAGATGCTCCGACAGCAAGAGCAGCAAATGGGGATGATTCGCTGGGCTTGTCTTGATTGTTTTTCTGAACCCGCAAGGGTCCACTTGGGGAGAAATTTTATGAGTAAGCGTCTGTTTACGCGCGGCTCGCAGCCGCGTCGCAACGCTCTGGTGATCGCTCTGGCGATGGGGCTCGTTGGAGCCGCTGGTGTCGCCAACGCGCAGAGCACCACGGGCAGCATCTTCGGCCAGGCGGCTCCTGGCGACACGGTCAGCGTCACGTCCGCCGCCACCGGTCTGAGCCGCGACGTCACGGTCGACAGCTCCGGCCGCTATCGCGTCTCCAGCCTGCCGGTCGGCACCTACACCGTGACCCTCAAGAAGGACGGTTCGGTGGTCGACACGCGCAACGGCGTGAGCATCGCGCCCAACGCCGGCAGCGCGGTGAACTTCGACACCAGTGCCACCAACCTCTCCGCCGTGACCGTCACCGGCAACGCCCTGCCGGCCATCGACGTCAGTAGCGTCAACTCGAGCACGGTGATCACCGCGGCCGACCTGCAGAAGCTGCCGGTGTCCCGCAACGCCGAATCGATCGCCCTGCTGGCGCCGAATACGGCCCCGGGCAGCAGCTACTTCGGCAATGCGGTCGCCTTCGGCGGTTCGAGCGTGTCCGAGAACGCTTACTACGTGAACGGCTACACCACCGGCGAGCCGTACAAGAACATCGGCGGCTTCCAGCTGCCCTACGGCGCGATCGACCAGCAGGAAACGATCACCGGCGGCTACAGCGCCAAGTATGGCCGCTCCGATGGCGGCGTGATCAACCAGATCGGCAAGCGCGGCACCAACGAGTGGCACTTCGGTGCCCAGGTCGTGTGGGAGCCCCGCTACTTCGAGGGCAACCCGAAGAGCACCTACTATCCGCATCCCACCATTCCGGGCCCCGCGGGTACCACCACGTACACGATCGCCAACCCCTCGCTGCCGGGCACGATCTACCAGTACCGCGGTGACAACAAGCAGTGGCAGACGATCTACTCGGCTTACGTCGGCGGTCCGCTGATCAAGGACAAGCTGTACATGTTCGTCGCTGCCGAGACGAGCAAGACGCAGTCGACCGACGTCGGTACCACTGCCGTGGCAACGCCCACGGTGGCTTACAACACCGACAAGAAGACCAAGTTCTACGGCAAGTTGGACTGGAACATCACCGACAACAACGTCCTTGAACTGACCGCCCTGAAGAACAACGACAGCAGCGGCAACGGTTCGTTCTACACGTACAACTACAACACGTTCAAGAGCGGCTCCTACGTCGCCGGCAACAACGTGTCCAAGGACAATGCCCAGTTCTACATCGGGCACTTCACCAGCTACATCTCCGACAACGCCACGCTGAGCATCCTGTACGGCAAGGCCAAGTTCCAGGATCCGACCAGCTACGGCAACCGCAGCCCGCTGCCGTACATCTCCGGCGTGACCGTCATCACGCCGTCCAAGCTCCCCGCGGGCGGCATCTCGAACGACCAGACCAACCGTCGCTGGTATTCGAACAGTGCCTCCAACGGCACCCATGGCCTGCGCGTCGACTTCGACTACCGCCTGGGTGATCACGACCTGGCGGTCGGTATCGACAACATGTACTACCAGGCCAAGAACCAGGGCCCGTCGCAGACCAACCCGTTCAACCCCAGCATCGACTATTTCTGGGGCTATCGCGCGAACGGTACGGTGCGCAAGTACACCATCGGCTGGGAGACCAGCATGTCGATGGCGCAGAAGGCCTTCTACCTGCAGGACAACTGGCAGGTCACGTCGAACCTGCTGCTGAACATCGGCCTGCGCAACGACCACTTCACCAACTACAACGACCAAGGCAAGCCCTTCGTCGACGAGAAGAACCAGTGGGAGCCGCGTATCGGCGCCAGCTGGGACGTCAACGGCGATTCCTCGTTCAAGATCTACGGCAACATTGGTCGCTACTACCTCGCGCTGCCGGACAACGCGGCGGAGCGTGCAGCGAATATCTCGACCTACACCTGGCAGACCTACACCTACACCAGTGTCGATGCCAACGGCATTCCGCAGGGCCTGGCCCCGGTCGGTGGACTGGTGTCGCCTGACGGCGAGTTCGGTAAGCCGAAGGATCCGCAGCAGGTCACCGCGCGGAACCTGGCGCCGGAGTACATGGACGAGTTCATCGCCGGCTTCGACAAGCAGCTGAACGACAAGTGGACCTACGGCGCCAAGGCCATGTGGCGCGACCTGAAGCAGGCGATCGACGACGAGTGCTCGCCGGGCCAGATCGCGGCGAAGATGACCAAGCTGGGTTTGGATCCGAACAATTACTCGGATTCGATCTACGGCCCGGCCTACTGCCGCCTGATCAACCCCGGCAAGACCAACACCATGCTGGTTAGGGCCAACGCCGGCAGCGGTGCGAGCGACGTGATCGTCCCGATGAGCCGCTCGGATTGGGGCTTCACCCAGGGTGTGAAGCGCAAGGTCGGCTCGGTCAACCTGTACCTGGAGCATCCGTTCGACGGCAAGTGGCAGGCGCGCATCGATTACACCTGGAGCCGTGGCTTCGGCAACACCGAGGGTCAGGTGCGCTCCGACTTCGGTCAGTCCGACGTGTCCAAGACCGAAGACTGGGATGCCTGGCAGCTGATGGAAGGCCAGAACGGCGAGCTGTTCAACATCCGCAAGCACTCGATCCGCATCCGCGGCGCCTACCAGATCACGCCGGAATGGCTGGTGTCCGGTACGCTGCTGGCGCAGTCGGGCGTGCCGCTGGAGTGCCTGGGCTACTACGGTCCGAACGGCGACGGCGACCCGGTTGGCTATGGCCCGAACTACCACTGGTGCGCCGGCAAGATCGTGCATCCGGGCTACAAGCACACGCCTTGGACCAAGCCGCTCAACCTCGGCGTGCACTACACGCCGGAATTCGCGGACAAGAAGCTCGCGTTCAACCTGGACATCTTCAACGTGTTCAACGAGCAGAAGGCGACCCAGGTGGACATCACCCAGGACGCAGACGTGGGCTACATCAGCAACACCTTCATGATGCCGACCTTCTACGAAGCCCCGCGCATGGTGCGTCTGTCGGTGTCCTACGACTACTGATCGCCGTCACCTCTCGTAGCAAAGTAGAACGAAACCACCGGCCGAAAGGCCGGTGGTTTTTTTTGGCATTGCCGGAAGGAGGCGATGTCGTCGCCGCTGGCGACGAGCGTGCGCAAGGCTCAGGTCAGAGGGCGATGCCGTGCGCTTCGAGCGCGAGCCGGAGCGGTACCAATTGCCGTTCGTACGTACGCCACTGGCCGATTCCGCGCCGATGGATCGATTCGCGAACCTGCGGGCTGCTTGGCGTGGCGACTGGCGATGCGTTGCGCTCGGGATTGAGGCAAGCGTCCTCGATGGCGAGACCGCAGTGGCCGAGCACCGCCTGCAGGGTTGCTGCCGGATCCTGCACCAGGGCGCTGTAGGACACGTCGAGCATGGCTCCGGGCATGGCGTCATGCCAATGCCGCACCAGCCTGGCGTACTGGCCGTAGTGGTGGCCCAGCGCGGACAGGTCATAGCTGTAGGCGGACACGTTTCCGAACATCGCCTTGAAGTTCGAGAAGCAGGTATCCATCGGGTCGCGCACCATGTGCAGGATCGGCGCATGCGGAAGCGCGCGCCGGATGAACCCGACCATCTGGATGTTCGCCGGCAGCTTGTCGATGTAGAACGCCCGGCCGCCGGCGCGCCACCGGGTCTGGTTGAGGTAGCGCTGACCGAGAAGCCGATAGTCGATGCGGTCGGCTTTCCCGATCACCTTGAGCAGTCCCGCGGATTTCGAGGGAACGACGTCGGCGACCCAGTGGAGTTGCCGCCAGAACTCGATGATCTCGCCCGCGGAACTCACCTGGGAATGGCTGGAAAGCATGCGGTCGAGCAGGGTGGTGCCGGACCGGGGAAGGCCCACGATGAAAATGGGAGTCGGGCCGTTGCCGTGCGCGACCGGTTCGATCTCGGGCGATGCCGGGGTGATGCCCGCAAGTGCCGAGACGATAGCCTCCTCGGTCTCGGCGTCGTAGGCGTTGAGCTTCGCCATGCGCGCATTGCAGCGCGCCAGCGCCTCCCAGGCTTCGTCGTGCCGCCCGAGGTCGTCGAGAGTCTTGAAGCGGGCGTATTCGAATTCCGCGCGCACGAAGCTCTGCTCGGCGTCCGCGGTCGCCTCGGCCGGCAGCTGCGCCAGCTGCGTGTCCAGCCATTCCAGCCGATGGTCTTCCGGCTTCTGTCTGCGCAGGTTGACCAGCACCATCGCGGCGTCGCCGAATGTCGGCCACCGGTCGAGGCAGCGCTCCAGCACGGCCGTCGCCTCGTCGATGCGACCACTGAACTGCAGCAGCATGGCATGGAGGTGGAGATCCTCCATCGCATCCGCGCCCGCTTCGATGGCCCGCGAGACCAGCATGAGGGCCGGCTCGATCTCGCCCAGGGCAAACCGCAGCTGCGCCTGCGCGACCAGGACCTCCGGCGGCGCGTCGGGCGCCTGGTCAAGCAGCGCCAGGCAGGCGCGTGCGGCCAGTATCTCGCCGCGGGCGATCAGGTGCTCGACCAGCGCGAGGATCAACGGTGCGTTGCGCGGAAGCCTGCCGGCGGCGAAGAGCAACGGTCGGCTGGATGCCTGGAAGTGCCCCTGCTGGAACAGGATGTCGGCGACCTCGATCAGCGCCTGCGTGTCGCCGGGTGAGCGCGAAATGATCGCATCGAGCGTGTCCAGTGCGGCCTCCAGGCGGCCGCTCTCGCGAAGCGCGGTGGCCTGCTGCCGCAGGCTCTCGATGTCCGGGGCGAAAGATGCGTTGTTCATCCGTCGATAGTAGTGGCTGCACGCCCCGCCGGGCGGAACCGATCAATCGGTGTGCAGCTCGGCGACGAAGTCGTAGATGTCGCCGCGGTACCAGGAGCTGGTGAACTCGACCACGCGGCCGTCTTCAAGGAAGCTGCGGCGCTCGATGGCCAGGCCGGCGCTGTTGGTCGGCACGTGCAGCAGGCGCGCGTGCTGGGCGCTGAGCAGCACGGCGCGCAGCCGCTGCAGCGCGCGGCGCGGACGGCAGCCGCGCTTTTCCAGCGCCTCGTAGAGCGAGTCGTCGACCAGCGCGGGATCCGGCAGCAGGTTCGCCGGTACCACGCTGCGCTCGATCGCCAGCGGCTCCTCGCCGGCGTAGCGCACGCGGTGCAGGCGCACCACGGCGGCGCCGGGCGAGAGGTTCATCGCCATCGACTCCTCCGGCGTCACCTCGCCGATGCCGCGTTCGAAGAACTCCGAGCGCGGGTTGAGGCCGCGCGCGCGCAGGTCCTCGGTGAAGCTGGTCAGTCGCGACATCGGCTTGATGATGCGTTCGGCCACGAAAGTGCCGGCGCCGTGCCGCTGGGTCAGCAGACCTTCTTCGACCAGGCCGGCGATGGCCTTGCGCACGGTCACCCGCGACAGCGCCAGCGCGCGGGCCAGGTCGCGTTCGCTGGGCAGCGCGTGGCCGGGCTCGATGTCGCGCTGCTCGATCACGTTGCGGATCGCCCGGCGCAACCGCAGGTAGGCCAGCGGTTGGTGCGAGGCCGGGTCGCGGCAGAGCCGGCGGTATTCTTTGGCGAGAGTGGTCTCCATACCGCGACAATACCAATTTCGAACCAATGGCTGCAAGACGGGCATGTCCGGACATGCCAGTTCCGGAAGTTCTCGTGGTCCGGACTTCAGATGGTTACATCTGCAAACGAATACATGCTCTGGAAGCGGCCCGGTCAGGTGCCGACGCTGGTAGGCGCTGGTATGACACTGGTACGATCAGGGTCTTTCCGATGGGTCGCGCGACTGCCGCGGCCGTTCTGCCAAGCAACCGAAGTGCGCGAGGTGTCCGCAGTGAGCTCCCCCAACCCGCAGGTGCAACCCTTCGATCTGGTGATCTTCGGCGGTACTGGCGACCTGGCGGCGCGCAAGCTGCTGCCGGCGATGTTCCATCGCTTCGTCGACGGCCAGATCCCGGAACACAGCCGCATCATCGGCATCGCCCGCGAGGCCACCGACGATGCCGGCTATCGCGAGCAGATGCGCAAGGCGCTGAACGCCGAGGGCCCGAAGGCGGACAAGGTCGACGCGTTCCTCGAGCAGGTGTTCTACCGCTCGCTCGACGCGCGCAAGGACGCCGGCTGGGACGACTTCGCCGCGCTGATGGCCGAGCGTCCGGACAACGTGCGGGTGTTCTACCTGTCCACCTCGCCGGACCTGTTCATCGACATCTGCACCCGCCTCGGCGACCACCGCCTCAACGAGGGCGCCTCGCGCGTGGTGCTGGAGAAGCCGATCGGCCGCGACCTTGAGAGCGCCAACCAGATCAACGACGCGGTCGGCCGTGTGTTCAACGAGTCGCAGACCTACCGGATCGACCACTACCTCGGCAAGGAGACGGTGCAGAACCTGCTGGCGCTGCGCTTCGGCAACGCGCTGTTCGAGCCGCTGTGGAACGCCGAGCACATCGACCACGTGCAGATCACCGTGGCCGAGACGCTGGGCGTGGGCAACCGCGCCGCCTACTACGACCGCGCCGGCGCGCTGCGCGACATGGTGCAGAACCACATCCTGCAGCTGGTCTGCATGGTGGCGATGGAGCCGCCCGCCTCACTGTCGCCCGACGCGGTGCGCGACGAGAAGCTCAAGGTGCTGCGCTCGCTCAAGCCGATCGACGCCTCCAACGCCGCCCACCTCACCGTGCGCGGCCAGTACCGCGCCGGTGCGGCCGAGGGCCAGGGCGTGCCCGGCTACCTCGAGGAGCTGGGCGGCAAGAGCGACACCGAGACCTTCGTCGCGCTGAAGACCGAGATCGCCAACTGGCGCTGGGCCGGCGTGCCGTTCTACCTGCGCACCGGCAAGCGCCTGCCCGAGCGCGTGTCCGAGATCGTGGTGGCGTTCAAGTCGGTGCCGCATTCGATCTTCGACGCTTCCGCCGGCGCCATCGCCAACAACCGCCTGGTGCTGCGCCTGCAGCCGGACGAGGGCGTGAAGCTGTGGCTGACCATCAAGCATCCGGGCCCGGGTGGACTGCGCCTGCGCCACGTGCCGCTGGACATGAGCTTCGCCGAGGCCTTCGGCGTGTCGCAGCCCGATGCCTACGAGCGCCTGCTGCTCGACGTGGTGCGCGGCAACCCCACGTTGTTCATGCGCCGCGACGAGGTCGAGGCCGCCTGGCTGTGGGCCGACCCGATCCTCGATGCGTGGGCATGCAGTGGCGAGTCGCCCAAGCCGTACACCGCCGGCACCTGGGGGCCGAGCGCCTCGGTCGCGCTGATCGAGCGCGACGGCCGCACCTGGAACGACGGCGGCGAGTGAGCTTCGCCGCACTGCCCCTGCTGCCCCACGGATCGACATGCTGAACGTTTCTACCCACAGTTTCACCGACTGCCAGGCGCTCGCCGCCTCCCTCGCCGATCGCGTCGCCGACCTGCTGCGCGAGGCTCTTGCCGCCCGTGGCCGCGCGGTGATCGCGGTGTCCGGCGGCAGCACGCCGAAGCATTTCTTCGAACACCTCTCGCACGCGGAGCTGGACTGGTCGCGGGTGCAGGTCACCCTGGTCGACGAGCGCTGGGTGCCGGAGAGCAGCGATCGTTCGAACGCCCGCCTGGTCAAGGCGATGCTGCTGACCGATCGCGCCGCCGCGGCCACTTTCGTGCCACTGCACCAGGACACGCCGACGCCGGAGGAAGGCCTCGCCGCGCTGGAAGCGCAGGTCGATGCGCTGGCGCTGCCGTTCGACGTCGTCGTGCTCGGCATGGGCCCGGACGGCCACACCGCCTCGTTCTTCCCGGGCGGCGATCGCCTTGCCGAGGCACTGGATCCGGCCGGTGCCGCGCGGGTGATCCCGATGCGCGCCGATGGCGCCGGCGAGCCGCGCATCACGTTCACGCTGCCGGCCCTGCTCGATACCCGTGCGCTGTTCCTGCACATCGAGGGCGACGCCAAGCGCCGCGTGCTGGCCGACGCCCAGCTGGGCCTGGCCGAGGGCCGCCATTACCCGGTGCGCGCGGTGCTCGAGCAGACCCGCGTACCCATTTCGGTCTACTGGTGCCCGTGAGGCACCGCGCGGCGCCCGCCGAGGCGTGGTGCCGCCATCCGTTCCAGGAGTGAAGCCATGAGTTCCCTGCACCCCGTCCTCCGTGAAGTCACCGACCGCCTGCGCGAGCGCAGCCGCGCCTCGCGCGCGGCCTATCTGGCCAAGATCGAGGCTGCCCGCGGCGACGGCACCCACCGCCAGCATCTTTCCTGCGGCAACCTCGCGCACGGCTTCGCCGCCTGTGGCGCGAACGACAAGGCCGCGCTGCGCGCCGGCCGTTCGCCGAACATCGGCATCGTCACCGCCTACAACGACATGCTCTCGGCGCACCAGCCGTATGAGCGCTATCCGGAGCTGATCCGCCACATCGCGCGCGAGGCCGGCGCCACCGCGCAGGTGGCCGGAGGCGTGCCGGCGATGTGCGACGGCGTCACCCAGGGCCGCGCCGGCATGGAGCTTTCGCTGTTCTCGCGCGACCTGATCGCGATGGCCACCGCGGTGGCGCTGTCGCACGACATGTTCGACGCCGGCCTGTACCTCGGCATCTGCGACAAGATCGTGCCGGGCCTGCTGATCGGTGCGCTGGCCTTCGGCCACCTGCCCGGCGTGTTCGTGCCGTCCGGCCCGATGCCCAGCGGCATCACCAACGAGGCCAAGTCCAAGGTGCGCCAGGCCTACGCCGAGGGCAAGGCGACCCGCGAGGAGCTGCTGGAAGCCGAGGCCGCCGCCTACCACGCGCCGGGCACCTGCACCTTCTACGGCACTGCCAACTCCAACCAGATGCTGATGGAGATCATGGGCCTGCACCTGCCCGGCGCCAGCTTCGTCGCGCCGGACACGCCGCTCCGCGACGCGCTCACCGCCGAGGCGGTGCGCCGCGCCGCCGCGATGACCGCGCTGGGCGACCATTACCTGCCGGTCGGTCACATCATCGACGAGAAGGCGATCCTCAACGGCGTGGTCGGCCTGCACGCCACCGGCGGCTCCACCAACCACCTGCTGCACCTGGTGGCGATGGCGCGGGCGGCCGGCGTGGAGCTGCGCTGGGAAGACTTCGACGCGCTCTCCTCGGTAGTGCCGCTGCTGGCGCGCGTGTACCCGAACGGCTATGCCGACGTGAACCAGTTCCACGACGCTGGCGGCATGGCCTTCCTGATCGACCAGCTGCTCTCGCGGGGCCTGCTGCATGCCGACGTGAAGACCGTCAACGGCACCGGCCTGGACGGCTACGCCCAGGTGCCGGTGCTCGATGCGATGGGCAAGCTGGCCTGGCAGAAAGTGTCGGGCGAAAGCGGCAACCGTGGTGTGCTGCGCGCGATCAGCGAGCCGTTTCGTCCCGACGGCGGCCTGCGCCTGCTCGACGGCAACCTCGGTCGCGGCGTGATCAAGGTGTCCTCGGTGCCCGAGGACCGCATGGTGATCGAGGCCCCGGCGGTGGTGTTCAACGACCAGGATGAGATCCGCGGCGCCTTCGAGCGCGGCGAACTCAACCGCGACTTCGTCGCCGTGGTGCGTTTCCAGGGGCCACGGGCGAACGGCATGCCGGAGTTGCACAAGCTCACCCCGACGCTGGCGGTGCTGCAGGACCGCGGCCACCGCATCGCGCTGCTCACCGACGGGCGCATGTCCGGCGCGTCCGGCCGCGTGCCGGCGGCGATCCACGTCACCCCCGAGGCCGAGGCCGGCGGCGCGCTGGCCAAGCTGCGCGACGGCGACCTGATCCGTCTCGACGCGATCAACGGCACGCTCGACGTGCTGGTCGACGAGGCGGAATTCGCCGCGCGCCCCAGCGTCACCCTGCCCGACCATTCGCACCACGTCGGCATGGGCCGCGAGCTGTTCGGCCTGTTCCGCGGCAACGCGCTGACCGCCGACCTCGGCGCCGGCGTGCTCTGATCCCCACGAATTCCCGGAGTGTTCCCGTGACTGCAACGATGGAAACCAAGCAGGCCCAGGTCGAGGCCACCATGCGGCTGGCGCCGGTGATCCCGGTGGTGATCATCGATGACGTGAAGGCCGCCGTGCCGATGGCGCGCGCCCTGGTCGCCGGCGGCACGCCGGCGATCGAGGTGACCCTGCGCACCCCCGCCGCGCTCGACGCGATCCGCGCCATCGCGCAGGAAGTGGAGGGTGCCTGCGTCGGCGTCGGCACCGTGCTCAACGCGGACCATCTCGCCGCCGCGCGCGCCGCCGGCGCACGCTTCGCCGTCTCGCCGGGCGTGTCGCCGAAGCTGCTCGACGCGGCCGACGACAGCGAGCTGCCGCTGCTGCCCGGCGCCGCCACCGCCAGCGAAGTGATGACCCTGATCGAGCGCGGCTACCGCTTCCTCAAGTGCTTCCCGGCGGTGCCTGTCGGTGGCCTCAAGCTGATCGGTGCCTGGGCCAGCCCGCTGCCGCAGGTGAAGTTCTGCCCCACCGGCGGCATCAGCCTGAGCACCGCATCGGACTTCCTCGCCCTGCCCAACGTGCTGTGCGTGGGCGGCTCCTGGCTGACCCCGGCGGACAAGCTCAAGGCCGGCGATTGGGCCGCCATCGAACTGCTCGCCCGCGAGGCGGCTTCGCTGAAGGGCTGATCCTCAGGCCGCCTGCGGCGCGGCGTCCTGCGCGCGGATGCCACGCAGCGCCGGGCTGCTCAGGCAGCCCAGTGCGATCGCGGTCAGGGTCAGGCCGGCGGCGACGAACAGCGCCGGCAGCGAGATCACCTTGAGCAGTGCGCCGACGCCGGCCGCGGACAAGGGTCCCAGGCCGAGGAAGGTGAACATCAGCACGCTCATCGTGCGGCCGAGCATCTCGCGCGGCACGCGGCGCTGGATCCAGCTCACCAGGGTGATCTGCACGATGCCGCCAAGCAGGCCGGTCAGGCCCAGCAGCACCGCGGCCAGCACCGTCGAGTGCACGCCGGCCAGCCCCACCAGCGCCAGCCCGATGCAGGCGTCGAAACACAGGATCATCGCGCCGAGGTGACCGCGCACCAGCTTCGCCACCGCGCCGGACAACAGGCCGCCGAGCAGCATGCCGCCGCCGCTGGCCGCCATCACGATGCCCAGCGAAGTGGCCCCGTCGTCGAGCCGCATGTCCGCCAGCACCGGCAGGCCGACCTGGGTCGGGCCGCCGACGAACACCGAGACCACCGCCGCGTAGAGCATGAAGGCGCGCAGCGGCGGATCGGCCGCGATGCCGCGCAGGCCACCGAGCACCTGGCCGAGCACGCCGTGCCGCGCGGGACCGCGCTTCGCGGCGGCAGGCACGCGGATCAGCGCCAGCGACAGCAGCGAGGCGCAGAAACTGGCCGCGTCGATCGCGAACGCCCAGCCCAGCCCGTGCGCGTCGGCCAGCGCACTGCCCGTGGTGGGGGCATGCGTGCCGGTGCCGATCACCACGCCGGCCAGTGCCGGGCCGATGAACAGGCTGAGCTGGCGCATGCCCATCATGGCGCCGTTGGCCTGCTGCAGCTGCTGCGGTTCGATCACCGAGGGCAACAGTGCGGTGCTGGCCGGGTAGGCGAAGGCGGTGGCCAGGCCGATACCGAGCGCCAGCGCATACACCCACGGCATGCTGATGGCGCCGGTGAGCACCATCGCCGCCAGCGCCGCCACCATCACCGCGTTGGCGCCGCGCGCCAGCAGCAGCACGGCCCGTGCCGAGAAGTGGTCCACCACCGCGCCGCCGATCAGCATGAACACCGCGCGCGGCACCGCCATGGTCGCCAGCACCAGGCCGAGCGCGCCCGGGTCACCGGTGAGCTTGAGCACCAGCCAGGGCAGCGCGACCAGGGTGAACTGGTCGCCGAACATCGACACCGTGCTGCCGCCGAACAGCAGGCGGAAGTCGGGGTTGGTCGCGAGAGGGTGACGCGCCATGGAAGAGTCCTTTCGAAGGGGTGGGGTGATGCTCAGCCGCCGCTGGCCGGCACGGCCCAGGCGAGCTTCGCCAGTCGGCGCACATAGCTGCGCACGTCGGCTGGCCAGGGTTTGGTGAGCCGCTCGAAGGCCGGTTGCTCGCCGCGCCAGAACGTGCGCGAAGCCTCCTCGTAGCCGGGCAGGTCGCCGGCCAGGGTGCGCATGGCACGGTCGACGGCCTCGGCGGCCTGTCGCGCCTGGTCTTTCGCGCTGCCGGCGCGGCGCGCCTCCTCGACCAGCCGCCGCAGCGTCACCGAGGCGCCGCCGGGCTGGCGCGCCAGCCATTCCCAGTGGCGCGGCAGCAAGGTGACCTCCTTCGGCACGACGCCCAGCTTCGGTCGTCCAGGGCCGCGCGGGGTCGATGCGGCTTCCGGCGCGGCAGCCTGCAGGCGCGCACGCACGTCCTCGGCGCTGCCGCGCAGGTCGAACTCCAGCGCATGGCCGGTGGCGTCATCGAGCACCAGCGGTGCGCCTGTGCGGTGCCGCGCCAGATGCTCGCGGACAACCAGCGCCACCTTTTCCGGCGTGCCGGAGGCGATACGGCGATGGCCGTCGAAGGCGGTGCAGCGGGTGCTGTCGGCGGGATCCATGGTGCCGTATTTGACCCGGGTAAAATGCCCGCGTCAATATCACCCGGGTAAATTCACCGGCCGCGCCATCCGGCGCGATGCGCAAGCCGGCCGGTCCGGTTATCGTGGCGGGCTTTTGCGGATGGAACGCCATGCTCTCCCTGTGCCTCGCCATCCTGTGCAGCGTGCTGGTGTCGGTCTGGCTGAAGCTGGCCCGCCGCTTGGCGCTCGACGTGCCGCAGATGGTGGCGTGGAACTACCTCGCTGCCGGTGCGCTGGTGGCGCTGGTGCTGCATCCGTCGCTGGAACCGCTGCGCCGGGCGGACGCACCGCGCTACACACTGCTCGCGCTGGCGATGCTGCTGCCGGCGATCTTCCTCGCGCTCGGCGCTTCGGTCCGGCACGCCGGTATCGTGCGCTCGGAGGTCGCACAGCGACTTTCGCTGCTGCTCTCGCTGTTGGCGGCCTTCGTGTTGTTCGGCCAGGCACCGACCGCGCGCATGCTGGCCGGCCTCGCGCTCGGCCTGGTCGCGCTGCTGGCGATGGTGTGGCGCGGCGGGCGCCAGGCCCGCGGGGAGGGCGTGGCCGCGTGGCTGTGGCCGCTGGTGGTGTTCGCCGGCTTCGGCGCGATCGACATCCTGCTCAAGCGTGTCGCCGCCGCCGGCGTGCCGATTGCCGCCTCGCTGCAGGCGATGTTCGCCCTCTCGCTGCCAGTGGCGCTGGGCTTCGCGTTGATCGCACGCCAGCGCGGCGGTGCGCGCTTCACCGCGCGCAGCCTGGCCGGCGGCCTGCTGCTGGGCGTGATCAACTTCGCCAACATCTATTTCTACCTGCGTGCGCACGTCGTGTTGGCGCAAAATCCTGCGTTTGTGTTTGCCACGATGAACCTCGGCGTGGTCGCGCTCGGCACGCTGGTGGGCGTGATCGCCTTCCGCGAACGGCTTGGCCGCTTGAATGCGCTCGGCGTGCTGTTCGCGGCGACAGCGATCGCGCTGCTCACGCTGTCCTAGGAGCGTGACTTTCGGGGGATGGCCGACTGCTCGTCGGCGCCTAGTCTCGGCGGCTTGGTCCACCACACTCCCCGGGGAATCCGCATGCGTCGACTCGTTCTTGCCACCGCGCTCGCCAGCGCACTGATCAGCACCGCCACCTTCGCCCACGACGACAAGCACGACGACGCCAAGGCCAAAGCCAAGTCCGACGCGCCGGACGCCGCGCTGGTCAAGCCGCAGTCCTCGGAGACCGAAGGCAGCGTCACCGTCGAAGGCAAGCGCATCGACTACAAGGCGGTCGCCGGCACGCTGGTGCTGCACGGCAAGGGCGACAAGGAGAACGAGCCGACGGTGAGCGTGTTCTACACCGCCTACTTCAAGAAGGGCGTGGCGCCGGGCAAGCGTCCGGTCACCTTCATCTACAACGGTGGCCCCGGCTCGGCCACGGTGTGGCTGCACATGGGCGCGTTCGGTCCCAAGCGCGTGGTCACCAGTGACGACACCCACACCCCGGCCGCGCCCTACGGCCTGGTCAACAACGACTACAGCCTGCTCGATGCTTCCGACCTGGTGTTCATCGACGCGCCCGGCGCCGGCTTCAGCCGCCTGATCGCCGACGACAAGGATCCGGCCAAGCGCGCCGACCAGATGAAGGAACGCAAGAAGGACATCTACAGCGTCGACGGCGACGGCCACGCGTTCGCGCAGTTCATCACCCAGTTCCTGTCCAAGTACGACCGCTGGAATTCGCCCAAGTACCTGTTCGGCGAGAGCTACGGCACCACCCGCTCGGCGGTGCTGGCCAACGACCTGGAGAACGAGGACAGCGTCGACCTCAATGGCGTGATCCTGCTTTCGCAGATCCTCAACTTCGACAACTCCATCGACGGCCCCGAGCACAACCCGGGCATGGACCTGCCCTACGTGCTGGCGCTGCCGACCTTTGCCGCCACCGCCTACTACCACCACAAGCTGCCGCAGCAGCCGGCGGCGCTGGAGCCGTTCCTGGCCGAGGTGGAGCAGTTCGCCGGCGGCGACTACGCCAATGCGCTGTTCGCCGGCGCCACGCTGGATGCCACGCGCAAGCAGGCGATCGCGCAGAAGCTGCACGAGTACACCGGCCTGCCGGTCGACTACCTGGTGAAGGCCGATCTGCGCGTCACCGGCGGCATGTTCGAGCACGAGCTGCAGACCGATGGCGACATCACCACCGGCCGTCTCGACAGCCGCTTCTCCGGCCCCTCGCTCGATCCGCTGAGCAAGAGTGCCGAGTACGACCCGCAGTCCTCGGCGATCAGCTCGGCCTACGTGGCGGTGTTCAACGACTACGTGCGCCAGCAGCTCAAGTTCGGCCAGAACCAGACCTACCGCCTGTTCGCCGACATCGACGACTGGGGCATGAAGCACGACGGCCACGACGGCGCCATGAACGTGATGGGCGACCTGGCGATGGCGATGAAGACCAACCCGAACCTCAAGGTCTTCCTCAACGGCGGCTACTACGACCTGGCCACGCCGTTCTACGCCGCCAAGTACGAGATGGACCACCTGCCGATCCCGGCCTCGCTGCAGAAGAACATCAGCTACGCCTGGTACCCGTCCGGCCACATGGTCTACGCCCACGAGGCCTCGCTGAAGGAACTGCACGACAAGGTGGCCAAGTTCATCGAGAGCACCGACAACGTGAAGTGACCGCTCGGGGCGGGCCGTTCGCGGCCCGCCCCACCCGAGGTGTTGTCCCTTTGCTTGGGACGATACGAGCCGCGCGTGGTCGGGTACCAGTTCGTATCCGATGCAAGCGCCAGGCGCGGTCCGGCTGTCGACCAAAACAGAGGATTGGGGGCGCCGACTACCGCAAGCTCAACCGGCACCTCATATCCCAATGCCGTCATTCCGGCGAAAGCCGGAATCCAGCGTCTTAGAGTGATCAGCCAGAGGCACTAGATGGCCGGCATTCGCCGTTGAAAGTCACCTCCGGCTTTCGCCGGAATGACGACTCGGGATGCGTGCCGTCTTGAGATGTCCAGGCCAGTCGCTACGATCCTCTTTTTTGCCAGCGACGCCCGCCATGCGCCCCCTGATCGACCGCTACCTCGACGCCTACAACCGCATCGACGTCGACGCGATGCTGCTCACCCTGCATCCGGCGATCGTGTTCGAGAACTACGCCGGTGGCCAGCGCACGCTGCGCACCGAGGGGCTGCTCGATTTCGAGCGGCTGGCCCGCAGCACCCAACCGCTGTTCAGCGCGCGGCGCCAGGTGATCACGGCGTACCGTGAACAGGGCGACACCGCCTGGGCCGAGATCCAGTTCGACGGCACCTTCGCCATCGACCTGCCCAACGGCATCCGCGCCGGCCAGCGCATCGGCATGCCCGGCCGCTCCGAGTACCGCGTGTTCGACGGCCTGCTGGTCTACATCGCCGACCACAGCGCGTGACCCGGGCCTGATCGCCGCACCCGTTTGATCCCGATCAGCGCGGCCGCCTTCGGCCGGTTCTAGCCTGCCGCCTTCCCTCAGGCGGAGACGGGCAATGCAGTTGGACGTGGCAGTGGTGGGCGGCGGTCCGGCCGGTTTGTGCCTGGCTAGCGCGCTGGCCGATGCGGGGCTGGAAGTGGCGGTGCTGGAGCGCCAGCCGCTGCTGGCATTGGCCGAGCCGGCCGACGACGGCCGCGAGATCGCGCTGACCCGTGCCTCGCGCGAACGGCTGGAGCGGCTCGGCGTGTGGTCGCGGATCGATCCGGGCTACATCCATCCGCTGCGTGCGGCGCGGGTGATGGACGGCCGCGGCAAGCGACCGATGGAGATCGAGGCGCCGGGCCGCGGCGTGCTCGGGCATCTGGTGAGCAACGCGCAGATCCTTCGTGCCGCGTTCGATGCGGCCAGCGCACGCCCGGGCGTGCAGATCGTCAACCATGCGGACGTGCAGGACATCGCGGTCGAGGGCAACGGCGTACGCCTGCACTGCGCCGGCGAACTCTCCCTACGCGTGCGCCTGGCGGTGGCGGCCGACAGCCGCTTCTCGGCCATGCGCCGGCTGCTCGGCATCGGCGCACGCATGCGCGACTTCGGCCGCAGCATGCTGGTCTGCCGCATGGCGCACGAGCAGCCGCACCGGCAGGAGGCGTGGGAGTGGTTCGGTTATGGCCAGACGCTTGCGCTGTTGCCGCTGTGGGAAGGGCAGTCCTCGGTGGTGCTGACCCTGCCGCATCACCTGGCGCAGGCGATGCAGGACCTCCCGCCGGACGAATTCGCCCGCGCCATGCAGGAGCGCTTCGAGCACCGCCTCGGCGCGATGCACCTGCTCGGCGAGCGCCACCTGTACCCGCTGGTCGGCACCTATGCGCGGCGCTTCGTGGCGACGCGCTGCGCGCTGGTCGGCGACGCCGCCGTGGGCATGCATCCGGTCACCGCGCACGGCTTCAACTTCGGCCTGCAGAGCGCCGAGACGCTGGCCTCGCACCTGCGCGCAGCGCGACAGAGCGGGCGCGACATCGGCAGTCCCCACGTGCTGGCGGCCTACGAGCAGGCGCACCGCCGTGCCACGGCGCCGCTCTACCTCGCCACCGGCCTGATCGCCTCGCTGTACACCGACGACCGTCCGCCGGCGCGCCTGCTCCGTGGCGCCCTGATCGGTGCCGCCCGTCGCCTGCCACCGTTCCGCCAGTTGGTCGCGGCGCATCTCATGCGGCACGCACGCATCGGCTGAACCCCCGCGTCTCCGGCGACGGGACCGGACCGGGGCTGCCGCGCTAAACTGCCGGTTTTGCCCCGGAAAACATGGCGCAAGCTGCACTCCGCCCGACGGTCCGCGGGCCCACCTTCATCCGTCTGCTGGCGCGCCTGGCAGCGATGGACGTGGCTGCGCCGGGTGGGCCCGTGCCCGACCGGCTGGGCCAGTGGCTGGACTGGAAGCACGCGCTCTCGCTCGCCGCTGCGCTCGACGGCCACCCGGCGACGCACGAGACGAGCGCCGCGACGCTGGACGATCTGCCCGCCGAGTGCGCACGGGCGCGCGACACCCTGCGGGCTGCCATTCGCAACGAGACGCTGCTCGCCGCCGATGCCCCGGCCGCGGCCGAGCCCGACTTCGCGCCGTATCGCCAGGCTTACCTCGCCCGCCAGCGCGCGATGCAGGCCGCCACCGGCCGCCTGCGCGGCAAGCTGCGCGATGCTCTGGCCCAAGGGCCGGCCGATGCGGCACGACTGGCCGACGTCGACGCGGTGATGGAAGTGGCGCTCACGCCGCGCGAGCACGCCCTGCTGGCGAAAGTGCCGGCGCTGCTGGAGCAGCGCTTCGAGCGCCTGCGTGCGGGCGGAACCATCCCATGGCTCGATACCTTCCGCCGTGACATGCAAGGCGTGTTGCTGGCCGAGCTGGATCTTCGTTTTCAACCGGTCGACGCGCTGCTCGCGGCGCTTCGCACCTCCTGACGCGGTATTCCATGTCCAAGAATCTTCTCCTCGCTGCCGTGTTCGCGCTGGGCCTCGCCGCCATCGGCTGGATCGTCCTCGGCTATATCGGCTCCAACCCGCTCGGCGTGGCCGTCGCGCTGCTGATCGGCGCGGGTTATCTCGCCGGTGCTCTGGAGCTGTTCCGCTACCGCCGGGCCACCGCCACGCTGCGCGCGGCCGTGGACGACCTGGGCGAGACGCCCGCCGAGCTCGGCCGCTGGCTGGAGCGCCTGCATCCCGGCCTGCGCCACGCCGTGCGCCTGCGCGTGGAAGGCGAGCGCGTGGCGCTGCCGGCGCCGGCGATGACGCCCTACCTGGTCGGCCTGCTGGTGCTGCTGGGCATGCTCGGCACCCTGCTCGGCATGATGGCCACACTGCGCGGCACCGGCATGGCGCTGGCGAGCGCCAGCGACCTGGCGGCAATCCGCGGCGCGCTGGCCGCGCCGATCAACGGCCTGGGCTTCGCCTTCGGCACCTCCATCGCCGGTGTCGCCAGCTCGGCGATGCTCGGCCTGCTCTCCGCGCTGGTCCGCCGCGAGCGGCTGCAGGCGGTGCAGGCGCTGGACGCCAGGATCGCCACCACGCTGCGCGTCCACTCGCAGGCGCACCGCCGCGAGGAAAGCTTCCGCCTGCTGCAGCAGCAGGCCGCGGCGATGCCGGCGCTGGTCGATCGCCTGCAGGCGATGGCCGCCGCGCTGGAACGGCAAAGCGCCGCCGCGCACGAGCGCCAGCACGCCGAACAACAGGCCTTCCACCGCCACACCGAGGAGGTCTACACGCGCCTGGCCGAGTCGGTCGAGCGGTCGCTGAAAGACAGCGTGGCCGACAGTGCGCGCACCGCCAGCCAGGTGCTGCAGCCGGTGGTGGAATCCACCCTCGCCAGCCTCGCCCGCGAGTCCGCCGCCATCCAGGCCCGCGTGAGCGAGGCCGTGCAGCGCCAGCTCGACGGCCTCGCCAGCGGCTTCGACAGCACCGCGCGTACCGTCACCGGCATCTGGAACGACGCGCTTGCCCAGCACCGCCAGACCAACGCCGCCCACGCGCAGGCGCTTGGCGAGGCGCTCGCGCGTTTCACCGACACCTTCGAGCAGCGCTCGTCCACCCTGCTGGACGGCGTCGCCAACCGCCTCGACGCCAGCGCCGAGCGCACCGCCGAAGCCTGGAACGCCGCGCTGGCGAAGCAGGACGCCACCCACGCCGAACTCGCCGACCGCAACCAGCAGGCGCTCGTCGCTGCGGGCGAAGCCTTCGCGTCGCACGCCACCGCGCTGGTGCAGGCGGTGGACCGCTCGCACGCCGAGCTGCAGTCCGCGTTGGCAGCGCGCGACGAGCAGCGCCTGGCCGCCTGGGCGCAGCGGCTCGACGCCCTCACCGCCGAGCTCTCCACGCAGTGGACCGCCACCGGCGAGGCCACCGCCCAGCGTCAGCAGGCCATCTGCGACACGCTGGAAAAAACGGCGGGCGACATCGCCGCGCGGACCCAGGCCCACGCCAGCCAGACCCTCGCCGAGATCGCCCGCCTGGTGGAGGCCGCGTCCGAGGCGCCACGCGTGGCGGCCGAAGTGGTCGGCGAGCTGCGTCAGAAGCTGTCCGACTCCATGGTGCGCGACACCGCCATGCTGGAGGAGCGCAGCCGCCTGCTGGCCACGCTGGAAACCCTGCTCGACGCGGTCAACCACGCTTCCACCGAGCAACGCAGTGCGGTCGACGCGCTGGTCAGCACCTCGGCCGAGCTGCTCGACCGCGTCGGCAGCCGCTTCGCCGCGCAGATCGAAAGCGAGACCGGCAGGCTCGACCACGCCGCCGCCCAGCTCACCGCCAGCGCCGCCGAGGTCGCCAGCCTGGGCGAAGCCTTCGGTGCCGGCGTGGCGCAGTTCGGCCAGACCAACGACGCGCTGATGGAGCGCCTGCAGCAGGTCGCCACCGCGCTGGACGCCTCGCTCGCCCGCAGCGACGAGCAGCTCGCCTACTACGTGGCGCAGGCGAAGGAAGTGGTTGAGCTCAGCGTGCTCTCGCAGCAGCAGATCCTCGCCGACATGCAGCAGCTCGCCGGCCGCCGCGCGCCGGGCAAGGCGGCCAAGGCATGAACCCGAACCCCTGTAGGAGCGCACCCTGTGCGCGACCACCAAGCGTCCAGTCGCGCACAGGGTGCGCTCCTACAGGAAGCCGTAGGGAGCCCGTGGCCCCGACCGGCACGAACCATCCGCTCATCGCCCGTCCCGCCCCATGACCGACGAAGTCGAACTCGAGTCCGAATCCACCGCCCCCATCTGGGCCTTCGGCGACCTGATGTCGGTGCTGCTCGGCGCCTTCGTGCTGATCCTGGTCGGCGTCATCGGCGTGCAGCTGCAGCTCTCGCACAAGCTGGAGCTGGCCGAGAAGCAGCGCCAGGCCGAGCAGCAACGCCGCGCCACGCTGGAGCAGGCGCTGGCCACCCCGCTGGCGCAGGGCCGCGTCACCCTGGTCAACGGCCGCATCGGCATCCGCGGCAACCTGCTGTTCGCGCTCAACTCCGACCAGCTGCAGCCGGAAGGCCGGCAGTTGATCGAGAGCCTGGCCGCGCCGCTGGCGCAGTACCTCGCGTCGCGCGACGAGCTGCTGATGGTCAGCGGCTTCACCGACGACCAGCCGGTGCACGGCGACAACCGCCAGTTCGCCGACAACTGGGAGCTGTCCGCCCAGCGCGCGCTTACCGTCACCCGCGCGCTGATCGCCGCCGGCGTGCCCGCCAACGCCGTGTTCGCCGCCGCCTTCGGCGCGCAGCAGCCGGTCAGCGCCAATACCGACGAAGCCGGCCGTGCGAAGAACCGCCGCGTGGAGATCGCGCCGATCCCGCGCTCCTCGGCCGGCAACACCGCCCCGAAAGACCCCGACACCGGCCATGCGCCCTGACCTCGGTTCGGCCATCCGCGCGCAATTGATCGCCGCGCTGGAACGGCGCGCCGCCGGCCTCGACGGCGAAGCGCGCCGCCTGCTCGATGCGCGGCTGGCCGAGCTGCGTGGGCGGGATGCCGGCGCCTCGAACGAGGCACCCGACGCCCATCCGGACGCATGCCCTCCCGGCCCCCTGCGCGAGCTCGCCGAGCAGCTTGCCCGTGAGGCGCCGGGCGACCGCGCTGCCTATCCGGAACTCCCGGTCCTTGCCGACTTCCGCCAGCTCTGGTCCACCCTGCGCGCCGACAGCCAGCTCCGGCAGACCGTCGCCCACACCCCTACCGACGCCGGCCCGCTCAACTCCGCCGCCCTCGCCAGCCGCGCCATCGCCCTGATGCGCGAGCTGTCGCCCGGCTACCTGCGGGCGTTCCTGGCCTATGTGGACGACCTGGCGTGGCTGGAGCAGTTGGCTTCGGCAGCGCCGGCATCCGGCGTCGGTGTCGCGAAGAAGCGGGGTCCGCGCAAGCCGCGCTCGTGAGCCCCGGGCTGTACCGGGCGACCGGGCCCGGGAGACCGCGAATCCGGGCTGCGGAAAAGGCCGCCACGGAGCAGGCCCCGGCGCCCTCGTCTTGCCATCGAGCCCACGGCGGACGATGAGTGCCCGGGCGCAACTGCGTACGCCCCTTGCCTGGCGATCGTCCACGCCGCCGTGGATCGTCCGCAGCCCGGAAGTTTGCGCGGTAGGGTGAACCTGAACCGGTGCTCTGGACTGGACGATGGCGCTTCGGTGAGCATGAAGGCCCCATGCCCGCATCTCTCACGCCGTCCGACGAGCTGCTGCAGCTGCTGCCCGAAGCAGTGGTGCAGACGGATGCGCTGTGGACGATCACCTACCTCAACCCCGCCTGGCACAAGCTCACGGGCCATGCGGTGGAGGGGGCGCTCGGCCGGTCTTTGCTGGACTTCGTGCATCCCGACGACACGGGAGCCCTGAGAGCGGGCATGCCGGTGTTCCGCCTGCGCCTGGCCAATGCGGACTATCGCTGGATGCGGCTGCAGCTGCATCCGAAGACGGACGCCGAGGACCGCGTGATCAGTCGCCAGGGCGTGCTGATCGAGATCACCGAGATCGGCGAGCAGGTGCTGATGGAGGACCGCCAGCGCTTCCTGCGGCTGCTGGAAACCATCGACGGCGTCGTCTGGGAAGCGGAGCTCGGCGTGGGCAATACCTTCCTGAGCCCACAGGTCGAACGCCTTTTCGGCTATGCGGTGGAAGAATGGCGCGCCGACCCGGGTTTCTGGCGACAGCATGTGCATCCGGACGATCTGGCCGAAGCGCTGGTCATCGACGATGCCGCTTATCACGCCACGCACAGCTACGCGTACGAGATGAGTTACCGGTTGATCGCCAAGTCCGGCAGGGTCGTGTGGGTGCGCGACCTGTGTCGCGTGGATGTCGAGCCGGGTCGCCCGAATCGCATGATCGGCCTGATGATCGACGTGACCCAGCAGAAGCACACCGAGCTGGAGCTGCTGCAGTCGCACCATCGCTATGCGCTCGCCACCCGCGGCTCCAATGACGGCATCTGGGACTGGAATCTGCAGACCGACGTGCTGCACGTGTCCGAGCGCTTCAACGAGATCGTCGGGCTCGGCCATGGCGACACCCTGCATCCCCACGGCTGGCAGTTCCTGCAGCAACTCATCGATCCCGACGATCGCGAGCGCGTGCAGGCGGCGTACCGTCGGCACCTGTCGGGCCAGCGCCCGAACTTCTCGGTGGATTTCCGCGCGCGTCACGGCTCGGGGCGACTGGTGTGGCTCAACTGGCGCGGCGTGGCCCAGTTCGAGAACGGCAACCCCGTGCGCATGGCCGGCTCGCTGAGCGACCTGGCCGAACGCGGCAGCTCCTACGACGCCCTCACCAACCTCCCGGGCCGACCGCTGTTCCGCGACCGCCTCGAACACGCCATCGCCCTGCATCAGGACGGTGCCTCGAAGCGCGGTGACGCGTCGGTACAGATCGACAACACCATGTTCGCCGTGCTGCTGCTGGACCTCGACGGATTCAAGGCCGTCAACGACACCCTCGGGCACCATGTGGGCGACCTGCTGTTGCAGCAAGTGGCCCGCCGGCTGGAGTCCTGCGTGCGGGCAGTCGACCTCGTCGCCCGCATGAGTGGCGACGAGTTCAACGTGCTGCTCGAGTCGGTCGATCACGCCGGTGCCACCGACCGCGCCCACCAGATCGCCGCCGCGCTCGCGGCTCCGTATCAGATCGGCGCGCACACCGTCACCTGCGTCGCCAGCATCGGCGTGGTCTTCAGCCAGGCCGGCTTTGCCACCACCGACGACTACCTGCGCGCTGCCGATGCGGCCATGTACCGGGCCAAGAGCCAGCGGCTGGGCGTGTGCGTTTTCTCTGGGAAATGACCAATGCGGTCGGGCTCACCTTCATGGGCCGCAGGAGTGAAGCCAGGTTCCTGCCGTCATCCATGCCCGCCAGCAGCCTTCGCAGGTAACCCCACCGCCAGCACGCCGCCACCCGCATGAGTCCCCTTTCGTGACCGAGGATGCACCTCTCCCCGTCGGCTTCATCGGCCTCGGCGCCATGGGCGAGCCGATGGCCCGCCATCTGCTGGATCGTTTCGGCCAGCTCACCGTGTGGAACCGTTCGCCGGCTAAGTGCGTGCCCTTGGCCGAGGCCGGAGCGCGTATCGCGGCTTCCGCGGCGGAGCTGTTCGCGGCGAGCCGGGTGGTGTTCCTGATGCTCACCGACGGGCGTGCCATGGATGCGGTGCTGGAGCGCGGCACGGAGCGGTTCGCGGCGCACGTCGCCGGGCGCACCGTCGTCAACACGGCCACGGTGTCGCCGCATTATTCGAAGGCGCTGGAGGCGGACATCCGCGCAGCCGGCGGCGCGTACGTCGAGGCGCCGGTATCGGGCTCGCGCAAGCCGGCGGAGCAGGGGCAGCTGGTGGCGATGCTGGCGGGCGAGCCGTCCGCCGTGGCCGCGGTGGAGCCGCTGCTCGCGGCGATGTGCCGGGCCACCGTGCCCTGCGGCGCAGTGCCCCGAGCGCTGACCATGAAGTTCGCCGTCAACATCTTCCTGATCGCCTCGATCACCGGGCTGGCGGAAGCGGCGCACTTCGCTCAGGCCGAGGGCCTGGACCTCAAGGCCTGGGCCGGCATCGTCAACGCCAGCCAGATGGCGAGCGACATTTCGCGGGGGAAGGTGGACAAGCTGCTGGCCGACAACCTCGACGCGCAGGCGGCCATCACCAACGTGCTGGAAACCACCCGCCTGATCGCCGAAACGGCGCAGGCCGATGGCGTCCACGCGCCGCTGATGGACGCCAGCCTCGCGCTGTACCGCCGCGCCGAGGCGCTGGGCCTGGGCGGGGCGGACATGATCTCGGTGGTGCGGGCGTTTGCGGGCGACTGACGGATGCGACGCAGCCGACAGGGAAACTAACGGGGTCAGGTGCACTTCCGCGCACGGAATGAATGATCCCGTTCGCTTATCCCCTTCGAGGGCGTGAACCTCACCCTCCGAACACCACCGCTTCCGGAATCTCGTAGCGCTCCTGGCCGACGCGGACGAAGAACAGGTCCGATTCCTTGCTTGCGCTGACAGTGGCGGTGCCGTCGGGCGGGTCCGCTTCGGCGCGGGTGGGTTGGCCGTGTTCGAAGACGATGGTGCGTTTGAAGCCTTGCGGGTGGGTCACCGTCACCGTGGCGTCGCCGCCGGTGCCGCGGGTGACGGTGAAGGGGCACGGCGTGGTCGGCTGGCCCGGGTAGCGGGCGCAGGGCAGCGTGCCGGAGGCGTGCGGGTTGGGGCGTGCAGCCGGTGTGTCGGTCGCTTTGTTCGCGGCGCCGTCGATGGCGATCTGCAGCGTGAAGGCGACCTTCTCGCCGCGCCGTGCCGAGGCGCGCATCTGGAATACCTGCACGGTGTAGGTGCCGTCGGCTGGCAGGGTGCCGGTCCAGTCGCCGCCGACGTAGCCGCGGCCGAGGGCGGTGGACTGGCCGGGCTGGTCGCCGGGTGCGAAAACGTTGAAGTTGGCGTTGGAGCTGCCGCTGATCTTCACCGTCATGCTCTGCCCGGCGCGCGCGGCGAGCGTGTAGTGCACGGTGTCGTAACCGGCGAAGCTGCCTTTCACCGTGGCGCTGTGGCTGCCCCTGGTGAAGTGCACGGGAACGGTGGTGACCTTGTCCGCGGCATGGACGGATAACGCAGGCACGGCAAGCAGCACGAACAGCAGGAAGGCACGCGGCATCGACAACATGGTCAGGCTCCCCGTGGCGTGGGCGGCACGGCCGCCCGGGCTGGCGGCGCGGTGCGGCCGCAACGCGCGCAACGTACGTCCGGGGCGGTTAAGCGGTCGAGAAGGGGCGCCGGGCTCGCACACAACCGCGGCGACTCACCCTCTTCCTGCCGCTCCAACTGGCCGGCCGCGCCGGGGTTGCCCGGGTCGAGGGCGAGGGCCTGCTTGAAGCTCTGATCGGCGCGCGCCCTTGAACCATTCACCTAGGAACGACAGCCGAAGGTCGGCCAAACCGCGGCTACGACCGATCAAGCTCGGGCACGGCTCCGATTCCTTCTTTAGGCCGCTGCTTCAGTGGCCGAAAAGTGCACTCTGACCCCTGTTTCCGACCCCTGTTTCCACTGGCGCGATCTTGGCGCCGCATGAAACACAGCGGCGGATGGTCAGCGGCAAGACGGGTATCGACTCCTCGGCAACGCCGGGGACGGACAGCTACGTCCCTGTTGACCCCGGCGGCGAAATGGTGACCCCAGTTTTTTTCGACGAATGCACTAGGCGGATGGCTTCGTCCACGCCAATGTGTGCCTTCACGTCGATTGGAGCTTCAGTCCTGTGCGGGCCTGCAAAACATCTGTCATTTCACCGAATGACTTCAAGTAAGAAGACAGCCTCAATCGACTTCCAGAAGAGAGAAGCAAAACAAGCTGGGACCCGCCCTGAGAAAGAGATCTCATATTCAAAGAAACAATATCTGAGTACGGAACCCTAACAACCACGAAGCCGCGATAAATAAGTTCTCGATCCGCCAATACAACAGCAAGCCTGCTGGCATATATAGAGCAAGCAAATAAAAAGATCTGGAAAGATACCATCATCATCCAGCTGATCCACCTATCAGGCGGATCTACAACCACGGATATTAAAAAGAACAAAGAAATGCCGGTTGCGCCAAGCCAAAGAAAAGCCACAACGACCTTTGAGCACTTGAACTTATTATTCACTCCCCTTTGGGATTTCTTTTGATCAATGGATCCAGAGACGCCAAAGACCAACCAAGATAACAAAGGAACCAAAACTGGGGTGAGTAAGGATAAATTCATATATCGCACCAAAAAAGTTCGGAGTGCACTTTTCGCCTTGGTTCGGTCGGAGCAATCCTAGCCGGTGAGGGGGCCCTTGTGGCGCGCAGCAAACCCGGCCCGGCGCTCTCATATTGAATACCAAGAACGGGGTCAGGTTCACTTCTGACCATGCGATAAGTGAACCTGACCCCGTTAGCTGGAAGGCGATGCTGATGGCCGAGGCAGGTTCGCCAGGTGGACCTGACCTCGTTCGCTCCAGCGGCCCGAAAGTGCACTCTGACCCCTGTTTCGTTCGGGCCTCTGCTTCAGTGGCCGAGAATGCACTCTGACCCTTGATCCGGCTGCGCCGGGCGCACTCGATTTGGGCGTGTAAGTGAACCTGACCCCGTTAACTCGCCCCCTGTTTCCAAATGCGCATCATGCCCCAGGAAGCGTTTTTCGCTCTTTCTTGGCGATACGGCGTTTTGGACCTTTGCGATTAGTCGCGCCGTCCTTTTGACCAGGGAAAAACGGAACTGTAATGACCGGAAGCGAAGCTGACTTTAGCGTCTCATACACGTATTGGCGCCAGAAGGGCCAAACATTGTGCACGCAATTAAACTCGCAAAACCCTCCGAGTTGCTCTTCGGCTGGGTCATGCAAAATGATGTATTCAACCGCAAAGGTCGCCGAGAGCTCATGCAATATTTCGGGACTTTCGGACGAGTCTAGATCTTCAGCGACAATTCGAAGTGCAAGCGTGACGAGTGCCCTTAAGACTTTCAGACTTTCTCCGTCTTCCGTCTTTGCCTCAAGCCAGTCGTTGTCCACCTGGTGACGATGCTGAGCGCGCGTCTTCCCAGCATGCCTCCAAGGCTGGTACTCGCCATGACGCTCAAATTTGCTTGACCAACGATATAGATCGTTGATCTGCAGGTAGTCCTGCGGGAACGTGAGCTCAGCCATAGCTACTGCACTGCGCGTATTCGATTTCAAACGTGACCGCGGACCCGTCGTCCTGACGAAGATCCTGCCATTCGTCATTCGCAGCGATGTTCACTGAAGTTCGTCTAATGCTCTTGGTGGTGCCTAACGCGATCACGTTGGCGCCCGTCACTGACGCACTCGACCGATCAGGCTTAGTTGCTATGCCAGCACGCAAGCAAAGAAATGCAAGCACTGGGGGGAAAGCGTCGATCGCCCGCATGAAAGAGTCCACCGAACGAAGCTGGAGCACTTCGCCACGCTCATACTTCGAGAACGCGTTCACCCCACCGCCAATCACGATCCCGGCATCCTTCTGAGTCAGCCCATGGCGCTTTCGCCAAGCAACGATCTCGGAAGAGGTCATCAATCCATCCTCCCTTCGCTTGGCATCAGCGAAGAGAACTTCGTTTCGCCTTGCTTGATCCGGAAGGACAACCTCCTCGCCGCAGTTCGAGCAGACAGAGATCTCCACACCAGGAACAACAAGTTCCACTCCGCCGTGGCGGATGGTCTCGTCAATGATGCGGGACTCCAGATCGCCCCGCTCGCAAAGCGGGCAGTGAGCAGTCATGTCTTCTAGCCTTTTCTTTGTAGGTGAAACGACGCTACAGCAGCCTGCGGAACAGTTGCCTCTGCCCGCGCTGTCAGCTTCACATAGAGTTCGTCAACGCAGCCTGATGGCCCACGATATCGGGGATGGTAGACGTCATATTTGACGCCGCCGTACTCAGCTACGCCTCGATAGTCCGAAAGTTCCAGGCTGGCAACGCATTCGTGAACATCAGACAGTCCATAGCCCAACTCCTGGTAGTCGCGTTGTACCTGGCGGCTCAGCACCAGGTTCCCCCTAGCGCCAGCCACCTTGACCCGGTCGAGATCGTATATTGGGCTTCCTGGCACCTGAAATCAACCATCGTGGTTAGTGAATGCTCGTGTCTGGACCGCTAGACCTTGTCGGCGTGACCAGATAGATCTTGAAAGTGTGAACTGTAGTGCAAGTTTTGGCAGGCATGGGAAGCTCCAGCACAGCATTGCAGCATTGCCAAGCAACAAGTTCGGCTAAAACCACTGCAAATGTAGCAAAATGTCATCAACACGCAGCCATCGAGCAGGTCGACGACGAGCAAGGCGACCATAACGGGGTCAAGTCCACTTACCGTGTCGCGCCTGCGCTCCTTGATCGGCTCGCGTCTCCGGTGGCCACGCGATGAGCCGAAACCCGAACTCCTAACGTCTCCCGCCACCGCTGCTGCCTCTCCACATCCCCCTCCACCAACCACTGCACCTTGCCACTCACCCACGCGGCCACCGCCACGCCATCCTCGAACAGGATGCGCGTGCCGATCACCGCGGGAATACGGTCGCCGGCGAGCACGTTGCCGGTCAGGTTGAGGGGGTCGCAGCCGCTGATGACGACGAGTTCGCCTAGCGCTTCGCGGCGGGCAATGGATCGCAGGGCGGGGATGGCGTCGGGCAGGGCGAACTGTTCGCCGACCAGGCCGTCGATGAAGCGGCCGCCGCGGATCTCGCCGCGCGCTTCCAGCCGCTGGTAGACGTGGCGCAGTTCGCGCCAGCTCGGCAGCCAGGCGGCTTCGCGTTCCAGCAGTTTCCAGAACACCACGCCGTAGCGTTGCAGCAGGGTGCGGGCGACGTGCTCGACCTGTTCGCGGCGGTGCGCCTCGTCACTGGCCTCGCGCGGTGCGCGGGCGCGCACCAGCGCCCAGCGGCCGGCGTCTTCGAGGGCGCTCAGGCTGTGATGGCGCACGCGGCGATGGCGCGGGTTATCGCGCTTGGCGGCGGGCAGCAGCAGGGCGCGCAGGCCGGCGAAGCTGTCGGCGGTGACGCGGCCGGCGGCGACCAGCTCGCCCAGCGCGTCTTCCAGTTCGGTGCGCAGCAGTTGGGTGCTGGCCATCAGTTCGTCGAAGAACAGCGCGCCCTCGTCGCGTAGTGCATCGGCCACCGCCTGCGCGCGGGAGGACAGCGCGGGTGCTTCGGCCTCGTCGCGTTCGGCAACCGAGGCCCACACTCCCATCTGGCGTCGCGGCAGCAGCACGATGGGCGTGGCGCGCACCGGACCGCCGCCGCTGCCGCCGGGGCGCAGCCGGCTCCAGCCGATGCGGCCGGCGCGGCATTGCTCGTCCAGCCAGCGGCTGCCGTAGTCGTCGAGGCGGGCGGGCAGCAGCTCGGCTTCCCAGGCGCCGGCGGCGGCTTCGTAGCCCTCCAGTTGCGCCAGCACGGCGGGCAGCGCGTCCGGGCCGCTCATGCGCGTGGCCGGGGTGACGTGCTGCCAGTCGAACAGGAAGCGCAGGAAGTCGCGCCGGCTCACCGGGGCGATCTCGCGGCGCAGCCGGCCCAGCGTGTAGCGGTGGATGCGCGCCAGCAGGTGGCGCTCGCACCATTCGGTGGCCGGCGCGTCGGGGCTGAAGTGCCCCTGCATCACGTAGCCCTCGGACTGCAGGCGGATCAACGCCAGTTCGACGTCGCCGGTGTCCACGCCCAGCGCGGTGGCCAGCGGCGGCACCGGGGTCGGACCCAGGCCGCCGAGGCGGCCGCGCAGCAGTTCGCGCAGGGCGTCTTCGGGTGTCCAGGTTTGCGCGGCGTATTCGGCGGGGGCGTCGATGGCCGGTTGCCGCGCGGCGTGCGGATGGACCGCCTGCCACAGCGGCAGGCGTTCGGCGGCGACCCAGATAGCAGCGTCCCGCGTGAGGTTCAGGCGCGTGGCGCGATGCGCTTTCGCCAGCGCGCGCAGGTGCGCCTCCCAGCCGGCGTTGGCCGCGACTTCGGCCTCGGTGATGCCGCCGAGCACGGTCAGCGCGTCGTGCATCTCGTCGGCGTCGCGCACCTGCGGCCAGGCTTCCTCGCGCACGGCGGCGATGGCGTCGGGATCGAGCCGGCCGAGGTCGTCGGCGTCTTCCACATCGCCCCAGCGGCGCGCCTGCACCGCCTGGGTGCGGCGTTCCTCCAGCGGCGCGTCGTCGAGGAAGGCGTAGGGCGCGGCGGTGAGCACCTCGCTGGCCAACGGACTGGGTGCGGCCAGGTCGCGCGCGATCACGGTGATGCGGCCTTCTTCCATGCCGCACAGCAGGGCGAGCAGGCCGTCGGTGTCCATCGCCTCGCGCAGGCAATCGTGCAGGGTCTGGTTCACCAGCGGGTGGTCGGGCACTTCGCGCTCGCCGACGATGTTCTCCAGGCAGGCGACTTGGTCGGGGAACACGGTGGCGAGCAGGTCCTCGCTCTTCATGCGCTGCAGCTGCGGCGGCACCTTCTTGCCGCCGGCGAAACGCGGCAGCGCCAGCGCGGTGACCGCTGCCCAGCGCCAGCGCGTGGGGAACAGCGGCGCGTCCAGCAGCGCCTGGGTCAGCACGTGCTCGGCGCTGGACGAGTGCAGGTAATGCGCCACCTCGATCAGCGGAAAGCTGTGGCTGGTGGACAGCGACAGCACGATGGCATCCTCGGTGGCCGCCGCCTGCAGCTCGAAGTTGAACTGGCGGCAGAAGCGCTTGCGCAGCGCCAGTCCCCAGGCGCGGTTGAGCCGGCTGCCGTAGGGCGTGTGGATCACCAGCTGGGTGCCGCCGGACTCGTCGAAGAAGCGCTCGAAGACGATGGTGGACTGTGTGGGCAGTTCGCCCAGCGCGGCGCGGGCGCGGGCGAGGTAGTCGGCCAGCTGCTGCGCGGCGGATTCGTTTAAGCCGAGTGTTTTGCGCAGCCACGCCTTCGCCGCATCCACGCCGCCGGCGGCGAGTTGCGTGCCGATCTCCGCGCGCAGGCGCGACACGCCGAAGGACAGTTCGTCGCTGCGCCCCGGCGCCTCGCCCAGCCAGAACGGGATGTTCGGCGGTACGCCCTTGGCGTCCTCCACGCGCAGCTTGCCGGGCTCCACGCGCTGGATGCGGTAGCTGGTGTTGCCGAGCTGGAACACGTCGCCGGCCAGGCTCTCGATGGCGAAGTCCTCGTTGACGGTGCCGACGATGGTCGCCTGCGGCTCCAGCACCACCAGGTAATCGGCAGTGTCGGGAATGGTGCCGCCGGAGGTGACGGCGGTGAGCCGCGCGCCGCGCCGGCCGCGCAGCTGCTTGTGCACGGCGTCGCGGTGCAGGTAGGCGGCGCGCGCACCGCGGCGGGTGGTGAAGCCGTCGGCGAGCATGCGCACGATGGCGTCGAAGTCCTTGCGCGCGAGCGCGCGATACGGATGCGCGCGGCGCACCAGCGCGTACAGCGCGTCCTCGTCCCACTCGGTGCAGGCGACCTCGGCGACGATCTGCTGCGCCAGCACGTCCAGCGGCTGCGGCGGCTGCACCAGAGTGTCCAGTTCGCCGCGACGCACGCAGTCGAGCAGGGCCGCGCATTCCACCAGGTCGTCACGCGAGGTGGCGAACAGCCGCGCCTTCGGCGTGCCGCCGACGGCATGACCGCTGCGCCCGGCGCGCTGCAGGAAGGCGGCGATCGAGCGCGGCGAGCCGAGCTGGCAGACCAGATCGACATCGCCGATGTCGATACCCAGTTCCAGCGAGGCGGTGGCGACCAGCGCGCGCAGCTCGCCGCGCTTGAGCCGCTGCTCGGCGTCCAGCCGCTGCTCGCGCGACAGGCTGCCGTGATGCGCGGCCACCAGCTCCTTGCCCAACCGCTCGGACAGGTGCCGCGCGGCGCGCTCGGCCATCCGCCGCGTGTTGACGAAGATCAGCGTGGTGCGGTGCGCCTCGGCCAGCGCGGCGAGGCGGTCGTAGACCAGCGCCCAGGCGTCGTTGGACATCACCGCTTCCAGCGGCACCGGCGGCACCTCGATGGCGAGGTCGCGCGGGCGGTCGTGGCCGATGTCGACGATGGTGCAGGCGGGCGCGCCGGCGGTATCCGCTGCGTCGTCGTCGCCCAGCGACGCCAGCGCGGCGCGTTCGCCCTCGCCGACCAGGAAGCGCGCCACCGACTCGATCGGCTTCTGCGTGGCGGACAGGCCGATGCGCAGCAGCGGGCGCTGGCACAGCGCTTCCAACCGTTCCAGGCTCAGCGCCAGATGCGCGCCGCGCTTGCTGTCGGCCAGCGCGTGGATCTCGTCGACGATCACCTCGCGCACGTGCTTCAGCGCCTCGCGGCCGGAGGTCGAGCCGAGCAGGATGTAGAGCGACTCCGGCGTGGTGACCAGGATGTGCGGCGGGTGCTTGCGCATCAGGTTGCGCGCGGCCTGCGGCGTATCGCCGGTGCGCACCGCGGTGCGGATCGCCACCTCGGGCAGGCCGGCGGCCTCCAGCTCGGCGCGGATGCCTTCCAGCGGCGCTTCCAGGTTGACCTGGATGTCGTTCGACAGCGCCTTCAGCGGCGACACGTAGACCACCCGCGTCTCGTCCGGCAGCGTGCCGCCGTGTGCCACGCCCTCGCGCACCAGCGCGTCGATGGCGGCGAGGAAGGCGGTCAGCGTCTTGCCCGAACCGGTGGGCGCCGCGACCAGGGTGTGCTCGCCGCGGCGGATCGCCGGCCACGCCGCCGCCTGCGCCGCGGTGGGCGCGTCGAAGCGGCCGCGGAACCAGGCCGCGACGGCGGGGTGGAAGTCGGCGAGCAGGGTGTCCATGTCCGGCCTCGGCCCGGTGGCGGGAGCGGCGGGCGTCACCCGCCAGATATGGGGCAAGGCGGGCAGCGTGGCAAGCGGCGGTCGCGCGGCCTGCGACGCAACCGCCTTGTGCTTGCGACGCGCTTTGCACATGCTCGGCGGGTATCCGCGCCCCGTCCCCTTACCTGCCTCAAGGAGGAACTCCATGGCCTTCCGTCCGCGCCTGCTGCGCACCCTGCTCACCGCCGGCATCGCCGCCTCGCTGGCCGGATTGGCCGGTACCGTCGTCGCCGCCGAGGCTGCCGTCGCCCGGCCGTGGATGAACGCTTCGCTGTCCCCCGACCAGCGCGCCGACCTGCTGGTGAAGGCGATGACCCAGGACGAGAAGTTCCGGCTGATCCGCAGCGAGTACGGCGCGGACTTCGAGGGCAAGCACAACAAGCCGGCCGGTTCGCTGGGCACGGCCGGCTTCATCCCGGCGATGCCGCGGCTGGGCCTGCCGGCGATCCACGAGACCGATGCCGGCCAGGGCGTGGCGCGGCCGCTGCTGTTCGGCGACGGCGACACCGCGCTGCCGGCCGGCGTGGCGGTGGCCGCCAGCTTCAACCCCAAGGTGGCCTTCGCCGGCGGCGCGATGATCGGCCGCGAGGCGCACCGCATGGGCTTTGGCGTGCTGCTGGCCGGCGGCGTGAACCTGCTGCGCGACCCGCGCAACGGCCGCAACTTCGAATACGCCGGCGAGGACCCGCTGCTGGCAGGCAGCATCGTCGGTGCGGCGATCCGCGGCATCCAGAGCGAGCACGAGGTGTCCACCGTCAAGCACTACGCGATGAACGACCTGGAGACCGCCCGCAACACGCTCAGCGCCAACATCGACCAGACCGCTGCGCGCGAATCCGACCTGCTCGCCTTCGAGATCGCCATCGCCGACGGCCAGCCGGGCTCGGTGATGTGCTCGTACAACCGCGTCAACAGCGTCTATGCCTGCGAGAACGACTGGCTGCTCAACCAGGTGCTCAAGCGCGACTGGAAGTACCCGGGCTTCGTGATGTCCGACTGGGGCGCGGTGCACAGCGCGGCGAAGTCGGCGCTGGCCGGGCTGGACCAGGAGTCCGCCGGCGAGCGCTTCGACAAGGAGGTGTACTTCGACCAGCCGCTGCGCGAGGCGGTGGCCAAGGGCGAGGTGCCGCAGTCGCGCATCGACGACATGGTCCACCGCATCCTGCGCAGCTTCTTCGCGGTGGGCGCGTTCGAGCACCCGGCGAAGGTGGCGCCGATCGACTACACCGCCGACGCGAAGGTGTCGCAGCGCGCCGCCGAGGAAGGCATCGTGCTGCTGCGCAACCAGCACGACGCGCTGCCGCTGGGCGGCGCGGTGGGCCAGGTCGCCATCATCGGCAGCCACGCCGACGTGGGCGTGACCACCGGCGGCGGCTCGTCCGGGGTGAAGCCGCGCGGAGGCAGCCCGGTCACCGGCGTGGCGCCGACCACCTGGCCGGGACCGAAGGTGTACCAGCGCTCCTCGCCGATGCAGGCGATCGCGAAGCGCAACGGTGGCAAGGTGGCCTACGCTAGCGGCGAGGACATCGCCGCGGCGGCGAAGCTGGCGGCGCAGTCGAAGGTCGCCATCGTGTTCGCCGAGCAGTGGACCGCCGAGTCGTTCGACGTGCCGACGATGGACCTGCCGGGCAATCAGGATGCGCTGATCGCCGCGGTGGCCAGGGCCAACCCGCACACCATCGTGGTGCTGGAAACCAACGGCCCGGTGAAGATGCCGTGGCTGGACCAGGTCGACGGCGTGCTGGAGGCCTGGTACCCCGGCGCCAACGGTGGCGAGGCGATCGCCCGCGTGCTGTTCGGCGAGGTCGGGGCGTCCGGCCACCTGCCGATGACCTGGCCGAAGGATGAATCGCAGCTGCTCCGCCCGGCCATCCCCGGCGCCGGCCTGGCGGCGATCGGCATCCCGCCGCAGGGCGAGCCGCAGCAGGACATCGACTACAACATCGAGGGCGCCGACGTCGGCTACCGCTGGTTCCAGAAGAAGGGCCTGCAGCCGCTGTTCCCGTTCGGCTTTGGCCTCGGCTACACCACGTTCGACTACGGCACGCCGGTGCTGGAGCAGCACGACGGGCAGATCACCGTCCGTCTGCGCATCACCAATACCGGCAAGCGCGAGGGCGTGGCCGTGCCGCAGCTCTACGTGGCACCCCCGCAGGGCGACACCACCCGGCGGCTGGCCGGCTGGCAGCGGGTGGACCTCAAGCCCGGCCAGAGCCGCGAGGTACGCATCGTCGCCAGCCCGGTGCGGCTGGCCCGCTACGACGCGGCGAAGCACGGCTGGGTGCGCGACGCCGGTCGCTACCGCTTCGAGCTGGGCACGGACGCCACGACGATGCTGAAGGCCGACCTGGCGCTGGGCCTGCCCGCCGCCACCTGCACCCTGGAGGCCTGCACGCCCGTCGCGCACTGACGGGCCCACGTCGGGCAGGACCGCGCTTGCGGGCGATGCTTTGTTGCTCCTTTTCCTTCGATGGAGATCAGGAGCAGGAGCATCGCCCGCGAGCGGGCTCCTACGGCGTCGGCAGCAAGGCCGGGGTCTTTCCGGGAACCACGCCCGCGGTGGTTCAGCGCCGGCCGCGGATCGCCCGCACCAGCCAGCCCATCGCCAGCAACCCCAGCACCAGCCCGATGCCGGCGCCCCACAGCGCGCCGGTGGCGCCGCCGATCAGCCAGCCGAGGCCGAAGCCGGCGAGGAACAACAGGGGAATCGGCAGGCAGCCTATGGATCGTCTCCAGTCCTTCGGGGGCGGACAGTGTGCCCCAGCCGAGCCGGCATCTTCAGGGGCCCCCAGGGATGGTGCCGTCACGCCGCGAGGCCTCGGGAAGCGGGTGAAGGTCCGATTTCGTCAGGATTTTTCCAGTCCCATGCCCTACAAGGCGGCTAATCTTCGCGGGCTTTGACGATGAACAGAGAGCACGCCATGAGAAATGCGATTCTCCGCGCACTGGTCCTGATGGCGGCACTGGCGTGCTCGTCTCATGCCGTCGCCATGTCGACTGCGGCCTGCACTGCGACGAAGCCGGCGCACTGCACGAGCGTCAACCCTCTGGTCTGGTCGGTGACGTTCAGGCAACGAATCGGCCATTTCCTCGGCGACGCCAAAGTCAGCTACTTTCAGGCAGATCGGCCGCTGGCATCCCAAGCCCTGCTCGGACTCGGGGGTCCACCCGATCCCCCGGTAGCGCTGGGCGGTGGACGCTATCTTTTTTCGGCCTGCCCGCCGCATGACTGCGGCGGCAATGCGGCCGCGACGATCCTGGATGGGAGCGGGCGAGTCCTGGCGGTGGGCTTCTCAAGCTTCCACTGCAGCGACGGCTGCGAGAGCGAGCGCTATGTCGACCTATATGTCCGCGGTCCGCAGGCGGATGCATCCCTGGTCGCTGCCCTGAAGGCATGGGCAACGGGACCGAGGGTGCGATCGCTGCTGGCCGATCCCGGCGTGGACGAGGCCCTAGGCGAACGCACGGCCATCCATCTGCTCCGCTAGCTAGCGGGCCGCGGCCTTGGCGCAACGCGGTTACTCGTAGCATCATCTGATCTTTGTGCATGTCGCTGGGGGAGCCATCCATGGACGCGGCCACGTGCCCGCAACCGCCCTACGCCCACGCGCCGGAAGGCGCCCGCGACGAGCAGCGGCTGCCCGACGGCCAGGTGCTGGTGCGTCGCCGCTGGGCGGTGCCCGGCGCGGACCGCGCGGTGCTGCTGGTGCATGGGCTGGGCGAACACAGTGGGCGCTATCGCCACGTCGCCGCCTGGTTCAACGCGCGCGGCTACGACGTGATGGCCTACGACCAGCGCGGACACGGCCTCACGCCCGGGCCGCGCGGCGTGCTGTCCCATCCGGACGACCTGCTCGCCGACCTTGCCGCGGTGTACGCCGACTACGCCGGCGCCGCACCGGCGCTGCCGCTGTTGCTGGGCCACAGCATGGGCGGCCTGGTCGCCGCGCGCGCCGTGCTCGACGGGCGGGTGACGCCGGCCGCGCTGGTGCTCTCCTCGCCTGCGTTCCGCAGCCACGAGGCGCCATGGCTGCAGTCCCTCGCCGCGGTGCTGGCGCGCACGGTGCCCAACCTGCCGCTGCGCACCGGGCTGGCGCTGGACCACCTGTCGCACGATGCGGCGGTGGTGGCGGCCTACCGCGACGATCCGTTGTGCAGCGGGCGCATCACGCCCCGCATGGCGGATTTCATCTTCCGAGCGGGTCCGACTTGCATCGCCGATGCCCCGCGGTTGCCGGTGCCGACCCTGCTGCTCGCCGCCGGCGCCGACCGGCTGGTCGATCCGGCCGGCAGCCGCGAGTTCGCGTCGGCGGCATGGTCGTCGCCGCACCTCACCACGCGGCACTTCGACACGCTCTACCACGAGCTGTTCAACGAGTCTGAACCCGGTCGCGGCCAGGTGATGAAGCAGCTGGGCGACTGGCTGATGCGCCTGCCGGGCTGAACGGACCCAAGGTGACAGTCCGGACGCGCGGGCATAGGCTGACCCCCATGCGCCCCCGCGATCTCGGCTTCCTGCTGGCATTCACCACCGCGTGGCTTCCCGCCGGCGGCCTCGAGCTCGCGCGCCTGGGCCTGCCGCTGGACCTCGCCGCGTGGTTCCCGGTGGTGTTCATCTTCGGCGTGGTGCCGTGGATCGACGCGGCCTGCGGCCTCGACACGCATAACCCGGCGGACGTCGACGACGGGCATCGGCTGGAGGACAGCCGCTATTTCCGCGCGCTCACCGCGCTGGTGGTGCCGGTGTGGCTGGGCCTGCTGGGCTGGTGCGCGTGGCAGTTCGCGCAGCAGCCGTTCGGCCCGGCCGGCCAGCTCGGCTGGCTGGTGTCCACCGGGGTCATCGGCGGCGTGCTGGCGATCAACCCGGCGCACGAGCTGATCCACAAGTCCACGCGCTGGGAACCGCTGCTCGGCGGCGTGCTGCTGACCAGCGTGGGCTATCCGGGCTTCAAGGTGGAGCACGTGCGCGGGCATCACCTGCACGTGGCCACGCCGGAGGATTCCTCCAGCGCCCGGCTCGACGAATCGGTATACGCCTTCGTGCCCCGCGCGCTGTGGCGCAACGTGCGCAACGCCTGGCGGCTGGAGGCGCAGCGGCTGCGCGCGCGTGGGCACTCGCCGTGGAGCGCGCGCAACGAGATGGTGCGCTGGTACGCGCTGTGGCTGCTGTTCATGGCGGCGTTCGCCGCGACGGGCGGCGTGCGCGCGCTGGGCTTCTTCCTGCTGCAGGGCGTGATCGCCGCGGCCACGCTGGAAGTGATCAACTACGTGGAGCACTACGGACTGGAGCGGCGCGAAGTCGCACCCGGCCGCTACGAGCGGGTCACCCACCACCACTCGTGGAACGCACCGCAGCGCTACACCAACTGGCTGCTGTTCAACCTGCAGCGCCATTCCGACCACCACGCCGTCGCGCGCCGCCGCTACCAGGCGCTGCGCCACCACGACGACAGCCCGCAGCTGCCGGCCGGCTACGCCACGATGTTCGTGCTGGCACTGGCACCACCGCTGTGGCGCAAGGTGATGAATCCGCGGGCGCTCGCCTGCCGGCATTGATCCGGTCCGCGAGCAATCAAGCACAAAACCGGGCGGGAATCTTCCATACCTCTCCCGGACCGGCCGCCACGATGGCAGGTCAAGCGGGCAGTCCACCGGAGCGTGGCGCGGTGGCTTGTCGCAGGGCCCTGATCCAGATCAGCGATCCGGGCGAAACCTGCCATGACACTCTCGCCACTTTTCCGGGGGCAAGACATGCCTGATACCGAGTACTACAACGACAGGGTGGTCCGGCAGTTCCTGCTGGCCGCAGCGGTCTGGGGCATCGTCGGGATGTCCTTCGGCGTCTACGCCGCGGCCGAGCTGATGTGGCCGGCGCTGAACTTCGACATCCCTTGGATGACCTTCAGCCGGATCCGCCCGGACCACACCTTCGGCGTGATTTTTGCCTTCGGCGGTTCCGCGCTGATGGGCACCTGCTACTACGTGGTGCAGCGCACCGGCCACGCCCGGCTCGCGCTGGGCAAGCTTGCCGAATTCACCTTCTGGGGCTGGCAGCTGATCTGCGTGCTGGCGATGGTGACCATGCCGCTGGGGATCACCCAGAGCAAGGAATACGCCGAGCCGGAATGGTTCATCGACATCCTGATCGCGATCGTCTGGGTCAGCTTCGGCACGGTGTTCTTCGCCAGCCTGGCGCGCCGGCGCATCCAGCACATCTACGTGGCGAACTGGTACTACGGCGCCTTCATCATCGCCGTCGGCCTGCTGCACATCGTCAACAACCTGGCGGTCCCGGTGTCGCTGTGGAAGTCCTACCCGATCTACTCCGGCGTGGTCGACGCGATGGTGCAGTGGTGGTACGGCCACAACGCGGTGGCGTTCTTCCTCACCGCCGGCTTCCTCGGGATGATGTACTACTTCGTGCCGCGCCAGGCGCAGCAGCCGCTGTGGAGCTACCGGTTCTCCATCGTGAACTTCTGGGCGCTGATCTCGGTGTACATGTGGGCCGGCTCGCACCACCTGATGTACACGGCGCTGCCGGACTGGGTGCAGTCGGTCGGCATGGCGTTCTCGCTGATCCTGCTGATGCCGAGCTGGGGCTCGGCGGCCAACGGCCTGCTCACCTTCAACGGCTCGTGGGAGAGGCTGCGCACCGACCCGGCGGCGAAGTTCATGGTGATGTCGCTGGTGTTCTACGCGGCGGCCACCTTCGAGGGTTCGATGATGGCGATCAAGACCGTCAACTCGCTCTCGCACTACACCGACTGGACCATCGCACACGTGCATTCGGGTTCGCTCGGCTGGGTGGCGATGATCACCATCGGCTCGCTCTACGCGATGGCGCCGCGCGCGCTGGGCAAGCCGGCGATGCATTCGCGCAAGGGCATGGAGCTGCACTTCTGGCTGCACATGATGGGCACGCTGATGTACGTCGGTTCGATGTGGACCGCCGGCGTCACCGAGGGCGTGATGTGGCGTGCCACCCAGCCGGACGGTGCGCTCACCTACCCGTTCATCGCCAGCCTGATCGCGATCAAGCCGATGTACCTGATCCGCTGGGGCGGCGGCGTGCTGATCCTGTCCGGCATGTGGGTGATGGCGTGGAACCTGTGGCACACCGCCGCCGATGCGCGGGCGCGGCTGATCAAGCCGATCCCGGTGCCGATCCCCGAGCCGGTGCCGCACCAGGTGCCGGCGCCGCTGCCGGCCGCGGGCTGAGGAGGCGACCATGGCTTACAGGCATTTCGAAGCGATCGAGAAGCACGCCGGCCTGCTCGGCATCCTCATCGCGATCATGGTGTCGATCGGCGGACTGGCCGAGATCACCCCGCTGTTCATGGAAGCGCACGAGGTGAAGGCGCCTTCAGGAGTGAAGCCCTACGACCCGCTGCGGCTGGCCGGGCGCGACATCTACGTGCGCGAGGGCTGCTACCTGTGCCACTCGCAGATGATCCGCGCGCTGCGCGCCGAGACCCAGCGCTACGGCCACTACTCCACCGCGGAGGAGTCGGTCTACGACCGGCCGTTCCAGTGGGGCTCCAAGCGCACCGGGCCGGACCTGGCGCGGGTCGGCGGCAAGTACTCCGACCAGTGGCAGCGCATGCACCTGATGAACCCGCGCGCGCTGGTGCCGGCCTCCAACATGCCGGGCTTCCCCTGGCTGGCCCGGGCCACGCTCGATCCGGCCGACATCCAGGCGCGCATGCGCGTGCTGCGCGAGCTGGGCGATCCGTACACCGACGCGGACATCGCCGCGGCGCCCGCCGCGGTGGCCGGCAAGACCGAGATGGACGCGCTGATCGCCTACCTGCAGGGCCTGGGCATCAAGAACGAGCCGCAGCCGCCCGCGGCGGCGGCCAAGGCCGGAGGTGCGCCATGAGCCACGACGCCTGGGGACACCTCGCCGGCGTGGTGACGGTGGTGCTGATGCTCACCTTCGTGGGCATCTGGGTCTGGGCCTGGCGCAAGCGGCACCGCGAGGTGTTCCGGCGCATGGCGGGCCTGCCGATGGAGGACGCGGTCGATCCGACGGCCGATGACGACGCGGGAGAACAGCGATGAGCGCCGGCTGGTCGATGTGGGTGATGTTCCTGATCGTGCTCAACCTGGGCATCACGTTCTTCCTGTTCCTGTGGGCGCCGCGGGCGAAGATCCCGACCCAGCCCGATGGCACCAGCGGCCACGTGTGGGCGCACGGCGTATTGCGCGAGGGCGTGCGCCGGCTGCCGCTGTGGTGGGTGGTGTTCTCCGCGGCGATGTTCGTGGCGGGCTTCGCCTACCTGGTGCTGTACCCCGGCTTCGGCAACCACAAGGGCACTCTGCACTGGACCGCGCACGGCGAGCTGGCGAAGGACGTGGCCGCCAACGACGACAAGCTGGACGAGCTGCTGGCGCGCTTCCGCGAGTACCCGGTCGAGCAGCTCGCCGGCGATCCGGCGGCGATCCAGATGGGCCATCGCCTGTTCATGGACAACTGCGCCGCCTGCCACGGCCCGGCCGCGCACGGCAACCAGGCGCTGGGCGCGCCGAACCTCACCGACGACGACTGGCTCTACGGCGGCAGCGGCAAGGACATCCTCACCAGCATCGAGCACGGCCGCGCCGGCGTGATGCCGGCCTGGGGACCGAGCCTGGGCGAGCAGAACGTGAAGCACCTGGCGCAGTACGTGCTGAGCCTGTCCGGTGCGCCGTACGATGCGGCCGCCGCCGCCGCGGCCAAGCCGCTGTTCGCCACCTGCGCGGCCTGCCACGGTCCGGAAGGCAAGGGCAACCAGGCGCTGGGCGCACCAAACCTCACCGACCGCATCTGGCTGCACGGCGGCACCGTCGCCGACATCGAGCAGACCATCCGCGGCGGTCGCCAGGGTGCGATGCCGGCCTGGGACAAGCGCCTGAGCGCCGACCAGATGCGCGTGCTGGCCGCCTACGTCTACCACCTCGCCCACCCGGGCATCGGCGATGCCGGGCGCTGACCCGCGCAGCCGCTGGTACCGCCAGCCGGTGCTGTGGCTGGGGGCCGTGGTGTTCGTCGCCTCGCTGGCCGGCTGCGTGTGGATCATCGCGATGGGCGCGCGCCACGCCGACGTACCGGTGGACGCGCCGCACGCGGTGTTCGGGGTGCCCTCGCACGGCCACGCGCAGCCGGCCCCGGCTGGCACCGCGGCGTCGCCGCGATGAACGCGGTCTGGGCCCACCCGCAGCTGGCCGCGCAGATACTGCGGCCGCGCCGCGACGGTCGCGCCGAAGCGAGCCTTCGGGTGTCGCCGCTGGACGATCCGCGCCGCGTGCTTCGCGTTGAGCAGGTGCTGCGCGCGCTGCCGGGCGTGCAGCGCGTGGGCGTGGACGCCACGCGCCAGCGCGTATCGGTGGTGTGGGATCCGGCGCGCCAGCAGCTGCCCGCGCTGCTCGACGCGCTGGGCGGCATCGGCTGCCGCGCCGAACCGCTGCCGCGGTCGCGCACCGATGGCGATGCGCAGCGCGCCGCGCAGGACCTGCTCAAGCGCCTGCTGGTGGCCGGCATGTGCGCGATGCAGGTGATGACCTATGCCTTCGTGATCTACATCGGCGTGGTCGATTTCGTCGACTTCAGCACGCGCGGGCTGTTCCGCTGGCTGGGCTTCCTGACCACGCTGCCGATCGTCGGCTACGCCGCGCTGCCGTTCTACCGCGGCGCGCTGGCCGAGCTGCGCGCGCGCCGCCCCGGCATCGACCTGCCGGTGGCGCTGGCGGTGGCGCTGGTGTTCGCCGGCAGCGCGTGGAACACCTGGCGCGGGGCCGGCGAGATCTATTTCGACTCGGTGAGCATGTTCGTGTTCCTGCTGCTGGTGGCGCGCTACGTCGAACTGCGCGCACGCCAGCGCAGCGGCGCGCTGGGCGACGCCACGGTGGACGCCGCACCGCTGCTGGCCGAGCGGCTCGGTGCCGGCGGCCGACGCGAGTGGGTGGCGGCCACCGAGTTGCTGCCGGGCGATCGCGTGCACGTGGCCGAGGGCGCCACGGTGCCGGCCGACGGCGTGCTGGAAAGCGCGCGCGCCGAACTGGACGAGGCGCTGCTGTCGGGCGAGTCGCGCCCGGTGCGGCGGCTGCGGGGCGAGCCGTTGGTCGCCGGCAGCGTGCTGCTGTCAGGGCCGGTCGAGCTGACCGTGCGCCACAGCGGCGAGGCCACCGCGGCGGCGCGGATCGGCGCGCTGGCGCGACGCGCGCAGGGCGGCCGCATGACCGCCGCAGCGACCGCCGACCCGCAGGCCACCCGTTTCGTCCAGCGCGTGCTCGTGCTCACCCTGCTCACCGCGCTGGGCTGGCTGCTGGTCGATCCACCACGCGCCTTCGGGGCCGCGGTGGCGGTGCTGGTGATCGCCTGCCCATGCGCCTTCGCGCTGACGGTGCCGGCGACCCGCGCCCGCGCCTTCGGCGCGCTGGCCGCACGCGGCGTGCTGGTCGCCGACGGCGCCGCGCTGGAGCGGCTGGCGCGGGTGGACTTCGCCCTGTTCGACAAGACCGGCACGCTGACCCACCCGGGCTTCGTGCAGGACGACATCGTCGTCTGTCGCGGCACGCGCGACGGAGCGCTGTGGCTGGCCGGTGCGCTGGCGCAGGGCAGCAGCCATCCGCTGTCGCGCGCGCTGGCGCGGCTGGCGACGGAGGCGGCGGCCGCGCCGCTGCCGGTGGTGGAGGACCTGCGCGCGCTCCCCGGCGTGGGCCTGGCCGGTCGTGTCGATGGCCGCGCGCTGCGGCTCGGGCGGGCCGACGCGGTGCTCGCCGGCGACGTGCCGCCTGCGCTGGAGGGTGGCCTGGTGCTGGCCGACGCCACCGGCCCGCTGGCCGGCTTCCGTCCGCGCGAACAACTGCGCCAGGACGCGGTGGACACGCTCGCCGCGCTGCAGGCGCAAGGCGTGCAGCTGATGCTGGCCAGCGGCGACGAGCCGGCGCGGGTGGCGACGATCGCCGCGGCGCTGGGCATGGATTGCCATGCCGCACGGCAGACCCCGGCCGACAAGCTCGCCCTGCTGCGGCAGGCGCGCGATCGCGGCCGCGTCACCCTGGCGGTGGGCGACGGCAGCAACGACGCGCCGGTGCTGGCCGGGGCCGACGTCTCCGCCGCGCTGGCCGGCGGCACCGCGCTGGCGCAGGCGCATGCCGGGCTGTTGCTGGCCGGCGACCGCCTCGACGGCCTGCTCGCCGCGCGCGCGGTCGCCGCGGACATGCAGCGCATCGTGGCGCAGAGCCGGCGCTGGGCGCTCGGCTACAACCTGCTGGCGGTGCCGTTCGCCGCGTTCGGCCTGGTGCCGCCCTGGCTGGCCGGCATCGGCATGGCGTTGAGCTCGCTCGGCGTGGTGCTCAACGCGCTGCGCACCGGACGCCGGCTGCCCGCGCCCGGGTGGCGCGCATGAACATCCTCCTGGTGCTGATCCCGGTCACGCTGCTGGTGGTGGGGATCGCCGTGGCGCTGTTCTTCTGGGCGGTGAGCCACCAGCAGTTCGACGACCTGGACAACCCCGGCATCCTGCCTCTGCTGGAAGATGACCCAGATCAGGGCGTCGCGGGCGATGCGGCGCCATCCTCGTCTCCCGACGCTGCGCCGCCGCCGGATGGCGGCGCCGGTTCCCCCGACGTGCCGCCGCCGGCACCCGAGTAGACGCATGACCGTTGCCCCCGACGCCCCTTCCGAAGAGGCCATCGCCACCCTTGTCGACCGCTTCTACGAGCGCGTGCGACGCGATCCCGAACTCGGTGCGGTGTTCAACCCCGCCGTGCACGACTGGCCCGAACACAAGGCGCTGCTGACCCGCTTCTGGAGTTCGGTGGAGCGCGGCACGCGCAGCTACCGCGGCAACCCGATGGCTGCGCACCTGCGCCATCCGGTGCGCGCCGGCCATTTCGACCGCTGGCTGGAGCTGTGGCGCGAGACCTGCACCGACGTGCTGGACCCCGCCGGCGCGGCGCGGATGATCGACCACGCCGAACGCATCGCGCACAGCCTCAAGCTCGGCCTTGGCCTGCGCCCGCACTCGCGGCGGCTGGGCCTGCCGGTGATGCAGCTGCCGGCGCAGGCGCGGGAGTCCTGAGATGCTTTCCGCCGACCTGCCGCCGCTGCCGACCGATCGTGCCTGGGTGCATGGCGCGCTGGAGCGCCTCGCGCAGGAGGCCGCGCGCTCGGCCGACACTCATCTTCTCAAGCTCGACCTGCCGGCCTTCCCCGGCATCGACATCTACCTGAAGGACGAGGCGGCGCATCCCAGCGGCAGCCTCAAGCACCGGCTGGCGCGCTCGCTCTTTCTGTATGCGCTGTGCAACGGCCGCCTGCACGCGGGGCAGACCGTGGTGGACGCGTCGTCCGGCAGCACGGCGATCTCCGAGGCGTGGTTCGCGCGGCTGCTCGGGCTGCCGTTCATCGCGGTGATGCCGGCGTGTACCGCGCCGGGCAAGATCCGCGACGTGCAGGCGCTGGGCGGCCAGTGCGACCTGGTCGAGAACCCGGCCGACGTGCCGGCCGTGGCCGCCGCGCACGCCGAACGCGGCGCCTGCTTCCTCGACCAGTTCGGGCTGGCCGAGCGCGCCACCGACTGGCGCGGCAACAACAATATCGCCGAGTCGATCCTCGGCCAGATGGCGCGCGAGCCCTCGCCGCAGCCGGCGTGGATCGTCTGCAGCGCGGGCACCGGCGGTACCTCGGCGACGATCGGCCGCTACCTGCGCTACCGTCGCCTGCCGACCCGGCTGTGCGTGGCCGAGCCGAGCGGCAGCGCGTTCGTCGAGGGCTGGCGCCGCTACGACCGCGCCGCGGTGGCCAGCCAGCCGACGCTGATCGAGGGCATCGGCCGGCCGCGGGTGGAGCCGGGTTTCGTGTTCGAGGTGGTCGACCAGGTGCTGGAGGTGCCCGACTCCGCCTCGATCGCGGCCGCCTGGCTGCTGGAGGAACTGCTCGGCCGCCGCTACGGCGGTTCGTCCGGCACGCAGTTCGTCGCCTGCCTGCGGCTGGCGGCGGCGATGCAGGCGCGCGGCGAGCGCGGCAGCATCGTCAGCCTGTTGTGCGACCGCGGCGAGCGTTACGCCGAGACGCTGTTCGACCGCCGCTGGCTCGCCGCGCGCGGCATCGATACCGCGCCGTGGGAGGCGCGCCTGCGCGCGGTGCTGCGTGACGGCCGCGGCTTCGACGGACCGATGCCGTAGCATGGATGTCCGCACGGCCTTCCGCCGTGCCTGACGGTTTGCCGCGGAGTCTTTCGATGTCGTTCGCCATCCTCGGTCACGGCCGCTTCGGCCAGGCGCTTGCCGGATTGCTGCGCGAGGCCGGCCATGCCGTGTGCGCCTGGGATCCGCGCGGCAACGTGCCCGCCGACTACGCCGCCGACTCGCTCGATGCGGCCGTGGACGATGCGCAGTGGGTGGTGCTGGCGATGCCGGTGCCGCAGATGGACGAGGCGCTGCGCGCACTCCGGCCGCGGCTCAACCGGGGACAGACGGTGCTCGACGTCGGCAGCGTGAAGCTGCATCCCTGCGCGCTGATGGACGAGCTGCTCGGCGACGCGATCCCACACGTCGGCACGCATCCGCTGTTCGGCCCGCTGAGCCTGGCTCGCGGCGAGCGACCGCTGCGCGTGGTGGTGTGCGCCAGCGCGCGCCACCCCGAGGCCGCCGAACGCGCCAGCACGTTGTTCGCTTCGCTCGGTTGCGAGGTGATCGCGCAGGAGCCGGCTGCGCACGACCGCGCCATGGCGCACACCCACGCGCTGGCGTTCTTCATCGCCAAGGGCCTGGTCGACATGGGCGTGGACGACGAACTGGCGGTGGCGCCGCCATCGTTCCTCGGCCTCAAGGCGATGCTCGCCGCGGTGCGCGGCGACGCCGGCCACCTGTTCGCCGCGATCCAGCAGGAAAACCCGTTCGCCGAGGAGGCGCGCGCGGAACTGCTGGCCACGCTGCAGGGCATCCATCGCCGGCTGGTCGCCGACGGCGACGACACCGGGCTGGCGATCAGCGAACGCCGCGGACCCGGGCCGGCGTGACGCGGTCGGGCGCTGCGACAATCCGCGCAGGCCGGGGCTGTCACGCCTGATATAGGTCAGGGGCAGCCGCCCCCCGCGCCGCCGACGATGCGCACGTCCTTACGGAGACGTGCCATGACGACGACCCGAAAACTCTGGCTGGGGTTGGCAGTACTGCTGCTGGCCTCCTTCTCGGTGCTGCTGTGGGTGGGCAAGGAGGTGCACCAGCAGGCGCCACCCCTGCCCGAAGCGGTGGTCACCACCGGCGGCGCCACGCTGTACACCCGTGCCGACATCGAGCAGGGCCGCGAGGTCTGGCAGAGCATCGGCGGCCAGCAGCTCGGCTCGATCTGGGGCCACGGCGCGCTGGTGGCGCCGGACTGGAGCGCCGACTGGCTGCACCGCGAGGCCGACGCCATGCTCGAGCTGCTGGCTCGCGACGAAGGTGCGCCCTCGTTCGACGCGCTGGATGTCGGGCGGCAGGCCGCGCTGAAGGCGCGCGTGCAGGCCGAGGAGCGCCGCAACACCTGGGACGCGAGCACCGGCACCATCACCGTCTCGCCGCTGCGGGCACAGGCGATGGAGGTGGTGGCGCGCCACTACGACAGTCTGTTCAGCAATGATCCGGCCACCCACGCACTGCGCGTCACCTACGCCATGCGCGAGGACACCATCCCCGAGATGGAGCATCGCCGCGCGGTCACCGCGTTCTTCTGGTGGACCAGCTGGGCCGCCGCCGCCGAGCGTCCCGGGCACAGCGTCAGCTACACGCAGAACTGGCCGTACGACCCGCTGGTCGGCAACCGGCCCAGCGGCACCGCGCTGATCTGGTCGGTGTTCAGCGTGCTGTTCCTGATCCTCGGCATCGGCCTGATCGGCTGGTACCACGCGGTGCAGAGCCACAAGGAGAGCCCGGCGGTGCCGCCGGCGCACGACCCGCTGGCGGCGTTCAGGCCGACGCCCTCGATGAAGGCCACGGCGAAGTACTTCTGGACCGTGATGGGCCTGTTCCTGGTGCAGATCCTGTTCGGCGCCACCACCGCGCACTTCCAGGTGGAAGGCCAGCAGGCCTATGGCTTCGCGCTGGCCAACGTACTGCCGTACAGCATCACGCGCACCTGGCACACCGAGCTGGCGGTGCTGTGGATCGCCACCGCGTGGCTGGCCACCGGGCTGTACATGGCGCCGGTGATCGGCGGCCGCGAGCCGAAGTTCCAGCGGCTGGGGGTGAACTTCCTGTGGGTGTGCCTGCTGGTGATCGTGGTCGGCTCGTTCGCCGGGCAGTGGTTTGCGGTGATGGACAAGCTGGGCCTGAAGTACAACTTCTGGTTCGGCCACCAGGGCTGGGAATACACCGACCTGGGCCGCTTCTGGCAGATCTTCCTGTTCGTCGGACTGATGCTTTGGCTGTTCCTGGTCGGTCGCGCGCTGTGGCCGGCGATCAGGCGCCGCGACGAGACGTCCAACATCGTCGGCCTGCTGTTCCTGTCCACCATCGCGATCGGCCTGCTCTACGGCGCCGGCCTGATGTGGGGCGAGCACACCCACATCGCGATGGTCGAGTACTGGCGCTGGTGGGTGGTGCACCTGTGGGTGGAGGGCTTCTTCGAGGTGTTCGCCACCGCGGTGATCGGCTACCTGTTCGTGCGGCTGGGACTGCTGCGCGTGCACAGCGCCACGGTGAACATGCTGTTCGCCACCATCGTGTTCATGGCCGGCGGCGTGCTCGGCACGTTGCACCACCTGTACTTCACCGGCACCACCACCGCGGTGATCGCGCTGGGCGCGAGCTTCTCGGCGCTGGAAGTGGTGCCGCTGGCGCTGATCGGGCTGGAGGCCTACGACAACTGGAGGAAGCAGCACGCCGCGCCGTGGATGGCGCGCTACCGCTGGCCGATCATGTTCTTCGTGGCGGTCAGCTTCTGGAACCTGGTCGGTGCGGGCCTGTTCGGCTTCCTGGTCAACACGCCGATCGCGCTGTACTACATGCAGGGCCTCAACCTCACCCCGCTGCACGGCCACACCGCGCTGATGGGCGTGTACGGCATGCTCGGCATCGGACTGATGCTGTTCTGCCTGCGCGGTATCAAGCCGGAGGCCGAGTGGCGCGAGGGCTGGCTGAAGGGTGCGTTCTGGACGCTCAACATCGGCCTGTCGCTGATGGCGCTGCTGACCCTGCTGCCGCTGGGCGTGCTGCAGCTCAACGCGGCGCTGGATCACGGCTACTGGTTCGCCCGTTCCGAGCACTTCATGAACCAGCCGCTGGTGCACCTGCTGGTGTGGATGCGCGTGCCGGGCGACAGCCTGTTCGCGGTTGGCGCCCTGCTCACCTCGGTGTTCGTCGCCTCGCTGTGGCTGGCGCCCCGGCGCCAGCCCGGCGGTGCAGCCCTGCCGCAGGCGGTGCGGGAAAGTGCCTGACCTTACCGGGGCGCGCCGTCCGGCGCGCCCCGAACCTTTCCCTCGCAGGAGCACACCCTGTGTACGACCGCCTTTCGTCGGGATGCGTACCAGAGCGTTCGCGCACAGGGTGCGCTCCTGCACCTTTCCGGTAACCCCATGTTCGAGTTCTACCCCCAGATCAAGGCGGTGCACATCGCCTGCGTGATCCTCAGCGGGCTGCTGTTCGCGCTGCGCGGCACGCTGGTCCAGGCCGGTCGCGGCACCGTCGCGCACTGGGCGCCGCTGCGCTACCTGAGCTACTCGGTGGACACCGTGCTGCTCACCGCCGCCCTGATGCTGCTGACCATCCTGCCCGACGCCTATTTCGCCAACGGCTGGCTGACGGTGAAGCTGGTGGGTGTGGTGCTCTATGTGATCTGCGGCAGCCTGGCGCTGAAGCGTGCGCGTGGCCGAGCCCTGCAGCGTAGCTTCTTCGTCGCGGCGCTGTGCATCTACGCCGGCATCGTCGGCATCGCCTGGGAGCACCACCCGCTGGGTTGGCTGCACGCCTGGGCCGGATGAGTGCCGCCCGGCGGCCTCCCGCCTCCGGGCGGCGCGCCGGGCTACACCCGCGCGAACACTAGGCTGGCATTGGTACCGCCGAAGCCGAAACTGTTGGACATCACCGTGGACAGCCGCGCCGGACGGCTCTCGCGGAGGATCGGGAAATCCGCCGCGCCCGGATCGAGCGCGTCGATATGGGCCGACCCGGCCATGAACCCGTCGCGCATCATCAGCAGGCTGTAGATCGCCTCGTGCACGCTGGCGGCGCCGAGCGAGTGCCCGGTCAGCGCCTTGGTCGAGGACAGCGGCGGCACGTCCGCGCCGAACACCTCGCGCACGGCGTGCAGTTCGGTCAGGTCGCCCAGCGGCGTGGCGGTGCCGTGGGTGTTGAGGTAGTCGACCGGCCGGGTGACGCCAGCCAGCGCCATCTTCATGCAACGCACGGCGCCCTCGCCGCTCGGCGCGACCATGTCGGCGCCGTCGGAGGTGACGCCGTAGCCGACCAGTTCGGCATGGATGCGCGCGCCGCGCGCCCGGGCGTGTTCGTAGTCCTCCAGCACCAGCATGCCGCCGCCGCTGGCGATGACGAAGCCGTCGCGCCCGGCGTCGTACGGGCGCGAGGCGCTGGCGGGTGTGTCGTTGCGGCGGCTGGCAAGCGCACCCATCGCATCGAACTGCGCGGTCATGCCCCAGTGCTCCTCCTCACCGCCGCCGGCGAACACCACGTCCTGCGCGCCGTGCCGGATCAGCTCCGCCGCCGCGCCGATGCAGTGCGCCGAGGTGGCGCAGGCGGCGGCGATCGAATAGCTCAGGCCGAGGATGCCGAACGCGGTTGCCAGCGAGGCGGACACGGTGGAGCACATCGTGCGCGGCACCATGTACGGGCCGACCCGGCGCACGCCCTTGCCGCGCAGCAGGTCCGCGGTCTCGATCTGCCACTGCGCCGAGCCGCCACCGGAGCCGGCGACCACGCCGGTGCGCGGATGGCGCACCTGCTGCTCGGACAGGCCGGCATCGCCGATCGCCGCGCGCATCGCCACGTAGGCGTACGCGGCCGCGCCGCCCATGAAGCGCAGCAGCTTGCGGTCGATCGCCGTCTCCAGGTCGATCTGCGGCACGCCGGCCACCTGGCTGCGCAGGCCGCGGGCGACATACTCGGGCATCGCGCGGATGCCGCTGGTCAGCTCCTGCAGGGCGCGCGACACGGTGTCAGCGATGCTGCCCAGACACGAGACGATGCCGAAGCCGGTAACGACGACGCGGCGCATCAGAAGCCCTCCGTGGACTGGAACAGGCCCACGCGCATGTCGCTGGCGACGTAGATCAGGCGGTCGTCGACGAAGGTCCTGCCGTCGGCCACCACCAGCGCGAGCCTGCCGCGCATCACCCGGCGAATGTCGATCTCGTAGCGCACCAGCCGGGCATCGGGCAGCACCTGGCCGCTGAACTTCACCTGCCCCACGCCGAGCGCGCGGCCGCGCCCGGACTCGCCCAGCCAGGGCAGGAAGAAGCCGGACAGCTGCCACATCGCATCCAGCCCCAGGCAGCCTGGCATCACCGGATCCCCGGCGAAATGGCAGGCGAAGAACCAGAGCTCCGGATGGATGTCCAGCTCGGCACGCAGCACGCCCTTGCCGTAGGCGCCACCGTGGTCGTCGACGTGGGTGATGCGGTCGAACATCAGCATCGGCGGAGCGGGCAGGCGTGCATTGCCGGGGCCGAACAGCTCGCCGCGCGCACAGGCCAGCAGCTGTTCGCGATCGAACGCGGAAGGACGGTTCATGGGGAATCCCCTGCGGAAGTCCGGCGAGTGTGGCCGGCACCCTGGGGGGCCGCCCTGACGCGGATCAAACGCGTGCGGCGACCGCGGCGCGCAGCGGCGTGGCCAGGGCGAGCGCATGCAGCGACCATGCCGCCACCACCGCCGCACCGGCCAGCCGGGCCAAGCCGGGCTGCGGCCACAGCACGGCGGCACAGAGCAGCGCGGCCGCGATGCCCTGCACGACGAGTACCCGCCGCTTGTGCCGCTCGTCCAGCAACCGCTGCACGCCGGGTATCCGCGTGCCGCGCGGCACCCGGCGACGCAGGTCGATCCAGGCCACGAACGGCACGATCTCCATCGCCATCGAGGCGACCAGCAGCGGCACGCCGATGCCCAGCCCCAGCGCGCCGGCGAGCATGCCGGCACCGCCCGCCAGCGCGACGGCCGCGGCCACGAGGGCGGCCAGGCCGAGCCGCCAGTGCCGGTACAGCGCGTGTCGTCGCTCGCCGGGCACCGGCCACTGCAGCGCCAGTGCGGCCAGCGCGAAGGCGCCGCCGCCCGATGCCACCACCCACGGCAAGGCAACGCCGTCCGGCCGGTGCAGGTGCCAGGCCGCCGTCAGCGGCAGCGCCACGGTCGCGACGGCGAGCCAGCCGGCGTGCACCGGTGCGGCCACCCGACCGGTGCCCTGGAACATCGGCATCACCACCCGCGCCACCGCGGCCAGCAGCAGGACCATCCAGCCCAGCACGCCGAACGCCGCGTGCACGTCGACCAGCGCCAGCGGCCACCGGCCATATCCGGCCAGCCGCCACGCCAGCAGTCCGCCGGCCAGCGCGGTGGCGATGCCGTAACCCAGCGCCGCGCCGAGGCCGACGCGCAGCAGCCGTTCGCCCGCGGCCGCCACCAGGCCGGGCAGCGTCATCGCGCCCAGTCCCAGCAAGGCCAGCGGCAGCAGCGTGCCGGCGGCGGCCAGCGCGATGCGGTCGCCACGATGCAGCCCGATCACCAGCAGCAGTGCGCCGAGGTTCCATGCCCCGTGCAGCCACGGTGCGTGGCGCGCGCCACGCAACGGGGCACCCGCGGCGGCGGGCAGGAACTGCAGCACGCTGCCGATCATCGCGTTGCCCAGCACGCCCAGCGTCCACACGTGCACCAGTGCCAGCGTGGCCGGATGCCAGCGCACGCGCAGCGCCGTGTCGCCGTCGAGCATCAGCAGCGCGCCGCCGACGATGCCCCAGCAGGGCGTGGCGAGCAGGAAGCGTAGCGGCAGCGTGGCTGCCGGCGCCTGCTCAAGCCGCAGCCTGGTCATCGCACGGGTGATGGATGCGCACCCGCACGCTGCCATCCGCCGCGGGAGCCTCCGGCTCGGCGTCGAAGCCGAGCTGGGCCAGTTCCATCAGCAGCGGACGCGGCAGGCGCGGTGCGACGATCACCAGCGAGGCGCCGGGCGCCAGTTCGCCGACGGCAGCGAGCGCACGCAGCATGGGCTCGGGAGCCGGAAGGTGGCGCAGGTCGAGTTCGTCGGGCATGGCGCCATTGCAGCGCGCGCCACGTCGCGCGGCGCTGATCCAGGTCAGCCGGCACCCGCGCTCAGTCGGCGCAGGGAAATCCCTGTGCGCGCAGCATCGCCCGCTCGTCGGCCGGCAGTCGCGCGGCGAGCTGCTCGTCGTCCACCAGCTCCACCGTGCTGAACTCGCGACGCAGCGGGTACTGCTTGCGCAGGCGGTCGAAGGCGGTCGCGCGCGCGTCGTCGTCGGCATCGAGGGTGGCGCGGAAGGCGTCGTCGTCGTCGGTGATGCGCCAGGCCGCGCGCATCAGGTCCAGCGCGCGCCGCGGCGCCAGCCGGGCCACGTCGAGCACGCACCGGGCGGATGCAGGCACCAGCAACCCCAGCGTCATCGTCGGCGACTGGCCGAGGAAGGCGCAGAGCGCCTCGTACAGCATCCACGTGCCGCGCAGCTTGCCGTCGTAGGAGTAGCCGGCGATGTGCGGCGTGGCCAACGCGACCTGCGCGGCGAGCCGGCGGTCCACCAGCGGCTCGCCCTCCCACACGTCGAGCACCACGTGCAGGTCGTCGCGCCGTTCCAGTGCGGCAAGCAGCGCGGCGTTGTCGACCACGGCACCGCGCGAGGTGTTGAGCAGGATCGCCCCGGGCTTCAGCCGGGCGAGGAACGCCGCATCGCCGAGATGGAAGCTGGGATGCGCGCCGTCGCGGACCAGCGGGGTGTGGAAGCTGACGATGTCGCAGCCGGCGATCGCGTCCATGCCCACCAGCCCGGTGCGACCCGCCTCGGCCAGCGGCGGGTCGCAGGCGAGCACCTCCAGCCCCATCGCCTGCAGTCGCCGCTGCAGCCGCGAGCCGACGTTGCCCAGGCCGACGATGCCCGCGCGCTTGCCGGCCAGCGCGAAGCCGTGGCGCTCGGCCAGTTCCAGCAGGGCACTGGCGACGTAGTCGACCACCGACATCGCGTTGCAGCCCGGCGCGCTGGCGAAGGCGATGCCCTGCGCGCGCAGCCATTCCAGGTCGACGTGATCGGTGCCGATGGTGGCGGTGCCGACGAAGCGCACGCGCGAGCCGGTGAGCAGCGTTTCGTCGACGCGGGTGACCGAGCGCACCAGCAGCACGTCGGCATCGCGCACGTCGTCGGCCGCGAGGCCGCGGCCGGGCCGTGCCACCACCTCGCCGAAGCCGGCGAACAGTTCGCGCGCCAGCGGCATGTTTTCGTCGACCAGGATCTTCATCGTGCAGCGTGTCCAGCGCCGTATCGGCGGGCGCCATGATAGGTGGCCCGGCGCGATCGCGCAGGAGCGCCGGCTAGCCGGCGGGTGGCGCCGCGACGTCCGCCAGCGTGCCCAGCACCTCGCGCAGCTGCGCCTGCAGCGCCTGCCAGGCGGCCTCCCAGCGGCCCTCGTTTGGTTTGGCCAGGGCAAAGCGCTGCAGGCGCGCGTGGACATCGGCAAGCCGCGCGCGCAGGGCCTCGGCCTCGGCGCGGGCCTGCTCGAAATCCGCCAGCCCGACCAGCTGCACCTTGCGGTCGCGGCACACGCCGATGCAGGTCTGCGGCGCCTCGACGCGGCCGCAGCCGATGCATTGCCAGGCTTCGATGGTGTCGGTCATGTCGCCGTTCCGCTCGCACGATGGTGGACATGCTGCGCGGCGGCGCGCGGCGCCGGACTGATCCGGATCAGCCGCACGCGGCGGCACGGCGTACAGGATGTCGCAGGGCGGTCAGTGCGCCGCCGGCGTGGCCCAGCCCGGATCGGCGAAGTAGCGCGGGTAGTCGGCGACCGCGTCGCGCATCGCCTGCACCTGGGTCATGTCGTCCGGGTGTGCCTTGAGCTTCTGCGCGGCGGCCAGCAGCGGTACCAGCATGTGGTGCAGCACGGCGTCGCGGTCTTCAGGCAGCTTGCACCTGGCGAAGATGTCGGCGGCGGCCTGCTCGATCAGGCCGACGCGATCCAGCGCCATCGTCGCGTCCATGTGGCCCATCTCGTAGTGGCGCAGTTCGTCCAGCGCCACGTGGATGCGGCCCATGCCGTCCTCGAGCGTCGCGTCGACCGGCCAGCGGTGGCCGGGCGCGGGTGCAGGCGCGGCCGTCCCGGCCGGCATCGGGTGATGCGCATGCTGCGCCGACGCCGACGCCGACGCCGACGCGGACGCGGACAGGCCGACGGCCAGCAACACCAACAGCGGTGCGACGGCGCGGCTCACGGCCGGCTCCCGGCCAGCTTGCGCACGGCGGCGACGAAGTCGGGATCGGTGCGGCCGATGATCGTGCTGCGCGCCACCACGCGGCCGTCGGCATCGAGCAGCAGCAGCACGCTGGAATGGTTGAAGTCGCCGTCGGGCAGCTGGCGGTACTGCACGCCGAGCAGGGCAGCCAGCGGCCGCACCTCGGCCGGCTCCGCCCGTGCCAGCGTCCACCAGTGCGGATCGAGCTGGTGACGGCCGGCGTAGTCGGCGAGCCTGGCGACGCTGTCGCGGGCCGGATCGAAGCTCACCGCCAGCAGCCGGAGTGCGGACGGGTCGCCGGCGGCGTGGCGGGTCGCCTTCATCGTCTCGATGATCATCGGGCAGACCATCGTGCACGAGGCGTAGAACATGCTGACCAGCTGTGGCTGGCCGCGGCGCGCGGCCAGCGGCGCGGCGTGGCCGGCCTGGTCGGTGAGGGTCACCGGCAACTGGTAGACCGAGTCGCCCGGAAGCGCGTCGGCGGCGTGCAGCGGCAGCGCCAGGCACAGGGTACAGAGCAGGAGCAGCAGGCGGTTCATGGCGTATCCCCGATGGGCCGCGCGCAGCGGAAGCCCAGGTTGGCGGTGGTGTCGGTGGCCTTCAGCGAGGAGAGCATGGCGATGCGCATCAGCGTGGCGTAGTTCTCCTTCTGCTCCATGCTGATCGCGCCGGCGCCGCAGAACTTCAGCTTGTCGGCGCCGTCCTGGTCGCGGCTGTCGCTGCCCACCAGCAGCGCGTTGAAGTCGTCGACCCACTCCCACACCAGGCCGTTGAGGTCGCGCACGCCGTGCAGGTCGGGCGGGCCGCCTACGGCGGGCAAGGCGTGGCCGGACGGGCGGCTGTACCAGTCCAGCACGCGCTCGCGCCAGGCCGGGTCGCTGCGCGCGTCGGCGCGGGTGGCATCGGCTGCGGCGGCCATTTCCCACTCGTACCAACTGGGCAGGCGGGCGTGTTCGCTCTGGCAGAACGCCTGCGCGGCGAACCAGCTCACCTGCGTTACCGGTTGCGTCGGCAGTGCGTCAGGGCCGAGTGTCTGGGGACCGGCCCATTGCGCCAGGTAACGCCCGTCGGCGAACACCACCGGCACGCGGTCGCGCTGCCACTCGGGATGGCGACGGACGAAGGCGAGAAACTCGGCGTTGGTCACCGGTTCGGTGCGCAGGGCGAACGGCGCCACCTGCGCCGGGGCGGTCTTGCCGTCGGCCGGCAGCACGCTGGCGAAGCGTCCGCCGGGCAGCGGCACGTACTCGGTGGCGCTGGCCGTGGCGCAGGCCACGACCAGTGCCAGCAGGGCCGCCGCGAGGGCCCGGCGGCGCATCTCAGTGCCCCCCGCCCGCCGCCGGCGCCGGCTTGGCGCGCACCTTGGCCACCTCCTCCTTGGTCACCTGGCCGCCGGGGTTGTCCCAGCTGTTGAGCACGTAGGTGAGGATGTTGGCCACCTCGTCGTCGGTGAGCTGGGTCATCGGCGGCATCACCGAGTCGTACTCGACGCCGTTGACGGTGACCTTGCCGGTGAGGCCGTGCAGCGGGATCGCGATCAGCGCGTCCTTGTCCTTGCCGGCCAGCTTCGCGACGTAGTCCGACTTGGCCAGCGGCGGGAACACGCTGGGCAGGCCGGCGCCGTTGGCCTGGTGGCAGACCGAGCAGGTGCCGGTGAACAGCTGCTTGCCGGCGGCGATCTGGTCTTCCTTGCTCAGCGTGCCGGCGGCGTTGGCCCTGGCGGCGGTCGCCACCGCATGCAGGTTTGGCTCGGCGCGGTCGCCGAGGTAGACCGAGTCGACTTCCTTGCCCGAGTAGATCGCCTTGTTCTCCGGGCCGTCCACTTTCAGGATGCCCAGCGCGCCCTTGTTGAAGGCGCGGAAGATCGAGTGGTCGACCAGCACGTAGCTGCCCGGCACCTGGGTCTTGAACTCGACCATCGCGGCGCCGCCGGAGGGGATCAGCGTGGTCTGCACGTTGTGCTGTTCGACGGTGCCGCCTTCCTGCCGCACGGTGTCGAAGATCTCGCCGATCACGTGGAAGCTGGACACCAGGTTCGGGCCGCCGTTGCCGACGAACAGGCGCACCGTCTCGCCGACCTTGGCGGTGAGCGCCTTGTCGCCGGTGAGCGCGCCCTCGTGGCCGTTGAACAGCACGTAGGTCGGCTTCTCGTCGATCGCCTTGTCCATGTCGAAGGCCTGGTGGCCCTTCTCGCGGTACTTGCCGACCGTGTAGAAGTCGCCCTGCATCACGTAGTACTCGTGGTCGACCTTGGGCATGCCCTCCGGCGGTTCGACCAGGATCAGCCCGTACATGCCGTTGGCGATGTGCATGCCCACCGGCGCAGTGGCGCAGTGGTAGACGAAGATGCCCTGGTTGAGCGCCTTGAAGGTGAACTGCGACTCGTGTCCCGGCGCGGTGAAGCTGGAGGCCGCGCCGCCGCCTGGGCCGGTGACGCCGTGCAGGTCGATGTTGTGCGGCATCTTGGAGTCAGGCGAGTTCTTCAGGTGGAACTCCACCGTGTCGCCCTGGCGCACGCGGATGAAGCTGCCCGGCACGGTGCCGCCGAAGGTCCAGTAGGTGTAGGTGACGCCCTCGGAGATCGGCATCTCCTTCTCGATCACTTCCAGGTCGACGATGACCTTGGCCGGGTAGTTGCGGTGGATCGGCGGCGGCACGTTCGGCGGGCTGGTCAGCACCGCGTGGATCGGCTCGCCCTGCGGCGGGCCGAAGTCGCCGGGGGTGGCGGTCTCGGCGGTGGCCTGCGGTGGCGCGGCGCCGGTGGTGGGCGTGGTGGCATCGGGCTTGCCCGAGCAGGCGGCGATCGCCAGGGCGCTGGCCGTGGCCAGCAGGGTGCGCAGCAGCGTGGACATGATCTATTCCCCTTCGTTATCCGTGACGAACAGGTTAGGCAGGCGGCGTGCGACGCCCCTGATACAGATCAGCCGCAAGAGCATACGCCCGGGCTGCGACAAGCTGTCACGGCCGAGCCGTTCAGCCGGGCCGGCCGTCCACGCGCGGGGTCAGGTAGATCCAGGCCGAGCGCAGCACCCACGGCGCGAAGGCCAGCAGCCAGCCGGCCGCCGCGAACACCAGCCAGCGATAGCTGTCGGTACCCAGCTCCGCGCGCACGCGCAGCGCCAGCACGCCCTGCAGGGCGAGGAAGCACAGCCACGGCACCGCGCCCATCTGCAGCAGGCGGCCGGAATGGCCCTGGGTGACGCGGGTGACCATCGCCACCAGCATCGAGCCGAAGTAGCCGATGGTCAGCACGTGCAGCGGCACCAGGCCGAGCACCACCTCGCCGCGCAGCCCCAGCCACAGGCTCTGCGCCGCGAACAGGGCCATCGCCACCGGCAGCCAGGCGAACGCCAGGTGCAGCGCGAACAGCAGGCCCGGGCGGCGCGCCTTCCACGGTTGCCAGGCCAGCGCGTGCCCGCCGAACACGAGGGTCAGCGGCAGATCGGCCAGCCAGCGCCAGGCAGTGGCACCGGCTGTTTCCAGCGCAATGTGCGCGAGCAGCAGTGCCCAGACCGCGGGCAGGCTCCAGCGCGGGCGCACCATGCGGTACCCGGGCACCACGTTGGCACTGAAGAACGGGATCATCCGGTGGCACACGCTGAAGTACACCGGCAGCAGGAAGCCGAACACGCCGAGGCGGACCGCAAGCGGCATCAGCCATGCCGGCGCACCGACCAGCACGGCCAGCCCCAGGGCGAGCCCGAGGGCGCCGGTCGCCAGGCCCGCCAGGCACGACCATGCGTGGGCGTTGCGCGCTGTCGCGGCGCGCAGCACGCCGGCCAGCGGCAGCAGCGCCAGCCCGTAGCCGGCCAGCATCAGCGCCACGCCGATCCGCAGCAACGGCAGGCTGCCCAGCAGGCCGGCGTGCGCCAGCAGGTAGCCGCCGAACACCGATCCGGCCACTGGCACGTAGCGCGAGCGCGGCAGCGCGGGTCGGTCCAGCCACCGGGGGAACACGGTCAGCAGGAAGCCGAGCATGAACAACGGCAGCATCCCGTACACAGTGAGCAGGGCGTGGCCCCAGGCGGGCGGCACCGGCGGCTGCGGCCACCCCGACCAGCCGAAGCGCAGCGCGGCCAGCTCCAGCGCCCACCAGGCCATGCTGGTCAGTACCGTGAAGGCACCGGCGAGGAACAGCACCCGGTGTGGCGCCTGGGCCAGCACCGCCGGTGACCAAGGGACGGGGCGCGCGGATAGGGAAAGATCGGACATCGGCTTCGGCCTGTCGGCGGAAAGCCGCATGCTCGGCGCCGGGCGGTGCCGGCACCCTGATCCAGATCAGCGGGGTGTCGGGTCAGCCCGGCAGCAGGCCTTCGCCCAAGCGGCGCAGGGCGTCCGCATCGAGCAGCTCCACCTGCCGCCCCTCCAGCGCGATCAGCCCCTGGCTGCGGAAGCGGGTGAGCACCCGGCTGACGGTTTCCGAGGCCAGTCGCAGGTAGTTGGCGATATCGCCGCGCGACATGCTCAACGCGAAGCGCGTGCCGGAAAAGCCGCGTGCCGCATAGCGACTGCCGAGGTCGCAGAGGAAGGCCGCCACGCGCTCGTCGGCGCTGTGGTCGCCGGCCAGCAGGCTGGCCGTGCCCAGCTCCTTGCTTAGCAGGCGGAATAGATGCTGCTGCACGGCCGGCATACGGGTGGCCAGCGCGCTCATCGCCGGGAACGAGAAGCGGCAGAACTGCGCGTTCTCCAGCGCGATCGCATCGCAGGGGAACTGCTCGGGGTAGATCGCGTTGAGTCCGATCACCTCGCCCGGCAGGTAGAAGCCCAGCACCTGCTCGCGGCCCTCGCGGTCCACCAGGCTGGTCTTCACCGTTCCCGCGCGCACCGCGAAGATCGCGCGGAACGGATCGCCGGTGCGGAACACGTGGTCGCCGGTGCGATAGGGCCCGACGTGCTCGACCAGGCAGTGCAGCGCCTCCAGCTCGGGCTTGCCGTAGCCCACCGCCAGGCACGCACCGGCGAAAGCGCAGGTGCGGCAAAAGCGGACGGAATCGCCGTCGTCGGCGATCGGGCTGGGTGGATCGGGCAGGCGACCGGCCCGCGTGTCGGAACGCATCGTCGGAACAGCCTCTTGAACATCCATGGCGTCAGATGGCGCGCGAGTAGCGGGTGGGCGGCGCGCCGGCATCCAGATAGGCATCGAAGCACATGGCGATGATACGCAGCAACAGGCGGCCGCGTGAGGTGGCGACGATGCGCTGCTCGTCGATCGTGACCAGCCCATCCTTCTCCAGGGCCTCGAGGCGATGCATCGCGTCGGCGAAGTAGGCGTCGAAATCGATCCGGTGACGCGCGCCAAAGGCGTCCCGGTCGAGCGCACCCTGGCACATCAGTTCGCCGATCGCCGCGCGACGGATCACGTCGTCCTCGCTCAGCCGCAGCCCGCGCGCCACCGGCAGGTGGCCGGCGTCCAGCGCGCCGTAGTAGCCCGGCAGATCGCGTGCGTTCTGGCTGTAGCAGTCGCCGATGCGACCGATCGCGCTCACCCCGAGGCCGACGATGTCGCAGTCGCCGTGGGTAGAGTAGCCCTGGAAGTTGCGTTGCAGGTGGCCGGCGCGCTGCGCCTTGGCCAGCTCGTCGTCGGCCTTGGCGAAGTGGTCCATGCCGATGTAGACGTAGCCGGCGCCGGTGAGCCGCTCCAGTGCCCGGCCGAGCAGGGCCAGGCGGGTGGCAGCGTCGGGCAGCAGGCTGGCATCGAGCTGCCGCTGCGCCTTGAACATCTCCGGCAGGTGGGCATAGCCGTACACCGCAACGCGGTCCGGCGACAGCGCGATCACCTCGGTGAGGGTGCGGTCGAAGCCGGCCACGGTCTGCAGCGGCAGGCCGTAGATCAGGTCGACGCTGGTGGAGACGAAGCCCGACTCGCGCGCCGCGTTGAGCACCGTGGCCGTCTGCGCCACCGACTGGATGCGGTTCACCGCGGCCTGCACCGCGGGATCGAAGTCCTGGATGCCGACCGACACGCGGTTGAAGCCCAGGTCGGCCAGTTCGCGCACGTAGTCGCCGTCGGCGAAGCGCGGGTCCAGCTCGATGCCGTACTCCCGTTCGCGGCCGCGTTCCATGCTGAAGTGCCGACCCAGCGACTGCATCAGATCGCGCATCCGCTCGATGTCGAGGAAATTCGGCGTGCCGCCGCCGAAGTGCAGCTGGCGCACCGGGCGGTCGCGGTCGAACAGCGGAGCGATCAGACCGATCTCGCGGTACAGCCGCTCCAGGTAGCGGTCGGCCTTGTCGAGGTCGCGGGTGATGACCCGGTTGCAGCCGCAGTAGAAGCACGGACTCATGCAGAACGGCACGTGCACGTAGACCGAGAGCGGCCGCGGGATCGGCTCCTCGTTTGATTCGCGGATCGCTTCGCGCAGCTCGGCGGCGCCGAAGTCGCTGCGGAAATGCGGCGCGGTCGGATAGCTGGTGTAGCGGGGACCGTTGACGTCGTAGCGGGCGATCAGGTCCGCATCGAAAGTGGGTGGCTGGATCACGGTGAGGGCAGCGGCAGTTTCCATGGCGCGCACTGTGCCGGGTCGGGCCCGGCGGCTTCTTGATCAGGATCAGTCCGCGCGCGTGTCGCCTCTTCTGGCGACTCCCGGGTGCGTCCCGTGGCGGCGCAAGAAGTCGCGACAGGCCGCCCGCCGGCCCCGGACGCAGACAAAAAAACACCGGGCGCGGAGCCCGGTGGCTGGAAGGAACCGGAGCCGCGCCTTACAGGCGGACCAGCGGCTGCAGCTTGCGTGCGAACCAGCCGGGGAACCGCAACGGTGCGTCCAGCGCGGCGACACAGATGCACGGCACGCCCGGCGAGGTGATCGGCTGGTGTTCGGTCTCGCCATCCAGGTCGGCCATGTCGCCCGGCCCGAAATGGCCGAGCGCGTCGTCGTACGCGCCCTTCAGGATCTGGGTCAGCTCGGCACCGCCATGGCTGTGCACCGGCATGCTCTTGCCGGGCGCGATCTTCAGCATGATCAGATTGTCCCCGGTCGGCCGGGAGGACCGGATCATGTGCACGCCCGGCGCGGTCCAGCGCCAGCGCAGGGCTCGCCAGGAGGAGCCGAAATACGGGCGCAGCGACCGTGGCAGCAGATCGGTATCGCCGGTCCTGGCGATCGCGTCGTCCTTGCCGCCGAGCACCGGCTTGACCTGGGGCGTCGCGTCGAGACGAGCGAGCATTTCGGCGCGCAGCTGGGGAAAGCGGTCACCTGCATCGGTCGGCTGGCGCTGGCTGAGCAGGACGCCGCCGATGCGCTCGGCGCCGGCCAGCTGGCTGCGGCAGTGGCTGCAGACCTCCAGATGCGTGGCTGCCACCGCGCGCATGCCGTCGGAAAGCGCGCCTGCGGCGTAGCTGACCAGAGTGGCTTCATCCGGGTGATGGCGGGGGGTCACGCTGCACCTCCGCAGACTTCCACCTGCAGCTTGAGGAAGGCCCGGCGCAGGCCGGATTTCACCGTGCCCAGGGGCATGCCGAGCTCCGCCGCGATCTCGCTGTGCGATTTGGCTTCGAAATAGGACATGCGGATCAGGCGCGCCTGGGTGGCTGGCAAGCGCTCAATGCGGCGTACCAGATCCACGTGGTCGGCATAGCTTTCCGAGCGGGAAAAAGGTTCGTCGGCCGCTTCTTCCGCCGGCTCGGCACCCTCCGGCAAGGACACCCAGTACCGCTCCTGGCGGACCCGGTCGATGTGCAGGTTGCGGGCGATGCGGAACAGCCAGGTGGCTAGGCTGCCGCGACTGGCGTCGAACATGCCGGCCCGCTGCCAGAGTCGCAGCAGGGCCTCCTGGGCCAGTTCCTCGGCCACGGCCTCGGGCGAACCCTGTCCGCGCAGGTACAGGCGGACGCGGGGGAAAAAGTGGTCGTAGATGCGCATGAAACTGTCACGGTCGCCACGGCTGGAGACCGCCGCCATCTCGGCAGCCCAGTCCTCGGCGGTCTTCGGTTGCGGGTCGTTGGTCGACATGGCTCTCGCCGTTTCGAAGGGCGACAGGCTCCAGCGGCTGCGGGTGGTGTCGGGGGTCATGATCGAACGGCGGGTGGGTTGGTCCGTTCGGTTTACGCACAGTGCCCGGTTTCGGATGCGATGGCCAGCGCAGTGCGCGCGTCCGCGGCGCGGCCACCGGGGCGGTGGCGCGGCGGGGGCGGGAGGCCGGCCCCCGCCGGGCGGGTCTGGTGGGCCCACCAGGACTCGAACCTGGAACCAAGGGATTATGAGTCCCCTGCTCTAACCATTGAGCTATAGGCCCGCGGGCTGCGCAGTGTAGCGGCTCAGGTGGCCGCGGTGCTCGCTGCGGCGGCCCGGCGCTGGCGCCGCTGGTGGCGCAGGGCGTCGGTGCTGAGCACGGCGAGCGCGGTCCAGATGAGGATGAAACCGGCCCAGCGCGACGGGGACATCGCCTCGTGGTTGACCCCGACGGCGATGGCGAACTGCAGCGACGGCGCCAGGTACTGCAGCATGCCGAGCAGGCTCAGCGGCAGCCGCCGTGCCGCCGCGGCGAAGAACGTCAGCGGGGTGGCGGTGACGATGCCGGTGGAGGCCAGCAGCAGCGCGCTGCGCCAGCCGTCGGCGAGGAAATGCGAGTCGCCGTGGGCGTGCAGCCAGCGCAGCGCCAGCAGGGCGAACGGCGCCAGCAAAAGGGTTTCGATGGCCAGGCTGGTGACCGCGCCGGTACGGCGCCCGGCAAAGCTCTTCATCAGGCCATACACCCCGAAGCTGCCGGCCAGCGCGAGCGCCAGCCACGGCAGGTGGCCGTAGCCCACCGCGATGATGGTGACCGCGCCGGCGGCGATCGCCATCGCCAGCCACTGCGCCGGCCGCAGCCGCTCGCGCAGGATGAACACCCCCAGCAGCACGGTGAGCAGCGGGTTGATGAAGTAGCCCAGCGAGGCCTGCAGCACTTCGCGCTGGTTGGCCGCATACACGTAGACCAGCCAGTTCACCGCGATCAGTGCCGCGGCGGCGCCGAGGAAGGCCATCTGCCGGCCGTGGCGCAGGGTCTCGCGCAGCTCGCCGAGCGAGCGCCGGGCGGCCAGGATGCCCAGGCAGATCACCGCCGTCCACAGCGCCCGGTGGGCCACCACCTCCAGCGCGGAGGCGAATTCCAGCTCGATCAGGTACAGCGGCAGCACGCCCCAGATGCCGTAGCAGGCGATGCCGAACAGCAGGCCGCTGCGCAGGGACGGGTGGGCGTGGGAGGGGGACGGGGCGTTCACGGCATCCGGGGTGTCGGGGGCGTCGGAAAAAGAAACGCCCGCGGCGAGCGGGCGTTTCCGATGGAGCGTCGTGCGACCGGTCAGTCGAGATCGAGGAACGAGCGCAGCTGCTCCGAACGGCTCGGATGACGCAGCTTGCGCAAGGCCTTGGCCTCGATCTGGCGGATCCGCTCGCGGGTGACGTCGAACTGCTTGCCGACCTCTTCCAGCGTGTGGTCGGTGTTCATGTCGATGCCGAAGCGCATGCGCAGCACCTTGGCCTCCCGCGGGGTGAGCCCGGCCAGCACATCGCGCACCGTCTCCATCAGACCGGTCTCGGTGGCCGAGTCGATCGGCGAGGAAGCGTTGCTGTCCTCGATGAAGTCGCCCAGGTGGGAGTCCTCGTCGTCGCCGATCGGGGTCTCCATGGAGATCGGCTCCTTGGCGATCTTCAGCACCTTGCGGATCTTGTCCTCCGGCATGTCCATCTCCTTGGCCAGCTCCTCCGGCGTGGCCTCGCGGCCGAACTGCTGGAGCATCTGGCGGGAGATGCGGTTGAGCTTGTTGATCGTCTCGATCATGTGCACCGGGATGCGGATGGTGCGCGCCTGGTCGGCGATCGAGCGGGTGATCGCCTGGCGGATCCACCAGGTGGCGTAGGTCGAGAACTTGTAGCCGCGGCGGTATTCGAACTTGTCCACCGCCTTCATCAGGCCGATGTTGCCTTCCTGGATCAGGTCGAGGAACTGCAGGCCGCGGTTGGTGTACTTCTTGGCGATCGAGATCACCAGGCGCAGGTTCGCCTCGACCATCTCCTTCTTGGCGCGGCGCGCCTTGGCCTCGCCCACGCTCATCGCGCGGTTGATGTCCTTGATGTCGGTCAGCGGCAGGAACAGCTTGCGCTCGATCGCGGCCAGCTTCTCCTGCTCGGCGTCGATCGCTTCCTTGTAGGTCTTGATGTTCGGCGACCACTTCTGGCGCTTGCGGCCCAGCTCGGCCGCCCACTCGAGGTTGCCCTCGTTGCTGGGGAAGGTCTTGAGGAACTCGGCCTTGGGCATCTTCACCTGCTTGACGAAGATGTCCATCAGCACACGCTCGTGGTGGCGGATGTCGCCGACCACCTCGCGCAGCTTGCGCACGAAGCTGTCGATCAGCGCGGACGGCAGCTTGAGCTTGAGGAACTCCTCGGCCATCTGGTCGCGCAGCTTGACGATCTTCTTGTCGGTGATGCTGGTGGCCTTGGGCGCGGCCTTCTGGAACTTGGCGTAGTAGTCGCGCAGCAGCTCCATGCGGCGCTTAACCTCTTCCGGATCCGGGCCGCTGGAGACGGCGTCGTCATCGTCCGTGCTGGCGGTGTCGTCGTCGTCTTCCTCGTCGCCCTCGCTGTCGTCCTCGGTCGCGTTGGCGGCAGCCTCCTCGGCCTCCAGCCGCGCGGCGTCGGCAGCGGCCTCCAGGTCGAGGAAGCCGGCGAGGATCTCGGACAGGCGGCGCTTGCCGTCCAGGTGCTGGTCGTACTCCTCCAGCAGCAGCTCGATGGTCAGCGGGAAGCTGGCCAGCGCCTGCTGGACCTGGCCCAGGCCTTCCTCGATGCGCTTGGCGATGGCGATCTCGCCCTCGCGGGTCAGCAGCTCGACGGTGCCCATTTCGCGCATGTACATGCGCACCGGGTCGGTGGTGCGGCCCACTTCGGCGTCGACCGCCGACAACAGGGCGACGGCTTCCTCCGCGGCGGCCTCGTCATCGTTGGCCGAGCCGGGGGCGTTGTCGGCCAGCGGGTCGGCGTCCGGCGCAGCGTCGTGCACCTCGATGCCGACGCCCTTGAGCACCGCCATGATGTCTTCGATCTGCTCCGGGTCGACGATGTCGTCGGGCAGGTGGTCGTTGATCTCGGCATAGGTCAGGTAGCCCTGCTCCAGACCCTTGGAGATGAGCGCCTTGATTTCGGACTGTTGCTCGGGAGCTTTGCTGTTCATACCTACCGCCGCGGATGCAGGAACCGATCAGTATAGCGATGTGGCGCTTTTTTGACCAGTTTTCAAGGAAGAAAGAGAGGGGGTGTGGGCAGCAAGAATCGCGCCAGACAAGGCGATCGCAAGGGTCCACGGGAGTTCGGGGGCATCAGGTCTCCAGCCGGAAAGTGACCGGGCCGTCGTTGACCAGATGTACCTGCATATGGGCGCCGAAGCGGCCGGTTTCCACCCCCGGGTGCGCGGCGCGGGCCAGCTCGACCAGGCGGTCGAACCAGTGGCGGCCGTGATCGGGCGGCGCGGCCGTGGTGAAACTCGGGCGCATGCCCTTGCGGGTGTCGGCCGCCAGGGTGAACTGGCTGACCAGCAGCAGGCCGCCGCCGGTGTCGGCGAGCGACCGGTTCATCCGGCCGGCGTCGTCGGCGAACACGCGGTAGCCGAGCAACCGCTCGAGCATGCGTCGCGCTTGCGGTTCGCCGTCATGCGGCTGGACAGCCACGAGGGCCAGCAGGCCCGGGCCGATGGCGCCGACGGTCTCGTCGTCGACGGTCACGTGCGCGCCGGTGACGCGCTGGATCAGTGCGATCATGCGGTGTTCCGGGATGGATCGCTCCAGCTTAGCGCGAGCGGGCTGGCGGCGGGAGCGGGGACAGGGCCTTCCACTACACTGGCCGGATGCGTGCGGACATCTACCTGCTTTACCTCCTGCTGCGCCTGCTGGCGCTGTTGCCGTTGCGCGTGCTGCATGGCGCCGGGGCCCTGATCGGACGGCTGATGCTGTGGCGCGGCGCGCGTGCGGCCGACGTCGTGGCGGTCAATCTCGCCGTCACCCGGCCGGGCCTGTCGGCGGAGGCCCGTCGCACGTTGCTGCGAGGTGCGATGGTCGAGGCCGGCAAGTCGGTCACCGAGATCATCAAGGTCTGGGGTAGCGGCGCGACGCGCGCGCTGGGCCTGGTCCGCGAGGTGCGCGGCGGCGAGCTGTTCGATGCCGCCCTGGCCTCGGGCAAGGGCGTGATCATCGCCGCCCCGCACCTGGGCTGCTGGGAGCTGTTGAACTACTGGCTGTGCAGCCGCACGCCGATGGCGATCCTGTACCGGCCACCGAGGATCGCCGCGGTGGAGCAGCTGCTGCGCAAGGTGCGCGGCGCGCTTGCCCCGGAACAGGTCCGGGCCGAGGGCGCCGGGGTGCGCACGCTGTACAAGCGACTGGCCGCCGGCGGCACGGTCGGCATCCTGCCGGACCAGAAGCCGCGCGCCGGCGAGGGCCAGGTGGCGCCGTTCTTCGGGCGCGACGCGCTGACGATGGTGCTGCTGCCGCGGCTGGCCGCGCGCACCGGCGCCACCGTGCTGTTCGCGTTCGCCGAGCGGTTGCCGCGCGGACGTGGCTTCCGCATCCACCTGCTGCCGGCGCCAGCGGGGCTGGACGATGCCGACCTCGGCGTCGCCTGCACCGCGCTCAACCGCGGGGTGGAGGACTGCGTGGAGCGCGCGTTCACCCAGTACCAGTGGCAGTACAAGCGCTACTCGGCCGACGGCTTGGTCAGCCCCTACGACGGTCCGGGCCGGGTCGCGGTGGACTGAGCGGTTCAGCCGGCCGGGCGCTCAAGCCGGCGCAGGAACACGGTCATCTCCTTCCTTGCCTGCTCGTCGCCGCGGGCCTCGGCGGCGGCGATCCCACGCCGCCACGCCTCGGCGGCGGCGGCCGCATCGCCGGCCTGCTGGCAGGCCCTGCCTAGCAGCTTCCACGCCGCCGAATAGGCCGGATCGAAGCCGGTGGCCCGTTCGAACTCCGCCCGCGCCGCGTTGGCGTCGCCGGCGTCCAGCAGCGCGCTGCCGAGCGAGAACCGCAGCAACGCGCCGTCGCGCGGACCGCCGCACTGGTCACGCAGGGCAGCGATGCGACCGGCGTTCACGGGCGTGGGACGGCCGGGTAGACCAGGGGCGGCACGGCCGGCTCGGGCGGCTGTCGCCCGGCCTGCATGTCGACCAGCGACGGTGCCGGCCAGATCACGATCCAGGAGGAGCGGAACGGCTGCACCAGCAGGGCGTAGCGACGATCTCCCTCGGTCAGCTTGCTGGGATGCGTCACGATCACACCGTCCGGATGGGCCTGTGCGAACGCGGCCACCTGGGCCGGCGTGTGCATCTCGGCGATCGGGTCGGTCAGTCGCGCGGCGAAGTGGAACTGCGCGTCGTACGAGCCGAAGTAGCCGATCGCCCGGTGCTGCGCCTGCACCGCGGCGAGCAACTGGTTGGACGGCGTCAGGTCGTACTTGTGCCAGGCGGTCAGGGTGAACAGCGTATTGAGGGCGAGCGTGCCGATCAGGCCCGCGGCCGCCAGTCGCCGCATCTCGCCGCGTCCGCGCAGCAGCAGCAGCGCGCCCAGCAGCAGGAACAGCGCCGAGAAATAGCGGCTGTAGCCCACCGCCTCGTCGAACCACTCGCCGTGCAGATGGTCGCCGGCGACCAGGTCCGGCAGCACGAACATGAACACCGCCAGCCCTGCCCCGCCGAGCGCCAGCGGCCAGGTGCCCAGCCAGGCGGTGGTGGCCAGTCGCGGATGGCGCTCGCGCAGCAGCGCCACCGCCCCGGCCAGCAGCAGGCAGGCGCCGCCGAGTTCCGGCAGCGGGTAGTACAGCTGCTTGCCGCTGACCAGCGAGAAGGTGACGAAGGCCGGCACCAGCCAGCTCAGCGCGAAGCGCACGCCGACCGGCAGCGGCCGGCGCAGCATCGCCAGCGCGGCGACCGCGCGCGGCCAGGCGCTGAGCGGGAACATCAGCACCGGGATCGCCAGCAGGTACCACCACACCGGGCGGGCGTGGCTCTGCAGGTCGGTAGCCGGGGCCACGCCGTCGACCACCCGCGCCGCGGTCTGGGTGAAGAACAGCCGCTGGCGGTACGCCTCGCCGCCGCTGAAGCCGGCCGGGATCGCCCAGGCCAGCAGCATCGCCAGACCCAGCAGCACACCCAGCGCGCCGAAGCCGTACCAGCGCGCCCGATGCTGGCGCGCCCAGTCGTTCCAGAACGGCCCGAGCAGCCACGGGAACACCACGTGCAGCAGCATCACCGGCCCCTTGGTCAGCAGGCCGAAGCCGATGCACAGGCCGAACAGCCACCAGCGCGGCTCGGCGCGGCGGTCGGTCGGCAGCAGGCACAGCAGGGTGGCCAGCGCCCAGGTCGCCAGCAGCACGTCGTACATGATCTGCAGGCCGAACAGGAACGCGTAGCTCAGCGACAGCAGCATCCACGGCGTGGCCGAGGCCACCCACGGCCGGTCGGGAAACAGGCGCCGGGCGATCATCGACACCAGCACCAGCTGGGTGGCCCCGAACCCGACCTCCAGCACCCGCGGCCACACGTCGCTGACGCCGAACACCGCCCAGCCGGCGTGGATCATCCAGAACAGCAGCGGCGCCTTCTCGCTGTAGGGTTGGCCGTTCATGTAGGGCACCAGCCAGTGGTGCCCGTGCCACATCTCCCAGGCCACCGCGAGGGTGCGGGTGGAGAACAGCGGCATCGGCCCGTGCGCGAAGATCGCCAGCAGCGCGGCCACCGTCCACAGCGGCAGCCAGGGCCACAGGGCCCGCAGGTGTTCGGAACGGCGGTAGGCGTTGGACGTCACGGAGTGGCTCGGCGGGAGGATGGCCCGCATTCTAGCCGCCGCGCCGCTGGCTGCCCGCTTAGCGGATGCGGGCCGGTCCCCAGTAGCCGATCCGCCGGCGCAGCTTGAACTTGCGCCACAGGTTCAGCGGCTTGGGTTTGCGGTTGCGGCCACCCTTGGCGATGAAGGCGTCGATGGCGTCGAGTACGCGCTCGCTGGAGCGGCCGTCGCGGTACGGGTGGATCGCGTCGGCGTAGTCGCGGATCGCCTGCATCAGCTCCGGCGGCCGCGCCAGCGCGCGCTCGATCGCCGGCTCGAAATCCTCGACCCGGTCGATGTCGATCAGCTGCGGTCCCGGCCGGCGGTTCCTGAAGGTGACCACCGGCTTGCCGGTGAGCAGGAATTCGTTGAGCGCGGACGAGGTGTCCGAGCACATCATGTCCACCTGCGGGAACAGGTCGAGAATGTTGTCGTCCTCGGCGAAGCGCAGGTGCTCGTTCTGAAGCGCCTTGTACTTGGCGCGGGTTTCCGGGTTCATCTTCGGGTGGAAGGTGACGATCCAGCGCCAGCGGCCGTCGCGCGACAACCGCCTGACCTCTTCGTACAGCGTCTCGGCGGCGCTCCACGAGGGCGAGAAGGTCGAGTGGTAGAGGATCACCGGCGGCGTGCGCACCGGCGGCAGCGGACCGGCGATCTCGCGCATGAACGGGTCGAGCTTGGGCCAGCCGGTCTCGGTCACGCTGAAGTGGCCGAGCTGGTCGGCCAGCGCCTGGAACTGCGCGGTATCGCGCGGGCCGGTGGTGCAATACAGGTCGAAGAAGCCGCGGATGTAGATGTGGCGGGGCTTGCCGGCGTCGAATCCGTGGAACACCTCGACCTTCACGCCCGGGAAGAAGTGCGGCAGGTGGTTGCCCGGGGTGAGCACGGCGATCGGCTTCCAGCGGCGCACTTCCTCGACGCTGAGCACGCGCTCGCCCTCGACCAGGTCTTCCGCGCCGGGCCCGTCGAAGAACCATGCCGTCTCGTCGCCGCGGGCGCGGATCGCCGTCTGCAGCGGGCGCAGGATCGCCAGCGCGTAGCGTTCGGAGCCGTAGAGGAGGTAGTGCTTGGGCATGGCGGGTCCGGCCGATGGATCAGGACGCGTAGCTTACGGCGTGGCGTCCGGCTTGCCGATCCGGGCGGACCTCAGCGGTCGATGCCGTGGCGTTTCAGCACCGCTTCGGCCTCGGCCACCGAGGCCGGGTTGTGGCGCATCTCGTAGTAGCGCATGCGCTTGTACAGCGCGTAGCTGGCCGCGGTCTGCGCGATCAGGAAGCCGCGCCAGCCGTCCAGCATGGCCAGCCGGAACACGTAGTCCTTGAGGAAGGCCAGCAGGTAGACGAACGGCGCCTGCCACATCCGCACCGGCTTGCCCTTCTCCAGCCAGTCGCGGCATTTCAGCTCGGCGTAGCGCAGCACCTTGAGTTGCTTGTGCGGCAGGGTCGGATTGTTGGCATGGTCGAACGGGGCGGCGAAGGTCGGCGCGCGGCCCTCGAAGCGCAGCGATTCGTGCACGCGCGCGTCGCTCCAGCGGGCGCGGTCGCGGTGGTAGAGCCGGGCCAGCTTCTCGCCCACGCTCGGCCGGTACCAGCGCATCGGCCGGCCCATGTAGATCGTGCGTCGGCGCAGCCAGGCGGCCGGCGCGTCGCTGGCCATCAGGGCGGGGAGCTCGCGTTCCATTTCCGCCACCAGCTCCGGCGAGAGCGACTCGTCGGCGTCCAGGGCGAGGATCCAGTCGTGTGCGCACTGGGTGGTGGCGAAATTGCGCTGCGGTCCGAAGCCGAGCCAGTCCTGGTGCACCACGCGGGCGCCGTGGACTCTTGCGATCGCCACCGTGTCGTCGTCGCTGCCGGAGTCCACCACCAGCTTTTCCGCGGCGAACGGGACCGAGTCCAGGCAGCGGGCGATGGTGTGGGCTTCGTTGTGGGTGATGACGACCAGCGTCAGGGGCAGGGTGCGCATGGCGGGATTCTACAGGGCACCGGACAGCGGGCCTGACTGAATCGCACATGTCCACCAAGTGTCCGCCGTCAACTTCATGACTTTGGACACATGACAGAATTTCAGGATCGACAGGGGTGCTTCGGCCACGGCAGGCCTCCAATCAAGGCGTTTCCATGAATCGAATCCTCGTCACTGGCGGCGCCGGTTTCCTCGGCTCGCATCTCTGCGACCGCCTAGTGGCCGCCGGCCACGATGTGCTTTGCGCGGACAACTTCTTCACCGGGTCCAAGCGCAATGTCGCCCATCTGCTCGGGCGGGCCGATTTCGAGCTGATGCGCCACGACGTCACCTTCCCGCTGTACGTGGAGGTGGACCGCATCTTCAATCTCGCCTGCCCGGCCTCGCCGGTGCACTACCAGCATGATCCGGTCCAGACCACCAAGACCTCGGTGCACGGGGCGATCAACATGCTCGGCCTCGCCAAGCGGCTCAAGGCGCGCATCCTGCAGGCTTCCACCAGCGAGGTGTACGGCGATCCCGAGGTGCATCCGCAGCGCGAGGACTACTGGGGACGGGTCAATCCGATCGGCTTCCGCAGCTGCTACGACGAGGGCAAGCGCTGCGCCGAGACGCTGTTCTTCGATTACCACCGCCAGCACGACCTGGATATCAAGGTGGTGCGCATCTTCAACACCTACGGCCCGCGCATGCACCCCAACGACGGCCGGGTGGTGAGCAATTTCATCGTGCAGGCGCTGAAGGGCGAGGACATCACGCTGTACGGCGACGGCACGCAGACCCGCAGCTTCTGCTACGTGGACGACCTGGTCGAGGCCATGCTGCGGATGATGGACACCCGACGCGGCTTTACCGGGCCGGTGAACATCGGCAACCCGGTGGAATTCACCATGATCGAGCTGGCCGAGCTGGTGCTGCGGCTGGTCGGCGGCCACTCGCGGATCGTGCACCGGCCGCTGCCGGCGGACGACCCGCGGCAGCGGCAGCCCGACATCGCGCTCGCCCGCGAGGAGCTGGGCTGGCAGCCGCGCGTCGCCCTGGAGGATGGCCTGAAGGAGACGATCGCATACTTCCGCCGGCTGTTCGCCGAGGGGGTGGCGGCGTGAGCACGGGCGTGCGCTTCTCGGTGATCGTCACCAACTACAACTACGGCGCCTTCGTCGGCGAAGCGATCGACGGCGTGCTCGCGCAGACCCGCCCGGCGCACCAGCTGATCGTGGTGGATGACGGCTCGACCGACGGCTCGCCGGCACGGTTGGCCGAGCGTTACGGGCACGATCCCAGGGTGACCCTTCTGCTTGGCGAGAACGGCGGCCAGCTGGCGGCGTTCCAGCGCGGGCTGGCCGTGGCCGACGGCGACGTGGTCTGCTTTCTCGACGCCGACGACTGCTGGCGGCCGGAGCACCTGGCCCGGCTCGGCGAGCTGCTCGATGCGCGCCGGGACATCGATTTCGTGTTCACCGACGTCGAGCTGTTCGACCAGCAGGTCGCCCGGATGCGCTACGCCGATCGCGCCCTGGACCTGGGATACACCGCGGTCAGCACGTACATGCTGACGCACTGGTACGGCGCTCCCACCTCGGCGATCGCGCTCAGGATCGGCTGGGCCCGGCGCACGCTCGATCTCCCGGGCAGTCTCTCCTCGGCCTGGCGTCTGTCCGCAGACAACTGCCTGGTGTTCGGCACCAGCATCCTGGGCGGGCGCAAGTACTACCTGCCGACCGGAACGGTGCGCTACCGCATCCATGGCGCCAATGGCTGGTGGAGCAACCGCACGCCAGCGAACGAATACCTCAACCGCTTCCGCTCGCGCAGCCTGATCGAGCACTACGCACGCACGGTGGGCCTCGACGCGCGCTGCGTGGAGCTGGCCAAGCACGAGTTCAAGACAAAGCCTGTGCCCACCATGCGCGAGGCCCGTCGCTACGCCGGGCTGGTGCGGCTACGGCAGGGCAGCTGGCTGCGGCGGATGGAGCAGTCGTTTTCGATCCTCTGGTCAGCCTGGCGCCGTCGCGGCACACTGCCGGTGGAGTTCAAGGGGTTGGGTTGATGCGCATCAGCGTCGCGGTGATCACCTACAACTGGCCGCAGGCGCTTGCCCTGGTGCTCCATGCACTGGCGCAGCAGACCGTGTTGCCTCATGAGGTCATCGTCACCGACGACGGGTCGCGCGACGACACCCGCCAGTTGCTCGAGCGGATCGCTTGCGACTACCCCATGCGACTTGTCCACCTGTGGCAGTCCGACGATGGCGCGCGCATGAGTCGTGCCCGCAACCGGGCGATCGCCGCGGCGCAGGGCGACTATGTGGTGTTGCTGGACGGCGACATGGTCGCCGAGCGGCACTTCATCGCCGACCACCGAGCCTTTGCCCGCCCGGGCTGCTTCGTGCAGGGCTCGCGCGTGCTTACCGACGAGGCGCTGACCCGCCGCATGCTGGCCGGCGAGCTGGACGAACCGGGCTTCTTCGAGCGCGGCATCGAGCGTCGCCGCAACACGCTGCGGTTGCCGCTGGCGGCGCGGCTTCATGCCCGCCCCGGCCGCAAGCAGCGCGGCATCAAGAGCTGCAACATGGCGTTCTGGCGCGACGACCTGCTTCGCCTCAACGGCTTCAACGAGGCGATGACCGGCTGGGGGCGCGAGGATACCGAGCTGGCGATCCGCGCGTTCCATGCCGGGCTGCTGCGCCGCGACGTGCGCTTCAGCGCGCTCGCAACACATCTCTACCATCCGACCCGCAAGTGCGTCGTCGACAACCCGAACGACCGCGTGGTGGAGGACACCCGCGCGCGAGGCCTGGTGCGCTGCGAGATGGGCGTAGACGCCCACCTGCGGGAGTTCACCGTTCCGCCGGCCGATCTTCGCTCAGCGGGAGCGAGCTGCGCCGTACCCGCCCACGCCTGAGCGGATCGATCGGCTGCTTCGCCACCGAATGCGCGCGACGTGATGTTTCCTTCACGGTGATCCGCGCAGGCGGTGACGCGAACAGTCCGCGAAATGCCGCAACGCCCCACGCCGCCCATTTCATCGCGTGCCTGCGCTGAAGCGTCAGCGCGTAGGCCAGCGACAGGGGGGCGGCAGCCAGCAGCGTCCTGGCGAGATAGCGATACCCCGCGCTGCGCCCCTGGTACTTGCAGATGGCCAGGTGACGCGAGCGCGCGTAATGGAAAGCCTTGCGCAGGCTGAGCGACGCACTCGGCGATGACGACGCCCCGCCGGCATGAAGCACACTGGCCGCCGGCTCGATCAGGCACTCATATCCGTCCCGCCGCAGGCGCAGGCACAGGTCGTCGTCTTCGTAATAGAGGAAGAACTGCTCGTCGAACCCACCAATCCGATGGAACGCATCGGTGCGCAGCAGCAGGCAGCAACCGTTGAGCCACTGTGCGGAGCAGGTGCCATCCGGCGAGCGGTAGGCCTGCCGGGGCAGCTTCTCGTAGAAGGCGGGCCGGAAGCTCTTCTGCAGACGTCCGTCGGCACGTCGACCCTGCGGTGCCACGGCACCGGCGGACGGGTAGCGGTCCAGACAGCCGAGCAGTGTCTCCAGCGATTCGCGGGGAAGACTGCAGTCCGGATTCAGCAGCAATGCGAAGGGCGTGAGGACTTGCGCCATCGCCTCGTTGTTCGCCCTGCCGAAGCCGCCGTTGTCCTCCCGCTGCAGGATCCGCGCATGCGGGACCAGGCGGCGCAGGGCGCTGGCGGTGCCGTCGGTGCTGCCGTTGTCGATGAAGATCACCTGCGGGAAGTGCCGCAGTCGATCGGCCAGCGATTCAGCCAGCGCCCGGCTCTGGTACGTGACGCACACCACGGTCACGTCGTCGAAGGTTCTTTCGTGCATGAGGCGAGCCATCCGGGGCCTTGGTGGATTCCCCCTGCTTCAGAAGCGGAATGCAGGACAGGAGAAGGATAAACACGTGTCGGTGGGTGAAGTCAGCCCAGAGGCAATTTGCCATCCCCGCAACGAGGTAGACCAGAAGCGCGCTCGCATAGATATCCCGATGGAGGGGGTCGAGGCGGAAGATGTAGCGTGCTAGCGCGCCAAGTAACAGCAGGTAAACCAGCAGGCCGGTAATTCCCTGCTCGGCCAGGATCAGCAGCATCTCCTGATGCGGGTGGCCCATCATGAACGCCTGCCGGTTGGGCATGTCGCGGATGGATGCCCGGTAAAGCGGTTCCCATTGGTGCAGGCCGTGTCCGAATAGAGGCGCCGAGGCGATCATCGGCAGCGTCCGGCGCCAGAGTTCGAGCCGGATGCCGGACGACGTCGCCGTATGTTGCTGTTCGTATGCGACGATTTCGTGATCGACGGACAGTACCAGTCTGTCGCGTACCAGCGGTGTGAACCACAGCGCGGTGGCGACGACCACGCCGAGGCCGCCCATCGCCAGCCCGGCCTTCAGCACCGATCCGCCGCGGAACAGCAGCCGCCATGTCCAGTACGCGCCCACCGACAACAGCGTCAGGTACGCCGTGCGGCTCTCCAGTACGAAGCACACGTTGGCGACCGCCAGCGCGGCCGCCAGTGCAAGGATCCAGCGCTTGCCGCGCGACCGTGCCCGGAGGGCCGCGGCCAGCGCCATCGAGGCGAAGATCAGGGTGGCCAGGCCCTGCTGCGTGTACTCCTTGAAAACGGTGTTGCGCATGAATGGTTGAGCCGGCACCAGCGCGCGTTGGGGCACCAAGCCGGCGGCCATCCCGAAGGACAGCAGCAGGGTGAGTGCCATGGCGGCGGCGAAGGCGAGCAGTGCCCGGTTCCGCCAGCGATCGTCGTCAAGCACCGAGCCGAGCGCCAACGGATATACGCAGGCCCAGACGAACGAACCGCCGAGCGGAAGTTTCGAGGTCAGGTACCAGGCGTGCAGGGCGCTGAGGACGAGTACTGCCCCCCACGCCAGGGCGCCGCGCACGACCGGATGGCGCCACGAGGCCGACCAGCGTTGGCGCGCGTTCGCGCCGAGCAGCGACAGCAGCACGCACAGGCCGATCGCCACGTTGGTGCCCGGCTTGTTGACCGGGGCCATGAACAGGCTGGCCACCGCGCACCAGCGCGAGGCCTGCAGCACCCACATGCGCCAGCCGGCTGCGGCCGGCCGCGCGTCACTCGTCGGAAGAGTCGCCATCGCTTCCCTGCCCCTTCGGCATGCAGCCCGGGATGACCGCGTCGCTGCGGAACATCCACCACTCGCGGCGGTTGGCGTGGCCGACGTAGGTCGCCTTGGTCCGTTCCACGCAGTCGCCCATCGCGGTGTCGAGGCTGAACAGCCAGCGGTGGTCCGGGTCGGCCCTCAGCCATGCCACCGCGTCGGCGAACTGCTGCGGCCAGGGCTTGAGGAAGCCGAACTCGGCCACCGGCCCCTGGGCCATCAGCAGGTTCTGCTCTTTCCAGGCGACCAGGCCGATGGTGTCGTCAGGGCCGGCGATGGCGCGGGCCTTTTCCATCACGCCCAGCGCCGAGCGGTCGGCATTGAGCAGCGGATAGCCCCACAGCCCGTAGACGCTCCACAGAACGGCGGCAAATGCGGCCCAACCCAGCGGAGCGCGACGCACGCGGGTGACCGCTGCGATCAGCAGTCCCGCCAGCCCCATCGTCAGGAACAGCCACCAGATCTGCGGGTCCAGGCTGAGCTCGATCTTCACCGACCATGCGGGATGCCGGGTGAGGGCGAGCGCACCGGCCAGGGCCAGCGCACCGGCCAGGCACAGTGTCAGCGCGAACAGCGCGCCGCGAACGCCGGTCCGGCGCAGCAGTGCCGGCAGCATCGGCGCCAGCGCCAGCGCGGTAATGGGGAGGGCGGGCAGTATGTAGACGTCGCGCTTGCCCGGGCTCAGCGAGAAGAACACCAGGATCAGCACGATCCAGCCCAGCGGCAGCAGGAAGCGCGCGTCGCGGCGCTTCAGCCGGCGCCACCAGGCCGGGATCGCCCACGGCAGCAGCAGCGACAGCGGCAGCCAGTCGGCGGCGATGATGCCGAGGAAGAAGCCGATCGAATGGATGTGTCCCGGTGGCGTGGCGTAGCGGTGGACCGTCTGGCCGAACAGGATGTTCTGCACGTACTCGGCATGCTGCGGATCGCCGTCGGCCCGGGCGATCAGCACCATCGGCAGCAGCCAGCCAAGCACCGGCAGCAGGAAGGCCAGCGCGCCCAGCGCCCAGCGCCCGGCGCTGCCATCGAAGCGGGCCACGTGGCGCCAGCCGCGGCGGCGGGCGAACGCGAACGGCACCAGCATCAGCAGCGCCAGCACGCCCACGCCTTTGGTCACCACGCCGACACCGGCGAAGAAACAGCCGACCCAGAACCAGCGCCAAGCCGGCCCCAGCAGCAGGTGGCGCAGCAGCCCGTAATTGGCCAGGGTCACCCAGCCCAGCAGCAGCGGGTCGATCTGCGCGTTGCGCATCTGGTAGGTGAAGTGGATCGTCACCAGCAGGGACAGTGCAGCGAGCAGGCCGCTGCGGTGGTTCCACAGCCGGCGGGCCAGGTCGTAGACCAGGGCCAGCGCGCCCAATGCCGAGAGCAGCGACGGCAACAGGAAGGCGACGCGCCAGCTGCGGGTCAGGAAATACGCCAGCGCCTGCATCCACATGAACACCGGCGGCTTGTCCGGGTACAGCTCGTGGCCGCGATGCGGGAACAGCCACTGGCCGTGTTCCACCATCCAGTGGGCGACCAGCGCGAAGCGCGGCTCGTCCGAGGGCCAGGGGTCGCGCAGGCCGATGCCGATACCCAGCACGAACAGCGCGAACAGGCCGGACCAGAGCAGTTCGCGGCGGGCGTCGCCCAGCCACAGCGGGCGGGCGCGGGTCAGGGGCACAGGGGGCTTCACAACGCGCAGGATTCCATCGGGCGGCAGGCAACCGGGCAAGCATAGCCGCCTGCTCCGGGATCGTGGCTGACCGGGGCGGTCAGGGACGCTTGCGCAGGACGGCGTAGTACATGCCGTCGAGATCGCCGTCGCCGGGCAGGATCTGCCAGCCCACGGCGGCGCGCTGGCCGACGGGCAGGTCGAACGGCACCACCTCGGCATCGGCCTGTACGGCGAGCAGGTCGAACGGCACCACCTCGGCATCGGCCTGTACGGCGAGCAGGTCGGCGACCACGGCCTCGTTCTCCGCCCGCAGCAGCGAGCAGGTGGCGTAGACCAGCCGTCCGCCCGGTGCCAGCAGCGGCCACAGCGCGTGCAGGATGCGTCGTTGCAGCACGCCGAGTTCGGCAATGTCGCTTTCGCGCCGGTGCAGTCGTACGTCCGGGCGGCGCCGCAGCACGCCGGAGGCCGAGCAGGGGGCGTCGATCAGGATGCGGTCGAACGGTCGGCCGTCCCACCAGGCGGAGGGATTCCCGGCGTCGCCGATGACCAGCTTCGCCGTCAGGTGCAGGCGGTCCAGGTTCTGCCGGATGCGGGCGGCACGTGTGTCATCCATCTCCAGCGCGGTCAGTTCTGCGCGGGCGCGCTCGAGCAGGTGGCAGGCCTTGCCGCCCGGCGCGGCGCAGGCATCGAGCACGCGCTGGCCGTCGCGGGCATCGACCAGGTCGGCGGCCGCCTGGGCAGCGCCATCCTGCACGGCGAAGGTGCCTTCGGCGAAACCGGGCAGCCGGGTTACATCGGTGCTGTGCGGCAGCACGATGCCGTCGGCCAGCCAGGGGTGGGCCTCGGCCGCCTGTCCGGCGTCGCGCAACGCCGCGATCAGCGCGTCGCGGTCGCCGCGGCGGCGGTTCGCGCGCAGCATCAGGGGCGGCTCGCGGTTGTCGGCGGCCATCACCGCCTCGGCCTGCGCGGGCCAGTCCCGCGCGAGCGCTGCGGCGAGCCAGTCCGGATGGGCGTGGCGGGTATCGGGCCGCGCATCCAGCCGGGCGATGCGTTCGCGGCGCTCGCGCTGCCAGCGTCGCAGCACCGCGTTCACCAGCCCGGCCAGCGCCGGCCGCTTGAGCGCCCGGGTTGCCTCGACCGTGGCGGCCACGGCGGCGTAATCCTCCAGTTGCAGCACTTCCAGTTGCACCAGGCCCAGCACCAGCAGGGCGTGGATTGCGGGCTCCTTGCGCCTGAGCGGCCTGGCCAGCAGCTCGTCGAGCGCAGCGTCGTAGCGCAGCCACCAGCGTGCGCCCTCGCTGAGCAGGGCCATCAGCAGGGCGCGGTCCCGCGGATCGGGCAGGCGCGGCGCCGTGCGCTCCATCACCTCGCGCAGCGAGGCGCCGCGCAGGGCGATTTCGGCGAGGCCGCTGGCGGCCAGCGCGCGGGTGTCGGGCTTCATCGCGGCGTGCGCAGTTCGGCGCGGGCGTTGAGGTAATCCGCTGCGCCGATGCGCCTGCCACCGGCGCGCTGCAGGGCGGTCACGCGCAGCACGCCCTCGCCGCAGGCGATGTCGATGCCGTCACGCCCGGCGGCCAGCACCGTGCCGGGCTCGGCACCGGTCGGGGCGTCGATCGCCCGGGCGGCCCACACGCGCACGGGCTCCCCGGCGATCTCGCCCTCGGCCACCGGCCACGGATCGAACGCGCGCACCTGGCGTTCCAGCGCGATCGCCGGTTGGCTGAAGTCGAGCCGCGCCTCGGCCTTGTCCAGCTTGTGCGCGTAGGTCACGCCGGCGTCCGGCTGCGGCGTGGCCACGAGTTGCTCGCCGGCCATCACGCGGCGCAGGCCGTCGGCCAGCACCTCGGCGCCGAGCACGGCCAGCCGGTCATGCAGGCTGCCCCCGGTGTCGTCGGGGCCGATCGGCGTGCGCCGCTCCAGCAGTACCGGGCCGGTGTCCAGTCCGGCTTCCATCTGCATCAGGTCGACGCCGCTCTCGGCATCGCCGGCCAGGATCGCGCGCTGGATCGGCGCGGCGCCGCGCCAGCGCGGCAGCAGGCTGGCATGCACGTTCCAGCAACCCAGGCGCGGGATCGCCAGCACCTTGCGCGGCAGGATCAGGCCGTAGGCGACCACCACCATCAGGTCGGGGGCGTACGCGGCCAGCCGTTCGCGGGCGTCGGCGTCCTTCAGCGATTCGGGCTGCTCGACCGGGATGCCTGCGTCGAGCGCCGCCTGTTTCACCGGACTCGGGGTGAGCCTGCGTCCGCGGCCAGCGGGACGGTCCGGCTGGGTGTACACGGCCACCACCTCGGCGCCGCTGGCACGGCAGGCGGCGAGACAGGGAACGGAGAATTCGGGCGTGCCGGCGAAGACGATGCGCAGCGGAGGCATCGCGCTCAAGCGCCGGCTGCCTGCTTGCGCTGCTTCTCCATGCGCTTGAGCAGCATCGAGCGCTTCAGCGGCGACAGGTGGTCGACGAACACCTTGCCGGCCAGGTGGTCCATCTCGTGCTGGATGCACACGGCGAGCGGGCCCTCGATGTCCATCACGACTTCCTTGCCGTCCGCGTCCTGCGCCTTGACCTTGACCTTCAGCGCCCGGGTCACGTCGGCGAAGATGCCGGGGAAAGACAGACAGCCCTCCTGGTAGACCTGGGAGCCGGTCTTTTCGAGGATTTCCGGATTGACCAGCGCCAGCGGCTGGTTCCGCTCCTCGCTCATGTCGGCGACCAGTACCTGCTTGCCCACCGCCACCTGGGTGGCAGCCAGGCCGACGCCGTTGGCGGCATACATGGTTTCGAACATGTCGGCGACGAACTGCTTCAGCTCGCCGTCGAAGCGGGTCACCGGCTCGGCGCGCACGCGCAGGCGGGGGTCGGGGAATTCGATGATGTTGAGAACGGACATTAAGCTCACCTCGTCGCCGGAATTGCGGGCAAAGTGGCGAAAACCCATGCCGGCCGCGATCTAGAATACGGTTCATTGTACGTCGGCAAGCCCGCGTAAGGCAGACAGTTTTGCCAACTGGCTCCAGTTGCGTGGCTTAACCGTTCGGTTACACTCGCGACTGCACCGGGGGAGGGGGATTCCCGCTTATGATCAAGAAGTCCATCGGACTGCTGGCAGGCATGCTGGTGACGGTTGCCGTGTATGCCGCCGGGGCCCAGCTCCGCGCCAGCCACCCAGACACCTACACCGTGCGCCGCGGCGACACCCTCTGGGGCATCTCCGCCAAGTTCCTGTCCAAGCCCTGGCTGTGGCCGGAGATCTGGCAGGCCAACCCGCAGGTGCACAACCCGCACCTGATCTACCCGGGCGACGTGCTCAACCTCTCCTTCATCAACGGTCCCTCGCTGAAGCTGGAGCCCGGCGTGCATGCGGGCGAGGAGCCGATTCCCGCCATCCCGCTGTCCGATCTGCAGATGTTCCTCAAGGACATGCGCGTGGTCAGCAGCGACCAGGTCAAATCGTCGCCCTATGTCGTTGGCCTCGAGGAAGCGCGCCTGACCGGAGCTCCGGGGCAGAACATCTACGTGCGCAACCTGCAGTCCGAGCCAGGCCAGCGCTGGGCGATCGTCCGGCCAACGCATTACTTCCGCGGCTTCGCCAAGGGCGACAGCGGCGAGGGTGGCGACCGCGTTGCGCACATGCTCGACAGCAACGCCTCGCTGGTGCGCAGCCCCTGGTACGAGGACAGCCGCAACGACGGCCACTACGGCAAGGGCGACGACCTCGGCGTCGAGGTCACGGTGATCGGTACGGCAGAGACCCTGCGTACGGGTGACATCTCCACCCTGCTCCTGCTCGATTCCACCCGCGAGGTGCAGAAGGGCGACCGGGTGATGCCGGTCGACGACCAGCCCTACGACGCCTCCTACTACCCGCATGCGCCGAAGAGCGTGCCGGCCAATGGCCGCGTCATCGCCATCGCCGACGGCCTCGACGCCGCCGGCAAGCTGCAGGTGGTGGCACTGTCGATCGGCAAGCAGGACGGCGTCGAGAACGGCCAGACCTACGCCGTGTGGCAGCCGGGCGAGACCATCGCCGACGACGTCGCGGGCAACAGCTGGGATCGTGGCACGTCGCCGAAGGTGACCCTGCCGGAGGAGTTCGCCGGCCATGTGATGGTGTTCCGCACCTTCGACAAGGTCAGCTACGCCCTGATCATGGACAGCCTCAAGCCGGTGAAGAACGGCGACACGCTGCGCATGCCCGAATAAGGTCGCGACCCGGCGACGGGTCGGTGCAGGACCACACGACGGCGCGGCCTCTGCCGCGCCGTCTGCTTTTCGGCCCGCCCGTAGACTCGCCGGATGGACGAGGACGAGCTGCGCGCCTGGCTGCTGGCGCTCCGTTGCCCGGGGCTGGGGCCCGGTGGACTGCGTGCCCGGCTGGCCGAGGCCGGCGGCGACATCGCGCGGGTACTTGGACGGCTTGCGCAAAGCCGGGCGCCGGCCGATGCCGCGGCACGCGAGTGGCTGCGGCGGCCCGACCCGGAGCGGCTGGACGCGGACCGGGCATGGCTGGCGGCACCGGACCATCGCCTGCTGTGCTGCACCGAGGCGGATTTCCCGCCGCCGCTGGAGACCATTCCGCAGCCACCGGCCGCCCTTTTCGTCGCCGGTGACGCCTCGCTGCTGCTGCTTCCCCAAGTCGCCATCGTGGGTGCCCGTCAGGCCAGTCCCGGTGGTCTGGCCAACGCCCGCGCCTTTGCCCGTGCGCTGGGTGAGGCCGGGTTGCTGGTGACCAGCGGGATGGCCGACGGCATCGACGGCGCGGCGCACGCCGCCGCCTTGGAGGCGGGCCGGCCGACGGTCGCCGTGGTCGGCACGGGTCCCGACCGGGTCTACCCGCGCAAGCACCACGCGTTGGCCCGCCGTATCGTCGGACAGGGCGTGCTGGTCAGCGAGTTTCCGCCCGGCACGCCCGCCCGCGCGGACCATTTTCCGCGTCGCAACCGCCTGATTGCCGGGCTGGCCCTGGGAACGCTGGTGGTGGAGGCCGGCCTCCGGTCGGGGTCGTTGATCACCGCCCGGCTGGCGGCCGAGCAGGGGCGTGAGGTGTTCGCCCTGCCCGGATCGATCCATCATGCGCTGGCCCGCGGCAGCCACCAGCTGATCCGCGACGGGGCGCGACTGGTGGAGGCGCCCGGCGAGGTGGTCGAGGCCCTGGCCCCGGCGGCCCGGGCGCTTGGCGCGGAGCTGGCCGGGCGCCTCGGCGACGGGCAGACGGAACATGCGGCGCCTGCCGAGTCGGCGAATCCGGGGGCCGACGATCCGCTGTTCGCCGCGCTCGGGCACGATCCGGTGCCGCTGGACGAACTCGTCGCCCGGCTGGGCGTGCCCGCGGCCGAGCTGTCCGCGCGTCTGCTGATGCTCGAACTGGACGGCCGGATCGGTACCCTGCCCGGCAACCGCTACCAGCGGCTGGTGTCGTAACCCGGCGTCCGGCCTCAGTTTCCGCCGGTTCTGCTTGACAGTCGTCGCGGCCGCGTGGCTCAACTAGATATATGTGTCCGTCGCATGCCGACGGTAATCCCCCCTCGGAACCCCCTGCCACATGGCGAAAAACCTGCTCATCGTCGAGTCGCCCGCAAAGGCCAAGACGATCAACAAATACCTCGGCAAGGACTTCCAGGTCCTGGCTTCCTACGGCCATGTGCGCGACCTGAAGCCGAAGGAGGGCGCCGTCGATACCGAGCACGGCTTCGCCATGAAGTACGAGGTGATCGACCGCAACGAGAAGCACGTCGACGCGATCGCCAAGGCGGCCAAGGCGGCCGACGACATCTACCTCGCGACCGACTTGGATCGCGAGGGGGAAGCCATCAGCTGGCACATCAGCGAGATCCTGAAGGAGCGCGGCCTCGTCGAAGGCAAGCGCATGCACCGCGTGGTGTTCTCCGAGATCACGCCCAAGGCGATCAAGGCGGCGGTGGCCGAGCCGCGCCAGCTTTCGCACGACATGGTCGATGCGCAGCAGGCGCGCCGAGCGCTGGACTATCTGGTCGGCTTCAACCTGTCGCCGGTGCTGTGGCGCAAGGTGCAGCGCGGCCTGTCCGCCGGCCGCGTGCAGAGCCCGGCACTGCGCATGATCGTCGAGCGCGAGGAGGAGATCGAAGCCTTCGTCGCCCGCGAGTACTGGACGGTCGAGGCCCAGCTCAAGCATCCGGACGCCGACTTCAGCGCCCGCCTGACCCAGCTCAATGGCAAGAAGTTCGAACAGTTCGACCTCACCAACGAGGCCGATGCGATGGCCGCCCGCGCCGCGCTGAAGGAGGCCGCGCGAGGCAGCCTTACGGTGAGCGAGGTCGGTTCGAAGGAGCGCAAGCGTCGTCCCGCGCCGCCGTTCACCACCTCCACGCTGCAGCAGGAAGCCGCGCGCAAGCTGGGTTTCTCCACCAGCCGCACGATGAAGGTGGCGCAGGGCCTGTACGAGGGCGTGTCGCTGGGCAGCGAGGGCAACGTCGGCCTGATCAGCTACATGCGTACCGACTCGGTGGCGCTGGCCGACGACGCGGTGGTCGAGCTGCGCCAGCTGATCGCCCGCGACTTCGGCGCCAAGGCGCTGCCGGACCAGCCGCAGGCGTACAAGTCCAAGGCCAAGAACGCGCAGGAGGCCCACGAGGCGATCCGCCCGACCTCGGCCATGCGCACGCCGCGCGAGGTGGCGCCGTTCCTCAACGACGAGCAGCGCAAGCTGTACGAGCTGATCTGGAAGCGCACGGTCGCCTGCCAGATGATCCACGCCACGCTGAACACGGTCTCGGTCGATTTCGCCCTGCCGGATGCCGCCGGCGGTCCGGCCGCGTTCCGCGCCACCGGCACCACGGTGGTCGATCCGGGCTTCCTCGCCGTGTACGAGGAGGGCCGCGACCAGAAGAGTGCCGAGGACGACGACGAGGGTCGCCGCCTGCCGCGGCTGGCCAAGGGCGAACAGGTGGCGCTGGCCGACATCCTCGCCGACCAGCACTTCACCGAGCCGCCGCCGCGCTACTCCGAGGCCAGCCTGGTGAAGGCGCTGGAGGAATACGGCATCGGCCGCCCCTCCACCTACGCCAGCATCATCCAGGTGCTGCTCAACCGCGAATACGTGCTGCTGGACAGCCGCCGCTTCAAACCCACCGACGTGGGCCGTGCGGTGAGCAAGTTCCTTACCCAGCACTTCACCCGCTACGTCGACTACGACTTCACCGCCAAGCTGGAGGACGAGCTGGACGCGGTGAGCCGCGGCGAGGAGGCCTGGGTGCCGCTGATGGAGCGTTTCTGGCAGCCGTTCAAGCAGCAGGTGGACGAGAAGACCGAGACCGTCGACCGCAGCGAGGCCACCGGCGCGCGCGAGCTCGGCGCCGATCCCAAATCCGGCAAGCCGGTGTCGGTGCGGCTGGGCCGCTACGGGCCGTACGCGCAGATCGGCGACAAGGACACCGACGAGAAGCTGCAGTTCGCCTCGTTGCGCCCCGGCCAGAGCATGCACACGATCACGCTCGAGCAGGCGCTGGAGCTGTTCAAGCTGCCGCGCAAGCTGGGCCAGGCGGAGAACGGCGACGAAGTCAGCGTGGGCGTCGGCCGCTTCGGCCCGTTCGTCAAGCAGGGTTCGACCTATGCCTCGCTCAAGCCCGAGGACGACCCGTACACCATCGATTTGCCGCGGGCCCTGCAGATCGTCGCCGAGAAGCTGGAGATGCTGGCCAACCGCGTCATCAAGGATTTCGGCAACGGCGTGCAGGTGCTCAACGGCCGCTACGGCGCCTACATCACCGACGGCGAGAAGAACGCCCGCATCCCCAAGGACACCGAGCCGAAGGACCTGACCGAGGCGCAGTGCCTGGAGCTGCTGGCGGCCGCGCCGGTGAAGAAGGGTCGCTTCGCCAAGAAGACGGCCGCGAAGAAGACCGCCGAGAAGAAGGCGCCGGCCGCGAAGAAGGCCGCGACCAAGAAGGCTCCCGCGAAGAAAGCCGCCGCCAAGAAGACCGCGGCGAAAAAGACCGCCACCAAGAAAGCGGCCGCGAAGAAGTCCGCCGCCAAGGCGAGCGGGGACTGAGCGGCTTGCTGCACCGCTACGGAGCGAGCGAGATCGAGGGTGCCGCCGCGCTGCTGAAGGCCGGTGGCGTGCTGGCGTACCCCACCGAGGCGGTGTTCGGCCTCGGCTGCGATCCGCAGAACCTCGCCGCGTGCGAGCGCGTGTTCGCGCTGAAACAACGGCCATCCGACCAGGGCGTGCTGCTGATCGGCGCCGACTTCGCCCAGCTCGAGCCCTACCTCGCGCTCGACCAGGTGCCGGACGAGCGTTTGGTCACGGCCCGCGCCAGTTGGCCCGGTCCGCACACCTGGGTGTTTCCCCGCTCCGCCGCGGTGCCGCCCTGGATTCCCGGCAGCCACGACGGTATCGGCGTACGGGTCACCGCGCACGAGCCGGCTGCCGCGTTGTGCCGGGCATTCGGCGGGGCGCTGGTGTCGACCAGCGCGAACCCGCACGGCAAGCCGCCGGCGCGGACCCCGCAGGATGTCGTCGCCCATTTCGGGGATGCCCTGGACGGCCTGCTGCTTGCGCCGGTGGGCGCAGCGGTGGCGCCCAGCAGCATCCGCGACGTGTTGAGCGGCGCTATCATTCGCACCTAGGTCGTCCGCCGGGGCGCCTGCGGATCCGCCGTGCGGAGACCGGGGCGAGCGGACAGCTATCGCGTTGCATGGCATTCACGTCCGCTTAGGGCGTGCTCGGCATGCTGCGTCACTTGGGCCGGAACGGCCATTACCGCGGGAGCCATCGGGTTTGTCCACCGTTTTCGACCTCAGTCCGGGCGACTTGCCGCTGCAGCTTCCCTTGCTGGTGGGAAGCGGGCCGTCGCGGACGGTGGCGTGGCGTGACGGTGAGCCGGTGAGTGCACGCCAGTTTCTCGCCGACGTGAACCATGTCGCGCGCCAGCTTCCCGTGGCGCCGGCGGCGGTGAATCTGTGCGAAGAGCGTTATGCCTTCCTCGTCGCGTTCTGCGCCATCGTGCTGCGCGGCCAGGCCAACCTGCTGCCCTCATCGCGCGCGCCAAGGGCCATCGACGAGGTGATGGCGGACCACCCGGGCTGCTATGCGCTCGGCGAACTTCGGCTCGATCCGGCGCCGCCGCACTATCACCGCCTGCCCACGCTGCCGGCGCTCGCGGACGTTGCCGTGGACGAGTGGCCGGTGATCGACGCGGACCAGGTGGTGGCGATCGGCTACACCTCCGGCTCTACCGGCCGCCCGGTGGCGCACGTGAAGACATGGCGCAGTTTCCACGCGAGCAATGCCGGCAACCTGCGCATGCTGCGCGAGCGCGTAGCTGACCGGTTCAACGTGGTGGCGACGGTGCCGCCGCAGCACATGTACGGCATGGAGACTTCCGTGCTGTTGCCGCTGCTCGGCGACGTGGCTGTGTGTGGCAGCCGGCCGTTCTTCCCGGCCGACGTGGCCGCGGCCCTGGCCGCCGTGCCGGCGCCCCGGGTGCTGGTCACCACTCCGGTACACCTGCGCGCGCTGGTCGAGTCCGGCGTGACCCTGCCGCCGCTGGCGGCCATGCTGTCGGCCACCGCGCCGATGCCCCCGGAGTTGGCTGCCCGCGCCGAGCAGCTTTATGGCGCGCCGCTGCTGGAGGTGTTCGGCTCGACCGAAACCTGCGTTTTTGCCAGCCGCCAACCGACCGCGTCCGAGCTGTGGCAGCTCTACGATGGCGTCGCCCTGCACCCGCAGCCGGATGGCACCCAGGTGCAGGCGCCCCAGCTGGCCGCACCGGTGGTGCTGGCCGACCTGGTCACCCTGCACGAGGAGGGTCGCGCCTTCCGCCTGTGCGGCCGGCATGCGGACCTGCTGGAGATCGCCGGCAAGCGCGCCTCGCTGGGTGATCTCACGCGACGCCTGCTGGCCATTCCCGGCGTGCACGACGGCGTGGTGCTGCAATTGGACGAGCCCGATGCCGGCGGCGTGCGCCGCATCGCCGCGCTCGCGGTGGCGCCGGGCATGACCGAGGCGCGCATCCTCGACGCCCTGCGCGGGGCGATGGATCCGCTTTTCCTGCCTCGCCCGCTGCGGCTGGTCGACGCCCTGCCCCGCAACGAGACCGGCAAGCTCCCGCGCGCCGCGTTGCTGGCGCTGCTCGCCGGACGCGACTGATCCGGCCGATCGCGTGGCGGCCAGCCGCTACAATGCGCGTTTGCGCCGGCGGCGCCCCCAAGCATCTCGGAGTTCGGCATGAAGGTCCTGGTCATCGGCAACGGCGGTCGCGAGCACGCGCTGGCGTGGAAGCTCAAGCAGTCGCCGCGGGTGGACGAGGTGATCGTGGCGCCGGGCAACGCCGGCACCGCGCGCGAGCGCGGGGTGCGCAACGCCGACGTGGCGGCCAGCGACATCGCCGGCCTGCTGGCGCTGGCCAAGGCCGAGAAGGTCGGGCTGACCGTGGTCGGTCCCGAGGTACCGCTGGTCGCCGGCGTGGTTGACAAGTTCCGCGCCGCCGGCCTGCGCATCTTCGGTCCGCGCGCCATCGCCGCGCAGCTGGAGGGCTCCAAGGCCTTCGCCAAGGACTTCCTGCTCCGCCACAACATTCCCACCGCGCGCTACGCGGTGTTCACCGAGCTCAACCGTGCGCTTGCCTACGTGCGCGAACACGGCGCGCCGATCGTGATCAAGGCCGACGGCCTGGCCGCCGGCAAGGGCGTGGTGGTCGCGCTGACCCTGGCCGACGCCGAGCTGGCGCTGCACGACATGCTCGGCGCGCATGCCTTCGGCGACGCCTCGGCGCGGGTGGTGATCGAGGAGTTCCTCGAGGGCGAGGAGGCCAGCTACATCGTGATGAGCGATGGCAGCCACGCGCTGCCGATGGCCTCCAGCCAGGACCACAAGCGCCGCGACGACAACGACCTCGGTCCCAACACCGGCGGCATGGGCGCCTATTCCCCGGCGCCGGTGGTCACGCCCGAGGTGGAGAAGCGCATCCTCGCGCAGGTGATCGAGCCGACCCTGCGCGGCATGGCGGCCGAGGGCGCGCCGTTCATCGGCTTCCTCTACGCCGGCCTGATGATCGACAAGGCGGGCAACCCCAAGGTGATCGAGTTCAACGTGCGCTTCGGCGACCCGGAGACCCAGCCGATCATGATGCGGTTGAAGTCCGACCTGGTGGACCTGATCGACGCCGCGCTCGACGGCGAGCTGCACCGCGCCCGGGCGCAGTGGGATCCGCGTCCGTCGATCGGCGTGGTGATGGCGGCCGGCGGCTATCCGGGCAAGGTGCGCAGCGGTGATGCCATCGAGGGCCTGGATGCACCGGCGGCGGCGGACACCAAGGTGTTCCACGCCGGCACCCGGCTCGACGCCGACGGCCGGGTGGTCACCGCCGGTGGCCGCGTGCTGACCGTGTGTGCGCTGGGTAAGGACATCGCCGACGCCCGCGAGCGTGCCTACGCCGCCGTGGCGGGCATCCGCTGGGAGGGCGCATTCTTCCGCCGCGACATCGCGCACCGCGCGCTGCATCGCCGCTGAGCAGCCAGCCGGGAAGGCCGGGAGGCTTTCACGCTAGGCTAGGCGTCGGCATCCCCCGGACGGAATCTGCATGAGCCAATTCGCCCTGCTCGGCCGCCGGCGCTTCGCACCGTTCTTCTGGACGCAGGCGCTGGGCGCGTTCAACGACAACGCGTTCCGCAATGCGCTGCTGATGCTGGTGGCGTTCCAGATGGGCCTGGACGAGCACCGGGCCGCGATCTACACCAACTTCGCGCCGGCGCTGTTCATCCTGCCGTTCTTCCTGTTCTCCGCCTCGGCCGGCCAGCTGGCCGAGAAGTTCGAGAAGACCCGCATCATCCGTTGGGTGAAGCTGTTCGAGGTGGCGGCGATGACGGTGGCGGCGATCGGCTTCGTCACCCACCACGTCGCGCTGCTGCTGGTCGTGCTGTTCATGATGGGCATGCACTCGACGGTGTTCGGGCCGATCAAGTACGCGATCCTGCCGCAGGCACTCAAACCCACCGAACTGGTCGGCGGCAACGGGCTGGTGGAAATGGGTACCCAGCTGGCGATGCTGGTCGGCATGATCGCCGGCAACAGCCTGATGCGCATCGCCGGGATCGGGCCGTGGCTGGCCTCGGGCGCCACGATCGCGATCGCACTGGCCGGTTATCTGGCCAGTCGGGCCATTCCGCCGGCACCGGCGACCGCGCCGGAGCTGAAGTTCCAGTGGAATCCGTACGTGGAGACGGCCCGTGTGCTGCGTCTCACCCACGCCGACCGTGCGGTGTGGAACGCGGTGCTGGGCATCTCCTGGTTCTGGTTCTTCGGCACCGTGCTCATCGCGCAACTGCCGATCTACACGCGCGAGACGCTGGGCGGCAACGACACCGTCTACACCCTCGTGCTGACGCTGTTCTCGGTGGGCAGCGGCATCGGCGCGCTGCTGTGCGAGCGGATGTCCGGCAAGCGGGTGGAGATCGGTCTGGTACCGCTAGGCGCATTCGGGCTTACCGTGTTCGGTGTCGACCTGTACCTGGCGCGGCACGGCATCGCCGCCGCGCAGGGGCAGGACTGGCTGGCTTTCCTGCGAAGTCCTGGCAGTCTGCGGCCGGTGCTCGACCTGACCCTGATCGGCGTGTTCGCCGGCCTCTACGTGGTGCCGCTGTTCGCCTTCGTGCAGGCGCGCGCGCCGCGCGAGCAGCTGTCGCGGATCATCTCCGGCAACAACATCATGAACGCGCTGCTGATCGTCTCGGCGGCGGGCTTCGGGCTGGGGCTCGGGGCGCTGGGGCTGGACGCGGCGCAGATCTTCCTGGCCGCGGCGTTGCTCAACATCGCCGTGGCAGCGTACATCTTCACCCTAGTGCCCGAGTTCATCATGCGCTTCGTCACCTGGGTGCTGGTGAACACGCTGTACCGGGTGCGCGTGGACGGCATGCAGCAGGTGCCCGAGGAGGGGCCGGCGCTGCTGGTCTGCAACCACGTCAGCTTCATGGATCCGCTGCTGCTGATGGCGAACGTGCGCCGGCCGGTGCGCTTCGTCATGTACTACCGGATCTTCAACACGCCGCTGCTGCGCTGGCTGTTCCGCACGGCGAAGGCGATTCCGATCGCCGGCCAGAAGGAAGATCCCGCGGTGCTGGAGGCTGCCTACGAGGCGATCGACGCGGCGCTCGCCGATGGCGAGCTGGTGTGCATCTTCCCCGAGGGTGGGCTGACCCGCGACGGCGCGATCGCGCCGTTCCGTCCGGGGGTGGAGAAGATCCTTGCGCGCCATCCGGTACCGGTGGTGCCGATGGCGTTGCGCGGCCTGTGGGGCAGCGTGTGGAGCCGGCGCGATTCGATGCTGGGGCGCTCGCGCCTGCCGCGCCGGTTCCGGGCCCGGGTGGAGCTGGTGGTCGATGCGCCGCGTGCGCCCGGGCAGGTCGCGGCGGCCGATCTGGAGCAGCGCGTACGCGAGCTGCGCGGCGATCTGGCCTGAGCGCGCGCTCAGGCCACCCAGCCGCCCATCACCACCAGCGCGACCACGCTCATCCAGGCCACCAGCGCGCGCAGGAAGGCGCTGCGCATCCGCACCAGTTCCAGCAGCGGATCGCTGCGTTCCTCGGCATAGCCGTCGCCGGCCTCGATTTCCACTGCGATATCGGCACAGGCCGCATCGGCCAGGAAGCGAGGTTCCTCGCGATACCAGTGGCCGGCGCCGGCTTGGGTCCGCCAGCGCTTCCAGGCCGCCATCACTGCGTCCCAGTGGCCGACCACAGCCAGGGTGAACACCAGCAGCTGCGCCGGAATCCAGTCCAGTGCATTGCCCAGGCGTCGGGTCGCTTCGCGACCGGCATCGTCCAGCGGGATGGTCTCGTCACGACCCAGCCGGCGGGCGAGGTAGTACAGCAACGCGCCGGCCGGTCCGAGCAGGAAGAACCAGAGCAGCACACCGAAGCGGCGTCGAAGCGCGGCGAAAGCGATCGCCTCGCCCAGCGCGTGCGCGCTCCAGGCAACGCGCTCGCCGTCTTCCGACAACGCCTGGGCCGCAGCTTCCCGGCCCGCCTGGTCCGGTGCCCCGAGGATCGCTTCCAGGTCGCCCTCGAAGGCGCGCGGTCCGAAGCACAGCAGCAGGATCGCCACGTCGAAGGCCAGCCGCGCCAGGTCGCCCAGCCAGGCGTGCCGAAGTGCTGCGCCGGCGGCCAGTACGATGACGACCGGCACGCCGACCAGCAGGATCACCCGGCCGGTGCCGCGCAGTTCGCGCAGCGACAGGCTCCAGCGTCGCAGCACGCCGTCGGTGTGCCAGCGCGCCAGGCTCGGCAACAGGTGCAGCAGGCCGAGGGCGAGCAGGGCGGCGAGCAGGCGAATGGCCATGCGAGAACTCCAACAAGCGCAGGCCGGTATTGTAAGCGAGCCGCTCAGCGATGGCGGGCGATGAGCGCGTCCAGATCGAGACCGCCGCGCTCGAGCAGCCAGTGTGCGAGCAGCCGATAAGACACGGAAAGCTTTGGCGGCGTGGCGAAGCTGCCGTCTGCCAGGCCCTCGGCGATCTGTGCCGGAGTGAACCAGCGGGCATCCTCGAGCTCGCCGTCGCGCAGTTGGATGGTGCCGCTGTGCGCGGTCGCCGTGAAGCCGACCATCAGCGACGCAGGTAGCGGCCATGGCTGCGAGGAGTGGTAGTGCACCTGGTCGACACGCACTCCGGCTTCTTCGGCGACCTCCCGGCGTACCGCATCCTCCAGCGACTCACCCGGCTCCACGAAGCCGGCCAACGTGGAGTAGCGTCCCGCCGGCCAGCTCGCCTGCCGGCCAAGCAGGCACGCGCCCTGGTGTTCGACGATCACGATCACCGCTGCGTCAGTGCGGGGGAAATGCAACCTTCCGCAGCCCGTGCATTGCGCGCGGTGACCGGAAGCCACCAACTGCAGCGGGGCGCCGCAGGCGTGGCAATGGCGCATCTCGTGCTGCCAGTGGGCCAGGCCTTTGGCGTAGGCGAACAGGCCGGCCTCGTCTGCCGGCAGGCGCAACCCTGCCTCGCGCAGGTGCATGCGGCGGGCACCGAGTGCCTGGGCGACCGCCTCGCCGTCACCGCTTGCGTGGAGCAGGAAAAAGGTGTGCTGCTCGGTCGCCCCCAGCAGGGAGGCCGGAGCGTCCGGCAGCAGGGACGCCCGTTCGGTGGCGTCCAGCCAGCGCAGCGTGTCGCCGTCCGGTTGCGCAAAAGCCTGCTGTTCGGAGTCCAGCACCAGGAAACGAGCCTGCCCGCTGCGTGCGCGCTCGGCGACCCAGTCGGCCTCGTCGCGGCGCTCCGCCACGCGGTCGAGCAGCAGGCTCAGTCCGCTGAAGGTGTTCATGCCTGCCTGGGTGTGGCGGGGGGCCGAATCAGACCGAGAAGGATGAGCCGCATCCGCAGGTGGTCTTGGCGTTGGGGTTGCGGATGACGAACTGCGAGCCGGAAAGGTTCTCCGCGTAATCGATCTCGGCGCCGGTCAGGTACTGCAGCGAAAGCGGGTCGACCAGCAGGGTGACGCCTTCGCGTTCGAGCGCGAGGTCGTCCTCGGCCTGTGCTTCGTCGAAGGTAAAGCCATACTGGAAGCCCGAGCAGCCGCCGCCGCTGATGTAGACACGCAGCTTGAGCTCCGGGTTGCCCTCCTCCCGGATCAGTTCATGCACCTTGCGTGCGGCCGCTTCGGTGAAAACGAGCGGTGCCTGGGCGCTGCGGTAATCGGGAAAGGCGACGATGGTTTCCATGACGACTGCATATGAGGTGGCCGAAGCCTGACCTCAAGCATACCGCGTTCAGGCCTGCGCGGATTCCGCCTCGGCGGGCTCCTCTTCCCCCGGCTTGCTCCGGGGCGCGGCGAGCTCGCGGGGCACGTCGGCGCCGACATGGACCATCCTCCCGTTTACCTGCGCGCCAGCCGCCATTTCCAGCAGCCGGTAGTGCACGTCGCCCGCGATGCAGGCCTGCGCAGCGAGCTCGAGGCGGGCGTCGCTGAGTACGTTGCCGTCGATCCGGCCGTTGATCACGGCGTGTGGCACGCGCACCTCGCCAATCACCTGGCCGTGCTCGCTGACGGTCAGCACGCCATCGTCCGCTTCGGCGATAACCGCGCCCTCGATGCAGCCGTCCAGGTGCAGGGCGCCGGTGAAGTGCAGGTTGCCGCGGATCGTTGTGCCGCGCGCAATCAGGCTGGTCTCGTGACTGGGCAACTCGCGCCCGGCGCGTTTACGGTTGAGCATCGCTGTCTCCTCGGGTGCTGGTAATGGTGCCGTTCAGTGCATCGCCCCACGCCACCGCGCGCTCGGCGGCGGCGCCCTGATCCGGGGCAGCGTGGATGCGCAGGCGCGTCGGCCGGAAGCCTGCCGGGAGCACGAATGTGGCGTGCAGCTGCTGGAAGTACCTGAAGTGAAAGGGTAGCCCGTCCTTCTGGGCGTTATCGCCAAGTGCGTCCCAGCTCAGTTGCTGGACCTGGTTGTTGCTCAGTCCTTCCACGGTGATGGTCACCTTGCCGTCGATCTCGCCGCTGCGACGCAGGTTCTGGGTCAGGCTCAAGGTGACGTTCCACGCGTTCGATTGCGCCACCGGCTGCACCCGGACCTCCTGGACCCGCAATCCCTGCCGCTGGCTGTCGCCACCGACCAGGCGGGAATAGAAGCCGAGATCGGCTCGCAGGCCGCTGATCTGTTCCTCGCGTTCGGCCATCGAGCGCTGGAGCGAGCGCATCGCTACGTCGGCCACCTGCTGCGACCGCTGAAGGTCGGCGACGCGCTGCTTCAGCTGCTCGTTCTCCGCCTGTAGCTGCTTGACCTGCGAGCGGTTGCCATGGGGGAGCGGCAACGGCACCGGGGACTGTCCGAGCCAGAAGGCGGCTGCCGCAGCGAGCAGCAGGCTTGCCGGCCAGGCAACGAGCAACCAACGCCTGCGTCGGTGCTGCCGGGCGGCGTCGTGCGTCTGCACGACCAGTCGCGGTGGTGGTCGAGGCGGCATGCAAACCCTCCCGGGGAAAGAGGGAGGGTATAGCCGTCATGCGTCGAAAGCGTCAAGGAAGCCGCGGCGTAGTTCCTTGCACCGTCACGGCCGGCGAGCCCGCTCAGGCGGCTGCGCGCCCCTTGCCCGGGCCCTGGGTGTCGCGGAACGGAGGGGCGCCCACCTGGACGCTGAGCAGGCTCTCGACCAGCGGGGCGAACTGGCGCAGCGCGCGTTCGTAGACGCCCCGCTTGAAGTTCACCACGTGCGCGGCCGGGTACCAGAAATCGACCCAGCGCCACAGGTCGAACTCGGGCTTGTCGCAGGCGTCGAGCTTCAGCGCATCCTCGCCGCCGACCAGGCGCAGCAGAAACCAGACCTGCTTCTGCCCGATGCAGGTCGGTCGCTGGTGGTGCCTGACGTAACGATGGGGAAGCCGGTAGCGCAGCCAGCCGCGGGTGGAGCCGACCACTTCGACGTGCTCCGGTGCCAGCCCGGTTTCCTCCTGCAGCTCGCGGTACATCGCCTCGAGCGGGGTCTCGTCGCTGCGCATGCCGCCTTGTGGAAACTGCCAGCCGTCGCGGTTGACGCGACGCGCCCAGAACAGCCGGCCATCGCCGTTCAACAGCACGATGCCCACGTTCGGACGGTAGCCATCCACATCGATCATGTCGTCTCCTGGAACAGGCCATGGTCCGTTGCGAGGCGATCGCAGGGATGGCGTTTCCGGGGACGATTCAACCACAGCGCCGAAACGGGCAGCAAGCCGATACTTGAACGGTGGCCGTCAGGCCATTAAACTGCCGCGCCCCGCTGGAGCGAACCGGCCAGCGGAGGCGTTACTCGTGGCTATGTAGCTCAGCCGGTTAGAGCACAGCACTCATAATGCTGGGGTCGGTGGTTCGAGTCCACCCATAGCCACCAATCTCTTCTAACTCTTTGAAGAGGTTAAATTTCCTAGCGTTTCTGCACCGTTTTGGCTAACCGCTACAGCGAGTGCTCAGCAAGTGCTACAGCGCAGAGGAAGTTCCTTCACTTCCCGCATCGTTGTCCCGCGTGATCTCCAGGCTCTCCTGGGGCGTGTGGAGATCACCCGCAGCCTCCGAACGGCTGATCTTCGGGAAGCCAACCGACGACGATTGCTTTGGGAGCCCCATATCGGCACCCTCCTCGGCCTTTTGCGTAAGAACGGCCGATTCATGACCAAGGACCAACTGGACGCTCTCACCAGGCAGTACCTCATCGCGTCCTTCGACGAGATTGAGGCGCGTCTGGCGCTGGACTGGACGCCGGGTGGTTTGGAGGAATACTCCTTCCAGCTCAACGAGAAGTGCCATGACCTCGCCGGGTCGCTTGCTGAGCTCGACCTGAGACAGGCCCTCCCCGTCGCGCGTCAGCTCGCTCCTGAGGCGTCTGAGACGGATCTACGGGTACTGGCCAGACGGGTGCTGGAGGCTCAGCTCACGGCCACCAAGGCCGAGTTGCGGGTGCTCTCCGGCGAGCCGCTCAGGTATCCGCGTCATCGCTCCGTGCCCCTGGAGACGGCGACTGAGTCCGTCCCCAAGGTGACCCCGAGGGTGTCCGAGATCGCGTCCATGTATGCCGAGGAGCGGATCGCTCAAGGAAAGTGGTCCGCTCGGACGGCGGCCCAGGGGCGCAGCATTCTCCAGATGATCGCGCTGTTGCTGGGCGATCCACCGGTTGCCGAGGTCACCAAGGACGCCATCCGGCGTCTAGGCCTGGAGATCGTCAAGCTCCCGGCCAACATGAGCAAAAAGTATCCGGGCCTTGGCCCTCGCCAAGTCCTGGACCACCTTGGCGATCAAGAGGTGCCTCGGCTGGAATCCCGGAGCGTCAACAAGATCTATCAGCACGTGCGAACCATCTTCCGATGGGCGCAGGAGCACGACCACATGACCCAAAGCCCGGCCACCGTCCTCCGTGATGTGGAGGAGGGGCGTGCCCAGGACGCCCGGAAGGTCTTCGATGACGACGACATCCAGGCGCTGTTTGCCTATATCGCCGGTGCACCTCGCGAGCCCTACGGTGTCTGGATTCCTCGAATCATGGCGTACACCGGCTGTCGCATGGGCGAGGCTGCTCAACTTCGGAAGGTTGATGTCCGACAGGACCAGGGGGTCTGGGTGTTCGACTTCAACGAGGAGTCCGAGCAGAAGACGCTCAAGACCGACAGCAGCCAGCGGCTTGTCCCTATCCATCCGCGTTTGCTGGAACTTGGGCTGGTTGACTTCGTGAATGGCTGCCAGGGCGAGTTCCTGTTCCCGGAGCGTGTTCGATTCACCGATAAGGCCACCCGGGGTAACGTCGACCGACTCTCCAAGCAACTGAACCGCTGGCTGCGCCAGGCCGGCGTGTCTGACAAGCGTAAGACGTTCCAGAGCTTCCGAGGCACGATGGCCACGCGGCTGAAAGACCTTGGTATCCCGGAATACCAGATCGCGGAGATCCTCGGGCACGAGAACGACAACATCACCACGGGCCGCTACGGGAAGCGGACTGACCTGGGGACGCTCTCAGCAGCTATCGGCCGCCTGCGGCTTCCCGTGTGATTCTGCTGAATCCGACGAGGCGCTGATCAGCAGGTCCGTCTCAGGAATTGATGTGCCGGGCTTCTGCCGCGATGAAAGACGCGTCCAGTCCGTCACACGCGTCAGCCAAGGTGTCCCCAAGCACCCGAAGTACGCGTCCTCGGCTGACTGGATGCTTGTGCAGCTCGGTCGATTCGATGGTCCCATCGGCAAGGACTCTCTCCCATCGCTTGTGGGTGCCTCCGGCCATGCGATGGAGCAGCTTGGCCGCTTGAACCCTTCGGTACTCCTGGTGCCTGTCGGGCTGGGGGTCGTCTTCCAGCCGCAGCAGGACAGCAAGCCACGCGGCGACAACGAGCATGGGATGGACCTCTTTTGCTCGCAGTCTCGCCCAGATCGCTCGGGCACGATCTCGCGGTGGGCGACCAGCTAACCGGAACGCCTCCACCGGCGCCCCCGCGCTCGCGTAGAGCCCGCGGACGCTCACGACGGCTCGCCGTACTAGTGGCAGGTCCTCGTGGCCCTGGAGCCAGCGCAGGGCGACCTGTCGGTAGGGCCGCAGTTCCTGGCTGCGGTAACTGCTCTTCACGTAGCTGCCGTGCCTCCGGTAGTGCTCGATGTGCTGCCGGCAGTACAGCCGATTCAGACCTTCGCCTTGGTCAGCAGTGGTTCGGTTCGGGCACGGATAGACCCTGCATCGCTCATAGGCATCCTGCGGCGAGGCAATACGGTCACGAAGTGCGGCCAGTTTCTGCTGGCGAATCGATGCGGTCATGGGAGTTCCATCGCTTACGCCCCCTACCTATGGGGAGCGCTGAGGTGATTACTGTGGATGTCCTGGAAGAGCCTTCTCCTACCTCTCCCCTAGTAGATGCCTGTTAGTCCTTCTTCCATATCCACCACCCCAGGGACACCCGTGATCTCCAGGAAGGCCTCCTCCATGATTCCCTTGGCCACCTCCTTGGCGGAGACCGGCACCAGGACGCAGTCGTGGATGGGCAGGGCCACGATCCCCAGATCTTTTAGCCGCAGTAGTGTCCTGATTAGGATCTCGCTCTCTTGGTGCATGAATCGAAGTCCTGCCCCAGTGCCGAACAGCGGCTCGATAGGCGCGTGGTGGCGAGCAATGGCCTTGTAGACCCGCTCGAACTTCCAGTTGCGTGGCATCTGTCCCCGAGTGTTCTGGGGAAACCGAGTCCGCTCGCTGCCCGCACTGAGCAACGCATTGAGGATCTGCTTGGTCTCGTTCCGGTACGGATGCAGGCCTGGCACCTCGTAGAGATCACCTGCCGGCGGCTCTGCCCCCATCTGGGCATAGGCCATGCGCATAGCCGATTGCGCGAAGTCCAAGGAGGTGATCGGTTCCCCGTTGATCGAGATGCTGGTGAGTCGGTCGCTGCCTGAGGCCCTCTGCCAGAAACCACCTTCCAAGCGCCCGCCCAGTTCGAGCGAGCCATCGTTGAAGATGCGCCTGAGAAACCTCTGGCTGGGATCAAGCTTCTTCGATCCTTCCCAGCTGAGTGCGGGTGCTGGACCGAACTGGACACCGTGCCGGTTGACGCTGGTCACTCGCGCTGGAGCGACTGAACACGCATTCCGGTGCTGGTCACCCCTGACTA
>NCKB01000007.1 GCA_002279065.1 Lysobacterales bacterium 15-68-25
GGCTCGCCGAAGAACTACGGGGCCGACATTGCCACACTGATCGAGCTACTGGAGTCCGGGCGCCTGTGAGGCTTCAAACACAGCCAAATCCGGATACCCCAAAAAGAATGGGCGGCCGAAGCCGCCCTTTCCTATCAGCCGAAAAAGAAGCGGCTTACTTCTTCGCGAACAGGTGCTCGACGCCGGCGCGCTCCTCGCGGAGCTCCTTGTCGGTGGCATCCATGCGGGCGCGGGAGAAATCGTTGATTTCCAGGCCCTGCACGATCGCGTACTTGCCGTTCTTGATGGTCACCGGGTAGCCGTAGATCACGCCCGGGGCGATACCGTAGGAACCGTCCGACGGGATGCCCATCGAGACCCAGTCGCCCTCGGCGGTGCCCAGCGCCCACGAGCGCATGTGGTCGATCGCGGCCGAGGCGGCCGAGGCGGCCGACGAGGCGCCGCGAGCCTTGATGATTGCCGCGCCGCGCTGCTGCACGGTCGGGATGAAGTCGCTCTCGTACCAGCTCTGCTCGACCAGGCTCAGCGCCGGCTTGCCGTCCACGGTGGCGTGGTGCAGGTCCGGGTACTGAGTGGAGCTGTGGTTGCCCCAGATGGTCATCCTCTTGATGTCGGTGTTGTGCTTACCGGTCTTCTCGGCCAGCTGGCTCATCGCGCGGTTGTGGTCCAGGCGCACCATCGCGGTGAAGCAGTTCGGATCCAGGTCCGGGGCATTCTGCTGGGCGATCAGGGCGTTGGTGTTGGCCGGGTTGCCGACCACCAGCACCTTCACGTCGCGCTTGGCGTGGTCGTTCAGCGCCTTGCCCTGCGGGGCGAAGATGGCGCCGTTGGCTTCCAGCAGGTCCTTGCGCTCCATGCCCGGGCCGCGCGGACGCGCGCCGACCAGCAGCGCGTAGTCGACGTCCTTGAAGGCGACGTTGACGTCGTCGGTAGCGACGGTGCCGGCCAGCAGCGGGAAGGCGCAGTCGTTCAGCTCCATCACCACGCCCTGCAGGGCGGGCAGTGCCGGGGTGATCTCCAGCATGTGCAGGATCACCGGCTGGTCCGGACCCAGCATGTCGCCCGCGGCGATGCGGAACAGCAGGGCGTAACCGATCTGGCCGGCGGCGCCGGTGACGGCAACTCGAACGGGGGCTTTCATGGTGGGACTCCTTGGGACTTGTCTAGCGTGGGAGGGGAACGCCCGGGGCCGTCAGGCCAGCTCGGCGAAGAACTGGGCGATACGGTCGAGGCCCGGTTGCAGCTGGGCCGTCGGGCAGGTGTAGGAGATGCGCATGGCACGCGGCTCGCCGAAAGCCGAGCCCGGCACGCAGGCCACGCCCTTGGCCTCCAGCAGCGCGGCGCAGAAGCTCACGTCGTCGGTGATGGTCAGCTCGCCGTGGCGCTTGCCGAACGCGCAGGAGATGTCCGGGAACGCGTAGAACGCGCCCTGCGGCCGCGGGCACACCACGCCTGGAATCGCGTTCAGCGCGGCCATCACCGTGTCGCGCTTGGCGGCGAACTCGGCGCACTTGGCCTGCGGCACGTCCTGCGGCCCGGTGAGCGCGGCCACTGCGGCGGCGGTGATCACTTCCGGGATGCTGGTGATGTGGTTGGAGTTGAGCGTGGTGACCGCCTTGGCCACCACTTCGGGACCGGCGATGAAACCGACGCGCCAGCCCGGCATGCCGTAGGTCTTGGACAGCGAATCGACGAACACCAGGCGGTCCTTCAGCTCCGGCCGCACGTGCACGAAGTTGTGGTAGCCGAGGCCGTCGAACACCATCGAGTTGTAGATGTCGTCGGTGATGATCCAGGTGTCCGGATACTTCACCAGCACGTCGGCCAGCGCAGCGATTTCCTCGCGCGTGTAGACCATGCCGGTCGGGTTCGACGGGTTGTTGAACAGGAACACCTTCGGCTTGCGCTTCAGTGCCTCTTCCAACTGCGCGGGCACCAGCTTGTAGTTCTGGTCCGGGCCGCAGTGCAGGATGTTGGCCTTCGCCCCGACGATGTCGGCGATGTCGCGGTAGGTGGTCCAGAACGGCGCGGCGAAGCAGATCTCGTCACCCTCGTCGAGCATCGCCTCGGCCAGGTTGTACAGGACCTGCTTGGCGCCGATGCCGATGGAGAGGTTCATGCGGCCGTAGCCGGTCAGGCCCAGCGCCTCGATGTGCTTGAGGAAGGCATCCAGCAGCACCTCGGCGCCGCGGTTGCTGCCGTACTGGCCGGAATCGTGGCTGAGCGACTCGCGCGCCGCGGCGTACACGTGCTCGCCGGGCAGGAAGTTCGGCACGCCTATGGAAAAGCTGATGACGTCACGGCCGGCAGCCTTGAGCTGCTTGGCTTTTTCCGCGATCAGCATGATCGCGCTGGGCTTGGCGCGGCCGACGCGCTGGGCGAGCTGGGGCATGGCTTCCTCGAGGGGATTTCCGGTCAGCAAACCGGCGAAGTTTAACACGCGCCTCCCGGCCGCCGGTCGGGTCATCCCACCAAGGTATTAGCCGCGGCACGACACCCGGCGTGCCGTCCGGGCGGCATGCGGTGCCGGGATGGCACGCGGAGCGGGCCTGAGGAGGAGCCGCGCATGCACTGGCTTTGGGTATTCCTGGTCGGCCTGCTGGTCGGCGCGATCGCCAAGCTGCCCACCCTGGGGCGCGACCGGGCGGGGTCATCGTCACCGGCCTGGCCGGCATCGCCGGATCCGAGCTGGCGACCTGGGTCGGCGTGCACGTGCTGCACGCGTACGCGCCCGGCGAGTCGGCCGGATGGATCGCGTCGATGATCGGCGCGGTGGCGCTGTTGGTCGCCTGCCGCGCGGCGTTCAGGAACAAGGCATCGTGGACGGACGGCGCGCCGCGGGAGCCTGGTTCCGCGGCGCGCCGGGGAGCGCTCGCCTCAGCCGAACAGCTTGCCGGCCAGCCCCGCCAGCGAACCCAGGTCGACGCCACCGCCGCCAGCAGGGACCTGCCCGTCTGGCGTGAGATGGTCCACCGCGTGCGGCAGCACCTGCGCGAGCTGGCCCAGGAGGGCCTGCGGATCGGTGCCCAGCCTGCCGGCCATCGACTCGATCACCCCGCCCAGCCCGCCGTTGCCCAGTGCCTGGCCGAGTTGAGCAGGCGACACCGGCTGGTTCGCTCCCGTGCCCACCCACGACTGCACCGCCTCACCCAGGCCGTGCTGCTGCAGCATCGCCACCAACCCCTGCACGCCGCCGGCACGCCCGATCAGCTCGCTAGCCACCGAAAGCAGGGAACTGCCACCCTGCCCGCCATTTCCCAGAAGATCCCCGAGCAACGACATGACGCTTCTCCTCATCGGCGCGACCCCCACGCCGGAACCCCGAGCATAGTCACAGTCGCTTCACCGCGACCACCGCGGCAATCAAGGGCGGCACCACGCGCACAAAAAAAGATGCCGCCAACAGGGTCCGTCGGCGGCACGGGGAGGAAGGGCAAGCCGGCCGTCGAGACCGGCACCCTGCAAAACGTCAGCTGGACGCCAGGCAGCTCACTTCGCCGGGCACGCCAGCACCGTGTCCGCGTGGTCGTCCAGCGCGACGCGCGACACCGATAGCTGCGCCGGACCGCTGGCGTCGAGCGCGAATGGGGTGCCCAGCGCGTCCATCGACGCGCCCGCGTCGCGCAGGCACTTCAGCGGCACACCGAAGGTGGTCCAGCGGTCCGCCGGCAGTGCCGCCAGCGCTTTCGCCACCGGCAGGCGGACGCGACAGGCCGCGTTGCCGGCACAGTCGACGCCGAGCGCGAGGCCGGCATCGGCGGCGACGCGCTCCGGCCGCAGCTCCACCACCAGCATCATGTCGCCGTTGGTCTGCCGGCGCAGCTCCACCGGATGCGCAGCGCGCAGGGCGACCTCGCCACCGTGGCCGCTGAAGGTGACGCGGCGGGCGTCTTCCTGCGCGCGGTGATCGATCGCCACCAGCGCCACGTCGCCGGCCGGGCTGCGAGCCGGCACGGCGGTGACCACCGCGCCGTCCGCATGTCCGGCGTCGGCCAGCACCAGCTGCATCGACGGCGACGGCTTGCCGCGCTGCAGATAAACCCCCTCGACCCCCTGGTTCGGCGGCAGGTCGGACGCCTCGGGCAGCGGGCCAGCACGATCCCGGTCGGCGTAGGTCAGGCCGAAGCCGTACGGATACTGCGGCACCTGCCCGGCGGCCTGGGCGATCTGCACCGCGGTGCGCGGCCAGGCGTACGACAGCTTGCCGTGGAAGTCGTACTGCACCTTGCCGTCCGGACGGCGCAGCAGCACGTCGGCCACGCCCTCGCCTTCCGAACCCGGCAGCCAGGCCATGACGAAGGCATCCGAGGCGTTGATCTCGCGGTTCACCCACAGCGGCCGGCCGGCCAGGAACACCGACACCACGGGGATGCCCTGCGACTTCAGCCGGCGAATCAGCTCGAGGTCATGGGTGCTGCCGTTGTGGAAGGCGACGTTCATCAGGTCGCCCTGGAACTCCGCGTAGGGGTCCTCGCCGAACACCACGATCGCCACGTCCGGTCGGGTGGCGAACGCGCCGTCTGGCGACAGCGTCGCGGTGCCGCCGGCGGCCCTCACCTGGCTCGCGATGCCGGCATAGATCGAGGTAGCGCCGGCCATCGCCGAGGCCGGCACGCCGGTCCCCTGCCAGGTGACGGTCCAGCCGCCGGACTGCTTGGACACGTTGTCGGCACCGTCGCCGGCCACCAGCACATGGCGGTGCGGATCGATCGGCAGCACGCCGCCGCGGTTCTTCAGCAGCACCAGCGACTCGCGCACGGCGCGGCGGGCGATCGCCCGGTGCGCCGGCGAACCGATCGCCGACAGGTCGGGCGCGCCGACCGCCGGGTCGTGATCGAACAGGCCTGCGCGCAGCTTGACCCGCAGGATGCGGCCCACCGCGTCGTCCAGCCGCGCCATCGGGATCACGCCGGACTTCACCTCGGCCAGCGTGTGCGCATACAGCCCCTTCCAGCTGTCCGGCGCCATCAGCATGTCCACGCCGGCATTGATCGCCTTCGGGCAGTCGTCGTTGCTGCAGCCCTCGAGCTGGCCGTGTGCCTGCCAGTCGCCGACCACGAACCCGTCGAAACCCATCCGGTGCTTCAGCACGTCGGTGAGCAGCGCGTGGTTGCCGTGCATCTTCACGCCGTTCCAACTGGAGAACGAGGCCATCACGGTCTGCACGCCCGCGCCGATCGCGGTGACGTAGCCGGCGCCGTGCACGTCGCGCAGGGTGGTTTCGCTGACCCGCGTGTCGCCCTGGTCGCGGCCCTCGAACGTGCCGCCGTCGCCGAGGAAGTGCTTGGCGGTGGCGACCACATGGTTGCCGCGCAGGAAGCCGGGCGTGCCGGCCTTGCCCTGCAACCCTTCCACCATCGCCCGGGCGTAGGCAGCGACCAGCTTCGGATCCTGCGAATAGCCCTCGTAGGTGCGGCCCCAGCGGTCGTCCTGCGGCACCGCCAGGGTCGGTGCGAAGGTCCAGTCGATATGGGTGGCGCGCACCTCGTCGGCGGTCGCCGCGCCGATCTCGCGGATCAGTGCCGGGTCGCGCGTGGCGCCCAGCGCCGAGTTCTGCGGAAACAGCGTGGCGCCCGGCACGTTGTTGTGACCGTGCACCGCGTCGATGCCGAACAGCAGCGGCACCGCCACGTGTCCCGGCGCGGCCGCCCGCGCGGCGGCGTGGAAGCGGTCCACCAGGTCGCGCCACTGCGCGGCACTGGCAAAGTCGTTGCCGCCGGGACCGCTGTTGCCGCCGGCGATCACCGAACCGAGCCGGTAGGTCTTCAGGTCGTCTGGCGAGATCGCGCTGATGTCGGCCTGGATCAACTGGCCGACCTTGTCCTCCACCGGCATGCGGGCCAGCAGGTCGCGCACCCTGGCGTCGAGGGCCGGGTCGGGCCTCAGCGCTGGCGCCACCCTCGGCCAGATCGCCGGATGCACGGTGGTGTCGGGATGGTCGGTGGCCAGCGCCGCACCGGCGAAGCTGGACAGGACGAGCGCGGGCAACAGCCCGGCGGCGCGGACGCGAACGGCTAAGGACACGGAACCCCCTGGATCGGATGTCGCCCCGGCGGCAGCGCCGGGGCGGACGAGTGGACCGGGCGAGTATTCGCAGGATATGACAGCGCTGTCAATTGGCGTTGCAGCAAGCTTCGAAAAGGCCCGCGGGCGATACCGCAGATGGGTTGGCCTCAGCCGACCGGCGCCGTGGACTCGCGCACCTGCAGCGCGTAGGGCAGTTGCACCATCCGCCCCTCGCCCTTGCCGCGCAGGGCGGCCAGCAGCTGCAACGCGGCAATCCGCCCCATCTCGCGGCTGGGCTGGCGGATCGTGGTGAGCGTCGGCCAGATCTGGCGCGAGATCGGCGTGTCGTCGAAGCCGACCACGGACACATCCCGCGGCACCGACAGGCCGTGTTCGCCGGCCGCCCAGATCACCCCGGCCGCCATGTCGTCGTTGGCGGCGAACACCGCGGTGGGTCGGTCCGCCAGCGAAAAAAGCTGCCGCGCCGCGGCCACGCCCGCACTGAAGGAGAAGTCGCCGTCGACCACCAGAGCCGGGTCGAACGGGATGCCCGCCGCGGACAGCGCCTCGCGATAGCCGGTCAGTCGCCAGCCCCGGGCACCGTGCGCGGGATGACCCAGCACGTGTGCGATGCGCCGATGACCCAGTCCGAGCAGATGACCTACCACCTCCCGCGCCGCTTTCGGCTCGTCGATGAAGGCGCCAATCGACCCGTCGCGCCTCATCGGCGACACGCTGGCGTAGGGCACGTTGCGCTCGTGCAGCCGCGCAAGCAGCTGCGGGTGATCGGTGATCGGGGGCGTCAGCACCAGGCCGTCCGGCCGATGGTGGGAGATCAGCGTATCGATGCGCTGGACGAAATCCGCCGAGTCGGCATGCAGCGGACGCACCATCATCGAGTAATGATGCTCGTCGCAGGCGTCGAGCACGCCGGTCTGGATCTCGGTCAGGTAGTTCGAGGACGGGTTGTCGTACACCGTCGCGACCAGGAAGGAGCGGTTGGCGGCCAGGCTGCGCGCAGACGGATGCGGGCGATAGTCCATCGCCGCCATCGCGGCGAGTACCTTCTCGCGGGTCGGGCCGCGAACGTTCGCCTCATCGTTGAGCACACGCGACACGGTCTTCGGCGAAACCCCCGCCGCCCGTGCCACATCTTCTAGCCGTACGCGCATGTATTGTTCCCGCCCACGGCGCCCGCCGCGACAAGCAATATGCGTGCAAGCGCTCGCCAAGTACAAGTCGGGCCCATCACCGAAACGCGAACGGCCACCCGGAGGTGGCCGTCGCTGCCGTCCTGCGGCACCGGCTCAGCCCCGGGCGTCGAGGATCGCGTTCCATTCCTTCACGCGCTCCGCCTGGGCGGCCAGCAGCGCGTCGACGTCGCCTTCGACGGTCGCCTTCTCGATCACGTCCCCCTGGCGGATCGCGTCCACCACGGCCTGGTCCTCGGCACCCAGCACCTCGCCGAACACGCTGTGCTTGCCGTCCAGCCACGGCGTCGCGCCGTGGGTGATGAAGAACTGGCTGCCATTGGTGCGCGGACCGGCGTTGGCCATCGACAGGATGCCCGGCTTGTCGTGGCGCAGCGACGGATTGAACTCGTCCTCGAACTTGTAGCCCGGGCCGCCGGTGCCGGTGCCCAGCGGGCAACCGCCCTGGATCATGAAGTCGGCGATCACGCGGTGGAACGACAGGCCGTCGTAATAGCCGCGGCGCACCAGGTTGACGAAGCTCGCCACCGTCACCGGCGTCTTGTCGTCGTGCAGGCGCAGGCGGATCGGGCCGCGGTTGGTCTGGAGCGTCAGTTGGATGGCCATGGGAGTCCTTCGGTTCGGGTGGCATGCGTCGCCGCGCACCGGCGCGGCGGCGAGGGCCGGCAAGGATAACGCAGGCGCCCGGCGACTGCCGCCGGCCAGGCTCAGGGCAGGTCCAGCGTCGTCCGGTCGAGCGCCCCCTCGCCGCGCGGCCGGGCAGCCGGGGTCGGCAGCGCCGCCGGCCACGGTGCGCCCTCGAACAGGTGCGCCCACAGCCGGTCCAGCGCCACGTAGCCATACGGCATCAGCGGCACGTGCGCCGCGCCGAAGGCCGGCACGGCGAGGAACGCATCGAAGTGCTGGGCGTACGGCACGCGCCAGTACAGCGGCGCGCGTCCTTCGCGGCGCAGCCACGCCACGTAGGGCTCGGAACTGAAGGCGGTCGGCAGCAGGCCGTCGCTGGCGCCATGCAGCACCCACAGCGGCAGGTCGGCCCGCGGCAGCTTCACCGCGGTGGCCGCCACGCTGGCATGCACGACGCGGGCCTCGGCACCGTCGCCGGTCCAGAGCCGGCGCAGGCAGTCGAGTCCGGCCAGGGTCGGGTCGTCCGAGGCATCCATGCCGCCGCGCAGCGCGATGCCGTCACCGGGCGGAATGCCCGAGCCGTCGGCCCACCACGCCGCGCGCGTCGCCGCGTCGGCCGGCGCCGGCTGGCTGTCCTTGCCGACGGTGACGTAACGGAAGCCGCACGGCATGTCGGTCGCACCGGTGCGGGCGTAGCTCGACGCGTAGCCGGCCGCGATCACCCGCCACAGGTCGAAGGCGGTGGTGCTCGCCGCGGTGGCCATCGCCTCGTCGGTCCAGCCGTGCTCGCGCAGCTGCCGGTAGGCCGCCTCGCCCTGCGCGGCGGGCGAGTCGCCGGCCAGCCGCCCCTGCGCATGCAGGCTGGCGCAGCGCCGGGTCCACCCCGGCGGCACCGAACCGTCCGGCGCACGGGCGAACGGCACCTGGGCGAAGCGCGGCGTGGTGAGCGCGCAGGGCAGCCAGATCGCCGCCTCGGTGGCGTAGTCGATCATCGCCCGGCCGTGGCCCGCGGCGTACACGTTCGGCTCCAGCGCCACCACGCCGGCGAACAGGTGGTCGTCGTCCAGCCCCGCTGCCTGCAGCACGGCGCCGCCGCCGTTGGACAGGCCGGTGGCGATGATCTTCGTATTCTCTGGCGTGAACGGCGCCTGCTCCGGGAACGCGCGGTCGAGCATGGCCAGGCCGAACCGGGCCGCCTGGATCACGTCGCGGCCCCAGTCGGCCTCGGGGTTGTCGCCGGAGTGCATCTGCTTGACCGCTATGCCGGCATCGGCCGGCGCCGGCTTCGGCTCGAACTCCAGCATCGCCTCGCCGCGCCTTGCGCGTGTGCCGTCCAGCTGCACGCCGCTGTCGTCGGCGTAGTCGAAATAGCCCGGGCCGGTGCCCTTGTCGGTGTAGGCCACCGCACAGCCCTTCGGCAGTCCCCACGCGCCGGCCAGCGAGATCGCCCCGTACACGCCGCGCGAGCCGGACGACGGCGCCACCACCAGGCAGCGATGGGCCTTGTCGAAATGATCCGGCACCTGCAGCAGCACGCGATGCGGCTGGCTGGCGCCGGGCACGCGGGCGAAGGCCTGGTATTCGCGGCCGGGCACGTCCGGCACGCCGCCATAGACGCTGCCGTAGCCGCCCAGCGGCCCGAGGTCGGCGATGCCCTTCCAGCTGGTCTGGATCGCCCGCCGGCGCAGCTCCGCCGGGGTCGGATGCGCGGGGTCGGCGAACGGCGACGGTGCACCGGCGAGGCCGGCCAGGCCGAGGCCGGCGCTGAGCAGGTCGTCGTCACCCCGATGCATGGTGGTGCGGACGTCGCTGACGAGGAATCCCGGGCGTGTCATCGCCGCCTCCTTGGGGGCTGGGAGCGTGGAACAGGCCGGCAGCGCGAGCGCCAGCAGCGGCAGGCAGAAGGTGCGCAGGTTCATCCGCCCACGGTAGCAAGCGCGCGCGCCGCCGGCATCGTACGAAAGTCCATGGTCGACCCGGCCCGTGGGTCGCTCGACCGCTCGTGCACGACGGGTTAATTTCGACCGATGACCCGCCTGCTGATCGCCGACGACCACCCGCTGTTCCGTGCCGCCCTGCACCACGCCGCGGCGGCCAGCATCGCCGGCTGCACGGTGCTGGAGGCGGCCGACCTGCACGGCGCGCTGGACGCCCTGCGCGCCGACGCCGACATCGACCTGGTGCTGCTGGACCTGCACATGCCCGGCAGCCAGGGGCTCTCAGGCCTGGCCGCGCTGCGCGGCCAGCATCCCGGCGTGGCGGTGCTGGTGGTGTCCGCGCACGACGAGCCGCGGGTGGTCCGGCGCGCGCTCGACCACGGCGCCGCCGGATTCATTCCGAAGAGCGCCAGCCCGGCCGAGATCGGCGAGGCGATCCGCTGCGTGCTCGACTGCGGCACCTGGGTGCCTCCCGCGCTGGCCGAGAGCGTCGCCGCCCTGCCCGTCGACCCGGCCGATGGCGACCTCGCCGCGCGGCTGGCCAGCCTCACCGAACAGCAGTACCGCGTGCTCGTGCTGCTGGCCGATGGCCTGCTCAACAAGCAGATCGCCGACCGGCTGGCGATCCAGGAGCGCACGGTCAAGGCGCACGTCACCGCGATCTTCGAGAAGCTCGGCGTGCGCAACCGCACCCAGGCCAGCGGCGTGCTCAAGGCGCTGGAACTGGGCGAGCCCGCGCGGGTCCCCTGAAGCCCCTTCCCCGACGGAGTCCCTCCCCATGAACGACGCCGCACGCGCCGACACGGCCCTGCTGCTGATGGACCTGCAGCCGGGCATCCTTGCCAGCTACCACGACGCCGACTACCTGCCGCGCATCCGCCGCGCGCTGGCTGCCGCACGCCATGCCGAACTGCCCGTGATCTGGGTCCGCGTGGCGTTCCGCGACGGCTATCCGGAGGTGTCGGCCGACAACGCGATCTTCGCCGGCATCCGCGGCAGTGGCCGCCTGCTGGAATCGACCGAGGCGGCCGGCATCCACCCTGACCTGGACGTGCAGCCGCACGACGTGGTCGTCACCAAGCGGCGCATCAGCGCGTTCGCCGGCAGCGACCTGGACGTGGTGCTGCGCGGCGGCAACATCCACCATCTGGTGCTGGCCGGTGTCTCCACCGGCGGCGTGGTGCTGTCCACCGTGCGGCTCGCCGCCGACCTCGATTACCGCCTCACCGTGCTGGCCGACGGCTGCATGGACGGCGATGCCGAGGTGCATCGCGTGCTCACCGAGAAAGTGTTCCCGCGCCAGGCGACGGTGCGGACGATCGACGACTGGGTGACCAGCCTCTCCGCCTGAGTTCTTCCCCGCCCCCGTGCCGGAACGGGTTACACCGCGGCCTGCTGCGCGCTGGCCACCCGCTGCAGCACCTGCCGCAGCGCCAGCGGCTTGAGCGGTTTGTGCAGCACCACCGCCCCGAGATCCTGCAGCCGCTGGCGCAGCTCGCTGTCGCGGTCGGCGGTGAGGATCACGGTCGCGACGTCCGCATGACGCTCGCGCAGCTGCGCCCACACCTCCATGCCGGTGCGGCCTGCGTCCAGGTGGTAGTCGAGGATCTGGATGTCCGGTCGCCACGGCGCGGCCAGCGCCTGCTCGGCCTGTCGCGCCGCATGCACCTCCCAGCCCCAGCCGGCGAGCAGGTGACCAAGCGCCGCCAGTGCGGCCGGCTCGTTGTCCAGCACCAGCGCGCGGCCCGATGCCACCGGCAGCAGCGAGGACACCGCTGGCGCGGCCGGGCGCATCGGCCGCGCCAGCGGCAGCGCCAGATGGAACACGCTGCCGCGTCCCGGCGTGGAGCGCAGACCCAGCGGATGACCGAGCAGCGCGGCCATGCGCTGGGCGATCGACAGTCCCAGCCCGAGGCCCTGCCCGCCTGCGGCGCTGCCGCGGCGGAACTCCTGGAAGATCAGCTGCTGCTCCTCCGGCGCGATGCCCGGCCCGGTGTCCCACACCTCCACCCGCAGCGCGCCGCCCTGTCGACGCACGCCCAGCAGCACGCGCCCGCACTCGGCATAGCGCAAGGCGTTGGAGAGGAAGTTCTGCAGCACCCGGCGCAACAGCTGCGGATCGGTGCGCACCCACGCCGTGGTGGCCACGGTGTCGAAGCGCACGCCGCGGTCGCGGGCGATCGCGCGGAACTCGGCGGCCAGCGGATCGAGCACCTCGGCCAGCGCCAGCGTGCGCGGCTGCGGATGCAGCCGCCCGCCTTCCAGCCGGGCGATGTCGAGCAGGCCGGCAAGCAGACCCTCGGTCGCCGCCAGCGCACCGTGCAGGTGCTGCGTGGTGGCGGCGTCGGCGCCGCGCTCAGTGAGGGTGTGGGCGAACAGCTGCGCGGCATGCAGCGGCTGCATCAGGTCGTGGCTGACCGCGGCGAGGAAGCGGCTTTTCGCTTCGTTGGCGCGCTGCGCTTCCTCCGACGCCAGCACCAGCGCACGGGTGCGCTCGTCCACGCGCTGCTCCAGCGTCTCGTTGATGCGCTTGAGCGCCCGCTCGGCCTGGCGGAACGCGGTGACGTCGGTGAAGGTGGCAACGAATCCGCCACCGGGCATCGGGTTGCCGCGGATCTCCACCACGGTGCCGTCGGGGAAACGCCGCTCGGACAGATGCCGGGTGCCCGAGCGCATGTGCTGCAGGCGGCGCTGCACGCGCGCCTCCAGCGTCTCGGCGTCGTAGACCTCGCCGACGATGCCCAGGCCCACGGCATAGCGGGTCAGGTCCGCCACCGGCCGGCCGACCTGCAGCAGCGCCGGCGGGTAGTCGAACAGGCTGGCGTAGCGCGCGTTCCACGCGACCAGCCGCAGTTCGGCGTCGACCACGCAGATGCCCTGGCTCATGTTTTCCAGCGCCGCTTCCAGCACGCGCTGGTTGAAGCGCAGGTCCTGCGCGGCCTCGCCGACGATGGCCGCGACGGTATCCAGGTCGCCGCGCCCCTGGCGATGCACCACTTCCAGCAGCAGCCGCGCGGACGCCGCACCGATCACCGCGGCCAGTTCGTGCTCCACCTCGGCCATGCGTGCCGCGCCCGCCGGTCCCTGCGCCGGCGAGTGGGCGAACAGGTGCTCGACCCGCTCCGGCGGCAGGAAGCGCACCGCCAGCGCACGAAGTTCGGCCACGCCGACGTCGCCGACCCCGGCGGCACCGGTCGCCTTGCCGTAGCGGGTGCCGGCGACCCAGCCGATCACGGCCACGTTCACCGCCAGGCTGAGCACCACAGCACGTCCGAGCCGGCTCCAGTCGCCCAGCCCGAGCAGATGGTCGGGCCCCAGCCAGTCCAGCCCGAACGGCCCGGCCAGCAACCACGCCGGCGCTTCGGGCAGCACCACCGGCAGCAGCGTGTAGAACCACACCGCGGTGCCGACGGCGAGCCCGGCGAACACCGCGCGCGGCCCCAGCTGCGGCCGGTACACCGCCACCAGCAGCGCCGGTGCCAGCCCGGCCAGGGCAGAGAACGAGATCGCGCCGATGTCGGCCAGCGCATCGTTGCGCGCCAGCACGCGGCTGTAGCCCCAGGCCAGCAGGATCACCGCGAGGATCGCCACCCGCCGCTGGGTGATCACCTGCCCGCGCAGGTCGCCGCGCTCGCCCCGGCCCCAGCCGGCGCGCACGCGCAAGGGCGCGATGAAGTGGTTCACCACCATCAGGCTCAAGGCCAGCGTGGCCACCACCACCATGCTGGTCGCCGCACTCAGGCCACCGAGAAAGGCGACCAGTGCCAGGCCGTGCTGCCCGCGCGCCATCGGCAGCGCCAGCACGTAGAGGTCCGACGGCACGCCCTGCGGCCCCAGCCAGGCGTCGCCGAGCTTCGCCAGCGGCAGGATCGGCAGCGCGATCAGCACCATGTACAGCGGGAACAGCCAGCGCGCGGTGCGCACGTGCCGCTCGTCGCGGCACTCCACCACGCCGGCATGGAACTGGTGCGGCAGGGTGAACATCGCCAGCGCGCCGAGCAGGATCAGCGCCGGAAAGCCGCGACTGTCGTGCGGCACCGGCACGGCCGGCGGCAGGTGGGCCGGCAGCGGCGCGAACAGCAGCGTACCCAGCGCCAGCATCGCGCCGAGCTTGAACAGCGACTCGAACGCCATCGCCAGCACCAGCCCGCGGTTGTGCGCGGTGGTCGCTGCGCGCCGGGTGCCGAACAGCATCGCGAACAGCGCCATCAGCAGCGCCACGTACAGCGCCGAGTCCTGCCACGGTTCGGATTCGCCGAGCTGGCCGCGGTTGAGCGTGGCGTAGCTCATCGCCACCGCCTTCAGCTGCAGCGCGATGTACGGAACGATGCCGATGATGATCACCGCGGTGACCAGCGCCGCCAGCCCGGCGTGGCGGCCGAGTCGCACCGAGACCAGGTCGGCGATCGATCCGGCGTTGTACTCGCGCGCCAGCTGCACCAGCCGCTGCAGCACGGCCACGGCCATCAGGTACATCAGGATCGCGCCGACGAAGGTCGGCGGCAGCCACCAGCCCGAGCGGCTGGCCTGGGTGACCGTGCCGTAGAAGGTCCACGAAGTGCAGTGGATCGCCAGCGACAGCGCATAGACGATCGACCAGCGCTTCTCCAGCAGGTGCGGGCGGCGCTCGCCAAGCTGGGCCACGCCGAACAGCAGGCCCAGCCACAGGAGTGCGGCGGTGGCGATCAGGGGGGTGCTCAGCATGACTTGTGTGCCTGGGGGAGCCACTTCAGTCGCGACGACGCCGGATTCCTCCAAGGCCTCGAAGCAAAAAGCTTTCGTCCTCCTGCGGAGGGCGAGTCACTTTCTCTCGCTTGCCCACGCGCCCGCCTGGAGCGGGCGCGAACGGCGAAGCCGGCCCGAAGGGCGCAGGGCAGGACGCCCGGAGTAAGAGAAAGTAACCAAAGAGAGGGGCACCCCGATGGCGCGCCCTGCGGGCATCCTGCCCTCCGGGTGCGCGGGTGGGTTCCGGGGGTTCGCCGACAGGGCTCCTGCCCTGACGTCGAACTGGCTCGCATCCATGCGAGCCCCCCCTGCGGGGCCTCTCCTACACCCACCCGCCGCGCCATAGGGGCCCCGGATAGAGCAGCGCGCCCCCAGCGCACACTTCTTAAAAGAGCCAGAGCAACAGCAAAGCATCGCTTTGCGGTTGCTTTGCTGTTGCTCTGGCTTTTCAGCCTTTCGGCTTTCCACCGAGTGCGGGCCAGGATGGCCCGCTGCCCTACCCGGGGTCCCTGTGCGGCGGTGAGGTGGGGACGACAGGCCGCGTAGCGGTCATCGGCACGGACGCCGATGACTTTTCGCCCGGACAGGAGTCCGGTCGAAAAGCCCGACCCCGCCTCACGGACTTGCCGCCCATGGATGGGCGGCAAGCGCCAAGCGGGGTGTCGTTTTCTCTTGGTTACTTCTCTTTTGGACAGGCAAAAGAGAAGTAACTCGCCCTCCGCAGGAGGACGAAAGCTCCTCGCTCTGAAGCCTATGGCTCCAAATGGAGCGAGAGCGTCACGCACAGGGTGCGCTCCTGCAGCCCGACGAAAATGCGGGCGGCGGCAGGCCGCCATCAGTGCCCCGCGGGCAACCCAAGTGCGCGCACGGCATTGGCCAGCCAGCGCAGCTGCACGCCCTGGCGGGTGTCGTAGTCGGAGCCGGAGTATCCCCACCAGTCCCAGCATGCCTGCGGATTCAAGGGCGCGAAGCTTGCGCGGGTCTGAGGATAAAGCACCGCCACGCCGTAGACGTCGGCCCAGCGGTTGAAGCCGGCGTCTTTCACGAACGCCTCGCCTACCGCGTCGGCGTTCTGCTTGCAGCCATGCAGCGCCACCACCAGGCCGCAGGGCTTGCCGGCGGCGCAGGCCGGCGGCACGTAGAGATAGCCCTTCGCCGCCAGCAGCGCGTCCTGGCCGTCCGGGCGCAGCGCGTCCTGGTCGAAGCTGCGCAGCGTGCCCTTGGGTTCGGTTGCCGCGCGGGCCGGTTCGCCGAACAGCTGGCGGAAGATCTCGCCCGCCGCGTCGAAGCCGCAATGGCCGAGATACGGCGACACGGACTTGTCGCAGTCCTCGCCGGAGGCGGCCACCGGCAGATTGTGCGCGAACGCGCGGCCACCGTCGTCGACCACCTGCATGCCGGCCAATGTCGGGGTGCCCGCCTTCAGTTGCTCGTAGAACATCGCGCCGGCCTCGGCGACTGCCGGCGCCACGGTGCCGTCGTCGCGCCCGTGCAGCAGATAGACGTGCGCGCCAGCCAGCGCGTCGAGCGGGCCGAGCTCGCCGGCCGTCGCGCGCTTGCGGGCGCTCGCCACCAGCGCACCGACATCGATCGCCGGCGTGCCCTTCATACAGCTGGAGAGCGCCGTCTGCAGGTTGCCGCCGGCACAGCCGTAGGGACCGCCGGCCACGATCGCCGCGTTGTGGAACAACTCGGGATAGGCGAGCTGCGCCTGGGTCGCCATGTAGGCACCGGAAGACAGGCCGACCACCGCCGTGCGTCCGGACTCCAGGTGCAATTTCGGCAACCGGCCGTCCTCATGCGCGGTGCAGGCCGCGGCGGTGCCGAGCAGCAGGCCCAGGGCGGTCAGGCGCAGGCGATGGAGCATGGACATGGCGAACCCTCGCAAAAGCGGAAAAACAACGGCCCGCGCGACCGGGGAGCGCCCGCGCGGGCCGACGAGGCGGGACAGCTGCCTCAGAAGGTGTAGCGCGCGCTCAGCGTCACCATCCGCGGGGCACCGTAGAAGCCGGTGATGATGCCCAGCGCACCGATGTTGTAGCCGGTGGTGCGGTACGACTTGTTGGCCAGGTTGGTGCCCTGCAGGCTGACGCTCCACGGCCGGTCGATCTGCCAGATGATGCCCGCGTTCCACAGGCCGTAGGCGCCCTGGGCGATCAGCGGCGACAGCGTGGTCTCCGGGTACACCATGGTCTGGTAGGTGTAGTTCACGCGGGCGGTCAGGCTGCCGCCGTTGCCGACCGGGCGGGTGTTCTCCAGCGACAGGCCGCCGGACCACTTCGGCGCGTTGGTGAACTTCTGCTTGTCGGCGATGTTGACGCCGCCGCTGAGGTACTCGGTGTACTTGGTGTGCAGGTAGGCGAAGTTGCCGCTGAGCGTCCAGCCATCGGCCGGCGTCCAGGCGAACTCCTCCTCCAGGCCGTCGATGTGGCCCTTGCCGGCATTGGTGAAGTCGCCGAAGAAGCCCTGGCTGCCGTTGGGCAGGGTGTACGAGGTGAATACCGACAGCTGGATGTCCGAGTACACGTTGCGGAACAGCGCCGTGTTCATCATCAGCGCGTCGTCGAAGAAGGTCATCTTGCTGCCCAGCTCGTACGACTGCACCTTCTCGTCCTTGATCGGGCGGCACGAGGTCGGGATCGCCGTGCAGTTCGCGCGGATGTTGTAGCCGCCGGAGTGGAAGCCGGTGCTGTAGCTGGCGTAGAGCTTGACGTTGTCGCTGACGCTCCAGTCCAGCGAGACCTTCGGCGAGGCGTTGTTGGTGGTATGCGAGCCGGAGAAGTTGGCCACCACCGAGGTCGGCGTGCTGAAGGTCTCGTCGGCATAGCCGTAGTTCTGGATCAGCGCGCTCTTGGTCTCGCGGGTCATGCGCAAGCCGACGTCGAGGCTCCAGCTCGGATTGATGTCCCAGGTGAAGTCGCCGTAGGCGGCCAGGCTGCGCGTGCCGATGCGCCCGCCGGTGCTGCCGTACAGCGAGTAGCCCAGCGTGCTGTAGGGCGGCGAGCCGAGGAAGATGTTGTGGATCTCGCCACTGGCCGAGCCGTTGAAGTAGTACAGGCCGGCCACGCCGTGCAGCACGCCGCCAGCGTCGTAGTTGGCCTGCAGCTCCTGGCTGAACTGGTGATCCTTGTACATCGCGGTGACGTCGGCGATTTTCTCCGGCAGCGTGTCGAAGTCGATCGCGGTGTCGGTATGCGAGCCACGCACGGCGGTCACCGACTTCAGCGTCCAGTCGCTGCTGGCGACCCAGTTCAGAGTCAGGCCGGTGCCGTACAGCGTGGTGTTGTTGAGCTGGGCCATGCCGCCGCGGGTGTCGAAGTTGCTCGACAGCGGCGCGTAGGCCGGGTCGAACTTGTTGGCGATCAGCATCTTCGCGCCGCGCGGATTGGAGTTGTCGCGCACGCCATCCACCTCGAACTGGGCGTTGAAGTGGTCGCTGGGGAAGAAGCCGAGCGTCGCCCGCGCCGAGTTGGTGTTCTTGTTGCCGTTGCGGCTGCCGGTGTTGAGGTTCTTGCCGAAGCCGTCGTTGTGCTCGCTGGCGACCGCGGCGCGGCCACGCCAGACCTTGTCCGCGCTGGCGCCGCCGATGCTGGCCTTGATGTCCTTCTCGCCGTGGGTACCGGCGGTGAGTTCCACCGAGCCCTCGGTCTTGGTCGGCAGCGGGTTGGAGACGTACTTGATCGCACCACCGATGGTGTTCTTGCCGTACAGGCTGCCCTGCGGGCCGCGCAGCACCTCGATGCGGCTGACGTCGAACACGTCCAGCACCGCGCCCTGCGGGCGGGCCACGTAGACGTCGTCGAGATAGATGCCCACTGCCGGGTCGAAACCCCAGGTCGGGTCGGCCTGGCCGATGCCGCGGATGTAGGCGGTCAGCGTGGTGTTGGAGCCGCGCGCAGCGTAGATCTGCAGCGACGGTACCTTGCCCTGCAGGTCGGCCAGGTTCTGCACGTTCTGCTTTTCCAGCGACTGCGCGGTGAATGCGCTCACCGCGATCGGCACGTCCTGCAGCGTTTCCTCGCGCTTGCGTGCGGTCACCGTCACCTGGTCGAGCTGCTTGGCCTTCTCGACGCTCGGCGCCGCCGCGGTGTCCTGGGCGTGCAGCAGCGGCGTGCCGGACAGGCCGATCACCAGGCCGATCGCGAGACTGAGATGCGTGCGCTTCATGGTTTCCCCTTCCCTTCGGTGAGCTGGCCGCCTGCAGGCGGCTCGCGTGGACGCAGCCATCGACGATGGATGCTTGTTGGCTGGCTAGCCTAGGCAGGGGGGCGCGGCGCCACACTTGTACCTTCGTACGATGCCCGCGGCGGCAGAGCGTGCGGATACTCCATACCCCATCGTGATCCACGCCACCGCCGAGGAACCGCAAGGATGGCCTTCCTGATCGTGCTCGCCGCACTGTGCTTCCTGATGTTCGCGGCGTACCGCGGCTACAGCGTCATCCTGTTCGCGCCGCTGGCCGCGCTGGGCGCGGTGCTGCTGACCGAGCCTTCGCTGGTGGCGCCGATCTTCACCGGCCTGTTCATGGAGAAGATGGTCGGCTTCCTCAAGCTGTACTTCCCGGTGTTCATGCTCGGCGCGCTGTTCGGCAAGCTGATCGAGCTGTCGGGTTTCTCCAAGGCGATCGTGGCCGCCACCATCGGCCTGGTCGGGCGCAGCCGCGCGATCCTGTCGATCGTGCTGGTGTGCGCACTGCTCACCTACGGCGGCGTGTCGCTGTTCGTGGTGGTATTCGCGGTGTACCCGTTCGCCGCCGAGCTGTTCCGCGCCAGCGACATCCCCAAGCGGCTGATTCCCGGCACCATCGCGCTGGGCGCGTTCACCTTCACCATGGACTCGCTGCCGGGCACGCCGCAGATCCAGAACATCATCCCTACCGCGTTCTTCGGCACCACCGGCTGGGCCGCGCCGTGGCTGGGCACGATCGGCGCGGTGTTCATCCTGGTCACCGGCCTGTCGTACCTCGAATGGCGTCGGCGCAAAGCCGCCGCCGCCGGCGAGGGCTATGGCACCGACCTGCTGAACGAGCCGGCGCCGTTCGAACACGACAAGCTCGCCCACCCGCTGCTGGCGGTGCTGCCGCTGCTGCTGGTCGGCGTGGTCAACAAGCTGCTCACCGATGCCATCCCGCACCTGTACGGGGCCAGCAGCTCGTTCCTGCCGGCGGTGATCGGCACGCCGAAGCCGGTGGTGCAGGAGACCTCGAAAATCGCCGCGATCTGGGCAGTGGAAGGCGCGCTGCTGGTCGGCATCCTGTGCGTGCTGGCCGCCGCCTGGAAGCCGGTGACCCGGCGCTTCGCCGAGGGCAGCAAGGCAGCCGTGGGCGGTGCGTTGCTGGCCTCGATGAATACGGCTTCGGAATACGGCTTCGGCGCGGTGATCGCCGCCCTGCCCGGCTTCAAGCTGGTCGCCGACGGCCTGCGCGCGATCCCGCACCCGCTGGTCAACGAGGCGGTCTCGGTGACCGCGCTGGCCGGCATCACCGGCTCGGCCTCGGGCGGCATGAGCATCGCGCTGGCGGCGATGGCCGACACCTTCATCCACAACGCCCAGGCCGCCGGCATCCCGATGGAAGTGCTGCATCGCGTGGCGGCGATGGCCTCCGGCGGCATGGACACGCTGCCGCACAACGGCGCGGTGATCACCCTGCTGGCGGTCACCGGCCTCACGCACCGGCAGTCATACAAGGACATCTTCGCGATCACCGTGGTCAAGACGCTGGCGGTGGGAGTGGTGATTGCGGTGTATGCGGTGACCGGGCTGGTGTGAGCGGGACGAACACGCAGCCAGGCACTCTCCTATCCGTCATCCCAGCGAAAGCTGGGATGACGAGCAAAGAGCAGAACCCCACACACCACGACGTCCCTCCCCCGGCCCGCCCGTCCAGCCGAGATGTCGCTACCGATCCGGCACCGCGCACCCGCGTGGCGCCATCCGCCTCGTCACCGAGGCCCGTAGCGAAGGAGGAAAGACATGATGTCGATCAAGCACGTCCTGCTCGCCCTGCTGCTCCTGATACCCGCCACCGCGGCCCGTGCCGTGTGCCACGACACCGTGGTGATGGTCCACGGCAATACCGGCAGCCCGAGCGATTTCGTCAACACCTACAACCTGCTGCGCCAGAACGGCTGGAGCGACGCGCAGATTGTCCGCCCGTCCTGGGGCGACCCGTACTGCGCCGCCTGCAACGACCACAACGGCAGCGAGGAGACGCCGGTGAAGAACGCGATCTCCAGCGCCATCGCCGGCTCGTGCAGCGGCAGGATCGACGTGATCGCGCACTCCATGGGCGTGACCCTGGCCATGCGCGAGATCGACAAGCTCGGCGTGGCTTCCAAGGTGGACACGTTCATCGGCATCGCCGGCGCGGTGCATGGCCTGTGGAGCTGCGGGGTGTACCCGTACAACGTGCTCACCAGCACCTGCGGCACCTATGGCCTGTCGATCGGCAGCCCGCTGCTGGAGTCCTTTGCCGGGCACCGCTACGGCACGCACATGTACTCGTTCAAGTCGTGGATCGACGAGATCAACTGCTACGGCGGCGTGTGCACCGTCGATGGCGTGCATACCTCGACCATCCCCGGCGAGGACGCCAGCTTCGACTACCCCTACGGTCACTACCAGCTGCTCTGGTACACCGCCGCCGACCAGATGGCGCTGATCCAGTAAGCCCCGGCGGGCCGGCGCTCCAGGCCCCCGGCCCGCCACTCGCCCAGCCGCCCGCCCGGGCGGCCGCCTGAACCGTCCCGCGCGGCGGTGCAGCAAGTTGTCACACAAGCCCGTATAATCCGGCGGTTATTCCTTCTGCCCACCTTTCAGGCGGCCCCCACGGCGCCCGCCGAGCGTTTACCCATGTCCATCGAAAATCTGCGCAACATCGCCATCGTCGCCCACGTCGACCACGGCAAGACCACCCTCGTCGACCAGCTGCTGAAGCAGTCCGGCACGCTCGCCGAGCGCACCGTGCTGGCCGAGCGCGTGATGGACTCCAACGACCAGGAAAAGGAACGCGGCATCACCATCCTGGCCAAGAACACCGCGATCAAGTGGAACGGCAACCGCATCAACATCGTCGACACCCCCGGACACGCCGACTTCGGCGGCGAGGTGGAGCGCGTGCTGTCGATGGTCGACTCGGTGCTGCTGCTGGTCGATGCGATGGACGGCCCGATGCCGCAGACCCGCTTCGTGACGCAGAAGGCGTTCGCGATGGGCTTCAAGCCGATCGTGGTGGTGAACAAGATCGACCGCCCGGGTGCGCGCCCGGAGTGGGTCGTCGAGCAGGTGTGGGACCTGTTCGACCGCCTCGGCGCCACCGCCGAGCAGATGGACTTCCCGATCGTCTACGCCTCGGCGCTGAATGGCTACGCCAGCCTCGATCCGGAGGCCCGCGAAGGAGACATGACCCCGCTGTATGAAGCGATCATGCAGCACGCGCCCAAGCCCGAGGTGGATCCGGAGGGCCCGTTCCAGATGCGCATCAGCCAGCTCGACTACAACAGCTTCGTCGGCGTGATCGGCATCGGCCGCATCCAGCGTGGCACGATGAAGAAGGGCATGCCGGTCGCGATCATCGACCGCGAAGGCAAGAAGCGCTCGGGCAAGATCGGCCAGGTGCTGGGCTTCATGGGCCTGGAGCGCATCGAGCAGGACACCGCCGAGGCCGGTGACATCGTCGCCATCTCCGGCATCCAGGAGCTCACCATCTCCGACACCGTCACCGCGCCCGACACGCCCGAGGCGCTGCCGGCGCTGACCGTGGACGAGCCGACCATCTCGATGACTTTCCAGGTCAACAACTCGCCGTTCGCCGGCAACAAGGACATGTCCGGCGGCAAGTTCCTCACCAGCCGCCAGATCCGCGACCGCCTGGACCGCGAGAAGGTGCACAACGTGGCGCTGCGCGTGGAAGACGGCTCGGACGCGGACAAGTTCCTGGTCTCCGGCCGCGGCGAGCTGCACCTGTCGGTGCTGATCGAGAACATGCGCCGTGAGGGCTACGAGCTGGCCGTGTCGCGTCCGGAAGTGATCATCAAGGAAATCGACGGCCAGCTGATGGAGCCGTTCGAGCAGCTGGTGGTGGACGTCGAAGAGATCCACCAGGGCGCCGTGATGGAGCGCCTCGGCGTGCGCAAGGGCCAGCTGAAGAACATGGAGCCGGACGGCAAGGGCCGCGTGCGCCTGGAGTACATGATCCCGGCGCGGGGCCTGATCGGCTTCCAGAACCAGTTCAAGACCCTCACCCAGGGCTCGGGCCTGCTGTTCCACGTGTTCGACCACTACGGTCCGAAGGAAGAAGGCCAGATCGCCCAGCGCCCGAACGGCGTGATGATCTCCAACGGCACCGGCCCGACCCCGGCCTACGCGCTGAACATGCTGCAGGAGCGCGGCCGCCTGCTGGTCGGCGACGGCGACGAGGTGTACGAGGGCCAGCTGGTCGGCATCCACGCCAAGGACAACGACCTCACCGTCAACGCCCTGCGCGCCAAGCAGCTGACCAACATGCGCGCCGCCGGCAAGGACGACGGCATCCAGCTGACCCCGCCGATCCGCATGTCGCTGGAGCAGGCGCTGGACTTCATCGACGACGACGAGCTGGTCGAGGTCACCCCGAAGGCGATCCGCCTGCGCAAGAAGTACCTCACCGAGAACGACCGCAAGCAGGCCTCGCGCCGCGGCTGATCGGGCGTCCCGTTCCGCATGACGAAAAAGCCGCCCTCGGGCGGCTTTTTCGTTTCCGTGACCGACCCGGCTTACTTGCCGAAGATCTCGTCCAGAGCGTCCGGCGGCGGCATGCCGTCGTCCTGGCGGATCTTGCCGGAGGCGTCCTTGTAGATCACTGCGGGCGTGCCGGTGATGCCCAGCGTGTCCATCAGCGTGGCGTTGTCTTCCAGCTTCTTCGCCGTCGCCGCGGAAACCTTGGCCACCGGCTGCACCGGGCTGTTGCCGAAATGCTGCTCGTGCTGGCGCAGCGTCGCGGCCGGATCGGCGGCCTCGAGCACGGCCGCCGCGCGCGACTCGCTCTTCGGCGCGATCACCGCGACCATCACGTAGCGCACCTGCACCTCGCCCTTGGCCAGCTTCGGCTGGATCGCGGCCCACAGGCGGTGGCAGTACGGGCACTCGGTGTCGTTGAACACGTAGACGATACGCGACGCCTTGGGCGAGCCCTCGGCGATCCAGGTCGACTTTTCCAGCGAGGCCCAGGTTGCTGCATCCAGCACCGGCTTGGTCGCATCGGACATCGGTCCCTGGGTGAGGTCCTTGCCCTGCTCGTCGAACAGCACGCCGACGAAGGCATGCTTGCCGTCCGGCGGCACGTACACGGGCACCGGCCGGCCGCCGTAGCTGCCGAGGTAGGCGTGGTAGCCGTCGGGTGCCGGCAGCGGGCCCTTGATGGTCATGCCCTTGGCTTCAAGCGCCTGCACCGGCGCCGGATAGTTCGGGGTGTCCTGCGCCTGGGCACAGGCGCTCAGCAGCAGGGCCAGGCCCAGCAAACGAAACTTCATCGGGAAACTCCAGCTTGGACCGGTACCGACCTGGCACCGGGCAGAATGAGCCGCATCTCGGCGGCCAGGGTCGCCGGCGACAGCGCGCCGATGTGCATGCTACGCAAAACGCCGTCGGCGTCGAAGAACAGCGTGGTCGGGAATACCCTGGCGTTCATCTGCTGCGCGAGCGACTGGCCGGGATCGATCAGCGCGTGCTGCGGTTGCAGCCCGCTGGCCGCGAAGAAGGCGCGCACCTCGGCTGCCGACTCGCCCTGGTCGACAAAGACGAAATGCACGTCCTGGCGCGCCTGCTGCGCCTCGACCAGCACCGGCATCTCGCGACGGCACGGCGGGCACCAGGTGGCCCAGAGATTGACCACCACCGGCTTGCCCACGAAACCGCGCAGGGCCACCGGCCGGTCATCCAGATCACGCAGCGTCAAAGCGGGAAGCGGCGTGTGCGTGGCCGCATCCAGCCGCGCCACGACGAGCAGGCCGAAGCCCCAGACCAGCAGACCGCTGGCCAGCGATACGGCCAGCGGCAGCCGCAGCAGCGGCCGACGCCAGCCCAGGCCCAGCGCACCGAGAACCAGCGCAGCCACGCCGGCCCACGGGGAGAAGCCCGCATCGCGGGGGTCGAGCACGCTCAGCGGTGCGTCAGCGTACTGCGGCCACCAGCTCACCACGAAGGCGATGCGTGCCACCAGCAACGTCAGCACGAGCAACGCCCACAGCGCCGGCTCGACCTTGGCGCGGCCACGCCGGTGCAGGAAGGCCGCCACCGCCAGCGCCGTGACGACGCCCGCCACCAGCAGCACCGTGCCCAGCGACCATGCCAGCGGGCCGATCGATACCACCGGGGCGGCCATCAACGCATCCCGCACGCGGAGACTGGCCACCGCGTGCGGATGGTCGCAGCGACCAGCGGTGCGGCCACCGGACGCTTGCGCATCCAGTTACTTCCGCGCGGCCGGCGCCGAGCCCAGCAGATGGCCGTTCATCGTGGTGCCGTACAGCGACATCGGCGTGTCGTGGTAGGTCTTGCGCGTGGCCGCCAGATCGCCCTTGTAGCGCGGGTCCTGCGGGCGCTCGTGCGCGTCCATGTACATCGCCACGTCCCAGGCGTCCTGGTCGGTGAGCGTGCCACCCTGACTCAACGGCATGTTCGCCTTGATGAAGGCCGCCGCGTTGTCCAGCTGGCCCATGCCGGCGCCCCAGTTGAACGAGTCCGGCCCCCACAACGGCGGGAACACGTAGCGGCCGGCCACCTGCTGGCCCTGGCCGTCGTTGCCGTGGCACAGCGCGCAGTGCTGCTTGAACACCTGCTCCCCGCGCGCGAAGTCCGGCGGCTGCGGCGGCTTGAAGCCCTTCTTCGGATAGCCCGCGCCAGGCAGCTTCTCGCCGGTGGGCGCGCCCTTGGCCATCCAGAACGCGTAGGTCTCCAGCGCCACCATCTCCTTCGCATCCAGCGGCGGCGCCTTACCGTTCATGCTGTACTTGAAGCAGCCCTGCAGGCGTTCGCCGAGCGTGTTCACGTGGCCGTTCTTCGCACGGTAGGCGGGATAGGCCACGTAAGCTCCCCACAGCGGGGCGGAGTTGGCCAGCCGTCCGGCATCGAGGTGGCAGTTGGAGCAGCGCAGGCCATTGCCGACGTATTCCTTCGCTGCCACGCCAGTGTTGACGAAGATCTCGCGCCCCAGCCGCACCATGTCGCCGAACGGTCCCTGCGGAATCGCGGACTCCGGCGGCGGCTCGAACGCGGCCGGCTTGGCCTTCGCTTCAGCCGCTGCCGGGGCATGGGCCGCCGGCGCGGCGGTGGACCCGGCGGCCGGTGCGGCCTTGGAAGCCTCCGGAGGCGCGGAGTGCGAACAGGCCGCCAGGGCCAGCACGGCAAGGCCGATGAGCAGATGACGCGGCGTCATTGACGGGACTCCTTCGGCGGAAACGGTTGGGCGGCGAACCAGTGCGCCACGGCGTCGATGTCCTGATCGCTCAGCGACTGGCTGATGTTGCGCATCAGGCCCATCGGATCGTTGTGGCGACTGCCGCTGCGGAAGGCCTTGAGCTGCGATGCCAGGTAGTTGGCCGACTGCCCCGCCAGCGGCGGGAAATTCGCCCCGACGCCCGTGCCGCCCGGGCCGTGGCACTGCTCGCAGGCGGGCACCTGCTTCGACCAGCGCCCGCGCGTGGCCAACGTCTCGCCGACGTGGTCCGGATCGGCAAAGGGGGTGGTGCCGGCGGCATCCGGCGTGGCGACCGCCGGCATCTTGCTGAAGTAAGTCGCCAGCGCCTTGCGCTCCGCCTCGGTCAGCGCACTGGCCTGCAGCTTCATCACCGGGTTGTCCCGCGCGCCGCTGGCGAAGTCTTCGAGCTGCGCCTGCAGGTAGGCTTCGTTCTGCCCGGCCAGCCGGGGGAACCCCCCGGACGCCTGGCCGCTGCCGTTAGGCGCATGGCAGGTCTGGCAGGGCGCCGCGCCCTTGCCATTGCCCTGCGCGGCGATCGTCGCCGCGTCCTGCGCCGCGGCCGGCAAGGTGGCCGCCATCAACAGCGCGGCCGCGGCGATCGCATGTCCGCGCCAACGATCAATGCGCATCGTGGCCGCCCCCGGCGACGGTCTGGAAGCCGTACTTGCGGTAGATCGCCTGCGCCGCCGGCGTCTGCATGAAGCGGAGGAAATCCTTTGCGGCCTGTGCGTGCGGCGCATCCTTCATGCGTGCCGCGGTGTAGGTGGCGATGGAGTTCTGGTCGGCGGGAATCGCGATCGTCTCCACCGGGCGATGCAGGATCTCCTGCTGGAAGTACGCCTCGGTGGACCACACCGGCGCCGCGTCCGACTCGCCCTGGAGCACGCGCAGCGGCGACTGGCGATGGTGGATGTGGGTAAGGAAGGTGCTGCCGTCGGCCACCTTGGTCTTCATCACCGCGGTCACCAGCGCTTCGCCCCCGGCCTTGCGGTAGCTGGCCTGGATCTGCCGGGCGATGCCCTCCCAGGCGGGGTTCGGCATGCTCACCCGCACGTCGGGCCGGCCCAGGTCCTTCAGCCCCTCGACGTGCTTCGGGTTGCCCTTGGCGACCATGATCGCCAGCGGGTTGCGCACGTAGTCGACGGTTTCGGCGAACCAGCCGTGCTCCTTCTGGCGCTCGGCGATGGCCGCCTTGCCGGCAGTGTAGATGTCCGGCTTCAACGCGATGCGCAGGTTGCCCATGACCAGCGAACCGCTCTCGATCTGCTTGGCCAGGATGCCCGGCGGCAGCGTCTCGACGTAGATGCGCTGGTACTGCGGATAGGCCTGGCGGAACGCGTCCATCAGGTCGTGCACGACCATGAACTGGTTGCCTGCGAAAAACACCGTGAGCTGCGGATCGGCGATGTCGCCGTGCAGGTCGGCGATGGCATCGACCGGCGGCGCGCTGAAGTGCACGCCGCCCGCCGGCGGCGGGTTCCAGGGCGGAAGGTAGTCCGTGCTCTGGGCGGCAGCCGCCCCGGTGGTCACCAGGGCAAGCAGCGCCAGGGCGCACGTCGCCGCGAGGCGGGTGGCCGAACGGTTCATGGTCGTGTCTCCGTGCCGGGCGGGGGGGGGGGGGGGTCAGAGCGGCATCAGGGCATAGCCCTTCTGCTGCAGCTCGGTGATGGTGGTCAGTGCGGAAAGCGCCAGCGTGACGCTCTTGTCGACGGCTTCGTACGGATACTTGTGCTCGGCGACCGCCTGCCCACAGACCGCGATGTCGACACCCGCCTTGCGCAGCTCGGCGATCACCGGCAGGTTCGGGTTGTCCGTGCCGAACTCCTGGCGATAGTGCGCGTTGTCCAGCGCGATCGCGGTGGCGCCGCCGGAGGCCACGGCAACGATGTGCAGATGCTTCAACGGCACGCCGGCCCAGGTGTAGAGGTTGACGGTGCGCGCCACGCGCTCGATACCCGGATTGACCTCGTCCGGCTTGGCAGCCGCCTTGGTCAGGCCGAACACGATCTTGTAGTTCGCCTTGACGTCGGGCTTGTACGAAGCCTGCGGCAGCTCGTGCATCTTGCCGGCGGAGTGGATGGTGGGCGTCACCCAGAAGTTGTCTGCGGCCAGCGCCCCGGAGCTTGCGAAAGCCAGGCCGAGCACAGCGCCAAGAGCGGTCACGGTCTTGTTCATCGGAACTTCTCCTTCGGTAGATAGCGGCCGGGAAAGGCCGCAGATGCCAGAGAGCACCGCCGGCAGATGGGCGGATGCGGATTCATCGAGTCGATAAAACAGTTGGCGCGCCTGACGCCTCTGGAGGATCAATCCCTCCTCGCGCATGCGGGCCAGGTGCTGCGACAGCGCCGACAACCCCACCCCGAGTTCCTCCGCCAGCACGCTGACCGAGGCCTCCCCTCCGTGATGGAGCCGGCACAGCACCAGCAGCCGGACGGGATTGCCGAGCGCCTTGAGCTGCCGCGCCGTCTCCACGACGAGAGGGTGTCTGGTTGGGGTCTTCCGGCTCAAGGATTCACATTTCAGTAAAAGTTGAAATGTTTTAGCGCAGCCGCTGTGGACATGTCATCTGGCATTGCACAAGCGCGGCCAGCTGCTTGCGAGCGGAGTCGACCCGCCGAACTCCCGGCAGGGAGTTCGGCGACGGCATCAGGCCCGTCGGATCACTGCCCGTCGAATCTCACGGTGTGCGCGGCGGCACTGGCTTCTCGCCGTCTTCGCGTGCGATCGCCACCGCCTGGTCGACCGCATCGATCACCACCTGCGGCTTGTCGTACTGCACGTAGTGCCCCGCGCCGGGCACGATGATGTCGATACCGCGGGTCGACATCGCCGCCACTTCGTTGTGCATGCCTTCCCACGACAGCGTGCGCTGGTCGCGCAGGGCCTGTGTCTCGTCCTTGGCACGCGGATACGGCGCATGGGTCAGCACGATCAGCGGGATGTCGCCGAAATGCCGCCGGGTGGCGCGGGCCTGGTCGGCACTGGCGTAGAAAATCGCGTGGCGCTCCGATGCCGCCGCGGCCTGCCACCGCGGCGTTGCGGCGTAACGCAGCTGTGCCGCGTTGATCTGCGCACTGAAGCGGGGGTCCGGCGTGCCCACGCACGTCTCGAAGGCGGGTGTGCCGGGGCGCAGCCCCTTGCGCGCATCGTCCACACAGCGATCGGACTCGGCCAGGAACGCATCCCACTTGGCCTTCTGCCCCGGCTCACCGATTGCCCAGCCGCGGATCGACTGGTCCTCGTGGGAACCTTCCACCGAGACCAGGCCGACTACGTCGCTCGGATAGTGGTCGGCGAACACGCGGATGTACATGCCCGCCGCCGAGTGGCCCACCATCACATAGGGCGGCTTCTCGCCCGCTGCGCGCAGCAGCGCATGAAGGTCACTGGCGATGTTCAGCGCGGTGCCTGGCTGCGGGGAACCATCGCTGAAGCCGAGTCCGGCGCGGTCGTAGGAACAGACGCGGGTGGTCCGGGCGATGGGCTTCTGCACCAGCGCCCACGAGATCGTCGAATCGCCCATCCCGGCATCGAGGATGACCGTGGGTGTCCCGTGCCCGAGGCAGTAGATGTTCATCCGCCGGCCCGGCGCCACCGTGACCAGACGCTGGGGCGCAGCGTAGATCGGATCGGTCACCAACGGCCTGGGAGCATCCGCACCCAGCGCCACACCGATTGCAAGCCAACCCAGCGACAACCCGCCACATGTCCTGCGCCATCCCATAGCCACTCCCCTGTCTGGCGTCGCGACGTTGCGACGCCGGCTCAGCTTACCGGGCATGCCCGCTCCAGCGCCGCGACGCGGCGCTCCAGCCGCGGCCCCAGATAGGCCTGCGAGCCGCACGGCAGCAGACCGGCGTCGCGGAAGGTGCGCAGGTACCACGAGGCGTTGCGGGCAACGAAGCCCTGCAGGTCGCCGGCCGGATCGTCCTGCCTGGTGAACACCTCGATGAAGGCGACGCCCTCGAGCATGTCGACCAGCCCCTCCAGCCCGGCGCGGATCTCGGCGGGCTGGAGGTAATGCAGCACGTCGCTGCAAACGATCAGGTCGTAGCGCTCGTCGAAGCGCAGGTATTGAAGCTGGCCGAAGGTCGCCAGGCCGATGTTGCGGCTGCGGCCGTAGCGGGACACCACGTACTCGCTGGCGTCCAGCCCGCGATAGGCGATATCCGGCCGCAACGCCCGCAGATGCGCCCGCCACGGCGCCTCGCCGCAGCCGACATCCAGCACGTTGCGGATCGGCCGGCCCAGGTAGAACTCCGCCAGTGCCACGACCAGGGCTACCTTGCGGCGCAGCTCCGTCGGCGAGGCGACCGAGTGGTCGGGATGGCGGTACCACTTGTCGAAATAGGCGCGGTCGTAGGTCTTGGGCACGGCGGATATCCGCTGGATCGGGGCGTCATGGTAACCGCCGTACGGCATCACCTCGCGCCAACATCTCCCATTCCAGCATGGCGGGCACCACCTGCCCGGAGAAGCCCCCATGCCCATGGTCCGCATGCGCCTGATCGGCAGCCGCGAGGACGCCGACGCGGTGATCAACGCCGTGCACGGCATCGAAGGCATCGAGCACGTGGAGGAGGTGGACGACCTGATGTCCGCCATGCGCGACGACTCCAGTTCCAGCGACCTCGTCGACGACAACGAAGGCCATGTCTATTGCGTGGAAGTGCATGCGCCCAACGCGTCGCGTGTGCGGGCCGTGCGCAGCGTGGCCGAATTCGTCGGCAGCGGACTGGGCATGGTGGTGGAGTTCGTCGACGAGTTCTGACGCGGCGACGCAACGTCTTGCGAAGAATGAACCCGGGTTCGCTCCGGCCTGCCACCAGGTACACCGCGCGACACGCGCCGCGTTGAAGATGGCGCCGACTGCCACCGGAAGGACCGTCTTCGCATGCGCCGATATACCCGCCTCGCCCCGCTCGGCCTGCTGGTTGCACTGACCGGCATCCTCTCCCCGCCCGTGGCGGCGAACGATGCGCCGCTGACCCGCGACGACATCGCGTGGCTGCGCCGCGCCAGCTTCGGCATTGACAGCGCCACCCTCGAGCGCTACCGGGAACTGGGCCGCGGGCGCTGGCTGGACGAGGCGCTGGCCGACCGCGACGACCACCTGCCGCCGGCGATCCGGCAGGAGATCGACGGCTACGAGGCGATCGCCACGCCGCCGGCCGAGCTGGTGCACTCGTATCGCGAATCGCTGCGCCAGGTGAAGGCAATGCCCGACGGCGAGGCCAAGGTCGCCGCGAAGAAGGCCGCCCAGATGCACGGCCGCGAGCTGCTTCGCCAGGCCCAGCAGGCCGAACTGCTGCATGCCATCTACGGCAGCAATCCGCTGAAGGAACAGATGGTGTGGTTCTGGCTCAACCACTTCAGCGTCTACGGCAACAAGGGCCCGGTGCGGCTGCTCGCGGCCGACTACGAGGAACACGTGATCCGCCCGCACGCGCTGGGCCGGTTCCGCGACCTGGTGATGGCCACGCTGAAGAGCCCGGCGATGCTGGTCTACCTGGACAACGCGCAGAACGCCAAGGGCAAGATCAACGAGAACTACGCGCGCGAGCTGATGGAGCTGCACACGCTGGGCGTGCACGCCGGCTACACCCAGCAGGACGTGCAGCAACTCGCCGCCATCCTCACCGGCGTCGGCGTGATCCGTCCGCGCGAGGCGATGCGGGGTCCGCGCATGAACCGGCGCGGGCGCTTCGGCGGCCTCGACCGCTTCGGCGGCGAGCGGCCGGGCGTGGTGCGTCAGGGGATGTTCGAGTTCAATCCCGCGCGCCACGACTCCAGCGACAAGGTGTTCCTCGGCCAGCGCATCGAAGGCGGCGGCTTCGACGAAGTGGAGCGCGCGGTCGACCTGATCGTGAAGCAGCCGGCCTGCGCGCAGTTCGTCTCGCGCCAGCTCGCCGAGTACTTCGTCTCCGACCACCCGCCGCAGGCGCTGGTCGATGCGATGGCCGACACCTTCCAGCGCACCGACGGCGACATCGCCGCCGTGTTGCGCACGCTGTTCACCTCGAAGGACATCACCGCGACCGCCGGCGCCAAGTTCAAGGACCCGATGCAGTTCCTGGTCTCGGCGATGCGCTTCAGCCTGGACGGCCGCCCGGTCACCAACGCCTTGCCGCTCACCGCCGCGCTCAACCAGATGGGCGAGCCGATCTATGGACGCATCACCCCCGACGGCTGGCCGCTGGACAACGCCAGCTGGTCCGGCTCCGGCCAGATGGCCAAGCGCTTCGACATCGCCGGCATGATCGGCAGCGGCCGCGCGCCGCTGTTCGCGCCCGACGGCACCCCACCCCGCCGCACGCCCGGCGAGCGCCCGGACCCACCCGCGCTGAACGGCCCGCTGTTCGCACAGGCGATGGCGCCCTGGCTGTCGCCGCATACCCGCGACGCACTGGCCCAGGCGAAGTCGCCGGTCGAGTGGAACACCTTCCTGCTGTCCTCCCCCGACTTCAACACCCGCTGAGGTTCGCCATGGATCGTCGCCAGTTTCTCCGCACCGCCGTCGCGGCCGCGCTCGCGGCTCCTGCGCTGTCGTTCTCCGGCAAGCTGTTCGCCGCACCCGCGGGCACGCCGCGCTTCCTGCTGGTGTTCCTGCGGGGTGGCTACGACTGCAACAACCTGCTGGTGCCGACCGGCAGCGACTTCTACTACGAATCGCGCCCGACCCTGGCGATCGCCCGGCCGGATGCCGCCAATCCCAACAGCGCGTTGCCGCTGGACGCCTCGTGGGGCCTGAACCCGGTGCTGCGCGACTCGATCTGGCCGCTGTGGCAGAACAGGCAGGTCGCCTTCGTCCCGTTCGCCGGCACGGCCGATCTCTCGCGCAGCCACTTCGAGACCCAGGACCACATCGAGCGCGGCGAGCCGATGGACCACGCCGGCAACTACCGCTCCGGCTTCATGGCGCGACTGTCCGGGCAGCTCACCGGCACGCCGGCGATCGCCTTCACCAGCAACCTGCCGCTGAGCTTCCAGGGCGCGCCCCACGACATCCCCAACATCTCGCTCAAAGGCAACACCAAGTCGCACTTCAACGACCGGCAGGCGGCGATCCTCGCCGGCATGTACCAGGACACATCGCTGGCCGCGGCCGCAGCCGATGGCCTCGCCCTGCGCAAGGACGTCACCGCCGACCTGCAGAAGGAAATGATCGCCGCCAGCCGCGGCGCGCCCAGCGCGCGTAACTTCGCCACCGAAACCCGCCGCATCGCCACGCTGATGCGCGACCAGTACCGGCTCGGCTTCGTCGACGTCGGCGGCTGGGACACCCACGTCAACCAGGGCAGCACCAGCGGCGGCCTGGCCAACAACCTGCGCAACCTGGGTGAGGGTCTGGCCGCCTACGCCGACGAGCTGGGCGACGACTGGAACGACACCACCGTGGTGGTGCTGTCGGAGTTCGGCCGCACCTTCCGCGAGAACGGCGACAAGGGCACCGACCACGGCCACGGCACGGTGTACTGGGTGCTCGGCGGGCGCGTGCGCGGCGGCCGCATCGCCGGCGAGCAGGTCGCAGTGACCCAGCCGAACCTGCTGCAGAATCGCGACTACCCCGTGCTCAACAACTACCGCGACGTGCTCGGCGGGCTGATGCGGAAACTGTGGGGGCTGCGCAACGACCAGCTGCAGTCGGTGTTCCCGCAGGCGCGCGCCGTCGATCTCGGACTGGTCTGAACCGGCGGTTCAAGCGTCGATGCGCTGATAGGTCGCCTGCATCACCGGCTCCCAGCTGGCACCCTGATCGAAGGAACTGGCCAGTTCGAGACGAAAGCTCTCCGCTTCGAGTGGGGTATAGCGATGCCGTGTCTGTCCGCGTGGCGAGCGACGTACCACCTCCAGTGCGTCGCCCAGCCATTCGCCCGGCGCCGGCTCCTGCGGCACGAAGCCGTAACTGTCGAACCAGAACAGCGCCACACCGCGCCCGGGCTCGGCGACGAACACCGCGTGCGCCTGCAGGACCGGTTGACCACCACGCTCTGCGCGGTATTCCTGCACCAGCAATCGCCCACCCAGTTCGATGCGCGCGTCGATGAAGCCCCGGGCCGAACCCTCCGGCCCCCAGCGCGTCGCGAAGATGCGTTCTTCGCCCTCCCAGCGCCCCGCCATCCACTGCCATGTGTCCGTCATGTCGTTCTCCCGGCAACCGGTGTCGCCTAGTGCCCGCCCCCCGCCACCAGCAGGTGCTTGGCCAGGTGGCCCTGCAGCCGGCCGATCGCACGGACCAAGTGCAGCGTGGCGAAGAACAGCAGCACCCCGACGACGCCGAGTGCGACCAGTTCGCCCCAACCCGGCGCGTGCGGCCCGAAGCCCCAGTCGATCGTGAGCGTGCCGTTGGCAAACAGGCGGTTGATGCCATCGATGTCGATCAATCGCGCGAGCGGCAGCGTCATGAAGGCCAGCGCAATCGTCATCAGCGTCACGGTGAGCGTGAAATAGGCGATACCGAGCGGCAGCATCAACACCATGTAGAACATCGTGGTCCAGGTACGCCAGTCGGTGAACATCGCGCCGATGCGCTGCAACAGCGACCCGTTCTGCTCCGGGTACGGCGGCCGCCGCGGCATGCGCACGCCGAGCATGGCCTCCACGATGCGCCCCTCCATCAACGACATCGCACGCACCACGCCGAAGAACAGCACGATGAACGGAATGCCGATGATCAGCACCGACAGGCCCGCCGACATCGACAGCCCGACCACCACCAGCACGAAGTAGGCGACACCGGTGCCCAGCGCCAGCAGCATGTAGAACAGCGCGCCCCAGGCACGCACGTCGGCCGCCACGCCGAAGAAGCGACCGGGCAAGGAGCGACGTTTCGGCATCGGTGGCGGCCGCAGCGCGCGCTGGATCTTGATCTCCTGGTCGCGGTACAGCTCGGCCACCTCATCCGGTGCGCCATAGCTGCCGGCGATCTGCGCGAGCATCTCCGCCTCGCTGCGCCCGGGTTGCTCGGCCAGCTCGGCGCGCAGGTGCTCCTCGGCGTCGTACAGCGCGTCCTGGATCAGCGCGGGATCCGCCCCGCGCAAGGCATCGCGCAGCTGCGCGAGGTATTCGGCGATCGTGCGTGGCGCATTCATCACAGCTCTCCCTCCAGAACCCGGTCCATCGAGTCGCGCGTGGCGTGCCAGGCGTCGGTCCAGACGCGGAGCACCTCGCGGCCCGTCTTGGTGATGCGGTAGTAGCGACGCGGCGGCCCGCTGACCGAGGGCTCGACCTCGCTGCTGAGCAGCTCGGCGGCCTCCAGGTTGCGCAGCACCGGATACAGCGCGCTCTGCTTGCCTGCGAGCACACCCTCCCCCGCCGCCTCCAGCCGTTTGGCGATCTGGTAGCCGTACATCGGCTGTCGCGCGCGCCCCAGCACGGAGAGCAGCGCCAGCGAGACCGTGCCGGCGGACAGCTCCTTCTGGAATTTCTTCAGCGCGCTGGCGACTTCCTCATCCACGGCTTGCCCGCCCTGCTACCTGTGTCGGCATCAAGCATAGTGTGAAGTTATGACTAGTCCATGGGCCTGAAGTCACGGGCCCCTGGGCGCTGCTGTGGGCATGACACCAATGTTTGTGCAGGTTGTACAAACAATGGTGTCAGGGGCGATGTACAAACATTGGTGTCAGGCGGGTATAGGGAAGCCCGACAAGCCCATTTCTGGGCGCCTTGATCGACAGCTGACACGATGGCCCTTGCGGCACCCGGCGGCGGCAGCCGCCCTGCTAGATGCCGCCGCGTAACGAAATTCGGCAAATTACGGCCTTTGCTGTCTCGACGATATCTGAGCTAGCTCGACCGACAGAAGTCGACCCAAAGTCGCCGTTCCAAGACCGGCCCTCTCTGCCCGGTTTTGCGTGCGGTTGTTAGCCGGACGCGGCAGAGATAAGCTTCAGCAAGAACAATGAGTTGCGTAGTAATTTCGTTGCGCCACCCGGGATGTATAGCCGGACAAGCGCGTCCGTATATTCAATAGTTAGGGGCCACAGTGAACCTCCGCCATCCGAGAGAGGATCTCCGAAATCGAACGCCGGTTTGGGTCGCAATGACAGACCTCTATCTTGATACTGCGATCACCGATACCGAGATCTCGTACATCGCGAGGGTATGCGCCGAATCTCCGTACTCAGAAAAGGAGCTCGAACGGATCATGTTCGCCGAAGTCTGGCCTGCCTTCTCCCAGAATCTACTAAGCTTTGCAGGAGATTGGGCCGGTTGGAAAGAAGAGTTCGTGCAGCAGAGGGTGCTGCAGTGCTACAAGAGGCGCATCTATTTATCGTGGCGGCTAAACCCTCTCAAGCTGTTCTTGTGTCGGGATTGGTCCGTTATTGCCTCGCAAATTGCGAGGGCAAGGGGTGAAGCCGCGTGAGTCAAGCCTTGAGTGGCGCAGCCCCTAACCCCTCCATCGAGCGGACGTCTTACCGCTGGCTGCGCCATCGGCAAGCCGCCGCTCATGTCGAACGTTAGACATTGGAAGGGAACATCCATGACACCCAGAATGTACTTCGCGCTCGTCCTCCGTGGCATCGGCGCCTGGAAGCTTGTGCACTCGCTCGAAGACTTCACCACCGCATGGAATATCCATGAAAAGCTCTATACATTGCCTTACGACACTTCGGCTTCTTTCATAAACCTTGGTGTTGTCAACATAATCGCCGGCGCGCTTTTACTCGTTGGCGCCTCTGCAATTGCCGCACTTGTCGTCCCAGGCATCCATAGGAAAGAGGCAGACAGCAATGATGCAGCCAATGTCTAACCAACCATTCCAGCGGACGCGCTGCTAAATTCCGGCGTTAGGCGGCAACATGAGCAGATTTTCCAAGCTTCGCCAATGGATCAATCGCGATGACGGCCGCCACTATCAAGTCGGCAACAGAGACCTCGGCACGCTTGAGACGATCGGCTACCTCATTTGTATCTGCTCTCTTTTCCTCTGGCAGCTACACTCCGAGACCGGCGTCAGTAGCATTTGGGCTTACGGCGCAGCCGTTGGTGGTTTGCTACTCGCGCTTCTTGGGTTGTGTCGTACTCGCAGGCGTCCCGGCGCCTAACCAGTCGTCCAAGCGGACGCGCGAAAACCGCGCGCCGCTTAACCCCAGCGTTGGACGTCCGCTCCTGGCCGAAAGCCGCCGTCCACCGCAGCGCTCGCCGGTGGTGAGCATTCCATACCTGATCGTCCCGACGTCCCCCGCCTTGAGTAGCGGGACGGTTTGAAGTCCGGTTTCACTCCAACTGCTTCGCATAGGCGGCAGGGGTCAGCCCGCCCCGGGGTCATCTTCGGTCGCTCCTCGTTATGTTCCCGTCGCCAGCGATCGGCCTGCCTGCCTCGCTCTGCGATGCCGGGCGGGGCACAGGCACGGCGCACGTCCGAAGCACGGACCGGACACCTGGCCCGGATCCATGGGCGTCGCGCCCGCGATTTGTCGAGGTGCCCGGGCACAACGGAGTGATGGGCCGGCGGCAAACGGAGCCTCGGGACACTCTGCGGTTGATATACCAAGCCGCTCCTCCAGGAGGCCCCACTCTCCCGCTGCCTTGACCGGAGCGAACTGCTGCCGGCGCCGTTGCGAGGCCCCACCCGGGGCACGGGAGTCATCTCGAACGATGGCGCCGTCGTTGCGCCGAGGCGAGGTTGCCAACGTGCTCGCCGACTGGCGCCACGGGCAGTCAGGAGGAAGAGGTGAATTTGCCCGATCGGCCCGGTGCACGCATGCGCTGTCGACGCTTGCTCTTGCGCATGAGCGCCACTACCGAGGCATCCATGCTCTCGTCACTGACGCGTCGATAATCGCGGTTATCCAGAAAAGCATCCATCAATACGCCCGCATCCATGCCGAGCGCCTCGCAATAAGCTACGAATTCGATAATGTCGATCCGGCGCTCGCCGCGTTCGCATTTTGATACGTAGGACTGCGTCGTGCGGAGGCGCTGGGCCAATTCCGCCTGGGTAATCCCCGCCGCCTCCCGAGTCCGTTGCATAAGGCTCAGGAGCAGGTGGTAGTCGTCCTTGTAGATGGTCCGCGTCATTGCGCTGCCACTGTGTGGCACAGCACCGTAAATTTCGCGTGCAAATAGTCCAAAACGGAATATTTTTCGCTTAAGATCGAGACATCGGGGTCGTTAACGACACTCGCCAGCCCAGCGGCTTCCGTTGGGTAACGGACAAATGCCTTTCGTGTCTGTCCGGCATTGCGATGTATCGGAGTCATACGCCCCGAACAGCCCGGCACCGCAGATCCGCCGAGCCCCATTCGGGCCTCAAGCCTCATGGAGAACGGATATGCAATTCCCGCAGTGGTCGATCAAGGCCAGGTTGATAGTCACGCTAGGCACGCTTTCCGCGCTGTTGGCCGCGGTCGGCACCATGGGCATGGTGGACCTTTCCGGCAGCAACGTCGCCTTGCGCGACATGCACGCGAACAAGCTGGTTCCCGCCATGGCGCTGGCCCAGGCGCTCGACCTTTTGGGCAGCGAACGGACCTCGGTGCATCGCGCGATCGGATCGCGTGACCCTGCCCATGCCGCGTCCGCCGAGCAGGCGCTGCAGACCGATGCCGGCGACCTGAAACAGTTTCTGGGTACCTTTCATCAAGCCAGCCTCTCACCTCAGGAGGCCACCATCGGCAAGCACCTGGACGCGGACCGGAGCGCGTTCCAGCAGGCGATGAACTCGGCCGTCAACGAACTGGCCGCCAAGCAGTACGACCAGGCCACCCAGACCATGGACGGGCCGGCCGAAAAGGACTACAGCGCCCTGCGCCACGACATCGGCGCCCTGTTCAACCTGCAGGAGCAGATCGCCTCGACTTCCTTCGCCACCGACGAGGCGCGCGAGGCGCGGGCATCGGAGACCACCATCGGCGCCATCGCACTCGGCCTGCTGCTCGCCGGTGCGATCGGCTTCCAGCTGGTGCGCTCGATCTCCCGCTCGCTCGCCGAAGCGATGCGGGTGGCCGACAACATCGCCGGCGGCAAGCTCAACAACCGGGTGGAGCGGATCTCCGGCGACGAAGTCGGCAAGCTGCTGCTGTCGCTGTCGCGGATGGACGCGAAACTGGCCGAAGTGGTGGCGGACGTCCGCGCGGGCTCGGAGTCGGTGAGCACCGCAGCCCGCCAGATTGCCCAGGGCAACGACGACCTCAGCCAGCGCACGCAGGAGCAGGCGTCGAGCCTGGAGGAAACCGCATCCTCGATGGAGGAGATGACCGCCACCGTGCGGCAGAACGCGGACAATGCGGTGCACGCCAATCATCTGGCCCGCGGCGCACGCGAACAGGCCGAGCATGGCGGCAGCGTCGTGCAGCGCACCGTCGAGGCGATGGAGCAGATCTCCGCCTCCAGCCAGAAGATCGCCGACATCGTCGGCCTGATCGACGAGATCGCGTTCCAGACCAACCTGCTCGCGCTCAACGCCGCCGTCGAGGCTGCCCGCGCCGGCGACCAGGGCCGCGGTTTCGCGGTCGTCGCATCCGAAGTGCGCAACCTGGCCCAGCGCAGCGCCGCGGCCGCCCGCGAGATCAAGGGCCTGATCGGCGACAGCTCCGAGCGTGTCCGGCTGGGTGCCGAGCTGGTCGACGAATCGGGACGCGCGCTGGCGGCCATCGTCGACAGCGTGAAGAAAGTCACCGACATCGTTTCGGAGATCGCGGCAGCCAGTTCGGAACAGTCCGCCGGCATCGAGCAGGTGAACCTCGCCGTGACCCAGATGGACGAGGTCACCCAGCAGAACGCGGCGCTCGTGGAGGAAGCGGCTTCGGCCAGCCGCGCCATGGAGGAGCAGGCCATGAGTCTGCGCCGCCAGGTCGCCTACTTCCGGCTCGACGACGGGATAGCCCGTGCTCCCGTGGAGGCACCGCGATCTTCCGCGCCCCGCCCCTCGAGGGCGCCGGCCGCTCCGGCGCTGGCGGTTGCGGCAGCGGGAGAGTGGAACGAGTTCTGAGCCGCATCCGGCAAGCCCCGCGCCGCGCGGTGCGGGGACCGGATGAGCCGCCGCAGTACCCCTTTCACCTTCCGGGAGCATGGAATCGATGCGAGATGGCATGGAGACGCTGGTCGAGCTGCAACAACAACCAAACATGCTTGCTAAACGCTACTTTCTACTGGGGCTGGCCTGGCTGGCCCTGTCGGACTCCATCGCCATCGCCATGCCTGCGGGCACCTGGCTGGACGTCTACTTCACGTCCAAGGGCCTGCTGTTCGTCATCCTCTCCGCGCTGTTCATCTACGGGCTGCAGCGCCGCGCCGTCGACCGCTTCCTGCGCAGCCGCTCCCGGCTCGACCGGCTCGAGCGCGGCTACGCCAGGCTGGTCGACAACCTGCCGCTGCCGTGCTTCGTGGTCCATCCGCAGCATGGCCACATCCTCGAGGCGAACCGCGCCGCCAACGACGCCTACGGCATGCACGCGCCGACTGGACACGTCCGCCGCCTGACGGACCTTGATGCCTCCCCGCGCATCGCGCTTCCGGACGCGCCGGGCGAGCAGCTCGCCCGGCACCGGCGCGCCGACGGCAGCGACGCCGACGTGCGCCTGCTGACCACCCGCCTGGGTCGCGAGGAAGGCGACGTGGACCTGGTGGTGTGCATGGACATCACGGCCCAGTTGCACGAACAGGAGCTGCAGCGCCTGCGCGCCGGTATCGATCCGCTGACCGGCCTGCCGACCCGCGGCGTCCTGCACGAACGGATCGGCCGGTCCATCCGCACGGCACCGGACGGCCACCGGATGGCCGTGCTGTTCATCGACCTCGATCACTTCAAGCTGATCAACGGCGTGCAGGGCCACCCGGCGGGCGATCGCCACCTGCGCGACATCGCCATGCGGATCGGCGCCTTCGCGGACCACCACGTGAGCGTGGGCCGCTTCGGTGGCGACGAGTTCATCGTGCTGATGTCCGGGCTGGACGACCACGACGCGCCGATCCGACTGGCTCGCGAGATCCGTGCCGCGATCGCCCAGGCGGCCTGCACCGACGACGTCGGCGTCGCCGGCACCTGCAGCATCGGCATCGCGTGGTGGCCCGAGCACGGCTCGGATGCCGACACCCTGCTCAGTGCGGGCGACGCCGCGCTTGCGCACGCGAAACAGGGAGGGCGCGACCGGATCGTCGCCTTCGACCCGTGCATGCGGCGTGCGGCGACCCGCTACGTGACGCTGGTGCAAGGGCTGCGCCAGGCCCTGGCGGCCGGCCGCATCCGATTCCGCTACCAACCCCAGTACTGTCTCGCGACCGGCACGGTCGTCGGCGTCGAGGCGCTGAGCACCTGGCACGAGCCGGACGGTACGGAGGTCAAAGCCAGCGAGTTCATCCCGGTCGCCGAACGCAGCGGCCAGATCGTCGAGCTCGGCCTGCTCGCCCTTCGCGAATCGCTGACACAGCTGGGCGCTTGGAGCCGCGACCGCGCCTACGCCGGGCCGATCGCGGTCAACGTGTCGCCGGTGCAGCTGCGCCAGCCCGGCTTCGTCGACCAGGTCCATGCCTCGATCATTTCTTCCGGACTGCGGATGGACCGGGTGGAACTGGAGATCACCGAGACGGTGGCCCTGCATCTGGACGAGGAACTTCGCGCCAGCCTGATCCGGCTGGCCGCCATGGGCGTCACCATCGCCATCGACGACTTCGGCCGCGGCTACTCCAGCCTCTCGCACTTCAAGCGGCTGCCGATCGGCAAGGTCAAGATCGACGCCTCCTTCGTGCGCAACGTGGACCGGCTGACCGACAGCCAGGCGATCGTCAGCTCGATGCTGCAGATGGCCGCCTCGCTCGGCATCGGCACGGTGGCCGAGGGCGTGGAGCGGATCGAGGAGGCCCGCTGGCTCCGCGACCACGGCTGCGACGCGGTACAGGGCTACCTGCTCGGCCGCCCGGCCCCGGCCAGCCAGCTCGATCTGGCACGCAGCTCCGTGCTCGATCCGCCCCCTGATCATCCGTGACCGCCGACGCCCCGGGGCGCCATGCCGCGCCGGGCGCGTCGGCACGCCGCAGCCGGCCACGTTGGCGGCAGGCGGGCACAGGCGCACACTGGCGGTCCCGGCGGATGCCCACGTCTGGACTCCCATGCAGCGAGACAAGCACCGCACCGATCGCAAGCACCGGAACGCCGACCCCGTCGCACCCGCGACGCCGGGCACGATGCTGGCCGCCGCGGCGGATGGCGAGTGTCGCCGGATCGCCCGGGCCCTGGCCGATACCCGCCACCGCCACCACGGCATCCATCGGGCACGCAAGGCCATCCGCCAGCTGCGCGCCCTGCTCGGCCTGCTCGCCCCGGCGCTGGACGCGACCGACCGCGCACGGATGCGGCGCATCGATGTGCGGTTGAAACGACTGTGCCGGAGCCTCTCTCCGCTGCGCGATGCGCACGTGGCCGCACTCACCGCGAGCACCCTCGGCGACGCCGCCTCGCCGGCCGAGCGACGGACGCTGGAAGCGGCGCTCGTCGCCCATCGCGATGCCGCCGCGGAGGAAGCGCTGCAGCGGGACCCCGGCTTCCACAGCCGGCGCCAGGCCATCGCGGCGATCCGCGACGAGATCGGCAAGCTGCCGTGGACGGCACTCGATGCGCGCGTCGCCAAGCGCGCGATCAGGCGCAGCCGCCATCGCGTCGAACGCGCGGAGCGCAAGGCGCACCGCACCTCCACCTCGCCGCTGCTGCACCGCTGGCGACGACGCCTGCGGCGCCTGCGGCTGCAACTGGAAGCGCTCGAAGCGGCGATGCCCGCCGGCACCGGCGCGCCACCGGTGGACCGGGCCGGGCATCACGCGCTGAAACGCCAGACCGATCGCCTCGGCCGCCTGCAGGACGTGCAGCTGATGTGCCGCCTGGCGCGACGGATCGGGCCGGTTCGCGACGATCCCCGCCTGCGCGCCGTGCTGGCCGCGGCGATGCGCGAGGCACGCGCCGGATTCGCCGCCGGCCAGTGAGTCCTGCCCTTATCTCGCGGCGACCGCTCAGGCCGCCGGTTCGAGCAATTCGCCGGGGGCGGTGGCCAGCAGGTGAAAGCCGAGCCGGCCGCGCTTGGCGTGGCGCTTGGCGCGGGCGGCCAGGGTGGCGATCAGCTCCGGGCGTCGGGGCGCCTGCGCCGGCACCTGCACCGCGCCGATCGACACCGTGGTGAGCGCGAAGAACTGGCGCGCGCCGCGGCGATCCTCGCCGTCGATGCCGCCCTGGGCCAGGTCCTCGTCGTCGAACAGCACGCGGGCGCGCTCGTTGAACTCGACGATGATGTCCGCGCAGCGCGCCTCCCAGTCGTCGCTCTGGAACAGGATCATGAAATCGTCGCCGCCGATGTGGCCGACGAAGTCGTGCCGGCCGTCGATGCGCGCGGTGAGGATCGCCGCCAGCAGGCGGATCATCTCGTCGCCGCGGAAGTAGCCGTACTGGTCGTTGAACGGCTTGAAGTCGTTGAGGTCGACGTAGGCCGCCACGAACGGCCGCTGCTCGCGCATCAGCCGTTCGATGTGCGCGGTGACCGGAATGTTGCCGGGCAGGAAGGTCAGCGGGTTGGCGTAGCGGGCCGCCTCAATGCGCTGCTCGGTGACCCGCCGCACCAGCGACTCGCCGGTGCCCAGGCCGAGGTAGCGGCCCTCGCGGGTGACGATGAAACCGTCGGTGAGATAACGCTGGTCCTCGCCGCGCAGCACGTCGGTGAGGCTGTCCAGCGACTGTTGCTCGTCGCACAGCAGGGGCTCGGCGTGCATGAACACAGTGCACGGCTTGCGGGCGAACAGCTCGCGGGCGAACGGCTGCGCCATGCGTTCGGCGAACACGCGACGGTTGATCAGGCCGACCGGGCGGTCGTGTTCGGTCACCGCCACCGCGTGCAGCGACGCGTCGCGGGAGAACAGTGCGGCCACGTCGTCGTTGACCTGGCTCGCGTCGAGGTGGGGGGCGGTGATCACCAGATGTCCGGCCTGCAGCGGCCGCTGCGTCACCGGCCCTCGCGGACGCGGCGGCACCGGCACGGACTGGCTGCGGATCGCTTCGCGCGCCTCGTCGCGCACCTCGCCCACCAGGTGCGGCAGCGGCAAACCGAGCAGATAACCCTGCGCATAGGTGATGCCCAGCTCGCGCAGCATGCGCAGGTCCTCGGCCTGCTCCACGCCCTCGCCGACCAGCTCGGCCCCAAGGGTCTCGGCCACGCTGCACAACGCACGCACGATGGCGAGTTTTTCCGCACTGCGCGCGAGGCCGTTGACGAGATAGCGGTCGATCTTCACCGACTCGGGGTGCAGCTCGTTCCACATCTCGAAGTTGGAGTGGCCGTTGCCGAAGTCGTCCAGCGCGATGCGCGCGCCGCGGGCACGCAGGTAGCCCAGCGCATGCGCCAGCTCGGCCGGGTTCTCGACGATGTCGCGTTCGGTGATCTCCACCGTGATGCGGTCCAGCCCGACGCCCGCGCCGGCCAGCGCACCGATCACCTCGTCCGGGCGCAGCCCGCCGTGCAGAATGGCCTGCGCACTCAGGTTCACCAGCAGCCGGCCCTGCCCGCCCTGCTCGGCGAACGCACCGCACACGGTGCGCGCCGCCAGCAGTTCGAACTCGCCCAGGCGCCCCTTGGCGCGGGCCAGGTCGAGCATGTCCAGCACGCTGAGCCCGCTGGCCGATTCGGCGGGGCGACTCAGCCCCTCATGCGCGACCACCGCCAGCGTGTCCAGCCGCACGATGGGCTGGAACACCGCACGCAGGCCGGCCCCGCCGGTAGCCTGGTCCAGCAGCGAGCAACCGCGTTCATGGCCGGATGCCGGACTCATCGTGGGTGCCGCGCGTCAGGCGACGGCCTCGTCGACGACCACAGCGCCGCCCCGCGACGCGGACGGAGCGGCCACTTCGGCCGCCGCCGCATCCGGCAAGGCGAAGAAATCGACGTCGCGCACCAGCGCGGTCACCGCCTCCAGCATGGCCCGGCTCGCCGCAGCAGCCTGCTCGCCGAGCGCGGCGTTCTCCTGGGTCATCGCGTCGATCGCGATCACCGCCTGGCTGGCTGCGGCGATCTCGTCGGCCTGGCTGCGGCCGGCGGCAAGAATCACCGTCACCGTCTCGGCCAGGCGCTCGACACCGTGGCCGATGCTGTCGATCACTTCGCCGGTGCGGCTCACCCGCTCCAGCCCGATGCGTACTGCCTGCTCGCTGTCGGCAACCAGTCCGCGGATGTCGCGCGCGGCCTCCGAGCAGCGCTGCGCGAGCGCGCGCACCTCGGTGGCGACCACCCCGAAGCCCTTGCCGTGCTCGCCCGCCCGTGCCGCCTCGACGGCCGCGTTGAGCGACAGCAGCCGGGTCTGGAAGGCCACCTGGTCGATCAGGTCGAGCATCTCGCCGACGCTGCGGCTGGTCCGTTCGATCGCGCCCATCGAGCCGATCGCCTCGCCGACCGCGGCGCGACCGAGGCCCGCCTGTTCCCGGGCCACGGCCACAGCCCGATCGGCCTGGGTGCCGAGCTGCCGGTGCTCGGCGAGCGTGGCGGCGACGCGCGACATCGCGCCGGACGTCTGCTCCAGCCGCATCGCCTGCATCTCGGTGCGCTGGCTCAGCGCGTCGTTGCCGTCGGCCATGCTCGATGCACCCTGGTCCAGCTCGGCGGCACGCTGGCGCACCCGGCTCACCACGGCCACGAGCTGGCGGTCCATGCCCTTCAGTCCGTGCAGCAGGCGCCCGATCTCGTCGTCGTGGCCGGGGTCGATCGGCGCACCCAGTGCCCCCTCGGTGATCCGCGCCGCCACCTGCGTGGCGGCCGCCAGCCGCCCGGTGAGCTGGCGCAGGATGCGCAGATCCATCCACAGCGTGAGCGCCAGCGCGGCGATCGCGACGGCGATCAGCGCGTACAGCCCGATCCGGTTGAGCCGGTGCTGCGCGGCTGCCGCGGCCTGGCCGTCGCCCAGCGCCGCGGCGAACAGGTTGGAGAAGTCGCTCTTCAGCGGCCCGTAGGCGTCCTGCACGTCGTTGGACACCTTCAGCCGGGCCAGGTCGAACTGTTCGGCCTTGAGCAGTTGCATGGTTTCGTCCACCGACTGGTCGAACGCCGCACGGTGCGTGACGACCAGTCCGAGCGACTGCTTCTGCCGCGCGCCGAAGCCGCTGTCCTGAAGGGTCTTGCTGTACTTGGCGATGTCCACGCGGCGCGCGCGGATCAGCGTCCCAGCGTCGTCCACCGACGAAGGCAGCTCGGTGAGCGCGGCGTGGGTGAGCGTCTGCAGGATCTCGTTGGTGTCGTTCTGGATGCGTCCCACCGCAGAGACCGGTGCGAGCGTTTCCGACACCACGCCCTGCAGGCGCGCGTCCGACCGGCTGAGCAATCCGGCCGACACCACGAGCACCAGCAACAGCAGCGCGACCGTGCCGGCGAGGCGGGCGATCAGGCGGGCACCGAACGAGGAGAGCGAGGGGAGAGACAGGCGCGGAAGCATGGGATGGCCGGCAGTCGGAGAAGTGCGCTTAGCGGCGGGCAGCATCGGAAACTTGAGCGTAAATCCGAATATTTCTCTTTTGTTTCAGCGGCTTGAATGTCGCATGACAGAAGCGCGGGCCTTCCCGTGAAACACGCGCCACGTCGCCGTGCGAGCGCATCATGCTCGCGCGGTCCGGCTGCAGTTTCGTGACGGCGCCCGGGCGCCGCGGGCATCAGGTGCCAGCGCGGGGCAGGCTCACGCGCACCGACAGGCCGCGCCCCCAGGGGGCATCCAGCAGTTCGATGGTGGCGCCGTGCAGTTCGGCCACGCGCTGCACGATGGACAGGCCCACACCGTAGCCCTCGTTGTGTCCGCCGGGTTCGCGATGGAAACGGGCGAACACCTCGGCTCGGCGTTCCGGGGGAATGCCGGGACCATCGTCGGTCACCTCGATCAGCACGGCGGTTCCGGTTTGCCCCAGCGCGAGCAGCACATGGCCTCCCGTGGAGACGTGGCGCAGGGCGTTGTCCACCAGGTTACGGATCAGCGCCAGCAGGCCCGCGGCGTACCCGCTGACCACCAATCGCGCCTCGGGCACCTCCAGCGAGACCTCGACGCGCCGCTCGGCGATCACCGGGGCCATTTCCTCGATCACCTCGCCGGCCAGCGGCACCAGGTCGACCATTTCGCGGGGACGGTCGGCAGTACCGGCCTCCAGTCGGGCGAGCACCAGCAACTGTTCCACCCGTCGCGCCAGGCTGCTCAGCGCCTGCTGCGCCTGCCCGAGCGCGGCGTCGGCGTCGGCCGGATCGGCATTGCCTATCGCGCCTTCCACGCTGATCAGACTGGTAGTCAGTGGCGTGCGCAACTCGTGCGCCACGTCGGCGCTGAAGCGACGCTCGCGTTCCAGCGCGTCCTCCAGCCGCTCGAGCTGGGTGTTCAGCGCCTGCACCACCGGGTACAACTCGGTCGGCGCGGCATCGAGCGCCACCGGCTCGCGGCTGCCCGGTGCGCGCGCGGCCAGCCCTCGCGCCAGCCGGTCCAGTGGACGCAGGCCGCGGCGCACCGCCCAGCCCACCAGCAACGCGATCAGCGGCAGGCCGACCAGCACCAGCAGCGCATGGTCCAACCACAGCGCGCGCAGGATGTCGTGGCGGCTGTCGTAGCGCTCGCCCGCCAGGATGCACACGCCCGCCTGCGCGTCGCAGGTGCGGTAGGTACGCCAGCGGTAACCCATCCAATCGATGTCGGCAAAGCCGGCCGCCGCCGCGGCGCGCACCGGCAGGGCGGAAAAATTCGAGGTGGCCAGCCGCACCCGTCCGTCGCGATCGATCACCTGGAAGGCGACCTCGGACTCGAAGGTATGCCGGGATTGCGGCAGCGTCATCGCCCGCCGGTCCGGCGCCTGCGGGGCGCCGGTCAGCGCATCGACGCCAGCGCTGCGGACCATCAGCTGCAGCACGTGCGCGGCCTGCGCCAGCCGGCCGTCGGCCAGTTCGTCCATCTCGCGCAGCGTGATGCGCATGCTGAACATGCCCAGCGGCACCAGCACCGCGACCAGCGCGCCGATCACCAGCCAGCGCAGGCGCCAGCGCAGGCTCGACGGCTTCATGCCGGCTCCCGCGGCATCATGTAGCCGAAGCCGCGCACGGTCTGCACCGCGTCGGCGCCGAGCTTGCGGCGCAGCGAGTGCATCAGCACCTCCAGCGCGCCGCGCCCGACCGCGTTGTCGAAGCCGTAGATGGAGTTCTCCAGCGTTTCGCGCCGCACGATGTGGCCGGCGCGCTCCATCAGTGCCTGCAGCAGAGCGAACTCGCGCCGGGTGAGGTCCAGGCGTTCGCCGCGATAGCTGACCTCCGCGGTGGCCAGGTCCATGCTGATCGCCCCCACCTCCAGCCGGTTCGCCGCCACGCCATGGTGGCGGCGCGAGACCGAGCGGATCCGCGCGGCCAGCTCGTCGAGGTGGAACGGCTTGACCAAGTAGTCGTCGGCGCCGGCGTCCAGTCCGCTGACCCGGGCCTCCACGCTGTCGCGGGCGGTCATCACGATCACCGGCGTGGCGACCTTCTGCCGGCGTGCCTCGCGCAGCACTTCCAGCCCGTCGCGGCGGGGCAGGCCCAGGTCGAGCAGCACCAGGTCGGCGCTGCCGTCGGCCAGGCCGGCGATCGCCGACTGGCCGTCGCGCAGCCAGGTGACCGTGTACGCGAGCCGCTCCAGCGCCCGCTGGATCGCGGCGCCGAGCTGCGGATCGTCCTCGACCAGAAGGATGTGCACGCGTTGCCCTCGTCTGTCCCACATCGTTGCGGCGATCCGGGAAACCATGCCGCATCAACCTTCGAACAAGCTTAATGCCGGCCCGGGGCCCGACCTGCAGCTAAGGTGATCCGAAGACAGGCCCGCTAGCGTGACCGTTTTCGATCGCAGACACCACGCATGCCCCGTTCCGCCTCTGCGCCACCGATGGCCCGCCTGCCCTGGCTGCTGGTCGCCGCGCTGCTCGCCGGTTGCGCCAGCTACCACGCCCGGCCGCTGCCGGACCAGGCTGGGGCGCGCCGCGTCGCCGACCTAGACGCACCCGCGCCGCCGCGTTGGCTGCCGGCGCATCGCTTCGATCCGTCCGACGGGCTGGACGTGACCGAGGTAGCGACGCTGGCCGTCGCCAACGACCCGGACCTGCGCACGCAGCGCGACGCGCTCGGCATCGCCCGCGCCCAGGCCTTCGCCGCCGGGCTGCTGCCCGACCCGCAGTTCGACGCCTCGATGGACTTCCCGCGGCACGGCGGTGCAGGTCTCACCAACGCCTTCGGCCTCGGGCTCAGCGCCGACGTCACCGCCCTGCTGCTGCGCTCCTCGCGCGTTGCGGCGGCGCGCCAGCAGGCGCGGCAGGTCAACCTCGACCTGCTCTGGGCCGAGTGGCAGACCGTGGCGCAGGCGCGCCTGCTGTTCGACCAGGTACAGGCGCTGCGCGCAAAGCAGACCGCACTCGACGCCGAACAAACCGCGCTGGCGCCGCTGGACCAGCGCGTGCAGGCCGCCCTGCGTGCCGGCAACCTCACCCACGACCAGGCAAGCGCCGGGCTCAACGCCCTGTCCGACGTGCGCCAACAACTGGCCGACAACGCGCTGGCCCTGCATCAGGCAGACAGCGACCTGCACCACCTGCTGGGACTGGCACCCGAGGCGCCGCTGGACCTGGTCGGGCCTGCCTATGACACGATGCCCACGACGAAGCAGATCGACGCCGCGCTGGCCGCGCTGCCGCAGCGGCGCCCCGACCTGCTCGCGCTGCAGGCCGGCTACGCGGCGCAGGAGGCTTCGCTGCGCGGGGCAATCCGCGCGCAGTTCCCGGCGATCACGCTGGGCGCGAACACCGCGCGCGACACCAGCGCGGTCTACACCAATGGCGTGAGCCTGGGCATCACGCTGCCGCTGTTCGATCGCAACCGCGGCAACATCGCGATCGAGACCGCCACCCGCGAGCAGCTGCGCGACGACTACCGCAGCCGCCTGCTCGCCGCGCACGGCGACATCCGCCACCTGCAGGCCGACCTGGCCACGCTGGACGCGCGGCTGGCCACACTGACCGACCACGCGCGCTCGCTCGACGCCGGCCGCAGCGCTGCCGAAGGCGCCTTCGCCCGCGGCGACCTCGACTGGCCTACCTACCTCAGCCTGCGCGGCAACGCGCTGGCTGCCGACCTCGCCCTGATCGACCTGCACCAGCAGCGCGGCACCGACGCCATCGCGCTTGAGGCGCTACTCGGCAACACCGCCCTGGCCTCCAATTCCGACGACCGCAAGGCCGCCACGCCATGAATCCCAGACTCCCCCCGATCCGCCTCCTGCTGCTCGCCTCACCGCTGCTGCTGGCCGCCCTGCTCGGCGCGTGCAACGCAAGCCCGGGCGGTGACGACGACGATGACGCCGCGCCCAGCGTGAAAGGTGTGGTCGCCGTGCAGACCGTGACGCCTGTCCGCGCCGCCTTCCACGCCACGGTGGAAGCCTGGGGCCGCGCGGTGGCCGATCCTGCCCGCTCGCGCACGCTCAGCCTCGGCCACGGCGGTCAGGTGGAGGCGCTGGACGTGGCCCCGGGCCAGCGCGTGAAGCGCGGCCAGGCGCTGCTGGCGATCGCCCCCGATCCGGCCGCACGGGCCGCGGTAGCGCAGGCGCAGAGTGCGCTGACGCTGGCGAAGAACGAACTGCAGCGCACGCAGCAGCTCGCCAGCCAGCAGCTCGCCACGCAATCGCAACTGGCCGCCGCGCGCAAGAACCTCGCCGATGCCGAAGCTGCTTTGCAGGCGCAGCGTGCGCTCGGTGGCGGCGCGGCGCGCGAGACGCTGGCCGCGCCGGCCGACGGCGTGGTCACCACCATCTCGGTGGCTCGCGGCGAGCGCTTCGCCGCCAACGCGCCGCTGCTCGGCTTCGCGCCGGACCACGCGCTGGTCGCCGAACTCGGCGTGCCGCCGCCGGAGGGTCCGCGACTCAAGCCGGGCCAGACCATCGAGCTGGACAGCGTCTATGGCGGCGGCAAGCCGCTGACCGGCACCGTGACCGTGGTCGGCCAGGCTGTCGATCCACAATCGCACCTGCTGCCGGTGCGCGCCACCCTGCCGGCCGACGCCGCGCTGGCCGACGGCACCGCGGTGCACGCGCGCATCCAGGTGTCGGACATCACCGCGTGGTCGGTGCCGCGTGCCGCCGTATTGCACGATGAACACGGCGACTACCTGTTCCAGGTCGAGGGCGACAAGGCGCACCGCGTCGACCTCACCCTGCGCAGCGGCGACGGCGACCCGGTGGGTGTCGACGGCCCGCTCGATGCGAAGGCGAAGGTGATCGTGCAGGGTGTGTACGAGCTTTCCGACGGCGACCGCGTGCGCGAGGCATCGAAGTGAACCTGTCGCTGTGGATGCAGCGGCATCGGCGCTCGCTGCTGTTCCTCGCCCTGATGATGGCGCTCGGCGGGATTGCCAGTGCGTTCCTGATGCCGGTGGCGCTGTTCCCGAACGTGGCCTTCCCGCGCATCCAGGTCACGCTGGATGCCGGCGACCGTCCGGCCGACCAGATGGCGATCGAGGTGACCACGCCGGTGGAGGAAGCGGTGCGCCGCGTGCGCGGCGTGCGCGACGTGCGCTCGACCACCAGCCGCGGCAGCGCCGACATCGCGGTGCGCTTCGACTGGGGCGCGGACATGGCGCGCGCGCTGCAGGAGGTGAACGCGGCGGCCGGCCAGATCCTGCCGCAGCTGCCGCCGGGCACCCGGCTCAGCACCCGGCGCATGGATCCCACCACCTTCCCGGTGCTGGCCTATAGCCTGCGCTCGCACACGCTCTCGCCGAGCCAGTTGCACGACCTGGCCGAGTACCAGCTGCGCCCGCTGCTCAGCGGCATCGACGGCGTGGCCCACGTCGGCGTGCAGGGCGGCGAAGTGGCCGAGTTCCACGCCGATGTCGATCCGGACAAGCTGCGCGCGTTCAACCTCAGCCTGGCCGAAGTGACCCAGGCGGTGGCGCAGGCCGCGACCATCGACGCGATGGGCCGCGTGTCCGACCACTACAAGCTGTACCTGCTGCTGGCGAACAACCAGCCGCGCACCGTGCAAGCGCTGGAGGACGTTGTGCTGCGAGCCTCGCCCGCCGGCGTGGTGCGCCTGCGCGACGTGGCCACGGTGCGGCTGGACCACGTGCCGCAGTGGATCAAGGTCAACGCCGACGGCCAGAACGCGGTGCTGCTGCAGGTCTACCAGCAGCCGGACGGCAACAGTGTGCAGATCGCCAAGGACGTGCGGCAGCGCCTGGCCGACTTCGCCCCGCAGATGCCGGCCGGCGTCACCGTGGCCAACTGGTACGACCAGACCCAGCTGGTGACCCACGCCGCCGGCAGCGTGCGCGACGCGATCCTGATCGGCGTGGTGCTGGCCGGGCTGGTGCTGTTCGTGTTCCTGCGCAACACGCGGGTGATCCTGGTCGCGCTGATCGTGGTGCCGGCGGTACTGGCGGTCACCGTGCTGCTGCTGCGCGTGCTCGGCATGAGCTTCAACATGATGACGCTGGGCGGCATGGCCGCGGCGGTCGGCCTGATCATCGACGACGTGATCGTGATGCTCGAGCACATCATGCGCCGGCTCGGCGGGGGCGCCGATGATGCGCAGGTGCACGAGCGCATCGCAGGCGCGGCGTGGGAATTCACCCGCCCGCTGACCGGCTCCAGCGCGGCCACGGTGGTGATCTTCCTGCCGCTGGCCTTCCTCTCCGGCGTCACCGGCGCGTTCTTCAAGGCGCTGTCGCTGACCATGGCCAGCGCGCTGGTGATCTCCTACCTGCTGACCTGGATCGCGGTGCCGTTGCTGGCCGAACGCTTCCTCGACCGCAAGCACCGCAACGAACCGCCGCCCAGCCGCCTTGGCCGGCGCGTCATGGCCGGCTACGAGCGCACGCTGGCCGCGTCGCTGAAGCGCCCGGTGCTGGTACTGGCGCTGGTGGTTCCCTTGCTGGCGCTGGGCGGGCTGGCCTATGCGCGGGTCGGCACCGGCTTCATGCCGCAGATGGACGAGGGTGGTTTCATCCTCGACTACATCTCGCCACCAGGCACCTCGCTGGAGGAGACCGACCGCCTGCTGCGCCAGGTGGAGACGATCATCCGCGCCAATCCCTACGTCGACACCTATTCCCGCCGCACCGGCGCCCAGCTGGGCGGTGGCCTGACCGAGGCCAACGAAGGCGACTTCTTCGTGCGCCTGAAGAGCGGCTCTCGCCCGGATACCGAAACCGTGATGGCACAGGTGCGCCAGCAGGTGGAAGCCAAGGTGCCGGGCCTGGACATCGAGCTGTCGCAGCTGATGGAAGACCTGATCGGCGACCTGGTCGCCGTGCCGCAGCCGATCGAGGTGCAGCTATACGGCGAGGATCCAACCCAGTTGAACGACACCGCCGGCAAGGTCGCCGCGCTGATCGGGAAGATTCCCGGCGTGGTCGGCGTGCGCAACGGCATCAACCCGGCCGGCGACGCGCTGGAGATCCACGTCGACCCCGCCCGCGCCGCACTGGCCGGACTGGATCCGGCCGCCGTGGTGACCCAGGTCGACGCAGCGGTGGAAGGCACCGTGGCGACCCAGTTGCCTACCGAGGGCAAGGTGGTCGGCGTGCGCGTGCGGCTGGACGAAAGCGCGCGACGCGACGTCGGGTCCATCGCCTCGCTGCCGATCCGCACCGCGAATGGTCATCACCTGCCGCTGTCCGAACTGGCCACGATCACCCCGGTGCAGGGCCAGCCGCAGATCACCCGCGACAACCTCAAGCGCATGGTCGCGGTCACCGGCCGCATCAGCGGTCGCAGCCTGGGTTCGGCGATCGCCGACGTGAAGGCCGCGCTGCGCCAGCCGGGCGTGTTGCCGAAGGGCATGTTCTACCAGCTCGGCGGCCTGTACCGGCAGCAGCAGCAGGCGTTCCGCGGCCTGACCATCGTGATGGTCGCGGCGATCGCGCTGGTGTTCGCCCTGCTGCTTTTCCTCTACGAGAGCTTCCGCGTCGCGCTGGCGATCCTGGCGATGCCGCTGCTGGCGCTGCCGGCGGTGTTCATCGGCCTGTGGCTCACCGGCATCGAGCTCAACATCTCCTCGATGATGGGCATGACGATGATCGTCGGCATCGTCACCGAGGTGGCGATCTTCTACTTCTCCGAACTGCAGCAGGCCGAGGCTGACGAAACGGCCGAACGGCTGCCGCTGCACGACGCCCTGCACCGCGCCGGCCACCACCGCACGCGGCCGATCCTGATGTCGACGCTGGCCGCGATCCTCACCCTGCTGCCGCTGGCGCTGGCGATCGGCCAGGGCTCGCAGATGCAGCAGCCACTGGCCATCGCGATCATCGCCGGCATGCTGCTGCAGCTGCCGCTGGTGTTGCTGGTGATGCCGGTGCTGTACGCGCTGCTGCAGCGCCGGCGCGTTTCGCCGTGAACCACTCCTACGCCCCGAGGAAACCGACCATGTCCACGCTTCCGCGTACCGCCCTCGCCTTGCTGCTCGCCGGCGTTCTCGCGCCGGCCTACGCCGCCGGCACGGCCCCGGCCAAGCCGCTGCACGTCGTCGACCGCCTCGCGCTGGGCGGCCCCGGCGGCTGGGACTACCTCGCAGTGGACGCGCCACGCCACCACCTGTTCGTCAGCCGCGGCGACCGCGTGATGGTGGTCGACCTCGCCACCCGCAAACTCGTCGGCACCATCACCGGCACCGACGGCGTGCATGGAATCGCCTTCGACCCGGCGCGCAAGGAAGGCTTCACCAGCGACGGCCACGCCGCGTCGGTCACCGTGTTCGACCTGGACACGCTCAAGGTGCTGGCGACGATCCGCGGCACCGGCGAGAACCCCGACGCGATCGCCTTCGACCCCGCCTCCGGCCGCGTGTTCACGCTGAACGGCCGCGGCCACTCGGCCAGCGTGATCGATCCGGCGAAGCGCGCCGTGGTCGCCACCATCGCCCTGCCCGGCAAGCCCGAGTTCGCGGTGGCGGACGGCAACGGCCGCCTGTACGTGAACATCGAGGACAAGTCGGAGCTCGCCGAGATCGACACCGGCAGCGACAAGCTGCTGCGCACCTGGTCGCTGGCACCGTGCGAATCGCCCAGCGGGCTCGCGTTCGATGCCGCGCATCGCCGCGCCTTCTCGGTCTGCGACAACCGCGTCATGGCCGTATCCGACGTCGACCACGGCCGCGTGGTGACCACCGTGCCGATCGGCGAAGGCCCCGATGCCGCGGTGTTCGACCCGTCCACCCACACCGTCTACAGCTCCAACGGACAGAGCGGCACGCTGACGGTGGTGCACCAAGTCGATGCGGACCACTACACCGTGGCCGCCACCGTGCCGACGCAGAAGAGCGCGCGCACCATGGCGCTGGACCCGACCACGCAGCGCCTCTACCTGTCCGCCGCCACGCTGGGCAGCAAGCGCAACGCCCGCGGCTGGTCGATCGCCGAGCCGGGCAGCTTCGTGGTGCTGGAAGTGGCGCACTGAGGCCACGCGGGACCTGACGCGCATCCGATATGCTGGACGGGTCGTAGGTTTGCGGCCGCGATGACGGCCCCGCCCCGACGTCGGGCCGCATCGCATGCGCGGGGCGCCGCACGCGCCCCGCCCAACCCCATCTTTCCCGATCAACCAGCGAGGCATCGCCATGACGACTCATTCCGGTTCCACGGTCACCTTCAAGCGCCCCGACGGCAAGGACGTGCAGGGCTATCTCGCCACGCCGGCCCACGCCGAGGGCGCACCCGCCATCGTCGTCATCCAGGAGTGGTGGGGCCTCAACGACCAGATCCGCGGCGTGGCCGACCGCCTCGCACGCTGCGGCTACCTCGCGCTGGTGCCCGACCTGTACCGCGGCAAGAGCACGGTGGAGCAGGAAGAAGCCCACCACCTGATGGAAGGCCTGAACTTCGCCGATGCCGCCACGCAGGACATCGCCGGCGCCGTCGCGTTCCTGCGCCAGCGCGCGCGCAAGGTCGGCATCACCGGCTTCTGCATGGGTGGTGCACTGACCCTGCTGGCGATGGGCCAGGGCGTGGCAGTCGATGCCGGCGCCGCGTGGTACGGCATGCCGCCGCTGGAGTACATCGACGCCGGCAAGATCACCGCGCCGGTGCTCGGCCACTGGGCCACGCAGGACGAGTTCTTCGCCATCGACAACGTCGACAAGCTGGAGGCCAAGCTCAAGGAAGCCGGCGTGCACGCCGAGTTCCACCGCTACCTGGCGCACCATGCCTTCGCCAACGAGGAGGCGGTCGGCCCCGGCCGCATCGCCGCCACCCAGTACGACGCGGTGTGGGCCGCGCAGGCGTGGGACCGCACGCTCACCTTCTTCGGTCGCACGCTCTGGTCCTGATCGTTCCTTGATGCATCGACTCGCGGCCCGGGATGCGCGGCATCCCGGGCCGCTGCGTTTCCGGCCGCAACACGCGAACGCACATTCCGCAGGAAACTGCGCCGGATCGGGGGAACGCCCGCGGCGCGACGCTGTCCCATCCACCGCTTGCCCGCCGGCGGCCCGCACGCGTGGCCCGGGGCAACAGCAACCACCGTCGCCCCGCTGCGATCGCAGCGCACCGGCCTGCGGCCCGTCGTCACGGCGCGCGCAGCCGGCGTGTTCGCCCCAGCGACGACGGGACCGGCAACGACGAGCGAGGACGTGGATGAAGCGATGGCTGCTGGCGTGTTCCCTGTGGTTGATGTGTGTCGCCGCCGTGCCGGCCCATCCCGTCGAAAACCCTTGCACCATCCACCGCCACGACGTCCGTCCCGGTGACACAGCCGCGGCACTGGCGCGCCGCGATGGCGTGGACGCCCATGCGTTCGCCAACTGGCTGGCACGCGCCGGCGATACGGATCGACGGGCGCTGCGAAGCATGCGTCCCGGCGATCACCTGGAGCTGTGCATCGCCAGGGTCGACGGTCACGCCGCCACGATCGACCGCCTGCGCGTGCGGTCCGATCGGGCCGGACGGCGCCTGGCCGCGCAGGAGTCGCGCGTGGTCAGCCTCGTCGGCGTGCGCGCATCGGTGATCACCACGCCGCTGGCCCAGGGCACGCCGGGCAAGGCCCATCCGCGGGTGTCGCAGGTACGCATCATCGAACCGCTGCCGGCAGGCACGCGCCTGGCGGGCGCGCTGGCCGACGTCGTCGGCCGGCGTCCGGTGGTGGAGGCCCTTGCGGCCTATGCACGTCACGTCTGGCATCTCCCGGCGAAGCTGCCGGAGGACAGCCACTACCGGCTGGCGATGCAGGTGGGCCCCGGCCGCGGCAGGCACCGCGCACTGGCGATGGTGGCGCTGGAGGCACACGGCCACCTGTGGCGTGCCTACCATTACGTCGACACCCGCGGCCACGACTACGTGGTCGGCCCACGCGGCCGCGGCTTCGAGGTGCTGCGACCACGCCACCCGGTGAACCACGCGCGCATCTCCTCCGGCTGGGGCTGGCGCATCCAGCCCGTGCTCGGCGGACGCGAATTCCATCGCGGCATCGACTACGCCGCCCCCACGGGGACGCCGGTGCACGCGGCCATGGACGGCACCGTGAGCCTGTGCGACTGGCACGGCGGCTATGGCCGGGTGGTGGAGATCCGCCACGCGCACGGGCTGCGCACGCGCTACGGCCACCTCAGCCGCTTCGCCCCCTCGATCCGCCCCGGCAGCCGCGTCCATCGCGGCCAGGTGATCGGCTACGTTGGCAGCACCGGTCTCTCCACCGGTCCCCACCTGTACTACGAGATCTGGGAACATGGCGTGCGCGTCAATCCGCTGCACCACGCTCCGCTGACCGTGGCGGCCCGGCTCGACGCGCATCAGCGCAAGCGCCTCCGCCACCTCATCGCCAGCGTGCAACAGACCTCGTGACCATCCCCGCCTCCCGCCTCGTGCTTGCCAGCCTTGCCTTCGCCCTCGGCCTGATCGCGACGACGCAGGCGCAATCCACCACGCCACAGGCCGACGCAAAGGCCACGCACCGGGAGGATCCGGACGCGCTGTGGAAGATCGTCCACGACCACTGCGCCCCGGCCGCGGCGCAAGGCACCTATCCGCCCTCGCCCTGCGCCGCCGTGCACGGCGGACCGGGCGGCTACGTCGTGCTGAAGGACCGCCACGGCGCCTACCAGTACCTGGTGCTGCCGCTGGCCCGCACGCAGGGCATCGAGAGCCCGGAACTGATCCAGCCCGACGCGCCCAACTACCTGGCCGCCGCCTGGCGCGCACGGCTGTACGTGGAGGCCGCGCTGGGTTCGACGCAGCCGCGCGAGTCGCTCGGTCTGGTGGTGAACTCGCCGGAAGGGCGCTCGCAGAACCAGTTGCACATCCACGTCGACTGCATGCGCCAGGACGTGCGCGACGCGCTCGCCCGCCAGCTTCGCCACATCTCCTACCGCTGGCGCTGGCTGCCCGTCGGCCTGCCGCCCTATGGCCATCGCTACATGGCGCGCTGGGTGGACGGTGCCGAGCTACACGTCAACCCGTTCGCCGACCTCGCCCGCGCGCTGCCCGATGGTGACCGCATGGCAATGCACGGGCTCGCCGTGGTCGGCGCTTCGCGCGGCGCGACGCGGCCGGGTTTCATCCTGCTGAGCGACCGGATCGGTCCCGAGGACCGCGCCAACATCGAAGAACTGCAGGACGTCGACTGCACGCTGGCGCGCCGCCCTCCGGCACTCTGACCAACGCTGGAGACGCCCGCTCCACCCCTGAGCTGCGGCGCGACGTTCTTGCGCCCGCCTGCGCGCTAGCATGGCCGTTCGGCCGGACATTGACCGGCGACCATGACGGGGAACGATCCGATGCAGGCAATGCGATGGATGGGCGTGATCGGCGCACTGGCGCTGGGCGTGGCGCAGATGGCGCCGGCGGCGGGTGCGGAAACCTTCGACCGCAGCGAGGGACTCAACCTCAACCGCTTCGTGCGCCAGGGCGACGTCGCCGCCCACATCGTGCTGCGCTCGGGCACCGATCCGCGGTTGATCGTCGCCTTCCCCGCCGGCAACAGCGGCGTGGGGCTGTGGTTCGACACGGTGTCTGTACCGGCCACCTGGCGCTTCGACGGTCCGGCCACGCCACTGACCCAGGCCGACGCGAAGGGACGCCCGCTGCACGGCGTGAGCTTCACCGCCACCTTCCACGCTGCCGCGCTGGCGCCGAAGCAGGCGGTGCTCTCCAGCATCCGCGTGCTGCGCGACTACCAGGGCCAGGGCACCGCGCCTAAGTCCGTACTCACCGACGCGCAGGCCGACGGAAACACCCTCGCCTGGTCGCGCGACCGCCTCGACGGCGCGCCCGGCTACGCGCTCTCGCTCACCGCCGTGCACGGCGCGCTGCATGACGGCCGCTTCGTCGCCGGCCCCGATGGCGACATCACGCTGAAGGTGGTCGCGCTCTCTGGCGAAACGCCGCTCACCCCGGTGTCCGGCCACGCCCTGCTCAACGGACACGCGCAGCACGACCGCGCCGCGCGCGAGGCGCTGGCCTTCCTCAGCTACCGCGAGAAATACCTCGCCGGCTCGTGGCGCTTCGACACCTACTTCGGCCGCGACACGCTGATGTCGGTGCGCCTGCTGATGCCGGCGCTGCAACCGCAGGCGGTGGAAACCGGCCTGCGCTCGGTGCTGGAGCGGCTCTCGCCCGACGGCCAGGTGGCGCACGAGGAGGACATCGGCGAGTTCGCCATCCTCGACCACCAGAAGACCGACGGCACGCTGTCCGACGCGCCCGTGTACGACTACAAGATGGTCGACAGCGACTACCTGCTCGCGCCGGTGACGCAGGCCTGGCTACTCGACGACACCCGTGGCCGAGCCCGCGCCAAAGCCTTCCTCGCCGGCAAGCTGGGCGACGCACACGCCGGCGATGCGCTGATGCGCAACCTGCGCTACATCGCGGCACACACCAAGGCCTTCGCCGCCAATCCGGTCGCGGCGAACCTGGTCTCGCTCAAGCCCGGCGTGCCGGTGGGCGACTGGCGCGACAGCAACGACGGCCTCGGTGGCGGCCGCTACGCCTACGACGTCAATGCGATCCTGATTCCGGCCGCGCTCGATGGGGCCAGCGCACTCAACCGCAGCGGCCTGCTCGCGCCCTACGCCAGCAAGCAGGACCAGGCCATGCTCGCCGGCCTCGCCCACGCCGCCGCGGTGTGGCGCGAGAAAGCCCCCGCGCTGTTCACCGTCCACGTCGATGCCGCCACCGCGAAGCAGGACGTCGCCGCATACGCCAAGGCCATGGGCGTGCCGGACGCCCTCGCGCTGAAAGCCATCGGCGACCGGCCCGTGCAGTTCCAGGCGCTGTCGCTGGATGCCGACGGCCAGCCGATCCGCGTGCAGAACAGCGACGGCGGCTTCGCCCTGCTGTTCGGCAAGCCCAGCCCGGCACAACTCGACGCCGAAGCCGAACTGCTGCGCCGCCCCTTCCCCGCCGGCCTGATGACCCCGGTCGGCATGCTGGTCACCAACCCCGCCTTCGCACCGACCGCCGAGCAGGCCCGTTTCAGCCCCGGCGCCTACCACGGCACCGTGGTGTGGTCATGGCAGCAGGCACTGGTCGCCGCCGGCCTCGCCCGCCAGCTCGCCCGCACCGACCTTCCTGCCGTCACCCGCAAGCACCTGCAAGGCGCGCAGGCCTGCCTGTGGCACGCCATCGAGGCCACCCGCGACATGAGCAACTCGGAACTCTGGTCCTGGCACTACACCGACGGCCGCTACCAGGTCGCCGCCTTCGGCGCGAGCGGCAAGGACGCGGACGAGTCGAATGCGGCGCAGCTGTGGAGCACGGTGTACCTGGCGATTCCGGAGCCCGCCAGGACAGCGGCCAAGTGCAAGGATTGAGGCTGAGTACGCCGCAAGGATTGGCTACTGCGAACGCATCGCGACGCCCTGCCTGCTGTCGAGCGGAAGCGGACATTTTTCTGAGCATGGACGGGTGACACCCGAAGTAAGGGGCGCCTGATGAGAGGAGCACGAGGTGCCAGAACCAACGACTGAAGGCCTCAAGCGCTATCCCGAGACGGCGGGATATAACGTGGACCTTGCCACCCCGATTCCCTGCGTGTGCGCGCCCACTTGCAGGGTCCGCTGCGCCGGTGAATGTGGCTGCGAGGCATGCTCAGTGCAGTTCACAACGTTCTGTGAGGCGTCTGGCCGCCTAAGTGCGCTAGCGCCAACATCGAAAGCGGAAGAAGAAGCACTTGATGCATATAGGCGCGCAGTAGGCACTGAACCGCCAACAATCATTCGGCGCGGTAGATTCGATGGTCGATAGGGAAAAGGAGGTGGCGCCGTGGAGAATAGCCGGGTGTACGAGCGGCTTCTCGATGGGATTGCCTAGGTCTGCTTTCGACCCAGAGCGGCCGCTCCAGATCCGCATTGCTCTCTCCGACTATACGCCTAGTTGTTAACCGGACCCGGCAAAGATAAGCTCCCTACAGAACAAGGATTTTCATCATAATATCTTGGCGAAATCGTACATGTATAACCGGACCCTAGGGTCTTCCTAATCGGTGGTTAAATCTCTTAGGGGATAGGTCAGTGGCTGCAAGCACGAACAAGAAGCCGAGTCGCAAGATTATCAACGAGTGCGTCTACAAAGATGGCTCAACTTGGACTGTTCAGTATGGGGAGCTAAAGCGCGGACCGGGGAAGCCTCCGAAGGAGCAGCACCTATTCAAGATTGCGGCAGAAAAGCTGCCGTACGATTCGCTGCCGGCGGTCAAGAAGCATCTCAAGAATGAAGGGCACACCTATCAGGGCGTATACGTCACGTTTGATTCAATGGGGTGTCCGCGCTACGTCGGCCGAGGCAACATCTTCTCTAGGCTTGAGGCCCGCAAGAAGGCTCAACCGCTGGAACTTCAGTACTTTTCGTTCTACGTCGTGTCGCAAAAGCAGCACGAACGAGAGATCGAGACACTCCTCATCCGAGCAGCAAGCTTCCTCCTGGAATTCAACGACAAGAAGCGTCGTGTTGGGCTCTCTGCGGGCTCCATTAATGATTACGAGCCGGGGATGTTCTTTTATGAGCGGCACCGCAAAAAGGGCAAGAAGGCTTAACAGTTCAAGCGGACTTGCGCGGATTAAACTCCTCGCGCGATCACACATCCCGGCCGCGCAGGCCGCTTAGCTTGCACGCTGGGGGCCGTAAGGAAATTTTATGTCATTCGGCAAGACAGTACGCATCTTCCTTCCCGATGGGGCCGTGACCGGGATACGTCACGCCGAGATTTCGAATAGAACCGGCCAAGCCTTGGCCTGCCCTCGTAGCAGGCTTGATGAGCTAAAAGACTGGCCGGAAGCGGCTAAACCTGGCGTATATATTCTGTTCGAGGCTCGTCTTGGCGATTCAAAGCCCAAGGCTTACATCGGCGAATCTGAAAACGTGGCTGACCGCCTACTTACTCATGACCGAAAGAAGGAATTCTGGAATGAGGCAGTAATAATATCAAACAAGGACGACAATTTAACAAAGTCGCATGTCAAGTATCTCGAATCCAGAATAGAGGCCCTTGCATCCTCAGCAGATCGTTATGATCTGGATAATGGAAGCACGCCAACGCTATCTAGTCTTTCAAGATCCGACCGAGATGCCATGGAAGAACTACTCGAAGACATCCGGCTCTTTCTAGGCACTCTCGGCTATCCAATACTCGAACCACTTCTAAAATCAGCAGCCACACAAAAAGGTGCGATATCTTCCGTAGCCGAAGGGGGTGCTTCCGAGGAGTTGACATTCACAGTGCACGGCTTCGTTGCAAAGGGCGTGCAGACAGATGAGGGGTTTGTCCTCAAGAAGGGCTCCACAGCTTCCAAGACGAACTCTGACAGCTTGAATAACAAGCTAGCCAAGCTAAAAGAACAGCTGATCGCTGATGGACGCATCGCTGTTGAGGCGACATGTCTAAGGCTCAAAGAAGACATCCTGATGAGTTCATCGAGTTATGCCGCGGCGCTAATTGCTGGAACATCCCGCAGTGGGCCGCAGAGCTGGTTCGCTTCGAGCGGGAAGTCTTTGAAGGATCTTGAGGAGTTGGCTTCGGAGAGCACTAACGACGTGGCTGGCACCTAACAATTGAGCCAGAACCGCTTCGCGGCTCAGCTTAACTCAAGCGCTGAACGTCCGCTATTGGCCGATTCCAGACATCTGGTCGACAGCCAGCACGGGCAATAAGCGAGTGGTCCGAGACCACCCCATCGCGACCAGACGTGAATTCCTCAGCGCATCCTCTGATAACGTCCCTCCCTTGCGCCAGCCACTTCCAAAGGGGACCCATGTCTCGCTTCCGCCCGACTGCTCTCGCACTCGCCGCCTGCCTGCTCGCCTCGCTTCCGGCGCTGGCCGATACCGCCAAGCCGAAGCCCTCGCTGACGCCGAAGGAGATCCTCGCTGCCTCCAAGCCGGCCGAATGGCGCACGCCGGCTCCGGACAACCTGCTGGTGATGACGCTGGCCGGCGGGCATCGGGTGCTGATCGAGCTGGCGCCGGATTTCACGCCGCTGCATGCGGCGAACATCCGCACCCTGGCGCATGAGCATTACTTCGACGGGCTGGCGATCATCCGCGTGCAGGACAACTTCGTCACGCAGTGGGGCGACCCCAACGACGACGACAACGCGGACCGCTCGAAGATGAAGCCGCTGGGCACGGCGAAGAGGACGCTGCCGCCGGAGTTCACCCGTCCGCTGGACCGCAAGCTCGCATTCACCCGGCTGTCGGACGGCGACGTGTACGCGCCGGAAGTGGGCTTCTCCGAGGGCTTCCCGGTGGCGCGCGATCCGGCCAGCCACGAGGAGTGGATCACCCACTGCTACGGCACCGTCGGCGTGGCGCGCGACGTGCCGCCCACCAGCGGCAACGGCAACTCGCTGTACGCGATCATCGGCCAGGCGCCGCGCGGGCTGGACCGCAACCTGGCAGTGGCCGGCCGGGTGATCGAGGGCATGGAATACCTCTCCGCGCTGCCGCGCGGCACCGGCCCGCTGGGCTTCTACGAGAAGGCCGAACAGCGCACGCCGATCGTCTCGGTGCGACTGGCCGCAGACCTGCCGCCGGCCGAGCGGCCGAAGGTGGAGGTGCTGCGCACCGACAGCGCCAGCTTTGCCAAGCTGATCGAAGCCAAGCGCAACCGGGTCGATGCGTTCTACACCCGCCCGGCCGGCAAGATCGACCTGTGCAGCATCAGCGTGCCGACGCGCGACCCCTAATCCGGGCCATGGTCGCTGTCCGCCGGCCTGCGCGATCCGCGCGGACAGCCGTCCATAGACTCGAGCAGCAGCCGCGCCACGACTATGGCTGCTGCTTCAGCACTGCCGCAATAAGCCCGGGAAACCGCGCATCCAGTTCCTTCCGGCGAAGGGAGTTGAGATGCGTCGTGCCCGCCGACGAGGTATGCACCAGGCCCGCCTCGCGCAGGATGCGGAAGTGATGCGACATGCTCGACTTGGGCCGACCGAACTCCAGTTCGCCGCAGGTCGCCTGTTCCACCCCGGCGAGATGGCGAACGATCTCCAGTCGCGCCGGATCGCTGAGCGCATGGAAGATGCGCTCAAGGGCGAACTGCTCGGGGTCGGGATGCTTGAAGGGGCGCATGGGGCGCAAGAATAGCCGGCTTGGCTGTTGCTCGATAGTTCGATTATTATCGAATAATCGCAATAAAGCCTCCCTCATCCTCTCCACCGACCGGCAAGGATCCCCCATGTCTGCACTGTTCCAACCCTTCACGCTCAAGGGCATCACCCTGCGCAACCGCGTGGCGGTGCCGCCGATGTGCCAGTACGAGGCCGTCGACGGTCTCGCCAACGACTGGCATCACGTACACCTCGCGGGCATGGCCCGTGGCGGCGCCGGCCTGGTGATCGTCGAGGCGACCGCGGTATCGCCGGAGGGGCGCATCACCCCCAACTGCCTGGGGCTGTGGAACGACGCCCAGGCCGACGCGCTCAAGCCGATGGTGGCTGCGATCAAGGCCGGCGGCGCGGTGCCCGGCATCCAGATCGGTCACGCCGGCCGCAAGGCCAACGCCAACCGTCCATGGGAAGGCGACGACCATATCGCAGAGGGCGACCCGCGCTTCTGGCAGACGATCGCCCCGTCCGCGCTGGCGTTCGGCGGCCATCTGCCGCGCGTGCCGAGGGCGATGACCATCGAGGACATCACCCGCGTGCGCGAGGATTTCGTCGCCGCGGCAAAGCGCGCGCTCGACGTCGGCTTCGAATGGCTGGAGCTGCACTTCGCCCACGGCTACCTGGGCCAAAGCTTCTTCTCCCACCACAGCAACCAGCGCGATGACATCTACGGCGGCTCGCCGGAGAACCGTGGCCGCTTTCTGCTGGAAACTCTTGCGGCGGTACGCAAGGTGTGGCCGGAGCACCTGCCGCTGACCGCGCGCTTCGGGGTGCTGGAGTTCGACGGTCGCGACGAGGAGACCCTCGCAGAGTCCATCGCGCTGGTGCAGAACTTCAAGCGCGAAGGCCTGGACATGCTCAGCGTGAGCGTCGGCTTCACCATTCCGCAGACGAACATCCCCTGGGGACCGTCGTTCCTGGCGCCGATCGCCAAGCGCGTACGCGAGGAGACTGGCCTGCCGGTGTCCTCTGCCTGGGGCTTCGGCACGCCGGACGCGGCCGAGGCGGCAATCACCAGCGAGTCGCTCGATCTGGTGATGGTCGGTCGCTCGCATCTGGCCGATCCGCACTGGACCTACGCTGCGGCGAAGAAGCTGGGCGTGGACAGGGCCTCGTGGACCCTGCCGGCGCCCTATGCGCACTGGCTGCAGCGCTACGCCATGGCGTAACCACCGCCACCCCTCGCATGATCCCCGGCCGCGACCGGCCGGGGATCATGCGGCGATCAGAGGCCGGTGGTTCCGCGGGTCATCTGCTCGGCGGTCTTGAACACGCCGACCGCCTGGCGCAGGCGCTCGGCCTGCTCCTTGAGGCTGTGCGAGGCAGCCTCGGACTCCTCCACCAGCGCGGCATTGCTCTGCGTGGCCTCGTCCATCCGGGTCACCGCCGAGCCGACCTCGGTGATGCCCCGGCTCTGCTCCTCACTGGCCGCGGCGATCTCGCTCATCAGGCCGGCGGACCGCTGGATCGCCTGGGCGATGCGACGGGTGGATTCGCCGGCGCGATCGACCAGGTCGGCACCGATGTCCACCGTCGCCACCGCGCTCTGGATCAGCTCCTTGATCTCGCGTGCCGCCGCCGCGGCACGCAGGGCCAGCTCGCGCACCTCGGCAGCCACCACGGCGAAGCCCTTGCCGTGCTCGCCGGCGCGCGCCGCTTCCACCGCGGCGTTGAGCGCGAGGATGTTGGTCTGGAAGGCGATGCCGTCGATCAGGCCGGCGATGTCGCCGATGCGCTCGGAACTGGTCTTGATGTCGCCCATGCTGGCGACCGCCTGTTCGACCAGCGCGCCGCCCTCCTTCGCCTGCTGCGCCGCGCTGGACACCAGGGTGTCGGCCTCGCGGGCGTGCTCGGCGTTCTGCCGCACGGTGGCGGTGAGCTGCTCCATCGCGGCGGCCGTTTCTTCCAGCGAGGCGGCCTGGTCCTGCGTGCGATGCGAGAGGTCGGCGGTGCCCGAGGCGATCTGGCCGGTGGCGGTGTGGATGCTGTCGCTGGCCTGGCGCACCTGGGTCACCACGTCGGCCAGGCCCACGCTGATGCCGTTGATCGCCTGCAGCAACTGGCCGACGTCGTCGCGACGGTCCACCGCGACCTGGGCACTGAGGTCGCCGGCGGCGATCTTGCCGGCCGCTTCGCGGCACTCGACCATCGGCCGGCTGACGTTGCGGTGGACCAGCCACCAGGCGAGCGCCGGCACCAGCCCGCACGACAGCAGCGCCAGCAGGGCGACCTTGAGCGCGTGCTCGTTCGGCAGCAGCCACCACAGCACCAGCCAGATCGCCACGTTGCAGGCCGCCGTGGCCAGCGCCACGCGCCAGGGCATGCCGAGGCTGCGCATGTGGCTGACGTCCAGCCCCACGTAGCGCGCGCCGATCACCTGGCCGCGCGCGTCCAGCACCGGGTCGTAGCGGGTCATGAACTGGGTGCCGAAGATCGTCGCGTAGCCGGTGAACGAGGCCCCCGCCAGCAGCTTCGCCCACGCCGGATGCGAGCGGTCGAGCAGGGTGCCGACGGCGCGGCCGCCGTCCTTCTTCTTCACCGAGGTGGTGATGCGCACGAAGTCGTCGCCGCTGCGCACGAATACCGTGGCGGTGGCGCCACGCTCGGCGGTGAAGCCGTCCGGCAGCGAGAAGTCCAGGTTCAGCGGCTTGCCACCACTGCGCAGTACCGGCGTATCCCGCACGCCGATCGCGACCACCCTGCCCGGCTCCAACGCGAAATCCCCGGGGAACCGGCCGGCGAACTCCGTCGCCAGGGACCGGATGCGAGCCTTCAACGGTATCCACCACATGCGCATGAGACAGCCCTTGTCCTGTCGCGAGGATGTACCGGCCGAGCGGCGGGACATCGTCCATCCGCCTCCGGGCCATTGCCGGAAGCGCGCGTTGTCATCGCTTGTCGGTCGCCAGCGGCAGAACTTTACGAATCCCCCGATCCTGCCGCGCGGACGTTGTTAGCACTTTCCGCGCCGCGCGTACCGACGCGATGCAGCATCGCCCGGCCGGGGGAGCTGCTCAGCGGTAGCCGGCCGCCTGCAGCTCGAACAGCTCGGCGTAGTGGCCGCCGGCCGCAACCAGCTCCTCGTGCGAGCCGGACTCGGCCACGCGGCCGCCCTCCAGCACGATGATCCGGTCGGCCATGCGCACGGTGGAGAAGCGGTGCGAGATGATCACCGCGGTCTTGCCGTGCGACAGCTCCTTGAAGCGCTGGAACACCTCGTACTCCGAACGCGCGTCCAGCGCGGCGGTGGGCTCGTCGAGGATCAGCAGCGGCGCATCGCGCATGTAGGCACGGGCGATGGCGACCTTCTGCCACTCGCCGCCGGACAGGTCCACGCCGCCCTTGAACAGCTTGCCGAGCATCTGCGCGTAACCCTTGGGCAGCTTGCCGATCACCTGGTCGGCGAGGCTGCGCTGGGCGGCATCGCTGATGCGCGGCTCGTCATAGCGTGCCTCGATGCGCCCCACCGCGATGTTGTCCGAGGCGTTGAAGTAATAGCGCACGAAGTCCTGGAAGATCACGCCGATGTTCAGCCGCAGGTCTTCCAGGTCGTACTCGGCCAGCGGGTGGCCGTCGAGCAGGATGCGCCCCTCGTCCGGGTCGTACAGGCGCGACAGCAGCTTGACCAGGGTGGTCTTGCCGGCGCCGTTTTCGCCGACCAGCGCCAGTACCTCGCCGGCACGCAGGGTGAAGCTCAGGTGGCGTACCGCCCAGCGCTCGGCATCCGGGTAGCGGAAGCCCACGTCCTCGAACACGAAGCCCTCGCGCAGCGGCCGCGGGAACGGTCGCGGGTTCGGCGGCGAGAGGATCTCCGGCTGGATCCGGAAGAACGAGAACAGGTCGTCCAGGTACAGCGCCTGGCCGGCCACCTGCGAGAAGCCGGTGAGCAGGGTTTCCAGCAGCGTGCGCAGGCGGCGGAACGAGGTGGAGAGGAAGGTCAGGTCGCCGATCGAGAACGATCCGGTCACCGTGCGCCAGGCGATGAACGCGTAGGCCGCGTAGTAGCCCAGCGTGCCCAGCGTGGTGAACAGCCCGCCCCAGCTGGCACGGCGCAGCGCGATGCGGCGGTTGGCCTGGTAGATCGACTGCGACAGCACGCGGTAGCGGTCGATCAGGAAGCGGTTGAGGCCGAAGCTCTTCACCTCCTTCGCGTTGGACGCACTGGCGCCGACCATGCGCAGGTAATCCAGCTCGCGCCGCTCCGGCGTCCACTGGTAGTTCACCGCGTAGCTCTGCGCATTGAAGTGGAACTCACCGAGGAAGGCCGGCACCAGCGCCACCGCCAGCAGCACGATCAGCCACGGCGCGTAGACGGCCAGACCCACCGCAAAGCTGACCAGGGTGATCGCGTCCTGTGCCTGCTGCAGCAGTTGCGAGAGCAGCGAGCTGCGTCCGGCGATCTGCCGCCGCGCGCGGTCGAGCTGGTCCTGCAGGTCGGCGTCCTCGAAGTCCTCCAGGTCGAGCGAAGCGGCGTGCTCCATCAGCCGGATCGAGGTGATATCGGCATAGCGCTCGCCGAGCAGCGAGTCGACCATCGCCACCACGCGGCCGAGCAGGTCGGCCAGCACCGCCAGCGCGAACTCCAGCGCCAGCAGCGCGGCGAGATGATCGAAGCGGCCGTCATGCAGCGCCGCGGTGAGATCGCCACGGAAGCCGCCGAGCCGGACCTGGTGCACCACCTCGTCGACGATCAGCTTGCCGACGTACAGCGTGACCACCGGCAGCAGCGCGCGCACCAGCCGAAGCAGCACGCTGGTGAGGGTCATCCAGCGGCTGGTGGTCCAGATGCTGTGCAGGAAGGCGGGCACGTTGCGCAGGGCGGCGAAGCGCTCGCGCAGGCTCTTGGGTGCGGGCGGCGGCTGGTGGCGGCCGCGCCCCATGCCATGACCGGGAGGAGGCATCGATGCTCCTTGCAAGGATGGAAGCGGAACACCCGCCTTCGGATCGGTGCCGGAGGGGCGGGGCTTGTCTTTCGATATTCTTGCGATATATCTTTTCATCGTCAATAACGATATATCGGAGATACATCATGCGATGCCATCAGCACGGCTTCCGCGGTGACCGACAGGGCCATCAAGGCCAACACGCCTTCCACCGCGGCGACTGGCGCGGCTTCTTCGACCATGCCCGCGAGCACCTTCGCGAAGCCAGCCGCCACGGCTGGCGCGGCCGCCCGTTCGGCGGCGACCGCGGCGATGCGTTCGCGGAGCTGGGTGGCGGCCTGCGCGGCGGTGGCCGGCGTGGCGGCGGCCGCATGTTCGGCCACGGCGACCTGCGCCTGCTGCTGCTCGCCCTGATCGAGCAACAGCCGCGCCACGGCTACGAGCTGATCCGCACCATCGAGGAGATGTTCAACGGCCAGTACAGCCCCAGCCCCGGCGCGATCTACCCGACCCTGACCATGCTGGAGGAGATCGGTCACGCCGAGGTGCAACCGGAGGCCGGCGGCCGCAAGCGCTACGCGATCACCGGTGACGGCCGCGCCTTCCTCGACGAGAACCGCACCGCCGTCGAGGCGGTGATGGAGCAGACCCGCCACACCGCCCGCATGGCCGCCCGCGCCGCGATGCCGGAAGCCGTGCACAAGGCGATGCACGCGCTCAAGCACGCGCTGCTGATGCGCGGCACCGACTGGAACAAAGCCGAGGGCCAGCGCGTGGCGAAGATCCTTGAGCGGGCCGCCAGCGAGATTGCCTCAGGACGTGAGGAGTGAGCTCGCATCGACGAGCCCGCACGCACGCCGATCCTTAGCTCCATCGATGCGCACTGGACGTGCGGGTGGGTACGGCGCTTCGAAGCACTGACCGCGCACGTGCCATAAACCGCCGGGCGCGTCGCTAGAATGGCGCACCTCCCCCACGCCGCCCCGCCCCATGCAGCCCGTCAGCCTGGCCCGTCTGCAGATCCACTTCTGTGTCCTGCTGTGGGGCTTCACCGCCATCCTCGGCAAGCTGATTACGCTGCCCGCGCTGCCTCTGGTGTGGTGGCGCATGCTGCTGGTGTCCGGTGCCCTGCTGCTGGTGCCACGGGTGTGGCGCGGCCTGCGCGCGATGCCGTCCCGGCTGCGCTGGGCCTATGCCGGCATCGGCGTGCTGGTGTCGCTGCACTGGCTCACCTTCTACGCGGCGATCAAGCTGTCCAACGCGTCGGTCGGCGCCACCTGCATCGCACTGGGGCCGGTGTTCCTGTCCTTCATCGAGCCGTGGATCGCGAAGCGTCGCTTCGATCCGCGCGAGCTGCTCATCGCCGTGGCGGTGGTGCCCGGCGTGGCGATGGTGGTCGGCGGCGTGCCGCACGGCATGCGCCTAGGCATCGCGGTCGGCACGCTGTCGGCGCTGTTCGTGGCGCTGTTCGGCTCGTTCAACAAGCGGCTGGTGGAGCACGGCGATCCGCTCACCGTCACCTGCCTGGAGCTGGGCACCGGCACGCTGTTCCTCACCCTGCTCGCCCCGTTGCTGCCCCCCGCCGGCAGTGCCTTCGAGGTGCCGGGGCTGCACGATACGCTGCTGCTGCTGGCGCTCTCCTTCGGCTGCACCCTGCTGCCGTTCGCGCTAGCGCTGGTGGCGCTGCGCCACCTCACCGCCTTCGGCGTGCAGATGGTGACCAACCTGGAGCCGGTGTACTCGATCGTGCTGGCGATCGCGCTGCTCGGCGAGCAGCGCGAACTGCACGCCTGGTTCTACATCGGCGTCACCGTGATCATCGCCGCGGTGTTCATCCATCCGCTGCTGCACCGGCGCCGCGACGAAGCCAGCCAGCCCGAACTGCTGGGCACCGCCGAGAGCCACAGCGTGGTGGAGTGACGTCGGGCCTATAATCGGGCGCCCTGCCCGACGTGCCCGCCATGAACTATCGCCACGCCTACCACGCCGGCAACTTCGCCGATGTCCTCAAGCACGTCGTGCTGCTGGCCCTGGTCGAGGCGCTGGAGGCCAAGGACACGCCGTTCGCCTACATCGACACCCACGCCGGCAGCGGCTGCTACGCGCTGGAAGGCAGGGAGGCCGGCAAGACCGGCGAGTACCGCGACGGCATCCGCCGCCTGCTGTTTCCCGACCTCGGGGCGGACAACGGACAGTCGGCCACGCTGCCGCCACTGCTGCGCCGCTGGCTGGATGGCATCCTCGCCCTGCCCGGCAACGAGGACGGCCTGAAGCTCTATCCCGGCTCGCCGCTGCAGGCGGCCCGCGCGATGCGCGAGGGCGACAGCGCGCACCTGTGCGAGCTGCATCCCGAGGAGGCGGCGCGCCTGCGCGAGCTGTTCGCGCGCGACGGCCGCGTGCACGTGCACCATCGCGATGGCTACGAGGCGCTGAAGGCGCTGGTGCCGCCGCAGGAGAAGCGCGGACTGGTGCTGATCGACCCGCCCTACGAGGCGCAGGACGCCGAGTACCGCGTAATCGACCAGGCACTGAAGGCTGCGCTGGCGCGTTGGCCGACCGGCGTCTACGCCGTGTGGTACCCGATCAAGCTACGCAGCCAGGTGCAGCCGTTCCTGCGCGGCCTGCAGCACGGCATGGCGCGGCGCGTGCTGCGCGCCGAGCTGCTGGTGCACCCGGACGACTCGCCGCTGCGCCTCAATGGCTCGGGCATGGTGGTGCTCAATGCACCGTGGAACCTGGACGAGGTGTTGCGCGAGCCGCTGCGCGCGATGGCCCGCCTGCTCGGCCAGGGTGAGCCGGCGCGCTGGCAGCTGGACTGGCTGGTGAACGACAGCACGGAACCGGCACCGAAGACCCGCGCGCCCGCGCCACGTCCAGGCCGTCCGCGCTAAGCTCGCGCTGCCGTCGCGGCGCCCTCCCGGCCCACCGCGGCAACCTTCGCGCCCACGCTCCGGAGCTCGCCATGCGTCGCCTCGTCCGTCCCCTGTCACGACTGCTCGCCCCGCTGACCCTGCTGGCCCTGGCCGCGTGCGCGCCCGCGCCGATCTACAAGCCGGGACCGAACATGGTGTCGGCAGTGCCGTTCCAGGTGGCACGCACACCGGAGCGCTACGCCAACGGCAGCGTGATCTGGGGTGGTCGCATCGTCGCCGTGCACAACCTGGCCGACCGCAGCGAGATCGAAGTGCTGGCCTTCCCGCTGGACAGCTCGCAGCGCCCGCAGGTCGGCGACAGCGGCAACGGCCGCTTCATCGCGGTGATGAACGGTTTCGTCGAGCCGATGGACTACCCCGAAGGCGCGCTGGTCACACTGACCGGCACGCTGGCCGGCAGCCGCGCCGGCAACGTGGGCGAGGCCAGCTACGTGTTCCCGCTGGTGAAGGTGGATCAGGCCCATCGCTGGACACAGCAGGAACTGCAGTCCGGCCGCAGCAACGTGCATTTCGGCATCGGCGTGGGCGTCGGCATCCACTGAGCGCCCGCGCGGCGCCGCAGGGATTTGCGGCGCCGCTACACTGTGCGGCCCGACCCGTGATGGAACACCCGCATGTCCGGCCACGCCAATTCGCTCAAGGCGATCTTCCTCGCGCTCGGCGCGAACTTCGCGATCTTCGTGTCCAAGCTGGTGGCCGCCCTGGTGACCGGCTCCGGCGCCATGCTGGCCGAGGCGGTGCACTCGCTGGCCGACTGCGGCAATCAAGGCCTGCTGCTGCTCGGCGTGCGCCAGGCCAGGCGCCCGCCGTCGGATGAATTCCCGCTCGGCTGGGGCCGGGCGATGTACTTCTGGTCGTTCCTGGTCGCGATCCTGCTGTTCAGCGTGGGCGGCATGTTCTCGGTCTACGAGGGCGTGCACAAACTCGGCCATCCCGAGCCATTGCGCTGGCCGTGGGTGGCGCTGGGGGTGCTGGTGTTCGGCATCGTCGCCGAGGGCATCTCGATGCGCGGCTGCCTGCAGGAAGTGAACAAGGCACGGGGCGAGCAGCCGCTGTGGACCTGGTTCCGCGAGACCCGCTCCAGCGAGCTGCTGGTGATCTTCGGCGAGGACCTGGCCGCCCTGATCGGCCTGTGCCTGGCCGCGCTGGCGGTGGGTGCCACCATGCTCACCGGCAACCTCATGTTCGACGCGCTGGGCACGCTGGCGATCGGCGTGCTGCTGCTGCTCGTCGCCGTCGCCCTGGCGGTGGAGGTGAAGGCGCTGCTGATCGGCCAGGGCGTGGAACCGCGCCGCCGCGCCGAGATGCTCACCTTCCTCAAGAGCCGCCCGGAAGTGGCCGAGGTGCTCAACCTGATCACCCTGCAGATGGGTCCGGACGTGATGGTGGCGGTGAAGGCGAGGATGGAGCCGGCAAGCTCCGACCGCGGCCTGATCGACGCCATCAACGTCGTGGAAGCGGCGATGAAGGCCGAGTTCGGCGAGATCCGCTGGAGCTTCTTCGAGCCGGACGTCACCGACTGAGCGCGACGTTCAGCCCTTCGGCTGCAGCAGGTCCCACGGATTGCCGTACAGGTCCTCGAACACCACCACGGTGGCATAGGGCTCTTCGCGCGGCGCTTCGCGGAACGTGACGCCCGCGGCGAGCATGCGACGGTAATCGCTCCAGAAGTCGTCCGTGCGCAGGAACAGGAAGACCCGGCCGCCGGCCTGGCGGCCGACCGCGGCGCGCTGCTCGTCGGTCGTTGCCTGCGCCAGCAGCAGGCCGGTGCCGTCGGAGCCCGGCGGTGCCACCACCACCCAGCGCTTGCCGCCACCGAGCGGCGTATCCTCGCGCAAGGCGAAGCCGAGCCGGCCGGTGTACCAGGCGATCGCCTCGTCGTAGTCGTTCACCAGCAACGACAGCTGGGCCGGGCTCTGGGGCATCGTCGGACTCCATGTGTGGCGGGTTGCCGCAGCGCGACATGACCGGAGCAGACCATCATGGCACGAACCCCGGGAATCCGAGACGCAACATGGCCTTCCACCCCAGGCGTCCGGCCATACCAGTGCCGCCCGCATTCATGCTGCATCGCACTAAATACGCTACAGTATGGCCATGAACACGCAGCTTGCCTTCCCCGCATGCGTCCCGCCCAGCAGATGATCGTCCCGCCGCGCAGCCGTGAGCGCTTCGCACCCGGCCTGGAGGCCGTTCCCACGGCCAGCCTGGGCGAGCCGGTGCGCACCCGCGACGGTCGCAGCCTGTTCCTCCGAGGCATCCGACCCGACGACGTGGCGGCACTCAAACGCTGCTTCACCCGACTCTCCCCGGAAGACATCCGCCGCCGCTTCCTGCATGCGATGTCAGAGCTGCCCGAACCGATGGCGCACCGCCTGTGCAACATCGACCCGGCCAGGGAGACCGCCTTCGTGCTGATGGACGAGGCGGTGGAACCGGCGGAGATGCGCGGCGTAGGCCGCATCTACGTGGACGAGGCGGCCAACAGCGCCGAGTTCTCGGTACTGGTGGAGCACGACTGGGCAAGGCGCGGTCTCGGCGCCCTGCTGATGCAGCGCCTGGTCGACGACTGCCGCCGCCGCGGCCTGCACGAGATCTGGGGCTACGTCCTGCTGGAGAACCGGCCGATGCTGGAGCTCTGCCGCGAGCTCGGCTTCCAGCGCCGCCCGGCGCTGGACGAGCCCGGGACCACGCAGATCTCGCTGCACTTCTGAAGTCCTGCGCATCGCTCCCAGAAGCCCGCCGCCCGGCGGGCTTCGTCGTTTCAACACGGGCCTGACGGCGGTCGTGGCCACCCACGCTACAATCCTGTGCTTTATCCGCGCGCTCCGCGCCCCGACGAGCCCCGCGCCAGTCCATGCCCAGCAGCATCGCCTCCCCGCTCAGCCATCCGCCGCTCCCCACCACGCCGCGCCAGCGCCGCTTCTGGACCCCGCCGCACGGGTCGGCACGGGCACTGCTGATCGCCGAGGCCGCGCGCTCGCACAGTGGCCTGCTGGTGGCGGTCACGCGCGACACCCAGCGTGCCTCGGCGCTGGAGGACGAGCTGAAGCTGTTCGCCGGCAACCTGCCGGTGCTGCACTTCCCGGACTGGGAAACCCTGCCCTACGACATCTTCAGCCCGCACTCGGAGATCGTCTCCCAGCGCATCGCCACGCTGTACCGGCTGCCGTCGGTGACGCGCGGCGTGCTGGTGGTGCCGGTGGCCACGCTGATGCAGCGCATCGCCCCGCGCAGCCACATCACCGGCGCCGGGCTGATGCTGGCGAAGGGCCAGAAGCTGGACCTGATGGCCGAGCAGCGTCGGCTGGAGTCGGCCGGCTACCGCTACGTGCCGCAGGTGGCCGAGGCCGGCGATTTCGCCGTGCGCGGCGCGCTGATCGACATCTTCCCGATGGGCGCGGCCGAGCCTTACCGCATCGAGCTGTTCGACGACGAGATCGAGTCGATCCGCAGCTTCGATCCGGAAACCCAGCGATCGCAGCAGCCGGTGGAGAAGGTCGAGCTGCTGCCCGGCCGCGAGTTCCCGCTCACCGAGAACGCCGCCAAGGATTTCCGCACCCGCCTGCGCGAGCGCTTCCCGATCGACATCCGCCGCTGCCCTATCTACCAGGACATGAAGGAGGGTGTGACACCCGGCGGCATCGAGTACTACCTGCCGCTGTTCTTCGAGCAGACCGCCACGCTGTTCGACTACCTCGCCAGCGACGCGCTGTTCGTGCTGGGCGAAGGCGCCGGCGAGGCGGCCGAGCAGTTCTGGACGCAGACCGCCGAGCGCTACGACCAGCGCGCGCACGACATCGAGCGCCCGGTGCTGCCGCCGGCCGAGCTGTACCTCTCGCCCGAACAGCTGCGCGAACAGTGGAACAAGCGCTTGCGCGTGGAGATCGTGCCCTCCGGCCATGAGCACAGCGTCGACGTGGGCACCCAGCCGGCACCCGAGGTGCCGCTCAACCGCAAAGGCGAGGAACCCGGCACCTCGCTGCGGCACTTCCTGGAAAGCTACAAGGGCCGGACCCTGGTGGCGGCCGACTCGGCCGGCCGGCGCGAGGCGCTGGCCGAGCAGTTGGCCGCCGCCGGACTGAAACCGGCGGGCGTGGAGAGCTGGTCGCGCTTCGTCGAGGGCAACGAATCGTTCGGCATCACCATCGCCCCGCTGGAACAGGGCTTCGCGCTCAGCAAACCCGCGATCACCGTGCTCACCGAACGCGAACTGTTCGGCGAGCGCGTGCGCAGCGAGCGCCGGCGGCGCCGCGGCCAGGCGCGCGATCCGGACGCGATCATCCGCGACCTCACCGAGCTCTCGATCGGCTCGCCCATCGTGCATGTCGACCACGGCGTGGGCCGCTACCAGGGCCTGGAGTCGATGGAACTCGGCGGCATGCAGGGCGAGTTCCTGATCATCGAGTACGCCAAGGGCGACAAGCTCTACGTGCCGGTGTCGCAGCTCGGCCTGGTCAGCCGCTACTCCGGCACCGCGCCGGAACTGGCACCGCTGCACTCGCTGGGCGGCGACGCCTGGGAGCGCGCGCGCCGGAAGGCCGCCGAGAAGGTGCGCGACGTCGCCGCCGAGCTGCTGGCGATCTACGCCCAGCGCGAGGCCCGCGGCGGCGAGTCGATGCCCGTGGACCGCCAGCTGGTGGAGGAATTCGGCGCCAGCTTCCCGTTCGAGGAAACCCCGGACCAGGAGCAGGCCATCGAAGCCGTGCTCGCCGATCTCGCCGCGCCGCGCGCGATGGACCGGGTGATCTGCGGCGACGTGGGCTTCGGCAAGACCGAGGTGGCGCTGCGCGCCGCCTTCGCCGCGGCCACCGCCGGCAAGCAGGTCGCCGTGCTGGTGCCGACCACCTTGCTCGCCCAGCAGCACTATCGCAACTTCGCCGACCGCTTCGCCGACTGGCCGGTGAAGGTGGACGTGCTGTCCCGCTTCCGCTCGACCAAGGAAGTGAACGAGGCGCTCAAGCGCCTCGCCGACGGCCAGATCGACGTGATCGTCGGCACCCACAAGCTGCTGCAGCCGGACGTCAAGTTCAAAAACCTCGGCCTCGTCATCGTCGATGAGGAACAGCGCTTCGGCGTGCGGCAGAAAGAGCAGCTGAAAAAGCTGCGCGCCGAGGTCGACCTGCTGACCATGACCGCCACGCCGATCCCGCGCACGCTGAACATGGCGATGAGCGGCCTGCGCGACCTGTCGCTGATCACCACCCCGCCGGCGCACCGCATGGCGGTGCGCACCTTCGTCGCGGCATGGGACCCGGCGACGATCCGCGAGGCGTTCCAGCGCGAGCTCTCGCGCGGCGGCCAGGTGTACTTCCTGCACAACGAGGTCGAGTCGATCGAGCGCACCGCGCGCGAACTGCAGGAGCTGATCCCCGAGGCGCGCATCGGCATCGCCCACGGCCAGATGCCCGAGCGCGAGCTGGAGCAGGTGATGGCGGATTTCCACCGCCAGCGCTTCAACGTGCTGGTGTGCACCACGATCATTGAAACGGGAATCGATATTCCCACGGCCAACACCATCATCATCAACCGCGCCGACCGTTTCGGCCTGGCCCAGCTGCACCAGCTGCGCGGCCGCGTTGGCCGTTCGCACCATCGCGCCTACGCGTACCTGGTGGTGCCGGATCGCAAGTCGATGACGCCGGATGCGGAGAAGCGCCTGGAAGCGCTGGCCTCGCTGGAGGAACTGGGCGCCGGCTTCACCCTCGCCACCCACGACCTGGAGATCCGCGGCGCCGGCGAACTGCTGGGCGACGAGCAGTCCGGCCAGATCCAGGAGATCGGCTTCGGTCTCTACACCGAGCTGCTCGACCGCGCCGTGCGCGCGCTGAAGAGCGGCAAGGTGCCGGACTTCGATCTCAGCTCCGAGCACGAGACCGAGGTGGAGCTGCACCTGCCGGCGCTGATCCCGGACGACTACCTGCCCGACGTGCACGCTCGGCTGACGCTGTACAAGCGCATCGCCAGCGCGCGCAGCGACGAGCACCTGCGCGACCTGCAGGTGGAGATGATCGACCGCTTCGGCCTGCTGCCCGAGCCGACCAAAAACCTGTTCGCGCTGGCCACGCTGAAACTCATGGCCACCCCGCTGGGCATCCGCAAGCTGGACTTCGGCCCGACCGGCGGGCGCATCCTGTTCCGCGAGAAGCCCGAGGTGGATCCGCTGCTGATCATCAAGCTGATCCAGAGCCTGCCGCGGGTCTACAAACTGGAAGGCCAGGACAAGCTCAAGGTCGTGCTCGACCTGCCCGGCGCCACCGAACGCATCCGCAGCGCGCAGGAAGTGCTGGTGCTGCTGGGCGCGCGCCGACCGGCCTGAGGACTCAGGCGCCGAGCGCGTCGGCGATCGATCCGGCCAGGGCGACGCCGCTCTGGAACGCGTTCTCGACGCGGGCGCCGAGGCACCAGTCGCCACCGACCCACAGCCTCGCCGCGGGATCGGCAAGGAACGGCTGGCCCAGCGGCCGGGTGGTCATCGCATAGCGCCAGCGGTGGGCCTGCGCCACGATGGATGGCGGTGGCGGCGTGCCGAGCTGCGAGGCCAGCGCGGATAGCAGCTGCGGCACCACCGCTTCCGGCGTGCGCTCGAGATGCTCCCGGCTCCACGCGGGCGAGGCATGCACGACCCAGCGGTCGATGCCGTCGTCCCCGCCGAACCGGCTCGACTGCCGCGCGAGCCACGCCACCGGGCCGCCGTCCTCCACACGCCCGGCCTCGAACGGCAGCGCCCACGGCGTGCCGAAGGCCAGCATCAGCGCCCAGCACGGCGCGGTCTCCACCGCGTCCAGTGCAGCGGCCAGCGGCGACCCGGCCCCTTCGAGCAGCACCCGGGCCTGGGGCGCAGGCGCGGTGATCGCCACCGCATCGAGCCCGTCGACGTACTCGCCGCCGTCCAGCGCGAGCCGCCAGCGTCCGTCGTGGCGCGACAGCCCGGTGACCGTCGCCTGCAGCCGCACTTCGAGGGCCTCCGCCAGCGGGCCGACCAGCGGACGCATGCCCTGGGTGCCGATCCACCAGGGACGCCTTGGCGCCTCGCTGCCGGCCGGCAGCCGCGGTGCCCAGGGCCGCGCCGCGCCCGCCTGCGCCAGGGCCTGCAGTTCGGCGGCGAAGCGCGGATCGCGGGCGGTGACGAACTGCGCGCCATGATCGAAGCGGTCGCCGCGCTCGGTGCGCCGCGTCGCCATCCGCCCGCCCAGCCCCCGGCTCTTTTCCAGCACCTGCGGGGCGAGGCCGCGTCGATGCAGTTCGCGGGCGCAGGCCAGGCCGGCCATGCCGGCACCGACGATGGCGATGCGCGGGGACGGGGAAACGGTCATGCGGGGGAGCTCCAGCGGGGAACGGCACGGCGCCGGGGTGGGTCGGGCGATTCCGGTCGGGATCCGCCTCTGCCCACGGCTCAACGCATACGCACGACGTCCCGCAGGTGATGCGCGCGGCAGGGCCTCAGGCGCGCACCAGGTACTGCACGCTGAACATCCGCTCGGGATCGAACCAGACCTCGCGCACCGCCAGCCCGGCGCGACGGGCGAGCGCGGCGAAATCCTCCAGCGAGTACTTGCAGCTGTATTCGACCTGCATCGCCTCGTTCTCGCGGAAGCGCACCTGCTGGCGCCCCACCCGCACGGACTGGTCCTCGCGGCTGAGGATGTGCGTTTCGATGCGGCCGGCCATCGGGTTGTAGCGCGCGCGGTGGCGGAAGCGGCGCAGGTCGAAGTCGCTGCCGGTCGCCCGGTTGACGTGGGCGAGCATGTTCAGGGTGAACTCGGCGGTGACGCCGGCCGCGTCGTTGTAGGCAGCCTCGAGCAGCGCGGCATCCTTCTTCAGGTCCACGCCGATCAGGATGCCGCCGCTCTCGCCCATCTCCCCACGCATCTTGCGCAACAGCGCGGCCGCGTCGGCGGCCTCGAAATTGCCGATGGTGGAGCCGGGGAAATAGACCACCGTGCGGCGGGCCGCCCGTGGCGCGATCGGCAGGCGCAGCGCGCGGGTGAAGTCGGCGCACAGCGGCTGCATGGCGACGTCGGGGAAGCGTGCGCCCAGGCGCTCTACGCTCTGTCGCAACGGCTCCGGCGAGATCTCCACCGGCACGTAGGCCACCGGCGACGCCAGGTGCTCCAGCAGCAGGTCGGTCTTGATCGCATGCCCGCTGCCGTACTCCACCAGCCGTACGTCGGGCCCCAGCGCGGCGCCGATCTCCGCACCGTGCTCGCGCATCAGCGCGATCTCGCAGCGGGTGAGGTAGTACTCCGGCTGCTCGCAGATCGCCACGAACAGCTCCGAGCCGCGCTCGTCGTAGAACAGCCAGGACGGCAGGCGCTTCGGCCTCGCGGCCAGGCCGCGCTGCACCACTTCCAGGATGAAATTGTCAGGGGGTCGACGGTCGTCGTCGCGCAGCCAGGTGGCCTGGGGTGTGCTGCTCATAAGTCCTTTCCGAGTCGGATCCCTGCGAACTGCCAGCGGGCGTGGGGGGGGAAGAAGTTGCGGTAGCTTGCGCGCACGTGGTCGCACGGCGTGACACAACTGCCACCACGCAGCACCCACTGCCCGTTCATGAATTTGCCGTTGTATTCCCCCAGCGATCCCGGCAACGGCCGGAACCCGGGGTAGCTGACATAGGGCGAGGCGGTCCACTCCCACACGTCGCCGAACATCTGGCGCAGTCCCTCGCCCGGGGGCGCGGCCTGCGGATGGAGGTGGGCCTGCTCCTGCAGATTTCCCTGCACCGGCAGTGCAGCAGCCGCTGCCTCCCACTCGGCTTCGGTCGGCAGGCGCGCCTCGGCCCAGCGCGCAAACGCGTCGGCCTCGAAATAGCTCAGGTGGCACACCGGGGCTTCGGGGTCCAGCGGCTGCACGCCGCCGAGGGTGAACTCGCTGGCCAGGTCGTCCTGCCAATAGAGCGGTCGCTGCCAAGCCTCGGCCTGCACCACGGCCCAGCCGTCGGACAGCCAGAGACCCGGCTCGTGGTAGCCGCCGTCGTGGACGAAGGCGAGGTACTCGGCATTGGTCACCAGCCGGTTGGCCAACGCATGGGGCTGCAGCAACGCGCGATGGCGGGGGGTCTCGTTGTCGAAGGCGAAGCCTGTGCCCTCGTGGCCGATGCCAACGACGCCCTCCCTGCCTTCCAGGAAACACAGCGGCTGGGACGCCTGCGCTCGGGCGATCCATCCGTCCGGGCGATAGGCCGGCCGCAGCGGGTTGCACCACAGGGCGTGCTTGATGTCGGTGAGCAGGAGCTCCTGATGCTGCTGTTCATGGTTCAAGCCGAGCTCCACCAGCGTGACGAGGTCCGGATCCTCGCCGGCATCCAACCATTCGCCCACCGCTTCATCGATGTAACGCCGGTAGTCGAGCACCTCGCTCAGCGACGGCCGGGACAGCAGGCCGCGCCGCGGCCGGGCGTGCATCGGCCCGACCGACTGATAGTAGGAGTTGAACAGCACCATCCAGCCGGGATGGCGCGGCACGTAGCCGGGACGCCGGGCCAGCACGAACTGCTCGAAGAACCAGGTGGTGTGCGCCAGGTGCCACTTGCCCGGGCTGGCATCGGGCATCGACTGCACCATCAGGTCCTCGGCCGACAGCGGCGCGGCCAGCGCCTCCGTGACCTGGCGGATGCGGTCAAAACGCATGCGGAGCGACGTGTCGGCGGACGGGCTCGGCATCCTCATGGGAAACACCGGATACCGGGGGCGCGGGAGCAGGAACAACGGCCGAAGCACAGGAGCATGCAGGATGCCGGGCAGGGAACCGGACCCGAATTTTCCGGCACCGGACGTTCAGATCCTGTGATACGCCGATGGCGGATAGTGGACATGCGCATGCGCACCGGTGTTGCATGCATCACACTCTTCCCAGCGGATCGCGAGGTGCTCTCATGAGAACGGCCATCGCCCTTGTCCTGGCCCTGTCGACGGTGGGCGCCGTCACCGCCGAAACCACACCGGCACGCACGCCGATCCGGCCGTTCGGCGATTGCCTGCGCGTCGACCAGATCAACGAATGGCACATCGTCGACGACCGCACCGCCACGGTGCGCACCGGACCCAAGCGCTACGTGGTGACCCTGCAGGCCCGCTGCCCGCGACTGGGGCAACCGCCGACCGGGCTGATCTTCCGTCCCAATCCTTCGAACCGGGCACTGGGCGTGTACCGGATCTGCGGCGAAGTGGGCGAGACGGTCGGTTCGTACCACCAGCCGCCATGCGCAATCCAGTCGGTGCGGATCGTCGACAAGGCGGAATTCGACCGGCTTTCCGCGAGAGCCCGGCGCAGCGGCAGCGGTGCCGACCAGCCCACCGCCAAGCCGTAGGGCATATACAAAAAAACGCCCGGCCATGGCCGGGCGTTCTCGATAGTAACGTCGTCTGCTGGGTGCGACGGCTCAGTCACCGTCGTCGTCGTCACCGTCGTCACGGATATAGCGGGTGTTGTACGGATCGCTGTAGACCACGGTGCGGGTGACCACGCGCCGCTCGACCACCGGACGATCTTCGTAGATCACCGTGGTGCGCGGGCGGGTGTAGACCACCGGGGCGTCGTAGTAGACCGGGCGCGGGTTCACCGCCGCATCGATCAGGCCGACCATCGCGCCGGCCACCAGTGCACCGGCGATCCAGCGACCGCCTTCCCAGTGACCACCGCGGTGGTAGCCACCGTGATAGTAGCCACCGTGATAGCCGTGATAGCCGCCGCGGTAGCCGTGACCCCAGCCGTCGTGATCCCAGTCGTGCGCGCTGGCGGCGAACGGCATGGCGAGCGCCGCGGCGATCATCACGCCGGCGGCCGCAATTTTCTGTTTGCCAAGGATGCCAGTCATGCGAGCTACCTCCTTTGAACCTGGGGGCCATGCTCGGCTGCGGCCACTTAATCGCCACTGAAAATTCATCGGCGTTTGATTCTTGCGCTTTCCCACGGATTTTCGTTCGACGGACCGTGCAGGCGCAGCAACCAGCAGCCGTGGATGTCCGCCCGTCGGGCGAAATCGAACGGGATGCTTGGTCCGCTCCAGTCCTCGATGCTGAACCGCTCTTCCAGCGCCGCGCGATCGAGCGCGAAGCGGCGGAAATTGTTCGAGAACACGATCACGCCGCCGTGGGCCAGCCGGTCGCCGCAGGCGTTCAGCAGGGCGACGTGGTCGCGCTGCACGTCGAAATCCTCGGCGCGCTTGGAGTTGGAGAAGGTCGGCGGATCGACGTAGATCAATCCGTAGCGCTCGCGGTCGGCGCGCAGAAAGGCCATCGCATCGGCCTGCATCAGCCGGTGCCGCGTGCCGCTGAAGCCGTTCAGCGCGAGATTGCGCGAGGCCCAGTCCAGATAGGTGGCCGACAGGTCCACGCTGGTGGTGTCCTGTGCACCGCCGGCCGCGGCATAGACGCTGGCCGTGGCGGTGTAGGCGAACAGGTTGAGGAAGCGTCGCCCCTTGGCCAGCTCGCGCAGCTTCGCCCGCACCAATCGGTGGTCGAGGAACAGGCCGGTGTCCAGGTAGTCGGTGAGGTTCACCAGAAAGTGCAGCCCCCCCTCCTCCACCTCGACGAACTGGCCCTGCTGGTCGAAGTGGCCGTACTTGGAGCCGCCCTTGCCGCGTTCGCGGGTCTTCACCGCGACATGGTCGCGCGGCACCTCGAACACCTCGCCGGCCACGCGCACCAGTTCGCGCAGGCGGGTCTGCGCCACCGCCGCGGGTACATCGGCCGGCGCGCGGTACTCCTGCACGTGCAGCCAGCGTTCGCCGCCCGCGTTGCCGTAGACGTCGACGGCCGCGGCGTACTCCGGCAGATCCTGGTCGTAGGCGCGCCAGCAGTGGATGCCCTCGCGCTCCAGCCGCTTGCGCAGGTGGCGGACGTTCTTCTCCAGCCGGTTCTTCACCATCTGCGCGCCGGGCGACAGCGGCTTCGCCTCGCGCACCACCGCCTCGCGGGCGTGCAGCTCGAAGATCAGCAGCACCGTCTCCAGTGCACCGTTGTAGAGCGTGTACTTCTTGTCCGCGCGCAGCGGCATGGCCCGCCCCAGCTCGACGTCACCGGCCAGCACGGCGGCACGCCAGCCGGCGAAGTGCGCGCGCAGGGTCTCGCCCAGCGCGCGGTACAGCTGCGGCATCTGCTCGCGCTCGCCCAGCCGTTCGCCATACGGCGGATTGGTGATCACCAGGCCGCGCGCCATGTCGGGCGGCGGGGCGGCATGGCTGGCATCGTGCCGGTCCAGCGTGAAGAAACCGGCGACGCCGGCGGCCTGCGCGTTGCGCTTGGCGGTCTGCACCATCCGCGGGTCGGCGTCGGCGCCGAAGAAGCAGGCGCGCAGCCCGCGCAGGCCGGCCTCGGCGCGCGCGCGCGCCTCCTCGTGCAGGCGCTTCCACAGCGCGATGTCGTGCTGCGCCCAGCCGAGAAAACCGAAGTATTCACGGTGCAGGCCCGGCGCCACGTCGGCGGCCATCCACGCGCCTTCGATCAGCAGCGTGCCCGAGCCGCACATCGGGTCCAGCAGCGCGCCGCCTTCGGCGTAGATCTGCGGCCAGCCACCCCGCAGCAGCATCGCCGCCGCCAGGTTTTCCTTCAGCGGCGCCTCGCCCTGCATCTCGCGCCAGCCGCGGCGATGCAGCGGACTGCCGGATAGATCCAGCGACAGCGTGGCGCGGTCGCGGCGCAGGCGCACGTTGATCCGCACGTCCGGCTCGTCGGTGACCACGTCGGGGCGCTGGCCGGTGCGCTGGCGGAACTGGTCGACCACCGCGTCCTTCACCCGCTGGGCGAGGAACTGGCTGTGGTTGAGCTTGCTCTGCGTGGTGTGCGCATCCACCGCCAGGGTGGCCCGCTCGGACAGGTGCGCGGACCAGTCCACCGACTGCACGCCGGCATACAGCGCCTCGTCGGTGGCCGCGTCGAACTCGGCCAGCGGCAGCAGCACGCGACTGGCCAGGCGCGACCACAGACAGGCGCGGTAGGCAGTCTCCAGCGTGCCGGTGAAGCGCACGCCCGAGAGCGCCTCGTGCACGTCTCCGGCACCGAGCGCGGCCAGTTCGTCTTTCAGCAGGTATTCCAGGCCTTTCGGGCAACTGGCGAAGAACACGGTCATGCGCGGCCCGCCACTTGCTCGAGGAACAGCCGGAACTGGCCGGCGACGGCATCCACGCTGTTGGAGAGGCGATGGTCGTCGTCCAGGATCAGCAGCGGCAGCTGGCGCCGCCCGGCGAACGCGACCATGTCGTCCAGCGGGCAGAGTTCGTCGCGCCAGCCGTGGATCAGCACGGTGGGCACGTCGGGCGAGACGTCGAAATCCACCTCGCAACCGGGGATGGACTCGGGCGTGGCCATCAGGAACAGCCCGGCCACCGGTCGCTCGAGCGAGGCCAGCCCGGAGACGAAGGCGCCCATGCTGGAACCGACCAGCACCGGCGGCACCGGCTGCGCCTGGATCGCCGCCTCCAGCCGCGCCAGGCGGGGGACGACCGAGCCGGCCAGGCCGAGCGCGTCATCCTCGCGATAGTCGGGACGCAGGGTGGACCAGCCGAGCGATTCGGCCAGCCCGGCCAGCGCGCTGACCTTGGTGGCGTCGGGACCGGATTCGGCACCGTGCGAGAGGATGATCGGGGGGCGCATGGCGGCGGCTCGGCGTGGCGGGTCGTTCATGATACCGCGGCACCGTGCGAGACTCCCGCGCATGCCCGTCACCGTCCACGACCATTTCCTGCCCTACGTCGACCGCCTCGAAGCGCGCCCGGCCGACGCCGTCACCCTGGTAGTGATCCACTGCACCGAGCTGCCCGACCTGGCGATGGCCCGCGAATACGGCGAGCGCGTGCTGCACGACAGCGGCACCGGCAACAGCGGCCACTACTACGTCGACCGCGACGGCCGCATCGAACGCTACGTACCCGGCACCCGCGTGGCGCACCACGTGCGCGGCTACAACCCGGCATCGATCGGCATCGAGCTGGTCAACACCGGGCGCTATCCGGACTGGTTCGACTCGCGTCACCAGACGATGGACGAACCGTATCCGCCCGCGCAGATCGAGGCCCTGAAGGCGCTGCTGGCGCGGCTGCGCGACGAGTTTCCGGCGCTGCGGCAGATCGCCGGCCATGAGGATCTGGACATCGCCCGCGTGCCGGCCAGCGATGATCCGTCGCTGGAGGTACCGCGCAAGCGCGATCCCGGTCCGCGGTTTCCGTGGGACGAGGTACTGGCCGGCGCGGGGCTGGAGCGCATCCGCGCCTGAGCGCCTGCGGCGCGTTCCGGTCGCCTCTAGGGCGGGCGCTTCATCGGGAAACGGTCACGCGTGGTCGAGTACCACAGCCCACCGAGTCGGCCGACCAGATCGAGCCTGGCCGGGTCGACATGACGCTCGTCGGCCATCACCGCGTCGTCGATGTGGGCCAGCAGCACGCGCGCGAAGATCAGGAAGTGGCGCGGGTTCTCCGCCGGGTACGGCGTGATGCCGGCCACCTCGCACTCGAACGCCACCGGCGCCTGCGGCAGGCGCGGCACGGCCACGCGGGTGCCCGGCACCGTGGCGATGCCGAATCGTTCGATCTCGCTGACCTCGGGCGGCAGCGTGGCAGCGGTCTCGTTCATGGTCGGCGCCAGCGCCGCATTGACCAGATGGATCACCATCTGTCCGGTCTCGCGGGCATTGACCAGGGTGTCCTTCAGCCGACCACCCGGATTGAGTCCGACGTTGACCATCAGCGTCGGCGGCTGGTCGCAGATCACCTGGAAAAAACTGAAGGGCGCCAGATTGGCCACCCCAGCGGACGAGACACTGGAGACCCAGGCGATCGGTCGCGGTGTGACGGTGGCGGTGAGCCAGCGATAGGCCTCGTCGGCACTCATGCCGGCCAGATCGAGTTGCATCGTCGTGAAGTCCTTCGCGTTGCGCAGTCGCACAGTCTAGCGTCCACCGGCGATGTCGCCCCCCTTTCGGGCCGGGTGGGACGTCTCACCGCAGGAGGCCATGACCCGCTGGGCGCGGAAGCGCCCCTTTCCGCGCGTCAACCTCGTCGCCCTGCCGGGACGGGCGGCCATCCGGTCGCCGCTGTGCCGGCCGCGGCCACGGTAGTCCTCACCCTGCCCGACTCCCCGCACACGCCGGCGAGCCGGACCGTCGCGCGCTGGGCAGGAATCAGGCGAAAGCGTCGAGCAGGCCGATCGCGCTGATCGTCGCCGGCGCTGCGCCCACCTCGCCGATGGCCGCATCCGTCGGGTCACCGGCCATGCCCGAGGAGGAGCTCTGGCGACCGGTATCGCCGCCACCGGCCGACTGCTGACCGACATGCGCCTGCCCAAGCGAGAGCCCTTGCTGGGCGAGCAGCGCGTCCAGCTGCGGCAGGGTCTGCTGCAGGGCGTGCACGGTCGCCGGATGCTGGGCGGCGAAGCTCACGTCGACCTGGCCGGTGTGCTGCACGCTCACCTTCACGTCGAGCGAGCCAAGTTCTTCCGGATGCAACTTGATCCGCGCCTGCTTGATGTCCTGCCCGCCCAGCCAGGCCACCTGCTGGCCGAGCTGCTGGGCGAAGTCGCTGCTGCCGACCTGGCTGGTGATGGTGAGCGCGTGCGGCGCCACTGCCTGCGGCGCCGCCGTCACCTGCGCGGTCGCCTGCATCAGTCCAGCCAGCGCGTCGACGCTGGCCTTGTCGTCCTGCCGCGCAGCGGACTTGGGCAAGCCTGCCGCGAAGAGATCGTTGAAGGCGGCCAGACCCTGAGGCCCCGGAACGGCTCCGCCCGCAGCCGGGGTGGTTCCGGCCGTTGCGCTGCCGTCGGTCGTCGTCGCTGCCGCCGGATCGGAGCCACCCGGCGTGAGCGGGTCTGCCGCGGGCGAGCCGCCCAGCGAGGCCTTGAGGATACTGGCCGCCATCACCTTGGCCGCGCCGCCGGTGGCGGCCGAAGCGTTGGCCGGCATGGCCTGGCCCAGCAGTGCGAGCATGGCGCCGGCCACCGAGCTGGCGTCTGGCGTGGACGAATCCTCGCCGTGCGCCGCGGGCTTGTCCGATGGAGCAGAAGGGTCACCGGCACCGGATGCGGCCACGGCCTTGGCGCCGCTGGCCAGCGAAGCCGTAACGGCGGAGGTCCCTTTTGCGGCCTCGTCCGCCGGGGTGCCGCTGCCATCGGTCGCCGCCGCCTGGCCGTTCGTGTCCTTCGATGCCTGCTTGCTGTTGGCGTCAGGATGATCGGACGGTGCGGGCGTAGCCGCCGGCGCGTTCGATCCGGACTGCTGCTGGCGTGCGGCATCCAGGTGACTGTCGAAGACGCGGGCCGAGTCGCCGGAGCCCGCACGGGGTTCGCTGGTCGGGCCGGCGGGATGGGGCGATGCCACGGAAATCATGGGAAGCGGTGCGGTGGCGGGCATGGTGACCTCGTCGGAAATTCGTCGCGGGCGACGTGATGCTGGTTAGGCAGCAAGGTTCGCGCCAAACATCGAAACCATCGTTCAACGGGTGAGACCGGTCGGCCGCCGATACTGCATGCGCTCGTCCACGTCGGACTGCTCACGCCGATCCTCGGCCTTGCGCTCGGCCTCGCGATAACGGTTGACCACGCTGTCCAGCGCCTTCTCGCGCGCGTGCGCCTCGCGCCAGTGGCTCCGCGCATGGTCGAGGTGACGCTGCTGGCGCTGCACCTCGGTCACCTGCTGGGCGATCGCCTGGTCGATGCGGTCGATGAACTGCTGGCGGTTGAGCAGCGCCTGCACGCTCATGCCACCGTCCTGTCCCGCCGCGTAGTCGTGCCGGTAGCGCTTGAGCTCCTCCAACTGGTGCTCGGCGCGCGCCAGCTTCTGCTGCTGTTCGGCGAGCCGCTGCATGGCGTGATCGCGGCGCTCCTGCGCCTGGTCCACCGCCGGCTGCAGCCGATCGGCACGCGACCTCACGCGTCACCCTCGCCGGTGAGCGCACACAGCGCCTCGATGCCCCGGGCCAGGGTCATCGGCTCGTCGACCTCCTGCTGCAGGAACGCGCGCAGCCGCGGCCACATCGCGATGGCGTGGTCGACCTGCGGATCGGAGCCCTTCTGGTAGGCACCCACCGCGATCAGGTCGCGCTGCTGGCGGTAGGCCGAGTAGATCTGGCGGAAACGCTGGGCCGCGCGCAGGTGTTCCCGGCGCACCACCGCCGGCATCACGCGGCTGATCGATGCCTCGATGTCGATCGCCGGGTAATGCCCGGCCTCGGCCAGGTCGCGCGAGAGCACGATGTGGCCGTCGAGAATCGCGCGCGCGGAATCGGCGATCGGATCGTGGCGGTAGTCGTCGCCTTCGGTCAGTACGGTGTAGAAGGCAGTTATCGAGCCGCGGCCCTCGGCATCGTTGCCGGCGCGTTCGACCAGCGCCGGCAGCATCGCGAACACCGACGGCGGGTAGCCCTTGGTCGCCGGCGGCTCGCCGATCGCCAGCGCGATCTCGCGCTGCGCCTGGGCGTAGCGGGTGAGCGAATCCATCAGCAGCAGCACGCGCAGGCCGCGGTCGCGGAACCATTCGGCGATCGCGGTGGCGTACTGCGCACCACGCAGGCGCTTGAGCGGCGGCGCATCGGCCGGCGCGGCGACGATCACCGCGCGGCGGCGTCCTTCCACGCCCAGCGTGTGCTCGACGAACTCCTTCACCTCGCGGCCGCGCTCGCCGATCAGCCCGACTACCACCACGTCGGCGTCGGTGTATTTGGTCATCATGCCGAGCAGCGTCGACTTGCCGACGCCGGAGCCGGCGAACAGGCCCAATCGCTGGCCGCGGCCGACGGTGAGCAGCGCGTTGATCGCGCGCACGCCGGTGTCCAGCCGGGTGTCGATGGGCTTGCGCTCCATCGGGTTGATCGGCTCGGCCTTGAGCGAGGCCTGCTCGTCGGTGTCCAGCGGACCCATGCCGTCCAGCGGCAGGCCGTCGGCGCCGATCACCCGTCCAAGCAAGCCCTGCCCCACCGGCAGGCCACCGGCATGGGCACACGGACGCACGCGGGCATTCGGCAGCACGCCGTGCATCTCACCCACCGGCATCAGCAGCAGTCGCTCGTCGGCGAAGCCGACCACCTCGGTGTCGAGCTGGTCGCCGTCGGCCGCATCCACCAGGCAGCGCGAACCCAGCGCGGCCTCGCAGCCCTCCGCCTCGAGGGTGAGGCCGACCACACGGCGCAGCCGGCCCTCCACGACCAGCGTGTGCGCCAGCTCGGCGCGGCGGCCGCGCCTGGCCAGGCGCTCGCGCCAGCGCTCGTTGCGCAGCGCCGCCAGGTCCGTGCTCACCGGGAACTCCCGTCGCGAAACGGCCTACGACGCGCCGGAGCCGGAAGAAAATCGCGCCGCGGATGGACACCCGCGGGACGGGGGGATCGCTTGGGCCAACCTGCCACGCCGTCGGGGGAAGCAAACGGGGCGGTCGGCTTCGCGGGCGCCCACCAGCGGCGCGAAGAGGAGAGACCGAGGCGCCAGCGGCGCCACAGCCTGCGAAAAAAGACGAGGCGCAGGAACACCGTCACCCGCACGCTCGATTGCACATCGCCGGCACGCGCGTCGCGACGGGCGATGCGCCTGCCCAGGCGGGGATCACCCGGCAGTTCGGCCAGTTCCACCCATTCGGCGGCCGGCTGCGCGGCGCCATGCACGGCGCGATGCCGCAGGGTGGCCGGATGCGAGTTCATCGGAATCACCGTGCCGGTCCGCGCGACTGCCTTCATGCCGTCACCTCGTCGTCGCCGTCGTCGTCCGAACCGATGCCCAGCACCGCGTCGACCACCGCCGCCAGGCGCGTCTCGACCCGGGCATCCAGCCGCGACCGGTCGCTCTCGAGCAGGCAATCTCCCGGCGCGAGCGCCGGATCCGGCAGCAGCTGCCAGTGTTCTTCGGCCACCTCGTGCTGGCGCAGCACGGCAAGGTCGTCCGGATGCACGCGCACGCGCACCTCCCGGGTCGCGGCAGGCAACGCGCGCGCCGCCTGCTGCACGGCCTGCACGATCAGCGCGGGCGAGGTGGCCAGCTCGTGCGCGACCACCCGACGGGCGATCACCGCAGCCAGTCGCGCCAGTTCCTGCTCGGTCGCCTCGTCGAGCGCGTCCAGCGGACGTGCCGCGGCCTCCAGCAGCGCCTCGAGCCGGCGCACCATGGCCTCGCGCTCGCGCGCCGCGTCGGCCAGCCCCTCGGCGCGACCGGCGGCATAGCCTTCCTCGCGCGCCTGGCGCTCGAGCGCTTCCAGTTCGGCCACGGTGGGCGGGCCGCCCGCTTCGGCGGTAGGTTCGGCGGCCAGGCGATCCAGCACCGGCGGCAGCTCCCAGCGCTGGAATCCCGCGATTGCGTCGCGAATGATCTGCGCGGCCATCAGACGAAGTCATCTCCGCCGGCGGAGAGGGTGAGCTGGCCGGCGTCGGCCAGGCGACGGGCGATCATCAGCACTTCCTTCTGCGCGGCGTCGACCTCGCTCACGCGCACCGGACCGGACACTTCCAGGTCGTCGCGCAGCATGTCGGCGGCGCGCTTGGACATGTTGGCGAAGATCTTTTCGCGGATCGCCGGCTCGGCTCCCTTCAGCGCCACCGTCAGGCGCGCCGACGGCACTTCGCGCAGCAGCGTCTGCATGCCGCGGTCGTCCAGTTCGACCAGGTCGTCGAAAACGAACATCAGCTCCTCGATCTTGCCGCCGAGACTGGCGTCCTGCGAGCGGATCGCCGACATCAGCTCGGCCTCGCGACTGGTCTCCATCGAGTTGAGGATGTCCGCGGCCGCCTTCAGGCCACCCACGCTGGCCGACTTGAGCTTGTTGGAGCTACCGGAGAACTGGCGTTCCATGATCTCGTCCAGTTCGTTGAGTGCGTGCGGCTGCACGCCATCGAGCGTGGCGATGCGCATGATCGCGTCGGAGCGCGAGCGCGGCGGCAGGTAGCCGAGCACCTCGGCGGCCTGGTCCGGCTCCAGGTGCGCCAGCACCAGGGCGATGATCTGCGGATGCTCCAGGTTGATCAGCTCGGCGATCGCCCGGCTCTCCATCCACTTGAGCGACTCAAGGCCCTTGCTGGAACGACCGAGCAGGATGCGGTCGATCAGTCCGCCCGCCTTGCTCTCGCCCAGCGCGTTGGTGAGGATCTTGCGGATGTACTCCTCGGTGCCGACGCCGAGCGCGGTCTGGTGGCCGACGTCCTCGTTGAGCCGGTTGAGCACGCTCTCGACTTCGTTGCGGGTGACGCTGGTGAGTCCGGCCATGGCCGAGCCGACGGCCTGGACGTCGCGCGCGGACAGGTGCTTGAGCACCTCCGCGGCATCCTGCTCGCCCAGCGTGAGCAGCAGGATCGCGGCCTGGCGGGCGCCATCGGAAACCTGCTCAGCCATTGTCGCCCACCCAGTTGCGGACCACCTGCGCGACCTGCTTGGGGTTCTCGCTCACCATGCGCTTGGCCATGTTGATCTTCTGCTCGTAGGCAATCGCCTGCCCGATGCGGGCCGGTTCGTCCTCCGGGATATCGGCTATCTGCACGGAAACTTTCGGCATCGGCGAGGGCAGCGCATGGGCCGGCTCGCCCTGGCGTGACGGGCCGCGGGTCAGGCTCTTGAGCAGCGGTCGCAGCAGGCCGAAGGCCACCAGCAGCGCGACCAGGATGCCGCCGCCCTGCTTGATCAGGTCGAGCATGCCGGGGCGCAGCCAGAACGGTGTCGATGGCTCGGTGGTGTCGTCGGCGACCGGGTCGCGGTGGAACGGCTGGTTGACCACGCTCACGGTGTCGCCGCGTGCGGCATCGAAACCGACCGCGTTCTTGGCCAGGTCGGTCAGGTGAGCCAGCTCCTGGGGGCTGAACGGCTCGCTCTTGGCATCCTTGCCCGTACCGACGGTCTTGTTGTCGACCACCACCGCGACGCTCAGTCGGGCCAGGCGGCCGGCCGGGTCGGTGACGTGGCTGATGGTGCGATCCAGTTCGAAGTTGCGGGTCGCACTGGAAGAACTCTCGGTGGGCGTGCTCGTGGCGGTCTTCGCCGTGGCAGCGCTAGCCGCGGCCGCACCGGCCTGCGGATTGGCCGCGGTGGGCTGGGCCGGGGTATTCGGCGGCTGGTTGCTCAGCGCGCCCGGCACGCCGTTGCCCGCAACGGCATCGGTGCGCTGCTCGCTGCTGGTCTGCTCGCTGCGCAGCGCGGAGTGATCGGGGTTGTAGGTTTCCGACGCCTTCTCGGTCTGGCTGAAGTCGAGGTCGACGTAGACCTGCGCGCGCACCTTGCCGGGACCCACGAGCGGGGTCAGCAGCTCCTCGATGCGCTCGGCATAGGTGTTCTCGATGCGCGTGGCCAGGCGCAGGCGGGTATCGCCCACCGACGCGGCGCTGTCCGGCGCATCGCCGGTCAGCAGCTGTCCCTGCTGGTCGACCACGGAGACCTGCTTGGGATCGAGGTCCGGCACGCTGGAGGAGACCAGGTGCACGATCGCCGCCACCTGGCTGGCATCGAGCTGGCGGCCCGGGAACAGCGACACCAGCACCGAGGCGCTGGCCTGGTGGTTGTCGCGGATGAAGGCCGAGGGCTTGGGCAGCGCAAGGTGCACGCGCGCCGAGCGCACCGACTGCAGGCCGGCGATGGTGTTGCCCAGGTCGGTCTCCAGCATCTGCTGGTAGCGCGTGCGCTCGGCCAGGTCGCTCATGCCGAACGGCGAATCGGCCCCCGGCACGGTGGTCGAATTGGAGCTGCCCTGCGGCAGGCCCTGCCCGGCCAGGCGCAGTCGGATCGAGGCCAGCTGCGACTGCGGCGCCATGATCGAGCCGCCGTCGGCGCTCAGCGTGTAAGGCGTATTGGTCGATTGCAGCGCCTGGGTGATCGCGGCGGCGTCCTTCTGGTCCAGCCCGGCATAGAGCAGGCCGTAGTTCGGCGAACGCGACCACAGCACCACCGCCACGCCCATCGCCACCGCCAGCGCCACGCCGACCAGCAGCATCAGCTGGCGCGAGGCCGGGCTGCGTGCGATGTCGCGCAGGTCCAGGCGCGCGGCGGGGCGGTCGCCGTCGACCTTCGGTTCGGTGGGAGTCATGCCGCCGTCTGCCATGGAGGGTGCTCGCTATCGGGAATGCGGGGTGGGGAGAGCCGCGCTCAGACCGGCATGTTCATGATGTCTTTGTAGGCGTCGACCAGCTTGTTGCGGACCTGGGTCATCGCATTGAGCGAGAGGTCGGCCTTCTGGATCGCCACCATCGTGCGGGCGAGGTCGGCGCCCTTGTCGCCACGCTCGAACGCGGCCGCCATGCGGCCGGCTTCTGCCTGGCTGTCGCCGACCGCGGCGATCGACTGTCGCAGCACCGCGCCGAAGCCGCCGCCACCTGCCGCCGGTGTTGCCGACGGCATCGCGGTGGAAGAGAACGCCACCTCGGGCGAACGCACCTGCGAGGACATCTGGCGCATCTGGGAAAGCAGGTTGTTGACGTCGATCGTGCTCATGACGGATTTCCAACGCGTGACGGGTTCCAGGACACTCGCTGCATGATGCGTGCCATCCGAACGCGGCGGCGCGTCAGGCGGCCAGGCCGTTCTGCAGGCCGTACTTGCGCAGCTTCTCGACCAGGGTGGTGCGCTGCATGCGCAGCAGCTTGGCGGCATGCGCCACCACGCCGCCGGTGGCGTCCAGCGCCTGGCGGATCAGCCCGACCTCGATGTCGGCCAGGTAATCCTTCAGGTCGATCCCGCCCTCGGGCAGCAGCGCCGTGTCGTTGACCGCGCGGGCCGGCTCGACCACCGGGGCATCCATCACTTCCAGCAGGCGGTGACTGCTCGGCTCCTCCGCCACGACCGCGCCGCGGTAGCGCTCAGGCAACTCGCCGGCGCGGACTTCGGCATGCGGATACAGGATGGCCAGGCGCTCGACCAGGTTGCACAGCTCGCGCACGTTGCCCGGCCAGGCATAGCCGCGCAGGGTCTGCAGCGCGCCGGTGGAGAACTTTACCGAGCCCACGCCGCGGCGCTCCAGGCGCTGGTTGAACTCGTCGATCAGCACCGGCAGATCCTCCAGCCGCTCGCGCAGGGCCGGCAGCTCCAGCGGGAACACGCTCAGGCGGTAGAACAGGTCCTCGCGGAACCTGCCGTCGGCGATCGCCTGCTCGAGGTTGCGGTGGGTCGCGGCGATGATGCGCACGTCGCAGCGCTGGGTCTTGTTGCCGCCGACGCGCTCGAACACCCGCTCCTGCAGCACGCGCAGCAGCTTCACCTGCATCGGCAGGCTCATGTCGCCGATCTCGTCGAGGAACAGCGTGCCGCCCTCGGCCAGCTCGAAACGCCCCTTGCGGGCGCTGATCGCGCCGGTGAAGGCGCCCTTCTCGTGACCGAACAGCTCGCTCTCCAGCAGCTCGGCGGGGATCGCGCCGCAGTTGATCGCGATGAACGGCTTGTCCTTGCGCGACGAGCACTCGTGGATGGTGCGGGCGACCATCTCCTTGCCGGTGCCGGACTCGCCCAGCACCAGCACGCTGGAATCGAACGGGGCGACCTGGCGGATCAGGGAATTGACACGAGCCATCGCGCGGGACTCGCCGACGAAGCGCTGCTCGGCGCGACGCACACCCTGCAACGGTTTGCAGGCGTGGCGCACCGCGTCGGCGAACTGCTCGTAGCGCAGCGGGAAACGGATGGCCACCACCCGGCCGGCAAACGGGGCGCTCGGCGACAGCATGCGCGAAGCCAGCGGCGAATCCTCGGCGACCAGCAGCGCGGGCGATCCGCCCGCAGCCTCGAGCTGTCCGAGTTGCTGCTCGAGGCGGGTCTCGTCGGCCACGTCGCCGACATAGAGGCCGCGGCAGCCATTGGCGAGCGGGGAATCGTCGATGCGCAGGGGATGGAAACCGAGGAACTGCAAGGCCGCTGTCACGGAGTCGGCCCGGGAAGGATTCGACTCGAAGACCAGGAAGTCCGTGTTATCCATCGTGATGACGCCTCTTGCTCGACTTTCGGGTGGGAGCGGCGTGGGTGGGGGAGCCGCTGTGGTTTCGGGGGAGCGACGGTTTACCGCCGCCCCCTGCCCTGAAGGGGGAGCAAGAAGAAGGCCATGTGTGCCGCATGTGGCGGCAGATAAACGTCACCTGAAGCGACGCGTTTGGTCACTCGTCCGGGGAGTGGAAAAGACACATGTGACGTCGATCACGAAACCGTCGCGTAAACGCCTTTTTTACGTGCTTTCACGGGCGGCAGCAGTGACCAAATGGGGCACGACGACTTGTCGACGCCGCCAAAAAAATTTCGCCCCGGGGCTCCGGATCGTGACTTCGATCACACTCGTCGAGCACGATCTGCAAACGGTTGCAGATGTGACCGTCCCAAGTGACCCATCCGGCGCTGCCGGTCAGGTCAGGGACTGACGCGCCTCGGCAATTTTGCGCCGATGGGTGCGGAACACGATGCGCTCGAGCGCATCGGCATGCGCCTCGCCGAGCGGGCAGAAAGCAAGAAACGCGTCACCATTCTCGAACGAGCGCTCGAGCACGGCAGGCAGTTCGAGCGGCAGGCTGGGACACACGTCCGGATGCAGTCGCACGCACAGGTCGGTCCCGGCCGGCAACAGGTCGGTCGGCACCACGATGCCAAGCGCGTTGAACCGCACCGGCCGACGCGGCGGCAAGCTCCCGGTCGGCTGCAACGCCCGCCCGACCAGTTCCACCAGGGCGTTCAGCTTCGCATCCAGCCGCGCCAGCTCCTGCATGACCGGCCCATCTTCCTCCGGCTCGGGCCGCCGATCTTCGAGTGCGGCGATGCTGGCCATCGCCGCCACGTTGCGCTCGGCCAGGCGCGCCAGCGAGGGGGCGTCCGCCAGCGCGTCACGCGCGGTCACGGCCACGCGCAATTCGTCGGACACGACGACGCGTTCGGAGAAATCGGACCACAGGGCATTGGACATGTCGGTCTCCCGCGGAACGGCCGATGTATGGATCGCTGCGCGCGAAAGTTTGCCGTACCGCTCAGGATGAGCCGGCGGCATTGATGTAGGCGCTGACCGCGCGATGGCCAGTGCGGGCCCGCGCCCGCCCCTGTTCCACCGCGTCGCGTGCCGCCGCGGCCAGACCGAGCAGTTCCTGCTGGTCCTGGTACAGCCGGCGCAACACCATCAGCCCGGCGGCGTTCACCGGTGCCTGCCGCAGCAGGCGGTCGCACTCGGACTGGTGCGCCGTCGCCGCCGCCCAGTCCCCGGCACGGGCCATCTGCAGCATCTGGCTGCTGAGTTCCAGTGCGCGCTGCAGGTCCGGGTGCGGTGTAACGTCCATCAGGCCTTCTGGGCTTCCGCCCGGGCAAGGTAGGTACCGCGAATGCCCTGCCAGCCCTCGCGCACCGGCGCCAGCAGGCGTGCCGCCTCGTCGAGCGCGGCCACGTCATCATGCAATTGGGCAAACAGCAGCCGTCGGGTGATGTACTCGTAGAGTGACTCCAGCCGCTGGCTGAAGGCCGGATCGATCTCGTGGTTCAGACTCGCGCGCAGCTCGCCTACGATTGCCACCGCCTTGGACATGCAGGCGCCCTTGGCCGCCACTTCGCCGCGCAGCATGTGCCCGCGGGCCTGGGCGATCCGGTCCAGCGCGCCGTCGAACAGCATGCTCACCAGCTGGTGCGGGTCGGCGCTCTCGACGCTACCGGCCACACTGTTCTGCTGGTAGAGGGAGTTGGCGAGACGCATGGGGCCGTAGTTCATGAGGTGCTCCGTCGGATCACTTACCGCTCTTGGTGTAGGTAGCCTCAAGGGCAGAGAGCTGGCTGGTGAGGTAACTGCTGGTGTTGTTCAACTGCGACATCAGCGTGTCCAGCGCGTTGTACTGGGATAGCAGCTGTTGCTGGTACACGCTCATGCGTTGGTCCAGCTGGGTCTGTTGGGTGGTGAGCTTGGTGAGGGCGTCGTTGAGGCTCTGCTGCCGCGTCGGGATCGCGCCGCCGGCGGTGGTGAACCCGTCCAGAGCGCTGTTCAGCCGGGTGGCGTAGCCGTTGGTGCCGGCGAACAGATCCTGCACAGCAGCCGGATTGCTGTTCAGCGCGGCGGTGAGCTTGCTGCTGTCCAGTGCCAGCGAGCCGTCCGCTTGGCGTGTCACGCCCAGCACCGCCATCGAGCCGAAGCTGTTGCCGGCCACCTTGCTGCTGAGCACGCTGGCGATCTGCCGCTGCAACGAACTGAGCGTGGCGTCGCCAAGCAGCACGCCGGCCTGCTTGGTGCTGGGGTCGTAACTGGCGAGCGTGCCGACGGTCTTCTGATAACTGTTGTAGGCGTCGACGAACGCCTGCACAGCGTTAGTGGCCGCGCTGTTGTCGCGGCTGACGGTCAACGTGGTGCTGCCGGCGGCAGACAGGTTGATCGTGACGCCATTGATGGCGCCACTGACGCTGTTACTGGCGCTGGTGATGGCGATGCCGTCGAGGCTCAGGCTGGCGTCCTTGGCCTCGTTGGATCCGGGGGTACTGAGCTGGGTGGCCAGGTTGGCCAGCCCGCCGCTGCTGGTGGCGCTGGCGGTGACTGCGAATCCGTTGGCCACGCCGGTCTTGGTGGAACTGAGCAGCAGTTGGGCGCCGCTGGCGCCGTTGACCACGGTCGCCTGCACGCCCGGATTGCCGGAGACGGCGTTGATCTTGGCGGCGATGTCGGAAAGCGTGTCGGTGGTCGAAACCGCCACATCCACGCTGTTGCTGCCTACGGCCAGCGTCAGCGTGCCGTCGCCCACCGCGGTGGTGGCGCCGTAGACGCCGCTGGCCCGCTTCTGGGCGGTCGCCAGGCTGTTCACCACCAGCGCGTAATTGCCCGGCTGCGCGTTGCTGAGGGTGGTCGCGCTGCCGATAGTGCTGTTCGCGAGGGTGGCGGAAAAGCTCTGGAAGGTGCCGGTATAGGTGAGCTTGGACAGCGAAGCCTGCAGCGAGGTGAGCCCGCTCTGCAGCGAGGTGAGTCCCGCCAGGACGGCGCTGTCCTGGGTCTGCTGGTTGGTGATTTGCGCCTGCGGACCGGATTTCTTTGCATTCACCAGCGCCGTGACGATGCTGTTGACGTCCAGTCCCGAGCCGATGCCTGCCGACGACAGGATCGCCCCCCCGGGCGAGCCGCTGCCCGAGGCGCCGCCGGTCGAGTAGGTGCTGCCAGAGAGTCCGTTGATCGTCGTCATGTCGCTGTCCGTGGTTTTCTTGACGGTCGCACCCCATCGGCACGGCCTGCGTCAGAAGGATTGCAAGAACCCGGCCACTGCGCGATGTCCCGCACCGCGCGCAGACCTCATCGGCCTGACTGTTGTATCGGCGCTCCAGCGCGGAACTGTAGGGCTTGGCCAGCACTTCGTTGCCCCCTGCGAGCGCATGGCGCAAAAGAAAGCGGCGCCGACTAGATCGGCGCCGCCTTCGAGGTTCCGGATCTGGATGCCCCGCGCGGGGGCGTCCACGAGCCGGTCACTGCAGGAGCTTGAGGATCTGCTGCGGCTGCGAGTTGGCCTGCGAGAGCACCGAGATACCCGCCTGCTGCAGCACCTGCGCCTTGCTCAGGTTGGCCGTCTCGGCCGCGAAGTCAGCGTCCTGGATGGTCGACTGCGAGGCCTTCAGGTTGGTCGACTGCGAGCTCAGGGTGGAGATCGTCGACTGGAAGCGATTCTGCACCGCGCCGAGCTGGGCGGCGAAATCGCTGACAGTCTTGAGCGCGACGTCGATGCGCGCCATCAGGTCATTCGCGCCGTCCACAGTTCCAACGCCTCCGCTGCCCAGGTTGCCTGCAGTCGCTGCCGTGCTGCCGCTGGTGAACGCGAGACCCGTGTTGCCGTCGGTAGCCTTGCCAACGGTAATGACCGATGCAGTCGTACCGGTGCTGGTCGCCTTGTTCGTATCGGTGATGGTCAGCGGGCCATTCGCGAAGAAGTTGACGCCCTTGCCATCGGAACTCACTGCTGCGCTCACGCCGTCCACACCCGCGGCATTGATTGCATCGGAGAGAGCCTGCAGCGAGGAGACACCCGTCAGGTCGACGTTCGTCCCATTGATGGTGAGCAGCTCGCCGGAATGGTCCTGCGTTGCGGAAATCGAGCTCGTGGCACTGAAGTTGGCAGTTTGCTGCGTGGTCGCAAGACCGAGCTTCGCTGCAGCGCTGCCACCAATCGTCACAGCGCCCGCACCTGCGGAGGCCGCAATGTCGAGCTGTCCGGTAGTCGCATCAACGGTCGCGATGCTGGAGTTCGTCGCCGAATTGATCGCCTTTGCAAGGCCCGCCACACTCGTGTACGTGCCAGCAGCGACGTTTACCGCTGCGTTCGTGCCGACTGCAACCGTCAGGTCGCCGGTCGCGAGCGTCAAGCCACCCGAGAAGCTGCCGCTGATATCACCGGACTTCACCTCGGCAATCGCACCCATGTCGCTGGATTTGACACTCTGGCCCAAAGCTACGGAAACCGTCTGACCGACGTCGGCGCCGATCTGGAAACTGGTGGACTTGAGCGAACCGTCCAGCACCTTCTTGCCATTGAACGTGGTCTGATTGGCGATTCGGGTGATTTCCTGCAGGCGCTGCTGCACTTCGTTGTCGATCGTGGCGCGGTCGGCGTTGCTGTAGGTGCCGTTGGCGGACTGGGCGGCCAGGTCGCGGATGGCCTGCAGGTTGGCGGTGACCTGATCCAGCGCCGAGCCGGTGGTCTGTGCCAGGTTGATCGCGTCCGAGGCGTTGGCGCTGGCCTGGGCCAGACCGCCGATCTGCGTGGTGTAGCGCTGAGAAATCGCGAAACCCGCGGCGTTGTCGGCGGCGCTGTTGATCTTCAGGCCCGAGGACAGGCGCTGCGTGGCCTGGGCCAGCATGTTGCGCGACTTGTCCAGGTTGTTCTGGGCATTCAGCGAGGAAACGTTGGTGTTGATGACGAAAGACATGCTGTTCTCCTGTCGGAAACCGAGTAATGCCGGATCGGATGGGCTTTGGGTTTTTCCCGGCGGGGTTCCGTATGGGATGCCATCCGCCTCAGGGACTGTTTCGTCACGGTGAAAAATTACTTGAGCGCCTGCACTTGATTTTTTTTGTGTAATGGGTTCGTGCTACGCCGACACCTGTCGAAGCCTTGGACTGCATCGGCGCGACTACACGCAACTTGAGCCGGCACGGCACCGGGCACCGAAAACGCAGACGCCGCGCACAGGCGCGGCGTCTGCGTGTGCATGTGCGTCGGGCTCACGCCCTCCGCTACTACTTGAGGTAGTTGAACAGGCTCAGCGACTTCACCTGCGCAAACACCTGCTGCGAGGCCTGTAGCGAGCTGGACTGGATCGACAGCTGGCTGATCGCCGAATAGACATCCACGTCGCGCGTATCGGACAGCGTGGACTGGTAGGTAACGTTGAGGTCTTGGTATGCCACGCGCTGCGCGGCAAGCGCATTGGTGCGACCGCCGATATCGACTTCCGCCCGGCTGACGCTGGCCCGCGCCTGGTCCAGCGATTCGAGTTGCCGGTTCAGCACGTTCTCGCGCCGGGTATTGCCGACGCCAGGCTGCAGTACGGCAATCATGTTGTTGAAGGTGGTGAAGATGTCCTGCGACGTGCCCGACTGGATGCTTACCGTATCGCCCGCCTGCGGGGTACCGGACAGGTTCACCGTGAGGCCGTTGAAGCTGATGCTTCCACCAGCTGCATAGGTGCCAGTGAGCGGATTGCCGCCGGCATCCACGGCCGGGTTGCCGGCCGTATCCGTCGCCGTCCAGTTGCCGGCACCGTCGAAGGTGAGGGTGTAGCCACCGTTGGTCGCGATGCCGGCGGCATAGGCCACCGGGTCGGACACTTCGTTCTGCCCGACCACCAGCGTGCCGGTATTGGCCGCACCCGCCGAGGCGACGAAATGTCCGTTGCCTCCTGCAACCCCCATGAACAGGCTGCTACCCGACTCGCCGGTCGGCACGGTCAGTCCGGCGCCGATCGCCGCATGCGGCTGGCTCTCGTTGCCGACGTAGCTCACGCTGCCGTCGGGGTTCTTCACGAATGGCGTCCCGACCCGGCTGGTTCCGGCGAACAGCGCCTGCCCGGTCGCGTCGGTGGAATTGGCCATCTGCAGCAACTGGTCGCGCATCTGGCCGAGCTGCACCGCGATCGCCTGGCGGTCGCTGTCGGACAGCGAGCCGTTGAGCGCCTGCAGGGTGAGGTCGCGTGCGCTGTTGTACAGGTCGTTGACCGAGTTGAGCGTGGACTGCGAGGTGTCCAGCCGCGTGTTCGCCGCATCGATGTTCGCGGTGTACTGCTTGTTCGCCGCGAGAATGTGGTTGAGGCTGACCATGCGCCCGGCGCCGGCCGGATCATCCGACGCCACATTGATGCGCTTGCCCGTGGTGACCTGGTTCTGCGCGGCGGCGAGCGCACTCTGCTGGTTGAGCATGGTGCCGAGCGATTGCTGGAACATCCAGTTGGTCGAGAGGCGCATGGCGATTACCCGCGGACAGCCTGGAGCAGGCTGTTGAAGATGGACTGGGCGGTGGAGATGATCTGTGCCGAGGCCTGGTAGGCCTGCTGGTACTTCACCATGTTGGCGGCCTCCTCATCGAGGTTGACGCCGGATACCGCCTGCTGCGTCGACATCGCCTGGCTGTGCAGGCTGGTCTGGGTGGTGACGTTGCTGGACGCCTGCGCCCCGGCATTGCCGATCTCGGTGGTCAGCAGCGTGTAGTTGTCGATCACCGAACGGCTGCCGCCGGCCAATGTCTTCTGGCCGGCGAGCGCAGCGAGCGCGAGCGCATTGGAATTGTCGTTCAGGCCGTTGCTGTTGGCGCTCACGACGAAACTGTCGCCTGCGGCGGGTGCGCCCGACAGCTTCAGGCTCCAGCCATTGGCCGCCAGTGCCTGTCCCGGCGTGTACGCTCCGCTGCCCAGCACGGTGCCGCTGGTGTTGTCGGTGATGGCATAGGTGCCGACGGTGGGGAAACTCACCGTGACGTTGTCGAACAGGCCGGCGTTGGTGGCGTCGGTGACCTGCAGCGAGGAAACCCCGGCGTTGCCGGCGTTGGCAGCCGTCGGCTGCGCCTGCACGGCCGCCGCGGCGGCGATGCCCGAGGGATCGGTCATGCTGACCGCCAGCCCGGTCGCGGCGTTGCGCGTGGGCTCGATGCGGAAGCTGTCGCCCGCCTGCGCGATACCGGACACGCTGAGGGTCAGCCCGGCGCCGCTGAGGGTGCCGTTGGGATTGGTGGTCAACGCCACCGGCTGCCCGGCCGTGGTGCTCATGCTCCAGTTGCTGCCGTCATAGCGCAGGGTGTAGTCCGCGCTGTCCAGCGCGCTGACGTCGCTGACCTGCACGCCCACGGCGGCGCTGCCGGTGTTGTTCTTCGAGGCCAGCGCCAGCGGCGAAGGCAACGAGAAGATCGGCGCGCCGAGCTGGCCGTTGAGGTCCAGGCCCTTGCCCTGCTGCGCGTTGACGCTGGTCGCCAGGGCGATGGCCGCCTGGCCGAGACGGTTCTGCGCCGGTTCGAGCACGTTGGCGCGATAGTCCAGCAGCGCCCCCAGGGTGCCGCCGGACAGTCGCGTGGTGATGTCGGTGCCGCTGCTGTCGAAAACGTTGGTGCGACTGGCATCGTAGGCGTCGTTGGCTACGCCGAGCTTGAACGCGCTGCTGCCGCTGACCAGCGCCTGGCCGCTGCTGCTGTAGACGCTCAGGGTGCCGTCGGTCTGCGCCACCGCGGTGACTCCGAGATAGCCGGACAGCGTGTTCACCAGCGCGTCGCGCTGGTCGAGCAGCGCATTGGGTGTGCTGCCGCCCAGGCTTTCGTGGATCTTCTTGTTGAGGCTGGCGATGTTGTCCAGCGTGGTGTTGATGCTGGCGACGGTGCTGCCGATCTGGCTGTTGATCTGCTGTTGCTGGCTGGCGAACTGCGTACCCAGGGTGTTGAACACCGAGGCCACCGCGCTGGCGTTGCCCAGCGCCGCCTGCCGTGCCGAGCTGTCGTTGGGCGCATTGGCGACCGTGTCGAAGCCGCCATAGAAGCCGTCCAATGCCCCCTGCAGGTCGCCACTGGCACTGAGCATGCTGTTCAGCGTGCCGGCCAGGTCGTTGTAGGTGGTGGCTCGCTGCAGGTTGCCGTTGCTGGTCCACACCGCCTGGGTCAGGTAGCTGGAATAGGCACGCTCCACCGCCACCACGTCGACGCCGCTGCCGACGGTATAGCGCGCGGCCTGCGGCACCACGCGCTCGGTCTGCCGCACGACCTCCCGGCTGTAGCCGTCGGTACCGGCATTGGCGATGTTGTTGCCGACCGTGTTCAACGCGACCTGGGCCGCGTTGAGGCCGGAGACACCGGTGCTGAAGAGGTTGGCCATGGGCTACATCCAGGCGTTCATTCGGAGGACATCGGCGCGATCGCGCCGTTCTTGAGCGCGTCCAGCGCCTGGCGCATCGCCGGGCTGTTGGCGATCGCTGCGATCTTGTGGGCATACGCCGGGTCGGTGGCGTAGCCGCCCTGGACCAGACCATGGGCGAAGCCGGCCACGTCGTCGCCCTTGCCCAGCGCCTGCGCGTAGCGCGGGTTGTCGCCGAGCAGGCGGGCGTAATCGTTGAACGACTGCGCCGGCGACTCGTAGGCACGGAACGCCGCCCGACGACGCACCGGCACCCCGCCCTCCACTTCCAGCGTCGGCACGCTGACGCTGCTGCCGTCCCAGCTGGAGCCGGCTTTCATGCCGAAAAGGTTGTAGCTGGGGGTGCCATCCGCGTGACGCGGCATGTGCTGCCCCCATTGCGTCTCCAGCGCGGCCTGCGCCAGCACCGCGCGGACCGAGACGCCAAGCTTCTGCGCGGCCTTTTGCGCGAACGGCGCCATCGTCTTGACGAAGCTCACCGGGTCGCCCGGCACCAGCCGCGAGGCGATCGTCGCCGCACTGCCCAGCGCGCCGGCGATCGAGCTCATGGCATCGGCCTCCGGGTCGTCCCAACCGGACGATGCGGAAGCAGGATCGGCCAGTCCCGAGGACGGCTCGGTCGCACCGGCCACCGAGCCCAGCCGGGAACGCCAGTCATTGCCGGCCGCACCATCGGTGCCGGTGGCCGCCTTGGCCTGCGCTTCCTTGCCGCCCAGCTGGCGCACAAGCAGCTCGGCAATGCCCAGGCCGTGACCGTGCGAGGACAGCGTGACCGCCAGCTGCTGGTCGGCCAGCCCCTGCCAGGAGGTGCTCGCCTGGCTGTCGAAGTTGGGGTCGCCGAAACTGGCGTCGCGCATCGACTTGAGCACCATCTGGGTGAAGATGGACTCGAACTGCTTGGCGACGATCGGCAGCGCGGCCTTGGCATCGCTCTGCGCGGTCTGGCGCAGGGCGTTGAACCCGGACAGGTCGGTCCAGGTGTTGACGCCCTGCGCGACGCTGTCGACCGGGCCGGCCACGTCAGATCACCACCAGATCCGCGTGCAGCGCGCCGGCCTGCTTGAGCGCCTGCAGGATCGAGATCAGGTCGCTCGGCGCCGCGCCCACCTGGTTCACCGCACGCACGATGGTGTCCAGGCTCACGCCCGGACCGAACTTGAACATGTGCCCGCCGTTCTCGCTGACCTGCACGTTGCTGGACGGCACGACCGCGGTCTGGCCGTTGCTGAACGGGCCCGGCTGGCTGACCAGCGGCTGCTCGCTGATGGTCACCTGGATCGAGCCGTGCGCCACCGCCGCCGCGCTCACGCGCACGTCGGAGCCGATCACCACCGTGCCGGTGCGCGAGTTCACCACCACCCGCGCCGGCGGATCGCCCGGGGTGACGTCGAGGTTCTGGATGTCGCCCAGCCAGGAGACCTTCTGCGAAGGATCCTGCGGGCTGCGCACGGCGATCGAGCCGCCGTCGAGCGCATTGGCGGTGCCGGCGCCGTAGGCGGCGTTGATCGCCCGCACCACGCGCGAGGCGGTGGTGAAGTCCGGCGTGTTGAGGTTGAGCACCAGGTCGCCGCCGCTGGCGAACGACGAGGGCACCGCGCGCTCCACCGTGGCGCCGTTGGGGATGCGGCCGGAGTCGGAGATGTTCACCTGCACACTGGAGCCGCTCTTGCCCTGCGCGCTGATGCCGCCGATCACCACGCTGCCCTGGGCGATCGCGTAGGTGTTGCCGTCGGCGCCCTTCAGCGGCGCCATCAACAGCTGGCCGCCGCGAAGGGTCTTGGCGTTGCCGATCGAGGCCACCGTGACGTCGATGGTCTGGCCCGGCTTGGCAAACGGCGGCAGGTCGGCGGTGACGATCACCGCGGCGGCGTTCTTCAGCTGCGGGCGGGCGTTCGCCGGCACCACGATGCCGAACTGCTGCAGCATGTTCTCCAGGCTCTGCGTGGTGAACGGCGCCTGGGTGGTCTGGTCGCCCGAGCCGTCCAGGCCGACCACCAGGCCGTAGCCGATCAGCTGGTTGGTGCGCACGCCGGCCACCGAGGCCAGGTCGCGGATCTTGTCCGCATGCGCCGGAGCGGCCAGCCCCAGGCCGAGCGCCATCACGGCGAGCAGGGACGTGCCTGCCTGGCGCCAGCGCAACAGCACGTCGCGCAGTTCGTTGCGTCGCTGGGCAGCGGCGGCACGGGCGCCAAGGACCTGGCCCGGCAGCGCCGGTCCATGCCGGCGCTGCTCGTACGGCGCGTGCACCGAAGCGGGCACGGCGGCGTTGCGCAGATGCTTGATGAGCTGCCGGCTTTTCATCAGAACGGCATCCATTTGGAGTTGAAGAAGCGCGACAGCCAGCCCTGGGTATTGGCGTCGGCCAGCGAGCCACGTCCGGTATAGGAAATGCGCGCATCGGCCACGCGGCTGGACGAGACGCTGTTGTCCGGGTTGATGTCCTGCGGACGCACGATGCCGGAGATGCGGATCAGCTCCTTGCCCTGGTTGATCGTCAGCCACTTCTCGCCGCGCACCACCAGGTTGCCGTTGGACAGACGCTGCGCCACGGTGACGGTGATCTGGCCGCTGAGCTGGTTGCTCTGGCTGGACGAGCCGTCGCCGGCGAAGCTGCGATCGCCGCTCAGGCCGATGCTGGCGGGGTTGCCGTTGAATGTGACCGCCTTGCCCAGCAGGGTCGGCGCGTCGAGCGAGGTCTTGTCCTTCTTGCTGGTGCTGGTGGAGGCCTTCTTGCTGGCCTGCGTGCTTTCCTGCAGCACCACGGTGAGGATGTCGCCGACGCGGTGCGCACGCGGGTCGACAAACAGCTCCATGTTCTGGTTGTCGTGGTAGATCGAGCCGTCGGCGACGGGCGTCGCGGCCGGCTCGACCGGCGCGGTGGCGGCCCACTGGGCGTCGTCGTGGGCGGGTGCCATGGTGGCGCAGCCGGCCAGGGCAAGCAGCCCCAGCGCAGAGGTACAACGGAGTATCCGGGCGATCGTGTTCATGGTGGTCCTCACATCTTGTTGGTGAGGTCCTGCAGCATCTGGTCGGTGCTGCTGATGGCCTTGGAGTTCATCTCGTAGGTGCGCTGGGTCTCGATCATGTTGACCATCTCCTCCACCACGTTGACGTTGGAGGACTCCAGCGCGCCCTGCATCAGCGTGCCCATGCCGTTGAGGCCGGGCTGGCCGGTCTGCGGCGCGCCGCTGGAGGCGGTTTCCATGTAGAGGTTGTTGCCCTTCGGCTGCAGGCCGGCCGGATTGACGAAGTCGGCCAGCTGCAGCGTACCCACCTGCACCGCCGCGGCCGAACCGCTGGTGGTGGCGGACACCGTGCCGTCGGCGCCGATGGTGATGCTCTGCACGTTGGGCGGCAGCGTGATGCCCGGATCCAGCGCATAGCCGTCGGCGGTGACCAGCTGGCCGTTGGCGTCGGTGTGCAGCGAGCCGTCGCGGGTGTACGCGATGGTGCCGTCGGGCATCGACACCTGCAGGAAACCGCGCCCCTGGATCGCCACGTCGAGCGAGTTGCCGGTCTGGCTGAGCTCGCCCTGGGTGAACAGCTTCTCGGTGCCGACCACGCGCACGCCGGTGCCCAGCATCAGGCCGGTCGGCGACAGCGTCTGCTCGGTGGTCTGCGCGCCGGGCTGGGCGCGGTTCTGGTACATCAGGTCCTGGAACGACGCACGCGAGCTCTTGAAGCCGGTGGTGTTGGCGTTGGCCAGGTTGTTGGAGATGACGTCCATGCGCGTCTGCTGCGCATCGAGGCCGGTCTTGGCGATCCAGAGGGAAGAAAGCATGTTCGTGGGCTCCTAACGGTGACGGCGGCCCGTCATCAATTCGACTGAAGCAATTTGGATGCCGACGCGGCGTTGTCCTCGGCCGCCTTGATCGACTTGATCTGCATGTCGTACTGGCGCGAGAGCGCGATCATCTTCACCAGCTCCGACGAGGCGTTGACGTTGCTGTTCTCCAGCGCGCCGGCAGTCACCCGCACCGTGGGATCCGGAGCGGCGGTCGCGCCGCCGTCCAGGTGCATCAGGCCGTCGCCGCCCTGCACCAGCTGGGTCGGATCAGGGTTGACCAGGCGGATGCGATCCAGCGCGGCGACCGTGGCCGGGCCCTCGCCGATCGGTACGCTGGAGATCGTTCCGTCTTCACCGATGCGCAGTTGCGCGCTCGGCGGCAGGCTGATCGGCCCGCCGTTGCCCAGCACCGGATTGCCGTTGGCGTCCGTCAAAAGCCCGTCGGGCGTCAGTTGCAGATCGCCGGCACGGGTATAGCCCTCCGAACCATCGGGAGCCTGCACCGCGATCCAGCCACTCCCTTGCACCGCCACGTCCAGCGAACGGCCGGTCGTGGTGATCGAGCCGGGCGTCGTATCCACGCCGACGCCGTGGGCCACGGCGTTGATGCGCGTGGCCTCGCCCGGCCCCTGCACCGGCAGGCTCTGGAAAGCGGTGAGTTCGGCGCGGAAGCCGACCGTGGAGGCGTTGGCCAGGTTCTGGCTGACCGCCTCCTGGGCGCGCATGATCTGCGTCGCCCCGGTCATCGCCACGTAGAGGGAGTGATCCATGGCGGTCTATCAGCGGCCGACGGCGTTGAACAGCGTGGTGGCCAGCGTGCTGTCGGTGCTCAGCACCTGGGCATTGGCCTGGTAGTTGCGCTGCGCCTTGATCATGTTGACCAGCTGCGCGGTGGTGTCCGAGGTATTGGACGTTTCCAGCGCACCGGACTGCAGGCTGCCAAAGGTGCCGGCGCCGGCCGTGCCCATCTGCGGCACGCCCGAGTCGCCACTGGCTGCCCAGCTGGTGTTGCCGAGCTGGCGAAGACCCTGCGCGTTGGAGAAGTTGGCGATCGCGATCTGGCCGAGCTGGGTGCTCTGGTTGTTCGAGTAGTAAGCGGTGACCACGCCCTTGGAGTCGATGTCGATGTTCGACAGCGTGCCGGCCTCGAAGCCGTTCTGTTCGATCGAGCCGGCGGCGAAGGCGGTGCCGAACTGGGTGGTGCCGCCGACGTTGAGCGACAGCGCCAGGGGGTTGGAGCCGTTACCGAGGTTGACCGGGTTGTAGGTCAAGGTGCCGTTGGCCGGCGTGGCGAGATTACCGCTGGTGTCGAAGGTCAGCGATTGCGTGCCGGCGTTGTTGCCGTCCACGTACAGATGCGCGTCCCATGCGTTGGTCGCGGTCTTCACGTAGTAGATCGTGGCCTGGTGCGATCCACCCTGCGAGTCGTACACGGTCACCGGCGTGGCGGCGTTGAAGGAGGTGGCGTCGCTGGTGCTGAACGGAGTGACCGGCACGGTGGCACTGGCCGGCAGGTTCGAGTTGAGCGTGATCAACGAGGTCGCAGTCGCGCTGCTCTGCGAGGACACCAGCTTGAGGTCGGTCAGCGTGCTGGTGTCGAAGCCGCCGATACCGTTCGGCGGATACACCTGCAGCTTGGCGCCCGTGGAAGTCTCGACGAAGTCGTCGGCGCTCTTCCGGAACGCGCCGGCACGGGTATAGACCTGGCCGCTGCCGTCGTTGACCACGAAGAAACCGTTGCCGCTGATCGCCATGTCCAGCGAGTTGTTGGTGGTCTCGATATCGCCCTGGGCGAACTGCTGCGCCACGTCCTGCAGGCGCACGCCGCTGCCGGTAGCGGTGGAGTTGAGGTTCAGGCCGGTCACCGCGTACACGTCGGCGAATTCCGCACGCGAGCCCTTGAAGCCGGCGGTGTTGGCATTGGCGATGTTGTTGGCGATGACGTTGAGATCGGACTGCGCGGCATTGATGCCGGTGAGCGCGGTGTTCAGAGCCATGGGGTGTTCCTCGATGAGAAGTGGGATGCCACGCGTGCGTCAGAGAATCTGGGCCACCTGGCTGAGCGCGACGCCACCGACGCCAGCCACCTGCAGGTACGTGCCGACGCTGCTGCCGCCGTAGCCCACAGCGGTCACCTTGCCGGCGACATAGGTATCGAACGCCGTGTCGCCGTGGGCGGCCGCGATCGAGTAGCTGCCCGAGGGCAGTTGGTTGCCGGCGTTGTCCTTGCCGTCCCAGCTGAACTGGGTGAGTCCGGAGCTGGTTGCGTCCACGGTCATCGTGCGCACCACGTTGCCGCCGGCATCCAGGACGTTGACGGCCATGGCGCCGGGGGCGGTGACGTTGGCGGCACCGGTGACGCTGCCGCCCGAGTACTGCACGGTCGAGGTCGGCACCATCACTTCGCGGTTGACCAGGTTCGACGAGCCGAGCACCTGCGAGGTCTGCAGCGCGCCGTTCACCGTGGCGTTGAGGGTCTGCACCGAACTGACCATGTCCTGGGTGGACTGCAGCTGGCTGAACTGCGCCATCTGCGAGACGAACTGGGTGTTGTCCACCGGGTGCGTCGGGTCCTGCGCCTGCAGCTGCGCGGTCATCAGCTTGAGGAAGTCGGCCTGGCTCATGCTGCCGGCCTTGGCCGCGCTGCTGATCTGGCTGGCGGCGCCGGCGCCGGTGGCGGCACTGGCCGAGCCGATGGTGTTGGCGGTGTTGATGGTCATGCGCGTGCTCCGAAAGGGCTTACTTGCCCAGGTCCAGGGTCTTCACCATCAACTGCTTGGTGGTGTTCATCACCTCGACGTTGTTCTGGTAGGAACGCGAGGCGGAAATCATGTTGACCAGCTCGTCCACCGGATTGACGTTGCTGCCGTAGACGTAACCGTTGGCGTCGGCCATGGGGTTGCCGGGCTCGTAGCGGCTGGGGATCGCCGCCTGGCTCTCGGTGACGCCGTCGACCTTGACGCCGGTGGCACCGCCATCGGCGCCGATGCCGAACTGGCCGTCGACCTGCTGCTTGACCGCGGCGAACAGCGGCTCGCGGGCGCGGTACGCGCCCTGCGGCGTGCTGGACACGCTGTCGGCGTTGGCCAGGTTGCTGGCCACGGTATTCAGCCGCAGCGTCTGCGCGGCCATGCCCGAACCGGCGGTATCGAAGATCTTGAACATCGACATGGCGATTACCCCGTGATGGCGGTGCGCAGCATGCGGATCTGCGCGGTGATGAAGGCCAGGCTGGCCTGGTAGTGCACGCCGTTGGCGGCGAAATTGGCCTGCTCGACCTGTTCGTCGACGGTGTTGCCGTCCATGCTCGGCTGGCTCGGGTTGCGCCACAGCAGCTTGTCGGCCTGCTGCGCGACCGGGTCGATCTGGCCCGCCGAGGGTGCGCTCAGCGGCAACTGCCCGTCTGACTGTCCGCTGGCCTGCTCCAGCGCGGCACGGAAATCGATGTCGCGCGCCTTGTAGCCGGGGGTGTCGGCGTTGGCCAGGTTGCTGGCCAGCACCTCGCTGCGGCGCTGCCAGAGGCCCAGCGCCTGGGTGTGGATGCCGAACAGGTTGTCCAGGGGTGCGCTCATGACTAGCCTCCGCACGGCAACGGGCCGCACGGGGCTGGAGGCAATTCGCGTGCCATGGGCCTGAAACCCGCGTCAGATCGCGGGTTTACGGCCGCTCAGCGGTTTTGGCAGTCGCGCCGGAGACGGTTTTCCGACGCCGCTTCTGGCGTCGTGGCGACGGCGCGCCGTCCCGGATCAGGCCGGCAGCAGATCGAGCACCGCCTGGGCGAGCTGGTCGGGCTGGAACTTGGCGATGAAGCGGTCGGCCGCGACCTCCCTCACCATCGCCTCGTTGAAGATGCCGCTGATCGAACTGTGCAGAACCACCTTGAGCTGGCGCAGCGCCGGCTCCTCGCGGATCGCCCGGGTCAGCGCGTAGCCGTCCATCTGCGGCATCTCGATGTCCGACACCACCAGGTTGATGCGCTCGGACGGATCCGCGTCGATCAGCTCGCGCAGCTTGGCCAGTGCACGCACGCCATCTTCGGCCAGCACGCACTCGATGTTCATCTGCTTGAACACACCCTCGATCTGGCGTCGCGCCACGATCGAATCGTCCGCCACCAGCACCCGGCGCGGGCTCATCGCATGGCCATCCACGGCACGCTGCATGTGCGGCGACAGCTCGCCGGGCACGCCATGGATGCTGGCCAGCACGTGTTCGACATCGACCACCGCCACCAGCGCGCCATCGACCCGGGTGATCGCGTTGACCTTGGTACCGAAGCCCAGTGCGGGCTCCGGCGTGGTCAGCGATTCGCCGGCGCAATGGACCATGTGCTTGAGGTCAGCGACCAGGAAGCCCTGCACGCTGCGACTGAACTCGGTCACCAGCAGGTGCGCCGAGGGCTCGTCCCGCAGGGGTGCGTAGCCAAGGGCGGCAGCCATGTCGATCACCGGAATGGTCTGGCCGCGGTAGTCACAGGTGCCGGCAATCAGCGGATGCGCGCCGGGCATGCGCTCCAGCGGCGGGCGACGCAACACCTCGCGCACCTTGAATACGTTGATGCCGAACAGTTGCGGCTCGCCGAGGCGGAACAGCAGCATGGCCACGCGGTTGTGGCCCGCCAGGCGGGTGTGACGTTCGACGCTCTCTAGCAGCGCACCACTCATGCGGTGTTTCCTCAAGGCCGGGGCACCGCGCGCGCGGTGGACAACGTCGTATCGGCCGCGCGCCTCGGCGCTTGAGCCGGCCGTCGGACGGGCGATGGCATGTGCCTTGCTTGCTCAAGTTCCATCGCCAGCGGCCGATCCTGCGCTGGACAATTCGAAGAGGAAACACCCGTCCATGAGCTTCATCCGCAGCCAGCATCTGGCCGCCTTCGTCCAGGCCGCCACCCGCGGCGACGAGGCCCAACTCGCCCGGCTCGGCACCCGGCATCCGGCCTTGGCCGAGGCGCTGGCGCCCCTGCTGAAGCTGACCGCGCCACGGCCACCCGCCGGCGTCGCGCTGCAGACCATCGAGCAGCAGAGCCTGCTGCTCGGCTCGGCCCAGCAGCTCGCGCGCGAGCAGGTGGCGATGGAGGACTCCGCCCGCGAGTGCCGCGACAGCGTCGGCCGATTGACGGACGGCAGCGCCGGGATCTCGACGGCACTGCAGCAGGTGGCCGCCGGCCTGGACAGCGCCGGCCAGGCCGGCCACGCCAGTGCCGGCAACGTCAGCGAGCTGGATGGCCAGCTGCGCCTGCTGCGAAGCGCCATGGCGGCGATGAACCGCAACCAGAACAAGCTGGCCGAGCAGGTGGAACAGATCCGCAAGCTCACCGGTACCGTGCAGGAAATCGCCCATCAGACCAACCTGGTCGCCCTCAACGCAGCGATCGAGGCGGCCCGTGCCGGCGAGGCCGGCCGCGGTTTCGCGGTGGTCGCCGACGAGGTCAAGCAGCTGGCCGAAAAGACCGCCCTGACCACGACCGAGATCGAGGCCGTGACCGGCTCGATCGGCGAGTTTTCGCTGCAGCTGGACGGCGACGTGCGCCAGGGCATGCAGCGACTGGATCGCGCCCAGCAGGGCGTCGGCCAGGCCGATGCCTCGCTGCAGCGCGGGGCCGAGGCGCTGCAGCTGGCCCGCGAGCGGATCGCCAGCCTGCGCCAGAACCACGATGCCCAGCACGTGCGCGCCACCGGCGCACAGGCGACCCTCGGCGCGCTGCAGCGGCGCAGCACCGAGGCACGTCGCCAGGCCGAAGTGCTGGCCCGCTCCGCCCTGCTCTCGCAGCGGCTGGGCCTGGAATGGCTGGAGGGCAGCAGCGGCAAGGACCCGGCGGCGCTCAGCCTGACCGTGCGCGAGTCGGCCCAGGGCATGCGCCAGGCGATGGAACTGGCACTGGCCGAACCGGCGGCGCTCGATCGCCGCTGGTTCGACACCCACGCACTGCAGCGCGCACTGGAGCGCCTGCTTGCCCTGCAGGGAGCGACCCCGGTCGCCGCCGGCATGCTCGAGACCTGCCAGCGACTGGGCGAGCGCGGCAGCGCATTCGTCGACCTGCTGTGCGAAGGCCGCAAGTCCGAGGCGGGCGCGCTCACGGCCCCGCTCGAGGCCGAGCGCGAGGCGTTGGTCAACCAGTTGGCCCAGCTGCTCGCAAACGAAGCATGAGGCATCGCATCCTGCCACCGCTGGGCGCCCTGCTGGCGCTGGCCGCCCTGCCCGCCGCAGCGGGCGGCGACCCGGTCAGCGCGTTCGCGCAGCGTTGGCTGGTGCAGCAGTACTCCGCCCCCGGCAGCCGGGTCGTGGCGCAGGCCACCCCCGTCGACCCGCGGCTGGCCTTGGCCGACTGCCGCGGCATGATGGCCGCCAGCCTGCCTCCCAACCTGCCGCCACGACCGCGGATGAGCGTGCAGGTGCGCTGCACCGTCGGCACCGGTTGGTCGGTGCGCATCCCGGTGAGCCTGCAGATCTTCCGCGAGGTACTCGTCACCGATCGCCCGCTGCAGCGGGGCGACGGCATCCAGCCGGGCGACGTGCGCACCGAGTCGCGCGACATTACCCGCCTCGGCTATGGCTACATCGACAGCCTGGACCAGGTTGCCGGCCGCACCCTGGCCCGGCCGCTGCCGCCGGGCAGCGTGCTGACCCCGTCGGCACTCGGCGGACGCGACATGGTCCGCGCCGGCGACCATGTCGCCGTGGTGGCCGATCTGGGCGGGATCGAGGTCCGCGCCGGCGGCATCGCACTGGGCAGCGGCGACAACGGCGCCCGGCTGCAGGTGCGCAACGAAAGCTCCGGACGCGTGATCGATGCCATGGTCCGCGGCCCCGGCGAAGTATTGGCGCTACCTTAGGCCGCGAAAAGAATTTGACTGGCCTGGCCTAAAGTTTCTGCGCAACCGGCCGATTCCGGGGACACAGGGGCTCATACGAGCAGAGAAAACACCCATGAATACGACGATTTCCAACAACGGCCTGCCCAAGCTTCCGCAGGCGAACGTCAGCCAGGGCAGCAGCGCCCAGGCCGGCGCTGCCGCCGCGGGTCAGACCGATGCCACCGGCGGTGCCGCAGGTGGGGTGGACAAGGTCAACCTGACCGACTCGGCCCGCGCCCTGCAGCAGGCCTCCCGCTCCGGCGACGCCTCGCCGATCGATACGGCCAAGGTGGAGCGCATCCGCCAGGCACTGGCGTCGGGTACCTACCAGGTGAACCCCGAGCGCATCGCCGACGGCATGCTCTCGATGGAACAGCAGATGGCCGGCACCAAGCCGGCGGCCGGCGGCGCATGAGCACCGGTCTGCAGGTTGGCCTGGACGGCGCCCTGAGCGCCGTGCTGGACGACATGCAGAAGGCGCTGGCCGACCTGGCTGGCGTACTGGAAGACGAGCGCACTGCCCTGCTTGCCGCCGACGTCGCGGCACTGGACTCGGCCGGCGGCCGAAAGCAGGAACTGGTGCAGTCACTCGAGAGACTCGATACCGAACGGCTGCAGCTCGGCCGCGCCGCACCGGCGGCTGCCCTGGCGCTGGAACCGCGCTGGCAATCGCTGTTGCCGACGCTGGCAGCCTGCCGCGACATGAACCAACGGAACGGCCTGTTGGTCGGCCAGCGGCTCGACAGCACCCGCAGGGCACTGTCGATACTGACCGGACAGGAAACGGACGGCGGGGTCTACGGGCGAATGGGCGGCCTGCATCTGCGCTCGCGCTCGCAGCCCCTGGCCGAAGCCTGAAACGATGAATTCCGCGGGGCACCCCAGCCCCGCACGCACGCGCGAAGCCTCCCCCCATGAAAGAAGCCGTCGCCTCAGTCTCCGCCCCCGCCGCACCTGCAACCCTCAACAGCGAGCAGCCGTTGCCGGTGGTACGCCTGCCGATGCTCGACGCCAAGCGCCAGCTGTTCGCCTACGAGATCCTGTTCCATCGCGAAGGTATCGACGAGGCCGCGCTGATGCAGCGGGTGCTGTCGACCATCCTCGATGGCGCCCTCACCCGCCTGGTACGCGGCAACCGGACCTTCCTGCGCCTGTCGCGCGATCTGCTGCTGGATCAGACCGACGTGCTGCTGCACCAGCCGCGCTTCGGCGTGCTGCTCGCGCCGGACGCGGCCCAGGACGCCCCCCTGATGGAACGCCTCCAGCAGATGGCGCAGCGCGGCTGCCTGCTGATGCTCGATGTCACCGACGCGGAGTTGGCCGGCTCGGCCGCGCTGGAGGCATTGCTGCAGATCGTGCAGTTCGTGCGCCTGGATGCCAGCCGGATGGCTCCGGAGGTGCTGCGGGAAACCAGCCAGCGGCTGCACGACCGTGGCATCTGGGTGGTCGCCGGCCAGGTCGACGACCACACCACCTACCAGCGCTGCCTGGAACTTCCGCTGCAGGCGATCCAGGGCCGCTACCTGCTGATCCCGGAAACCGTCGAGGTGCCGGTGCTCACCGCCAACCGGCTGAGCATGCTGCGCCTGATGCGCGAGCTGCAGGAGTCCAACCCCGGTCCGGTCGAGCTGGGCGACATCATCCGCGACGACGCGATCCTCAGCTACAAGCTGCTGAGCTGCGTGAACTCGGCGTACTTCGCGCTGCCCCGGCAGCTGAAGTCGGTGCAGCAGGCGGCGATCTTCTTCGGCGTCACCCGCATGCGCAACTGGATCTACACCATGTCGCTCAGCGGGCTGGACGACCGTCCGCCGGAGCTGCTGCGCGCCGCGCTGATCCGCGCCCACATGTGCGAGAAGCTGGCCGCCGGTGCGGGCATGCCGCGCGACAAGCAGGAGATGGCCTTCACCACCGGCCTGTTCTCGCTGCTCGACACGCTGATGTGCGCGCCGATGGAATTCGTGCTCAGCCACCTGCCGCTGGTACCTGAGATCGCCGATGCACTGGTTGGCGGCCGTGGCCCGTTCGGCCCGCTGCTGGAGCAGGTGTATGCCTGGGAAGCCGGCGAGCTCACCGGCCAGAACGCCCAGCCGCAACGCATCCAGCGGATGGCGGCGATCTACCTGGAGGCCACCCAGTTCGCCGACCAGGTGTTCTCGCACGCCGAGGGCCGGCCGAGCTGAGTGTTACCACGCCGCGGCCCACCCGGGTCGCGGCATCAGGCATCGAGGCCAGTACCACTCAACCGTCGTCGTGGGTGCGTCGACGCCACAACGGCCACGCCGACAGCAGCAGGCCGAGCAAGGCGATCTCGAACCAGTGCATGCTGGCTCGACTGCTGCCTCCCAGCCACATCACCCCGCCCACGGCACCGAGCACCAGCGCGCTCAACCCGAGCGGCAGCAGCAGGTCGCTCGGATGCTGGCGGCGCTCCCACAGCAGCATCAGCACGCCCAACGCAGCCAGCAAGCCCGCAACCACGCGACGGAGCAGAGCGCCGTCCGGTGGCACCGGCAGGTCCGGAAAGATGTCCACCAGCGAGCGGTCGCCGATCTGTACTTCGTAACCCTTGCCGTCGGGCGCGTCATCGGCGGGTACCAGGGTATCGCCCTTGAGGCGCGCCACCAGGGTCACGGTCTGCAACGGCACCATCGACCAGCTCACCCGCAAGTCACCCAGCCGCGGAACGTCCGGATGCTCGCTGGTGGTCAGGTAGCCGTCGTACAGGGAGAAGCTCGCCGCAAGGTTCGGCGGAAGCGCCTTCGGATCCGGGGTCAGTCGGACACTGCCCGGCAGTGCGTGCAGCAGCACCGGTGACAGCTTGAATCCGCCGACGTCGACCTGGCCGGCATCGAACTGGCGCCCGACGATCGGGAACCGCCTCGGGTTCGCGTGTCCGACCGGTTGCGTGAAGTGGCTCGAATCCACCGGCCGGTCGACCCAGTCCAGTTCGTAGTGGGCTTCGCCCCCGACCACCACCTCGCGCCACTGGAACATCTCCACGTGACGCACCAGCCCCGGAGTCGCGGCGCTCTGGTTGAAATCGACGTCCCGCGGCGGAGCGACCACGTCGATCGGCCCGGCGACACGCACCATGTAGCCGTACAGGCCGGGGCGTGGGCCGTGCTGGTGCGCCATGTCGATCACCTCGCCGCCATGGCGCTGTTCGGCCTGGCGGTAGGCGAGCAAGGCGTTCTCGGTGGATGCGAGCAGACCCAGCGCCCCCAGCAGCAGCACGGCACCAAGGACCTTCAGCAGGGCGCTGCCGGTGACCTGCCTCTTCGATGGATGCATCCGCGCCATCAGGCCGTTACCTCCGCCAGAGCACCGGCGATCTCGCTTCGCTCGTTGCGCGTACCGAATCGGCCGCGCTCGTCGCGCACGACCTCGGCCAACGCGCAGTCATGGTCGTGGGTGAAGAACAGCCGCACTCCGCGCGCCAGCTTGTCCTCCAGGAATGCCCGCTTCTCGTCGATCAGCTTCTCCGGCCAGCGGTCGTAGCCCATCGTGATCGGCAAGTGCACCCAGTAGCGGCCTGGAATCAGGTCGGCACAGAACACCAACCCGCCGACTTCGGCCATCATCAGGCCGGGTGTGTGGCCGTCGGAGAAATGAAAGCGCACCGACTGGCCCAGTGCCTGCGAATGGGGGCCATCGACCAGTTCCAGCCGTCCGGAAGCCCCGAGCAGGGCCGACAACTCGGGAATGAACGAGGCGCGGTCGCGCGGATGCGGGTGCAAGGCCCGACGCCAGTGCTCGGCTCCCACCAGGAAGCGCGCGTTGGGAAAAAGTAGGCGCGGCGGCTCGCCCTGCGCCCACGGCGCCAGCAGGCCGCCGGCATGATCGAAGTGCAGGTGCGACAGCACCACCACGTCGATGTCCTCGTGCGAGAGCCCGATCGCGGCGAGCGAGTCGAGCAGCACGTGGCGATCCTCCACCACGCCGAAGCGCTCGCGCAGGGCCGGTTCGAAGAACGCGCCGATGCCGGTTTCGAACAGCACGTTGCGGCCGCCCAGGTTTTTCACCAGCAGGCAGCGGCAGGCCAGCGGGATACGGTTCTCGGCGTCCGGCTCGATCCAGCGCGACCACAGCGCGCGGGGCGCGTTGCCGAACATGGCGCCGCCGTCGAGTCGCTGCGAATTGCCGGTGAGGGAGAAGAATTCCATGGGTCGGCCACTGACGTGGAGGGGGCCGACTCAATGGCCGCTGGCGGCCCGGGTCAGCTGTCGGTACTTCAGATCAAGCTGTTCGTCGGTTTCCACATGGTCCGGGTCGACGATGATGCACTCGACCGGGCAGACCACCACGCACTGCGGTTCGTCGAAATGCCCGTGGCACTCCGTGCAGCGGGCGGGATCGATCACGTAGAACTCCTCGCCCAACGAGATCGCCTGGTTCGGGCAAGCCGGTTCGCAGACATCGCAGTTGACGCAGGTATCGAGGATTTTGAGTGACATGGCAACTGCACGCACCCGCCCGCCCCGGCCGATGACCGGAAGCGGGACGGGCACGGATCATCACATCGCGACGAAGCGGATGTTGGCGCTGGTCGGGGTCAGCACGTCGGTCACACGCTGCTTGTCGGCCTCGTCACCGATGAACAGCACGATGACGTCCTTGAAGGAACCCGGCTTGGCGTCCTTGAACGCTGCCGTGATGAAGTCGGCGGTTTTGGCCGAGCTCGGGCCGGCGAACACCAGCATGTTGCCCGGCAGCACGCCGCGGGCGACCACGTCCTGCACCGCCTCGAGCTGGCGCCCGTACTGGGCCTGCGAATCGGCATCGTCGCCGGCCGGGACGAGATAGGCGTACGGGCGGTCGGCGGTCATGCCCTGCATGTTGGCCGTGACGATCTGGCCAAGGTAGGCGTTCCACGCCTTGGTGTCCTTCGGATCGGTCGGCTTGGCGACCTTCTGGACCTGCTGGGTGGCCTGCTTCGCGTCGTCCTGCTTGCTGCAGGCCGAGAGCATGACGGTGCCCGCCAGGGCGAGCGTGACGGCGAGGACGAACTTACGCATGGTGATCACCTTCTTTTTCAGGTTGCTTTTTGTGCCAGCGCTGGCGCATGGCCTGTTGCACCGCCGGATGCACGAAACCGGAGATATCGCCGCCGAGGCGGCCGATCTCGCGCACCAGCGAGGAGGAAATGAAGCTGTACTGCTCGGCCGGCGTGAGGAACAGCGTCTCGGCCTGCGGAATCAGGTGCCGGTTCATGCTGGCCAGCTGGAACTCGTATTCGAAGTCGGACACCGCGCGCAGGCCGCGGATGATCACGCCTGCCCCGATCTGGTCGACGAACTGGGCCAGCAGGCAGTCGAAGCCGCGGACTTCCACGTTCGGCAGGTCGGCGAGCGCCAGCCGGGCCAGGGCGATCCGTTCCTGCATGGAAAAACCGGGGCCCTTGCCCTTGTTCGGGCTCTCGGCCACCGCCACCACGATCCGCTCGAACAGCGGGGCCGCGCGGGCCACCAGATCGGCATGACCGTTGGTGATCGGGTCGAAGGTGCCCGGATAGACGGCAAGGCGCGTATTGACCGGCGGCTTGATCACGGAATCTCGGGAGCCCGAATGAAGGGCGTTTAGCTTAACGGAAGCGTTTCCGCGCGGCGATAGAGCGCGTGGCGCACCTCCCCCGCCTCCGCTTCGCGGTGCAGCACCCAGGTCGGCGGGAGCTCCGGGACCCGTCCCCGCGGCGACTCCACGTACAGCCAGGCCGAGGGAGCGAGCCACCCCCGTTCCAGCCTCGTGGCCAGTTCGGCCCACAGATCGGCGTCGAACGGCGGGTCGAGCCAAACGATGTCGAATGGCGCGGGGGGGCCGGCGAGGAATCGTTGCGCGTCGATCGAGGCGACCTGCCCGCCGGCCACCTTCAGCCGTGCGAGGTTCTCGCGCAGGGCCTGCGCCGCCTTCGGATGCGCCTCGACAAACTGCACGCTGGCGGCGCCCCGGGACAAGGCCTCGATGCCCAGTGCCCCGGTACCCGCGCACAGATCCAGTCCGCGGGCACCGGCGACCACCGGCGCCAGCCAGTTGAACAGGGTCTCGCGGACCCGCTCGGGCGTTGGCCGCAGACCCGGCAGCTCGGGCACTTCCAGCCGGGAATTGCGCAGGCTGCCGCCGATGATGCGGATGCGGCCGGGACCCCGCCTCATGGGGCCGCGCCCTCAGCGGGAAGTCGGGATGGGGGTGATAGCATGCCGCCCATTGTCTTTGATTCCCCCCTGACATGCTCAAGTTCTGGAAGAAGAAGCCTGCCGACACCGCGCCGGAACAGGACGAGACCCTCGTGCCGCAGGGCACGCCAGCGGACACCGGCGAGAGCCGGCCTGCGACGGCAGCCACCTCGATGGCCGTCGAACCCGCGACGCCCGCCGACGCCGCGGCCGAAGCATCGCCCGCCCGGCGAAGCTGGCGCGAGCGACTGGCCGGCTCGGGCTTCGCCCGCAGCCTCGGCGCGCTGTTCGTGCGCCACCCGCGGCTGGACGACGACCTGCTCGACGAGCTGGAAACCGCGCTGATCACCGCCGACGTCGGCGTGGAAGCCAGCACCCAGCTGGTCGAGTCGTTGCGCAAGCGCATGAAGGCGCGCGAATTCGCCGACGCCGACGCGCTGCTCCAGGCCCTGCGCCGGTCGCTGGTCGAACTGCTCGTGCCGGTGCAGCGGCCGCTGGACGTGGCTGGCCGCAAGCCGTTCGTGATCCTCACCGTCGGCATCAACGGCGTGGGCAAGACCACCACCATCGGCAAACTGGCCCGACGCTACCGCGACGAGGGGCGTAGCGTGATTCTTGCCGCCGGCGACACTTTCCGCGCCGCCGCGGTGAACCAGCTCAAGACCTGGGGCGAGCGCAACGAGGTCCCGGTGATCGCCCAGGGCCAGGACGCCGACGCCGCCAGCGTGATCTTCGACGCGCTGCAGGCGGCCCGCTCGCGCGGCGCCGACGTACTGATCGCCGACACCGCCGGCCGCCTGCACACCCAGGGCGGCCTGATGGACGAGCTGGGCAAGATCGCCCGCGTGATGAAAAAGCTCGACGCCGATGCGCCGCACGAGGTGCTGATGGTGATCGACGGCACCACCGGCCAGAACGCGGTGAACCAGGTGCGCCAGTTCCGCCAGATCGTCGGCGTCACCGGCCTGGTGGTGACCAAGCTGGACGGCACCGCCAAGGGCGGCGTGGTGTTCGCACTGGCCCGCGAGTTCGGCCTGCCGATCCGCTACGTCGGCCTGGGCGAGACCGCCGCCGACCTGCGGGTGTTCGATGCGGAAGCTTTCGTCGACGGCCTGCTGCCGTCCGGCATCGGTCATGGCTGAGCGGGGTCCTGCCCGGTGAGCCGACGCTGGCGGCTCGTTCTGCTTGGCATCGCCGGCGTGGCCGGCGTGCTGCTGCTGGGCACGGTCATCGGGGTGTACTGGCTGCTGCAGCCGGACCGTTTCACCGCGTCGCTGCAGGCGCAGGCCCGGGCGGTGGGCCTCGAGCTGAACCTGGCCAGCCCGGCGCGTCCCGCGCTTTTTCCACGCCCGGCGCTGGAGCTGCAGGGCATCACGCTCAACGAGTCCGGTGCGACGATGCCGATCCTGCTGGCCGCGCGGGGACGACTGGCCCTGCCCTGGCACACACTGTTCGGCGGCCCGACCACGATTTCCCGACTGGAGATCGACGCGCCGCGGGTGGACCTCGATGCACTGCGGAGCTGGCTGGATCACTTGCCATCCAGCGAGGGCGGGCGTCCGCCGCAGATTCCGCGCATCGACACCGGCATCCTGATCAGCCGTGCGAGCGTGGTCCGCAGCAACAACATCCTGCTCGACAACCTGGCGCTGGAGACCGGGCAGCTGCGTCCGGGCAAGCCGTTCTCGCTGGACCTCACCGCCCGCGACGCGAATGGCGACCCGGTTCAGCTGCGACTGCTGGCGACCCCGCGCACCAGCGGCGAAGGGATGAGCTTCGAGAACATCAACCTGCACCTCTCGCATGGAGCGGGCACGTCGATCGACCTGCGCGGTGGCGCACGCTGGCACGGTGCGGCCGACGCCTCTGCCGATCTGGGCGGCCATGTCGATCTCGCCGACGCGGGGCGCTACGACCTGTCGCTGCAGCTGACGCCGGCCAACGCGCGTGACCCACTGCTGCTCAAGCTGCACCTGGCCGGCCCCGGACGGAACGCAGACGTGCGCCTGCCACCGCTGCAACTGGCCAGTTGGTGGTCGCAGCTGACCGACGCGGAGGGCGGGCAGCTCGGCATGCCACCGGGCAGCGGCCACGTCGACGTCGACCATGTCGAGCTCGGCGGCGTCAGCGCCGAGGGGCTCCGCCTGGACCTCGGTGAAGGGATTCCCGCCGCAGCCGCCAGTGCTCCGGCTCCGGCAAGCAGCGCATCGCCATGAGCGACCGGTTCGCCGAACGCCTGCTGCGCTGGTTCGACCGGCACGGCCGCAAGGACCTGCCCTGGCAGCAGACCGGGCCGGACGGGCGGCGCGATGCCTATCGCGTGTGGCTCTCCGAGGTGATGCTGCAGCAGACCCAGGTAACCACCGTCATTCCCTACTTCAACCGGTTCATCGGGACGCTGCCCACGCTGCGCGACCTCGCCGAAGCCGACGAGGACACCGTGCTGGCGCTGTGGTCGGGGCTGGGCTATTACCGGCGCGCGCGTTTTCTGCACCGCGCGGCGCAACGTTGCCTGACCGATCACGGGGGCGAGCTGCCGCGCGACATCGATGCGCTGCTCGCCCTGCCCGGGATCGGACGCTCCACCGCGGGGGCGATCCTGGCCCAGGCGCACGGACTGCGCTTCCCGATCCTCGACGGCAACGTCAAGCGCGTACTCGCCCGCGTCCACGGCGTGCACGGAGATACCGGACAATCAACTGTCGAAAGGACGCTGTGGGAACATGCCGATGCGCACACCCCGGCCGTCCGGACCGCCGACTATACCCAGGCGATCATGGACCTTGGCGCCACCGTCTGCACCCGCAGTCAGCCGCGCTGCAGCGACTGCCCCGCGCGCAAGGACTGCATCGCGCTGCGCGACGACCTGACCACGCAACTGCCCACTCCCAGGCCGGGCAAGCGCACACCGACGCGCCACACCGTGATGTTGGTGCTCCGCGATTCCAACGGCCGCGTGCTGCTGGAGCGCCGCGGCCCGCATGGCGTGTGGGCGGGACTGTGGAGTCTCCCGGAGGCAACCTCGCCCGAGGATGCATGGCGTGCCGCAAGCCAGCTTGCCCGGCTCGACGACGCGCGCGCTCTACCGCCCTTCACCCATGTCTTCAGTCACTTCAAGCTGGCCGCGGAGCCCTGGCTGTTCGATCGCGTGCACCCCCTGACCGGCGTCGCCGACCGGCCGGAGGCGCGCTGGATCGCCCCGTCCCGGGGCATGCAGTTGGGTTTGCCCACCCCGATACGTAACCTGCTCGCCTCGCTGGCCGACAGCTTCCCGGAGAACACCCCATGAGCCGCACCATCCACTGCAGCAAGCTCGGTATCGATGCCGAGGGACTCGACTTCGCGCCCTGGCCGGGTGCGCTCGGCCAGCGCATCTACCTGGAGATCTCCAAGCCGGCCTGGCAGCAATGGCTGGCGCACCAGACCATGCTGATCAACGAGAACCGGCTCAATCCGCTCGATCCGTCCGCACGCTCTTTCCTGGCCCGCGAGATGGAGAAGTACCTCTTCGAAGGAGGTGCCGAACAACCGGCCGGCTATGTGCCGCCCGACGCGGAGTCTTGACGGCATCGCATGCTTCCAGTTTAATGCGCGGCTCCACGAGGCACCGGTCGCCACCGGATGACCTCGGCGAAGATGCAAAACCCGTGGCCGGGTAGCTCAGTTGGTAGAGCAGGGGATTGAAAATCCCCGTGTCGGCGGTTCGATTCCGTCCCCGGCCACCATCGATTCCAGAAAGCCCGCCGCCAGGCGGGCTTTTTCGTTGACTCTCCGCGCCAACGACCCGCGCCTGACTTTCCGCAGTTGCGATGCAGCTCACGGAATCGCACTCTCGCTCTGCTTCACTCGGACGGCAGGCCAACCCGCCGGGGCGGCCTGTCGCCCGTTGTTGCACTCCACGGATGCTCCACACCCACACTCAAGGGGATACATCAATGATCAGGAAATCAGGAGTTGCGCTTCTTTCGTCCGCTCTGCTCGTCATGGGGCTTGCGACCAGCGCCATGGCCACGGATACCCCGTCTTCGGGGCTCGGCCAATCGTGGCCCAACGCCACCGACGTCAGTGCGAATCCACACTGGCACGTGTATGTGTTCGACAAGGACGGCATCCGCTACGTCCAGGTGAACGACCTCAATGGCAGTGTGCACGGCGCGATCGCCACCGCCGGCGGGCAGGTACTGGTGCTGCCGATCGGCAGCGACTCGCAGAACGTTTCGACTGCGACGAGCACGACGACCGGCACGTCGTCGCAGACGGTCTACAGCGACAGCCAGGTCACCATCAGCGCCACGCCGCTGAGCACCGGCGCCACGCAGTTGACCGTCACGGCCACCTGCACCGGCGACCCTCTCGAGTGCAACACGCACCTGAACTAGGCGTCGTAACGTCGCACTGACGGATCAGTCGACGCCGCGGGACGAACCTTCAGGTTCGATCGCGCGGCGTCGATCTTCAGGCCCTGGCCAGGGACAGGCTCAGGTGCACAGACTCGTCAGCCAGCCGCTCGCGCAACACGCCGCCGAACAGCGAGATACGGTCCCTCACCGCATCGGGGCCCAGGCCGCTGGCGGAGAGTCCCATCGAAAGCTCGCGCAGGCGCTCGGCCGGCATTGCGGCAGCAGCGCTGCGCGATCCGCGGATCCGCACGAACACCCAGCCCGCCCCGGCCTTGCCGCCGATGCGTACCTGCATGCTGATGGCTCCCATCTGCCGGGCTTGGCAAAGGTAAGCGACCAGGTCGCAGATTGATCGGTACAGCACCACCTGGACCTCGCGATCGAGCTCGATGCCCCGCTCGTTCCGGAACGAGCACCAGTAACGGATGCCCAGGTCGTTCAGGACCCGGGCGATGGTGCCCTGTCGCAACGCGGCCGCCAGCCCGCCTTCCCGCCAGAGCACAGGGTGCAGGCTGTCGGCCAGCCGGTAGATCTGCTGCTGAGTCTCTGCGGCACGCAGCCGGTACTCGCGCTCGTCCGGCGCGGGAATCGCGTGGCGGACCCGATCAAGCAGCTCCGAGTAGCTGCTGCGGAACGTCTCCCGCAAGCCTTCCAGCGCGTGCGAGGTCTGCCGCAATTGCATCTCGCCCACCCACAGGTTCCGTTGCGCCAGCGCGAGCGCCATGCGCGCATCCTGCTGCTTGCGCGCCTCCTGCTCGGACAAGACCGCGATCCGCTCGCCGAGCAGTAGCAGCGTTGTGATCGCGAACGCCATGAAGACCTGCGCCTCAAGCGTTCCTGTGTCGTACAGGGCCGGCATGGTCGCGATGACCGCGGCACTCGCGGCCGCGCCGCCGATCGCGACGCCCTTCCAGCCGTGCCGCAGAGCCAGCAGCACCACCGGCAGGAACATGAATATCCGCGCTGTCTGTTTGATGCCGTCCTGACTGGTGCCCGCGCCAACCCATGCAAGCATCACAAGAGCCGGGATCATGATGCTCGCCGCTTCCACGAAAAGCCGGTTGCGGGCGAGATGCCTCCAGTCGAGTTCACCGCCCAGATACATCTCGCGGATACAGAAAACCAAGGGCACGACCGCTAGCGCACCGGTGAAGCTGCCGACGAACAAGCGTGCGGCATAGACCGGCATACCCATCCACACGTAATCGGACGGAAGGCGCATCACCGAGAACGAGAGAATGTTCATCGATGCCCAGAGGAGTGCGCACACAAACGTGCAGAGGATCAGCACCGGAATCTTGATGCCACCGTTCGCATCGAACAGCCCGAGCCGCTCCTTGCTGAACGCCACGACAGGCATGGCCGCGCCCGCTGGAGGCAAGCTGTACAGCACGGCCCAGGCAACCCCGAACCGGTCCACCGATTGAATGGCGCCGAGCACGAGGTAGGACGTTTCCCCGGCCAGCAAGGCCGGCCAGTATCGATACCCCACCAACAGCAGGGCACACAGGCGGAAGCCCGCGAAGACTTCCCAGTGGGAGAACGAAACCTGCCGCAGCGCGAACAACCCGACGCCATACAGCACCGCTGCCAACAGCTGCCTTGCTACCGACTTTCCGTACCTGGACTGCAGCATTGCGCCCCCCCCGTTGTCCGTGCTGGCTACATCCCTTGTATCCCGGAGACCCGGACGGAATGCGGCGACGGGACCCGAGCCCGACCTGGCCGCCCTTCCGGGCTGTTTTGCTCCCTGAACGTCAAGCAAGCGACGTGCCATCCCGGATCCGGGAACCGACATCCCGCCGAAAGCATCAGGCCCCAAGCTTTCGCTACGCATACACGGCGCCTGAACAGCTATCGGCCGTGATGCCCCCCAGCTTGAGCAACGTCCTGCAAAGATACACCGAACATCGTCACAGTTAGCACCGAGCCCCGTCCCCCTCATGCACAAAAAACCCGTGTTCTTCGATCCGACCGGACGTCGGGCCAGCCGGCTGTCCCGAATGGGACTGACGCTGGCGGTCATCAGTACGCTGTTTGCGGTCGCTTTCGTGCTCAGCTTGTTCATCGCCCCCAGCATGACCGGCATCCAGCTCGGCCAGCGCGGGAAGGGTCTGCATGCCCTGGCAGGGGTGAAGATGGCAGCGCCCGAATTGGCGCGGCCGGCGGCAAAGCTGGCCGCCGAGGTGCGCGCACGCCAGAAGGCCACCCACCACCACGCCCGTCCGGGGCGCCCGCACGGTGCGACCCACGTGGCGCCGCCCCTCTCGCTGGACAAGCCCGACGGCCGCGCCCTGGCGATCGGCTTCTACGTGAACTGGGACGACAGCAGCTATCCCGCCCTGAAACGGGCGCTGCCGACGCTGGACTGGGTGATCCCAGGCTGGATGAGCGTGAGCGGCCCGCAGATGGCGCTGGACACTCATGTCGATGCCAAGGCGCTGGACCTGATCCGCCGCGTCAAGCCCTCCACGCCGATCCTGCCGCTGTTGCAGAACGCCGTTAACGGCGAATGGGACGGCACCGGCCTGGCGAAGATGCTGGCCAACCCCGATCTGCGCCATCAGCGCATCGCCCAGATCGTGGCCTTCCTCGACGCGAACCGCTTCCAGGGCGTCACGGTCGACTTCGAGAACCTGCCGGACAGCGCCCAGCCCGACCTCAAGCAGTTCCTGGGAGAACTGGCCGATGCGTTCGCCCCGCACGGCTGGGGCATCGTGCTGTCGGTGCCGTTCGACGACGAAGCCTGGGACTACGCCGGCCTCGCCAAGATCGTCGACTTCGAACTGCTGATGGCCTACGACCAGCACTGGGCCGGCCAGGATCCGGGCAGCGTCGCCGCGCAGGACTGGTTCGAGAGCACGCTCGACAAGCGCATGAAGGAGCTGGACCCGGACCAGACCATCATCGCGATCGGCAGCTACGGCTATGACTGGGCCAAGGGCAAGACCGCCGAGGCGGTCACCTTCCAGGACGCCATGGACCGCGCCGCCGATGCCCAGGCCGACATCAGCTTCGACGACGACACCCAGAATCCGCACTTCTCCTACAGCGAGGACAACGGCACGGTCCACCAGCTGTGGTTCCTCGACGCCGCCACCGCCTACAACCAGATCCACGCCGCCGACGGTTACCAGCCCTATGGCTACGCCGTGTGGCGGCTGGGCTCGGAGGATCCGTCGATCTGGCCGCTGCTCGGCCGCCCCTACGGCGCACCGGCACCCGACTCGCTGCACGAGATCGGCGCCGGCCAGGACATCGACATCGAGGGCCAGGGCGAAATCCTGCAGATCGCCTCCAAGCCGGAAGCTGGCGCACGCACCTTCACCATCGACAAGGACAGCGGCGAGATCGACGGCGAGCAGTACACCGCCCTGCCCAAGTCCTACGTGATCCAGCGTGTCGGCACGCAGCCGAAGAAGATCGCGCTGACCTTCGACGACGGCCCCGACCCGGACTGGACGCCGAAGATCCTGGACATCCTCAAGGAAAAGCATGTCCCGGCCACGTTCTTCATCATCGGCGAGAACGCCGAGGCCTCGCCGCGCCTGATCCAGCGCGAAGTGGCCGAAGGCCACGACGTCGGCAACCACACCTTCACCCATCCGAACCTGGGCGAGACCTCGCCGGGCGTCACGGCGCTGGAACTCAACGCCACCCAGCGGCTGTTCGAGGCGCTGACCGGGCGCTCGATGCGGCTGTTCCGCGCACCCTACTTCGGCGACGCCGAGCCCACCACGTCGGACGAACTGGACCCGATCGCCCAGGCCCAGAAGATGGGCTACATCGCGGTCGGCCTGCACATCGACCCGGACGACTGGAAGCGTCCACCGGCGGACGTCATCGTCCAGCGCGTGATCGACCAGGTGAACCACCAGTCGCCGGACCGGCAGAGCCGGGTGGTGCTGCTGCACGACGGCGGCGGCGACCGGGAAAACACCATCGAAGCCCTGCCACGGATCATCGACGCGCTGCGCGCCGAGGGCTACCAGTTCGTCACCGTCTCGGAGCTGGCCGGCCTCACCCGCGACGAAGGCATGCCGCCGCTGACCATCGACTCGTTGTCGCAATGGGCGGACCGCTCGGTGTTCCTGACACTCGGCGGCTTCGGCCACCTGCTCAACTTCCTGTTCAAGGCGGCGATCTGGCTGGGCCTGGCACGGCTCATCCTGCTCGGCGGGCTGGGCGTGCTGAACTGGTGGCGTGACAGGCGCCGCGTCCCGCCGGCCCTGCCCGAGCCGGCGCCGCTGGTATCGGTGCTGATTCCCGCCTTCAACGAAGAAAAGGTCATCGCCAGTTCGGTCGCGCGCATCCTCAAGAGCCGCTACGACGCGCTGGAGGTGATCGTGGTCGACGACGGCTCCACCGATGCCACCGCGCAGGTGGTCCGCGAGCAATTCGCCGACGACCCTCGCGTGCAGCTCATCAGCATTCCCAACGGCGGCAAGGCCAACGCAGTGAACACCGCCCTGCGTGCCTCGCACGGCAGCGTGATCGTGGCGCTGGATGCCGACACCCAGTTCGAGCCGCTCACCATCGCGCGGCTGGTGCGCTGGTTCGCCGATCCCACCATCGGCGCGGTCGCCGGCAATGCCAAGGTCGGCAACCGGATCAACCTGATCACCACCTGGCAGGCGCTCGAGTACGTCACCGCGCAGAACCTGGAGCGCCGCGCACTGGCCGCGCTCGGCGCGATCACCGTGGTGCCCGGCGCCGTTGGTGCCTGGCGACGCGAGGCCCTGGAGCGGCTCGGCGGCTTCCCCGGCGACACGCTGGCCGAGGACCAGGACCTCACCATCGCGATCCAGAAGGCCGGCTACAGCACGCTTTTCGACGCCGAGGCGGTGGCATGGACCGAGGCGCCGGATACCGCGCGCGGCCTGGCACGGCAGCGTTTCCGCTGGGCCTTCGGCACCCTGCAGTGCCTGTGGAAGCACCGCGACGCCACGTTCCGTCCGCGCTACGGCGCACTGGGCATGGTCGCCCTGCCCCAGGTATGGCTGTTCCAGATCGTGTTTTCGGTGGTGTCGCCGCTGGTCGACCTGCTGCTGGTATGGCAGATCATCGCGACCATCCTGGACTACCTGCAGCATCGCGGCCAGTTCAACTACAGCAACCTGGTCACCATGGCGATGTTCTACGGCCTGTTCATGGCCGTGGACCTGGGAGCCGGCGTACTCGCCTTCGCGATGGAGAAGCGCGAGCGCTGGAGCCTGCTGTGGTGGCTGGTGCTGCAGCGCTTCGGCTATCGACAGCTGATGTACTACGTGGTGGTGCGTTCGGTCTCCACCGCATTGCGCGGCCCGTCCGTCGGCTGGGGGCGGCAGGAGCGCAAGGCCACCGTGCAGGCCAGTGGCGACGATGTCGATGCGCCTGTCGACAGCCACCCACCGGCATCGATCCCGGACCTGAAAAAGGAACAGGAAACCGCGGGCTGAGTGCCGCTCCATCACGTGCCCTGCAGATCCAGCGGGCCACACTTCTTCGATGACCCTCGGGCATCGAAGGAGGCAGGCATGGATATCGGCATGATCGGACTGGGGCGCATGGGCGGCAACATGGCCGAGCGACTCCGGCGCGCCGGACACCGCGTGATCGGGTTCGATCCGGCCCCGAAGGCGCGCGAGGACTGGACGAACCGGGGTGGCGAAGCGGTCGATGCGCTCGCCGCGCTGGTCGAACACCTGCCGTCACCACGGGTTCTGTGGATGATGGTGCCCGCCGGCGAGATCACCGGGAAAACCGTTGCTGCGTTGAAAGATCTGCTCGTCCGGGGCGACATCCTCGTCGACGGTGGCAACGCCTGCTACAGGGACACCCTGTGCCGCGCGACCGAGCTGCAAGCCTCCGGCATCCACTACGTGGACTGCGGCACGAGTGGCGGCGTCTGGGGCCTGTCCGGAGGCTACAGCATGATGGTCGGCGGCGACGATGAAGCGGTCGAGCATCTGCGACCGATCTTCGAAGCGCTGGCCCCCTCGCCGGACACGGGCTGGGGACACGTCGGAAAAGCGGGCTCGGGCCACTTCACCAAGATGATCCACAACGGCATCGAGTACGGCCTGATGCAGGCCTATGCCGAGGGCTTCTCGATGCTCCTGCACAAGCAGGAATTCGACCTCGACCTGCACCAGGTCGCCGAGATCTGGCGCGAGGGCTCGGTGATCCGCTCGTGGCTGCTCGACCTCACCGCCGATGCGCTGGAGAAGAACCCGTCGATGGCCGGCATCGCGCCTTACGTGGCCGATTCGGGCGAAGGCCGCTGGACGGTGGCCGAGGCGATCGACCTCAACGTCGCCGCGCCGGTGATCTCGCTCGCATTGATCGAACGGCTGCGCTCGCGCGACACCGACTCGTTCTCCGACAAGCTGCTGGCGGCGATGCGCAACCAGTTCGGCGGCCACGCGTTGAAGTCCGAATGAGCGCGGCACGACCCCGCCGCCGCGGCCCCACCACGCTGGCCATCGATATCGGCGGCAGCGGACTGAAGGCCACCGTGCTGGATCCGGATGGCGCGATGCTCGCCGGCCGGGTGCGGGTGGACACGCCCGACGCCCCGTCGCCCGGGCAACTGGTGGATGCCCTCGTCGCCCTCGTGCAGCCGCTGCCGTCGTTCGACCGCATCTCGATCGGCTTTCCCGGCGTGGTGCGCGACAACCGCGTCCTCACCGCGCCGCATTTCGGCGGCGACGCCTGGCGCGGCTTCCCGCTGGCCGAGCGGCTGGGGCAACGCCTCGGTGACAAGCCCGCGCGACTGCTCAACGACGCCGAGGTGCAGGGCTACGGCGTGATCGCCGGCCAGGGTCTGGAGCTGGTGCTCACCCTGGGCACCGGCCTCGGCTCGGCCCTGTTCCGCGACGGCAGGCTGATGCCTCACCTGGAGTTCGCCCAGTTCCCCGCCTTCGGCAAGAAGACCATGAACCGCTACGTCGGCAAGGCGGCGCGGCACAAGGTCGGTGGCAGGAAGTGGAACCACCGGGTCGAGAAGACCATCGCGGCCTTCCGTACCCTGCTGCAGTTCGACCGGCTTTACCTGGGCGGAGGCAACGCGAAGAAACTCGACATCGACCTGCCGCCCGACGTGCTGATCGTCTCCAACAAGGCCGGCCTGACCGGCGGCATCCGGCTATGGGGGGATGCCGGCGACTGACTAGCCGGCCACGCCGAACAGCATGCCCACGCCGGTGGTGATCGCCATCGCCAGCGCCCCCCAGAAGGTGATACGCGTGGCGCCGGTGCGCACGCTGGCGCCGCCGGTGCGGGCCGCGACACCGCCGAGCACCGCCAGGAACACCAGCGCGGTGGCGAACACCCAGAGCAGCAAGCCCTTCGGCGGGGCCAACGCGACCACCAGCAGCGGCAGCGCGGCGCCCGCGGCGAAACTCACCGCAGACGCTATGGCCGCCTGCAGGGGGCGCGCCTTCAGCGTCTCGGTGATGCCCAGCTCGTCGCGCATGTGCGCGTCCAGCGCGTCGTGGGCCATCAGTTGCTCGGCCACCTGGCGAGCCAGTTGCGGTTCGAGCCCACGACCGACGTAGATCGCCGCGAGCTCCTTGTGCTCGCCTTCCACGTCGGTCGCCAGCTCCTGGCGCTCGCGCTCGAGGTCGGCCTTTTCGCTGTCGGACTGCGAGTGCACCGACACGTATTCGCCCGCAGCCATCGACATGGCGCCGGCGACCAGTCCTGCGGTGCCAGCGACGAGGATCGCCGGCTGGCTGGCGTGTGCCGCCGCGACGCCCATCACCAGGCTCGCAGTGGACACGATGCCGTCGTTGGCGCCCAGCACGGCGGCGCGCAGCCAGCCCATGCGCTCGGTGACATGGCGCTCGCGGTGTCGGTGATGCATTGGTTAACCCCTGTTGTCGCGATCGGTCAAAGCATGCGCCGCAAGGTGTTGTCCTTGCGAATGAAGTGGTGCCAGAGCGCACCGAGGATGTGCAACCCGATCACGTAGTAGAAGATCTCGCCCACCGTGCCGTGGATTTCCTCCCACTGGTGCGCAAGCTCGCGGCTGCCCGGGCCGAACAGCGCCGGCAGCACCGTGACGCCAAAGATGGAGACCGGCTTGCCCGCGATCTGCAGCGTGGCAATACCCATGATCGGCTGGGCGATCAGGAACAGGTACAGCGCGAGGTGGGTGATCTTGCTCAACAGCTGGGTCCAGCGCCCGGGCGGCGGCAGGATCGGCGGGTCCACATGTGCGAAACGCACCGCCAGTCGCGGCAAGACCAGCAGCAGCACGGCGATGCCCGCCAGGAAATGCGCGGCCAGCACGTTGCTGCGCACGTCGCTTCCGCGCGGGAACACCTCATGCAGGTTCACCGCCACGTAGGCGATCAGCACGAAGGCGAAGATGGTCCAGTGCAGCCAGCGCAGCGCCGGCGCATACCGGCTGGGCGTCGTCGGGGACATCGGGGCAGGCTCCTTGGGGTTGGCAGTGGTCAGGCGTCGAGCGCCGCGTCGACCATCTTATTCGCCTCGGCGATGAGGCTGTGCAAATGGTTCTCGTCACGGAAGCTTTCGGCGTAGATCTTGTAGATCGCCTCGGTGCCGGAGGGGCGCGCAGCGAACCAACCCTGCGCGGTGACCACCTTGATGCCGCCGATCGGTGCGCCGTTGCCGGGGGCCTTGTCCAATACCGAAGTGATCGGATCGCCCGCCAGCTCGGTACCGGATACCTGCGCCGGTGACAGCTTGCCCAGCCGTGCCTTCTGCTCCGGCGTGGCCGGCGCATCGACGCGGTCGGAGTACGGCGTGCCGAGGTCGGCGGTGATCGCCGCATACAGCTCACCCGGATCGCGACCGGCGCGTGCAGCCATCTCTGCGGCCAGCAGCGACGGCACCAGGCCATCCTTGTCGGTGCTCCACACGCCGCCGTCCATGCGCAGCAAGGAGGCGCCCGCGCTCTCCTCGCCGCCGAAGCCGAGCGAACCGTCGAACAGGCCGTCGGCGAACCACTTGAAGCCCACCGGCACCTCGTACAGACGCCGGCCCAGCCGCGCGGTGACGCGATCGATCAGCGAACTGCTCACCACGGTCTTGCCCACGGCCGCGTCGGCACGCCAGTGCGGCCGGTGGCGGAACAGGTAGTCGACCAGGGTGGCCAGGTAGTGGTTGGGCAGCATCAGACCGCAGCTCTTCGCGACGATGCCGTGACGGTCGTGGTCGGTATCGCAGGCGAAGGCCACGTCGAAGCGGTCCTTCATCGCGATCAGCCCGGCCATGGCGTACTTCGAGGACGGATCCATGCGGATCCTGCCGTCCCAGTCCACGCACATGAAGGCGAAGCGCGGATCGACCACGTCGTTGACCACGGTGAGGTCGATCCCGTAACGCTCGGCGATCGGCCCCCAGTAGTGCACGCCCGAGCCGCCCAGCGGGTCGACGCCCAGCTTCAGGCCCGCCGCGCGGATCACGTCGAAGTCGACGATGTTCGCCAGGTCGGCCACGTAGCTGGCGACGTAGTCGTGCTCGTGCACCAGCGGCGACCGGCGTGCCTGCGCGTAGGGCACGCGGCGGACCTCCTTCAGGCTGCCTTGCAGCAAGGCGTTGGCGCGATCCTGGATCCAGCGGGTGATATCGGTATCGGCTGGGCCGCCGTTGGCCGGGTTGTACTTGTACCCACCGTCGGCCGGCGGGTTGTGCGAGGGCGACAGCACGATGCCGTCGGCCAGGTGCTCCGTGCGCCCGCGGTTGCAGACCAGGATCGCGTGAGAAAGCACCGGCGTCGGCGTGTACGGCGTGCCGGCCGACACCATCGCGGTGACGCCGTTGGCGACGAAGACCTCCAGCGCATCCTCGAACGCCGGCGCCGACAGCGCATGCGTATCCACCGCCACGAACAGCGGCCCGTCGATACCCTTCATCGCGCGGTAGTCGCAGATCGCCTGGCTGATCGCCAGCACGTGCGCGCGGTTGAAGCTGCGCAGCAGCGAACTGCCGCGATGGCCCGAGGTACCGAAGGCCACCCGCTGCGCCGGGTCGGCCGGATCGGGCACGAGGTCGGCATAGGCGGCGAGCAGCTGCGGCACGTCGATCTGGATCGAGGCGGGGGCCGGCTTACCGGCGAGCGGGCTGAGGGTCGGGCTCATGGGTTCTCGAAGAAGTTCACGGAATGCATCGCTGCACGCCACCATCGCGCAGGGCGCGATAGCGGCGGATCAGGGCGTTGGTGGAGCTGTCGTGGGCGAGTTCGGCGTCACTGCTGGCGGTGAGTTCGGCCGCCGTGCGCTTGGCCAGCACCTTGCCCAGCTCCACGCCCCACTGGTCGAACGAATCGATGCCCCAGACCACGCCCTGCACGAACGTGGCGTGCTCGTACAGCGCCACCAGCGCGCCGAGCACGTGCGGGGTGAGCCGCTCGGCGAGGATCGTGGTGCTCGGCCGGTTGCCCGGGAAGGTCTTGTGCGGCACCAGCGCCTCGGCCACGCCTTCGGCGCGTACCTCGTCGGCCGTCTTGCCGAAGGCCAGCGCCTCGCCCTGGGCAATCAGGTTGGCCATCAACAGGTCGTGCTGGTCGCTGCCGTCGGGCAATGGCAGCGCCGAGAGCGGCTGGCCGAAGCCGATGAAGTCGCAGGGAATCAGCCGCGTGCCCTGGTGGATCAGCTGGTAGAACGAGTGCTGGCCGTTGGTGCCCGGCTCGCCCCAGTAGATCGCGCCGGTGGCGTAATCCACCGGACGGCCGTCCAGCGTCACGCCCTTGCCGTTGCTCTCCATGGTGAGCTGCTGCAGGTAGGCGGGAAAACGCTTCAGGTACTGCTCGTAGGGCAGCACGGCCACGGTTTCCGCGCCGAGGAAACCGGTGTTCCAGATCCCGATCAGGCCCATCAGCGCCGGCAGGTTGCGTTCCAGCGGCGCGCTGCGGAAATGATCGTCCATCGCGTGGAAGCCGGCGAGCATCTGCCGGAAGCCATCCGGACCGATCGCCAGCATGGTCGACAGGCCGATCGCCGAATCCATCGAGTAGCGGCCGCCGACCCAGTCCCAGAAGCCGAACATGTTGGCGGTGTCGATGCCGAACTTCGCCACTTCCTTTTCGTTGGTCGACACCGCGACGAAGTGCCGGGCGATCGCCGACTCGTCGTTCAGCGCGGCCAGGCACCAGCGCCGCGCGGCCTGCGCATTGGCCAGCGTCTCCAGCGTGGTAAAGGTCTTGGAGCAGACGATGAACAGCGTCTCGGCCGGATCGAGGTCGTGCGTGGCTTCGACGAAGTCGATGCCGTCCACGTTCGAGACGAAGCGGAAGGTCATGTCGCGGCGGCTGTAGTGGCGCAGGGCCTCGTAGGCCATGACCGGACCAAGGTCCGAGCCGCCGATGCCGATGTTCACCACGTTGCGGATCGGCTTGCCAGTGTGGCCCAGCCAGGCCCCGCTGCGCACGCGATCGGCGAAGGTGCCCATGCGCTCGAGCACCGCATGTACACCGGGGATCACGTTCTCGCCATCCACCTCGACCCTGGCGTGCGCGGGGGCGCGCAGCGCCGTGTGCAGCACCGCGCGGTCCTCGGTGACGTTTATCTTCCGGCCTTCGAACATCGCCTCGGTGCGCGCCGCCAGGCCGCAGGCTTCGGCCAGGGCACGCAGCAGATGCAGGGTCTCGTCATCCACGCGCTGCTTGGAGTAATCCATGTACAGGCCCGCCGCCTCGGCGGTCAGGCGCTCGCCGCGCAGCGGATCGGCGGCGAACAGCTCACGCAGATGGCGCTGCCCGGCGCGCTCGGCATGGGCGCGCAGGGCCTGCCATTCGGGTCGCTGGGTAAGATCGGGCGTCGCAGAAATGGTCACAGGCGTTCCGTCATCAGTGATTGGCGCAGGTCGTCGGGACCCGGCGGGGAAGAACATCGGCCCTCTAGAGTAATCCGAAGCCGGCGTACTCAGTGGGCAGACGGAGGCGGCGCGGCCCCGGCGTCCTCCGGACCGGGGGCGGGGTCGTGCCACCCCTCCCCGTCCGAAACCAGCGCGGCAGCGCCTTCCGGCCCCCAGCTTCCGCGGCGGTAGGAGGCCACGGGCTCGGGCAGGTCCAGCACCGGATCGACCACGGCCCAGGCCGCCTCGACGCTGGCGTCGGAAGTGAACAGCGTGGCGTCGCCGCGCATCGCGTCGCCGAGCAGGCGCTCGTAAGGCGACTGCTGGTCGGCGCTTTCACGCCGGGCCACCAGCTCCACCGACTGTCCCAGCATGGCCGTCCCCGGCCGCTTCACCCGTGCGCTGGCCGAGATCACCACCTCCGGGCTCAACCGGAAGCGGAAGGTGTTCGACTGCGGCGGCTCGATGGTGTCGAAGATCGCCAGCGGCGGCACCTTCAGGTCGACCAGGATCTCGGTGGCGGTGACCGGCAGGCACTTGCCGGTGCGGATGTAGAACGGTACGCCGGCCCAGCGCCAGGTATCGATGTGCAGGCGCAGGGCGGCGAACGTCTCCACGTTGGAGTCGTCGGCCACGCCGTGCTCGTCGCGGTAGCCCTCGAACTGGCCGCGCACCACGTCCTGCGCCCGCAGCGGGCGCATGCCGCGGAACAGCCGCAGCTTCTCCGCCTGCAGCGAGGCGGCATCGTGGCCGACCGGCGCGTCCATCGCCAGCAGCGCGGTCACCTGCAGCAGGTGGTTCTGCACCACGTCGCGGATCGCCCCGGCCTCCTCGTAGAAGCCGCCGCGCCCCTGCACGCCGAAGTCCTCGGCCATGGTGATCTGCACGCTCTGCACGTAGTCGCGGTTCCACACCGGCTCGAGGAAGGTGTTGGCGAAACGGAAATACAGCAGGTTCTGCACCGCCTCCTTGCCCAGGTAATGGTCGATGCGGAAGATCGCCGACTCGTCGAAGGCGCCGTGCAGCACGCGGTTCAACGCCCGAGCCGATGCCAGGTCGCGCCCGAACGGCTTCTCCACCACCACCCGCGCGTCGCGTGCGCAGCCGGAAGCGGCCAGTCCCTGCACCACGGTCGGGAACAGGCTGGGAGGAATCGCCAGGTAGTGCAGTGGCCGCCGGGCATCACGCAAGACCGAACGCAGCCGGGCGTAGGTCGTGTCATCGGCATAGTCGCCACTGATGTAATGCAGTTGCCGGCACAGGCGCGCGCAGGCCTCTTCGTCCACCGGACCGGCGTGCTCGAGCGAATCCCGCGCCCGCGCCCGGAACTGCTCCAGCGTCCAGCCGGAGCGGGCGATCCCGATGATCGGCATGTCCAGCTCGCCGTTCCTCAGCAAGGCCTGCAAAGCGGGGAAGATCTTCTTGTAGGCGAGGTCGCCGGTGGCACCGAAGAAGACGAAGGCGTCGGAGCTGGAAGTCGCGGGTGTCATCCATGGTCTCGCAGTGGGAGAAGCGGGTTGGACGCGCGCGTCCAACCCGCCCACTATCCACACGACGCGCATAAGCGACGTTAAGACTCAGGTGTGGATCTCCACCAGATGCTCGCCGCCATCGTCCACCAGGGCCACCACGTCGCCCTCGATCGGGCGCCCGTTGATCGTGATGCCACGCACCCGCTCCGGCTCGTCGCTCCGATGCACCACGATGCGGTAATCGGTCTCGCGATGTCGATACGCAAGTTTATACGTGCGCCAGTCCGCCGGCAGCACCGGTTCCACGCGCAGGCTTTCGCCTTCCACACGAAGGCCCAGCAGGGATTCCACGATCAACCGGTACATCCAGCCCGCCGAACCGGTGTACCAGCTCCAGCCGCCGCGTCCCTGGTGCGGCGGCACGCCGTAGACGTCGGCGGCGACCACGTAGGGCTCCACCTTGTACACCTCGATGTCGCCCGCGCCGCTGCCGTGGTTGACGGGATTGATCATGCCCAACAGCTCCCATGAGCGGACGCCGTCGCCCAGTGCGGCGAAGGCCATCGTGGCCCACACCGCGGCGTGCGTGTACTGGCCGCCGTTCTCGCGCACGCCGGGCACATAGCCCTTGATGTAGCCCGGATCGAGGTCGGAGCGATCGAATGGCGGCTCCAGCAGTTGGATCAGCCCCGCGCGCCGCTTCACCAGATGCGTGTCGAGCGACTCCATCGCCTGCCGCCGGCGCGCGTCCGGCGCCGCGCCGGAGAGCACCGACCAGCTCTGCGCGATCGAATCGATGCGGCACTCGAGGTTGGCGCTGGACCCCAGTGGCGTGCCGTCGTCGAAATAGGCGCGGCGATACCAGGCGCCGTCCCAGCCATGGGCCTCCAGCGACTCGCGCAGGGCAGCCGCGTCGCTCTCGCACTGCCCGGCGAACCGGCCATCGCCATGCCGGCGCGCGGTGACGGCGAAGCGCTGGAGCACCTCGTACAGGAAGAAGCCCAGCCAGACGCTCTCCCCTCGCCCCTGTTCGCCCACGCGGTTCATGCCGTCGTTCCAGTCGCCAGTGCCGATCAGCGGCAGTCCGTGCGGGCCGCGCGCGCGGCTGTGGTTGATGGCGCGCACGCAGTGCTCGTAAAGCGTGGCCGATTGCTCCGAGCGCGCGGGAAGGTCGTAGTACGACTCCTCCTCACGCTTCACCGGGCGGCCCTCGATAAAGCCCACGCGCTCGTCCAGCACCCCGGTGTCGGCGGTGGCGTGCACGTAGTGGCTGGTGGCGAGCGCCAGCCACAGATAGTCGTCCGAGCAGTGCGTGCGCACGCCGCGATCGGTGGGCGGATGCCACCAGTGCTGCACGTCGCCCTCCACGAACTGGTGCGCCGCGCTGAGCAACAGGTGCTGGCGCGCGCTGTAGGGGCTGGCGTGGATCATCGCCATCGAGTCCTGCAACTGGTCGCGGAAACCGAATGCGCCACCGGACTGGTAGTAACCGCTGCGCGCCCAGAAGCGCGAGGCGATCACCTGGTACATCAGCCAGCCGTTGGCGAGCACGTCCACCGCCGGATCGGGCGTGCGCACCTGCACCTTGCCCAGCGTCCAGCGCCAGTGCACGCGCACCTCGTCAAGCGCCGCGGCGGCCGCGGCCGAGCCGCGGAGGCGTTGCACCAGGTCGCTGGCACCCGCCACGTCCTGCGCGGCACCGAGGCGGAATACCACCTCACGCGTCTCGCCCGGCGCCAGCTCGAACGGCACCTGGATCGCACCACAGGGGTCCAGCCCCGGCCCCAGCCGGCCCGACAGGCCGCTTCGCCCCATCGCCGCCGGTGCACGCATGGTGCCGTTGCGACCGATGAACTCGCGACGGTCGCCGGTGACGCTGCGCGCGCCGCCGTCCCCGTCAAAGAAGCCCACTCGCCCGCCGAAGTCCATGTGGTAGGCGTTGCGCGCGAACAGCGCGCCGGTGGCAGGATCGGACTCGGTCACCACGTGCATCGCCGACTTCGCGCGCAGGTCGCCCAGCACCCATTCCACGTAGCCGGTCGCCGACAGCCGACGCGCCTGGCGGGTGGTGTTGCGCAGGCGCAGCACCGAGAACTTCACCGGCGCGTGCAGCGCCACGTACACCCACAGCTCCGATTCGATACCGTCCTCGACGTGCTCGAACACCGAATAGCCGAAGCCGTGCCGCGTGACGTAGCGGCCGGTGCCGCGGCGCGGCAGCGGCGTGGGCGACCAGCAATGGCCGCTCTCCTCGTCGCGCAGGTAGATCGCCTCGCCGCTGGCGTCGGTCACCGGATCGTTGTGCCACGGCGTGAGGCGGAACTCGTGGGCGTTCTCGCTCCAGGTGCAGGCACCGCCGCTCTCGGAGATCACGCAACCGAAGCCCGGATTGGCCAGAACGTTGCACCACGGCGCCGGCGTGGGACTGCCCGGATGCAGCACGATCACGTACTCGCTTCCATCCGCGCTGAAGCCGCCATAGGCGTTGGCCAGCTGCAGCGTGGCCAGTTGCGGATCGGGCGCGGATACCGGCGCCACCGGCTCGGGCGCGCGGATGCGGGTGGGGTCGAAGCGCGGCAGCGGCGGCTCCATCCGGCGACGCTCCAACTGTTCGGTGAGCGAGCCGCGGGTGTCGCTGAGCACCACGCGGGCCACCGAGCGCACCAACACGCGATCCTCTACCGAAAGTTGCTGCGCGGGGCGCACGAAGATGCCGCCGGGGCGATCGATCAGGCTGGCTTCCGTACCCGACGCAATCAGGCCCATGATCAGGTCATGCAGCCGCTGGCGGTACCCGGCCTGGTCCTCGTTCCAGATCACCAGGTCCACTGCCAGTCCCTTCAGACGCCAGTACGCGTGCGCCTGCACCAGCTGGCGCACCAGTTCGATGTTGGCCGGATCGGTCATGCGCAGCAGCACGATCGGCAGGTCACCGGAGATCGACTGACCCCACAGCCCCGACTGCCCGCGCCGGTTCGCCTGCAGCACGCCCGGCTCGGCGCGCAGCGAAGTGTTGGCGTAGACGATCGACGCCGCCATGCGCTCGTACATCCGGGCATCGCCCGGCACCGCGTTGAGCTGCTGCAGCAGCACCTGGCTGTGGGTCCAGGCCAGGTCGAACACTCGGTCGGCGATGTGGCGGTCGCGGTACTTTTCGGCCAGATGCCGGCAGGCCTCGTCGCTATCGGCCACGCCGGTGACGATGTCGATGGTGGCCGACTGCTCCGGCGCCAGCGTGATGCGGCAGCGAATCGCCACGATGGGATCGAGAACGGAGCCCACGCTGTTGCCAAGCTGCACCTGCAGCCGGTCGCTCAGCGCCCTCGGTCGAACCAGGCTGCGACCGCGACCGATGAAGGCGGCACGATCGGTCTCGTACGACAGCGACTCCACCCGCACGTCGTGCACCGCCATCAGGTGGCACATCCACGGCACCGCCTCGTTAGCCGAGCGTGGGCGGCGCGTGCAGATCAACGCCTGCGCCGCGGGCAGCCAGGCCGTTTGCACGAACAGGTTGCTGAAGGCCGGGTGCGTCGCATCGGCCGCCGCCGGCGCAATCACCACCTCGGCATAGGTGGTGATCTCGATCGGGCGCGCGGTGCGGCCGCGGTTGGTCAGGCGCACGCGGCGCAGCTCGATGTCGTCCTCGGGGGAGACGACGATCTCGGTGTGCGCATCGTAGTCGCGCTCGCGCACGCGGAACTCGGCGCGCGCGTCGGAGAAGATCGCCTCGAAATGCTCAGGCCGGTGCAGCGTCGGCTGGTGCGCGGTGGACCAGAATGCGCCCGTCTCCACGTCGCGCAGGTAGCAGAACTGGCCCCAGTGGTCACTGCTGATGTCTTCGTGCCAGCGCGTCACCGCCAGGTCGCGCAGGCGGCTGTAACCGCCGCCGCCGCTGCTCACCATCACGTGGTAGCGACCGTTGGAAAGCAGTTGCACGGCCGGCCGCGGCATGTCCGGATCGGTGAACACGCGCAGCGTACCCTCGGCCGCGGCAGCGTCCACTGGCTGGATCGGGAAAGCGGTCGCATGGCGATACTCGGCCGCGACCTCCGGCACGCGTTCCTGCAGCAGCAGCGCGCCGGCGCGGAACTGCGGATCGGCCCCGAAGCGCTTCTGCATCGGCTGGTCCAGCAGCGCGTAGGCCAGCGAGAGCAGGCTCATGCCCTGGTGGTGCGCCATGAACGAACGCACCACCACGGCGCTCTGCCCGTGCGGCAGGCGCGCGGGGGTGTAGTCGATCGCTTCGTAGAAACCGAAGCGACCCAGGCGATCTTCCTGCGCCAGTCGTTCGAGGTTGGCGCAGGCCGCGGCGGGCGCCACCATCATCGCCATCGTGCTTGCGTAGGGCGCCACCACCACGTCGTCGCCGAGCCCGCGCTTGAGGCCGAGTCCGGGAACGCCGAACGCGCGGTACTGGTAGTTGAGCTGCACGTCGACCGTGTTGTAGCCGGACTCGGACACGCCCCACGGCACGCCGAGCTGCTGGCCGTACTCGATCTGCCGCGCCACAGCGGCGTGGCAGGTTTCATCCAGCAGCGTGCCCTCGATACTGGGCATCACCAGCATCGGCATCAGATACTCGAACATCGAGCCGGTCCACGACAGCAGCACCGGCCGACCGCGCGTGGTGGTGGTGAGCAGGCGGCCCAACGTGAACCAGCCCTCCTGCGGCAACTGGCCCTGGACGATCGCCACGTAATTGGCCAACCTCGCCTCGGAGGCCAGCAGGTCGTAGAAGCCGGCATCGAGCCGGCGCTCGTCGACGTTGTAGCCGATGCTGAGCAGGTCGCGCCGCCGGTCGTAGAGAAAGCTGAAATCCATCACCGCCATGTCGCCGGCGAGGCGGGCCAGCTGGCCCAACTCGCCGACGCGCGCGCAGGCGCGATCGGCCACGCAGTCGGTCCCCGGAGCCATCGGCGCCGCACAGGTTGCGAGCTGGCGCAGCGTGGGCATGCCCTCGGCCAGCGGACTGTCCGCGAGATAGTCCAGCTCGCCGAACACATCGCGCACCTGCTCCACCAGCCGGCCGTACCAGAGTGCGGCCTCATCGGGTGCCTCAGCCGGGACGTGCGTGCGCATGGCGAGGACGCCGGCTTGGATCGGACGTAACGCATCGCGGGCCTGCACCAGCGTGCGGGGCGGTGCGTCGCGCGCCTCGTCCAGCCGCTGCAGCAGCTCGCCACAGGTGGCGACCAGGAAGTCGTTGTCCGGCCTCGCGCCGGCCAGCAGGTCGAGGGTGTCGGCAAGACCATCGAGCAGGCGCGGATGGAATACCGGCGCGTCGATCAGGGCGAGTAGCCCGGAGCGAAGGGTCAGCAGGTGGCCGGCCAGGTTGCCGCTGTCGACGCTCGATACGTATTGCGGCGCCAGCGGCTGCAGCGATACGGTGTCGTACCAGTTGAAAAAGTGCCCGCGGTAGCGCGACAGCCTCTGCATGGTATGCAGCGTGTCGGCGGTGCGTTGGATCAGCCGGCCGGCGGTGATGTAGCCGAAATCGTAGGCGGCCAGGTTGGACAGCAGCGCCAGCCCGATGTTGGTCGGCGAGGTGCGGTGGGCGATCGTCTCGGCGGGATGCTCCTGCATGTTGTCCGGCGGTAGCGCGTTGTCGTGGCTGCCCACGTGAACCTCGAAGAAGCCCCAGATACGCCGCGCCAGCATGCGCAGGAAACGCTGCTGGGTGGCGGTGGGCGCGAACACCTCGCGCCGACGCGGCCGACCGGAGAACAACACCAGCCACGGAGCCAGCGCCCACAGCGCAAGCAGTGGCACGGCCACTGGCAGCGCCGGCAGGCGCAGCACGGCGAGCGCCACCGCCGCTGCGATCGCCAGCGCCGGATTGATCCACATCCGGCGCAGCACCTGCGTCAGCGGGCCGCGGGCATCGCGCGTGCAGTCGCGCGATGCCCGCCACTGCAGCAGGTGGCGCCGGCTCACGCCCATCCGCCACAGGCTGCGCACCACCGCATCGAGGCTGTAGAGCGCCTCGTGCGGCAGCGTCATGACCCAGAATCCCGCGCGCATGCCCTGCGCGCCCCCCGCGCGCGCGACCACGCGCAGGTGCGACCGCCACTGCAAGTCCGGCGACTTCTGCACCAGCACCAGCATCGTGCCCAGCACCGGCATCAGCACCACCAGCCCGAGGATCGCGAGCGTCCACGACACCACCCCGGCCACCCCCAGCCACCCCACCAGCAAAAGCAACACGAAGGCCGCCGGCACCAGGCTGCGGCGCAGGTTGTCGAGGATCTTCCAGCGCGATAGTGCCGACAGCGGATTGCGCAGCCAGCCGTGCGGCCCGGGCGCGCGTGGCAGCAGCCACGGCAGGATCTGCCAGTCGCCGCGGATCCAGCGATGCCGCCGCTGGCAGTCCGCCAGGTAGCCCGACGGATACGGCTCGTACAGCTGCACGTCGGAGAGCAGGCCCGCACGTGCGAAGGCGCCCTCGATCAGGTCGTGGCTGAGGATGGCGTTGTCGGGAAAGCGCTGTTCCAGAGCCAGGCGGAACGCATCGACGTGATAGATGCCCTTGCCGATAAACGAGCCTTCGCCGAACAGGTCCTGGTAGACGTCCGACACCATGCGCGTATACGGATCGATGCCGGCCTCGCTGCCGAACAGCTGCGCATAGCGCGAACGCGCGGCGCTGGGCAGGCTCACGCCCACCCGCGGCTGCAGGATGCCGTAGCCGCGCACCACGCGGCCCCGTGCGGCGTCGTATACCGGGCGATTGAGCGGATGGGCCATCGCGCTGGCGAAGCGCCTCGCCGCGTCACGTGGCAGCTCGGTATCGGAGTCCAGCGTGATCACGTAGACGACGCCCTGCAGCGCAGCCACGTCGCCGACGATCCGCGCAAAGCATTCGCGACCGGCGCCACGAAGCAGCGCATTGAGGTCGGCCAGCTTGCCGCGCTTGCGCTCGTGTCCCATCCACACGCGATCAGGCGCGTGGTAGACACGCGGCCGATGGAACAGGAAGAACCGATCGGCCGTGCCGGCGGCATAGGTCGCGTTGAGCGCCTCGATGCGCGATGTCGCTCGTGCCAGCAACACGGCGTCCTCCGGCAAGGTTTCGGCGGCCGCGTCGGTGAAATCGCTGAGGAGACCGAAGTGCAGATTCGGGTCGCGATTGGCCAGGTAGCGAACCTCCAGCGCATCGACCAGCTCGTCCACGTCCGCCAGGCTGCCGAACAGGGTGGGAATCACCACCAGCGTACGCGCCTGGTCCGGGATGCCCTGGGCGAAATCCATGCGCGGAAGGATCGCCGGCGGCACGAACACCGTCACCAGCCAGTTGACCAGCCCCATCGCCAGATGGCTCACCACAAGCAGCGCGGGCAGAGCCAGCAGCAGCAACGCCCACAGCGGCACGTGACTCTGTGCCATCGCCTCCAGCAGCGGCTCGGCCATCAGCAGGCTGAGCAGGGCGATCAGTCCCAGGTAAGCCGACAACGGAGCGCGGGCCAAGCGGCGGCCGATCAGTGCCAGCAGGCCGACGCGCAGTTTCACAGCCTGCTCGAGCGCGACGCGCCCGTCGTCAATGAGGTAATAGCCCACGTGTGCCTCGATGCCGGGGGCGACATCCACCGCCGCCGCATGGTGCGCCAGCGCCAGCGCGCTTTGCGCGACCTCCGGCTCGGAGCGCCCGCTGCGCCGGGCGAGGTGTTCGATCACATGGCGATAGTGATCGCGCGTGGCGAAGTCCATCTCCGCGTGGATACCCGCCGGGTCGCTGCGCAAAAGGTTCTCCACCACGCTCAGCCGCTCGACGAAGGCGTGCCAGTCCACCGCCGCCAGATGACGCAGGCTGCCGATGCTGTTGCCGATCGACACCTGGTCGGCGGCCTGCTGCTGCGCCTCGATCTGCACCTGGTGCTCGACGCTGGAACCGCTTTCGGCGAGGCGTTGTTCCAGCCAGCTCAGCGGCATCGCCAGGCCCGGCCCCTGCCCCAGCAGGCGTCGCGCCAGCTCGGCGACGAACGCGCTGGCAATCGGCGGGTTGGAGCGCGCCATGTCGGCCACGCCAATCACCACGCTCTTGGGATCGTGCTCGGCGATCTCGGTGATCGTGTCGGCCCACTGGCAGGCCAGCTCTCGATAATTTTTGTCCGCGATCACGCGCGCGGCCACCCGGCGCAGGTTCTCGATCAGCGCCAGCCGCAGCATGATCGGGATCGCCCACAGCTCGCCCAGCGTGAGCGGCTGGATGCCCTGGTAGGCGGTGATGAAGCGGACGAGGCTGTCGTCGTCTACCCGGCCATCGCCGTGCAAGATGATTTCCAGTGCCAGCTCGTACACGCGCGGCCAGCCTTCGTCGCCGCTGTCGGCCAGGCGCGGCAGTTCGCGGTTGTAACCCTTGGGCAAATGCCGCTGGGCCGTGCGGATCTGCTCCTCGACCAGATAGTAGTTGTCCAGCAGCCACTCGCCCGCCGGCGACACGCGACGGTTGGCCTGCGAGGCGGCGGTGAGTGCTTCGCAGGCCTCGGCCAGCACGCGGTCGTTGTCGTCGAGCCGGCGCAGCAGGCGGTCGGACGTAGAGCGCGGACTGAGCCGGTGCCGTCGCGCCAGCAGCACGCCATGCAGCTCCATCTGTTCGGCGCTGAACAGCTCGCCACGCAGGGTCGGCTCTTCGCCCTCGTGACCGGCCAGCGCCCCGTCGCGACCCGGGGTCGTGCTGGCGCGCACGGGCGGGTGGAAAGTGGATCGGTGCTGGATCTTCAAGGTGCGCGGCTCCCGTTGCGGACCGGCTGTCGGGCGTCATCGCGGCGCGGCGCGGGGCGTTGGCAGTCGTGGCGTGGATGACCAAATGCGAGGAAATTGGCCATCCACCCGGCATGGATACGCCCTGCCGCGTGAAATCCGGGTTCCGGCCGGCCGCGTCGCTGCCGGTGTAACCACGGCGTGCGGCCCGGCGAATGGGTGCTGGCAAAGCCTGGGCCGAAGCCGCACGTCGGCCGGACGCGCCCACGGCGAAGCTGCGCCGCGCATGCCGCGCGGCGCATCACGGCCAAGGCAGCTCGGGGTGAGACATGAACACATTCACGCGGCGCTACACTGCCGCCGTCGCCGATCCGGCCGAAGCTTCTGGGGGCAGAGCATGAGCGCGCAGTTGGAAAGCACCAGAGATCCGGAGCTCGCGATCGCCGCCACGGACGCCGTGGCCGAGGGACTCCGTCGGCCGCGCGGCCGGCTGGTCTATCGCCACCGCTGGCCGATCCGGCTGATGCACTGGATCAACGTGATCGCGCTGACGATCCTGTTCATGAGCGGCCTGCAGATCTTCAATGCACATCCCAGCCTGTCGCTGGGCAACCGCTCCGACCCCGGCAAGGAGATCCTCGCGCTGGATGCACGGATGGACGCCAACGGCCAGCTGGTCGGCGTCACGCGCATCGGGCGGCACGAATTCGTCACCACCGGCGTGCTCGGCGTGTCCGCCGGGCCGGATGGACAGCCGCAGGTGCGCGGTTTCCCATCCTGGCTGACCATCCCCAGCTCGCGCTGGCTGGCGATGGGCCGCCAGTGGCACTTCTTCTTCGCCTGGGTGTTCGTGCTCAACGGGCTGTGCTACCTCGGCTACTCGCTGGCCACCCGGCACTTCCAGCGCGACCTCGTCCCGACGAAGCAGGACTGGCGCGGTCTCGGCCGCTCGATCGTCGACCACATCAAGTTCAAGCACCCGCATGGCGAAGAGGCGCTGCGCTACAACATCCTGCAGCGCCTGGCCTACCTGGTGGTGATCCTGGTGTTCGGCATCGGCATCGTGCTGATGGGGCTGGCGATGTCGCCGCGCATGGACGCCGTGCTGTCACCCATGGTCGAGGCGGTGGGTGGGCGCCAGAGCGCGCGCACCATCCACTTCATCATTGCCTGGGGATTCGTGGCCTTCGTGCTGATCCACGTGTTCGAAGTGATCATCACCGGGGCCTTCAACCAGCTGCGCGGCATGATCACCGGCTGGTACCGGATCGACGGGGAAACACCGGCCAAACAGGTGGATGCGGCCGCGGAGAACAGCCATGACTGACCGCCGCTCGTTCCTGCGCCTGGCCATCGGCGGCGCCGCCAGCCTGCTGCTCGCCGGCTGCGACAGGATCTCCGAAAGCAACTGGGGTCCGAAGGTGCTGAACAAGGCACAGGGCCTGAACCGCCGCGTGCAGGCGCTGCTGGCGCCGTCCAGCGCGATGGCGAAGGAGTACACCGAGGCGGAGCTGTCGCCGGTGTTCCGCTCCAACGGCACCGCCATGCCGACCACCCCGGCCTACCAGGCGCTGCTGGCCAACGGCTTCCGCGACTACCGGCTGCAGGTCGGCGGCCTGGTCGACCGGCCGATGTCGTTCTCCATCGACGACCTGAAGCAGATCGAGCAGGTGGCGCAGATCACCCGCCACGACTGCGTGGAGGGCTGGAGCGCGATCGGCAAGTGGCACGGCACGCGCCTGTCGCACGTGCTGGACAAGGTCGGCGTGCAGGCCAAGGCGCGCTACGTGGTATTCCACTGCTACGACGAGATGGACCCGGGCGAGCCGTACTACGAGAGCGTGGACATCCCCGAGGCCCGCCATCCGCAGACCCTGCTGGCCTGGGGCCTCAACGACCAGCCGCTGCCGATCAAGAACGGCGCGCCGCTGCGCCTGCGGGTCAGCCGCCAGCTCGGCTACAAGCAGGCCAAGTACATCGCCCGCATCGAACTGGTCGACTCGTTCGCCCACATCGCCGGCGGCAACGGCGGCTACTGGGAAGACTACGGCTACGAGTGGTACGCGGGGATCTGAGCTCGCCCCGCTAGAGCTCCAGCGTCATGAAGCAGCTGTAGGGATCGTCCACATAGTCGGCGAACGGGCCGCACGGCACGAAGCCGGTAGACGCATACAGCCGATGGGCCGGCTCGAACGCCGCGGCAGTACCCGTCTCCAGGCTCAGGCGGCGATAGCCGCGGTGGCGCGCCTCGGCGACGATGTGATCGAGCATGGCGCGCGCCGCCCCCTTGCGCAAATGCGCGGCCGCCGTGCGCATCGACTTCACCTCGCCGTGCGTGGCATCCAGTTCTTTCAGCGCACCGCAGGCGAGCAGATCTTCGCCGTCCCACGCCGTCCAGAAACTCATGCCCGGTGCACGCAGGCCGTCGAGGTCCAGTGCATGGATGCTCTCCGGCGGCGAATGCAGGGCCACGCCCGCCAGGTGCTCGCGCAGCAGCGCATGCACCAGCGGGTCTTGCAGATCGTCCGGGCGAATCCGCAGGACCACCGGTTGCTCAGCCGACGATCGCGTACATCACCGCATGCGCCGGCAGGTGCAGCGAACCGCCGTCGATCGTCCCCTGCGCCAGGCCGTGGCCGTCCAGCGGCGTCAGCGCGTCCAACGACGACACGTCGAGCGCGGCAGGCTTCGCCGAGAGGTTGAACGCGGCGAGCACGGTGGTGCCGTCCAGCGAACGGGTGAACGCCAGCACCGGTTCGGCGGCATCGAGGAAGCGGATGTCGCCCCAGCAAAGCGCTGGCTGCGTGCGGCGCCAGTGCATGAAGGTGCGGAAGCCCTTCAGCGCGGAGGCTGGCTCGACTTCCTGTTGCTGCACCGAGCGCGCCGCGTGGTCTGCCGGCACCGGCAGCCAGGGCTTGCCGGCGCTGAAACCGGCGTTGGCCGCATCGTTCCATGGCATCGGCGTACGACAGCCGTCGCGGCCCTTGAAGTTCGGCCAGAACGCGATGCCGTAGGGATCCTGCAGCGACTCGTACGGCACCTCGGCCTCGGTCAGCGCCAGCTCCTCGCCCTGGTAGACGCAGACCGAACCGCGCAACGAGCAGACCATCGCGGTGAGCAGGTTGGCCAGCTGCGGCGACGCGTCGCCGTTGCCCCAGCGCGAGAGCACGCGCTCGACGTCGTGGTTGGAGATCGCCCAGCACGGCCAGCCCTCGGTCATCTGCGCTTCCAGCCGCTCGACCGTGCCGCGGATATAGGCGGCACTGAAGTCGTCGGTGAGCAGCTCGAAGCTGTAGCCCAGGTGCAGGCGCTTGCCGGAGGTGTACTCGGCCATCGTCGCCAGCGAGTCCTCCGAGGAGATCTCGCCCAGCGCGGCCACTTCCTCGTAGCGATCGAGCAACGCGCGCAGTTGCTCCAGGAACGCGAGGTTCTCCGGCTGCGTGTTGTTGTACCAGTGGCGCTGGAACGCGTAGGGATTGTCCGGGCTGAAGCCGCGGCCGACCCGCTCGTGCGGCGGCTTGGCGGGGTTGTCGCGCAGCAGCTTGTCGTGGAAGCAGAAGTTGATCGCGTCCAGCCGCAGGCCATCGACGCCGCGGTCCAGCCAGAATTTCACGCTGTCGAGGATCGCCTCGCGCACCGCCGGATTGTGGAAGTTGAGGTCAGGCTGCGAGGTGAGGAAGTTGTGCAGGTAATACTGTCCACGCCGCGGCTCCCACTGCCAGGCACAACCGCCGAACAGCGACAGCCAGTTGTTCGGCGGCGTGCCGTCATCCTTCGCGTCGGCCCACACGTACCAGTCGGCCTTCGGGTTGTCGCGGCTGGTCCGGCTTTCCTGGAACCAGGCGTGCTCGATCGAGGTGTGGCTGAGCACCTGGTCGATCATCACCTTCAGGCCGAGGCTGTGCGCCTTGGCGAGCAGGCGATCGAAATCGTCCAGCGTGCCGAACAGCGGATCGACGTCGCGGTAGTCGGCGATGTCGTAGCCGAAGTCGGCCATCGGCGACTTGAAGAACGGCGAGATCCAGATCGCGTCGACGCCCAGGCTGGCCACGTAGTCGAGCCGGTCGATGATGCCCGGCAGGTCGCCGACACCGTCGCCGTTCGTGTCCAGGAAACTGCGCGGATAGATCTGGTAGATGACGCCTCCGCGCCACCACGGTTGCTTTTGCATGTATTGATCCCGGCGAGCGCGCCCTGCCCCTGTTCGGGCTCGCGCGTGCTGCGATGAGTGCAGCGATGGCAGGGGAGCTTAAAGGCGCGTCCATCGCCTTCCGATGGGTCTGCATACGTATTCATCGTGCGCGTTCGGGCGATGCGCACGCGGCACCGCATGATGCGTTGCGCCATCGTTGCCTCGCCCGCACCCGAAACGGCGTGCACAAGCTGACGCCCGAAGCATTGGTGCAAAAGCGCTTGCACCGTATCGACGCGCCTGCCGCTTGCGTTGACGCAGTCGCAGCAACTGCGTCAATGGATCGATCCGGCCCCTGTCGACAGTCATGCGTGACGAAAGATGCACCCGATCGGCCGCGCCGACGAACGCAGCCGACGCATCCGATGGTGCGCAGACACCTGCCGGACCCACCCCGGAAACCGCACCACTGGGCGGCCCACGTGGTATCGACGTCTGGACGTCCGGATCGTTTCCGCTCGGGAACCAGGCCCGCGCACACTGCTTGCGGGAAGCGCCCGACGCAGCTTCCGTCTGCCTGCGTGGCCGCGACCGTTCCGGCTGGATAACGGCGCTTTCCCAAGCCTCGCATTGCGGCAACGCACCAACCCGCCAAGACCCAGAAAAATGCCCATGAAAACGTTTTCTAGACGTGAGTTGTATTGCACCGCCGCACGGAAAAATATCAATTGCAACAAAGCGATAGGCGACTGCCGGATTGTTATGAATACGTATGCAGGTTTGCGCGCAAGCGCCAGACGCAGGACTAACATCCCGCCCCGACGGCAATCCACAAACGTCGTTCGCAACGGGCAGGCCGGATCACTCATCCAACGGCACTCCCGGCGAAATCAAATCGATTTTCCAAGGGGAGGCGTACATGTTGAATCTCAAGCGCAATCTGCTGAGCGCAGCGCTGGCATCGGCCATGTTCATGGTGGCCACGCACGCGCAGGCGGATGCAGCACCGGTCGCGGGCCAGCAGTCCAGCGACAGCTCGCAGAGCACCGACCAGGCGACCGCACAGAACGGCAAGAAGGCCGACGGCAAGCAGCGGCCGAGCAGCACCAAGCTGCAGGCCGTGGAAGTCAGCGGCTTCATCTCGAGCCTGGAGAACTCCACGGCCGTCAAGCGCAATGCGAACACCATCGTCGAAGCAGTGTCGGCCGAGCAGATCGGCAAGCTGCCGGGTGTGTCGATCGCCGATACCCTGGGCCGCCTGCCGGGCCTCGCGGTGCAGACCCTGAACGGTCGCCCGCAGGTGCTGACCATCCACGGCCTGGGTCCGGACTTCTCCACCGCGCTGGTCAATGGCGGCCAGCAGGTGTCGACCTCCAACAACCGTGACGTGCAGTTCGACCAGTACCCGTCCAGCTGGTTCAACACCGTGGTGGTGCACCTGAGCCCGTCGGCGAACCTGGTCGGCCAGGGTCTGGCCGGCACGGTCGACATGCAGACCATCCGTCCGCTGGAGAAGTCCAAGCCGGAAGCCGCCGTCAACGCGCGCTACATCTGGAACGACATGTCCGAGCTGTCCCCGGGCCCGGGCGTCAGCAACAAGGGCTACAACCTCAACGGCGTGTGGGTGAACCAGTTCAACAACCACACCACGGGCGTGACGCTGGGCGTGGACTTCGAGTCCAACCCCGCGCAGATCGAACACCAGGCGCCCTGGGGTTACCCGACCGACCCCAACGGCAATGCCGTGGTGGGCGGCTCGAAGAACTACGGCTTCTCCGATTCGATGAAGCGCAACGGTCTGCTCGCGACCTTCCAGTGGGAGCCGAACGAGCACTACACCGGCACCATCGACATGACGTACGACAACTTCAAGGAAGTGCAGCAGGCCAAGGGCATGGAGTTCCCGCTGCTGTGGAGCTCGGCCCAGCTGCAGCCGGGCGGCACCGTCGTCAACGGCCTGATCACCAGCGGCACGTACACCAACGTCAAGCCGGTAATCCGCAACGACTACAACAGCACCTCGGCGCGGGTCTACAACTTCAACTGGGACAACAAGTTCCACATCAACGACAACTGGTCGGCCGACCTGGTGGGCAACTACTCGCGCGCCACCCGTCGTGACCTCAACCTCGAGAGCTACTCCGGCACCGGCTACCACACCAATGGCGCCACCGACACCGTCGGCTTCGTCGAGCAGCCCAACCACCTGCTCTACCTCACCCCGACGCTGGACTACACCAGCGGCGTGGTGCTGACCGATCCGCAGGGCTGGGGCGGCGGCAACGACGTGGTGCAGGCCGGCTTCATCAATGCGCCGCACACGGTCGACTACCTGGCCAACCTCAAGCTGGCCGTCGAGCGTGACTTCGTCAGCGGCCCGTTCTCCAGCCTGGAGTTCGGCGTGGCTCGCAGCGAGCGTCACAAGTCCTACCACATCGACCAGAGCTTCCTGACCCTGGGCGGCGGCACCATCAGCGGCGGCAGCGCGGTCACCACCGCACCGTTCACCGGCTCTACCTGCAGCCCGCTGGCCTGGATGGGCATCAGCCAGCAGCTCTGCTACGACCCGCTGGCGCTGATCGCCAACGGCACGCTGGTCGGCGTACCGACCTTCGGTTCCTCGCTGTCGACCCCGCCGGACTGGAAGACCAAGGAGAAGGTGCTCACCCCGTACTTCCAGTTCAACCTGGATACCTACCTGGGCAACGTCAGCCTGCGCGGCAACTTCGGCGTGCAGATGCAGCACACCTCGCAGAGCGCCGAGGGTGAGCGCGTGGCACCGGGCAGCGCGGTCACCGGTAACGCGATCACGCTGATCCCGGTCAAGGGCAGCACCAGCTACAACAAGTACCTGCCGAGCGCCAACCTGATCTTCGGCCTGACCCAGGACGACGACGTCCGCGTCAGTGCGGCGCGCACCCTGGCCCGCCCGCGCATGGACCAGATGAACGCGAGCCTCTCGGTGAGCGGCAACCTGACCCGTCTGCAGTCGACCGATCCGAACCAGGCCTACTTCAGCGCCTCGGGCGGCAACCCGAAGCTGAAGCCGACCATGGCTGACAACTACAACGTCAGCTACGAGCACTACTTCTCGGGCGGCAGCAGCTTCCAGTGCAACTCCAGCGACCAGAAGAACTCCGACCTGTGCCGCACCGGTGGCGGTGGTTACTTCGCGGTGTCGGGCTACTTCATCGCGCTGCACGACTACATCAACCCGAACTCCGCGTTCCTGTACGACTTCAGCTCGTTCCTGCCGTTCGGCCTGACGCCGGCCCAGCTGACCCAGCTGGGCACCACGCTGGGCACGGTGTCCGGTCCGGAGAACAACGGCCGCGGCTACGTGAAGGGCGCCCAGGTCACGCTGAACCTGCCGTTCAACCTCGTCGCTCCGCAGCTCGACGGCTTCGGCGCGATCCTCACCGGCAACCGCACCAAGAGCTCGCTGGTGTACCCGGGCAACCCGAACCCGATCACGGTGCCGGGCCTGTCCAAGTGGGTCGCAAACGGCACGCTGTACTACCAGCACGCCGGCTTCGAGGCGCGCGTCAGCGACAGCTACCGTTCCAGCTTCCTGGGCGAGGTGTCGGGCATCAGTGCCTCGCGCATCGAGCAGACGGTGGGCGGCGGCAGCACCTATGACGCCCAGGTCAGCTACACCTTCGACCATGGTCCTCTGAACGGTCTGACGATCATCGCGCAGGGCTCGAACCTGTCGAACAAGATCTTCACCACCTATCAGAACAACGACCCGCGCCAGGTGCAGACCTGGGAACGCTACGGCCGTCGCTACGAGGTGGGCGTCTCCTACAAGTTCCAGTAAGCCGCAAGGCTTCCTCCCCGAGCCCCGTTGGATTCCCAGCGGGGCTCTTTTTTTGACAAGCCCGCGGCGGGACGCTAATCAGCTTCCCGTCACGGCGCAGGGGTTCCTTCATGCAGGCCAATCCGATCCAGCGCGTGGTCATCGTCGGCGGCGGTACCGCCGGCTGGATGACTGCCGCCCTCCTCGCCCGGGCCATCGGCCCGCAACTGTCGATCACGCTGGTCGAGTCGGACGAGATCGGCACCGTCGGCGTGGGCGAGGCCACCATCCCGCAGATCCGCCACGTCAACGCCTTCCTCGGCATCGACGAGGACGAGCTGATGCGTGCCGTGAAGGGCACCTTCAAGCTGGCGATCCAGTTCAACGACTGGGGACGGATCGGCGACTCCTACCTGCATGCCTTCGGCGATATCGGACTGCCGCTGGGTCTGGTGCCGTTCCAGCACTACTGGCTGCGGGATCGGCATGAACGCGGCGGGGCCGCCCCCGACCTCTGGTCCTATTCGATCAACGCCCAGGCCTGTGCGCAGATGCGCTTCGGTCGAGTCGAGCGCATCGGCTCCAGCCCGATGACCGGTACGCGCTACGCCTACCACCTCGATGCCGGCCTGTACGGCCAGTACCTGCGCCGACGCTGCGATCCGCGGCAGGTGCGGCGCGTCGAGGGCCGGATCGTCGACGTCAGGCTGCGCGCGGACGACGGCTTCATCGAATCGGTGCAGCTGGCCAGTGGCGAAATCGTCGAAGGCGACCTGTTCGTCGATTGCTCCGGCTTCCGCGGGCTGTTGATCGAGGGTGCGCTCAAGGCCGGCTACGACGACTGGACGCACTGGCTTCCGTGCGATCGCGCGGTGGCCGTACCCAGCGCGCGCGTCGCACCGATGCGCCCCTTCACCCAGTCCACCGCGCGAGCCGCCGGCTGGCAATGGCGCATCCCGCTGCAGCACCGCAACGGCAACGGACACGTGTTCTGCAGCCGGTTCATCAGCGACGACGAGGCCACCGCCACCCTGCTGGCCAACCTCGACGGCGAGGCGCTGGCGGAGCCGAGGATGCTGCGCTTCACCACCGGCGCGCGCCGCCGTTTCTGGATCCGCAACTGTGTGGCGCTGGGCCTGGCCAGCGGCTTCATGGAACCGCTGGAGTCGACCAGCATCCACATGATCCAGTCCGGCATCAGCCGACTGATCTCGCTGTTCCCGGACAAGCATTGCGACTCGGCGCTGAGCGCGGAGTACAACCGCCAGACACGTTTCGAATACGAACGCATCCGCGACTTCCTGGTGCTGCACTACCGCGCCACCGAGCGCGACGACACGGCGTTCTGGCGGCATTGCCGCTCGATCGTCATGCCCGAGGGACTGGCCGAGCGCACCGAACTGTTCCGCCGCAGCGGACAGGTGTTCCGCCACGGCGAGGAGCTGTTCACCGAGGTCGGCTGGCTGCAGGTCATGCTGGGCCAGGGCATCGTCCCGCAGGCGTACCACCCTGCGGCGGATGCACTGCCACCTGCCGAGCTGGAAGGCTTCCTCGGCAACATGCGCACGCTGATCCAGCGCGCCGTGGCCACCTTCCCCGAGCACGGCCAGTTCGTCGCGACGCACTGCCGCGCGACGGACTGAGCCCGCCCCCTACCCCGCAGCGCGCAGCCGCCCCAATCGCGGTGCCACCATCGGCACGGTGAGCATGGTGGAGGCCACCGCCATCAGCAGCAACGCGGTGAAGGTGTCGCCGGTGATGATGCCGCGGTCCAGCAGCACGTTGACGAAGATGATCATGATCAGCGCCTTGGTCTGCAGCAGCCAGCCGACCAGCCACGCCTCGCCACGGCTCCAGCCCAGCCAGCGCGCCGCAAGATGCACGCCGGCCAGCTTGCCCATGACCTGTGCCGCCAGCAGCAGGCCGGCGGCGGCGAACACCGCGCCGCCGCCGACGCTCCAGTGCGTGCGCAGGCCGGTGGACAGGAAGAACACCGGCATCACCACCAGCAGCACGTGATGGCGCAGCAGGTCCAGGGTCGGACCATCGAAGCTGTCGCGGTCGGTGACCGCGCCGGCGAGGAAGGCACCGACCATGAAATGCAGGCCGGCACGATCCGCTGCCAGCCCGCAGAGCGCCAGCCAGATCAGCCCCACGTACCAGCGGTCGGCCGACGGCAGCCGGTGCATCAGGCGGCGGAACGCCCAGGCCACCGGCACGAACAGCACGAGGAAGGCGAGCTGCAGGCCGATGCGCTGCCAGTCCACCAGGATCACCGCCAGCACCGCCCAGATCGCCACGTCGTCAAGGCTGGCGTAGCGAAGCACACGCTGCCCGAACGGCTCGCGCAGGATCGACAGCTTCTCCATCAACAGCAGCAGGATCGGCAAGGCGGTGACCGCGCAGGCCATGCCGACCCCCATGACGAACTGCCAGCGCGCACCGTGCGGACCGATCCAGCCGTCACGCCAGTGCAGCAGCACCAGTGCGGCCAGGGCCCCAGCCAGCAATGGCACTCCGAGTGCCAGGCCCGCGGTGATCCCGCACTCGCGCCGCTGCCGCCACACCTGAGCCAGGTCCAGTTCGATGCCGGCGATCCACACGAACACCATCACCGCCCACCAGGCGATGCCGTTGAGCGCCTGGATCACCGCCGGATCGAACACCGTGGCGTAGTAGGCCGGAAACGCCGCGCCCAGCACGCCGGGACCGAGCAGGATGCCGCAGACGATCTGCACCACCACCAGCGGTGCGACGTATTCCGTGCGTCCGACCCGCCACAGCAGATACGGCACGGCAAGGATCAGCAACATCGCCAGCAGGAACAGGTCGGTCTGGTGCATGGAACGCTTCGATGGACGGGCGAGCGGCGATCATCTCCGACCACGCGGCAGCCGTGAAGAGCTTGCGAAGTCTGCCGCAGTGCACCACGAAAAACCGCACAACGGCGCCGATGAATACGTATGCATCGCGGCCGCACGACACGCGTGGCGGCCTACCATGGATCCCGCTTTGGACGTCCGAACGGTGGATGGCGTCACGTCGTCCGCCGCGTCCTTTGTCGATCGCCAGGGAGTCCGCCTTGATCCGTTCTGCCACGCTAGCGTCGCTGCTCGCTTCCGCCCTGCTGCTCGCCGGCTGCGCCTCTGCGCCCACCCCGGAAACCACGACGGCGCCATCGCCGGAGCGCGCCGCTCCCGCGTCCCGCTCCGGCGTGTACTACGAGATCTTCGTGCGCAGCTGGTTCGACACCAACGGCGACGGCATCGGCGACCTCAACGGCGTCACCGCCAAGCTCGATTACCTCAAGTCGCTGGGCGTGAGCGGGATCTGGCTGATGCCGATCAACCCGTCGCCGAGCTACCACGGCTACGACGTCACCGACTACGAGGCGATCAACCCGCAGTACGGCACGATGGCCGACTTCGAACATCTGCTGGCCGAGGCGCACAAGCGGGGCATCAAGGTGATCATCGACCTGGTGATCAACCACACCAGCAACGAGCATCCCTGGTTCCGCGCCGCGCAGGATCCGCGCGATCCGCATCACGACTGGTACAGCTGGGCCACCCCCGGCACCGACCTGGCCGCGCACAGTGCGGCTGGCGACAAGGCCTGGCAGCCGCTGCCGGACGGCCGGCACTACCTGGGCATCTTTTCCCCGGGCATGCCCGATCTCAATTACGACAACCCGGCCGTACGCCAGGCGATGGTCGACGTCGGCCAGTTCTGGTCGCGCAAGGGCGTGGACGGTTTCCGGCTGGACGCCGCACGCCACATCTACCTCAATTTCCAGTCGCAGGAAGGCGATCCCGCGATCCTCGCGAAGAACCTCGCCTGGTGGCGGGAGTTCATGCAGGGCGTGCGCGCGGTGAACCCTCAGGCCTACGTGGTGGGCGAGGTCACCGAGGGCAGCTGGCAGCCACTGGCTCCCTGGTACGGCGCGCTCAGCGCGGTGTTCGACTTCCCGCTCGCCACGCGGCTGATCGACGCGGCGCGCAGCGGGCAGGCCGGCGACCTCGCCGAGCGGCTGCAGCAGCGCTATGCGGGCTTCGCGGCCAGCGCCGGCCACGAGGGCGCCGACGCGCCGTTCCTGTCCAACCACGACCAGAACCGCGTGATGAGCCAGCTCGATGGCGACGCTGCGCACATGCGCATGGCCGCGGCGATGCTGCTCACCCTGCCCGGCCACCCGTTCGTCTACTACGGCGAGGAGCTGGGCATGCGCGCCGTGAAGCCCGACCCCGACCTGCGCGAACCGATGCGCTGGGAGCGCAACCCACGCGCCGCGGGCGAAGCGACCTGGGAGCCCGGCCATGCCGCCAACGGTCCGGACGTGTCGGTACAGGCCGAGCTGGCCGACCCCGGCTCGCTGCTGGCCGACTACCGCATGCTGATCCACTGGCGCGAACAGGTCAGCGCGCTGCGCGACGGCACGCTGACCGCATTTGCCAGCGGCAACAACCACGTGGCGGGTTGGCAGCTGCAGGACACGACCTCGCGCGTGCTGGTGCTGCACAACCTGTCCGGCCAGCCGCAATCCGTGGCGCTCGGCGCCGCATCGCCGTTCCATGCGATTCGCCTGGCCAGCCGCGACGGCGTGCGACTGCACGACCAGCGCGTCGACCTTCCCCCCGACACGTCGGTGGTGCTCGAGTAAGCACCCCGATAGTCGCCACGCCCCACGCACAAAGGATGTCCGTCTTGACCTGTCGATCGCACCGCAAGCTCGTCCCGCTGGCCCTGCTCGGCCTGATGCTCACGCCGCTGGCCAGTGCCATCGCGGCCACCGCTGTGCCGGCCACGGTGGCGAGCGGGCAGCTGCAGATCCCGATGGGTGAGGACCGGGTGACGGTGGATTTCGTCGCGCCCGACGTCGTGCACGTGCACTTCCTGCCTGGCGGCAAGGGCGGGCCGGCGACCCTGGTGCTCGATCCCAAGGCGCCGAACGCGCCGCTCGCCGATGTGCATGTGAAGAACGGAAAGGACGCGATCACGCTGTCCACCGATGCCGCCAGCGTCCGCTACGACCGCCGTCACGGCACGCTGCGCATCGATGCCCCCGGTCATGCCGGACTGCTGACCCAGACCGACCTCGCCTCGCTGCGCAGTGGCGGCTTCTCGCTGGACCACGCGGCGGGCGATCCGCTCTACGGCATCGGCGGCTACACCGCATTCCAGAAGGACGTCAGCACCGGCCTGCTGCGCCAGGGCAAGCAGAAGATCACGGCCGGCGAACAGGGCCACGCCGGTGCGCCGCTGGTGTGGAGCAGCGCCGGCTACGCCGTGCTGGTGGATACCATCGGCGGCCAGTTCAATCTCGGGCATGGCCGCATCCAGGCCAGCGGCAGCTCACGCAAGGACACCGACTACTACCTGATCGTCGGCACGCCGAAGACGATCTTCCGCGCGGTGGCGGACCTCAGCGGCCACTCTCAGCTGTTCCCGAAGTGGGCGATGGGTTTCACCAACAGCCAGTGGGGCATCGACCAGAAGGAACTGCTGTCGATCGTCGACACCTATCGCGCCAAGCACATCCCGATCGACAACTTCACGCTGGACTTCGACTGGAAGGCCTGGGGCGAGGACTGGGGCGAGTTCCGCTGGAACCCGGTGAAATTCCCGGATGGCCCGGACGGCAAGCTCAAGCAGATGCTCGCTGACCGCGGCATGCACCTGACCGGCATCATGAAGCCGCGCGTGCACGTGGATACGGTCGAGGGCCGCTACGCCACTGCGCACGATTTCTGGTCGCCGGCCAGCAAGGTGGCGCCGGATTACTTCTCGAAGAAGCCGATCCGCGAGCTGGACTTCGACAAGCCGGCGGTACGTGCCTGGTTCTTCAACGACCACCTCAAGCATTCGTTCGACACCGGGATGATCGGCTGGTGGAACGACGAGGCCGACGACATCGGCAGCGACACCCAGTTCACCAACATGGAGCGCTCGCTCTATGACGGCCAGCGCGCCTACTCGCCGCTGCGCGTGTGGTCGATCAACCGCAACTTCTACCTCGGCGCACAGCGCTACGCGTATGCGATGTGGTCGGGCGATATCCCCACCGGCTTCGCCAGCATGGCCGGACAACGCGCGCGCATGCTCAGCGCCATCGACGTGGGCGCGATGCAGTGGGGTATGGACGGAGGCGGTTTCAGCCACGGCACGCCGACGCCCGAGAACTACGCCCGCTGGATCGAGCTCGGCGCGTTCACACCGATCTTCCGCGTGCATGGCGAGTTCGGACAGAAGCGCCAGCCGTGGGTGTACGGCCCGGTAGCGGAAAAGGCCGCCACCGCGGCGATCCGCCTGCGCTATGCATTGCTGCCCTACATCTACAGCTACGAGTACACCCGCCACGTCACCGGCGTGGGCCTGGTGCGCCCACTGGTGTTCGACTGGCCGGGCGACCCGAAGGTGCGCAACGACGTCGCCTCGTGGATGTTCGGCGAGGACCTGCTGGTCTCGCCGGTGGTCGACGAGGGGCAGACCAGCAAGACGATCTACCTGCCCGCAGGCCACTGGACCGGCTGGTTCGACGGCAAGACGTACGCCGGCGGCCAGAGCGTCACCGTGCCGGTGGATGCGAGGGGCTGGAGCGACATTCCGCTGTTCGTTCGCGCCGGCGCGATCATCCCGATGCAGCCGGTGATGGACTACGTGGGCCAGCACCCGGTGCCCGAAGTGACGGTGGAAGCGTTCCCGGCGAACGAGGCGACGCACTTCACCTATTACGACGACCAGGGCGACAACTACGCCTACGAGCACGGCGCCTACTTCGCGCAGCAGCTCAGCATCCAGCGCACCGCCACCGGCGCCACCGTGGCGACCGCCGCAGCCGACGGCAGCTACGTGCCGCAGGTGAAGACGTATCTGTTCAAGGTGCATGGCGGCGCAGCGACTGCCGTCACCACCGGCGGCAAGGCGGTGCCGCATGCGGCCAGCCTCGAAGCGCTCGAGGCCGGTCCCGGCGAAGGCTGGGCCACCGGCACCGACCGCTTCGGCGCCGTGACGTACATCCGCGTGCCTGCGGCGCAGGCACGGCAGTTCGCAGTGGTTTGGGGGAACACGCCGGAATAAGCCCGGCCACGCCCCACGGAGGGAGTTGTCGACATGAGCATCGGGCGCCCCGGGGGGAGCGCCCGACGGGGTCGCTTGCTCCCGATTTGCCCCGGCCATGCCGGCCGGGGTCACCTTCGGAGGAGAAAGTCGATGTTCGGAAATACCAGGTTCCCGCACAACCGGCGGCAAGGCGTCTGCCGCACCATCCCGCTCGCGCTCGCTGCGATCCTTGCGGGCGTTTGCGCTGCCCCCTCGGTGCAGGCGGCCTCGAACGACAACAACGTGGAATGGAACGGCCTGTTCCATGACCAGGGGCCGATGTACGACAACCACGTCGAACCCACCGCCACCCAGTCGGTGACGCTGACCTTCCGCACCTTCAAGGGCGACGTCACCGGCGTCAACATCAAGTATTACGACAGTGCCGACAGCCAGTTCCACGTCGTCGCGATGCACTGGGCATCGAACGACCCGACCGGCGTGTTCGATTACTGGCAGGGCACGATCCCGGCGTCGGGCTCGGAGAAGTACTACCGCTTCCAGGTCACCGACGGCACCGCCACCGCCTGGTACAACGCGGCGGGCATCACCTCGTCCGAACCCAGTTCCGGCGACTTCTTCATCATCCCGGGCTTCACCACGCCGTCGTGGATGAAGAACGGCGTGATGTACCAGATCTTCCCGGACCGCTTCTACAACGGCAACACCGCCAACGACGTCACCAACGGCCAGTACACCTACTCCGGCTGCGCCACAGAGCAGCACGCCTGGGGCACCAGCGTCTACGCCAACGTCAGCGGCTGCAACACGGCGGTGTTCTTCGGCGGCGACCTGGCCGGCGTCGACCAGAAGCTCGGCTACATCAAGAACACCCTCGGCGCGAACATCATCTACCTCAACCCGATCTTCCTGTCGCCGAGCAACCACAAGTACGACACCGAGGACTACATGACGGTGGACCCGGCGTTCGGCAGCAACAGCACGCTGCAGACGCTCAGCGCCGACATCCACTCGACCAGCAACGGGCCGAAGGGCTACCTGGTTCTCGACGGCGTGTTCAACCACACCGGCGATACCCACAAGTGGTTCGACCGCTACAACTGGTGGACCAGCATCACCGGCGCCTACGAGTCGCAGTCCAGCCCGTATTACGGCTACTACACCTTCCAGAGCTGGCCGAACACCTACTCGGGGTTCTTCGGCTACTCCTCGATGCCCAAGCTCGACTACGGCGCCAGTGGTTCGGCGGTGCGCAACGCGATCTACGGCTCGTCGACCTCGGTGGTGCAGACCTACCTGAAGTCGCCGTACTCGATCGACGGCTGGCGGCTGGACGCGGCGCAGTACATCGATGCCGGCGGCAATGGCGGCAGCGACGCCACCAACCACCAGATCATGGCCGAGCTGCGCAGCGCGGTGAAATCGGTGAACCCGAACGCCGACATCCTCGGCGAGTTCTGGGGCAACGCCGGCCCCTGGACCGACAACGGCACCGAGTGGGACGGCGCGATGAACTACGACGGCTTCACCCAGCCGGTATCGGAGTGGATCACCGGCCAGGACTACTCCGGCAACAGCGCGTCGATCCCAGCCTCGCAGTTCGACAGCTGGCTGCACGGCACACGGGCCAACTACCCGACCAACGTGCAGCAGGTGATGAGCAACTTCCTGTCCAGCCACGACATCACCCGCTTCGGCAATCGCGCCGGCGGCGACATCTGGAAAACCTACCTCGCGCTGATCTTCCAGATGACCTATGTCGGCACGCCGACCATCTACTACGGCGACGAATACGGCATGCAGGGCGGCGCCGATCCGGACAACCGCCGCACCTTCGACTGGACCGTGGGCACCTCGACCAACAGTGCCGTGGCACTGGCCCACAAGCTGATCGCCATCCGCAATGCCTACCCGGCGCTGCGTACCGGCTCGTTCATGACCCTGCTCACCGACGACACCAACAAGCTCTATGCCTACGGTCGTTTCGATGCCACCAACCGCATTGCGGTGGCGCTCAACAACGACAGCACCGGGCATTCGATCACGGTGCCGGTGTGGCAGCTGAGCATGGCCAACGGCAGCACGGTGACCGAGCTGATCTCCGGCACCCAGTACACGGTGCAGAACGGCGCGGTCACGCTGACCGTGAACGGCCACTACGGCGCGATCCTGGCACAGTGATCCAAGGCAGCGCGGCGGACGGCGAACCCCGCCGTCCGTCGCCTGCCCGTGCCGAAGGTCAGAGCAGGCCGAGCACCAGCGCCTTGGACACCGCCTCGGTCTTGTTGGCGGCACCGAGCTTGGCGATGCAGCGGTTGATGTGGAAGGTGACCGTGCGCGAACTGATGGCAAGAATCAGGCCGATCTCCTCGGCGGTCTTGCCGGCCGCGCTCCACAGCAGCACTTCGCGTTCGCGGGCGGACAGCGGTTCGACCGGGGCCTGTGCGAGGCCCGGCAGCAACGAGGCCACACCATGCATAGCGTGGGCGAGCCAAAGCAGGCGCATCTCGCTCTGCTCCAGCTCCTTCGCGGAAACCGCATTGTGCTCGCGCGCCACGGTGAGCAGGCCGACCGCGTGATCCCGACCACGCGAGCTGACCGCCCAGCCGTGATTGATGCCGAACGAACGTGCCTCTTCCCAGAACTCCGGCGATCGCTCGATCGACCGGTCGCTCCAGACCACCGGGACATCGCTGCCCAGGGCCCGCTGCACCAGCGGATCGATCTCGAAGTAATTCCGCTCCATGTAGCGGTCCAGCCAGGCCTGGGGATAGGTGCTGCCCCAGTGCATCGCCGGCTGGGCGATCGGCAGTGGCTGGCGCAACACGTAGGAGCAGTGCTCGAAGCCAAGCTCGGAGGTGATGCCGCGCATGGCATGGACCAGCGCCTGCATCGACGCCCCGGCCTCGCCAAGCCTGGCCATGCATTGCTCCCGCCAATGCACCACCGTCGCCCCTCCGCGCCGGACCCGGCGCCCTGTAAGAAATGACAGTTTCAACCGGAATGGTATCCGATCTCCAATAGGCGCGACCTGATCGTGCATGTGTCCGGGGTGGGAACCCCGTCGACGCCGCAGGTCGTTCCGGGGGAAGGGACCAGGGACACCTTATCCATGGATGGATACCCCCTCTCCTCCGACCCGCGCCCCTGAGCCCGCCTCTCGCTCCGGAACCGTCGCGCGCCCCCTCGAAGCGCGCCTGTCCGGGCATGAATACGTATGCAGAAGCTGGTTGCTGCACTGCGATGCTTCCTAGCATCGAGGGGCTCGGCCCTCCGCGGTGCGGGTGCATGTTGCGGACGCAGCATGCAGGGGTCGCCGCGACATGACATACATACCCGTCGCGGACATCGCTCGAGGAGAAACCGCCATGAATCCGAACCTCCCCTACGCGGCGCGCGGGGTGTCCGCATGCTGACCACGCTGCTGGCCGCCTCGATGGCCGCCGCCACCGCGGCCCCGGCCGCGCCGGCCTGGCACGACGGTCTGGACTGGCACGGCGTGCACGTCAGCATCCAGCAGGACCCCAAGGGCGCCTACACCCTGGCCTGGCCGTTCGGCCAGCGCGTGATCGGCCCGCAGCCCTTCACTGCCGACACCGCCAGCCCGCTGTTCGACGGCCTGTACGCGATGGCGCAGGACGACCTGAAGCAGGACTCGGTCACCGCGATCCGCGACGGCGCCTTCGACCACGGCCAGCCGATCCCCTGCCACTGCTTCGAGACCGGCCTGAAGTGGCCCTACGTGTGGACCCGCGACCTGTCCTATTCGATCGACCTCGGCCTATGGCGTTTCGACGCCGAGCGCGCGCGCAACGGCCTGCAGTTCAAGCTCTCCGACGTGCGCGTACCCAGCGCGCCGCAGGGGCTGTACGTGATGCAGGACACCGGCTCGGGCGGCAGCTGGCCGATCAGCACCGACCGCGTGGTGTGGTTCCTCGGCGCGCAGCACCTGCTGGACGACAAGGCGTTCGCCGCCGACGTCTATAAAGCGCTGGACGACACATTGGCGCAGGACCGCCAGTACGCCTTCGACCCACAGCTGGGCCTGTACCGCGGCGAGACCTCCTTCATGGACTGGCGCGAGCAGAGCTATCCGGCCTGGACCTTCGACGAGGTCACCTTCATCGGCCAGTCGTTCGCGCTGTCCACCAACGTGCTGCACTACCGGGCGCTGCAGATGGCCGCGACGCTGGCCAGTCAGCACGGCGACGCCAAGGCGGCCGGCCGCTACGCCGACGAGGCCCGCGCCCTGAAGGCAGCCATCAACGCCCGCTTCTGGCGCGCCGACCGCGGCATGTACATGAGCTTCATCGGCGGCGACGGCACGCCGAACGACACCTACGACCTGCTCGGCATCGCGCTGGCGGTGACCAGCGGCGTGGCCGACCCGGCCCGCGCCGCGCAGACCCTGGCCAACTACCCGACCTGGCCGGCCGGCAGCCCGGTGATGTGGCCCGAACGGCGCGACCAGCCGATCTACCACAACCGCGCGATCTGGCCGTTCGTAAGCGCCTACGCCATGCGCGCCGCGCGCGACGTGGACCAGCCCGCGCGCATTGCCCACGAGATCGAGTCGATCATGCGCGGCGCCTCGCTGTACGGCTCCAACCTGGAGAACTACGAGCTGCTGACCCAGGGCCAGCACGTGGACGAAGGCAAGCTCAGCGGCCCGGTGGTCAACTCGCCGCGCCAGCTGTGGTCGGTGGCGGCCTACATGGCGGCCGTCACCGAAGGCGTGTTCGGGCTGGAGCCGGACGGCACGCTGGTACCGAAGCTGCCGACCTCGCTGGTGCCGATGCTGTTCGGCGACCGCGACAGCATCTCGCTCGCCCTGCCCGGCCGCCACATCACGCTGAAGCTGCCGGCCAGCCGGAGCGGCAACCTGCTGGTGGCCGACCGCATCGCCACGCAGGGTGACCGCACGACGGTGCAGCTGAAGGCGATCACCGTGAAGGACGCCCCGCTGCGCACCGACGCGCCGCTCTACGCCCCCGAAGCGCCGCCCGCGCCCATGCTCACCGCCGACGGCAAGGCCTGGAAGGTGCAGGCGGAAGGCAAGGTCCGGCTCTACGTCAACGGCCACCGTGCGCAGGCGATCGACGGTTCCGGCACGTTGCCACGCACCGGCATGCTGACGTGTGTCAGCGCCACACGGGCCGGCGATGACGGCCTGGAATCGCTGCACAGCCCGGCCGTCTGCGGCGACGAAGGCAAGCCGGTGGAAGGCACCTGGCCGCGCCACTGGACCGCGCCGGCCAGCGGTGACTACCGCGTGTCGTTCAACTACTCGAACGACCACGGCCCGATCAACACCGGCATCACCGCCGCGGTGAAGATGCTGGCGATCCGCTGCAACGGCGCCGCCGAACAGCGCGTGCCGATCGTGATGCCGCACAGCGTGCGCGAGCAGCGCTCGACCTGGGGCCAGTTCTCGGCCAGAGCCGGCGCGGCCTGTACGTTCACGCTGGATGACGGCTTCAACATGAGCTACCTCAGCCACTTCGCCCATTACACCGGCGGCGTGGGCGGCAGCGACGGCCCGCTCAACACGGCCGACGTGAAGGGGATGGTGATCGCGCCGCTGGGCGCTTCTGCGAACAAGGGCAACGCACGATGAGCAAGGCAAAACCGGAACTGTCGTTCTGGCAGATCTGGAACATGTGCTTCGGCTTCCTCGGCATCCAGTTCGGCTTCGCGCTGCAGAACGCCAACGTCAGCCGCATCTTCCAGACGCTGGGCGCGAACGTCGACCAGATCCCGGTGCTATGGATCGCCGCGCCGTTCACCGGCCTGATCGTGCAGCCGATCATCGGCTACCTGTCCGACCGCACCTGGAACCGCTTCGGCCGGCGCCGTCCGTACTTTTTCGCCGGCGCCGTGCTGGCCACGCTGGCGCTGATGGCGATGCCCAACTCGCCCACGCTGTGGGTGGCGGCGGGCCTGCTGTGGATCATGGACGCGTCGTTCAACGTGTCGATGGAACCCTTCCGCGCCTTCGTCGGCGACCAGCTGCCGCCGAAGCAGCGTCCGCTGGGCTACGCGATGCAGAGCGTGTTCATCGGCGTCGGTGCCGTGGTCGCCTCATTCCTGCCCTACGTGCTCACCCGCTTCGGCGTGGCCAACACCGCGCCAGCCGGCGAGGTGCCGCACTCGGTGATGTACTCGTTCTACGCCGGTGCGGCGGTGCTGCTCGGCGCGATGCTGTGGACCATCCTCAGCACCCGCGAGTACCCGCCGGAGCAACTGGAATCGTTCGCCGACGCGCACGTCAACGAGACGCCCGTCGCGGTCGGCGGTGCCTGGAAGATCGGCGCCCTGTTCCTCGGCCTCGGCGCGGTGCTGCTGGCGCTGATCGAGCACTACGCGCTGGAGAAGGAGCTGTACCTGCTGGCTGGTGGCCTGGTCGGCTTCGGCGCGCTGTTCGTATGGCTCAGCCGCACGACGCACCAGGGCGCGCTGCGCCAGATCATGGGTGACCTGTACGGCATGCCGCGGCCGATGCGCCGGCTGAACTGGGTGCAGTTCTTCTCCTGGTTCGCCATGTTCGCAATGTGGATCAACACCACCCCGGCGGTGGCGCAGCACTTCTACGGCAGCAGCGACACCACCTCGGCCGCCTACAACGAGGGCGCCAACTGGGTGGGCGTGCTGATGGGCACCTACAACGGCGTGGGCGTGCTGGCCGCCATCGTGATCCCGCTGCTGGTGCGTGCGATCGGCCTGCGCATGAGCCACCTGGTCAACCTGTGGCTGGGCGGACTGGGGCTGCTTTCGTTCCTGGTGATCCGCGATCCGCACTGGCTGGTCGCCTCGATGGTCGGCGTCGGCTTCGCCTGGGCATCGATCCTCTCGCTGCCCTACGCGATGCTCTCGGACAACCTGCCCGCCGCGAAGATGGGCATCTACATGGGCATCTTCAATTTCTTCATCGTGATCCCGCAGCTGATGGCCGCCAGCGTGCTCGGCGTGCTGCTCAAGCTGTTCTTCCACAACCAGCCGATCTGGGCGCTGGGCCTGGGCGGCGCCAGCCTGCTCGTCGCCGGCTTGTGCACGCTGCGTGTGCCGCGCCCGGAAACCGCCTGATTTAGCCTCATCCGATGTAGGAGCCCGCTCGCGGGCGATGCTTTTTGCTTTTTGCTTCGTTGCAGATCAGGAGCAGGAGCATCGCCCGCGAGCGGGCTCCTACCAAAGAAACCGCTACACGGAAGCCGAACCATGATCGCCAAACGCCTGCTCCCCGCCCTGGTCGCCACCCTCGCCTGCGGACTCGCCCACGCGGCCGCTCCGGCCAAGGCGCCCGTCTTCGTCGGTACCGACGCGCCGATGGCGTCCAACGCGATCTACTTCGTGCTGACCGACCGCTTCGTCAACGGCGACACCTCCAACGACCACCGCGACCAGGGCGGCGCGCATCCGACCTGGGACATCCCGGTGCCCGGTGCGCCGAAGGGCGAGAGCGCGAACATCGGCTACCTCGGCGGCGACTTCAAAGGCGTGCTGGAGAACGCCGGCTACATCAAGGGCATGGGCTTCGGCGCGGTGTGGATCACCCCGATCGTCGACAACCCGGATGAGGCCTTCACCGGCGGCGATCCGGTGAGCTGGGGCTCGAAGTTCACCGACCGCGGCAAGACCGGCTACCACGGCTACTGGGGCGTCAACTTCTACAAGGTCGACGAGCACCTGCCCAGCAAGGGGCTCGACTACCGCCAGTTCACCGCCGGCATGCACAAGGCCGGCCTGAAGGTGGTGCAGGACATCGTGCTCAACCACGGCTCGCCCGCCTTCACCATGCCGGTGAAGCAACCGCAGTTCGGCCAGATCTTCGACAAGAACGGCAAGCTCGTCGCCGATGAGCAGAACCTGCCGCCGTACCGGCTCGACCCGGTGCGCAACCCGCTGCACCGCTTCTACCACGCGTACGACGACCTGGTGCAGCTGTCCAACAACGACGACCAGAACCCGGCCGTACTCGACTATTTCGTCGGCGCCTACCTGCAGTGGATCGACGAGGGCAGCGACGCGTTCCGCATCGACACCATCAGCCACATGTCGACCACGTTCTGGAAGCAGTTCAGCGCGCGTATCCGCGCCAAGCATCCGGGCTTCTTCATGTACGGCGAGGCGTTCGACTACAGCCCGGACAACATCGGCAAGTACACCTGGCCTTCGAGCGGCTCCATCAGCGTGCTCGACTTCCCGCTGCGCGGCCGCATGGGCGACGTGTTCGAGCACCCGGACAGCGACTACGCGCAGATCCTCGACCGGCTCTACCTCACCAACGGCCCGTACCAGAACCCGTACGAGCTGGTGACCTTCTACGACAACCACGACATGGCGCGGTTGAACGCCACCGACGACGGCTTCATCGACGCCAACAACTTCCTGTTCACCGCACGCGGCATCCCGGCGATCTACTACGGCTCGGAGATCGGCTTCGAGCGAGGCAAGGCCGAGCACCAGGGCAACCGCAACTACTTTGGCCAGCAGCGCATCGACAACGCGCCGAAGAGCCCGATCTACCAGCACCTCAAGGCCATCGCCACACTGCGCGAGAAGACCCCGGCACTGCAGCGCGGCCTGATGCTGCCGATCCGCTTCGCCGGCCAGCAGGCGTCGTTCTACCGCGTCTACCAGCAGGGCAAGGTGCACCAGATCGCGCTGGTGCTGCTGAACAAGGGCGACCAGCCGGCCACGTTCAAGATCGACCAGTGGCTGCAGGGCGGCACCTGGCATCCGGCATTCGGCGATGGTCGGCCGGTCGCCGTGGCCGACGGTAGCCCGCTCGATGCCACCGTGGGCCCGCACGACGTGCAGGTCTACCTGCTCGATGCCCGCGTCCAGCGTCCCGACCTGCTGGCCGAGTTGACGCGGTTGCAGGAGGAGCGGGGACATCCCGCGCACTGAGCACTGCTTGCATCGGCGGGACCGGACGAAAGGCGCAGCGTTGGGCTGCGCCTTTCGCTTTTCCGGCGGCCGCTTTGCGGCACCGACACGGCAGCGCCAGGTGCACCGCCACGCTCGCCGCGAACGCATCCCGCCGACCGATGCCACGCGTGCTTGCTTGTCCCCGTCCGGAGGCGCCGCGCATACTTGGCGCTTCACTTCACGCGCGCTGCGCCATCCCGCGTCAGTCCGCAAAGACAACAAGAGCCCCGTCCGATGAGCAGTCTGCCCCCCTGTCCGCAATGCCAGTCCAGCTACACCTACGAGGACCGCAACCTGCTGGTGTGTCCCGAGTGCGGCCATGAGTGGACGGCCGGGGAACCTGCCGCCGAAGCCGACGTCCGCGTGGTCAAGGACGCAAACGGCAACGTGCTCAACGACGGCGACACGGTCACCGTGATCAAGGACCTCAAGGTGAAAGGCTCCTCGCTGGTGGTGAAGGTCGGCACCAAGGTCAAGAACATCCGCCTCGTCGAGGGCGACCACGACATCGATTGCAAGATCGATGGCATCGGTCCGATGAGCCTCAAGTCCGAGTTCGTCAGGAAGGCGTAGCAGTGTTCCCTGACGCGGGGCATGCTCCCCCGCGATTCGCGGCAACGCGAACGACGTCCGGGGTCGGGACATCACCGTCCGGCGCGTGAAGACACGCAGCGGAGAGAGCTGGAGACTGCGCGTACACCGGCTTCTTCGACCTGCCGGATGCTGCAAGCATCAGCGCAGCATCCGCCAGCCGGGGCGGACGACTGTCGAAGTGCGGCGGTCCCGCCGAGCCCATCGCCCCGGCCAGCCGCAGGAGCGAGCGGACCCGATCGGGGACCGGCGCGCGAACATCCGGCAGAATCGGACATCCCGTGCATGGCGAGACGCCGGCAACGGGGCCCATCACCGAGCAACTGCCAGCCATGACCGACTACCGCGTCAAGTTCGACTTCGTCGTCCATTTCACCAACGGTGGCAGCCTGTCCGCGCAGGACTTCCGGCTGGACATCCCCGGCCAGGATATTTCGGACGACGCGCTGGCGACGTACCTGATCCAGGACATGCGCCTGCTGATGGCCGGCCGCGTCGATATCAGCAACAAGCAGATCATCGCCGAACCCCACAAGCGCGGCGCGATCGCCACGACCGGCCTGCCCCAGGCCACCATCGACCTCGCCCGGCACGATCTCTCGGCGGCTGACCTGCTGGCGCAGGCAAAAGACCATCCGCTGCGCGTGGTCGCTGCGGATGGCGAAAGCTACAAGGTGTCCCGTCTGGTGGTCTGATGGTCGTTCGGCAGAGCCGGACGGGTCAGCCCATCACCACGCGGTTGCGCCCGGCGCGCTTGGCCGCGTACAGGGCGTGATCCGCGCGTCCCACCAGCGTCTCGAAACTGACGCCACCCTGCCACGGCCCGGTGGCGATGCCCACGCTGGCGGTCACGCCCACCTCGCCCGCCTGGCTGGGTACCGGGCTGCCGGCGACCAGGGTGCGAAGCTGCTCACCCGTCGCTTCCGCGTCGCTGCTCGCGGCCGTCCACACCAGCATGAACTCCTCGCCACCAGTGCGCGCCACCAGGTCGCCGGACCCGGCCCCCAGGTGCAGCCGGCGGGCGACTTCCGCCAGCACCTCATCGCCCACCTGGTGGCCGAAGCGGTCATTGATCAGCTTGAACTCGTCCAGGTCCAGCAGGGCCACGGCCACATCCGAAGCGGATGGATCGGCGGTCGGCGGCCGCATCAGCCGCTCCATGCGCGAGCGCAGGCCGCGTCGGTTGAGCAACCCGGTGAGCGGGTCGAAATCGGCCAGCTTCGCCACCTCGTCGCGGAGCGAGCTGTTCACCAGCACCAGCATCGCGAAGCCTTCGGACACCACCAGCAACAGCGTCGCCATCAGCCAATGCTCATTGGCCTCGTCGAGTTGGGCGATGGAGGCGCCGATGGGCAGGATCGACGCTGCGCGAGCCAGCGCGACCAGGGCCGCCAGGCCCAAAACCACCCCCATGAGCGCCAGTGCACCGCTGCCGCCCGGCGGCCGTGCCTGCCAGGCGAGCCACGCTGCACGCGCCATGATCAGGCCCGAGACGGCCTGGGTGATGGACAACGACCACCAGAGGGTTTGCCCCGTGGCCAGCAGGGTGAAGGAAAACAGCGCCATCGCGCCGAACACCAGCGCCATGCCGAGCCAGGGAATGCGCCGCCCGAGAAAAGCATGCATGCCCGCAAGCATCAGCAGCGCCTGCAGCACGCCACCCAGATGCCCTGGTGGCTTCGATGCCTGCACACCCCACAGCTCGGCAATGCCCGGCCGGATCGCCTGGCTGAGCAGCGACGCCAGGAACGCGCCGGACCAGAGCCACAAGCCGGGCTTGCGGGTAGTCCAACCGCCCGCAAGCGTGAACAGCGCGGTCAACCCGGACAACGCCAGGTAGACGCTGAGCAGCGTGTCGGTGTCGAGCGGTCCCAAGCTGCCTCTCCGGATCGGGTAGGCGCATCATGCCCGCTGCGATACGGCAAGGGAAACGGGAACTTCACCCTGCGGAAATCCAAGCGGCGCCCGACGTTTCCGTCCGGATCGGGGCCACGACCGTTCCCCCCGACGGCCGGCTTCGACGCGGGGCCGGACGTGACTAACGCCCCAGCTTGCGCAGGAAACCCTCGAAGCTGTCCAGATTGGCCGCGTAACCGGCCGGATCGCGCGCTTCGACCAGGGTCGAGGCACCGTGCACGCCGGCCTCGGGCTTGTAGTCGGTGATGTGGTCGCCATGCGCCTTGCTCAGCACTTCGGCGACGTTCCCCGCCTCGGCGGGATCGGTGGTGATGTAGAACGGGACCGTCACCTTGGCCGCCGCGTTCTTGATCAGGTCCTTGTCGTCGAAGTATTCGCCGGGCGAGAAGCTGGCGATCGCGGTGAGACCCGGCGGATGGCGGGCGGCCAGCAGGATGACCAGGGCCGAGGAGTAGGAACTGCCGACTGCCACGATCTTCGTGTAGTGCCTGTCGCGAGCCCAGGCCAGTGCGGCATCGAGGTCGGGCGCGGCTTCCAGGTAACCGGTGGAGCGGCCCAGCGCCTGCACCGTCCGGTTGCGGCCGCCGAACAGGTCGCCGCCCGAACGCTGGTCGATCGCCAGCGTGTCGTAGCCGAGCCGGTTGAACCGGGCGATCAGCGGGTCGTACTCGTGGCGGCTGGCGCGGGCCTGGTGGAACAGCAGCAGCACCTTGTCGTTGTGCGCCCGGGCCTGGCTCAGCGTGCCGTAGACATCGACGCGGTCCGCTGTGCGCAAGGTCACCGGCTCGCCGGCGACTGCCTGGCCGGACAGCATGAGGATCGGAAGGATGCCGATGAAGCGGACGATGCGTGCATGCATGGACGTGCCCTCGGGAGTTCGACGAAACAGACCCGCCGATGCCGGATCGGCCCGCGGCGGACGGCGACGCCGACCTTACCTCACCGCCCGGGCTCCGGCCCGCTCCCTGTCATCCAGCCCCGTCCCGGCCCGCGATGGTGACCACCACCTTGCCATCCGCGTGGCAGTCTTCGATCAGCCGATAGGCCTGCTCCGCCTCACCGAGAGTGAACCGGTGCGGATCCAGGCGGATGCGGAGCTCCCCCCGGTCGGCCAACCGCGCCGCCTCGCGCAGGATCTCGCCGTGGTGTGCACGTCCCTCGCCGGTGAGCAGTGGCCGCAAGGTGAACACGCCCGAATAGGTGGCGGCGCGGAACGACAGCGGCGCCAGCGCATGCGTGCCCCAGCCCAGCGCGCTGACCACATGGCCGTGATACGGCCTCACCGCCTCGAACGAGGCATCAAGGGTCGCGCCGCCGACGGTGTCATAGACGATGTCGAAGCCTTCGCCGCCGGTGTGTGCCTGCACGTAGTCGGCCACCGGGGTGGCGCGATAGTCGATCGCCGTGGCGCCGTAGCCTTCGATCACTTCACGACTCTCGGCGGCACCGGTGGCGAACACCCTCGCACCGTGCGCCTGCGCCAGTTGCACCGCCAGGTGGCCCACGCCACCCGCACCGCCGTGTACCAGCACACGCTGCCCTGCGCGCACGCGGGCGCGGTCGACCAGCCCCTCGTAGGCCGTGATGAAGCCGAGCGGCAGCGCCGCCGCCTCGCGCATGGAGAACGACACCGGCTTGTGCGCCAGCAGTCGGGCATCGACCGCGGCGTATTCGGCCAGCGAACCCTGCACGCCGCCGACGCCGCCGGTCATGCCGTAGACCTCGTCGCCTGCCTGCCAGCCGTCGACGTCGGGGCCGACGGCGACCACCGTGCCGGCCAGGTCGATGCCGAGCACGGCCGGCAGCGGGTGACGCGCGTGGGCGGCCTTGCCGGCGCGGATCTTGGTGTCCAGCGGATTCAGGCCGGCCGCAGCGACGCGGACCAGTACCTGGCCGGGCGCAGGTACCGGCAGCGGCAGGTCGACGAGACGGAGCCGGGCGCCGGCCTGCTCCTGCACGGCGGCTTTCATGGTGGCGGGGAGAGCGTTCATGGCGATGGGTCCGTGAGAGGGAGTGGCGCCAAGGTAGATCGCAAACAAACGCATGGAAATCGACAATTTCGTTCGCTTTCCATGCAAAACTGCATGCCTCCGCCACCAAGGGGCACCGCCATGGAATGGAGCGACGTCCGCATCTTCCTCGCCATCGCCCGCGAAGGCTCGCTCGGCGCCGCCGCGCGCGCGGTGGGTCAGACCCAGCCGACCATGGGCCGGCGCCTGCGTGCGCTGGAGGCCGCAGTCGGGCAGAGCCTGTTCCAGCGCACGCCCGACGGCTTCGTGCTCACCGACGAGGGCACCGCGGTGATGGCCAGCGCCGAGCGCATGGAGGAAGAGGCGCTCGCCTTCGAGCGCCAGCTGGCCGGACACGGCAGCGCGCTCGGCGGGTCATTGCGGCTGGCCACATCGGACTGGTTCGGCAGCTATGTGCTCACGCCCGTACTGGCCGAGTTCGCACGACGCCACGCCGCGGTGACGGTGGAGCTGCTTACCGACAGCCGCCTCTACAGCCTGGCCCGGCGCGAGGCCGACCTCGCCTTCCGCATCAAGCCGTTCGACGAACCGGACGTGATCTCGCGGCGCCTGCTGCGCATGCCCTACGCGCTCTACACGCACCGCGACCAGCCACGCCCGCGCAAGGGTGGGCGCGGCACCCGTCTGGTCACCATGAACGCAGCGTTCGGCGGCATGCCGGACGTCGCGTGGCTGAAGAAGCACCTGCCGGAGGCCAGCGTCGCCTTCACCAGCAACAGCCGCGAGGTGCAGGCGCGCATGTGCATGCAGGGTATCGGTGCCGCGGTGCTGCCCACCGCGCTCGGCGACGCATTCGGCGAACTGAAACGCATCGACCTCGGCGACCCGCCCCCCTCACGCGACACGTGGATCGGCTACCACAAGGACCTGAAGCGCCTCGGCCGCCTGCGCCGTCTGCTGGAGCTGCTGTCGGAGCAGTTCCCGAGCTGAGCTCGCCGGCGATCAGATCGACTGTCGTCGTGCCTCAGCGGCCACCTGCGCATCCACCCCGTCGTCGCGGCTGACCATGGCGTAGTTGTAGCCCTGGCCCGACCAGTACTGCGCCACCAGCCCGCCGTCGACACGCCGGCCGGTGGGCAGCAGGTGGTTGCGGGGGCCTGGCGGGCGCACGTAGAAGCTGATCGCGTGGCCGGCCGCATCCTCGTACAGCACCATCGCCGCCGCCCCCTGGTCGGTGGCGAACAGACGACCACCGACGGCATGGAAGCCGGCGCCGCTGAGATCCGGCAGGCGGGCGGCATGCTCGAAATGCGCATCCAGCCAAGCCTGCATGTCGCCAGCGCGTTGCGGCACCACGTCCGGACGTGCGGCACGATCCAGCGCCACCAGCCGGTAGGCCTCCATCGCGTCGGCCATCGGCGCGGCCGTAGTAGCGCCGCGCATCCGCCAGCCACCGACGCCACCGATGCCGAGGCACAGCACGGCTGCAGCGGCGAGCGAGAGTCGCTGCACGCGCCGCTGCCTGCGCTGTCGCCGGATCGCAGCGGGTTGCAGTGTGTGGTTGTCCGGCAGGGTCTGTGCCCCGGCCAGGGCGGCCCGCAGGCGCTGCGCATCGTGCTGCCACGCGCGGACCTCGGCGGCCCGCTCGGGGTGACGCGCGAGGTAGCGCTCGACCGCTTCGCGCCGCTCGCCATCGAGACGACCGTCGACGTAGGCATGGATATCGTGTTCGCTGGGCGACGTGGTCATTTGAGTATCCGCAACGAAGGGGCAGGTTGTTCGCCCTCGCCATGGCGACGCATCGCCTGGCGTGCGCGCGACAGGCGTGACATGACAGTGCCGATGGGCACGTCGAGAATGTCCGCGACCTGCTGGTAGCTCAGGCCTTCCACCGTCACCCACAGCAGCAGGCTGCGCTGCTCAGGGGTGAGGTGTTCGAACGCTGCCAGCGCCGACTGCGCCAGCAGCTCGCGCTCCGCCGACGGCCACTGCGGTTCGTCGTCCTGCCGCAGTCGCCCGAGCAGCCACGCGTAGCGCTGCGAGCGACGCCGCGCGTCGAGGAACTGGCGGTAGAGGATGCGGAACAACCAGGCACGCAGGTCGCCATCCTCGCGCTTGGCGGCCTGCGTGGACAGCGCACGTTCCATCGTGGATTGCACTAGGTCGTCGGCGCTGGACAGGTCGCGGGTCAGCCACAGCGCGAAGCGCCGCAGGCGCGGCAGCAGTTCGCTGAGCTGGTCGTCGAAGGCGTGATCGGACATGGATCGGGCCGCAGGTGGTTTCGCCATGCAGGACGCCGCAGGACGGAAATTATTCCATGGCAGGGGAATAAAGCCGCGTGAGCGGCGTCTGGCTGGAATCCCCACCAAGCCCGGAGCCCGTTGCATGCACGATTCCCGACCACCTGCCCGCCCGACGGGCAACGGCGTCCGTTGGGCGCTGATCGCCGCCCCGGTCGCGGCCGCCGGTCTCGCCTTTGCCTATGTCGGCGGCTGGCTGACCCCGCATCGCCTGACCGCCGGCCGCCTCGTCGACGAGCTGCAGCGCAATGGCGGCGGCGTGCACCCCGGCTATCGCCGCAACCACGCCAAGGGCGTGTGCGTGGCCGGCTACTTCGAGGGCAACGGTAACGCCAGCGCGTATTCCACCGCCCTGGTGTTCGCGGCCGGCCGCACGCCGGTGGTGGGCCGCTTCGCCATTCCCGGTGGCAACCCGTACGCGCCCGACGGCAGCGTGCCGATCCGCAGCATGGCGCTGCGCTTCAACCTGCCGAACGGACAGAAGTGGCGCACCGGCATGAACAGCATGCCGGTCTTTCCCGTCGCCACGCCGCAGGCGTTCTACGCGCAGCAGGTGGCCAGCCGGAAAGATCCGTCCACCGGCAAGCCGGACCCGGCGAAGCTGGCCGCGTTCTTCGCCGCGCATCCGGAGACCGCCGCGTTCCGCGCCTGGGCGAAGACCGCCAAGCCGTCGGCCAGCTTCGTCACCGACAGCTACTACGGCCTGGACGCGTTCTATTTCGTCGATGCGCAGGGCGAGCGTCACGCGGTGCGCTGGCGCATGGCACCCGAAGCGACCGACACGAACCCGGCACCGGCGGGCGACCACAACTACCTGGTTTCCGACCTGAAGCAGCGCCTGGCCACCGGCCCGCAGCGCTGGCACCTGCTGGTGACCCTGGCCGCCCCCGGCGACCCCACCGACGACGCAACCAAGGTCTGGCCGGCCGACCGCACGACCATCGATGCCGGCACCCTGGTGCTCACCGGCGAGCAGGCGCAGGACAGCGGCCCCTGCCGCGACATCAACTACGACCCGACCGTGCTGCCGGCCGGCATCGCCATCTCCGACGACCCGCTGCTGCCCGCGCGCTCGGCCGCCTACGCCGACTCCTATCTGCGTCGCACCCGCGAGCAGGCGCATATCCCGGGCACCGCCGCGCCCACCCACGCCCAGTCGGAGGCCGCCCGATGAGCACCGTCCGCACCACCTTCAGCCTGCCCGCACGCGCGCTGCACTGGACCATGGCCGCACTGATCCTGGCGATGCTGTTCATCGGCGCCGGCATGGTCGCCACGGTGAGCGAGAAGCACCAGTGGCTGCTGGCGATCCACAAACCGCTGGGCCTGGCGATCCTGCTGCTGGCGATCGTCCGCCTGATGATTCGCCTGCGAAACCCGCCGCCGCCCCTGCTCGCCGACCTGCCGGCACTGCAGAAACTCGCCGCACATCTGTCGCACTGGCTGCTTTACGCACTGATGATCGCCATGCCGTTGATCGGCTGGGCGATGCTTTCGGCCGGTGGCTACCCGGTGATGCTCACAAGCAGCCTGCGCCTGCCGGCGATCCTGCCGGAGAACGCGCTGGTCTTCGCCTGGCTGCGCACCGCCCACGGCATGCTGGCCTACCTGCTGTTCCTCACCTTCCTCGCACACATGGGCGCGGCGCTGTACCACGGGCTTATCCGGCGCGATGGGGTGTTGCGCAGCATGGTGCGCGGCAACTCCTCAAGCACACCCTCCATGGCGCCAGATGAAGATAGAGTTGCCGGAGACACGATGCCCGACTGACCCACCGCACAGGTATGGCAATGGGAACGAATGGATCAACCCCGCAGGTCACGTTCGAGACACCCTTCTTCCAGATCCGTCCCGGCGAGGACGCAGCGACGAACCCTGGCCGCTACGGAGAGGCACTCGCGAAATGGATGCAGCAGCAATTGCATGCAGGCGCGCTCGGTTGATGTCGAGGAGGTTGTCGCCGAAGACTTCGGCTGGGCGGTCATCTTGTCGCGCAAGCCATTTCTTCTCTGGCTTGCGTGCGGCAACCTTGACGGCTCCAAGACCGAATGGAGTCTGTTTCCCGTAGCCGAGCCTCCCATGATCTGCCGGCTGTTCGGCAGAAAGCGTATCCGCGAGGCAACCCATGCGCTGTGGCATCAGGTCAACGCCATCGTGCCCGATATCCCCTGTGTCACGAACATCTGTTGGGAGTAGCGACGCAGTCTTCCAGCAGAACTTTTCCGGCGTAAGCTGACGACTCCAGCGCGAGGAGTCGCCCCCGTGAACGCCGACGAGCTGAAGGCCCTGCAGGCCCCGCTGAAGCAGCAGTACCGGGAATCGCCCGAGACGGCGCAGATCACGCTGCGCGCGGAGGGGCGACTGGGCGAGGGCGTGACCTGCCGCGTGGAGACCGGCCGAGCCCTGGTGGAGGCTGGATTGCATCCAGCCACCGGCGGCGACGGTCTGTCGGTGTGTTCCGGCGACATGCTGCTGGAGGCGCTGGTGGCCTGCGCCGGCGTCACCCTCAACGCGGTGGCCACGGCGCTGGGCATCGTGCTGCGGGACGCCACGGTGCAGGCCGAGGGCGACCTCGACTTCCGCGGCACGCTGGGCGTGGACAAGGCCGCCCCGGTGGGCTTCACCGCCATCCGCCTGCACTTCCTGCTGGACACCGATGCCGGCGACGAGCAACTGGATACCCTGCTGCGCCTGACCGAGCGCTACTGCGTGGTCTACCAGACTCTGGCACGCAACCCGACCCTCACGGTCAGACGCACACCCTCGCCAGACTGAGCCATTTGGACGTCCATACGTCCGACAACAACTTGCGAAGTGTTGCAGATTGCGACATCCGACCATGGTCGGGGGCCCGTTTTCACACCACCCTCGAAAGCCTGTGCCAGATTTCCAGCGCCCGGCGAGTGGCCGACCTGCAGCGCATGGCCTGTGCCGGCGTCCATCCATTGAGGGAGGAACACCGTGAACCGCATTCGCATGCTTGCCGCCGCGCTCGTCCTGGCACCCGGCCTGGCCCTGGCCGCTGCACCCACGCTCAAGGTCAGCAAGAGCGTCACCATCCACGCATCTGCCGCCACGGCCTGGGCCAAGGTCAAGGACTTCGGCGCGTTGAACACCTGGCACCCGGCCGTCGCCAAGGACGACATCGTCGCCGGCATCGATAACCAGCCCGGCGCCGAACGCAGACTCACGCTGGGCGACGGCGGCTGGGTGCACGAAAAGCTGCTGAGCTTCGACGATGCGCACCATCGATTCAGCTACACCATCCTCGGCGGCGTGCTGCCGGTGAGCGACTACCACTCCACCCTGCATGTGGTCGCCATCGGCAAGGACAGCAGCAAGGTCACCTGGTCCGGTACGTTCAAGCGCAAGGACACCGGCGAACATCCCGCCGCCGATGCGGACGACAAGGCCGCCACGACCGCCATCGCGGGCGTCTACCAGTCGGGCCTGGACAACCTGAAGAAGATCCTCGAGACAAAGTGATCCGTCCCGCCGGGTGGCTCTGCCCTGCCACCCGGCTCCCGCCTCAGAGCCCCAGCTCGCTCAATCCCGGATGGTCGTCCGGCCGGCGCCCCTGGGGCCAGTGGTATTTGCGGTCGGCTTCGGCGATCGGCAGGTCGTTGATGCTGGCGATCCGCAGGCGCATCAGGCCGCGCTCGTCGAACTCCCAGTTCTCGTTGCCGTAGGCGCGGTACCACTGGCCGCTGTCGTCGTGGAACTCGTAGGCGAAGCGCACCGCGATGCGGTTGTCGCGAAACGCCCACAGCTCCTTGATCAACCGGTAGTCCAGCTCGCGCTGCCACTTGCGCGTGAGGAAGGCCTCGATCGCCTCGCGCCCCTCAAGGAACTCGGCGCGGTTGCGCCAGCGGCTGTCGGGCGTGTAGGCCAGTGCCACCCTGGCCGGATCGCGACCGTTCCACGCGTCCTCGGCCAGGCGCACCTTCTGCGTCGCGGTGTCTTCGGTGAACGGGGGCAGTGGCGGGCGTTGCATGGGGGATCTCCTGGGGACGGGACTTCGCGAAAGTGTGCGCGTCCTGCCCCGCTGCCGCTACCCGCGCGGGCTAGACCTTGGTCGCGTGGGGCGCCTCGCCGGTCTGCCGACGGAACGCCGCCGGGCTGGTGCCATGCACCCGCTTGAACGCCTGCCCGAACGCCGCGCGCGAAACGTAGCCGCAGGCCTCGCCGATCAATTCGATCGAACGCGGCGTCTCGCGCAGCAGCCTTGCGGCAAGGTCCATGCGCAACGCGGTCACCACTTCCATCGGCGACATCGACGACAGCTCGGCAAAGTGCCGCGCAAAGCTGGCCCGCGACGTGCGGCTGACCTCGGCCAGCCGTTCCAGCGTCCACGGCTCGGCCGGCGCGGCGATCACCGCGGCCAGCGCGGGTGCCACGCGGGCATCCATCAACAGCGCGAGCAGGCCCTGACGCAGATCGCCCTCGTCCATCAGGGTGCGCACCACCACCGTGAACAGCGCCGCGGACAGGTGCGCGATCACCGCGTCGCCGCCGGGCGAGGCCTGCAGGCTCTCGTGGCGCATGGTGTGCATCAACGCGTGCAGACCGGCGTAATCGTCGCGGCCCTGGGTATGCAGGTGCACCACCTCGGGCAGCGCCTGCAGCAGCAGCGCGTGATGCTGGCCCAGCCCGAACGTGCCGCAGAGCACGTCGAATTCACTGTGCGGCGCCTCACTCGCCACCTCGACGATGCGGCCAAGCGGACGGCGCACCTCGGCAAACGTCAGCGTGGCGCCGTCAGCGTGGCGCATGGTGTGTGCGCTGCCGCGCGGAAACAGCACCAGGTCGCCGGCCACGAACGGGCGCCGTTCGCGCCCGATCTCCAGCACGCCCGCGCCGGCCAGCACCACGTGGTACGGCACCTGCCCCGGCGGCGCTTCCGGATGGGGCACCGACCACGTTCCGGCGAAGCGGCACAGCAGGTCCACCCGCCCGTGCAGTCCTATCGATGCCACCAGCGCACTCAAACTGTCCATCGGTCACCTGAGACGAACGAAACCAAGATCGAGACGCGCGGAACACGACGACGGGCCTCCGATGCCCAGCATTGTCACCACCGGCCAATGCCCACGGCAACGCCGGCCCATTCTTCCATCGGAGTAATCGCCATGACCCGTCTGCATACCCTCGCCTACGACCAGGCCGACCAGGAAACGTCCGAGCTGTTCGGCACCATCAAGCGCAGCATCGGCAAGCTGCCGAACGTCTACGCCACCATCGGCAGCAACTCGCCGGCCGTGCTCGCCCACGTGCTCGGCACCGGCGCCACGCTGGCCAAGAGTTCGCTCTCCAAGCGCGAGCAGGAGGCGATCAACCTGGCCGTGAGCGAGGCCACCGGCTGTGACTACTGCGTGGCCGCACACACCATGACCGGCAAGCTGGCCGGTTACACGGCAGAGCAGACGCGCGAACTGCGCAGCGGTTCGTTCGCCGAGGATGCCCGCATCGACGCGCTGGTGAAGTTCGCCCTGCACCTGGTGCAGCAGCGCGGCACGCTGGACGCCGCCGCGGTGGATGGGCTGAAGGCCGCCGGGTTCAGCGACCGCCAGCTGGTGGAGATCCCGCTGGTGGTCAGCGCGATCCTGTTCACCAACATGGTCAACCGCATCAACGACACCACACTGGACTTCCCCAAGGTCGCCTGAGGCATCCGCCGCAAGCGAAGAGCCCGGGCATCACGCGATGCCCGGGCTCCGTTCGTCTGCCGCTTGCGCTTACAGCTGGCTCATGCCGCCGTCGACGATGATCTCGCTGCCGACGATGAAGGCCGACTCCGGCGAGGCCAGGTGCAGCACGGTGGAGGCGATCTCCTCCGGCGTGCCGAAGCGGCCCAGCGGGATCTGCGCCAGGATCTGCGCGGCGGTGGCGTCCAGGGTTTCCTTGTCCATGCCCAGCTTGCCGTACAGCGGGGTAGCCACCGGGCCCGGGCTGATCACGTTGACGCGCACGCCACGCGGCAAGAGCTCGGCCGAGAGCGTCTTGGCCAAGGTGATCAGCGCGGCCTTGCTCGCCGCGTACACCGACGAATTCGGCATGCCGATGTGCGCGTTGATCGAGCCGTTGATGACGATGGAAGCTCCTTCGTTGAACAACGGCAGCAACGCCTGCAGCTGGAAGTAGGCACCCTTCACGTTGGTGTCGAAGCTCTGGTCCCACAGCGCCTCGTCGACGTCGGCGAAGGCCGCGAACCTGGCGCTGCCGGCGTTGATGAACACCGCGTCGAGCTTGATCGACTGTGCGGCCAGGTCGCTGGCCAGCTGGCGCGCCTGGGCCACCGAGCCGGCATCGTTGCGCAGGGCGATGGCATGGGACCCCAGCTCGGACAGCGCGTTGGACAGCGCGGTGGCGTCGCGGCCGGTGATCACCACGCGGGCGCCTTCGGCAGCGAACGCCTTGGCCGCAGCCAGGCCGATGCCGCTGCTGCCGCCGGTGACGAGGATGGACTTGTTGGCGAAACGGTTCATGTCAGTCTCCTTGGGTGGATGACGTTCGGGGTTGGGTTTGAACGTGAGCACATGCTGCGCCTGGCTCACCGCTTTGCCATACGATCGGATCGACGAACTCGTTCGAAGAGGTTGCACATGTTGACCGAGGACGAACTGGCCCTGCTGGAGGCCATCCGCGAGACCGGCAGCCTGTCCCGCGCCGCGGCACGGCTGGGCCGCGCGCCCTCGACCGTGTCGCACGCCGCGCGCCAACTGGAGGCGCGCTTCGATGCCCTGCTGTTCGATCGCCGCCGTTACCGCCTGCAGCTCACCCCGGCCGGCCACCTGCTGACGCAGGAGGCCGCGCGATTGATGCACGACGTTTCGCGCTTGACCCGGCGCGTGAAGCAGGTCGCTGGCGGCTGGGAAGACCGGCTGCACCTGGTCACCGACGAGATCCTCGAGTTCGAGACGCTGCTGCCGGCGATCCACGCCTTCGACAAGCTGGAATCCGGCGTGAGCCTGCGTATCACCAGCGAGGTGCTCGGCGGCACCTGGGAAGCGCTGCGCGAAGGACGCGCCGACATGGTGATCGGTGCCACCAACGAGCCGCCGGCGATCCCGCAGCTGCGCTGGTTCGAGCTGGGCCACATGGAGTGGGTGTTCGCGGTGTCGCCACGGCATCCGCTGGCCAAGGCCAAGGAGCCGTTGACCCAGGCGGCGGTCGGCGAGCATCGCTCGGTGGTGGTGGCCGACTCCGCACGCAGCGGCAGCCGCGGCTACGGCGTGGTCGGCGGCCAGGCCACGCTGGCGGTACCGACCATGCGCGCGAAGATCCTCGCCCAACGGGACGGGCTCGGCATCGGCTGGCTGCCGCGCCACCGCGTCTCCGCCCTGCTCGACAGCGGCGCACTGGTGGAGAAGGCGATGGCCGACCCGCGCGAGCCGAACGTGCTGTTCGCCGCCTGGCGCGGCGACCACGAGGGGCGCGCGCTGGCCTGGTGGCTGGAGCAGATTCGCCAGCCGCGGCTGGCCCGGCGGCTGATCGACGGCGTGCCGATCGCCGCCTGAGCGCCGGTGCGACCGTCGGGCGACCGGTCAGAACGCCGAGCGAACCACGCCGCCGTCCACACGCATCGCGGCACCGGTGGTCGCCGATGCCTGCCCGGAAGCGAGGTACACCGACAGGCTGGCCACCTCGTCCACCGAGGCCAGGCGCTTGATCAGCGAAAAGAGGCGATGGGTGGCGATGAACTCCTGCTCCACCTGCGCTTGCGGCACGCCCCGCTCCGCGGCGATCTTTCCGAAGAACTCGCCCACGCCCTCGGACAGGGGCGGCCCCGGCAGAATCGCGTTCACCGTAGCGCCGGTGCCGGCCAGGCTCTCGGCCAGCCCACGCAATACCGCCAGCTGCGCGGTCTTGGTGACACCGTGGTGGACCATCTCGGCGGGGATCTGCACGCCCGACTCGCTCGACACGAACTGGATGCGCCCCAGCCGCGCCCGGCCATGCCCTGTGCGTAGTGACGGGACAGGCGCACGCCGCTCATCACGTTCACCTCGAAGAAGCGCTGCCAGTCGGCGTCGGGAATATCGAAGAACGGCTTCGGCTCGAAGATGCCCAGGTTGTTGACCAGGATGTCGGCCTCGGGCACGGCAGCGATCAGCTGCGCGGCACCGGCTTCGGTACCGAGGTCGGCAGCCACGCCGGTGAGCGTGGCGTGCGGAAACTCCCTGCCGATCGCAACCAGCGCCCCGTCGACGCGCGCCCGGGTACGGCCGGTCACCACCACGTAGGCGCCGGCACCGGCCAGCCCTTTGGCAACGGCCAGTCCGATGCCGGCGGTGCGGGAAGAAAGGTCGATATGCATGGGGACGTCCTTGCTGCAGGAGGGAGAAGGGGGGGAGCAGGCCCGGCGCAAGACACCACGCGAGGCCGGCACGAGGCACTCACGCGGGTCCCGGGAAATGGCTCTCAACTGCCGTGGACGCGCGGGCGTTTGCTATGCTCGGATCTGGCGTCGCAAGCCGCCTCCGGGTCCGCGGAAAGGGTTCAACCCACTTGTCGAACGCTTGCCATCACCAACCTTTGTGCAGCCGGGATTGCGGACCTTCGGCATCCATTGCATGGAGGTTGTCATGAACGAGCTTCCCGCCCGTCCGCACCTGGATCACCTGAAGAAGCAGGCCAAGGCCCTGCTCGACGGCGCGCGCCGCCACGATGCCGCATCACTCGAGCGCATCCGCCTCGTCCTGCCCGTCGCGGCCGGCTGCGATCACGCCGCCATCGCCGCGATGGATCTGCGCCTGCACGACGCGCAGTCCTGCGTGGCGCGCGAATACGGTTTCGATTCGTGGACGCAGCTGAAGGACTACGTGACGCTGCGCGCCGCCTCGGCAGACACCGCCATGCGCAGGCAGCAATGGCAGCGATGGGTCTTCGGCCACGGCTACCAACCGGCAAAACCGCGTCTGGCCGAACGCCTGCTGCGCGAACACCCGCAGTTGCTGGATGGCGATCCTGCCCTTGCCTGCGCCATCGGCGACGTCGCCGCGGTGCAGGCGGCCATCGCAGCCGATCCGGCGTGGGCGAGCACGGCACGGGCCGGCAACGGCATGGCGCCCCTGCTCTGCGCCACGTTCTCCGCGCTGGTCGCCCTGCCCGACCGTGCACACGGTATTCGCGCCTGCGTCGAACTCCTGCTCGCTGCCGGCGCCGATCCGGACGCGCGCTGGAGCGACCCGCAGCTGCCGGATGAGCCGCTCAGCGCCCTGTACGGCGCGGCGGGACGCAACCACGACGTGATCATCACAGAACGCCTGCTGCGCGCCGGGGCCGATCCCAACGACAACGAATCGCTGTACCACGCCACCGAGGTCGCCGACCCGACCCTGGTCCGCCTGCTGCTGGAGGCCGGCGCGCGCGTCACCGGCTGCAACGCACTGTTCCGTGCGCTCGATGCCGAGCGGCCTGAAGCGGTACGCCTGATGCTCGCGCACGGCGGGGACGCGAACGAACCCGGGCCGGGCGGCTGCCCGCTGCTGCATGCGATCCGGCGGCGCCGCTCGCCCGAGGTGATCGGCCTCCTGCTCGACGCCGGCGCCGACCCCTCGGTGCGCAACGCGCACGGTGTCAGTGCGCTGCAACTGGCCCGCTGCCTGGGGCTGGACGCGGTGGCGCAACGGCTGCTGCAGGCCGGGGCCAAGCCGGAGCCGTCGCGCCCCGGCGACGCGCTGCTCGCTGCCTGTGCGCGGGCCGACCGTGCGGCCGTCCAGCGCCTGCTGGACGACGAGCCGGGCATGATCGGGCGGTTGCACCCGATGGAACTGCGCCTGCTGCCGGAACTTGCGGCCAGCGGCCAGGACGAGGCCGTGCGCGTCATGGTGGAAGCGGGCTGGCCGATCGCCACCCGCGGTGGCGACATCGACGGCAGCGCGTTGAACTGGGCGGTGTTCCGCGGAAACGCTCCGCTCGCCCGGTTCCTGCTCGCCCACGGCGCCCACTACGACGAACGCCATGGCTACGACGACAACGTCTACGGCACGCTCAGCTTCGCCTCGCAGGCCGAGACCACTCCCGGCGGTGACTGGCTGGACTGCGCCCGGGCGCTGGTCGATGCCGGCTCGCCGCTGCCCGCGGAGCGCTACGTGTTTCCCGAGGAGATCGCGGCCTACTTCGAGGAGTTGCGGCAGGCCTCGACCTGAGGATCGCGCGCATGGCCCGGCGACTCGCCGGGCCATGCGGACGGCGATGCCTCAGCCCAGCCGCTCGCGCGCCACGTCGATCAGCGCACGCAGCTTGGGCGCTTCCGACGCGCGCCGGGGGAAGTACAGGAACAGCCCGGGTTCCTCGATCGCCGCCTTCGGCAACACCCGCACCAGTCGACCGTCGCGCAGGTGCCCGGCGACCAGCGGCTCGAACAGGTAAGCGATGCCCACCCCGGCCAGTGCCAGGTCGATGGCGAACAGCGAATCGGACACACGCGCCGTGCCGTGCACCGCCACCGTGACGTCCTTGCCGCGCTCGCGCAGTTCCCATGCGTAGGTGCCGCCGGTGCTGGCCTGGCGGTAGTTGATGCAGTTGTGCGCCTGCAGATCGGCCACGCGTGTGGGCACGCCGTGCACGGCGAGATAGTCGGGCGACGCCACCATGATCGCCCGCACCGGCGGGGTGAGCCGCACCGCCACCATGTCCTCGGCCACCATCTCGCCCAGCCGCACGCCGGCGTCGTAGCCCTGCGCGACGATGTCGGTGAGCGCGTCGTCGCAGGTCACGTCGACGACCAGGTCCGGGTGGCGCGTGGCCAGCGTGGCGACCAGCTCGGTCAGCGCCATCGGCAACGCCACGCGCGGCGCGTTGATGCGCAACGTGCCACTGACCACGCCCTTGAGCGCACGCGTCGCCTCGGTGGCTTCGGCCAGTTGCCGGAGCGCCGGCAAGGCGCGGGCAAAGAAATCCTCGCCCGCTTCGGTGAGCGCCACGCTGCGCGTGGTGCGCGCGAACAGCGGCGACTTCAGCCGGTCCTCGACCAGCCGCACGGCGTGGCTCACCGCCGACGGGCTCATGCCGAGCTCCGCCGCGGCCGCGGCGAAGCTGCGCCGCCGCGCCACGGCGGCGACCACTGGCAGATGGGTCAGGACATCGCGATCCATTGCTGCACGATATCGAATAACCCATTCGGAAAAAACCGGATTATCAAACAGTGCCCCGGCGCGCATCGTGTCTCCCGAAGGCGCCACCCCGGTGCCGCATCAGGAGCATTCCATGGCAACGTCCCAGGTCTGGTTCATCACCGGCGCATCCAGTGGCTTCGGCGAGGCCTTCACCCGGTACGCGCTGGCGCAGGGCCACCGCGTGGTCGCCACCGCGCGCGACACCGGCAAGCTCGCTGCCTTGGCGGCGCTGTCACCCGAACGCGTGCTGGTGCAGCCGCTCGACGTCACCCGCGACGGCGATGCCGAAGCCGCCGTGGCGGCCGCGGTCGCCCGCTTCGGGCGGATCGACGTACTGGTCAACAACGCCGGCTATGGCATCGTCGGCGCGGTCGAGGAAACGCCGGACGCCGAACTGCGTGCGCAGATGGAGACCAATTTCTTCGGCGCCGCCGCGGTGATCCGTGCCGCCCTGCCGCAACTGCGCGCCCAGCACGCGGGCGCCATCGTCAACATCTCCAGCATGGGCGGGCAACTGTCCTTCGCCGGCTTCGGCGCCTATTCGGCGAGCAAGTTCGCGCTGGAAGGCCTGTCCGAAGCCCTCGCCGCCGAGGTGGCGCCGTTCGGCATCAAGGTGCTGATCGTCGAGCCCGGCGCGTTTCGCACGAACCTCGCCGGAGCGGCGATGAAACACATGCCCGAGCTGGGCGCCTACCGCGACACCGTCGGCGCCACGCGCACCTTCGCCCACGCCATGCACGCCACCCAGGCCGGCGATCCGGCGAAGGCTGCCGCCGCGATCGACCGGGCGCTGCGTGCCGAACACACGCCGCTGCGCCTGCAACTGGGCCAGGATGCCCACGACGCAGTGCGCGCACACGCCGAGCAGATGCTGCGCGAGCTCGCGGCGTGGGCGCCGGTCGGTACGGCGACGGCGTTCGAGGACGCAGCTTGAACACGACGCAAGGCACATGACCTCCGCCACATCCGGCCATCGGACTGGCGGGCCTACGCTGGCAGGCGTTCGGAACCTCCGACCATGCCGCAGGACGCTGTCATGCCCCACCCGCCACGCCACCCGCTGCTCGACCCGCCGACGAGCCCTCGCCTGAAGCTCGCCGGCCTGTGGGCCTCGCTGATGTTCTGCTACGTCTACGGCGACTACTTCGGCCTGTACGTGCCGGGCAAGCTCGGCGGAATGCTGGCGGGCAGGATGGAACCGCTAGGCACGGTCACCCAGGACGTGCTGCTGGGCACCTCGGCGATGATGGCGATCCCGGCGCTGATGGTCTGCGCGGCGCTGCTGCTGCCGGCTGCCGTGGCGCGATGGGCCAGCGTGCTGTCCGGGCTGGCGTACGCCGCGATCATGCTGCTGACGATGCCCGGCGCCTGGCGGTTCTACCTGTTCTTCGGCGTGATCGAAGTGCTGCTCTCGCTGGGCATCGTGTGGGTGGCGTGGCGCTGGCCGCGACGCGCGCCCGCGGCGGCCTGATGTCTCCCTTGCGCCACGGAGCCATTGCATGGTCATGGATGAAAGCCCCCGGTCCACCCGCCGACTGGCCCGGATGGCCGGCGCGGCCTACCTGGTCAACGTGCTCGCCGGCATCTTCAGCTTGATGGTCGTGCCGTCGGTCACCGGCGGCCACGGCGATCCGGCAGCGACCGTGCGGAACATCCTCGCGCACGAGACGCTGTACCGCGCCGGCATCGCCGTCGCGCTGTTCTGCTACGTCGAGTTCCTGCTGCTGCCGCTGCTGCTCTACCGGCTGCTCGGCGCGGTGAACCGGAGCGCCGCCGCATTGATGGTGGTGCTGGCGGTGGTGAGCGTGCCGCCGTCGATCGCCTCGCTGACGCACAAGCTCGACGTGCTCACCCTGCTCGGCCATGTCTCCTGGCTGCACGCGTACGATGCCGGCCAGTTGCAGGCGCAGGTGATGCTGCAGTTGTCGGGCTATGCCAGCGCCCTGCTGGTCGCGCAGGTCTTCTGGGGGCTCTGGCTGATTCCGCTCGGCTGGCTGGTCGTCCGTTCCGGGCGGCTGCCCCGGCTGCTCGGCTACCTGCTGGTGCTGGGCGGCCTGTCCTACGTCGCGGACTTCGCCGGGCAGCTGCTCGTCGACGGCTATGGCGACATGAGCTTCGCCGGCTACGTCACGCTGCCCGCCGCGCTGGGTGAGATCGGGACCTGTCTCTGGCTGCTGGTGATGGGAGCGAGGCCCAGGCACCAGCCCGCCTGACACCACGCATTCCCCAAAAAGTCAGCACGGCGTCCGGCAACTTCCACACACATGGCGCACGCTGCGCCTTCGTCTGCTTCCCGGCCACGCCCGATGAAACCCTCACGCCTTGTCCTGTCCGCCCTGCTCATGCTGTGGGGCACCTGTGTTCATGCGGCCGTGTGGCAACCGGGCCCCGGCCTGAAGCAGGTACCGATCTGGCCAGGCATGCCTCCGGGGGCCCAGGTGCTGCCCGGGCCCGAGTCGTTGACCCCGGTGACCTCGGAACTGGTCGCCGGCAAGCCGTGGCAATCGGTCCGCAACGTGTCCCGACCGACCTACACCGTCTACCCGCCCAAGGGAACGAACACCGGAGCCGCCGTGGTGGTATTTCCCGGGGGCGGTTTCGAGATCCTCGCCATCGACCTGGAAGGCTCCGAGGTCTGCGACTGGCTCACTGCGCGCGGCATCACCTGCGTGCTGCTGAAGTACCGCGTGCCGGGCATCCCGTACGACTGGCACTGCGACTGCCGCGCGCACAACTTCGCGATACCGACGCTGGCCCTGCAGGACGCCCAGCGCACGATCCGGCTGGTGCGCCAGCACGCGACAGCGTGGCATATCGATCCACACCGGATCGGCGTGCTCGGCTTCTCCGCCGGCGGCTACCTGGTGGCGCAGGCAAGCACAAACTACGACCTGCCCGTGTACAAGCCGGTCGACGCCGCCGACCGGCTCAGTGCACGCCCCGACTTCGCCATCGCGGTCTACCCCGGCCATCTCGCCGCCCCGGATGGCTTCAACCGCAACGTGCCAGTCACCAAGGACACACCACCCACCTTCATCGTGATGGCCGAGGACGACCACGTCGACGGCGTCGATCAGGCGCAGGCCTACTTCAACGCGCTGAAGGAAGCCGATGTGCCGGTCGAGATGCACCTGTATGCGCACGGCGGCCACGCCTTCGGCCTGCGGCCGACCAAGCTGCCGATCACCCACTGGCCCGCCCTGGTGGATACCTGGCTGGTGACCGAGGGCGTTCTTCCACACTGACCGGCTCTGCCCCCCCCTGACATCCCTGCCACATCGCCCCAGGATGATCGCAATGAAATCCACCACCCGCCTGCTGCTCGCACTGCTCGCTGCTGCCACCGCCGCAGCCCATGCCGCCGTCTGGCAGCCGGGGCACGGACTGAAGCAGGAGCGGATATGGTCCGGCGCCATTCCAGACGCACTGCCCCATCCGAAACCCGAGGCCGTGGCCAGCGACTGGGCGAAGGTGACCGACGTCAGCGAACCGACCATGACGCGCTACCCGCCCAAGGGCCGCAACACCGGCGTGGCGGTGGTGGTCTTCCCAGGCGGCGGCTACCAGATCCTGGCGATGGACCTGGAAGGGACCGAGATCTGCGACTGGCTCACCTCGCGCGGCATCACCTGCATCCTGCTGAAATACCGCGTGCCGAACTCCGGCCCCACCTGGGTCGACAACCATCGCTACTACCCCAAGGTGCAGACCGCACTTCAGGACGCGCAGCGCACGATCGGACTGGTACGAGAGCACGCGGCCGAGTGGCATATCGACCCGCACAAGGTTGGCGTGATCGGCTTCTCCGCCGGCGGCCATCTGGTCGCCGCCGTCAGCACGCACTTCCAGCAACGCACCTATCCGCCAGTCGACGCTGCCGACCAGTTGAGCAGCCGCCCCGACTTCGCCATCGCCGCCTACCCCGGCCACCTGTGGCTGCACGAGGACGACGACCGCGCCACCCGCGACGAAACCGACCAGCGCCTGCGCCCGGACATCCACCCCACCGCCGACACCCCGCCCACCTTCCTGGTGATGGCCGAAGACGACCACGTCGACGGCGTGGAGCAGGCGCTGGCGTACTACGTCGCCCTGCACAAGGCCGGCGTACCGACGGAGATGCACCTGTACGCCCAGGGCGGCCACGCGTTCGGCCTGCGCAAGCCCAACCTGCCGGTCGGACAGTGGCCGCAGCTGGTGGAGACGTGGCTGCACACGATCGGAATGCTTTCGCATTGAGGCAGGAAGCTCCCGAGGGAGCATGGAGCCCAGACCACGACGCTGCTCAAATGCGGGGGACGTCGCTTCAGCGTGCGGGGCGTCGTCGAGGGTTGCCACTTCAGCCGGAGGAGTAGGCTAGGCGGCGCGCCGCGCATGCGGCGTCTGCCCCATCCTGCTCATCGGAGGAACTCTCCATGCAAGCCCAGGACAAAGAACGCGCCATCGCGCTGCTCAACCGCATCCTCGAACTGGAGCTGGCCGGCGTGGTGCGCTACACGCATTACGCGCTGATGATCTACGGCTACAACCGCATCCCGATCGTAAGCTGGCTGTCCGGCCAGGCCGACGAGAGCCTGCAGCATGCGCGGCGCGCCGGCGAGCTGATCACGCAGTTCGGCGGCCATCCATCACTGGGCATCGGGCCGCTGCTGGAAACCCACCAGCACGACATCGGACCGATCCTGCGCGAATCGCTGGAGCACGAGAAGCTGGCACTGGCGGCCTACCACGAACTGCTGGAGCTGGCGACCGGCAGGTCGGTGCTGCTGGAGGAATACGCCCGCGAGCTGATCGCCGCCGAGGAGCTGCATGCCGGCGAGGTCAACAAGATGCTTCGCAAGCCCGGCGATATCGCCGAGTTCACCGGCTGACGGGAGCGGCGGCGTCGATGCCGCCCCGCGCCGCCTATGCGGCATCGACTACCCGACAGAAGCCGCGCTCCAGCGACGCGAGGGTGGTGAAGAGGCCGCGGACCGGGTCCGGGCACCCGCCCCCCGGACCAAAAACGGGGACGACCGGCCCGGGCCGACGGGTGAGGAGGCCCGGACCAGGAGCGCCAGGCCCCGTCCCCTTGGCTGCGAAGTAACGACGCGCCGAACTCGCACCCGCCTAGAACGAGAACCGCGCCGACATGCCCGCACCGTAATCGGGGCTGCCGTCCGAAAAGCCTCCGAGCAGGTAGCCGCGCAGCGCCCAGTTTTCGGTGACCTTGTGGTTGAAGTAGAGCATCGCTTCGCGACGCGCGTAGGCGGTGTCGGCCGCCCGCTCCTGGTAGAACAGGTACAGCCCCGCGCTGTCGCCCTGGTCGAACGCGTAGTCGATACCGGCGTTGGCGCTCCACACGTTGTTCAGGCGGATGTAGGTGGAACTGCCCAGGTGGGTATAGGCCACGCCACCGAAAGCCGTCCACGCCGGGCCCAGCGTCTTGTAGATGTCGACGGCGCCGGTGTAGTCGTTCTTGCCCGTGCCCAGCCCCTTGTTGGCGCTGGCGGTGCCGAACTTGATCCTTCCGGTGAGATCCAGGCCAAAGCCGGCATCCCGGTTCTGCACGGCATGGAAGGTGGCCTGGGTCACCAGGTCACCGACACCCGATGCAGTCCCGGACAACGTGGTGGTCGGCGTGGTGACGACGGTGCCGCCACGACCGCGACCGCGCCCGCTCGGGTTCGCGTTGCTCACGACGCCGATCCCGGGAATGACATTGTCCGGACCCGACACGTGCAGATACGGAAGGGTGACACTGAAGGACCATGCATCGCCCTTGTAGCCGGCGCTCAATGGAACGTCCCAGATGGTCGTGCTGGTCGCCAGTCCGTACTTGCCGCTGCTGTAGTCGGCGCCCACGCTCACGTATGGGCTGCCCTCGTCGGTGGCATGTACCAGCGGTGCCGCGCTGGCGAGCAGGCCTGTGACGAGAATCAGATGCGTTGCCTTGCCGAGTTTCATGACGGGTGTCCTTTTTTATGTATGTGTGCGGGAGTCGCAGAGGCGGGGCATGTGAGGCGCACCTCCCCGAATGCGATGAGCGCAAGACGCCCACAAGCGCAGCAGAGAAGCTCGCATTTGCAGGCTAGCCCCAGGCGGCGACCCGGCCTTGATCGAGGTCAAAATGCATCGGTTTCGGGCTTCTAAACTGGCGCAGCCGAAGTTCGCCGCAGGCACCCACCCGATCAATCGAGGATTGTCATCATGCGCATATCCACCATGTCCGTTCTGGGCGCCTCGCTCGCCCTGGCCCTGGCCTCCTCCGCTGTCATGGCGCAGAACAGGGGCGGCAACGCGCCGCGCTCCACCCCGCAGGCGACAGTACCCAGGGGCGATCAGCTGCACACGCAGGATCGCCTGAAGGACCAGGACAAGCTGCATGACATGGACAAGCTGAAGGACCAGGATCGTCTGAAGGATCAGGACAAACTGCACGACCAGGACCAGCTCAAGGACCAGGACAAGGACAAGGACAAGGACAAGCTGCAGGACAAGGACAAGCTGCAGGACAAGGACAAGCTGCAGGACAAGGACAAACTGAAGGACCAGGATCAGGACAAGGACCAGTTGAAGGACCAGGACAAGCTGAAGGATCAGGACAAGCTGAAGGATCAGGACGGCCAGACCTTCTGAGGGAAGGGCGCAAGCCAGCCCCCAAAGCCAGGTCCTAAGGAGAGGATGCGCTGCCCTGCTTCCTCTCGCGTGGCGAGATGAGTTCTGCGGTCCGGCCGAGCCCGGACCGCTGACCCGCGGCGTCGCATCGATCAAGCCGGCAAGACCCGCCCGGCCCGCCGGGCGCGACGGATCCGTTCCCACGGGCGGCGCGTATTCGGCGCATGCATCGCAAGCCCCACCTTCCGACCAAGACCTGCCCGGCGTGCCGGCGACCGTTCGCCTGGCGCAGGAAATGGGCGCGGGTGTGGGACGAGGTGCGCTACTGCAGCGAACGTTGCCGACGGCAGCGCTCCGTCATTGAACGCACCACCGGGGCATCGCGGTGAGCTGCCTGCGGCTGATCTTGGGCGACCAGCTCAATGCAAGGCACAGCTGGTTCCGTGCGGTGGACGACGACGTCGTCTACGTGCTCATGGAGGTGCGCAGCGAGACCGACTACGTGCGCCACCACGCGCAGAAGGTGCTGGGCATCTTCGCCGCGATGCGTCGCTTCGGCGAGGCGCTGGCGAAGGCGGGGCATCGGGTCGAGTACCTGCGTATCGGCGACGCGCGCAACCGCCACGGCTTCGCCGCCAACCTGCCCTGGTTGATCGAGCAACTCGGCGCTACGCGGCTGGAGCGGATGGAGGCCGACGAGTGGCGGGTGGAGCAGGCGCTGAACCAAGCCTTCGCCGCCAGCGACCTGCCCCATGCCGTGGTGAGCGCCGAGCACTTCCTGCTGGAGCGCGCCGACGCGGTGAAGCGGATGGCGAAGAAGGTGCCGCGGATGGAGTTCTTCTACCGCGAGCTACGCCGGCGCGACGGCATCCTGCTGGAGCCTGACGGCTCCCCACGCGGCGGCCAGTGGAACTACGACGCGGAGAACCGCGAGAAGTGGCCGGGCGATCCGCCGGCGCCGGCATGGCCCTGGCAGCGGCACGACCTGCGCGCGCTGTGGCAGGAGATCGTCGACGCCGGCGTGCAGACGCTGGGCGAGCCGTCGGCCGAGGCCTTCGGCTGGCCGCTGAGCCGGCGCGAGGCGCAGGCGTGGCTGCGTGATTTCGTGACGCACCGCCTGCCCCATTTCGGCCGTTTCCAGGACGCGATCAGCGAGGCATCGCCGACGCTGTTCCACGCGGGCCTCTCCTTCGCGCTGAACCTGAAGATGCTGCATCCGCGCGAGGTGATCGACGCGGCGCTGGAGGCGTTCGAGCGCGGCGAGGTGGCGCTGGCCGCCACCGAGGGTTTCGTGCGGCAGATCCTCGGCTGGCGCGAGTTCGTGCGGGCGATCTACTGGGCGCGCATGCCGGGCTACGCCACGCTCAACGCGCTCGACGCGAAGCGCCCGCTGCCGCGCTGGTACTGGGATGCCGACACGAAGATGGCCTGCCTGCGCACGGCGATCGGCCAGTCGCTCGCGCTGGGCTACGCGCACCACATCCAGCGGCTGATGGTCACCGGCAACTTCGCCCTGCTCGCCGGCTGCGATCCGGACGAGGTGGATCGCTGGTACCTGGGCATCTACGTCGACGCCTTCGAATGGGTCGAGCTGCCGAACACCCGCGGCATGAGCCAGTTCGCCGACGGCGGCGTGCTGGGCAGCAAGCCGTACAGCGGCTCGGCCGCCTACGTGAACCGGCAGTCGGACCACTGCAAGGGATGCCACTACCGCCACACGCTGCGCCACGGGGAGCGCGCCTGCCCGCTCAACAGCCTGTACTGGCACTTCCACGTGCGCCACCGTGAGCGCTTCGGCCGCAACCCGCGACTGGCGATGGCCTACCGCAGTTGGGAGCGGATGGACGCCGACGAGCGCGCGGCCACACTGGGGCAGGCCGAAGCCTACCTGGCCGATCTCGACGCCCTGTAGGCGAGCGCGGGGCTACTTCGCGGCGCGCAGGCTGGAGCGGCGCACGGTGAGCTTCACCGGCAGGATGGTGCTCTCCACCTTCTCGCCGCGGATCATCCGCAGCAGCGCGTCGACCAGCATCTCGCCGGCCTGGCGGGTGTCCTGCTGCACGGTGGTCAGCGCCGGGTTGACGAAGCGCGCCATCGGGATGTCGTCGTAGCCGGCAACGGCGACGTCCTCGGGCACCTTCAGACCGTGCTCGTCGAGCGCGCGCAGCGCGCCGAAGGCGATCAGGTCGCTGGCGGCGAACACGGCGTCGAACGGCACACCGCTGGCGATCAGCCGCTGCGTGGCCTCGTAACCGGACAGTTCGGTGGTTTCCGCATCCACCTGCAGGGCAGGGTCGACCTCGATACCGGCCTCGTCCAGCGCCTCGGCGAAACCGTGGTAGCGGTCCTGGAATTCCGGGAAGTGGTTGGACGCGTCGCCGACGAAGGCGATGCGGCGACAGCCCTGCGCCAGCAGGTGCTCGCCGATCGCGCGGCCGCCATGGTGGTTGTCGCAGCCGATCGACACGTCCGGCTGGTCCGGCAGCACCGCGCCCCAGCGCACCGACTTGGTCCCCTGCGCGGCCAGCGCGGCGAGGCGGTCGCGGTAGGCCAGGTAATCGCCGTAACCGAGCAGGATGATGCCGTCGGCCTTCTTGCTGTCGGCGTAGTCGGCATGCCAGTCACGCGAGAACTGCTGGAAGGAGATCAACAGGTCGTAGCCCTGTTGCGCGCAGGCCCGCGTGATCGAGCCCAGCATCGAAAGAAAAAACGGATTGATGTGCGAATCGTCGGCCGTGGGGTCTTCGAAGATCAGCAAGGCCAGCGTGCCCGAATGCTGCGTGCGCAGGTTCGAGGCGTTCTTGTCGACCTTGTAGTTGAGCTGTTTGACCGCCGCTTCGACGCGCCGCCGGGTTTCCTCGTTGACCAGCGGGCTGCCGCGCAAGGCACGCGAGACGGTAGCCTGGGAGACACCGGCCAGGTAGGCGATGTCGAGCGAGGTGATTTTTCCCTTCGTCGCCACGTTGGATTCGCGTTCGCTCTGGTGGGTCGGCCGCCCTGGTGCCGCGGCCGTTCGCGCTGGCAATCCTAGCGGGTTTGTCCCGCAAGGTCGCGCCGCACTGCGGGGCCGCGGGGCGTGCTGCCGATCACATCCCTGAATGGGCTCGCCAAAAAGTAGCGAACGGATAACGCCGTGGTCACAGACCGCTGCTTAGATTGCGCCGCCCGCCCCACATGGAGTGACCGCCGTGCTTGCGCAGTATGTGTACCCCTCGCTGCTTGGCCTGTTCCGTATCGTCCGTCACGGCCGCCGCTGGCGTGCGCTCTGCGAGCGCGAGGAACTGGGGCGGTTCGAGTGCGAACTGGGTGCGCTCGCCGCACTGCGCGAGGCGTATCCGCAGGCCCGGCTCCCAGCCCGGCTGGAGCGCTGGCGCTTCCTGCCGCAACTGGGCGTCGTGCATGCGCGCGCCAGCAACGAGGACCAGGCGCACTGGCCGATGCAGGCTTGAGGCTGCTCACTCGGCAGCGTTGATCACCGCCAGGAAATCGCGCCCGTAGCGCTTGAGCTTCGCCTCGCCGACGCCGCTGATCGAGGCCAGCTCATCCTCGTTGCTGGGCATCGCCCGCAGCATCGCCAGCAACGTGGCGTCGTGGAACACCACGTAGGGCGGCACGCCGTGCTGCTTGGCCAGCTGCGAACGGGTGGCGCGCAGGGCATCCCACAGCGGCTGCTCGTAGGCCTCGATGCCGATGCTGGCGCCGGTCAACAGCTGGCTGTCACGGCGGCGCCGCGCGCTGCGCACCGGGCGTGCGTCCTCGCGCAGCAGCACCCGCTCGCCCCCGGTCAACACGCCGCGGCTGGCCGGTGTGAGGCGCAGCGTGCCGTAGCCCTCCGGATCGGTCGCCAGCAGGCCGGCCGCGAGCAGTTGCCGGAACACCGAGCGCCAGGCCTTCTCGTCCATCTCGGCGCCGACGCCGAAGGTGGTCAGCTTGTCGTGGCCGAGCTGGCCGACACGCTCGCTGTCGATGCCGCGCAGGATGTCGATGACATGGCCGGAGCCGTAGCGCTGGCCGCTGCGATACACCGCCGAGAGCGCCTTCTGCGCCGGCACGGTGGCGTCCCAGGTCTTCGGCGGCGACACGCAGTTGTCGCAGTGGCCGCATGGCCCTTCGTAGGTCTCGCCGAACGCGCCAAGCAGGATCTCGCGCCGGCAGCGCGTGGCCTCGGCGTAGGCGAGCAGCGATTCCAGCTTCTGGCGCTCGATCCGCTTGCGCTCGTCGGCCGACTCGGACTGGGCGATCATCTGGCTCATCGTCACCACGTCGGCCAGGCCGTAGATCATCCACGCCTCGGCAGGCAGGCCGTCGCGGCCGGCGCGGCCGGTCTCCTGGTAGTAGCCCTCCATCGAGCGCGGCAGGTCCAGGTGCGCGACGAAGCGCACGTCGGGCTTGTCGATGCCCATGCCGAAGGCGACCGTGGCCACCATCACCACGCCCTCCTCCCGCAGGAAGCGCTGCTGGTTGCGCGAACGGTCGGCCGCCTCCATCCCGGCGTGGTAGGCCAAGGCTTCGAAGCCGGCGTCGGCCAGCCAGGCGGCGGTCTCGTCCACCTTGCGGCGACTGAGCGCGTAGACGATGCCCGACTCGCCGCGGTGGCCGTCGAGGAACTGCATCAGCTGGGTGCGCGGGTTGTGCTTGAGACTGACGCGATAGCCGATGTTCGGCCGGTCGAAACTGGAGACGAACGGGCGCGCGTCCTGCAGCGCGAGGCGCTCGACGATTTCCTCGCGGGTGCGCGGGTCGGCGGTGGCGGTGAGCGCGATGCGCGGCACGTGCGGGAAGCGCTCGTGCAGCACCGCCAGCTCGCGGTATTCCGGGCGGAAATCGTGCCCCCACTGCGACACGCAGTGCGCCTCGTCGATGGCGAACAGGGCGACCTCGGTGCGTTCCAGCAGGCCGAGCAGGCGCGGGGTGAGCAGGCGCTCGGGCGCCACGTAGAGCAGGTCCAGCTCGCCGGCCATGAGCTGGCGCTCCACCTCGCGCTGCGCCTCGGCGTCGAGGCTGGAGTTGAGGTAGGCCGCAGCCACGCCGGCCTCGTGCAGGGCGTCGACCTGGTCCTGCATCAGCGCGATCAGCGGCGACACCACCACGCCGGTGCCCTGCCGCACGATGGCGGGAATCTGGTAGCACAGCGACTTGCCACCGCCGGTGGGCATCAGCACCAGGGCGTCGCCGCCCTCGATCACCTGCTCGACGATGGCCTGCTGGTGGCCGCGGAAGCTGGCGTAGCCGAAGACGGTCTGGAGGACATGAAGCGGGGAGACGGACATCCGGACGATGGTAGCAAACGGGTCAAGCCACGCTGCCCGGCCATGTCCCGCCGGCACATCGGTCGTCGACGCATTCAACCGCCGGGCATGCCCCACAGCGCGCGATCGATGTTCGCGTCCAGGCCGAAGCGCGACAGCGGCACGCGGCCGTTGACCACCTCCACGCCTTCGGCCTTCAGCCGCCGTGCCTGCTCGCGGAAGCCCCGGCTGCCCGGAGGCATGGCGATGTGCCCGCTGGCGCGCAGCACGCGGAACCAGGGCAGCTCGACGTCGTCCGGCACCTCGCCGAGCAGGCGGCCGACCAGCCGCGCCCGCCCCGGCAGGCCCGCGCGCGCGGCGATGGCTCCGTAACTGGCTACACGGCCAGGCGGGATGGCTGCGATCGCGCTGTAGATGCGCTGCTGGGCATCGGTCAGGGGCTCACGCGACGTGATCATGCGGCTCGTGTCAGAGTAGGAGGAGATCCAGACTGCCACGGAAGCCTCCGCCATGCGTCACTTCGAAGCCGTCCGCTCGTACCTGGGAGCCAAGTACGCGCTCCGCAACAACGACCCCTACCTGATCAGCTTCGACCTCGCGGTCACGCCAGGGCGCCAGCAAGGCATCTACCTGGCCGAGCTGGAGGACGAGGCTGATCGTCGCTTCCTGCGCATCTCCACGCCGATCGGACCGCTCTCGGGCATCGATCCCCAGCGCGCGCTGCGCTTCAACTGGGAGCAGCGCACCGGCTTCCTCGCCGCGACCGACCTGGACGGCTCGCCCTACCTGCACCTGTGCGAGAACCGACCCTACGAGCTGCTCGACGCCACCGAGCTGGAGCGGGTCATCCTCGAACTCGGCACGCTGGGCGACCAGCTCGAGCGGGCCATCGCCGCCAGCGGCGACAGTTTCTGATCCTGTCCAACGCGAGAAAGGCCGGGTCGCCTCGCGGTGCCCGGCTTTTTTGTTTCCGGGAGACGATCAGCCCCAGCCCTGCACCAGTCGCACCAGTGCGTAGGCCAGCAGGCCGGTGACCGGCAGGGTCAGGATCCACGACCACACCATGCGCTCGACCACCGTCCAGCGGATCGCGTTGAAGCGCTTGGCGGCACCTACGCCCATGATCGAGGCCGACACGTTGTGGGTAGTGGACACCGGGATACCCAGCGAGGAGGCGAACAGGATCACCGCGGCCGAGCTGAATTCCGCCGCAAAGCCGTTGATCGGGTGCAGCTTCACCATCTTGTGGCCGAGCGTCTTGATGATGCGCCAGCCGCCGCCGGCGGTCCCCGCCGCCATGGTCAGCGCGCACATCGCGGTCACCCACACCGGCACCGCGAACGGATGGCTGGCGTCTGAGGTGATGCGCAGAAACCCGAGCCAGGACGGCAGATGGTCGAACTGGCCCGCACTGGTGGCGCCGGCCAGCGCCAGGGCGATGATGCCCATGCTCTTCTGCGCGTCGTTCATGCCGTGCGAGACGCCCATCGCGGCAGCCGAGAAGATCTGCGCCTTGCCGAACAGCGCATTGACGAACGGCGTGCGCCCGAAACGGCGCAGGAAGCCGGTGCGGTTGGCCAGCCAGGCGAACAGCGCGTAGAGCAGGCCCATCAGCGCGAAGCCGAGCACGAAGCCCATCAGCGGCGACACCACCATCGGCACCACCACCTTCGGGATCACCCCGGCGCCGTTCCACCAGTGGCTGCCGCCGTGCGACCAGATCACCGCGTCGAACTTGCCGCCGGCCGCGGCCACCGCCGCGCCAACCAGCCCGCCGACCAGCGCATGGCTGGAGCTGGACGGCAGGCCAAGCCACCAGGTCAGCAGGTTCCAGGCGATCGCCGAGAGCAGCGCGCAGACCAGCAGTTGCGGCCCCACGTCGACCACGTGCGTGTCGATCAGGCCCTTGGCGATCGTGACCGCCACGGCCGTGCCCCACAGCGCCCCGGCGAGGTTGGTGACGGCGGCCATCAGCACCGCCTGCCCCGGCGTCAGCACCTTCGTCGCCACCACGGTGGCGATCGAATTGGCGGTGTCGTGGAATCCGTTGATGTAGGTGAAAGCCAGCGCGATCAGCAGGACCGCGACTACCATGCCCAGCGTCATGTGCGGCTCCCGTCGGAACCCGGATGGAGGGTCAGCACGGCGGCGCCCTCAGGAGTTCTTCAGCACGATGGAGTAGACGACATTGCCCACGTCGCGGCACTTGTCGATCGCTTTCTCGATCAGCTCGAACAGATCCTTGGCGAGCACCGCGCGCATCACGTCGGCGCCCTCCACGTAGAGCGTGCGGTAGGGGTCGAGCAGCAGCTTGTCGCCCTCGGATTCCAGCGCCTGCAGGCGGTCCTGCAGCTTCTTCACCGGGTCGATGCGCAAGCCGCGGCGCAGCTCGCCGATCATCTGCACCACCACCTCGGCGGAGCGCTCGAGCACCAGCGCGCGCTGGGTGAAGTCCACCCCGGCCAGGCGATCGGCGACCACCGCGTAGCGCTCGGCGAATTTCTCCACCGTCTTGGGGATTTTGTAGAGCGCCGCATTGAGCGCTTCGATGTCCTCGCGGTCCAGCGCGGTGACGAAGGTGTTCACCAGCTCCTCGCTGATCTGCGCGGCGAGCGCCTTTTCGCGGGCCCGGCTGGAGGCGAAGGCCGCCATGACGGGGGCGTGGTCGGCCTGGCTGACCAGCTCGCGCACGGCGCGGGCGCTGTCGCAGGCCGCCTCGGCGCTCTGCTCGAGCAGGCCGTAGAAGCGGTCGCCTTTGCCGAACATCGCTTGCAGGGAGAACATCGGGATACCTTGGGGATGGGCGAAAATGACGGTTATGTTACAGGAGCCCCCAGGGGCCGGGCAGTCGCACCCGGCCACGTGATCCGGGGCCCCCGCTGCCCCTACACTGCGCCCATGGCCTCCCGATCCCGCCCCGCGCGATGCTGACCGAATTCGCGCTCGTCTTCGTCCTGTCCCTGTGCAACGGCTTCTTCGCGCTGTCGGAGATGGCCCTGGTCGCCTCGCGCAAGAGCCGCCTCAAGCAACTGGCCGATCACAGCCGGCGCGCCCGCGTGGCGCTGCGCCACGCCGAGGCACCCGAGCGATTCCTGTCCACCGTGCAGGTGGGCATCACCCTGGTGATGCTGCTCACCGGCGCGCTGGCCGGCGATGCCCTGGGCGAGCACATCGCCGACGCCCTGCACCGCGATCGCGCCACCTGGCTGGAGCCCTACGCCCATGCGCTTGGCTTCGCGGTGAGCTTCATCATCATCTCCTTCGTGCAGATCGTGTTCGGCGAACTGGTGCCCAAGCGACTGGCGCTGGCGGGCCCGGAAACCGCCTCGATGGTGGTCGGCATGCCGATGCTGGTGCTCAGCCGGATCTGCGCGCCGTTCGTGTGGCTGCTCAACACCTGCAGCACCCTGGTGCTGCGCCTGCTGCGGGTGACCGACAAGGGCGGCGCGGCCGTGACCGAAGAGGAGATCCGCCTGCTGGTGGCCGAGAGCGCCGAGCAGGGCGTGCTCGACGCCGACGAGCACAACATGGTCAACCGCGTGCTGCGGCTGGGCGACCGCACCGTGGACAGCGTGATGACCCCGCGCATGCGCATCGCCTGGCTGGACATCGCCGCGCCGCTGCACGAGAACATGGCGGTACTGCGCGAGACCCCCTACTCGCGCTATCCGGTCTACCGCGGCGACGAGAGCGACATCGTCGGCGTGGTGGAGGTGAAGAGCCTGCTGGCCGACCTGGGCCAGGGACGGCCTGACCTGTTCCGGCGCCTGTCCAAGCCGCTGTACGTGCCGGCCACGGCTCGCGCGCTGGACCTGCTGGAGGAATTCCGCGACGCCGAGACGCCGATGGCGCTGGTAGTCGACGAGTACGGCGACATCGAGGGCGTGGTCACCATCAACGACCTGCTCTCGGCCGTGGTCGGCGTGGCGCAGCTCGGTCACGGCACGCCCGGCGAAGAGCGTTCGCCCATCGTCAGGCGCGAGGACGGCAGCTGGCTGGTGGACGGCACGCTGTCCACCGACGACCTGCGCGAACTGCTGCGTGTCGGTGCGCTGCCGGGCGAGGACGAGCACGATTTCCGTACCGTCGCCGGCATGGTCATGACTGCGCTGGGCCACATCCCGCAGGTGGGCGAGGTATTCGAATGGCGTGGCATCCGCTTCGAGGTGATGGACCTCGACGGCGCGCGTATCGACAAGCTGCTGGTGGTGCCGCCCCCGCCCGTGGACGGTCCCGACGACGACGCCACGCGCGGCGGCTGACGCGGCACAGGCGCACCATGGGCGAACCACACCACGCATCGGCCGACCGCACCACCGCCACCGGACTGTTGCGCCAGTCGATCGCCAGCCAACCGGACGCCAGGATCACGCTGGATACCCTGCTCGCCCCACTGCGGGAACGCGCCTTTGGCGTGCTGCTGATCCTGCTGGCGATTCCCAACTTCGTACCCCTGGCCGTGGGGATCGGTGGCGTGATGGGCGTCGGGGTCATCGCACTGGGAGCGCAGATGGCTTTTGGTGCCACCCGCCCCTGGCTGCCCCGCTGGATCGGCCGCCGCCGGCTGGTCCGGGGCCAATTGCTGGCCCTGCTCGACCGGATCGAACCGGTGACATCCCGGCTCGAGCGGGTATGCCGGCCGCGTCTGCCGGCCATGGTGCACCGGCCATCGAGCCTGCTCTCCGGCTTCATGCTGATGCTGCTGGGCCTGATGCTCGCCCTGCCGCTGCCTTTCACCAACTACTTCTTCGGTGCACTGCTGCTGGCATTCGCCTTCGCCCTGATCGAGCGCGACGGCGCGGTGCTGCTCGCCGCCTGGGTCCTGACGCTGGTCAGCGCTGGCGTGATCGTGGGGCTGGGCGAGGTGCTGGTGCTGCTGCTGCGGGACGGCGCCGGCTGACTCAGTCGCGACCGCGCTGGCCAGCCAGCATCGCCATGCGCTGGGCATCGGCGAAGATGCCGTGCAGCACGCGCAGCTCGCGCTCGCTCATCTGCGCGCGCTGGAACAGCTTGCGCAGCCTGAGCATGATCGTGGTCGGCGTGCGGCCCTTGTGGAAGTCGATGTCGTCCAGCGTCTGGGCGAGGTGCTCGTAGAAGCGCTCCATCTTCTCCGCATCGGCCGGCGGCTCCTCGTGCAGCGGCGGCGCCTCGGGCAATTCGTCGCCGAGCATCGCCATGCGCAGCTCGTAGGCCATCACCTGCACCGCCTGCGACAGGTTGAGCGAGCTGAAGTCCTCCACGCTGGGGATGCGCACCATCGCGTGGCAGCGCGCCAGTTCCTCGTTCTCCAGGCCGGTACGCTCGTTGCCGAATACCCATGCCACCTGCTCGCCGCGCGCGGCGGCAGCCAGCGCCTGGGCCACGCCCTCGCGCGGACTGAGTTCAGGCAGGTTCACTCCGCGCCGACGCGCCGACAGGCCCAGCGCGAACGTGCTGCCGGCCAAAGCGTCGACCAGTCCCTCGTGCAGCCCGACCGCGCCCATCACGTCGTCGGCACCGGCCGCCAGCGCGGTGGCTTCCGGGTCGGGAAAGCGGTGCGGCGACACCAGCTCCAGCCGGGTGAAGCCCATGGTGCGGATGGCCCGCGCGGCGCTGCCGATGTTGCCCGGGTGCGAGGTACGCACCAGCACGAAGCGGAACAGCGGGGCGAGATCGAGAGCGGACATGCGGCAGGTCTTCGGCGCGGAAACGGCCGCCTAGGATAGTCCAGCGCGGCCCCGTGCCGCCCCGTGCCTGCCTCGCGGCCGCGCCTCTGCTAGAATCCGCGGCCGCTAACCCGTTCTTTTTACAAAGTCCCCGCCATGCCAAGACCCGCCGTCACCATCGCGGCGCGCGCCGCGCGCGCTGCTGGAAACATCATCCTGCGCTACATGAATCGCATCGACGGGCTGAATGTCGTCGAGAAGCAGCAGATGGACTTCGTCTCCGAGGTCGACCGGCTGGCCGAGGCGGAGATCATCAAGGAACTACGCCGGGCCTACCCGGACCACGCCATCCTCGGCGAGGAAAGCGGCGCGATCGGCAAGGGTCCGCTGCAGTGGGTGATCGACCCGCTGGACGGCACCCACAACTACCTGCGCGGCATCCCGCATTTCTGCGTATCCATCGGTCTGCTCGAGAAGGGCGTGCCGACCTACGCTGTGGTGTTCGACCCGCTGCGCGACGAGCTGTACACCGCCAGCAAGGGCGACGGCGCCTACCTCAATGACCGCCGTATCCGCGTCAGCAAGCGCGACAACCTGGGCGGCGCGATGATCGCCACCGGCTTCCCCTATCGCCAGCGGGCGCACCTGGGACCGCAGCTGGACATGACCCGCGCGATCCTCGGCCAGGCCGAGGACATCCGCCGCTCCGGCTCGGCCGCGCTGGACCTGGCCTACACCGCTGCCGGCCGCTACGACGGCTATTTCGAGATCGGCCTGAAGCCGTGGGACATGGCCGCCGGCGTGCTGCTGGTGCGCGAGGCCGGCGGCCGCTACTGCGATTTCGCCGGCCGCGACGGCATCCCCGAGAGCGGCAACCTGATCGCCGGCAACCTGCACGTGGCCAAGGCGATGGTCGATGCCATCGGCGCGCAGGCCACTCCGACGCTGCTCAAGGCCTGAGGTCAGGTCTCCGGCAGGGCCGGCGGCACCGCAACGAGCGGATCGCCAGCTGTCGGTGACTCACGTGGCTGGGGAATCGCCCCAGCCAGCCACTGTGCGTTCTGGGCGGCCGTCACCCGCGCAACGACCAGCGCAAACGCCGCGCACAGCACGATGTCGGCGCCCTTCTGGACCATGCTGACCGAATTGGCCAGCAGCAGCTCGTCAACCCCCTTGGCTCGCAGCGTGAGACGGAGCGCCGCCTGGCCGAGGACATTCGATACCAGCCAGCAGCCCCACCACAGCCTCAGCCACCCCGGTGTGGCCATCTCCCGCCACCTCGCAGCCGACACGCTGGCGCACCAGATTTCCTGCATCGCGTGGAACGGCTTGAACAGATTGCCGACTGGTACGGCATACCAGCCGACAGCCCAGCCCGGCGAGATTTCCAGGTCGCGGGCGCCGAGCGCACGCACGTTTCGCGCCACCTGCACGATCCACATGCCGCCCAGAATGTAGGCTGCCATCAACAGGACCACCTGCGCGGCGCCGGTGACGGCCTGCAAGCGATCACTCCATGTCGCGGCAACCTGGAAAGCCTCCGCGCTGGCGAAATCCTTCGCCTGCAACCGAGCAAGCACCGACCGCTCGAACCCGTCGGCGGCAAGCGCGACAAGATTGCCGGCGATCATCAGCCACAGCAGGCGCCGCACCCAGCGCGCCCTTGGCATGGCATCCCTGAAAGCCCCTTCCATCCCCATCCCCCCAAAATCCAGCCGATGTCAGCCGGTGGTCGATCCGACGTCAGACACCTGGACCATTCCCCCTGAGAAAGCCACGCAGGAACGGCACGGTGATCCGGCGGCGTGCGGCCAGCGAGGCCTGATCGAGCCGGTCAAGCAGGTCGAGCAAGGCCCCCAGGTCGCGAGCGTAGCGCGCGAACAGCCAGTCGAGCACGGCGTCGTCCAGGTGGATGCCGCGGGCGCGGGCGCGCTCGCGCAGCACGGCGCGGCGCTCCTCGTCATCCAGCGGCCTGAGCGCGAACTGCGTGCAGGCCCCGAGTCGCGAACGCAGGTCGGGCAGGACGATGCCCGATTCGGCCGGACCGGCCAACGACGCGAACAACAGGGTGCCGCCTTCGGCGCGGGTCTGGTTGTACAGATCGAACAGGGCGTGCTCGGCCTCGCGCTGCCCGGCGATCGCCCCCAGGTCATCCAGCGCCAGCCACTCGCTGCCGGCCACCCCGCGCAGTGCGGCGGCGCGATCGGCAAGCGTGGCCAACGGCAGGTATTGCACGCGGCGTCCGGCTTCCGCAGCGGCCTGCGCGGCGGCCAGCAGCAGATGGCTGCGACCACTGCCCAGTGGCCCGTGCAGATAGACCCAGGGAGCGCCCGGCCGCTCGGCCAGCGCCTCGATGGCGGCCAGCGCGGCGGCGTTGTGCGCACCGGCGTGGAAGTGCTCGAAGCGCTGGCGACGCGGCCAGCGCAGGGCAAGCGGCAACTGCGCGGTCATGGTTTAGGCGGCGTGTCCCGGCCGTCGCCGGAAGACGGCGAAGTCGGCGGTTCCGGTGCAGTGACCGGCTCGCCATCGGCGACGGCATCGGCATCGGCAACGACGACGGCGGCGGGTGGCGTACCGGTGTCCGTGTACAGCTCGCTCATGCGGTAGCGCTCGGTGAGGTAGCGCAGCAGCACCAGGATCACCGAGGCTGCCGGCAGCGCCAGCAGGACGCCGAGGAAGCCGGCCAGGTAGCCACCGGCAAGCACCGCGAAGATCACCGCCACCGGGTGCAGGCCGATCTTGTCGCCGACCAGCTTGGGCACCAGCACGTAGCCCTCCAGCAGCTGGCCGACCACGAATACGCCACACACCAGCAGCAGGTGCGGCCAGTCGCCGTACTGCACCAGCACCGCGATCACTGCGGCGCCGAAGCCAATGATGAAACCCAGATACGGCACGAAGCTGAGCAGGCCGGCGACCATGCCGATCAAGGGCCCCACGGAGAGCCCGACCACCGAGAGGCCGGCGCCGTAGAACACACCCAGTGCCAGCATCACCAGCAGCTGGCCGCGCACGAAGGCCCCGAGCACCTTGTCCGATTCGCGCGCGAGATGGGCGACGGTCGGCTCGATCGAGCGCGGCAGCATCGCGTCGATCCAGGCCACCAGCCGGTCCCAGTCGCGCAGCAGGTAGAACGCGACCACCGGGATCAACACCAGGTTGGTCATCCACATGATCACGCCCACGCCTGAACGCGAGAGCTTGCCCAGCACCGTGCCGATCGAGCCCATGTGCTCCTTCACCGCGTCCACCAGACGACCGGTGTCGAACATGTGCGGATCGAGCCGCAGCTTCGCCTGCAGCCAGGGCAGCGCCGTATCGCGCACCCACTCGCCGTAGCGCGGCAGGTTCTGGATCAGGTTGTCGACCTGGCGCGAGATGAGGGGGATCAGCAGCAGCAGCGCGCCCACCGTGAGCAGCAGCAACACCACGAACACGATGGTCACTGCCAGCGTCCGGCCCAGGCCGAACGTCTCCAGGCGATCGGCCAGCGGGTCGCCCAGATAGGCCAGCATCGCCGCGATGGCGAACGGCATCAGCACCGGCGCCAGCAGATAGACCAGATAGGCGATGACGGCGAGGATCGCCAGCAGTTGCCAGCGGCGGGAGTCCTGGGCCGTCATGGGAGTGGCTCCGCGTGGGCGGTGGCAGGGCGCAAGACCGGCCTCAGTGCAGCCAGCGCAGGCTGGCGTCCGCGCCGGCATGATTTGTCTGGGCCTGCAGCAAACGGCCGCCGGCAGCGAGATTCGACGCCAGCGCGCCCAGCGGCAGCGTCGACGACACCTGGAGCAGCACGCCGTCGCCCTTTGCCCCGAGCGTGGAAACCTTGCGCACCGACGGGTCGCCGCGCAGCACGTTCAGCAACTGGGCATAGTCCATGGCCGAGCCCACGCCATCGACCCATAGCTTGCCGTCGCTGGCGCCCGAGCCGATCACATTGAGCTGCTTGCCGACCCGCGCGGCCATGGCCGCCCCGGCATTGGCGAACAGGCCATCCTCGGTCGGCCCTTGGTCCTGCCAGCTTTGCGCCGCCCCCCCGGACACCAGCGTCCAGTCGACACCGCCCGCGCGCAGCTTGCCCACCAGCACGAGACCGGTCTTGTAGCGGGCCGTGACCTGGGCCATTTCCGCCGGATCGACCGCGGCCACCCGACCGAGATCGGGCGGCTGGGTCGGGTCGGGATAGATCACGCCGTAACCCTGCGCCGCAGCCGATCTGGCCAGCGCGTCGAGCGAATCGCCCCCCAGCAGACTGCCGTCGGTGCCCTGCACCAGCAGCAGCACCGGCGGCTTCACCCCGGCGGCCGCAGCACCGAGCTGGCCCACCAGGTGGTTGACCGCGCCACGGTCGAAGGTGACCTGCAGCGCGATGCCGTCGCCGGCGCGCTGGTACTGGTAGTTGCTGACCATACCGCTGGCCGACTTCAGCGCATCGTCGTAGCCGGCCTTGCCGCGCAGGTCCTGGCCACCGGCCACGCGTGCCAGCACCTGGGCCAGCGCGTTCGAGAACGTGGAGTCGCGCTGGGCCTCGCTGGTGTCGGTAACCGGCATCACCACCGTGTACGGGGACGAGGGCACCTGCTGCTGGGCGAGCGCCGGCCGCAACCCGGCCAGACCGAACAGAAAAAGGATGCAGAGCAGTCGGGACAGGCGCATGGGCGAGGCGGGATATCCGTTCGGAGCGTCCCGGAAGTCTGCCCAATCCGGCCCCCAGCGTCTATCATTAGGCGTTTATCGACGCGGGTTCCTGCCATGTCCGACGCCCTCACCTACCGCGCCGCCGGCGTGGATATCGATGCCGGCAATGCCGTGGTCGAACGCATCAAGCCGCTGGTCAAGCGCACCTTCCGCCCGGAGGTGATGGGCGGGCTGGGCGGTTTCGGCGGCCTGTTCAACCTGGGCACCCGCTACGCCGAGCCGGTGCTGGTCTCCGGCACCGACGGCGTGGGCACCAAGCTCAAACTGGCGCAGACGCTGGGCCGCCACGACACCATCGGCATTGACCTGGTCGGCATGTGCGTCAACGACGTGCTGGTGCAGGGCGCCGAGCCGCTGTTCTTCCTCGACTACTTCGCCACCGGCAAGCTGGACGTGGACACCACCGTCGCCGTGGTGGGCGGCATCGCCCGGGGCTGCGAGCTGGCCGGTTGCGCCCTGATCGGGGGCGAAACGGCGGAAATGCCGGACATGTACCCGCCGGGCGAGTACGACCTGGCCGGCTTCACCGTTGGCGCGGTGGAGAAGGCCGAGCTGATGGACGGCAGCGCCATCGTCGCCGGCGACGTCGTGCTCGGCGTGGCCTCGTCCGGCCCGCATTCGAACGGCTACTCGCTGATCCGCAAGATCGTCGAACGCGCCGGCAGCCCGCTCGATCTCGACCTGGGCGGCACCAAGCTGGCCGATGCGCTGATGGCGCCGACCACGATCTACGTCAAACCGATGCTGGAGCTGCTCAAGGCCGCGCCAGTACACGGCATGGCCCACATCACCGGCGGCGGCCTGAAGGAAAACATCATCCGCGTGGTGCCGGACGGTCTCGGCCTGGCGCTGGACGCCTCGGCGATCGTGCTGCCGCCCGTGTTCGACTGGCTGATGCGCGAAGGCAACGTGGCGCGCGAGGAGATGTGGCGCACGTTCAACTGCGGCGTGGGTTTCACGGTGATCCTGCCGGCCGATGCGGTGGCTGCCGCCTCCGCCCTGCTCGAGAAGCACGGCCTGGCCTCGCGGGTGATCGGCGAAGTCGTGCCGGCCCAGGGTGACGAACGCGTGCATATCGGCTGATCCCTCGGGTCGGCCTCCGTCCGGCCCGAGGAACGACTCTCCATGACGACACCTTTCCGTATCGCCGTGCTCGCCTCCGGGCGCGGCAGCAACTTTGCAGCATTGTTGGCCGCACGGGACCGTGGCGAGCTGCCGGTGGAATTCGTGCTGGTCGCCAGCGACAAGGCCGACGCCGGTGCACTGGCGCTGGCCCGGGAGGCCGGCGTGCCCACGCTCGCCCTGTCCCCGCGCGACTATGCCGACCGGGCCAGCTTCGACCACGCCCTGTTCGAACGCGTCGCCGAGGCGAAGCCGGACCTGCTGGTCCTGGCCGGCTTCATGCGCATCATCGACGGCGGTGCGCTGGCGCCATGGGTGGGCCGGATGGTCAACATCCACCCGTCCCTGCTGCCCAAGTACCGGGGCCTGCATACCCATCGCCGCGCCCTTGCTGCCGGCGACGCCGAGCATGGTGCCAGCGTGCACTTCGTGACCGCGGAACTCGACGGCGGCCCGGTGATCGCCCAGGCACGCATCCCGATCGGACCGGATGACGACGAACAGCGGTTGGCCGAGCGGCTGCTGGCCGTCGAGCACCGGCTGCTGCCGACCGTCGTCGCAGGGATCGCCGCCGGACGGATCACGCTGCGCGACGGACGCGTCAACCTCGACGGCGCCCCCCTCGATGCACCGCTGGACTGCCGCGAAGGCAAACTCTCGCGCTGAATGCGGGCCGACGGTTGCGAGTCGTCGCAACGACCGGTTCAGGTGCGCCCCTTAGACTCGGGTGCATGACTCGGATACCCCCACGCATCACCACGCGCTTCGCGCGCATCGCTCTGGCCACACTCGCGCTGGCCGCCGGTACCGCCGGAGCAGCCAGCGCCCCCAGGCCTTTCACTGCCACCTACCAGGTGCAGCAGGACGGGCAGACCATCGGCCAGGCCACGGTCACCCTGACCGCCACCGGCAAGGACGAGTACACCTACCGCAACCAAACGCAGGGCACGGGCGGACTGGCCGCACTGATCGGCGCGAATTCCGACGAAACCACCCGTTTCCGCTGGCGTGACGACACGCCTGAGACGGTGACCTACGACTACGCCATGGACTCCTCGTTCAAGCGCAAGCACCGCCACCTTCGAGTGGACTGGGCCAGCGGCCAGGTCACCGTGGACGAAGGCAAGGGACCGATCCAATACGCCAGCGCCCCCGGCATGGTCGACCGCAACACCCTGCCGCTGGCCCTGGGGCTGGCGTTGCGCAACGGCGACAAGCAGGTCGTGTTGCCGGTCGGGGTCAAACAGCGCGTCGAAAGGCAGCAGTATGCCGTGCAGGCCACCGAGCACCTGACCGTGCCGGCGGGCGAGTTCGCCGCCGAACGGGTCACCCGCACCGATACCGGCAAGCCGTTCGATGCCTGGTACGTGCCGGCGAAATTCCCGGTGCCGGTGAAGCTGGCCCAGGCCGACGGTGGCAACCTGACCCTGCTGCTGGAGAGCTACCACTCGCCCTGACGGGCGACGGCAGGGCAAGAAAAAGCCGGGGCATGCCCCGGCTTTTTTTCAGGCGCCGTCCGGACGTCAGTTCGGCAGGCGGCGAATCCGGGCGCCGAGCACGCCGAGTTTCTCCTCGATGTTCTCGTAGCCGCGATCGATGTGGTACACCCGGTCCACCGTGGTATCGCCCTCGGCCACCAAGCCGGCCAGCACCAGACAGGCCGAGGCGCGCAGATCGGTGGCCATGATCGGTGCGCCGCTCATCTTCGGCACGCCCTGGATGATCGCGGCATTGCCCTCCAGCCGGATGTCGGCACCCAGCCGCTGCAGCTCGTGCGCGTGCATGAAGCGGTTTTCGAACACCGTCTCTGTGATCACGCCCACGCCTTCGGCGACGCAGTTCAGCGCAGTGAACTGGGCCTGCATGTCGGTCGGGAAGGCCGGGTAGGGAGCGGTCACGATGTTGACCGCCTTGGGCCGGCGACCGCCCATGTCCAGCTCGATCCAGTCCTCACCGGTGCTGATGTGCGCGCCGGCCTCTTCCAGCTTCGAGAGCACCGACTCCATCGTCCCGGCACGGGCCCCGCGGGCCCGCACCTTGCCACCGGTCATCGCCGCGCCGACCAGGAAGGTGCCGGTCTCGATGCGGTCTGGCAGCACCTCGTACTCGGCACCGTGAAGGCGCTCGACGCCGTGGATCGTCATGGTGGCCGTGCCGGCACCCTCGATCTGCGCGCCCATGGCATTGAGACAGTGCGCCAGATCGACGACTTCAGGCTCCTGCGCGGCGTTCTCGATGATCGTGGTGCCGCTGGCCAGCGTCGCCGCCATCATCACGTTCTCGGTGCCGGTGACGGTGACCATGTCCATCGAGATGCGGGCCCCCTTCAGGCGCTTGGCGCGCGCCTTGATGTAGCCGTTCTCGACGACGATGTCCGCGCCCAGCGCCTGCAGGCCGCGGATGTGCTGGTCGACCGGCCGCGAGCCGATCTGGCAGCCGCCGGGCAGCGACACCTCGGCCTGGCCGAAGCGCGCCACCAGCGGACCGAGCACCAGGATCGACGCGCGCATGGTCTTGACCAGGTCGTACGGCGCGAAGTAGCGGTCGGCCGGACGCGGGTCGACGTGGATCTTCATGCGGTCGTCGAGTACCAGCTGCACACCCATCTGGCCGAGCAGCTCCATCGTGGTGGTGACGTCGTGCAGATGCGGCACGTTGGAGATGGTCACCGGCTCGTCGGCGAGCAGGCAGGAGGCGAGGATCGGCAGCACGGCGTTCTTGGCGCCGGAGATGCCAACCTCGCCCTGGAGCGGCTGCCCGCCGCTGATGAGGATCTTGGCCATGGGTTTCCTAAACGAAAGAAGTGGAGCGGGAGCCGCGCGTCGATCCCTCAGGATCGCGCCGCGGCCTCCTGCGGGGTCAGGGTCTTCAGCGCCAGCGCATGGATCGCCCCACCCATAAGGTCGCCAAGCGTCGCGTAGACGAGCCGGTGGCGAGCCAACGGCAGCTTGCCGGCGAACTGCTCGGCCACCACGGTTGCCTCGAAGTGCACGCCGTCATCGCCGCGCACGTCCGCCCGGGCACCGGGCAAGCCGCCCTCGATCAAAGCCTGGATCCGCTCTGCGTCCATCAAGATTCCACTGTCCGGAGGGGGCGCGGTCTGGACGGGGGCGCCGGGTCCGGCGGCGTCCAACGCGCTGTCATAAGAAGGTAAACTGCAGGACGGCCATGGTAATGGAAAGTCGCTGGCGCAGAAATGACGGGACGTCATTCAGCGTGCGGCTGCGAAGCTACGCCGTGGACTTTGCCCGACCCCGCACCATCGCGCCGCCGCCGAAGGACACATGAACGCACGCATCGCAACATCTCCCGAGATCTCCGTCGATCCGGACGCCATCGCCCGGAGTGCGCGCACGGTCATCGCCACCGAGGCCGCGGCGATCCGGGCACTGGAACCCCGTGTAAACGGTGATTTCGTGCAGGCTTGCCGGCTCATCCTGGGCTGCCAGGGGCGCCTGGTGGTCAGCGGCATGGGCAAATCGGGGCATATCGGCCGCAAGATCGCCGCCACGCTGGCCTCGACCGGCACCCCGGCCTTCTTCGTGCATCCAGGCGAGGCCAGCCACGGCGACCTCGGCATGATCACCCCGCAGGACGTGGTGCTGGCCCTGTCCAACTCGGGCGAAACCGACGAACTCCTGTTCATTCTTCCGGTGATCAAGCGCCAGGGCATTCCCCTGATCGCGATTACCGGCAATCCGAAATCCTCGCTGGCCGACCAGGCGGACGTGCACCTGGACGCCAGCGTCTCCACCGAGGCCTGCCCGCTCGGGCTGGCGCCGACTGCCAGCACCACCGCCGCGCTGGTGATCGGCGACGCGTTGGCGATCGCCCTGCTGGAGGCCCGCGGCTTCACGTCGGAGGACTTCGCCCGCTCGCATCCTGCCGGCAGCCTGGGCCGCCGCCTGCTGCTGCACATCAGCGATGTGATGCACACCGGTGTTGGCGTGCCGCGGGTGGGTCCGGACGCGAACCTCACCCAGGCGCTGATGGAAATGACCCGCAAGCACCTGGGTATGACCGCCGTGGTGGATGCCGACGACCATCTGCTCGGCGTGTTCACCGACGGCGACCTGCGCCGCGCGCTGGACGACGACGGCGTGGACCTGCGCGGGGCGACCGTGGCCGGCCTGATGAGCCGCTCGCCCAAGACCATCGGTGCGGACAAGCTGGCGGTGGAAGCCGCCCAACTGATGGAAAAGCACCAGATCCACGCCCTGCTGGTGGTCGATGAGCAGCAGCGCGTCGTCGGCGCCCTCAACATCCACGACCTGCTGCGCGCCCGCGTGGTCTGACGCCCTGCCTGCCGACCGACCGCACGTGACCGGATACCTCGCCAACCTCCCCGCCGACCTGCTCGCCCGGGCCGCACGCATCCGCCTGGCCGCCTTCGACGTGGACGGCACCCTGACCGACGGTCGTCTGCACTACGCCGAGGACGGTCGCGAGACCAAGGTCTTCCACGTGCACGACGGCCTGGGCCTGAAGCGCCTGCAGGCCAACGGTATCGAGGTGGCGATCGTGACCGCCCGGATCAGCCATGCAGTCACGCTGCGCGCCGAGGAACTGGGGATTGCCCATGTGTACCAGGGCCAAGGCGACAAGCGCGCCTGCCTGGGCGATCTGCTGGATGCCCTGAACCTGAAGCCGGAGCAGGCCGCCTTCGTCGGCGACGACCTGCCCGATCTGCCGCCGATGCGACTGGCCGGCCTGGCCGTGGCAACCGCCAACGCCCACCCGTGGGTCGTCGAGCGCGCCCATTGGCAGACCTGCCGTCGCGGTGGCGAAGGGGCCGCGCGCGAGGTCAGTGACCTGCTGCTGCTGGCCCAGGGCAAGGCCGAAGCCGAGCGGGACCGCTGGCAATGAGCTTCGGTCGCTGGCTCCGAGACCGTCGCCTGGCGACGGCCATCGTCGTCGTCGGCCTGCTCGCCGGCGTGACTGGCCTGCTGCGCTGGTGGATGGCGCCCGAACAGGCACCAAGCAGTTTCGTCGGCCCACCGCGGTCCGGCTACACCCTCACCGACTTCCAGCTCTCCAGTTACGGCCGGGACGGCCGTCCCGCCTTCAATGTAAAGGCACCGAGCCTGGTGCGCCGGGAAGGCGATGAGTCGCTGTACATCACCTCACCGGTGTTCGACCTGCCGTCCAACGAGGCCGGAGTGCCCGACTGGCGCGGTGAATCGCGGTACGGATGGGTGGACAAGGGTGGCGACCTGCTCAAGCTGCAGGGGCCGGTTCACATGCACCGCGAGGCCTTCGCCGACACCGACGCCGCGAGACTGGACACCGAGGACCTGACCATCTGGCCCAAGGACAACCGGATGGAGACCGCTGCGCCCGCCCGCATGGCGCAGGGCGCCCTTACAATGAGCGGGGTCGGCATGCGTGCCAACCTCAACGACAAACACCTGGAGCTGCTCGATGACGTCCACGCCACGTTCCCGCCGCGCAAGCGCTAGCTTGGCCGCGCTGCTCATCGGCGTTGCCGCGGCCGGCGCCGCGCACGCCAAGCAGAGTGATCGCGACAAGCCAGTGGAGGTCGAGCATGCCGATTCGTTCGACGGCTTCAACAAGCCCAACAGCGTCACCACGCTGCGTGGCCACGTCAGGATCTCGCAGGGCACGATGAAGATCAGCGGCGACCTGGCCAAGGTCTACGTCGACGCAGACCAAGCGGTCAGCCGAGTGGAGATCACCGGTACGCCCGCGCACATCGAGCAGCTCGACGACAACGGCAACCTGATGCAGGGCGAGGCCTCGGCCCTGGACTACGACAACGTCAAGGGCATCGCAGTGCTCACCGGCAACGCCAGCGTGGTGCAGAAAGGCCGCGGCGAAGCCCATGGCGACAAGCTGACCTACGACACCAAGAACAGCGAGATGACCGGCGAGAGCGGCGGCAACGGCCAGGTGCACCTGATCTTCCAGCCCAAGAAGAAGCCGGCCGCGCCCGAGACGGCCTCCGGCGACAAGCAGCCCTGATCGATGCTGTCCGCAGAAGGCCTCCAGAAACGCTTCCGCGCACGCCAGGTCGTGCGCGACTTCGGGTTCTCCATCCGCCAGGGCGAGGTGGTGGGCCTGCTCGGCCCCAACGGCGCCGGCAAGACCACCTGCTTCTACATGGTGGTTGGCCTGATCGAGGCCGACGGCGGCTCGATCAAGCTCGACGGCAAGGACATCACCGGCCTGCCGATGCACTCACGCGCCAAGCTCGGCATCGGCTACCTGCCGCAGGAGCCGTCGGTGTTCCGCCGCCTGAGCGTGGCCGACAACATCATGGCCGTACTGGAACTGCGCGAGGGCTTGAGCGCCCGCGAGCGCGCCGCCGAGCAGGAAAGCCTGCTGGAAGAACTCAAGATCAGCCACATCGCCGGACAGAAGGGCATCAGCCTCTCCGGTGGCGAGCGGCGCCGGGTGGAGATCGCCCGCGCGCTGGCGGCGCAGCCGCGCTACATGCTGCTGGATGAGCCGTTCGCCGGCGTCGACCCGATTTCCGTCGGCGAGATCCAGCGCATCGTGCGCCACCTGAAGGAACGCGGCATCGGCGTGCTGATCACCGATCACAACGTGCGCGAAACGCTGGGTATCTGCGACCGCGCCTACATCCTGAACGAGGGCGAGGTGATGTCCCGAGGCACGCCGGCCCACATCCTCGCCGACGAAAAGGTGCGGGACGTGTACCTGGGTCGCGAATTCCGGCTCTGACCGGCCGCCGGGCACAGGGAGTTGACCTGGAGCAGATCGGGGCGCCCCCGCGGTGCCTCAAGGCTGTTCGACTCCCCGGGGTAGGGTTAGGATGAAAGCCAGTTCCAAGGCTCCCGGTCGGTATGAAACCCGGACTCCAGTTCCGACTCCACCAACAGCTGACCCTGACGCCGCAATTGCAGCAGGCGATCCGGTTGCTGCAGCTCTCGCAGTTGGAGCTGGAGGCCGAGCTGCGCCAGATCGCCGAGGGCAACCCGCTGCTGGAATTCGAGGAGGAATCGACGGACGACTCCGTCGAATCGACCGAAGAGGAGGGATTCCGTGCCGAGGCCGGACTGGGTGCCGGTACCGCGACCAGCACGTCCAGCGAGGAGCATGACGCCGGCGAGCCGCCGGACTGGGCGGATGGCGACGGCGCCGGCGAGCAGCCGATGGATTTCTCCTCGCTGGGATCGTCCAGTGGCAGCGGCAATCGGGACGACGACTTCGAGCCACAAAACGCCGCCGCCGAGACGATGCAGGAACACCTGCTGTGGCAGCTCAACCTGTCCGGCTTCGCACCCCGCGATCGCGCCATCGCCACGGTCATCATCGACGCGCTGAACCCGGACGGATACGTCACGGAAACGCCCGAGGCCCTGCTGGCCGCCCTGCCGGCGGACCTGCACGCCACCGCCGAGGACGTCGAGGCGGTGCGGCGGCGGGTGCAGGACTTCGACCCGGTCGGCGTGGCCAGCCGCGACCTGCGCGACTGCCTCCGGGTGCAACTGGAGCAGTTCGACGAAGGCACAGACCACCGCGAGCTGGCACTGCGTATCGTCGACGCCGAACTCGAGCTGCTGGCCCGCAACGACATCGGCCGGCTTGCCCGCAAGCTGCGCGCCAGCGAAGACGATGTGGCCGCCGCCGCCGCGCTGATCCGCAGCCTCGATCCGCGCCCCGGCGCCGCGCTGGACACCACGCCGGTGGAATACGTCGCGCCCGACGTCTACACCTTCAAGGAGGGCGCACGCTGGCGAGTCAGCCTCAACCCCGAATGCCAGCCCCGGCTGGGCTTGAACCAGCACTACTGCAACCTGATCGCCAAGGCACGTGGCGAGGATGCCAGCTGGATGCGCGGCCAGCTGCAGGAGGCACGCTGGCTGATCAAGAGCCTGGAGTCCCGGGCCGAGACGCTGCTCAAGGTGACCGAGGCGATCGTGCGCCGGCAGAGTGCCTTCCTCGACTATGGCCCGGAGGCGATGCACCCATTGGTGCTGCGCGAGGTGGCCGAAGAGGTGGGCATGCACGAGTCGACCATCTCGCGCGTGACCACCCGCAAGTACATCCATACGCCGCGCGGCACCTTCGAGCTCAAGCACTTCTTCTCCAGCGGCGTATCCACCGAGGACGGGGGCAGCGCCTCGTCCACCGCGATCCAGGCGATGCTGCGCAAGCTCGTCGACGCGGAAGATCCCCGCAAACCCCTTTCCGACCAGGCGCTCGCCGAGGAACTGCACCGCAAGGGCATCCAGGTGGCACGCCGCACGGTCGCCAAATACCGGGAGGCCATGCGCATACCCAGCTCCAGCGAACGCCAGCGCGCCGGCTGAACCCTTGCCGCGCAGGTCGCGGAACCTCGAGGGCCCCAAGGCGTCTGAGCTCACTGAAGACAACGACATGACTGTGGATGCGTCCCGGATGGCCGGGTATCGCATCGAACCACGCCGCGAAAGCGGCAGTACCAAAGGAGGCGCAACATGCAATTCCAACTCAGCGGTCAGCACGTCGAAATCACCGAGGCCATGCGCGCGCATGTCACCGGCCAGCTTGACCGCCTCAATCGCCTCGACGATCGATTGACCAGCATTTCCGTGGTGCTCTCGCTGGACAAGCTGCAGCAGAAGGCCGAAGGCACGCTGCACACCTCCTCCGGCGCCCTGCTCCACGCCGAGGCCTTCGAGCAGGACATGTACGTCTCCATCGACATGATGTTCGACAAGCTGGTGACCCAGCTGCGCAAGCACCGCGAGAAGGTCTGCGACAAGCACAAGGCCGAGGCTCGCCGCGACGACCGCATGGTCGGCTGACCGGCGCAGAACCGAGCCAGGCAGGCCCGCCCCCGAACAGGGCGGGCCTTTTTTCTGTCCGGCGTCCGGGCCGCCTGCGCTGGCGGCCAAGCTGGCACAATAGACATCGCATCCGGCCGGCCGCAACGGCCCACCTGCCGGAGCAGAGGATCCGACGACGTGGACCGGCTCACCGCCCGACAACTCTACGATGGCGTGCACGAGCGCATGGGCCTGCGCTGGGTTTCCGGCATGCGCGGCGAGGGCCGCGTGCTCGAGCGCGGCGCCACTCAGACGCGCCGCCCGTCGCTGGTCGGCTACCTCAACGTGATCTACCCGAACAAGATCCAGATCATCGGCACCGAGGAGCTGAAGTATCTGGACGAGCTGGATTCCCGCCAGCGCTGGGAGGCGATCAACAAGATCGCGGCCTACCAGCCCGTCGCGCTGATCGTGACCAAGGACCAGGCGATCCCGTCCGACCTGCGCGAGGTGGCCGAGGAAACCAACACACCCCTGTGGATCAGCTCCAAGCGCGGCCACGAGCTGCTGACCTGGATGCAGTACCACATGGCGCGCATGCTGGCGCCGCGCATCACCCTGCACGGCGTGTTCCTCGAGGTGTTCTCGATCGGCGTGCTGATTACCGGCGAATCCGGTTCCGGCAAGAGCGAGCTCGCGCTCGAGCTGATCAGCCGCGGCCACCGGCTGGTCGCCGACGACGCCACCGAATTCACCCTGATCGCCCCGGACGTGATCGACGGCACCTGCCCGGAACTGCTGCAGGATCTGCTGGAAGTGCGCGGCCTGGGGGTGCTGAACGTCCGCGAGATGTTCGGACACACGGCGGTCAAGGCCTCGAAATACCTTCGGCTGGTGATCCACCTCAAGCCGCTGCGCGAGGGCGAGGACACGGACGCGCTCACCCGCCTCACCGGCGACATCGGCCACCGCGAGATCTTCGAAGTGCAGGTGCCGATGATCACCATCCCGGTGGCACCTGGCCGCAACCTGGGCGTGCTGGTGGAGGCGGCCGTACGCAACCACGCGCTGAAGACCAAGGGACTGGATCCGGCGCAGACCTTCATCGACCGACAGGCGCACCAGATGCGCCGCCTGCCCCCCTGGTGACCCGTGGAAACGAACGAAACCGCAGCCATTGCCTCGGTCGGACCGGATGCCGTGCACCTGGTCGTGCTCACCGGCATGTCCGGTGGCGGCAAGACCGTCGCCCTGCGCGCGCTGGAGGACCTCGAGTTCTACTGCGTGGACAACCTGCCGGCCAGCCTGCTGCCACGGCTGGTCAACGCGGTGCTGGAGGACCGCAGCGGACAGGGAATGATGCGCATCGCGGTGGGCGTGGACGCACGCAACCGCGAGCACGACATCGAGATCATGCCCCACGTGCTGTCCGAGCTAGCCGACGCTGGCGTGCAAGTGCACCTGATCTTTCTCGATTGCCGCGACGAGGTGCTGATCAAGCGCTACTCGGAAACCCGCCGACGGCACCCGCTGGCCATGCGCAACGTGTCGCTGGCCGACGCGATCACCGCCGAACGGCAGTTGCTGCGGCCGCTGATGGGCATCGCCGAGAAGGTCATCGATTCCAGCCAGCTCAACGTGCACCAGCTGCGCCGACTGGTCGCCACCGACTATGCGCGCGCCACCGAGGGGCTGACGGTGATGTTCCAGTCCTTCGCGTTCAAGCGGGGCCTGCCGCTGGATGCCGACTTCGTGTTCGATGCGCGCTGCCTGCCGAATCCCCACTGGCAGCCCAAGCTGCGCCCGCTGTCCGGCAAGGACGCGCCGGTGCGCGAGTTCCTCGAGGCCGATCCGCTGGTGACCGAATACGTTGACGACACCGTGCGCTGGCTGGAGGCCTGGCTGCCCCGCTTCGAGGCGGACGATCGCAGCTACGTGACCATCTCGGTCGGCTGCACCGGCGGCCGCCACCGCTCGGTGTACCTGGTCGAGAAGCTGGCCGAGCATTTCCGCGCCCGACGCGAGGGCGTGCTCACCTTTCATCGCGAGCTGGAGTGACGGCGATGAGCGTGGGCGTACTCCTGATGACGCACGAGGCGGTCGGCCATGCGCTGATTTCCGCGGCGCGACATGTGATGCCGAAGCTGCCGCTCAAGGTCGACGCCGTGGAGATCCCCGCGGATGCCGATCCGGAAGTGATGCGCTCACTCACTGCCCGTCACGCACGTGCTCTTGACGATGGCGACGGCGTGCTGGTGCTGGCCGACCTTTACGGCGCCACGCCCTGCAACATCGGGCTGTCGCTGGCTTCGCTCGGGGTCCATCTTCGCTGCGTGTCGGGGCTGAACCTGCCGATGCTGCTGCGTGTGCTCAACTATGCGGACAAGCCGCTCAATGAACTGGTGGAAATCGCCGCCAGCGGTGGCCGCGGGGGAATCTTCATCGACCATGCTTGAGAAAGAAATCGTGGTGTCCAACCGCCTCGGCCTGCATGCGCGGGCTTCGGCGAAGCTGGTGCAACTGGTGCAGGGCTTCAAATCGACCGTGTGGCTGGTCAGCAAGGGGCGCGAGATCAACGCCCAGAGCATCATGGGCGTGATGATGCTCGCGGCCGGCATCGGTACGCCGCTCACCGTGCGCACCGAGGGACCGGACGAACAGCAGGCCCTCGACGCTGTGGTGGAGCTGTTCGATCGCAAATTCGACGAAGGCGGCTGAGATGCCTGAAGCTCGTACCCTCCGTACTGCCGTGCACCGCCTGCCCCCCCAGGGATCGGGCGGCACGCGTGCGGCGCCGGTACGGGTACGGCTCGCTCGAGCCATGGAACGGCAAGCCACAGGAGGAGGCCGGGGATGAGGCAGAGCCTGCCGGGAACGATCGCCGCCAGGGGCATGTGCCTGGGCCGTGCACGGCTGGTGCAGCCCAGCCGCTATGCGGTGGACAATCGCCCGCTGGGCGAGGAAGAGGTCGAGGAGGAACTCGACCGCCTGCACCTGGCGCTGGAGACCGCCCGACAGGAGCTGCGCGACCTGCGCACCAAGCTGCACGGGGCGCTGGCCCGCGAAGTCAACGAATTCATCGACGCGCACACCCTGCTGCTGGACGACCCCGAGCTGCTGCGTGGTCTGGACGACATGGTCCGCATCGGCCACTACCGCGCCGGCGCCGCGCTGAAGAAGCAGCGCGACCGCATCGCCGCGGTGTTCGAGGCGATGGACGACCCTTACCTTCGCAGCCGCCGCGAGGACGTCGACCAGGTGATCAGCCGGGTGATCTCCGCACTGCAGCGGCAGACCACCGAAGAGGAACGCAAGCTGGCCGCGCGCGTCGGCGAGATCCTCGTCGCCGACACCATCGCGCCGGGCGACATGGCGCACCTCGCCGGTCATGGCCTGCTCGGCGTGATCACCAGCTCCGGCAGCCCGTATTCGCACAGCGCGATCCTGGCCCGCAGCCTCGACCTGCCGATGCTGGTGGGCACGCGCGACGCGCTGTCGAGCATCCACGATGACGATCTGATCCTGCTCGACGTCGAACAGGGCGAGGCGATCGTCCACCCCACCGCGCAGGACCTGGCTCGCTACCGCGCCTGGCAGCGCGAGGCGGCGCAGGAGGGCCGGCGACTGGCCAAGCTGGCCAACGCCCCCTCGCGCACCCGCGACGGCATCGACATCCGGCTGCTGGCCAACGCCGAGTCCGCCGCCGACGTGGCGATGGCGCGTGCGCGTGGCGCCGACGGCGTCGGCCTGTACCGCACCGAATTCCTGTTCCTGCGCCACAAGGGCTTGCCGAGCGAGGAGGAACAGTTCATCGCCTACCGCGATCTGGTGATGGGCATGGGTGGCCTGCCGGTGACCATCCGCACGCTGGACCTGGGTGCCGACAAGGCCGATGCCGCAGGTATCGCCCTGCGCGGCGAGGACAACCCCGCGCTGGGCGTGCGTGGCGTGCGCCTGTCGCTGCGCCACCCGGCGGTGTTCACCACGCAGATCCGCGCCATCCTGCGCGCCGCCTGCTACGGCCCGATGCGGGTGCTGGTGCCGATGGTGACCCAGCCGGACGAGCTGATCGCGGTGCGCACCCTGTTCAAGCTCGCCCGCCAGGAGCTGAAGCAGGAGGGTGTGGACCTGCCCGAGAAACTCCCGCTGGGCGCGATGATCGAGGTGCCCGCCGCCGCCATCAACGTCCGCGCGCTGCTCGAGTACGCCGACTTCCTCGCCATCGGCACCAACGACCTGGCCCAGTACGTGCTGGCCGCCGACCGCGGCAACGATGCGCTGGAGAACGTCTACAACCCGCTCAATCCGGCCCTGCTGCGGCTGATCTGCCATGTCATCAGCGCCGGCCGGCGGGTGGGCAAGTCGGTGAGCCTGTGCGGCGAGATCGGTGGCGACCTGAATTTCACCGCGCTGCTGCTGGCGCTGGGCCTGTGCGAGTTCAGTATGCACCCGAGCCAGTTGCTGCAGGTGCGCGACCGGCTGGGCGAACTGGACCACGGTGCGTTGCGGCGCATGGCCCCGAAACTGATCCGCGCGCATACCCACGAGCAGGTGGAAGCCCTGCTCGCCACGCTCGACGTCCCGGCGCCAGCCTTGCCCGCCTGAAAACCCCGGGAATCCAGCCCCCGACTCAGAGCGACCGCAGGAACGCCTCCATAGCCGCGCCGCGATACTTCTGCCGGTGCAGCAGGATCGACAGCTGACGGGTCAGGTCGAGGAACGGCGTGTGCAGCACCTTCAGGCGACCTGCCGCCACCGCATCGGTCACCGCCACCTCCGGCAGGCAGGCGATGCCCAGGCCCGCGACGACGGCCTGCTTGATCGCCTCGATCTGGTCCAGCTCCAGTACGGTCAGCCCGGACGGCAGCTGGCCCAGCGCCCGCTCGCTCAGCGCGCGCGTGGCCGACCCGGGCTCGCGCAGCACCCAGCGCGCACCGGCGAAGTGCTCGGCGGCCAGCCGCCTGCGCTGCGCCAGCGGATGGTCCGGACGGGCGCACACCACCAGGGTATCGGTACGCCAGGGGCGCACCTCCAGCTGCGGATGGGTGACCGGCCCTTCCACGCAACCCACGTCCAGACCGTGCTCGAGCATCGCCGAGGCGATGGTTTCGGTATTGGCCACACGCAGTCGGATCGTCACCTGCGGATGTGCCTCGACGAAGTGCCCAAGCAATTCGCCGACGCGATAGTTGCCCACCGTGTTGCTGGTGCCGACGCGCAGCTCGCCGCCCAGTGCGGCGTCGCCCCCGCCATGACGACCGAACTCGGCGTAGCGCTCGAGCAGCTCCTGCGCCAGCGGCAGCAACTCGCGACCGCGGGGATTGAGATGCAACCGCCCCCGCTCGCGGTCGAAGACCGGCGCGCCGAGCTGATGTTCCATGTCACGCAACGCCATGCTCGCGGCAGGCTGCGTCAGGTGCAGCCGTTCGGCCGCGGCGCGCACGCTGCCCAGCGTGGCGACGTGCACGAATACCTCGAGTTGGCGGGGGCTGATGTTGATCATCAGCGGTACTTATACATCAACTAAGTTATCCAAAGTTTTCTTGAACATTCGTCACTGGGATCATGGCGCCAATTCCTCCGGAACCACTGCCATGACCACCTCCCATGCCCCCGCCAACGCGACGCCCGCCGCCTCGCCCAGCCTGGCGGCGCGCCTGCCCGGCCTGCTGCTTACCCTGGTCATCGCCATCGCAGCGTACTTCCTCGGCCAGCGTTTCCGCCTCGTCGGCGGGCCGGTGATCGGCATCGTGCTGGGCATCGTCATCGCCAACGCGATCAGCCTGCCCGCCCGCCTGCGCCCCGGCATCCAGTTTGCCTCCAAGCAGGTGCTGCAGTGGTCGATCATCGCTCTCGGCTTCGGCCTGAGCCTGGACCAGGTGGCCAAGACCGGCCTGCAGTCGCTGTCGGTGACCCTGGTGACGATGAGCGTGGCGTTCGTCTCCGCCTGGGCGCTTGGTCGCTGGCTGCGCGTGCACGACGACCTGAAGATCCTGATCGGCGTGGGCACCGCGATCTGCGGCGGCTCGGCGATCGCCGCGGTGACGCCGATCCTGCGCCCGGACGAGCACGACACCGCGTTCGCGATCTCCACCATCTTCCTGTTCAACCTGGTCGCGGTGCTGCTGTTCCCGTTGCTCGGCCATCTGCTGCACCTGTCTGACCTCGGCTTCGGCATGTGGGCAGGCACGGCGATCAACGACACCTCGTCGGTGGTGGCCGCCGGCTACAGCTACAGCCGCACGGCCGGCGACTTCGCCACCATCGTCAAGCTGACCCGCGCCACCCTGATCATCCCGGTGTGCATCGCGCTGGCGATCGCCGTGGCGGTGCGCGAGAAGCGTCGCGGCGGCAGCGACTTCAAGCTGTCGCGCATCTTCCCGTGGTTCATCCTGTGGTTCCTGGTCGCCTCGGCCGTGCGCTCGGCCGGCTTCGTCCCCGCCGCGCTGCAGGCCCCGCTGCACGAGGCCGCCGAGTTCCTGATCGTGGTCGCCCTGACCGCGGTGGGCCTGTCGGCCAACCTGCGCCGCATGGCCTCGACCGGCGTGCGTCCGATCCTGCTCGGGCTGGGCGTGTGGGCGGCCGTGGCGGTGAGCAGCCTCGCGGTGCAGCTGGTGATGGGCCAGCTCTGATCCCCAGCTAGCGGCTGCGGAACACGACGGGCCGGTGCCGATCGCACGGCCCGTCGGCGCGCAGCCAGGCTTCGCCCACCACCACCTCCGTGCAGGGCCCGAGCGTGCACAGGCGGATCGGGCGACGCTCCGCCTCCCCGCGCAGGCGATCGAGTACCCGGCGCAGCAACGCACCCGAGACCGGCGTGTAGAGATAGAACACGGTGCCTTCGCCAAGGTCCGCCTCGCAGAGATCGCCCTGCACGAACGCGGCACGGTCAAGCCCGAGATCGGCGGCACGGGCCCGCGCGGCCACCACGTAGGCCGCCTGCCATTCGATACCGATGCAGCGCGCCGGCGTGCAGATCGCCGCCAGCAGGGGCACATGCCCCAGGCCGGCTCCCAGATCCATCAATACGTCGTCGGGGCCGAGTCGCAGCTGTCCGAGCGAGTCGAAGATGTGTCGCGCGGGCGTCGGCTGGTAGAACACCATATCCGTCCCCAGCGGCTGCAGGGCCGTTTCGCCGGGGGCGAGTTCGAGCACCCCGCCGATGAGCGCGTCGAGGGCGTCGTAGCGGTCGCTGGATGGCACCTGGCCGGCACCCGACACTGTACCGGAGCGGACCAGGCCGAGCAGCGCGTCACACCCTCCACCGCGCCGTATCGACTCACGCACCGTTCCGTGCAGCGCATGATCGACCGCCTGCAGCCGTGCCTCCAGCACATCGAACCGTCGCGACAGCGTGCGATCGTCCGATGCGTCGACCACGGTCCGCCACGCGTCGAGCTGGTCGAGCACCTCGTCGCGCTCGCGCCAGCGGGCAGGCTCCACCAGCCAGGCGTCCCGCTGGATCCGGGCCAGCCAGCCGGCGAGCGGCTCGCCCTCTCGCGGCTCGGCGTCATCCGCCATGTGCGGCACGCGGCGGGACCTACGCCCGCCCCTGCTCCACCAGGGTCAACGCGACCTTGTCGCGCAAGTAGACCGGCAGGGCCTGCTCGGGCGGCAGCAGGTGGCCGAGCGCGGCCTCCTGTACGGCCAGCCGCGCCACGTGCGCGGCCTGGGGGTAATGCGCGCCTCCCGCGGACACCAGCCGCTTGCCGGCGAGACGATCGGCGATCGCCGCGTGATACGTGGCCCAGCCGCTGCCGACCACCTGCCACGCATCGGCATCCGGCAGGACCAGCGCGTCGGCTGTGGTGACACGCTCTTCATCCAGCGGCTCGAGGCCGCCGCGACCATCGCGGCGGTAGCAGGCGGCGTAGACCTCGCCCATGCGCGCATCGATCACGGCGAGGATCGCCGTCCCGGCGTCGTCTTCCGGCGCTTCCAGCGCCAGTGCCGCCAGCGAGGAGACGGTGATCACCGGCCGGTCCAGCGCCAGCGCCATGCCCTGCGCCAGCGAGATGCCCAGCCGCACGCCGGTGAACGCGCCGGGTCCGCGCCCCACCGCGACGGCGTCCAGGGCGTGCCGGCCGAGACCGGCCTCGGCCAGCAGGGCCTCGGCCATCGGCAGCACCAGTTCGGCGTGGCGGCGCGGGGCCAGTTCAGTGCGCGCGATCAGGCTGTCGCCGTGCACCAGCGCGACGGAACAGGATTCGGTGGAGGTTTCGAGAGCGAGCAGGTTCATGGACGCTCCATGATACCGGGGCCAGCGGCGTACCAGTCGATCCGGCGGGTCAGGTACATGGTCAGCGCCACCGCAGCCAGCAGCACGAACGAGCCGATCAGCAGCGCGTACTGCTCCGCTGCGATCAGGCCGTAGAGGATCGCGTAGACCAGTGCCAGCGCCGCGCCGAGGATCAGGCCTGCCCGCCTTGCGCGCAGCACCGCCGCGGCGTAGCCGCCCACGATGCCCACCACGCTGAGCGCAGCCACCGCGTAGGCCGCGGCGAAGGCGATCTGCTCGGACAGCGCCAGCAGCACCACGTAGAACGTCGCCAGCGCGGCACCGACCATCAGGTACTGCACCGGATGCACGCGCAGCCGGCGCAGCACCTCGACCAGGAAGAACGCCAGAAAGGTCGCACCGATGAACAGCACACCGTATTTCCCGGCGCGCAGGTTGCGCTGGTACACGTCCACCGGCTGGTACAGCTGCACGCCGAATGCGGCATCGCGCAGGGCGTCCTCGGCACGGACATCGCCGTCGCGCCAGTGCTGGCCGAAGCTGCGGTTGAGATCGAGTACCCGCCAGTGCGCGTCGAACCCGTCGGCCGTGACCAAACGCTCCATCGGCAGCGCCGCACCGGTGAAGCTCGGATCCGGCCAGGGCGCCTTCACGTGCACGTCGGTGGTACGTGCCAGTGGCAGCCAGGACATCGACCCGGTGCCGGCCAGGTGCAGGGTCATCGAGAACGTGATCGGCTGGTCGCCCAGCGCATCGAGGTCGAGCGGGATCACCACGCTGGCCAGCCCGCCCAGTTGCCGCGCGGAGGAACGGAAGCGCGCCGGCAGCCCATTGATCTTCAGCTCATCCACACCCTGCAAGCCACGCAGGTCGCCAAGCGGCAGCTGCAGCTCCGCCTGCTGCCCCTGCCAGGTGCCAGCGGCCTCGCGGCGGAACTGCGCCAGGTCCTGTGCCGTGAAGCGCCCGGCCAGCTTCACCGTCGAGGCGAACGCCGGCACCCGGTAGATGCCGTACTGGCGCACGTCGACCCGCAGGGTGGAATCGACTTGCGCCTCGTCGGGCAGCACGATCTCGGTGCCGCCGCGCCAGCGCGACTGGCCGCTGCTGTCCGGTTCCGCCGGGATCCGCAACGGCACGGCCAGCACCAGTCCACCCAGCACCTGCCGCCCGCCCCAACCCTGCGCCACCTGTGCCGCCGCCTGGTCGCGCATCTGCTCGCGCTCGGCGACCAGTCCGCGCACCTGCGCCAGCGGAATCAGCATCACCAGCGCCAGCAAGCCGATCCCGGCCACCCTGGCGGTGACCGTCTGTGTCCATCCACGCATGATCCATCCCTCCCGGAAAGCCTGCATGGGAACAGCCAAGTCGGGCACGGCCGGGACCGTCGGTGGCAGGGAGGAGACCTGCCGCGGGCGGCTTGCCTGCACACCAAATACGAAGGGCCGCCCGGAGGCGGCCCTTGCGAGGCGAACCGTGCCGAGGCTCAGCCCGGCATTTCCTCCAGCTCCATGCCCTTGGTCTCGCGCACCGCCGACATCACGAAGAACAGCGAGATCAGCGCGAAGGCGGCATACAGGCCGTAGGCGAAGGTCAGGCCAATCTGCGCCAGCGCCGGGAAGGTCGAACTGATCACGAAGTTGGCCAGCCACTGCGCCGAGGCCGCCACCGCCAGCGCGATCGCGCGGATGCGGTTGGGGAACATCTCGCCCAAGAGCACCCACACCATCGGCCCCCAGCTCAGGCCGAAGAACACCACGTAGGCATTGGCCGCCACCAGCGCCACCGGGCCGACCGAGTGCGGCAGCACCAGGTCGGCGCCGCTGCCGGTTGCCTGCGAGAAACACCACGCCATCACGCCGAGGGTCACCGCCATGCCGGCCGAGCCGACCACCAGCAGCGGCTTGCGGCCGATCTTGTCGACCAGCGCGATCGCCACCAGGGTCACCAGCACGTTCACCACCGAGGTGGCCACGGTGATGGTGAACGAGTCGGCCTCGCTGAAGCCCACCGAATGCCACAGCGTCGACGAGTAGTAGAAGATCACGTTGATGCCGACGAACTGCTGGAACACCGACAGCAGGATGCCGACCCACACCACCGGCAGCAGGCCGGCGGTCGGACCGCGCAGATCGCGCAGGCGCGGGCGATACTCCATCTTCAGGCTGTGCGCGATGTCGCCCACCTTCTTGTCGAGCGCGCTGTCGCTGCTCATGCCGAGCACCTGGCGCAGCACGTCCTTGGCCTCGGCCAGCCGCCCCTTGGCGACCAGGTGGCGCGGCGACTCCGGCACGCCGAGCACCAGCGCGCCGTAGATCAGCGCCGGGATCACCGCCACCAGGAACATCCAGCGCCACGCGGCCAGGCCGAAGGCCAGCTTGTTCGCCGCGCCACCGGCGGCACCGGCCAGCCAGGCATCGCTGAGCAGGGCGACGAAGATGCCGAGCACGATCGCCAGCTGCTGCATCGAACCGAGGCGGCCGCGTACCCGTGCAGGCGAGACCTCGGCGATATAGGTCGGCGCGATCACCGACGCCACGCCAACGCCGATGCCGCCGACGAGGCGCCAGAAGATCAGGTCCCACACGCCGAAGGCCAGACCCGAGCCCAGCGCACTGATCGCCAGGAACAACGCCGCCACCTGCATCGTGCGCACGCGGCCGAAGCGATCGGCCAGCGAGCCGGCGTACCAGGCGCCGGCGGCCGAGCCCAGCAGGGCGCAGGACACGGTGAAACCGATCTCGCCCGCATTCAGTGCGAACGCGCCGCGCACCGCATCCACCGCGCCGTTGATCACCGCCGTGTCGAAACCGAACAGGAAGCCGCCCAGGGCGGCCGCCGCCGCGATCACCACCACGCGCAGCGTGGCGTGCTGCTCGGCGTCGGCCGAGGTCTCCGTCGTTGCCATCGTTGTTCCCACCCCTTTGTATGAAGTCCGGCCGATTCTGCGATGCGCGCACGGCGCGTTCGGCCTGAATACGTATGCATCCCGCACCGCACAACGATCGGTGCGGCCGTCCCCTAGGTTAGCCCGTTTGCGCCTGCGCGAAGAAGGCGCGCACGTCGGCCACCTCGCGCGTGCGCGGCATCGGCGGCAGGCTGGCCAGGAACAGCTTGCCGTAACCCTTGCCGAGCAGGCGCGGATCGCACAGCACCAGCACGCCGCGATCGTGCACGTCGCGGATCAGCCGGCCGGCGCCCTGCTTGAGCGCGATCGCCGCGCTTGGCACCTGCCAGCCCATGAAGGGATTGATGCCGGCCTGCTCCAGCGCCTCCAGCCGCGCGACCAGCACCGGATCGTCCGGCGCTGCGAACGGCAGCTTGTCGATCACCACCACGCTGAGCGCCTCGCCGGCGACGTCCACGCCCTCCCAGAAACTCGCCGCGCCGAGCAGCACTCCATGGCCGCTGCTGCGGAATTCCTCCAGCAGCCGGTGGCGTGGCGCCTCGCCCTGCACGAACAGCGGCCACGGCACGCGGCTGCGCAGCAGGTCGGCGGCGCGACGCAGCGCGCGGTGCGAGGTGAACAGCAGGAACGCACGGCCGTTCGAGGCCTGCAGCACCGGCAGCACGGCCTCGATCACCTGGTCGGTGTAGTCACGCGCGGCCGGGTCCGGCAGGCCCGGCGGCAGGTAGCACAGCGCCTGGCGCGCGTAGTCGAACGGGCTTTCCAGGCTCAGCGTCTGCGGATCGTCCAGCCCCAGCTGGCGCGCGAAGTGGCCGAAGTCGCCACCGACCGAGAGCGTCGCGGAAGTATGGATCCATGCCGCCTGGGTGCGCTCGCGCATCGCCCGCAACGGCGCCGCCAGATCCAGCGGCGTGGCATGGATGGCGAAGCCGCGCGGGAACAGTTCGTACCAGCGCACGTCGATGCCGCGCGCCTCGCCGGCCTTGCCTTCGACGATGCGCTCCAGCCGCTCGCTCAACGCCAGCGAGCGCTCGTAGACGTTGGCGAAGCCGCGCGAACGGTCGGCCTGCGAGGCGAGCTGGTCGGACAACGTGGCCACCAGCTCGACCAGGTCGCGCAATCCGTCGCGCACCACAGCGCGGCTTTCCAGCTCGGCGAACGGGCCGCGTGCGGGCAGCGCCTCCATCGCCGCGCGCAGCTGCTTCAGTGCGCCCTGCAGGGCCTCCACCGGCTCCAGCAGCAGGCCGATCGCACCGGTGATGCCGCTGCATTCGGTCAACGCATCCTGGCCCAGCTCGGACAGCTGCCGCGCGCTCACGCTCTGCGAGAAGAACTGCCCGGCCAGCTCGGGCACCTGGTGTGCCTCGTCGAGGATGAAGGCCTGCGCGCCGGGCAGGATCTCGCCGAAGCCCTCCTGCTTGAGTGCCAGGTCGGCGAACAGCAGGTGGTGATTCGCCACCACGAGATCGGCATCCTGTGCCTCGCGGCGCGCCTTGATCACGTGGCAGTCGTCGAAGAACGGACACTCCGCGCCGAGGCAGTTTTCCGGCGTGGAGGTGACCCGCGGCCACAGCGGCGATTCCTCCGGCACCTCGGCCAGCTCCATGCGGTCGCCATGGCGGGTGCGCGCGGACCACTGGCGGATCGCCGCCAACTGGTGCGACTGCGCCGGATCCAGGCTGCCACCGTCGCGCACGGTCTGATCCAGGCGGTACAGGCACAGGTAGTTGGCGCGCCCCTTCAGCAGGGCCGTCTTCAACCGGCCGCCGAGCACCGAGCGCACCCGCGGCAGGTCGCGGAAGAACAACTGGTCCTGCAACGCCTTGGTGCCGGTGGAGACGATCACCCGCCCGCCGGACAGCAGCGCCGGCACCAGGTAGGCGAAGGTCTTGCCGGTGCCGGTGCCCGCCTCGGCGATCAGCGTCTCGCGCTCGGCGATGGCGTGCGCAACCGCACGCGCCATGTCCTGCTGCGCGGCGCGCGGGGCGAAGTTGGGCAGCTCGCGGGCGAACGGGCCGTCGGCGCCGAGCAGCGCACCGAGGTCGTCGGGCGCGGCGTCATCGGGATCGATCATCCGGCAAGTATGGCCGAGGGGGCGCGGCGCGGCGAGCGAGCGGCCACTGCCACCGAGCCGGGCCCTGGAAGGGTGATGCCGATGTGGGAGAGCCTGCGGTTCCAGCCAGGCCGCGCCATCCCGCCAACGATCACTCCCGGACACCTTCCCCGCGGGCCCGCGACCGGGCGCCGCCGACCGGGCCGGCGTCGCGGGTGGCTTCGTACTGGTGCTGGGCTGGCTGGCACGGGCTTTGTGGAGCCGGCACCACGCCTGAAGCCGACTCAGAAGCGGTTGATGCCGGGCTTGTGGCAGGCCTGCAGCTGCTGGCGGGCGCTGGCGGCGCCCGCGGTGTCGCGCGCGTGCAGGCGGATCTCCACCACGGTCTGCCAGTTGCGGGCGCACAGCGGGCCAAGCTTCGGCCCCAGCGACCAGGACTTCTGCGCCAGCTTCTCGGCCTCCGGGAAGTCCTGCAGGCGCACGGCCAGTTCGGCGCGGTCCTGCAGCAGGTCGGGTGACTCCGGACTGAGCCGCAACGCCTGGTCGAGCATGGTGGCCGCGCCGCGGTAGTTGCCGGTGCGCTCGTCGGCCTGCGCAGCGTCCTGCAACGACGCCACGCCCGGCTCGCGCAGCGGACTGACGTCGATCACCGACCGCTCGCTCGCGCCGGCGGCGCGGATCGCGTTGACCATCGCCTGCGGCGAGGGCAACGGCGGCGCCGGTGGTGCGGGCGGGTTGTCGGCCATGCAGCCGGCAAGCAGCGCGGCGGCGGCAACGGGAAGGAGGCGGCGGATGCGGTACACGGACATGGCTGGGGATCAGTGGGTGGGAGCCGGTGCAGGTTGCGCCGGCGGATTGTCATGGTCGCCGACGCCGAAGAAGTTGCCGACGCGCTGCCAGAAGCAGCTCTCGGTGTCCGGCGGCAGGCTGCCGGCGACCACCGGCAGTTCACGCGCGCCGCTGCACTGCGGGTCGATGCGCTTGCCGTCGGCCGGATTGATCCAGGCCATCTCCAGGCCCGGGCCGGGCGCGGCCGACAGGGGTCGGGTCGGCAGCCGCGCGAACAGGTTGCGCCAGACGCGCAGCGCGCCGGTGGCGCCGAACAGGCCGGTCGGCTTGTTGTCGTCGCGGCCCATCCAGAACACCGCCAGGCGGTCGCCGGTGAACCCGGCGAACCAGCTGTCGCGCGTGTCGTTGCTGGTGCCGGTCTTGCCGGCGGCGTTGAGCCACGCCAGCCCGGAGTCGCCGATCGAATGCGCGGTACCGAACAACGCCACCTGCTGCATCGCCCAGGTGATCAGGCGCACCGCCGGCTGGTACTCGCCGGGACCGGGCTGCACCTCGTAGCGCTTGATGGTGCGTCCGTTGCCGTCGACCACGCCACGCACCGCCAGCAGCGGCAGCGCATGGCCGTCGGAGGCGAGGTACTGATAGAGCTGCGCCAGCTGCAGCGGCGCCATGTCCTGCGCGCCGATCAGCAGCGAGGGACTGGGATTGATGTCCTTGAAGCCGAACGACTCGAGGAACGCCCGGATGCGCGGCAGGCCGACCTCGAGCCCGAGGTGGATCGTGGCCAGGTTCCACGAATGCGCCAGCGCGTCGACCATCGGCAGCATGCCGTGCGACTGGTCGTCGTCGTTGTGCGGCTCCCACATCGAGCCGTCCGGCTGGCGCATGCTGACCGGGCTGTCGTCCAGCAGCGTGCCCAGGTTCCAGTGCGCCGGGTCGGTCAGCGCCACGAGGTAGACGAACGGCTTGATGGTCGAGCCGACCGGGCGCTGCGCGTCCATCGCTCGGTTGAAGCCGGGGTCGCCGGGGTTCTTGCTGCCGATCACCGCCAATACGCTGCCGGTCTGTGCGTCGGTCACCACGCCGGCGGCCTGCACCGCGCTGCCGCGCTTGCCCAGCGACTTCACCGTCTCGGTGACGGCCTTCTCGGCGTACAGCTGCGCGGCCGGATCGAGCGTGGTGAAGATCGACAGGTTGCCGGCACGCAGCGTGTCGTCGTCGAAGTCGGCCATGATCTGGCGGCGCACCAGGTCCATGAAGGCCGGGAAGCGGTTGTGCGGCAGCTGCGCGTTGTCGGCGATGCCCAGCGGCGTGGCCTCGGCCGCCTTGGCCTGGGCGGCGGTCATCAGGCCGGTCTTGGCGAACTGCTCGAGCACCAGGTTGCGGCGTGCCAGCGCATGCTCGGGATACCGCCGCGGGTCGTAATAGCTCGGGCCCTTGACCATGCCGACCAGCAACGCGATCTCCTGCGGCCGCAGCTCCTCCAGCCGTCGGCCGAAGTAGAACTCTGCCGCCGCCGCGAAGCCGTGCACGGCCTGGCTGCCCTGCTGGCCGAGGAAGACCTCGTTGATGTACGCCTCGAGGATGCGCGACTTCGGATAGTGCGCCTCGATCAGCAGCGAGAGGATCGCCTCGTTGAACTTGCGGGTGAAGTTCTGGTTGCGGTCCAGGAACAGGTTGCGCACCAGCTGCTGGGTCAGCGTCGAACCGCCCTGCACCGTGTGGCCGGCGCGCAGGTTGGCGAAGGCCGCGCGCAGGATCGCGGTGAAGTCGATGCCGATGTGGTGCTTGAAATCGCGGTCCTCGACCGCTTGCAGGCCGCTGACCAGCAGCGGCGGCACGTCGGCCAGGTGCACGATGCGGCGCTCTTCCTGCTGGGCACCGTACACGGTGGCGATGCGCGCCGGATCCAGGTGCGCCTCCTTCAGCGGCTTGCCGCTGGCCGCATCCGCCACCGCGGCGACCACGCCCCGCCCCATCGTGACCGTGATCCGCTTGGGCAGCTCGCCGCCGTCCGGGCCGGCGTAGCCGCGCGAGGAAATCGTGTAGCGCGCGCCGTGCCGGCCCCAGCGGCCGGGCAGCTCGCCCTTGCCGTCGTCGCTGTAGCCGGCGAAGGTCAGCTCCAGCTCCAGCGCGGCCGGCGTCATCGGCTCGCCGGCCTGAAGCAGCAGCGGGCGCGCGAACACCCGCGTCGGCACGGCGAACACCAGGTCGTTGAAGCGGTCCTGCACGCGCTTGTCGAGCACCAGCGTGTAGGGCAGCAGGAAGCCGAAGAACAGGCCCAGCCCGATCCAGAACGGAATGCGCACCCACGGCCAGGCGGTGCGGGCGAAGGATTGCAGGCGGGTCAGAAAGGCCAACGCGAGGAATTCCCGGGGAAAACGGAGATCGATGATAGGCCCTCGCCCCCGGCGCCAATCTGAATGCCACCCACTTCCGCGGGGCAGAACGCAGGCGCGACCGGGGCGATCCGCGGGCGGATCAGCGTGCCAGCCCCCAGCAGCGGGCGTCGGGCCGGAACGGCCGCGGCTGCACCCCGAGCAGGCGGGTCAGCGCCGTGTTGTCCGCCACGAGATCCTCATCGAGCCGGGCCAGCGGACCGCGCAGCTTCGGTGCCAGCCGCGCGCCCAGCTGCAGAGCGAGGCGCGGAACCGGCAGCGGCAGGGTGGCGACCGGCAGGCTGTCGCGCACGCGGGCGAACATACCGGCCGCGCTCAGCCGCTCACCGCCACCGATCGGAACGATCCCGCCGCTGGCCACGGACGGAGCCAGCGCCGCCAGGCTCGCCAGCGCGATGTCGTCGGCGTGCACCGGCTGGCGCAGGCCGCGCCCGGCCGGCAGCGGAAAGACGCGCAGCCGCGCGGCGCGCCGGGCGATCGGGGTCAGGCTGCGGTCGAGCCCGGCGCCATAGACGATGGTCGGGCGCAGCACCATCCACGCCAGCCCGCGCGCCGCGCATGCCTCCGCCAGCGCCTGCTCGCCGTCGCGCAGCAACCGGGCGATGGCCCGTTCGGCGGGCACGACCGAGTCGTGCTTGGTCTGCGCACTCATCGAACTGGTGGCGACCACGCGCGGCGATCCGCATGGCGGCGCCTGGGCCAGCCACTGCGCGAACGGCAGCAGCGGGCCGTAACTCACGATGCCGGCCAGCGGCGGCAGCTCGCGCGGCATCGCGTCGGGCAGGCCGCCCTCGATCCAGCGCACGCCGGGCTGCGCCGTTTGTGGCCGACGGCTGAGCGCGAGCACGTCGTGCCCGGCCTCGTTCAGCCGCGGCAGCAGGAAACGGCCGATCTGGCTGCTGGCGCCCAGCACCAGGACGGTCATGCGATCACGGCCCGGCGTTGTTGAGGCGGGCGGTAAGCTCGACCAGCCGGGGATGCTGCGGGGCCAGCTTGCGCACGCGATCGAGCGACTGCGAGGCCCCCGGGCGGTCGCCGCTGTCCAGTTGCTGCTCGGCGCGGTCCAGCCACGCCTCCGCGAGGCGGTTGCGCAGCTGCCCCTGATTCGGATCGCCGGGCGACAGGTCGGAGAGATTGCCGAGCATGTCGCCGGCGGTCGCCAGCCGGCCGTCCTGCAGTGCCTGGTTGAACAGCCGGATCACCGTGGCCGGCAGGTTCTGCAGGCCGTTGCGCGCCTCGGCATCGTTGCCGTCGATGGCCAGCGCGCTGCGGTACAGGTCGTAGGCGCTCTGGCCCGGCGGCAGCATGATGTCGCCCCGCTGCGCGGCCTCTTTCGCCTGCTGTACCAGCGAGCGGACCTGGGCCTGCTGCGCTGGCGTCAGGCTGGGCTGCAGCAGCGCGCCCGATGCATCGTCCTTCGACACCGCCGGCGTGGCGCCGTGGGCCTGGCCGCCCGGCGCGGCGCGGGAGGCAGCGCGCTGCGCTGCCGGCGCCGACGCGGAGGTGGCAGGTGCCGCCCGGCCCAGCCGAGCCCGGGCAGCGGCCAGGTCGGCCGACTTCGGGGCCAGCGCCTGCGCCTGGTCGAGCAGGGCTGCGGCCTGGGTGTCGTCGCCGCTGTCGATCGCCGCGTTGGCCTGCACGGTCAGCGCCTGCACCACCTTGCCCAGGCCCGACTGCGCATCGGCGTTGTTCGGGTCGAGCGCCAGCGCCTTCTGGAAATACGCCAGCGCGGTATCGTCGCCGGAGCCGCTGATGCGCCCGGCGCGCAGCGCGTCCATGCCCTGGGTCACCGCCTGGTTCACCGCATCGTCGTGGGCGCGCTGCACCTGCGCCTGCTGCGCGCGCAGCGACGGCAGGTCGCCGTAGCGCGGCAGCAGCGAGGCGAGCTTGTCGATCGCCGCTCCGGCGGTCGCGGCGTCACCGGCGTCGAGCGCCTTGCGCGCCTGGTCGGCGTAGGCGCCGCCAACCTGGTCCAGTCCGTGCGAGGCCACCGCGTTGCCGGGGTCGGCGGCGAGCACCTGCGCGAACAGCGCGGCGGCGCCATCGGGGCCATCCAGCTTGCCCTGCGCCAGGGCATCGCGCGCCCGTTCCACCAGATCCGAGGCATGCATGTGGGTGAGGCGCGCCTGGGCGATCGCGTGGTCGAGCTGGTCGACGTCGGTACCGCCGCCGAGCAGTTCGCGCGCGGCCGAAGCCGAACGCGTGGCGGCGTCGAGATCGCCGGTGTCGAGCTGCTTGCGGCCCTGCGCCAGCTCGGCCTGGCCGACCGCGCGCAGGCCATCGAGCGCGCGGTCGTTGTCCGGCTCCAGCGCGCGCGCGGCCTGGAACAGTTCGCGCGCACTGGTGCCGTCGGTACCGTCCAGGTGTCCGGCCTGCAGCGCGGCGTTGGCGCGCGAGAGCACGTCGTTGAAGCTGGTGCGCGGTACCAGTCCGCGCAGCGTGTCCTGGTTGAGCCAGGCCACCGTCGCCAGCCCCACCACGAGCAGCAGGGCCAGCGGCACCAGCCAGCCGCGCTTGCGCGCGGGCGCCTCGTCCGTTTCCACCTCGGGCGCGCGGCGCGCGCGCGACGATCCCGTCGCCGCGCGATCTGGCAGCGCGTCCACGGCCACGCTGGGCAGGCCGTCATCGGGTGCCGGCGGCGCGGGCGCCGGACGATCCAGGTCGTCGAGATTGCCCAGGGTGGGTTCGGTGCGCCCTTGCGGGCCGCGCGGGTCGTTGCGTCCGCTCATCGTGAGTCGCCAGGTCGATAACCGCCGAAGCTTAGCATCCGACCCCGGCTGGGCCGCCCGGGTTCGGACGGCCATTCAACTGCCAGCCGGCTCAGCGGGCGCCGACCCGGCGCGCATCCACCACGTTGGACAGCGCCACCAGCTTCGCCAGCAGGTGCGAGAGCTGCTCGTAGTCGCGCACGCGCAGGGTGAAGCGCATCTCCACCTCGCCGGTGCGCACGAACATGCGGCTGGACGAGGCGATGATCGGGATGTTGGCGTTGCTGATCACCGCGGTGACGTCCTTCTGCAGGCCCTTGCGGTCGTAGCCGTGCAGTTCGATGTCGACCTGGTAGGCCTGCGCCGGCACCCGCCCCCAGCTCACCTCGATCACCCGCTCCGGATCGCGCCGGGCCAGCCGCGCCAGCGCCGGGCAATCGGCGCGATGCACCGACACACCGCGCCCGCGGGTGACGAAGCCGCGCACCGGGTCGCCCGGCAGCGGCTGGCAGCAGCGCGCCAGCACGGTGAGGAGGTTGCCGATGCCTTCGATGGTCAGCGCGCCCTGGTCGATCGTCGGCACCTTCGACGCCGCCAGCGGAGGCGCGGCCGAAGCCGGCTCCGGCGGTTGCGCCGCCTCCTGCAGCAGGCGGGCGATCTGTCCCGGCGCCACTTCGCCCAGCGCGAGCGCGATCAGCAGTTCGTCGTGAGTCTTGAGGTGGAACTGCGCCGGCAGCGCGGCGAGATCGGCATTCGGCAGCGCCAGCCGCTTCAACTCGCGTTCGAGCAGGGCGCGACCGGCGGCGAGGTTGGCGTCGTGCGCGATGCGGCGGAACCAGGCGCGCACCTTTTCCCGCGCCCGCGCGGTGTTGAGATAGCCGTGGTGCGGCGACAGCCAGTCGCGGCTGGGTTCACCGACCTTGGTGGTGAGGATCTCCACCCGGTCGCCGCTGCGCGGCTGGTAAGTCAACGGCACGATGCGGCCGTTGACCTTGGCCCCGCGGCAGCGATGCCCGACCTCGGTGTGCACGTGGTAGGCGAAATCCAGCACGGTGGCGCCGTGCGGCAGGTCGAACACCTCGCCCTTGGGCGTCAGCAGGTAGACGCGGTCTTCGACCAGTTCGGTCTGCAGCTCGGCGGCCAGCTCGCCGCCCTCGCCGTCCGCGCGCGGCTCGAGCAGCTTGCGCATCCAGGCGATCTTCGCCTCGAACTCGGCATCGGCGCCGCCGCCTTCCTTGTAGCGCCAGTGCGCCGCCACGCCCAGCTCGTTGGCGCGATGCATCTCGTGGGTGCGGATCTGCACCTCCAGCGTCTTGCCGTGCGGGCCGATCACCGCGGTGTGCAGCGAGCGGTAGCCGTTCGCCTTGGGCCGCGCCACGTAGTCGTCGAACTCGCCGGGCAGGTAAGGCCACAGCGCGTGCACCACGCCCAGCGCGGCGTAGCAGTCGGCCACGCTGTCGACCAGGATGCGCACGGCGCGGATGTCGTAGAGGTCGGAGAAGGCCAGCGACTTGCGCTGCATCTTCTTCCAGATCGAGTAGATGTGCTTCGGCCGCCCCGCCAGGTCGGCGCGGATGCCGGCGGCCTCCAGCGAGCGGCGCAGCTCGGCCAGCGACTCGCGGATGAACTGCTCGCGGTCCTCGCGCCGCTCGTCCAGCAGCGTGGCGATGCGGCGGTAGGTGTCGGGCTCGAGGTAGCGGAAGGCCAGGTCCTCCAGCTCCCACTTCAACTGCCAGATGCCCAGGCGGTTGGCCAGCGGCGCATGGATGTCGCGGGTGAGCCGGGCCAGCCGGACGCGGGCGTCGTCGTCCAGGGTCATCGCCGCGCGCATGCGGGCGAGCTGGCGTGCCAGCAGCACGAATACCACGCGCACGTCGCGGATGATCGCCAGCAGCAGCCGGCGCAGCCCTTCGGAGCTGGCCGTGCCACCCGGCTGCGCGTGCAGTGCCCAGACCTTCTCCGCCGCCTGCTGGCCGTCGACCAGCCGGCGCACGTCGGCCGAGAGCCCGGCCTGTTTCGCCGCGTAGACGTCCGGCGCTGCCTGCGCCAGCGCGAACCAGAGTGCGGCGGACTGGGTGGCGGCGTCGCAGCCCAGCGTCACCAGAAGGTCCAGCACATCCACGCACTCGGCCCGGTCGACCGGTGCAGAGGCACACGCATCGATCGCCGAACCGAGTTCGGTGCCGGCCTCCGGATGGGCGACGCGCCAACGCGCCAGCCTGCCGGCATCGGAAGTAACTGCAGGAATCATCGACGCACCTTGGGAACTTGCTCCATTCTATGCAACTCCGCCTTTACCGAAGGCTCTCCTCCTGTTCCGCCGGAGTCCACCATGCGCCTCGCACCCGTGTTCCTTGCCCTGTTCGCCCTGCCGCTCGCCGTGCTGGCCGGGTCGACAGATCCATCCGCCTCGCTGCGCGGCCGGATGAGCCCGGCCGATTTCCACGCCGCCGGCCTGGACAAGCTCTCCGCCGACGAACTGGCCCACCTGGACGCCTGGCTCGCCGCGCATCCGACGACCCGCACCAAGGTGGTCGACGCCAGCGGCCAGCCGGTGTTCTACACCGACAAGCAGAAGCGCACCGCCATCGAGGCCCACCTGGTCGGTCGTTTCGACGGATGGAACGGCCGCAACCTGATGACCCTGGACAACGGCCAGCAGTGGAAGCAGGTCGGCTCGGACCAGCCGGCCTGCGGCAGCGCCGATGCCCCGGCGGTGAAGGTCAAGCCCAGCCTGTTCGGCGGCTGGCTGATGTACGTGGACGGCTGCAACGGCAGCGTGCACGTCGAGCGGGTGAAGTAGGCCCCCGCTCAGGCGACGTCCACCGCCTCCAGCGCCCGCGCCAGCCGCTTGGCCGACACCGGCTCGGCGGTCTTCAGCTCCTGCGCGAACAGCGACACGCGCCACTCCTCGATCAGCCAGCGCAGTTCCTCCAGCCCATCGCGCCCCTCGGCGCGGTGGTTGAGGAACGCGCGCCAGTACGGCAACACCTGCAACATGCGCTGCTGATCCTTGGCCGGATCCTGGCGCAGGCGCTCGGCGCGCAGGCGCATCGCCTTCAGATAACGCGGCAAGTGACCTAGCCGCTCCACCGTGAGCTCACGGGCGAAACCCGGTGCAAGCAGCGCATCGAGCTGTTCATGCAGGTCGTCGTAACTGGCACGGGCGAAGCCGATCAGCGGCGGCTCCAGCCACGGCTTCAGCTCGGCCTGCGCCTCGATGATCGGCTCGACCCGCTTCAGTCGCTCGATCGCCGCACCAAACAATTCACGTGCCGCATGGGTGCGCAAGGCTTCGAACGCACCGGCGGTGCGCACGTCGAGCTCGTGGCGCTCGAGCAGGTCGGCGAAGCCGCCTTCGAGCAGCTCCTCACGCAAACCGTCGACACTGCCCAGCGGCGCGTACTTCAGCGACAGCGCATTGGCGATCGGCAAGCGCCGACGCGCCTGCTTCATGTCGCTGGCCAGCGCGTTGCGCAGCAGGCGCACCACACCCTCGCGATGCGCTTCGGCCGCCTCGTCGCGGCGCTCGAACACGCGCAGCGCCACCGTCTCGCCGAGGTCCACCAGCGCCGGGAAGGCGAGCAGGCCACCGGCCGAACGCACCTCGGGCGGAATCTCGTCGAAGTCCCAGCTGGCGACGTCCTCGCGCATCAGCTCGACATCGGTCTTGCGCGAGAACGCCTCGCGTGCCTGCCCCTCCCACTGACCGCGCAGCGCGGCGAGATCGCGCGAAGCGGCCAGCGTGCGGCCACTGTCGTCGTGCAGGCGGTAGCGCATGGAAAAGTGCGGCGGCAGCTCGACCGCGGCGAACTCGGCAGCGGTGATCTCCACGCCGGTGGTGCGCTTGAGGAAAGCGGCCAGCGCCTTGGCCAGCGGCTCGTCGCGCGGCGCCTCGGCCTCGACGAAGGCGCGGGCGAAATCCGGCGCGGGGACGAAGTTCCGTCGCAGCGCCTTGGGCAGGCCGCGGATCAGTTCGGCCACCTTCTCGCCCAGCAGGCCCGGCACCAGCCATTCGCAGCGCGCGGTGGGCAGCGCGTTGAGCATCGCCAGCGGCAGGTGCAGGGTGACGCCGTCGGCCTCGTCGCCGGGCACGAAGCGGTATTCCAGCCGGTAGCGCTGGGTGCCGATGTCCATCGCTGCCGGGAACGCCTTAGGATCCAGCCCGGCGCCACCGACCAGCACGTCGTCGATCGACCAGCGCAGCGCCGCCTGCTCGGCCGGTCGCGCGCGGCGATGCCATGCCTCCAGCGCGCGGCTGCTGGCGATGTCCTCCGGCAGCTTGCCTTCGAAGAAGCCGACCAGTTCGTCCTCGTGACGGATCAGGCCTTCGCGCCGCTGCTTCGCCTCGATGCCGCGCGCGTCTTCCAGCACGCGCTGGTTGGCGCGCACGAAGTCGACCTTCGCATCGATGTCGCCACGCGCCAGCGCCTCGCGCAGGAAGATCCGGTGCGCCAGCGGCGGGTCCTGCGACTGGAAGGTCACCGCGCGCCGCTCGACCAGGTTCAGCCCGAACAAGCTCACCTGCTCGTAGGCCACCACGCAGCCGCGCTTGCGCGACCAGTGCGGCTCGCGGCAGCTGGCCTTGACCAGGTGCGCGGCCTGCTCCTCGATCCACTGCGGCTCGACGCGGGCGCACATCATGCCCCAGACCTTGCCGCCGATATCCAGGATCTGCGCGGCGAACACCCAGTTCGGCGGCAGCTTGGCCAGTGCCGAGCCGGGGAATACCTGGAAGCGTCGCTCGCGGGTACCGCGGAACACGCCCTTCTCGTCCTTACGACCGACTTGGGTCGGCAGGCCGGCCAGCAGGCTGCGATGGATGGCCTCGAACAGCCGGCTGGCGGCGGCCTCGTCGTCGACCGGTACGGGCGATGCCTTGTCCGGCGCCGACGGCCGGCGGCCACGTATCTGCACCGTCGCCCCGCCCTGCCCGTTCTCCGGCTTGCCACCACGCCGCCCCGGTCGTGCGGCTTCGGCCCGGCTGGGCCGGCCGCGCCCCTGCGACGGAGCCACAGCCTGGTCGCCTAGCGCTGCTTCGACGGCGGAACCCTCGCGGCTCGCCCAGCCCATCTCGTCCACCACCAGCAGCAGCTGCCGATGCAGCTCGCGCCACTCGCGCATGCGCAGGAACGACAGGAAATGCCGCGAGCACCAGTCGCGCAGCTTGGACTGGGTCAGCTCCTCGCTGGCCGCGTGGTAGGCGCGCCACAGGTTGAGCACGCCGAGGAAGTCGGACTTCGGATCGGCGAACACCGCGTGCGCCGCATCGGCCTGCTGGCGCGCGTCGGCCGGACGTTCGCGCGGGTCTTGGATGCTGAGGAAGGACACCACGGTGAGCAGTTCGCGCAGGCAGCCGAGCCGGCGCGCCTCCACCAGCATGCGCGCCAGCTGCACGTCGATCGGCAAGCGCGCCAGGTCGCGGCCGATCGCGGTGAGCGTGCGCTTGTCGTCGATCGCCGAGATCTCCGCCAGCCGGCGGTAGCCGTCGGCCACCACGCGCGGATCGGGCGCCTCCAGGAACGGGAACTCGTCCACCTCGCCCAGCTTCAGCGCGAGCATGCGCAGGATCACGTTGGCCAGCGAGGAACGCAGCAGTTCCGGGTCGGTGTAGGCCTGTCGCGCAGCGAAGTCCGCCTCGTCGTAGAGGCGATAGCAGATACCCGGACCGATACGTCCGCAGCGGCCCTTGCGCTGGTCCGCGGCCGCCTGCGACACCGGCTCCACATGCAGCCGTTCGAGCTGGCTGCGCTGGCTGTAGCGCTTCACCCGCGCGGTGCCGGTGTCCACCACGTAGCGGATGCGCGGCACGGTCAGCGAGGTTTCGGCGACGTTGGTGGCGAGCACCACGCGACGCTTCGGACCGGGCTTGAACACGCGGTCCTGGTCGGCAGCGGAGAGCCGCGCGTACAGCGGCAGGATCTCGGTCTCGCGGTACTGCCGGCGCGACAGCAGCAGGTGCGCGTCGCGGATCTCGCGCTCACCGGGGAGGAACACCAGCACGTCGCCAGGGCCGCCACCCAGGCTGCGGTCGGCGACGATCTCGTCGATGACCTGGGCGATGTGCTCGGCGCTACCCTGCTGCATGTCGCCGCGGCCTTTGCCGGCGGTGTCGCCATCAACTGGACGCCAGCGCAGCTCCACCGGATACGCGCGCCCCTCAACCGACACCACCGGTGCGTCGTCGAAGTGCTCGGCGAAACGCGCGGTGTCGATCGTCGCCGAGGTGACGATGATCTTCAGCTCCGGCCGCTTGCTCGCCAGACGCTTCAGGTAGCCGAGCAGGAAGTCGATGTTGAGGCTGCGCTCGTGCGCCTCGTCGATGATGATCGTGTCGTAGCTCGACAGCCACGTATCGCCCTGCGTCTCGGCCAGCAGGATGCCGTCGGTCATGAACTTCACCAGGCTGCGTTCGGACACCTTGTCGGTGAAGCGCACCTGGAAGCCGACCTGGTCGCCAAGCGTGGTACCCAGCTCTTCCGCCACGCGGGCGGCGACCGAGCGCGCCGCCAGCCGGCGCGGCTGGGTGCAACCGATCATGCCGGCCTCGCCACGCCCGGCGGCCAGGCACAGCTTGGGCAGCTGGGTGGTCTTGCCCGAGCCGGTCTCGCCGGCGATCACCACCACCTGGTGCTTGCGGATCAGCTCGACGATCTCGTCCGCGCGCGCGGTGATCGGCAGCGACTCGTCCAGCCGGATCGCCGGCTTGGCCTCGGCGCGGGCGCGACGCGTGGCAATGGAGGCCGCGATGGCCGCGGCCAGCGCCTCGGCCTTGCGCTGATCGCCCTGGCGCGACAGCGCGCGCCAGCGGCCGAGCAGGCGACCGAAATCGCGGGTGCACACGCCATCCAGCGCCTGGCGCAGTTCGCGCAGGCGGGATGCCGGGAGGGAAGCAGGGGCGGCTGGATCATTCATGGGACCGCACATGATAGCGGCTGCCTATCGCGAGCATCGGCAGGTTTCATTTCACCGCCACGGTGCCGCCGACTATGCTGGAAACCCTGACGCGACAAGCCACCCGAAGGAGCCCCCATGGCCATGAACATCGGTATTGCCAAGAAGGACCGTGAAGCGATCGCCAAGCATCTGTCCAAGCTCTTGGCCGACACCTATTCGCTGTACCTGAAGACCCACAGCTTCCACTGGAACGTGACCGGCCCGCAGTTCAACAGCCTGCACGCAATGTTCGAGACCCAGTACAACGAGCTGTGGCTGGCCGCCGACGAGGTCGCCGAGCGCATCCGCACGCTGGACGTGTTCGCCCCCGGCTCCTACAGCCAGTTCGGCAAGCTGAGCGCGATCAAGGAAGAAGCCGGTGTGCCGGACTGGAAGGACATGGTCGCCCAGCTGGTGGAAGGCCACGAGATCGTGGCGCACACCGCCCGCGAGACGATCAAGGTGGCCGACAAGGCCGGCGACGAGGGCACCGCCGACATGGTCACCGGCCGCCTGAAGGAGCACGAGAAGACCGCGTGGATGCTGCGCTCGCTGCTGAAGTGAGCCGGTCCCGCCCGGTATGCACAACGAGGCCCGCCGATTGCGGGCCTTTTCATGCGCCAGCGGGCCCCCCGGGTCGTTCCGTCAACGCGCGGCGCAACGGCTGCAACGCCTTCCGCGGACCGATCACTTCGCTGTCGGTGAGCCGGATCGTGTCGGCCCGCATGCGCATCAGGCGCGGCAGGTCAGGAACCCAACCCTTGGGTCCATGCCGGTACTGGTTGCGGGCGAGCCAATCCAGGATCGCCTCCCGGTCGGACGGATCGATCATCCGGAGACGCATCGGCGCGCGGGAAAGCCCGCTACCAAGCAGGGCTCCGAACGCGACGAACATCGCGCTCGACGCCGCATGCCAGCTGAATAAGCAGGCCGCAACGATGAAGACGATCAGCGGTGGGGCGAGCATTTCCGCGAGGTCCGGCAGGAGTTCGCCGTCGGTCCATCGCTCGCGCCACCCTCGCCGCATGAGGGGATAGGGCTTCGCTTCCTTCATGTCGTCTCCCTCGCGCAAGGCGGTGAGCACACGGCCCACCGCCGGTCCCTGATCAACCCTTCGGCGCCGGCCCCTTCACCGCCGTAACGAAGGCATCCGGCCGCACGTGCCTGGCGAACGCCTGCTGCACCTGCGGCGCGGTCATCTCCAGGTAGTGCCTGGCCGCGACCGTGGTCGCGTCCAGCGGCTTGCCCTCGATGGCCAGGCCGAGCAGTTGCCCGCCGATGCCGCCGAAGCTGGATTCGCCCAGCGGCATCTGGCGCAACAGGATGCCCTTGGCGCGATCCAGGTCGGCCGGCGATACCGGCGTCGTCTGCATCTGCTTCAGGTCCTGCACCACCAGCGCGCTGGCCGCCTTCACCTTGTCCGGGTCGGCACCGTAATCCACCGAGTAGGTGCTGCGGTTCTTGCCGAAGTCGAAGCTGGTGCCGACGCTGTAGACCAGGCCGCGGGTATCACGCAGGTCGTGATACAGCCGCGAGGCGTAGAAACCACCGCCCAGCACCTCGTTGCCGACAGCCAACGCGAAGCGGTCCGGATCGTTGCGGGTGACGTCGATGGTCTGCGCCATCGTCACGCTGTCCTGGCTGGCGCTGGTGTCGGGCACGTGCAGCTGGCCGGCCTTGTTCGCCGGCACCGCGGCGTAGTCCACGTCAGGCTTCGGCCCACTCGCCTTCCACTCGCCGAAGGCCTGCTCGACCACCTGTTTCACCTGCGCCGGATCGACCTTGCCGACCACCACCAGGGTGGTCATGTCCGGTCGGAACACCTGCGCGTAGTACTGCTTCACCTTGTCCAGGGTCAGTCCCATCACGCTTTGCGGCGCGGCGTGGCGCAGCTCTGCATCACCGGCCGGCAGCAAGGCCCGGTCCAGCCCGATCTGGGTCAGGAAATCCGGCGACTGCACCTGTCCGGCGACGAAGCCGGCGGTCTGCCGCTGCACGATCGGGAAAGCCTGCGCCGGCAATGCCGGATGCAGCTCGGCATCGGCCAGCAGCTTCATGCCCTCGGTGAAGTGCGCCACCGGCACCGCCAGCGAGAAGCTCGTACCGGCGGAAGCGCGGGCACTGATGGCATCGAGCGCGGCCTGATACTGCAGGCGGTTGAGGTGAGTGGTGCCGAACTGGAACAACTGGCCCAGTACATCCTCCACGCCTTCCTCGCCCTTGGGCGCCTGCAGGTCCTGGTTGGTCTGCACGCGGCCGAAGGCCACCACCGTGTTGCTGATGGTCTCCGGTTGCACGATCAGCCGCATGCCGTTGGCCAGGGTGTAGTCCACCGGATGCAGCGACGACTTGGGCACGCTCAGCTTGGCAAATGCCTTGGCTGCCCACTCAGGCAATTGCACCGGCTTGTCCGGGCTGGAGGCGAAGCTCTCGGCACCGCCAAAGCCCTTGCCGGCCACCGGCTTGCCCGAGCTCTCCGGGGTCAGCACCGCGGTCACCGCATGCGCAGGATCGAAGGTGGCCTTGGCCAGCGCGTTCACCTGCGCCGGCGTCACCGCCTCGATCGCCTGCCTGATCGCATCCGGCGAATCCAGGCCCTCGAAGGCCAGCGCCTGCGACCAGGCATTGGCCAGACCGTCCACGGAATTCTTCTTGAACTCCAGCGCGGCGACCGCCTGACGCTTCGCCGCCTCGACCAGAGCCGGATCCACACCTTTGCTGGCGGCCTGCGCCAGGATGGTCTGCATGCGCGCCAGCACCGGCTTGGGGTTGCCGCCGCGCGGGAAGATGCCGATCGCCATGCCGAAGCCGGCCTGCGGCATGAACTGCGCGGCGAAGCCGCCGAACAACGCCGTGCCATCCATGCCCATGCCGAACAGCTCGGCACGCTTGGAACCCAGCGCCTCGCCGAGCACCATGGCCGCGGCGTAATCCTTCGCCTTCATGCCCGGCAGGCGGTAGGCGAGATAGACCGAACCGTAAGGGCTGTCGGTCGGCAATGCGACCTGCTTGGCCTGCACCGGCCGGAAGTCGAAGGTCGGTCGCGATGGCATGTGGCTGCGCGGGATGTCGCCGAACTCCCGCTTCACCCTGGCCAGCGTGGCGGCCGGATCGACGTCGCCGGCGATCACCAGGATCGCATTGTTCGGCGCGTACCAGGTGTCGTGGAACTGCTTGAGCATCGCCGCGGTGGTCTTGTCGAACGAGTCGCGCGTGCCCAGCGGGGTGTGTTCGTAGGGCGTGCCGGCGAACAGCTGCGCCTGCAGCTGCTCGTAGGCCTTGTACGAGGGGTTGGACAGGTCGCGCGAGACCTCCTGCTCGATCGCGCCGCGCTCCTTGGCCCAGGCCTTGTCGGTCACGTCCACGCCGCGCATGCGCAGCGACTCGACGTGCAGCGCCACGTCCAGGTCCTGCGACGGGGTGACAAAGTAGTACTGGGTGACCCCCTGGGTGGTGTCAGCGTTGAACGCGCCGCCCATGTTCGCCGCGATCGCCGCGAGCTGGTCCTTGGTGAGACCGGGGCTGCCGCGGAACATCATGTGCTCCATCGCGTGCGCCGTGCCGGGGAACGCCGCCGGCACTTCGTCGGAACCGGCCAGGTAGTTCAGTTCGGTGGTCACCACCGGTGCCAGCGTGTCGCGCACGATCACCACGCGCAGTCCGTTGTCCAGCGTGGCACGGGTGACCTCGGACGGGGCCGTGGCCGCCGTTGCCTGGGTGATCGCGCCGACCGCCAGCAGTAAGCCGATCGCCGCACTCATCGCACTCTTTCTCATCGATTCCTTCCTTCGGTTCCAGAAAATGTCCTGCCCAGCTGCCCGCGAGCCGCAGCGTGCGCAGAGCGCGAGGCCGGCAAGGCGAAACGAATCCGCCGTGTTGGTCAACGCAACGGAGCGCGCTTGCCCTACCACCCCGAGGGACCAGCAGGAACTTGCGCGCATGACATGCGGACAGCGCAAGCGCAGACCACGCGCCGCCGCAAAAATTCAGCCCATGCAGGCGTGGCGGAGCGCTAGTCCGCCGCGCGCGCGCCCATCATCGCCTCGAGCGCATCGAGCAGGTCCTGAGCGACCGCCTCGCCGTGCGGCCCGGCATGCAGACGATCATGGAGTGCACGCATATCCTGCGCGCCCTCGCCGAGCCGGGACAGCAACGCCGTCATCGGGCAGGTTTCGAGCGCCGGTCCGTGCAACGGACGATGGCGGATCGACCACCACTGGAAGGCCACTGCCCCGATGAGTGTGGAAAGCGGCGCGGACGAGTCGGGCAGGCTCGCCTCGCGATGCCAACGGACCAGCACGTCGGCGGGCATGGGCCGGCCCAACCCGTAGCCCTGGCCGTAGCGGGCACCGAGCAGACGGGCGACCTCGATCATGCCGGCATCCTCAAGCCCCTCAACCACGACATCGCAGCCGAAGTCCCGGCCCATCTGGATCACCGCGCTGACCAGGCTGATGGTCTGCGTCGGCTCGCTGCGCATGCGTTTGAGCAGGTCCTGGTCGACCTTGATCGCGCTGAACGGCACGCTGGCCAGCCGGCGCAGGCTGCTGTAGCCGGAGCCGAGGTCGTCCATCGCCAGTTGCACACCCAGGTCGAGCAGGCGCTGCACGTTGTCGTCACGCACCACTTCCTCGAACTGCTGCGTCTCCAGCACCTCCAGCACCAGCCGGTGCGGCGCCACGCCGTGCCGGCCCAGCGCCTCGGCCACCCACGACGCGCAGGCCGGCTCGGCCAGTGTCAACGGTGGCAGGTTGATCGACACGTCCACCACCAGCCCCTCGGCCTCCCAGGCGACCAGGGCCGCGAGTGCCTGATCGAGTCCGCACACGAACAGCCGGTCCAGTTCGGCCTGGCGCAGCAGCGGGATGAACACGTCCGGAGCGATCACCGTGCCGTCCTCCAGCACCAGCCGCGCCAGGGCCTCGACCTTGGCCAGCCGCCCGTCGCGCAGGTCCACGATGGGCTGCATCGCCATGCGCAGCCCACCCTCGAACAGCCGCCGGCGATAGGCCAGTGCCTGCTCCTGCGAGACGGGCGGCGGTGGGCGCAGGCTGCGCTGCCAGATCTCGCTCCAGCGCTGCTGCAGGCTGCGGACGAACTGCTGCATCACCGTACTGCCGAACTGGCGGGGGAACCGGCCAAGCACGACGAGCATCGCGACCGGCTGCCCCTGTGCGTCCAGCACCGGGAGATGGGCACCGGCACGGATCCCCAGTCGCAGCATGTGTTCGTCCAGCGCTCCCCAGCTGTCTGCGCGGGCGCGCCGTACGAGCGAAGAAGATGCGTGCACCTGGCCGGACTGCCAGGCGCGCATCAGCAGCGAATCGGATGGCGGCTGCAACGGCCCGACCTCGCCACCTTTTGCGGCGAACAGCGACGTCACCTGCGGTGCCAGCGGGCCGTCGCTTCCCTCGACGCTGAACACTCCCTCGGAGCTCTGGCGCAGAACCAGCGCACAGGCAATGCCGGGCATGCGACCAAGCTGGGCAAGCTCGGCACCTACCGCATCCGACCACGATGCCCACGAGGCTGGCAGCGCCTGCATCACCATTTCCACGAACTGCTCGTTCGTCTCGGCCTGGGCCTGCAGTTGGAACTGCATGTCGTCCCGGATGCGCTGGTCGAGCAGTTGCACCAACTGGTAGCGCTCGCGCGCATTCATCGGCTGGGCGTTGAAGTGGGCGCTCAGCATTTCGCGGTAAACAGCCATCCAGTACAGGAGCTGGGCCCCGTCCACCCCGACCAGGGCATGGATGCGTCCCACCCGCCGGCTGTCCTCCCGCAGCCGCGCCTGCGACAGGTCGCCACCAGCCAACTGGCGCAGGTGCTCGCCCTGATGCTCACGCAGGCGGGCGAGGTCGTCCGGCGCCAGTCCCTCGAGTATTTCGCGCGAATGCGGTTCGTCGCCCAGGCGCTCGTAGAACTCGTCGATGAACGCCCGTTTCACCGCCTCCGTCTGCGGCGCCACCTTGTGCAGCAGGCGCGACGCCTCCTCTCCGTAGGCTGCGATGGCCTGTTCGGTGTGCGCATCCATCGAGGGCGTCGCGCCATGACGGAGCCACCAGCGACTGCGGCTGCGCCGGTTCTGTTTGCACTGGTAGAGCGCCTCCTCGGCGTAGCGCAGCAGCAGTCCGCCCTCGGCGCCGTCTTCGGGAAACACCGCGATGCCCATGCTCGGAGAGACCTCGGCCTGCAGGCCTGGCGCCAGCGGCACGGGACCGGCAAACGCCTCGCCGAGCCGGCGCGCACAACCCTCCAGTTCGTCGTCGGTGAACCCGGGAGCACGGCTGGAGAACACCACCACGAATTCATCGCCGCCCACACGCGCCAGGAACTCGCCCGGCGCGAGTCGCTCGCGCATGCGCTGGGACAGCTGCTGCAGCAGCTGGTCGCCGCGGGTCGGACCGAAGGTCTCGTTGACCGCCTTGAAATCGTCCAGGTCGATCTTGCCGACCGCCAGCGCCCGCCGCGCGGCCTGGGCGGCAGCGATCGCGCCCGGCAGGTGGCGGTCCAGCTCGCGCTGGTTCGGCAGGCTGGTGAGGTCGTCGTGGAAGGCCAGATACTCGAGCCGGTCGCGCAAGGCGCGGATCTCGTCGATGTTGCGCTGGACGCCCACGAAATGGGTCAGCTGCCCGGCCTCGTCACGCAGCGGCGTGATCGCCAGCAGGTTCCAGAAGCTGCGGCCGTCCTTGCGGTAGTTGAGGATCTCGCCCTCGAAACTCTCCCTGGCTGCCAGCCGCCTGGTGATCCGGGCGCGCATGGCCGGATCGGTCAGCTCGCCCTGCAGCAGGCTGCAGTTGCGACCGAGGATGTCGTCAGGGCCGTATCCGGTGATCGTCTCGAAGGCGCGGTTCACGTAGACCGTGCGCTGTTCGGCATCGGTGATGATCACGCCCTCTTTGACCGATGCGAGCGCGCGCGCCAGCAGCGCCTGGGAAGCCAGCGCCTCGCGCTGCCCGCTGATGTCGACCAGCGTCCAGATCTGGTCGAAGCCGGTTCGCGGGAAGGGGGCTCCCTCGATCCGCAGCCAGGCCTGGCCACCGTCGAGGCGCCGGAACGCCACTTCCATCACCGCGCGCCCGTCCTTCGCGAACGCCTCCGCGATGCGCCTGGGCATGGCCTGGCCCTGTGCGGGGTCGGCGTAAAGGTCCATCGCGCGAACGCCGAGCAGTGCCTCCGCACCGGCGGCCCCGAGCAGTTGCGCGGCGCGCTCGTTGGCCCGCGCCACGACCCGGTCGCGCAGCAGCACCACGCCCACCGTGGCGCTGTCGAGCATGGAGCGATTGAGTGCCTGGATCTCGCGTTCACGGTGGACCAGGTCGAGCCGGTCGAGGCCGCGCGAGATGCTGCCGGCGATGGCTTCGAGCACCGTCCGCAGCTCGGCATCGAACATGTCCTCGCGCAGGTGGTAGACGGTGAGCACCGCCCACATGCGACCGCCCCGCCGGATCGGCAGCGTGGCACTGGCGCCGATGGCGAAGCGGGCGGCGCGCTCCCGCCAAGGAGCGAGAAAACCGGCGTGGGCGAACGAGCGGTTATAGTAGCCGATGCCCTCGCGCCAGGTACGCCCGCTGGACCCGCCCCCTTCCGGCAGCGTCGGATCCGCGCTGATCCGCAGGCCCTCCAGATAGCCGATCGCCGGGCCGGCGCTGGCGAGGAACTCGAACCAGCCGTCCGGCCCCGGCCGGCCGATCCAGGCCAGGCACAGCCCGGCATGCCCGACCGCCAGCTCGCAGACACGCTGCAGCAGCGGCACGGCATCGTCGTAGGCGGAGGCGCACTCGGTGACCTCGGCCAGCAGGGCATTGAATTCGGCCAGACGACGGCTGGCGGTGACGTCGGTCTCCACCAGCAGCGCCCCCTCGCAGCGTCCCGCGGCGTCGCGCCGCGGCGTGCTGGCGACCTGCACGATGGCGAAACCGCCGTCCTGCCGGTAGTTCACCAGCATCCCGGCGAACGACTGGCCCGCGGCGATCGCCTCATGCAGGGCCTGCAGGGCCTTCCGGTCGGTGCGCTCACCCAGCATCACCTCGCTGCGGAGATGCCCGAGCAACGCCTCGTCGCCAAGGCCACCGAGCCCGCGGAAGCCTTCGTTCACCCATTGGATGCGCCCATCGAGATCGGTGATCGCCACCCCGACCGGCACCCGGGAGGCCACCAGCGCCATACGCCGCAGCTCCGCACCCTCGGCCTCCTGGCGCTCATGCTCCGCCGCCTGATCGAACAGCAGGCCGGCCACGCCTGCCCCCAGCTCCATCAGCTGGCGATGCAGCACGTCCGGCAGGCGACGCTGGAGGGAGGTCAACGCGAAGGTGCCCGCCACCTCCCGTGAACGCAGCCGCACCGGGGCCGACCAGCAGGCGCCGATGCCGTGCTCCGCCGCCACGTCCCGCAGCGAGGCCCAGCGCGGGTCCTCGCAGGCATCGCTGACGAAGGCGGGTTCGCCGGTCCAGGCCGCGCACGCGCAGGATCCGGATTCCGGTCCCGGGACGACGCCGTCCAGCAGCTCGCGGACGGCGGCCGGCACGCTGGGCGCGCTGGCGAAGTGCAGTCGCCCGGACGGCCCCAGCCGCATCACCGTGGCCATGGCGCCCGGCACGAAGGACTCGAACAGGCGGCAAGCCGCGTCCAGCCGCTCCGGCAACGGTCCCTCATGCGCCACCAGGTCGAGCAGCCGGCGCTGCAGCTCCATCAGGCGGACCAGTTGTTCCCCGGACAGGTGCACCGGTTCGTGCGGCAGCTCCTGCATCGTTTGCACGCCATTTCAACGGTAGGACAGAGGATCGGGCCAGCGGAGGCTCGACGCAATGCCGGGGAGAAAGACGGCGGGAACGCGCCGGGGCTGAGGCGCGGCTGACCACGCGGCCCCGGTTTGATTGGCCCGTCGCCCGGGTTTCGGTAAGCTCCGCGGGCTTTCCAGCCTTCGATTCGGAGGCTTTCACGGGGATCCTTCTTGAGCGCCACGCAAGCCACGAACGACAGTCGCCATCCCCTGCTGGTAGCCCTCCTGCTTGCGGTCATCGTGGCCGCCATGAACCTCGGCCTGTGGTGGTGGGGCAATCGGCCGCACGGACCGGACGACTGGCGCGGACCGATCAACGGCTTTTCGGTGTCGCTGTTCCAGCGCTACCAGAACCCGCTCAAGCAGGACTTCCCCAGCGACGACCAGATCGACGGCGACCTGAAGCTGCTGCGCAAGTACACCGGGCACATCCGCACCTACTCCACGCTGGAGAACCCGCAGGTCTACCGGCTGGCGCACCAGGACGGCCTGAAGGTGATGGCCGGCGCCAACATCGACACGCGCCGCGGCAACAACGAGCGCGAGATCGACCAGCTGATCGCGCTGGCCAACCGCTACCCGGACACCATCGACAAGGTGATCGTGGGCAACGAGGTGCTGTTCCGAGGCGACCAGACGCTGGAGCAGATGATCCGCTACCTCGACCGGGTGCGCGCCCACGTGCGCCAGCCGGTGTCGATCGCCGAGCCGGACTACATCTGGATCAAGTACCCCGAGCTGGCCCAGCACGTGGATTTCATCACCATCCACCTGTTCCCGTTCTGGAACGGCATCGGCACCAATGTCGACCCGGATCGCGACGACGCCCTGAACGCGGCGCTGGGCGCCTACGACAACATCCAGCGGATGTATCCCAACCGGCACATCGTGGTGGGCGAGATCGGCTGGCCGTCCAACGGCGACCGCCAGAAATACGCGCTGCCGTCGGTGTCCAACGAGGCGATCTTCATCCGCCACTGGCTCAATGCCGCCCAGGCGCGGCACATCGACTACTACCTGCTGGAAGCGTTCGACCAGCCGTGGAAGGAGTCCCTCGGCGAGGGCCGCACCGGCGCCTACTGGGGCATCTTCAACGCCGACCGGCAGCCGAAATTCCCGTTCACCGGACCGGTGGTGGAGGACACCTCCTGGCCGGCCAAGGCGCTGGCCGCGAGCCTGCTGGCGCTGCTGCCGATGATCTGGTTCGGCCGCCGCTTCAGCCGCTTCAAGCTGATGGGCCGGTTCTTCTTCGCTGCGCTGATCCAGCTGGCCTGCGGGCTGATCGTCTGGTCGGCGACGCTGCCGTTCAACTTCTACCTGAGCTGGGTGGACTGGACGATGCTGGTGCTGCTGTTCCCGGCCCAGATCGCGATCCTCGCCATCCTGCTGATCAACGGCTTCGAATTCACCGAGGTGCTGTGGCAGGAGAAGTGGGTGCGCCACGCCGGCATGCTGCGCCCGGATCCGCCGGAGAAGCAGCCGTTCGTGTCGATCCACCTGGCCTGCTACAACGAGCCGCCGGAGATGGTGCAGGTCACCCTCGATTCGCTCGCCGCGCTCGACTACGACAACTTCGAAGTGCTGGTGATCGACAACAACACCAAGAACCCGGACATCTGGAAGCCGGTGCAGGCGTACTGCGAAAAGCTTGGGCCGCGCTTCCGCTTCTTCCACCTCGAACCGTGGCCCGGCTTCAAGGCCGGCGCGTTGAACTTCGGCCTGAAGGAGACCGACCCGCGCGCCGACGTGGTCGCGGTGATCGACGCCGACTACGAGGTGCGCCGCGACTGGCTGTCCACCCTCACCGGCTACTTCCACGACCCGAAGGTGGCCGTGGTGCAGTGCCCTCAGGCGCACCGCGACTTCGAGCACAACCGCTTCCGCCGCATGACCGCCTGGGAGTTCGACGGCTTCTTCCGCATCGGCATGCACCATCGCAACGAGCGCAACGCGATCATCCAGCACGGCACCATGACCATGGTGCGGCGGAGCGCGCTGGAAGGCACCGGCGGCTGGTCGGAATGGACCATCTGCGAGGACGCCGAACTCGGCCTGCGCCTGATGCACGCCGGCTACGAGCTGGTCTACGTCGACGAGCTGATGGGCAAGGGCCTGACCCCCGCCGACTTCAAGGCGTACAAGAGCCAGCGCTACCGCTGGGCGTTCGGCGCGATGCAGATCCTCAAGGGGCGCTGGAACTGGATGGTGAAGAAGGGCCCGCTGTCGGCCGGCCAGCGCTTCCACTTCCTCACCGGCTGGTTCAGCTGGTTCGCCGACGCGCTGCACCTGATCTTCACCCTGATGGCGCTGTTCTGGACCGCCGGCATGGTGGCCTTCCCGCAGTACTTCAGCCTGCCGATGCAGCTGTTCCTGATCCCGGTGATCGGCTTCTTCTTCGCCAAGGCGATCTTCGGCATCGTGCTGTACCGCGCCCGCGTCCCCTGCGGCTGGTACGACACGCTGATGGCCTCGCTGGCCAGCATGAGCCTGAGCCACGCCATCGCCCGCGGCATCCTGCACGGCCTGACGCGCGAGAAGACCTCGTTCGTGGTCACCGCGAAGAGCCGCCGGCTGGGCGAGTCCGGCTTCGCCGCGTTCGCCCCGGTGCGCGAGGAACTGCTGATGGCGATCGCGCTGGTCTGCTGCATCGTCGGCATGGCGCTGTCCTACGGCACGCGCTACATCGAGGGCACGCTGTGGATGTTCATCCTCGGCGCGCAGGCGATCCCCTATTTCTCCGCCATCATCGGCGCGTGGATCGCCCACAAGGCGGGCGACAAGGCGGGCTGAGCGCCGCCGCTGAGCGCTCACGGACGATGCTCATGGACGGGCATTCCACCTCCCTGCCGGCGATCGCCTGCACCCACGGTTCCGGCATTCACTCCGCCGGAACCCTGCGCTGGCTAAGCTGCGCGGATCGTACCCGCGAACGACAGGAGTCCCCGCCCTGACCCCGTGGCACCGCATTCGCTGCCAGGCCTGCGCGCTCGTGCTGCTCGCCTGCGCCACGGCGGCCCATGCCGGCGTGAAGCTGGTCGTCGAGGGCGTGGACGACCCGCTGAAGACAGCGGTCGCCGCCGGTGTGGAACTCTCCCAATACGCCACGCGAGACGTCAGCGACGCCCAGGTGCGCCGGCTCTACGCCCGTGCGCCGGACCAGGCGGCGGCAGCGCTTCGCCCCTACGGCTACTACGAGGCCAGCGTGGATGCCGGGCTGGAACGGGCCGGCGCCGACTGGCGCGTCACCCTGCACGTGAAGCCGGGCGAGCCGGTGAAGATCACCGCGGTGCACGTGGACCTCGACGAGGCGGCGCTCGCGATCGGGCCGATCCGGCGCGCGGCCCGGGCCATCGAGCAGCTCAAGGGGCAGACCCTCAACGACGGCGCCTACGACGCCGCCCGCGACACGCTGAGCGGCCAGCTCACCGCCAACGGCTTCCTCGCCGCGAAGCTGGTCACCCATCGGGTCGAGGTGACCCGCGCCGACCGTAGTGCGGTGATCCGGCTGGCGTGGCAAGCCGGCCGCCGCTATCGCTTCGGCCCGGTGCAGTTCGAGGGCTCGCAGTTCCGCGACGGCTTCCTGGACCGCTACGTGCCGTTCCGGCCGGGCGACTATTTCTCGCAGGACAAGCTGCTGGACCTCCAGCAGGCCTTGAACGGCGCCGACTACTTTTCGGTCGTCAACGTGCTGCCCGACGTCGACGACGCGCAAGGCGGCACAGTGAACGTGCGCGTGCAACTGGTGCCGGCCAAGCGCACGGTCTACACCGGCGGTCCGTTCATCGGCACCGACACCGGCTTCGGCCTGCGCGGCGGAGTGGAACGCCGCTGGGTCAACAACCGCGGCCACAAATGGAAGAACGAGCTGGTGGTGGCACAGCGGCTGAAGACACTCTCCACCTTCTACACCATCCCGCGCCCCGGCAAGAACCAGCACAGCCTGAACTTCGGCGCCAACTACCGCGACGCCAACACCGACACCTCGCAGTCGCGCACGCTCGAACTGGTCGGCAACGACACCCGGCTGTGGCACGGCTGGACCCGCACGCTGGGCGTGCACGCCCTGTCCGGCACCTTCACCGTAGGCAAGCGCAGCGGCGAGCCGGACAACGCACCGGGCATCGACCACGGCCGCAGCACGCTGGTGTTCGCCGAGGCCTCGCTGGCCCGCAAGCGCGGCGACAACCCCACCTTCGTGCGCAAGGGCTGGTCGATCAACCTCGCCGTACGCAGCACGGCCGGCTCGCTGCTGTCGGACACCCGCTTCGCCCAGGTCACCGTCGACGCGAAATGGATCCGCGCCTTCCTCGGCCGCAACCGGCTGATCCTGCGCGGCAGCGCCGGCATGACCACTACCGGCGACTTCGACGCGCTGCCGCCGCAGCTGCGCTTCTTCGCCGGCGGCGACCGTTCGATCCGCGGCTACGGCTTCCAGTCGATCGGCCCGAAGAACAGCTACGGCCGCGTGATCGGCGGCCGCAATCTGCTGGTGGCCAGCACCGAGGTGGAGCACTACTTCACCAGGCGCTGGGGCATCGCCGCCTTCGTCGATGCCGGCAACGCCTTCACCGGCACCGACTACCGGCCCAAGATCGGTGCCGGCCTCGGTGTGCGCTGGCTGTCGCCGGTGGGCATGGTCCGCGTCGACCTCGGCACCCCCGTGCACAGCCGGGAAAAGCACGGCATCGAACTGCACATCGTGATCGGGCCGGACCTGTGAGGATGCGCGCATGACCGATGCCGCCCGCCCCGCCCGTCCCCGCCGCCGCTGGCTGCGGGCGCTGTCGATCGGCCTGCTGGCCCTGCTGCTGGCGGCCGGCCTGGGGCTGGGCTGGCTGCTCGGGACCGGCGCCGGCCTGCGCTTCGCGATCGCCCGCGCCAGCGCGGCGACCGACGGCGCGCTCAGCGTCGGCCACGCCGGAGGCCGCCTGGCTGGCCCGATGACGCTGGAACGGCTGCGCTATCGCAATGCGCAAGGCCTGGACGTGCAGGTCGCGCATGCCCGCCTGGACCTGTCCGTCGGAGCGCTGCTGCGCAAACGCGTGCATGTACTGGACCTGGATGCCGACGGCATCGCGATCGCGCTGCCGCCGCCCTCGCCGCAGCCATCGACGGGCACCGGCTTCGACCTGCAGCCACCACTGGACCTGCAGATCGACCGCCTGCACACGGGACAACTGCGCATCACGCAACGGGGGCAGCCGGTGTTCGCCGCCGATCGCATCGATCTCGCCGGCCGCTGGACCGGCCGGGGCATCGCGCTGCATCGCCTCGACCTCGCCGGTCCGGATGGCCAGGTGCAGCTGCAGGGCGAGTTGGCCTCGACCGACTACCGCGGCCAGGGCACGGGCCACTTCGCCTGGAAACTGGGCCGCACGACGTGGAGCGGCCACCTGCAGGCCCACGGCGATGGCCGCCACGCACAGCTCAGGCTCGTGCTTGCCAGACCGGCTGCCGCCACGCTGGATCTCGCCCTGGAGCAGCAGGGCGACTATCCGTGGACGGCGACGCTCGAGGCGCCCCGCTTCGATCCCTCGCCGATCCTCGGCCAGGGGCCGCTGCATGCGCTGGCACTGTCGCTCAAGGCCAACGGCGACCGTCGCGGCGGTCGCATCGACGGCACCGTACAGCTGGACGACACCACGCTGCAGCTGCAACCCCTGCGCGCGCGCCTGAGCGACAACCTCGACACCCTGCAACTGGAACAGCTCGTCCTCGCCTCGCCGCAGATCGCCGGGCAGCTCAAGGCCAGCGGTCTGGTGCAGCTGGCCGCCACGCCGGTCAGCGCCGACCTGGCCGTGCAGTGGAAAGGGGTGGTGCTGCCGAAGGAACTGGTCGGCCAGCCGCTGGCCACGAACGGCTCGCTGTCCGCCAAGGGCAGCACGGAACACTTTCAGGCCCACGGCGATGTCTCGATCGGGCCGCCCGGGCAGCCCGCGCACCTGACGATCGATCTCGCCGGCACGCCGGCGTCGATCGCGCTGCGTACGCTCACCCTGAAGCAGCCGAAGGGGCAACTGGTCGCCAGCGGCACCGTCGACCTGCAACCGGCCCTGGGCTGGCAACTCGACGTGCAGGCCAAGGCCTTCGACCCCGCTGAACTGCTCGCTGGCTGGCCGGGTTCGATCGACGCCGAACTGCACACCCGGGGGCGTCGACAGGCGCAGGGCTGGGATGCCTCGCTGGCACTGCAACGGCTGTCCGGCACGCTGCGCCAGCGGGCGCTGCGTGGCAAGGGCGACCTGCACCTGTCGCCGGCGGGCGTGCTGGACGGCGCGCTGGACCTCGCTTCCGGCAACAGCCGGCTGCACGCCGAAGGCAAGCCAGGTGCGCAGAACGACGCCGAGCTGCGACTGGCAGTCGCTTCGCTGGCCGACTGGCTGCCCGACACCGGCGGTCGCCTGCAGGGACATCTGACGATCCGCGGTCTGGCCCCGCGGCTGAGTGTCAACGGCACGTTGCAGGGCGACCGGCTGGGCTGGCGGCAGGACCGGCTGGATCACCTGCAACTGGTCGTCGGCCTGCCCGACCTCAGCCGGCTGGCCGGCAAGCTCGACGCGCGCGGCCAGGGCCTGCTCGCCGGCGGGCTAGCGTTCGACCGCCTGCACCTGCTGGCCGAAGGCAGCGAGGCAACCCACCGGCTCGCCCTCGATGCCGCCGGACGCCAGCTGTCCGGCCGGCTGGCGCTCGACGGCTCACTGCGCAACGGCGCCTGGACCGGCACCCTCAGCACGCTCGACCTGGCCCCGGAGGGCCTGCCGCGCTGGCGGCTGCAGCAGGCCACGGCGCTGGCCTACCGCGACGGTGGCTGGCGGGTAGGCGAGCTGTGCCTGTCCGCCGGCGATCCGCTGCTGTGCGCATCGGCCAGCCAGGACGCGGCTGGCACGCTGGACGCCAGCTACCGCCTGCACGCGCTGCCGTTGGCACTGATCCTCAACGCGGCCGGCCTGTCCGATCTGCCGATGCGCGCCGATGGCACGCTGGAGGGCGACGGGCAACTGAAGCGCAAGACCGACGGCACGCTCGCCGGCCACGCGTCGATCCGCTCCGCGGGCGGCTCGATCACCTACACCGACCACGGTGACCAGCCCCTGCTCGCCTATCGCGATTTCGACCTGCAGGCCAGGCTCGCCCCCAGCAGCCAGCACGCCACCGTGCACGCGTTGCTCGACGGTGGCGGCCACGTCGATGGCCAGGTGTCGCTGTCGGGGCCGAACCGGACCCTGGCCGGCAACGTGGACGTGCAGCTCGGCCAGCTCGGGTTCGTCGAACTGTTCTCCAGCGAGCTGGCCAACGTGAAGGGCTCGCTTGCCGGCCACCTGCAGGTTGGCGGCACAGCGGGGTCGCCCATCCTCGCGGGCAACGCCACGCTGGACGGCCTCGCTGCGGAAATCCCCGCCGCCGGTCTCAAACTCACCGACGGCCACGTGACGCTGGCGGCCAACGACACCCGGGCGCTGCGCGTGGACGGCACGCTGCGTTCGGGCAAGGGCACGCTGGGCGTGCGCGGTACGGTGGGGCTGGGTGCCGATGCGTCCACCGAACTGGTGTTCCAGGGCCAGCAGGTCACCGCCGCGGACATTCCCGCAGCGCGCGTGGTCGTCTCGCCAACCCTGGTGCTCAAGCAGGATGCCCAGGGCATGGACGTCACCGGCCGCGTGGCGCTGGACAGCGCCGACATCGACGTCTCGCGCCTGCCCGGTGCGGGCGCCACGAAGGCCTCGCCCGACATCGTGGTGATCGACGAGCAGCAGCAGGAGGACAAGGCGAAAGCCATGCCGATCAGCGCCACCGTGGCCGTGGACCTGGGCGAGCGCACCCATCTCGTCGGCATGGGGCTGGACGGCAACCTGCGTGGCCAGTTGGTCGTGCGCGAGCGGCCCGGCCGCGCCACCACCGGCCAGGGCCAGGTGGACGTCTCCGGAACCTATCGCGCCTACGGCCAGAACCTGTCGATCGAACGCGGCCAGCTGCTGTTCGCCACCACACCGATCGACAACCCGCGGCTGGACATCCGGGCGGTGCGCCGGCTCAACCCGAACGCCACCATCGACGAGGGCCAGAAGGTCGGTCTGTACGTGTCCGGCACGGCGCAACGACCGGTGCTCACGGTGTTCTCGCAGCCGGTGATGGAGCAATCCGATGCGCTGTCCTACCTGATCACCGGCAAGCCACTGTCGGAGGTGAAGGGCGGCGAGGGCTCGATGGTGAACTCCGCCGCGCAGGCGCTGGGTTCGGCCGGCGGGGACCTGCTGGCCAAGCGCATCGGATCCCAGCTCGGCGTCGACGATATCGGCGTATCGAGCAGCGACGCACTCAACGGCAGCTCGGCGTTCACCGTCGGCAAATACCTCTCGCCGCGGCTGTACCTGAGCTACGGCGTGGGGCTGTTCGAACCCGGCCAGGTGATCACCCTGCGCTTCCGGTTGAGCAAGCGCTGGAGCTTCGAGGCGCAAGATGCCACGACTTTCAGCCGCGCCAGTCTCAACTACCGGCTGGAGCGCTGATTCCGGCAGCGCATGCGCCGTCGGTCATGCTGCACGGCGCTGGCGGTGGGCGTATGGTGTGGGGATTTTCCCACCCGGAGTTCTCCGATGAAGCCAACCCGCTGGATGCTTGCCACCGCCGTCTGCGCCGCGCTCGCCGCGTGCGGTCATTCCGAAGCCCCTTCGTCGAAGGCCCCCGCCCCGGCAAGCACCGCGCCGAAGACCGCCGCCGCGCCCGCGCCGGCCCCGATCGGCATCGACCTGGCCGGCATGGACAAATCCAAGCCCGCCGGTGACGGCTTCTTCCAGTACACCAACGGCACCTGGTTCAAGGACACGCAGATCCCGGCGGATCGCTCCAGCACCGGCTCGTTCCTCAAGCTCTACGAATTGGCCCAGAAGCGCACCGCCGAGCTGATCCAGAAAGCCGGCGAAGGCAATCCGGCCGCCGGCTCGAACGCGCGCAAGATCGCCGACTACTACGCCGCGTACATGAACACCGACGCGATCGAAAAGGCCGGCCTGAAGCCGCTCGAGCCGGAGCTGTCGGCGATCGAAGGCATCAAGTCCCGCGCCGACCTGGCCAAGGTGCTCGGTAGCCGCCTGCGCGCCGACGTCGATCCGATCAACGCCACCAACTTCCACACCAGCCACCTGTTCGGCCTGTTCGTCACCCAGGGCCTGGAAGACCCGTCGCAGAACATCGCCTACCTGCTGCAGGGCGGCCTGGCCCTGCCCAGCCGCGACTATTACCTGTCCGATGATGCCGCGACCAAGACCACCCGCGACCAGTACCACGCCTATGTCGTGGCCCTGCTCAAGCAGGCCGGCGACAAGAACGCCGAGGCCGAAGCGAACACCATCCTCGCGCTGGAAACCAAGATCGCCAAGGCACAGACCAGCCTGGTCGAGAGCCAGGACGTGCACAAGGCGAACAACCTGTGGCCGACCGCCGACTTCGCCAAGAAGGCGCCGGGCCTGGATTGGCCGGCCTACTTCAAGGCCGCCGGCCTCGACGGCGTGAAGACCATCGACGTGTGGCAGCCGAACGCCGTTTCCGGCCTGGCCAGGCTGGTCGGCAGCGAGCCGCTGTCGGCCTGGAAGACCCTGCTGCGCTTCCACACCATCAACAGCAGCGCCAGCCTGCTGCCCAAGGCCTACGCCGACCTGGCGTTCGGCTTCTATGGCCACGACCTGCAGGGCATCCCGCAGCAGCAACCGCGAGCCAAGGACGCGATCGACGTCACCAGCACCGACCTCGGCGATGCGGTGGGCCAGATCTACGTGAAGGACTATTTCCCCGCGTCGTCCAAGGCCGAGGTCGAGGCGATGGTGAAGAACATCGTCAACGCCTTCGCCGAGCGCATCGACACGCTGGCCTGGATGACCCCCGGCACCAAGGAAAAGGCCAAGGAGAAGATCAAGACGCTGCGCGTCAGCGTCGGCTATCCGGATACCTGGCGCGACTACAGCTCGCTGGAGATAAAGCCGGACGACGCACTGGGCAACCATCTGCGTGCCGTCGAGTTCGAGTACCAGCACCAGCGCGCCAAGATCGGCCAGCCGGTCGACCGCGGCGAGTGGTGGATGACCCCGCAGACGGTCAACGCGGTGAACCTGCCGCTGCAGAACGCGCTGAACTTCCCGGCGGCGATCCTCGAGGCGCCGTTCTTCGATCCGAAGGCCGACCCGGCCGCGAACTACGGCTCGATCGGCGCAGTGATCGGCCACGAGATCAGCCACAGCTTCGACAACACCGGCGCCGACTTCGACGCGCAGGGCAAGCTGGCCAACTGGTGGACGCCGGACGACCTCAAGCACTTCGAGGCCGCGGGCCAGAAGCTGGTCAAGCAGTACGACGGCTACGAGATCCTGCCGGGCGTGCACGTCAACGGCCAGCAGACGCTGGGCGAGAACATCGCCGACGTGTCCGGCCTCACCGCCGCGCTGGCCGCCTACCACGCCTCGCTCGGCGGCAAGCCGGCGCCGGTGATCGACGGCCTGACCGGCGACCAGCGCTTCTTCATCGCCTTCGGCGAGACCTGGCGCTCGAAGACCCGCGATGCCGCGGCCCGCGTGCGCGCGGCCACCGACGTGCACGCCCCGGCGCAGTTCCGCGCCGAGACCGTGCGCAACATGGACGACTGGTACAAGGCGTTCGACGTGAAGCCGGGCCAGACGATGTACCTGGATCCGGACCAGCGCGTGAAGATCTGGTGAGGCCTGACAGATCGTGACACCCCGGGGCGCGACGGCAACGTCGCGCCCTTTTTCGTGTCCGTCGCGCCGGACCGTAGCCGGCGGCGCTACGCTCGCCGGAACAGGCTGACGCGGCGCCCGATCGCCGTCACCGCCCAGCCGAATCGGGCGGCGATCCAGCGCAGCGACGCTTCCGAATGGAAGCCGACGTGGCTCGGGTCGCGGTGGTAGTGCCAGCGGGCGAAGTCGGCCATCGGCGGGCGCAGTTCGGTCATCACGCCCAGCCAACCGCCCGGCACGAGCAGCGCATCGATGCGGGCGAGGTCGCGCCGCGGGTCATGCATGTGCTCAAGCACCTCGGTGCAGGTCACGAAGTCGTAGCGGGCGCCGAGCAGGCCCGCATCCGGTGCGAAGAAAGGGTCGTAGCCGACCGTCGGAAAACCGGCCGCGGTGAGCATCGCCGCCAGCGCCGGCGCGGCACCGCAGCCGTAATCCAGGCCACGCGCGCCGGGCGGCAGGCGCTCCATCAGCGGCTCGGCGAGCTGGGCGAGAAACCGGCGGTAACCCGGGTCGTCGACGCGGTTGTCGTGGGTGCCGTAGTAGGCGCGCTCGGCCGCATCGTCCAGCCAGGTGGTCGGATCGCGGCTGACCAGGTCGCACTGCGGGCAGTGTCGATAGACCCCGGTGGCTTCGCGCCACGGCGTCGCGGTCACCGCCCCGCACAGCGGGCAGGCGACCGGCGCCTCAGCGGATGCCGAGGCCATCGATGCCGGTGGCGTCGGCTTCGAAGCCGGCCAGCGTGGCGAAACGGCGGCCGCGCTCGGCGTAGTCCTTGAACTGGTCGAAACTCGGTGCGCCCGGCGACATCAGCACCACGCCGCCCGTGGGCGTGGCGGCACGCCCCGCCTCCACCGCCATGGCCAGGTCCGCCACGCGCGTGACCGGACACGCGACCGCCCCCGCGCGCAGCGCCGCCTCGATGCGCGGCCCGTTCGCGCCCATGCAGACGATCGCCCGCGGCGGATGCGCCTGCGCGTACGCGACGAACGGTGCCCAGTCCACGCCGCGGTCGTAACCGCCGACCAGCACCGCCACCTCGCGGCCCGGCAGGCTCTCCAGCGCGGCGACCACGGCCGGCGGCGTGGTGGCGATGGAATCGTTGATCCAGTCGCGTCCGTCGCGCCGCCCCAGCGGCTGCAGCCGGTGCGGCAGCGGGCGGAAGGTGGCCAGTGCCGGCGCCGCGGCCAGCGCGTCGTAGCCGAGCAGATCCAGCGCCGCCAGCGCGGCGCTGGCGTTGAGCGCGTTGTGCAGGCCGGGCACGCCGAGCTGCGCCACCGGGAACACCTCGCGTGCGCCCTGGCGGATGAAGCCGTCGGCGACGTGCCAGCCTTGGGCGTTGCCGAACACGCGGCGGTCCGGATGGACGGCGGTCTGCGCCAGCAGGTTGGCCTGCTGGCCGTTCACCAGCAGGATGCGCGCCTGGTCACCGAGCTTGAGCTTGTCGGCCACGTAGCGCTCGCGCGAGCCGTGCCAGTCAAGGTGTTCCTCGTAGAGGCTGGTGATCACCGCCAGTTCGACCGGACCGGCTTCGCCGGTCTGGAAACTCGACAGCTCGATCGCCCACAGCTCGGCTGGCTGCCCCTGCAGTTCCAGCAGCGGCAGGCCGATGTTGCCGGCCAGCGCGGTGCGCACGCCCAGGGATCGCGCAAGGTGCGCGAGCAGCGCGGTGGTGGTGCTCTTGCCCTTCGTACCGGTGACCGCCACCACGCGTGCGGCCGGGTTCTCGCCAAACCACAGCGCGGTGCCCGAGGTGAACACGGTGCCCTGCGCCTGCGCGGCGATCACGGCCGGCTTGTAGATCGAGATGCCCGGCGACTTCACCACCACGTCGTACGCCGACAGGGCCGCCGCGTCCGGCTCAAGGCCTTGCACGGCCAGCGCGGGATCGAACGCGCGCGCCGCGTCCACCTCGGCCTCGCTGCAGTAGAGCGCCAGCGGCTGGGTCGGCAGCTGCGCGCGGATCGCGGTGATCGCCGCGCGTCCCTCGCGGCCAAAGCCCCAGATCGCGACGCGGCGGTTCGCCAGGTCAGCGATACGCACGACCGCCTCCCGTAGGAGCCCGCTCGCGGGCGACGCTTTCGCTCCTGATCGCCATCAAAGCCAGGAGCATCGCCCGCGAGCGGGCTCCTACCGGGGCGCGACGGCGCATCAACCGATCGCCGCCAGGGCCGCCTGCAGCCGCGCCGGCACGCGATGCTCGCCGGACGGTGCCAGCCAGGGTTCCAGCGCCAGCTGCGAGGCATCGAGCTGCGGCAGGATCTCGCTGCGGAAGCGCGCGACGAGCGCATCCTCGGCCCATTCCGGCCGCTGGCTCAACGCGTACATCGCCGCGCGTGCCTCGGCGCCTTCACCGACGCATTCGAACGGCTTGTGGTCCTGGTATTCGAGCAGCGCGTCGAAGCCGGCAGCCTGCGACTCGTCGTCCAGCAGGTTGCGGCCGAAGATGGTGAGCAGCCGGGGCTTGGGCAGAAACGGCGCCAGGGCGAGGAACACGAAATGGCATTTCGGACACTGCCCGCACCAGCGGTCGGCCGGCTTGGGGCCGAGGATGCGGAAGTTGCGGTTGCAGCTGGAGAAGGTGTCGAAATACGGCGTCAGCTTCGCGAACGCCCGGGTCACCGCCAGCTCCGAATACGGACGCAGCAGCGAGCAGTAATCGAGGTCCGCCGCCACATGGCTGTGCAGCCAGTCGGCCAGCAGCGTCTCGAAGGCGTAGCCCTTGCTCCACTGGTGGTTCACCTGCTGGCCGTCGTATTCCAGCGTGGCCGCCGAGGCCGAGCGCTCGTTGGCGAAGGCGATGGAATCGTGGCCGTAGAGGATGGCCGCCACCGCCAGGATCGCCGAGTTCACCGCGGTGACCGGGATGTGGCCGTTCCACGCCCCCAGCCGGTTCAGCTCGAACAGGCCCGGCGCCAGCTCGCGCTGGATGTTCAGCGTCGGCAAGCCGGTGCGTTCGGCACAGGCGGCGATCAGCGGCGAGTTGCCGACCCACACCGCGGTGGCGTCGCTGCCGATCGACTTGATCGCCTCGACCGCCACCAGCGAATCCTTGCCGCCACCGATCGGCACCAGGGTGCGTTTCGGCAGGCCGAGCGCCGGCGCCGCGGACAGCGCCTGACCCTCCCGCGGGAAACGGATGCGGCCGCGCAGGTCCAGCCCGTTGCGGTAGGCGAACTCGGCCAGGCCGTGCAGGTACAGCGCGTCGAGCAGGTCGGCGGTGGCGTCGTCCAGCGGACCGTCGTCGACGGCGATGGTCGGCGGCACGCCGGCCTTGTAGTAGCTCACGCCGGCAACCAGGTGCAGCAGCTTCAACGCGGCATCGAACGCCGGCTGCCGCGCCGGCGGCAGCGCCGGGGCAGCGGGAAAGCGGATGCGCTCGACCAGCGGCTCGCCCTCGTCGAAGGCGTAGGCCAGCTCGGCCACGCCGTCGGCGTAGCGGGCATGCAGGAAGCGGAACACCTGGGTCAGGCGCGGTTGGATCGGTTGGGTCACGTAGGTCTCCCTCGCCGGCCGCGGCTCGGCGCAAGCGCAGATTCTAACGGCGCCGCCTCCGCCCTGCCCGTCGTTCTGCGGGCAAGGCGGGGGCAGGACACCGTCAGTCGAGGATCACTTCCTCCGCGTTCTCACGCAGGTTGTAGGGCGAGGACATCACCTTGCCGTAGGCCCCGGCCTGGGCGATCAGCACCACGTCGCCCTCGCTAGCCTCGGGCAGGCGGCGGTCGCTGCCGAGCACGTCGCCGCTCTCGCAGATCGGTCCGACCACCTGGTACAGCGCGGTCGCCGGCTCGTCGAGGCGAGTGAGGTTCACGATCTCGTGCCAGGCGTCGTACAGCGCGGGGCGAATCAGGCTGTTCATGCCGGTGTCGATGCCGAGGTAGCGCAGCGCGCCCTTGCCCTTCTGCTGGGTGACCTTGGCCAGCAGCACGCCGGCGTCGGCCACCAGGTAGCGCCCCGGCTCCATCCACAACTGGTAGTGCGGATAGGCCGCTTTCACCTCGCGCAGTACCTTGTCCAGCGCGGCGACGTCCAGCCGCGCCTCGCCCGGATGCGAGGGCACGCCGAGGCCACCACCGATGTCGAGGAAGGCCACGCTGCCGATGCGTTCGGCCAGGCTGGCCAGTTGGGCATAGACCTCGCCCCAGTGGCCGGCGTCGAGGATGCCCGAGCCCAGGTGCGCGTGCAGGCCACGCACGGTGACGCCGTGGCGGTCGGCCAGGCGCAGGAAGGCGTCCAGCTGCTCCACCGGCAGGCCGAACTTGCTGCCGCTGCCGCCGGTGCGCACCTTCTCGTGGTGGCCCAGGCCGCGGCCAAGGTCCAGCCGCAGCACGATCTCGCGGCCACGGAAGGTGTCACCCCAGTGCTCCAGCGGGTACAACGAATCCAGCGACACGGTGGCCCGCGTGGTCAGTGCCCAGGCGTAGTCCTCGCGCGGGGCGAAGTTCGGCGTGAACAGCAGCGGCGCGCTTTCCGGCACCGCCGCGATCACCGCCTTCAGCTCGCCCGGCGAGACGCACTCGAAACCGAAGCCCTCTTCGGCGATGGCCTTCAGGATGGCCGGGTGCGTGTTGGCCTTCACCGCGTAGTGCAGGCGATCCACCGCGGCCAGCGTCTTCAGCTCGCGCGCCTGCGCCCGGACGGTGGGCAGGTGGTAGACGTAGCGCGGCGTGGCTTCGGCAGCGATCGCCAGCAGGCGCTCGCGTTCGGCCTCGCGCCACCAGGCGGAGGCCGCCACCGGCGCCTCGCCGCTGCCGTACAGCGCCTGCCAGCTCGGCCCGAACAGCGCGCTGTCGTCGGTGCGCAGCGCGCCGGCGGCGATCAGCAGCTCGTGCAGGTGCGGCAGCAGTTCGTCGACCACGCTCTCGTCGACCACGAAGGTCAGGTTGAGGTTGTTCGACGACTGCGAGATCAGGTGCACGCGCAGCTGGCCGAACTCGGCCAGCACGCCGGACAGCGTGTGCAGCATCGAGCGCATGCCGCGGCCGACCAGGGTGATCGCCGCGCACGGCGCGATCACCTTGACCCGGCACACCTTGGCCAGGTCGGCGGCGAGCGCGGCGACCGCGTCGGAATCGAGCAGGTTTTCGGTCGGGTCCAGCGACACGGTGACATTGGTCTCTGCCGAGCCAATCAGGTCCACCGACAGGCCATGCTGCTTGAACTGGGCGAACACATCGGCGAGGAAACCGACCTGCTGCCACATGCCGACCGACTCCATCGACACCAGGGTGATGCCCTTGCGTGCGCTGATGGCCTTCACGCTGGGCGCGTGTTCGCGCACCTCCGGACCGATCACCGTGCCTTCCAGCTCGGGACGGTTGGTGTCCTTGATCAGCAGCGGCACGCGCGGCTCGCGCAGCGGCGACAGGCAGCGAGGGTGCAGCACCTTGGCGCCGGTGGAGGCGATTTCCTGCGCCTCCTCGTAGTCCAGCTTCTGCAGCAGGCGCGCACCCGGCACCTGGCGGGGGTTGGCGGTGAACATGCCGGCCACGTCGGTCCAGATCTCGACCCGCGCCGCCTTCAGCAGGGCGCCGAAGTACGAGGCCGAGGTGTCCGAGCCGCCGCGGCCGAGCAGCACCGTGCGTCGGCGGCTGCCTTCGACGTCGGCCTCGCGGGCGATGAAGCCCTGGGTGATGAACACCTCGCCGCGCTCGGCCAGGCGCGCATTGAGCGCCGGATCGGGCCGGGCATCGACCATCGCCGAGAGCAGCCGGGTGCGCTCGTTCTGGTTGGGCAAAGCGATCGCGCTCAGGCACTCGCGCGCGTCGACCCATTCGGTCGGCACGCCGCTGTGGCTGAGGAAGGCCGCACCCAGCGCGCTGGACATCAGCTCGCCGTGCGCCTGCACCTGCGCCGACCAGGCCAGCTCGCCCAGCTCAGCCGGGCCGGTGTCGGCCAGCGCCGCCAGCGTGCGCAGCCGCTCGGCCAGCGTCGGCGGCGTCTCCAGCTGCATGTGCGCCAGCAGGTCGTAGTGGCGCTGCGCGATCGCGTCGGCCGCCGCCACCCGTTTCGCCCGGTCGCCCTCGCCGCACAGCTGTTTCAGTGCGTCCGTGATACCGGTCAGCGCGGAGACGACCACCAGCACGCGCGCGCCTTCGGCGCGGCGGCTGGCGACCAGCTCACGGATGTTCTGCCAACGGGGAAGCGTGGCGACGGAGGTGCCGCCGAACTTCATCACGATCCAGGGGGCGTCCGCAGGGAGCGGCGCGGGGGCGGAGGGGGTCACGGGTTGCTTGGCCAGGTGGCGTGGAAGGTTTGCCAGTGTTGCGCTGCGGCAATCCGATTGCAACAGGTCTTCGATTTTGGACGTTTAGACTGCCAAATACACCGACTCTGTGAATTTCTCTGGATTGCCCGCAGAGACAAATGGGCGAATCGGTGGCGACTTGCGGACATCACCCGAAGGCGGCAGAGCAACGGCGTTTCGTTCGCCTTCAGCGACCGAGTCACTTTCTCTTGTGTCGCCAAGAGAAAGTAACCACTGCGCCGCAGGAGCGGCGCGAACGGCGAAGCCGGCCCGAAGGGCGGAGGGCAGGATGCCCGGAGTAAAGAGAAGGCGACCCTCCTCGGCGCTTGCCGGGCTGCGCCCGGCAAGTCCGTGAGCCGCGGCCGGGCTTTTCGACAGGGCTCCTGCCCTGGCGAAAAGGCATCGGCATCCATGCCGATGCCCCTGCGGGCCTATCGTCCACGGCTCACCGCCTCACAAGGGAGGGGGAGATCAAAAGCAAGGGCAACGGCCAAAGCCAGAGCCAGAGCCAGAGCCAGAGCCACCGCAACGGTGACGGCGACCGCAGCGGCGGTAGGGGCTGCAACAGCAATAACAGCGGCCACCGCCTCAGCAACAGTATCTACACGGACAACAACGCAAAGGCGATGGTGATCGCCGAGCCTTTGCGCGCACCGCGCGTGGCTTTTGATCTTCCCTCCCCTCTGCAGCGGCGGCCGGGCGGAGGATCAGCCCGAAGGGTGGCCGGCATGGATGCCGGCCAGTTTGGCGTCAGGGCAGG
>NCKB01000008.1 GCA_002279065.1 Lysobacterales bacterium 15-68-25
CCCTCACGAATCACTCGGCGACCTGACGCCCGCCGAGTACCGTCAACAAAACGCCAGCGGTTCTACTTTTGAAGTGTCTGCTTGACGGGGAAGCTTACGCCGAGACGGCAGTGGCGCGGTCTGCGGACACAAAAAAAGCGGGATGCCCCGCTTCTCTTGCCCGGCCGAGACGATGGCTGGTTCAGTCCAGCGCGTAGCCAAACTGGTCGTGGAACTCGGCCTGAAACTGGTCGTAGGTGAACCGCTGGTTCTGCGTACCCGGGTGCTCGACCTTTAGCGCGCCCATCAGCGAAGCCATGCGGCCGATCGTCGGCCAGTCGCGCCCCTGCATGATGCCGAAGATGAGGCCGGCGCGGTATGCGTCACCGCAGCCAGTCGGGTCGACGATGCGACGCTCACGTGCCGCCGGGATGATGTGTTTCGTGCCACCAGCGTGGATGACCGAGCCGCGCGGGCCCTGGGTGACAATGTAGGCATCGACTCGTGAAGCGATCTCATCTGCCGACCAGCCGGTGCGCGTCTGCAACAGCTGCGACTCGTAGTCGTTGACGATCACGTACGTCGCCTTCTCGATCATCGAGCGGAACTCGGAGCCATCGAAAAGCGGCATGGCCTGACCGGGATCGAAAATGAAGGGCACGCCCCGCGCCGCAAACTCATCGACATGCTGGAGCATCGCCTCGCGGCTGTCCGGCGCCACGATGGCAAAGCTGATCTCGGGGATGTCCTTGACATGGTTTTCGTGCGCACTGGACATCGCGCCGGGGTGGAACGCCGTGATCTGGTTGTTGTCCAGGTCGGTCGTGATGAAGCACTGCGGCGTGAACTGCTCGCTGTACTCGCGCACGTGGTCGAGCCGGATGCCACATTCGACCAGGTGCTGGCGATAGGGAGCGAAATCCTGGCCCACAGCGGCTACGGGCAAGGGATCGGCACCCAGCAGCTTGAGGTTGTAGGCAATGTTGCCCGCACAGCCGCCGAACTCGCGGCGCATGCGGGGCACCAGGAACGAGACGTTCAGGATGTGAACCTGATCCGGCAGGATGTGGTTCTTGAACTGGTCCTGGAACACCATGATGGTGTCGTAGGCCAGCGATCCGCAGATGACGGCTGACATGATGCTTGGATGCCTCGGCAGGATGTTCGAGCCGCGCACGGGAACGGCCGCTCAGGCAACCGTCACCGGGAGCCCGGCAAAGACCTTAATCCTACCCTGAACGGATCGGCTTGGCGACTCGCTGCCCGACGGCAATGCTGCATGGTCGCTGCAGGAAACGCCTATATCATCCCGTCCCACAAGGCTTTCTTAACGTCGTGGTCCTTGCACCCCTTGGCGGGGCTGACTAGACTGGCGCGCTTACTTTTTAGCCAGTCGGAAGCGCGGCGCCGCCCATGTTCAAGAAGTTTCGCGGGATCTTCTCCAACGACATCTCCATCGATCTCGGCACCGCCAACACGCTCATCTACGTGCGTGGCCAGGGCATCGTGCTGAACGAGCCCTCGGTGGTCGCGATCCGCCAGGACCGCGGTCCGGGCGGCCCCCGCGCCGTGGCCGCGGTGGGCGGCGAGGCCAAGCGCATGCTCGGCCGTACGCCGGGCAACATCGCTACGGTGCGCCCGATGAAGGACGGCGTGATCGCCGACTTCACCATGACCGAGGCGATGCTTCAGCACTTCATCAAGCAGGTGCACAAATCGCGCATGCTGCGCCCGAGCCCCCGCGTGCTGGTGTGCGTGCCCTGCGGCTCCACCCAGGTCGAGCGGCGCGCCATCAAGGAGTCGGCCGAGGGGGCCGGTGCCCGCGACGTGTTCCTGATCGAGGAGCCGATGGCGGCGGCGATCGGCGCAGGCATCCCGGTGCACGAGGCGCGCGGCTCGATGGTGCTGGATATCGGCGGCGGCACCTCCGAGGTGGCCGTGATCTCGCTCAACGGCATCGTCTACTCCGCCTCCGTGCGCGTCGGCGGCGACCGCTTCGACGAGGCCATCATCAATTACGTGCGCCGCAACCACGGCACGCTGATCGGCGAGTCCACCGCCGAGCGCATCAAGCTGGAGATCGGATGCGCGTTCCCGCAAAGCGAAGTCAAGGAGATCGAGATCTCCGGCCGCAACCTCGCCGAGGGCGTGCCGCGCATGTTCACGATCAACTCCAACGAGATCCTCGAGGCGCTGCACGAACCGCTGGCAGGCATCGTCGCCGCGGTGAAGTCGGCGCTGGAGCAGACCCCGCCGGAGCTGTGTTCCGACGTGGCCGAGCGCGGCATTGTCCTCACCGGCGGTGGCGCACTGCTGCGCGATCTGGATCGCCTGATCTCCGAGGAGACCGGTCTGCACGTGCAGGTCGCCGACGACCCGCTGACCTGCGTGGCCCGTGGTGGCGGCAAGGCTCTCGAGCTGATCGACCAGCACGGCAGCGACTTCTTCGCTCCCGAATGACCCCGGCCGGACCGTGCGTCCGGCACCCGGTGCAATCCGACATCAACACCGCCCGGGCCGGTGCGAGGTAGCCCGAGGAGCCATGGCGTTGAAGCAACGCAGCTGCATCCCTGACGGAATGGCGACATGCCGCTGACTCGCGAGGAACCCTCGCCGCTGTTCGCCGGCACGGTCGCCGGCACCCTGCGACTGCTCACTTACCTGGCTCTCGCGATGGTGTTGATGGTGCTCGATCACCGCAACGGCTGGACCTGGCGGGTGCGTTATGCCGCCGCAGTGGTGGTCGAGCCTCTTTATCGCCTCGCTGGTGCGCCCAGCGCCGGGTTGCACGCCCTGACGGTGGCGTTTGCCGAACGCAAGACGCTCACCGAGGAAAACCAGCGACTGCGCGAGGACCTGCTGCTGGCCAACGCCAAGCTCAATCGCATGGCCGCAGTCGCAGAGCAGAACCAGCGGCTGAAGGAGCTGCTCGACACTCAGCGCAGCCTCGAACTCAACGTGCAGCTGGCGCGGGTGATCGGCGTCGATCTCGGTCCCGGCGAGGACCGCATCATGCTCGGCATCGGCGCCAACAGCGGTATACGGGTAGGGCAGCCGGTGATCGACGCCCGCGGCGTGATGGGGCAGGTCGTGCACGTGCTGCCGAGCACTTCGGTGGTGATGCTGGTGACCGACCCCGCACACGCCATTCCGGTGACCGTGGAGCGCACCGGGTTGCGCACGATCGCCTACGGCACCCGCGACGGCAGCGGGCTGGTACTTCCGGATATCCCCATGGCCGCCGATGTCCGCGCGGGCGATCGTCTGCTCACCTCCGGCCTCGGAGGGCGGTTCCCGCCGGGATTCCCGGTGGGAACGATCAGCCAGGTGCAGCCCGCAGCAACCGGCATGTTCCTGCAGGCCAGCGCGAAGCCCGCGGCCGATCTCGACCGCAGCGAGGACGTGCTGCTGCTGCATGACCAGGCGGAGCCCGCGGGTCCCCCGGCACCGGCCGCCTCCGTGGGGCCACCGGCCGATCTGGCGATGCCCGCGGGGGCGGCCTCAACGGCACCTGCTCCACGCACGGGAGCGGCACGATGAACCGCCAGCGCGTTGCCCTGTTCTGGTTCACCGCCACCGTGGCGGTGTCGCTGGTAGCGATGCTGGTGCCGCTGCCGGAGGTGTTGCAGCCGTTCAAGCCGTACTGGCCGGCGCTGGTCCTGCTGTACTGGGCGCTGGAATCCGGTGAGCGGGTGAGCCTCGGGCTGGCGTTCGTGGTGGGCCTTTTCGCCGATCTGCTCGATGGTGTTCTGCTGGGCGAGCAGGCGATGCGACTGACTGCGCTGATGTTCATCGCGCTGCGCTTCCGCTCTCGGCTGCGCTTCTTCCCGATGTGGCAGCAGACCCTGGCAGTGCTGGCACTGCTGCTCAACGATCGCATTCTCCTGTTGATTGTTCGCACGTTTGCCGGTGAGGCCTCGCCCACCTTGAGCTGGTGGTTCTCGCCCTTTGTCGGTGCCGCGCTCTGGCCGTTCCTGTTCCTGTTGCTGGATGACCTGCGCATCCGGCTGCGCATCGCCTGATCGGGCTACCGGTGAGCAAGCGTCGTACCCATCGCCCGCGTCGCGCGATCAAGGATCCGCGGGGCGAGAGTGCACTGTTTCGCGGCCGCGCCGTGGCGGGGTTCGCGCTGATCCTGCTGGGCATGCTGGCCCTGGTCGGCCGATATGCCTTCCTGCAGGTCCTGCACCACGACGAGTTCGCCACGCGCGCCGACGCGAACCGGATCAAGCCCCGGGCGCTGCAGCCTGCGCGCGGACTGATCTATGACCGCAACGGCGTGCTGCTGGCCGACAACGTGCCGGCGTTCCGGCTCGAGGTAGTGCCCGAGCAGGTGCCCGACATGAAGGCGATGCTGGCCCGGATCGGCGCGGTGGTGCCGCTCAGCGACGACGACATCGACGCCTTCAGGAAGCAGCTTGCGCAGAGTCGCCGCTTCGACAGCATCCCTTTGAAGATGCACCTGTCCGAAGACGACATCGCCCGCTTTTCGATCAATCGCTGGCGCTTCCCCGGCGTCGACGTGGTGCCCTATCTGACGCGGCGCTACACCTTCGGAGCCCGCTTCGCCCACGTCATCGGCTACGTCAACCGCATCGACGACAACGACCTCAAACGACTCGATCCGGCCAGATACAAGGGTGCCACCCATGTCGGGCGCAGCGGTATCGAGCGCTCCTACGAGGACATGCTGCACGGCAAGCCGGGTTACGAGCTGGTGGAGGTGAACGCCGACGGGCGAACCCAGCGCGTGCTGGAGACGCACCCGCCAACGCCCGGCAGGAACCTCTACCTGAGCATCGATGCGCGGATCCAGAAAGCGGCCGAGGATGCGTTCGCCGGACGCCCGGGCGCGGCGGTTGCGATCGACCCGCGCAATGGCCAGGTGCTGGCGATGGTCAGCGTGCCGAGCTTCGATCCCAATCTATTCGTCAATGGCATCAGCACGGCCGACTACCGTGCGCTGACCACCGATCCGACCAAGCCGCTGTACAACCGCGCCCTGCGCGGCGTGTATCCGCCCGGTTCCACGGTGAAGCCGCTGATCGGCCTGGCGGGGCTGGAGTCCGGCTTGCGCACGCCGGAGGATACGGTGGTCTCCACGGGCCAATTCTGCATCCCGGGCACCACGTTCTGTCGTCGTGACGACCAGCGTGGCGGCGCCGGGCGCGTGGATCTGGCCGAGGCGATCGAGCAGTCGGTCAACACCTACTTCTACAAGCTCGCGCTGGACCTGGGCATCGACCGGCTGAGCCACTACATGAGCCAGTTCGGCTTCGGACACGCAACGGGCATCGACCTGGTCGGCGAGTCCGATGGCGTGCTGCCCTCGCGCGAGTGGAAGGCCGCGCACTCGAAGATGCCCTGGTTCCCGGGCGAGACGATGATCGCAGGCATCGGCCAGGGCTACTGGGCGGTGACGCCGCTGCAGCTCGCCCACGCCATCGCCACCTTCGCCGGCGGCGGCGTGCCCTACCGGCCGCGGTTGGTGATGGCCACGCAGGATGGCGTGGATGCCAAGGTCGTGCCGCTGCCGAACCCGCCGGAAGGGCCGTCCCTGGTCAGTTCCAAGGCGAACTGGGAAGCGGTCGACAAGGGCATGGAGATGGTGATGTACGGCGACAAGGGCACCGGACGTGCGCTCACCGTCGGCTTCCCCTACCGCATCGCCGGCAAGAGCGGCACCGCCGAGCGCTACTCCCGCACCAGCAACAGCTACGACGACCGCAGCAACCTCGCTTACCTCGCCAGCCGCAACCGCGCATGGTTCGAGATGTACGCGCCGGCCGACGATCCGCAGATCGCGGTCGCCGTGGTGCTGGAGGCGGGTGCGTGGGGTGCTTCCTCGGCCGGCCCGATCGCCCGGCACATCCTCGACGCCTGGCTGGCCACCAAGGGCAGCAAGGCGCCGCCGTTCACGCCGTACACCGACCCCTCGCTCGGCGACGTGCCACCGTTGCCGCCGGAAGACGTCCCGGTCGCGCCGCCGGACGGAGACACGCCATGATCGGTCCCTACCTGATGCGCATGCGCCGATTCGTCCGGCGCCTGATGACCCGGCCCCGGATCGACCTGCCGCTGGCCTTGGGCCTGTTCCTGCTGGCCTGTGTCGGCCTGATGACGCTCTACAGCGCCGGCGACCGCAGCCTGTCGCTGGTCGGCGGGCAGGCGGCCCGTTTCGTGATGGGCGGCGTGCTGCTGCTGGTGGTGTCGCGCATTCCGCCGTCGACCCTGCGGACCTGGACGCCATGGCTGTATGCCGGCAGCACGGCACTGCTGCTGGTGGTCGCGGCGCTGGGCGAGGGCCGCGGCGCCTACCGCTGGCTCGATCTCGGCGTGATGCGCTTCCAGCCGTCGGAGCTGCTCAAGCTGACCATGCCGATGATGGTGGCGTGGTACCTGCATCCGCGCCAGCTGCCGCCGAGCTGGAAGGACATCGCCATGGTCGGACTGCTGATCGCCATCCCGGCCGGACTGATCGCCGAGCAGCCGGACCTCGGTACCGCGCTGCTTGTGGCGGGTGCCGGTGCGTTCGCGCTGTTCCTGTCCGGCATGGCGTGGTGGCGCATCGGCATGCTACTGGCCGGCGCGGCCGCCATGGTGCCGGTGGGCTGGCACTTCATGCATCAGTACCAGCGTGATCGCGTGATGACATTGCTGAATCCGGAATCGGATCCGCTCGGCAACGGCTGGCACATCATCCAGTCGCAGATCGCGGTCGGCTCTGGCGGGGTGTTCGGCAAGGGCTGGCTGCACAGTACGCAGTCGCGTCTGGACTTCCTGCCCGAACACACCACCGACTTCATCTTCGCGGTGTTCTCCGAGGAGTTCGGCCTGGTCGGAGTGATCGGCATCCTGGTGCTGTATGCCTTCATCATCGGTCGCTGCCTGTGGATCGCGATGGAGGCGCGCGACACCTACTCGCGCCTGCTCGCCGGTGCGATCGGCATGAGCTTCTTCGTCTACGTGCTGGTCAATGGCGGCATGGTGGCCGGCATGCTGCCGGTGGTCGGCGTGCCGATGCCGCTGGTCAGCTACGGCGGCACCTCGGCGGTGTCGCTGCTCACCGGTTTCGGCGTGCTGATGTCGATCCACGCCAACCGCAAGATGCACCAGTGAACGTCGGGCATCCGCGCGCGGCGGGCCTTCGGGCCGGTCGCGGGACGCATGCTAGGCTCTTCGCGCCCACCCCCATGCGAGCCGTGCCCTGATGACTGTCCGCAACGCGACCCGTCTCCTCCGCCTGGTCATCGCGTGGGGACTGCTCGGCGCCCCGACACTCATCCCGCTGCACGCCGAAACCCATCCCGGCCAGGATGCACTGGTGCGCGAAGTGGCACGCGACACGGGCAAGGATCCGGTCGCGCTGAATCGCCTCCTCGACGGGGCGGTGATGCAGCAGGGCATCCTCGACGCGATCAGTCGGCCGGCCGAGGCCAAGCCCTGGCGCGACTACCGACCGATCTTCATGACGCCGCAGCGCATCGCCGACGGCGTGGCGTTCTACCGCGACCACCGCGCCCTGCTCGAACAGGTGGGCCGGCAGTACGGGGTGGCTCCGGAGTACATCGTGGCGATCCTCGGCGTCGAGACCAACTACGGCCGGCTGACCGGCAAGTACAAGGTGCTCGACGCGCTGGTGACGCTGGGCCTGTACTACCCGCCGCGCGCGCCCTTTTTCCGCGAGCAGCTGAAGGTGCTGCTGGAGCTGCCGGACAACCATCTGGCCGGACCGATCGACACGCTGATGGGCTCCTATGCCGGCGCCCAGGGCTGGGGCCAGTTCATGCCCTCGAGCATCCGCGATTTCGCGGTGGATGCCGACCACGACGGCCACATCAACCTGGTCGACTCGCTGCCGGACATCCTCGCCAGCGTGGCCAACTACTTCGCGCAGCACGGCTGGGTCCGCGGCGGGCCGGTGGCGATGCGCGCCCAGCCCGATGCGGCGGCCAAGCCGATCACCGCCACCGACACCAAACCGCATTGGCCGCTGGAGCAGCTGGAGGCCTGGGGCTACGCGCCGCTGCAGTCGGCCAATCCCGGCGAGCTGACCGGCCTGCAGACACTGGAAGGTGCCAACGGGCCCGAGTACTGGTTCACCTTCCAGAACTTCTATGTGATCACCACCTACAATCGCAGCCCGCTCTACGCCATGGCCGTGTATCAGTTGGCGCAGGCGATCGATGCGGGTGTGCAGGCGGTGGATCGCCAGCCATGAGGTTGTTACCTGCGGTCCTGCTGCCGGTGCTCGCAGCTCTGGTGCTGTCGGGTTGTGCGGGGCACCGCACTCGCCCCCCGGTACCCCGGGGCGCCGCCGGCCCGGTCTCGTCCGCGCCGGGAGCAGAGGGCGCGTCGCACAGCGGCGACCGCTTCCACGACGACATCAGCAAGGACCAGGCGGACCGTTACCGCGAACTGGACGACAGCGTGCCCTCCGGCCCGCCGCCGGACGTGGACAAGCTGCCCGAACCGGTGCCGCACTGGGAGCCGCGTTCGGCCTACGGCAACCGGTCGCCGTACACCGTGCTCGGCCACACCTATCGCGTGCTGCCGAGCGCAAAGGGTTACGACGAGCGCGGCATCGCCTCGTTCTACGGCAACAAGTTCCATGGCTACAAGACGTCGAACCTCGAGAACTACGACATGTACAAGTTCTCGGCGGCGCACAAGACGTTGCCGCTGCCGAGCTATGCGCGGGTCACCAATCTGGCCAACGGCAAGAGCGTGATCGTGCGGATCAACGATCGCGGTCCGTTCCACGACAACCGTCTGATCGACCTCTCCTACGCGGCAGCGGTGAGGATCGGCATCTGGCCCAAGGGCACCGGGCTGGTCGAGGTGCGTGCGATCGATCCGGCCCACCCCGAGGCCACGCCACCACCGGCTGCCGTCGTGAACGGCCAGGTCAAGCCCGCCGTGCCATCCGCTGGCGGGGAACCTGCGGGCGGCGCGCCGGTCCCTGTGCTCGGCAGCAAGCCGTCGATCTACCTGCAGGTGGGGGCCTTTTCCGACGCTTCGAACGCCGAGCGGCTGGCCGTGCGGCTGCGCGCAGCGAATCTCGGCAACGTGCAGGTGATTCAGGCGCAGAGCGACGGACGAGCCATTCGCCGCGTGCGCGTCGGACCTCTGCCAGACGCTGAACAGGCCGACGCTATCGCGCGCCGGATCGAAGCCATGGGTCTGCCGCATCCTCAGGTCGCGGTAGACTGAACGGTATTTCTCATGTGACGGCGCCATGTCCGCCGTCCCCCAGCCAGACGGGATTGAACACAACGATGAGCTTTTTCCGCCGTACCCTGGTTTCGTTCGCGGCCGTCGCCCTCGTGGCCGGCGCCGCCATGGCCCAGCAGGCTCCGCCGCGCACCATGCCGGTGCCGCGGCCGGCGGTGCCGGACATGCCGGTGCCGCCGCCGCCTGACGTGGATGCGCAGAGCTGGGTGCTGATGGACTACGCCACCGGGCAGATCCTCGCCTCGAAGAACCCCGACGAGCGTCGCGCCCCGGCTTCGCTGACCAAGGTGATGACCGACTATGTGATCTCCGCCGAGATCGGCGCCGGTCGCATCCATCCCGACGACACGGTGACCATCAGCGAGCACGCCTGGCGTGCCGGCGGTGGCGGTACCGACGGCTCCACCAGCTTCCTCAAGCTGGGCAGTCAGGTGAAGCTGGAGGACCTGCTCAAGGGCATGATCGTGCAGTCCGGCAACGATGCGGCGATCGCGCTGGCCGAGCATGCGGCCGGCTCCGAGGACGCGTTCGCCAACCTCATGAACGCGTATGCCAAGCAGTTGGGCATGGTCAACACGCATTACTCCAATGCCTCCGGATACCCGGTGGACGACCACTATTCCACCGCGCGCGACATCGCGATCCTGTCGCGTGCGCTGATCCACGATTTCCCCGAGGACTATGCGATCTCCAAGATCAAGGAGTTCGAGTGGAACGGCATCAAGCAGCAGAACCGTAACGCGCTGCTGTGGCGTGACCCCTCGGTGGACGGCATCAAGACAGGTCATACCGCCGCAGCCGGCTTCTGCCTCGACGCCTCGGCCGTGCAGGGCGACGAGCGCATGATCGCGGTGGTGATGGGTTCCAGCACCGACAAGGGGCGCGCCGACGCGGCGATGGCCCTGCTCAACTACGGCTTCCGCTTCTACGAAACCCACAAGCTGTACGAGGCCGGCAAGGCGCTTGCCACGCCGCGGCTGTGGAAGGGCGCGGCCGACCAGTTGCCGATCGGCGTGTCCGGCGACGTGCTGGTGACCGTGAAGACCGGTCAGTACGACAAGCTCAAGGCCACCATGGACATCCCGGCCACCCTGATCGCCCCGTTCAAGAAGGGCCAGCAGGTCGGCCTGCTGCGCGTCACCCTGGACGGCCAGCCGGTGCAGAGCGTGCCGCTGGTGGCGCTGGCCGACGCGCCCCAGGGCGGGTTCTTCTCGCGGCTTTGGGATTCGATCCTGCTGTGGTTCCATGGCAGCAGCAAGAAGGCCGACGCGGACGCGAAGTGATGCAAGAGATCGATTTCACCCAGGCGAAGAAGGACGGCAAGGGCTTCCAGTTCCCCGGCGAGTTCGAGATCACCGCCATGGGCAACGCCGGGGCCGACCTGCCGGTGCACGTGCCGCGGCTGCTCGAGGGTGCCGGCCTGCACGTGCTGCACGAGACGGTGCGCTACAAGCACTCGGCCGGCGGCAACTACGTCTCGGTGACGGTCAGCTTCCGCGCCCAGAGCCGCGAGCAGTACGACTCGGCCCACACCGTGCTGCGGGCCGACCCGGACATCCGCTACACCCTGTGAGCGCCCGCCGCCGGGTTTTCACGACGGGGAACGCGCCACGCGCGTTCCCCGTTTGTTTTGGCGCCCGCCGCCCTTGAATCGGCCCGGCCGCCCCCTGATCTCAGCCACATTTCCCCCGATCCACCCAGGTTCCACCCCATGTCCCTGCCCCTGAAGATCCGCCGTCTCGGCCGCCAGCCCTACGAGGCGACCTGGAAGGCGATGAGCGAGTTCACCGATCGCCGCTCCGCCGACACGCCCGACGAGCTGTGGCTGCTCGAGCACGATCCGGTGTTCACCCAGGGCCAGGCCGGCAAGGCCGAGCACGTGCTGGCGCCGGGCGGCATTCCGGTGGTGCAGGTCGATCGCGGCGGCCAGGTGACCTACCACGGCCCCGGCCAGATCGTCGGCTACCCGCTGATCGACCTGCGCCGGGTGGGCGTGGGCGTGCGCGAGCTGGTGAACCGGATCGAGCAGTCCATCATCGATACGCTGGCGCACTGGAACATCGGCGCCGAGCGGCTGGAAGGTGCCCCCGGCGTCTACGTGGCCGGGGCCAAGGTGGCGGCGCTGGGCCTGCGCGTGCGGCGTGGCTGCAGCTTCCACGGACTGGCCTTCAACGTGGACATGGACCTGGAGCCCTACCAGCGCATCAATCCTTGCGGCTACAAGGGTTTGGCGGTGACGCAGGTGCTAGACTTGGGCGGTCCGTCGCGCCTGGCGGACGTCGAAGACGTGCTGATCGGCGAGTTCTGTCGCCAATTCGGCTTCGACGCCGAGCCGGCCGCCCCCCAACTCCCCGAACTCCCCGCGCGCGCCGCGGTCTAGGCCCGAGCACATGAGCGAATCCTCCGCCACTCCCAGCAAGACCATTCCGATCCAGACGGTGTCCGCGCCGGTGGTCGAGAAGCAGCTCGGCAACGACAAGATCGCGCGCAATCGCGCCGGCTTCGACACCGAGGCGCCGACCCTGCGCAAGCCGGGCTGGATCCGCGTGCGCCTGCCGCAGGGCAATGCCGTGCAGGAACTGAAGTCGCGCCTGCGCCAGAACGCGCTGGTGACGGTGTGCGAAGAGGCCTCCTGCCCGAACATCCACGAGTGCTTCTCCAAGGGCACCGCCACCTTCATGATCCTCGGCGAGGTGTGCACCCGCCGCTGCTCGTTCTGCGACGTGGCCCACGGCCGCCCCGCGCCGCCCGATCCGCTGGAGCCGGCGCGCCTGGCCGAGACCATCGCCGACATGCGCCTGAAGTACGTGGTGATCACCTCGGTCGACCGCGACGACCTGCGCGACGGCGGCGCCGAGCACTTCGCCAGCTGCATCCGCGCGGTGCGCCACGCCAGCCCGGACATCAAGATCGAGATCCTCACCCCCGACTTCCGCGGCAAGGGCCGCATGGAGCGGGCGCTGGAGGTGATGAAGGATTTCCCGCCGGACGTGTTCAACCACAACCTGGAAACCGTCCCGCACCTGTACCGCGAGGTGCGCCCGGGCGCCGACTACCAGTGGTCGCTGGACCTGCTCAAGCGCTTCAAGGCGCAGCACCCGGACGTGCCGACCAAGTCCGGCATCATGCTGGGCCTCGGCGAGACGTACGAGCAGGTGATCGAGACGATGCGGGATCTACGCGCCCATGACGTGGAAATGATCACCATCGGCCAGTACCTGCAGCCGACGCCGCACCATCACCCGGTGGTGCGCTACTGGACCCCGGACGAATTCGACGCGCTGCGTCGGGAAGGCGAGGCGATGGGCTTCCACCACGTCGCGTCCGGCCCGCTGGTGCGCTCCTCCTACCACGCCGACCTGCAGGCACATGCCGCGGGCGTCACCGAACTTGCCTAAAGGGACCTGCATGACCCTCCGCCCCGCGCTTGCCCTGCTGATCGCCTTCACCTTCGCCGGCAGCGTCCCGGGCGTGCATGCCCAGGACAGCGCGGCGCCCGCCGGCGCCGCCACCACGGCCCCGGCGCCGAAGTACGCCACCCTGCCGCTGGAGCCGACCGCCACCGAGGCGGACGCCGCCCAGCTCTCCGCGCGCTTCCTCACCCGCTTCCACTACGACGCGCAGCCGCTCGACGACGCGATGTCGGCGCGCATCTACAAGAAGTATCTCGACCAGCTCGATGGCGAGAAGGTGTTCTTCACCCAGGAGGACCTGGCGAAGTTCGCGCCGCTGAAGACCAAGCTGGACGACGCGATCTGGAACAAGGACCTCACCGGCCCGTTCTCGATCTTCAACCTCTACGTGCAGCGCGCCAAGGAGCGCATGCACTACGCGCTGGGCCTGCTGTCCAAGGGCTTCGACTTCACCAAGGACGAAAGCTACGTCGTCGACCGCGAGAAGGCCGACTGGCCGAAGAACCAGGCCGAGCTGGACAACCTGTGGCGCGAGCGCGTGAAGAACGACTGGCTGCGCCTGAAGCTGGCCGGCAAGGACGACGCGGACATCCGCAAGACGCTCACCAAGCGCTACAACACGCTGCTCGACCGCATCAAGCAGCTCGATGGCGAGGACGCCTTCCAGAGCTTCATGACCGCCTACGCGGAAACCACCGATCCGCACACCGACTACCTCGGCCCGCGCCTGGCGGAGAACTTCGACATCTCGATGAAGCTCTCGCTGGAGGGCATCGGCGCGGTGCTGCAGGCGCGCGACGAGTACACCCAGATCCGCGAGATCGTCCCCGGTGGTCCGGCGGCCAAGTCCGGCAAGCTGCACGTGGGCGACCGCATCGTGGCGATCGGCCAGGACAACGGCCCGATGGTCGACGTGATCGGCTGGCGCCTGGATGACGTGGTCGCCAAGATCCGCGGCAAGAAGGACACCACCGTGCGGCTGGAGATCCTGCCCGCCGACGCCGGTCCCGACGGCAAGCACGAGCTGGTCACGCTGGTGCGCAAGAAGGTCGTGGTCGAGGAGCAGGCGGCCAAGTCCAAGGTCATCGACGTGAAGGACGGCGACGTCAGCCGCAAGATCGGCGTGATCGAGCTGCCCACCTTCTATGCCGACTTCGCCGCCCGCGCCAAGGGCGACCCGAACTACAAGAGCGCGACCCGCGACGTCGCCAAGCTGCTCACCAAGCTCAAGGCCGACGGCGTGCAGGGGGTGATCGTGGACCTGCGCAACAACGGCGGCGGTTCGCTGGACGAGGCCAACGAGCTGACCGGCCTGTTCATCGACAAGGGCCCGGTGGTGCAGGTGCGCAAGGCCGACGGTGACGTCGAAGTGGAAGGCGACGACCAGCCGGGCATGGCCTGGAGCGGTCCGATGGCCGTGCTGGTCAACCGCGGCACCGCCTCGGCGTCGGAGATCTTCTCGGCGGCGATCCAGGACTACGGCCGCGGCCTGGTGATCGGCGAGCCGACCTTCGGCAAGGGCACCGTGCAGAACCTGGTCGACCTGGACCGCTTCGCCCAGACCGCCGGCGAGAAGCCGCAGATGGGCGAGCTGAAGATGACCATCGCCGAGTTCTTCCGCATCAACGGCGGTTCCACCCAGCTCAAGGGCGTGACGCCGGACATCCAGTACCCGAAGAACGGCGACGAGAAGGATTTCGGCGAGTCCACCTACGACAACGCGCTGCCGTGGACCCAGATCCCGCCGGCCGACTACAAGCCGGTGGCCGACCTGAAGGCCTACCTGCCGCAGCTCGAGCAGATGCACGACATGCGCGTGGCCAAGTCGCCGGCGTGGAAGCTGATGCTCGACCAGCTCGCGCAGTACAAGAAGATGCGCGACAAGACCACCATCTCGCTCAACTACGACAAGCGCCTCGCCGAGCGGAAAGAGCTGGACAAGATCCAGGCCGACTTCCTGGCCCGCCGCAAGGCGATCGACGGCGACGCCGTGCCGTCCAACCCGGACAGCACGCTGGACGACGGCCTCAACGCCAACGAGCGCAGCCTGAAGTCCGAGCTCAAGGCGGAGAAGGAAGCCAAGGACGCCAAGGACGTGCAACTGGACGAGACCGCGCACATCCTGTTCGACGCGATCGGCCTGATCCGTTCAAACCCGAAGCTGGCCGCCGAAGTGCTGCCCTACGGCGGCAAGTTCTCCGAGGCGGTGGCGGCGGCCCCCGCACCGGGTGCCGCGGGGGCGTCGCCGGGCACCAAGCAGCAGTAAGGCGGAGCTTCCCGCAACGAAAAAAGCCGGCGCATGCGCCGGCTTTTTTCTTGCTCCTACGGGAGTCTCAGGATTTGGCGCCGGCCTTCGCGCGCGCCTGCTTCTGCTGCTCCAGCCACTGCTGGAACGCTTCCACGTGCGGCATCTCGCGCAGCACCTTCGAGTGCGGATCGACGATCACCAGCGTGCCCGGTGCGGCACGTACCTCGCCACGCCCGTCGGTCATCGGCAGCGTCTGTACCGTGCGGCCCAACTGCACGTCCAGCGGCATCGGGAAGGGTTCGCCGTGCTCGGTCTGCCAGCGGAACGACAGCGTGTCGCCGTGGCGCTCCTCGACCAGCTTCGGCAGCTTGGCGTCGTACAGGTAGACCTTGAAGAACCAGCCGTAGTCCTTGCCGGTGACCTTGTCGACGATGTCGATGTAATCCCGGGTGGTGGCGTAGCGCGGCTGGAAATTGCCCGGCTTCGGGTCGGGGCGCCCGTAGACCAGCTCGCGGATGCTGGTGAAGAACGCGTCGTCGCCGATCAGCCCGTGCAGCGTATGCAGCACCAGCGAACCCTTGTAGTAAATGTCGTTCGCCGGGCCGTGGCCTTCGTCGTACACCGCGCTCTCGGTCTGCGGCTTGCCCGAGACGATCGGGAAGGCGTTCTCTACCCCCAGTCGCTCCTTGTGGAGCATGGCGAAGTAGTCCATGTCGCCGTGCAGGTACTGGCTGTAGAGCGGCTGCATGTAGGTCGCGAAACCCTCGTGCAGCCACATGTCGTCCCAGTTCACGTTGGTGACCTGGTTGCCGAACCACTCGTGGGCGAATTCGTGCTGCAGCAGCCAGTCGAAGCCGTAGCCGTCCTTCACGTAGCCGTTGCCGTAGGCGTTGATGGTCTGGTGTTCCATGCCTTTGTGCGGGGTTTCCACCACGCCCATCTTCTCGTCGCCGAACGGGTAGGGGCCGATCTCCTGCTCGAAGAAGTCCAGCATCGGGGTGAAGCCGGCGAACAGCTCCTTCGCCTGGGCCTCGTGCTCCGGCAGGTACCAGAACTCCATCGGGATGGTGTTGCCGTAGCGGCTGGCGTAGTTGCCCTTCAGCTCCTTGAATGGCCCCACGTTGATCGTGATCGCGTAGGTGTCCGGGCGCTTGATGCGCCAGTGCCAGGTACGGGTGGCGCCGTGGTCCTCGATGCCCACCAGCACGCCGTTGCCCGGGGCGGCGAGGTCCTTCGGCACGGTGACCCAGGTGTCGACCAAGTCGGGCTTGCCGGTGGGCTGGTCGATGCATGGCCAGAACAGGTCGCAGCCTTCGCCTTCCACCGCGGTGGCGACCCACGGCTGGCCCGAGGGGGTCTTCGCCCACACGAAGCCGCCGTCCCACGGGGCGTTCTTCGCCACGTGCGGTGCGCCGGCGTAGCGCACGCCCACGGTCACCTCGTCACCCTTGGCCAGTGCATGCGGCAGGGCGATGCGCAGGCGGCCTTCCGGATTGCTCCAGGTGCTGGCCGGCATCGGCTTGCCGTCCACCGTGATCTGCGAGATCGGCAGGTTGCGGTCCAGGTCCAGCACGACCGCGTCGGTCGGTGCGGTAGCAGTGAAGGTGAGTTGCGCATCGCCGGACAGCCGCTTGTGCGGGATGTCCAGCGTGAAGTGCAGGTCGGCGTGGTCGAAATGCACCCGCGTCTGCTCCACCGGCATCGGCCCCCCGGAACTGAGCGTGAGGGCGGTCAGCGGCGGCTGTTTCGCGGGCACGTCCGCGGCCCGCGCGGGGGCGGACAAGGCCAGCGCCAGCGCGGCGCAGAGCGGAAGCAGGGTGGGGCGGACGTTCATCGGCGCATCTCCGGCAGGCGACGGGCAAATGCCGAGGATGCCGCTCCGGGGCGGAGCGGCGACTGCGCCATAAGTCATGCCTGGCGCCCGCTGGCTGCGGCGGGCGCCACGCGGGATCAGCCGCGATAGCGTGCAGCGAGGAACTCGAAGAACGCGCGCAGGCCCAGCGCCTCGCCACCGCGCGGGCGGCCCGGGCGGTCGGCGTCGTTCCACGCGTAGGTGTCCAGATGCATCCACGGCGTGGACTCGGGCACGAAACGCTCCAGGTACAGCGCGGCGGTGATCGCGCCGGCATGAACCTTGCCGCCGGCGTTGGCCATGTCGGCCAGGTGCGAGTCGAGCATCTTGCGGTACGGCCGCCACAGCGGCAGCTGCCACAGCGGGTCGGCGGTGCGCAGGCCGGCGGCGAGCACGGCCTGGGCCAGCTCGTCGCGGTTGGCGAACAGCGCCGGCAGGTCCGGGCCCAGCGCCACGCGGGCGGCGCCGGTGAGGGTGGCGAAGTCGACGATCAGGTCCGGCTTCTGTTCGCTGGCGTAGGCCAGTGCATCGCACAGGATCAGCCGGCCCTCGGCGTCGGTGTTGTCCACTTCCACGGTGATGCCGGCGCGGGTGGTGATCACTTCGCCCGGACGCATCGCGTTGCCGCTCACCGCGTTCTCCACCGCCGGCACCAGCAGGGTCAGCCGCACCGGCAGCTTGGCCTGCATCACCAGGCTGGCCAGCGCGATCGCATGCGCGGCGCCGCCCATGTCCTTCTTCATCCAGCGCATGCCGTCGCCGCCCTTGAGGTTCAGGCCGCCGGTATCGAAGCACACCCCCTTGCCGACGATCACCAGCTTCGGATGGCTCGACTTGCCCCAGCTCAGCTCGATCAGCCGCGGCGCGCGGTGACTGGCGCGACCCACCGCGTGGATGGTGGGAAAGTTGTGCTTGAGCAGTTCGTTGCCGACCCAGTCGCGGACCTTGGCCTTGTGCGCCTTGCCGAGCTTGTGCACGGCATCGCCGAGCTGTTCCGGGCCCATGTCCTCGGTCGGCGTGTTGACCAGGTCGCGCACCAGCGCGGTGGCTTCGACCAGCGGGGCCAGCGCCTGGAGATCCTCGGCCGGCACGGCCAGCGTCGCCGGCGCGCGGCGCGCCTTGCGGTAGCGGGTGAACTGGTAGCCGCCCAGCGCCCAGCCGAGCGCGGCCAGCCGCGCGTCGAGCGTCACGCCCTCCTCGGCGAGGTGGTAGGTACCCTCCGGCAGCGCGATCGGCAGGGCGGCCAGCGCGGCCAGCGGCTCGGCCGGATCCACGCCCACCAGCACCCGCGCCAGCTTGCCACCGGCATCGGCCAGCAGCACCTGGGAGCCCGGCGCACCGTCGAAGTGCCAGGTCTCCAGCCAGTGCTTCTGCGCGGCGCTCAGCCGCTTGCGGGCGGCAGCCAGGCTGCTGGCGGTGACGGCTTCGACAGGGATGCTGCGGCGGTCGCCGCGCTTGCGTTCGATCAGGACGGACATGCGGACTCCTTGGCATCGCGCCCAGCGGCGCGTGGGCTGAAACGGGTGTCCGTCGCGGCGCGCGAGGCCAGGCCTGCACGCGGGGAACGCATCGGACAGCGGGGCATGATGCGCGTTTTGTCGGGGCTTTGCCTATGCGTGCCGCTCGAGCCAGTCGGCCAGCGCGGCCATGTCGGGGAGATTCAGCGCCGGCGGTGCGCCCAGCGCGTCGGGCCATGCCTCGCCACGGCGGTTGATCCAGGCGGTCTGCAGGCCGGCAGCGCGGGCGCCGGCCACGTCCAGCGCAGGATCGTCGCCGACGTGCAGCACTTCGTGCGGTGCCACGCCGAGCCGTTCCACGGCGCTGAGGAAGATCGCGGGGTCGGGCTTGGGCGCGCCGACCTCGCGTGCGCTCACGTGGTGGCGGAAATGCGCGGCGATACCCACGCGCTCCAGGTCGGCATTGCCGTTGGTGAGCGCGGCGACCGGCCAGCGGCCGGCGATGCGGCGCAGCGCCGGCAGGCTGTCCTCGTACAGCTCCACCGCGTTGCGCGCGGAGAAGTACACCTCCCACAGCGCCTCCACCGGCGCGTCGTCGATGCCGCAGGCGGCAAAGGCGTGGCGCATGGTCAGGTGGCGCTGGGTGGTGAAGTCGTGCGCCAGGTCGGTGCGCTCGGCGGCGATGCGGGCGCGCAGCTCGCGCATCGCCGGAATCGGCCAGGCCTCGGCCACGGCAGGGTGGTGTGCCTGCAGCCACGCATGCACGTCGCGGTCGGCGCGCTCCAGCGCCGGCCACACCGGCCACAGGGTGTCGTCCAGATCCAGCGTCAGTGCGCGGATCGTCACGCCCGCCACGCTCAGCGCGGGCTGACCACCAGCAACTGGCCGGGCTTCACGCTGTCGCTGCGCAGGTGGTTCCAACGACGCAGGTCGGCCACCGTCACCGAGTGCTTGTGGGCGATCGAGGCAAGCGTGTCGCCACGGGCGACCTTGTACGACTTGCCCTTGAGCTGCGGCTTGGAGGCGCTCGCTTCCACCTTGGCGAAGCGATGGTCCGACGAGGACTCGACCGTGGTCGCCTGGCCGTCCACGCCGGCGAGGCTGGCGCGGGCCTGCTCGGCGGCCTTGTCCTGCGCGTCGCGGGCACGGCGTTCCTCCAGCGCCTGGCGCGCGGCCAGGGTGCGCTCGGAGGTCGGCGCGCGGGCAGCGCCGGCGGCGTAGGTGGCGCCCGGCGCGGCGATCGGCATGCCGGTCGGCTGCGGCACCGCGCGCGCGCCCACCTCGGCGAGGATCTTGCTGCGGCGGCTGGCATCCATCGAGGCGAGCATGGCGCCGTCCTGGTACGGCACCAGGTCGTGGCGGCGGATCACCGACGCACCCTCGGCGGAGTTGACGAAGTCGACGAAGGCCTGCGTCTGCGCGGCCTTCGGGCTGGCCGAACGGGTGATCAGGTAGAGCGGGGTGTACAGCGGGTAGCTGCCGTTGGCGACGTTGGCGGCGGTCGGCGCGACGCCGTCGATGCGCAGCATCTTCAGCTTCGGATTGCCGACGACGTTGGACATCGTGGTCGCGCCCAGGCCCTTGGTGTCCAGCGCGATGCCCTGCTGCAGCGACGTGGTGTTGAGGTACTGGCGGGGGGCGGCCACCGGCTGGTTGCCGCGACCGAACAGCAGGGTGCGCAGGCTGTATTCCACGCCGTCGGCGGGGCTGGCCACGGCGTTCACGTCGATCGGCTCGTTGCGGCCGCCGACCTGCGACCAGTTGGTGATCTTGCCGTAGTAGATGTCGTGCAGCTGCTTGAGCGTGAGACTGCTCACCGGGTTCGACGGGTGGGTGATCATCACCAGGGCATCCCACGCCACCGGCGTGAAGGTCAGGCCGGCCTCGTTCGGATCCATGCTGGCGCCGCGCGCGGCACCGGCGATGTCGGCCGTGCCCATACGCACCGCGTCGAGGCCCGAGGCGGTGTTGAACGGTTCCACCGTCACGCTGCCGTGGCCGGCGCGCTGCCAGGCCTTGGCCATGTCGTCCACCACGCCGTGGGCCACGGTGACGTCGCCGCGCCAGATCAGCGCCGGCCCGCCCGCGTGCACCGGGCCATGGTGATGGGTGGCGTGCTTCGTCTTGGCGACGACGGAGGTGGCGAGGCAGAGGCCGACGAGGGCGACCGGCAGCAGGCGGACGGGACGAAAGGACATGGCGGTGAACAACCTCGAGGACGTGCTTTGGGAAGGCGTCGTGGCACGACGCGGCGACATGCGGTCCGTCGCATGGCGGCAAGGAGGCTATTTCATCGGTCCCCCCGGCAAACATCAAGCGCAGGCCGGGGCTGCGGTTAAGGAAGCGACGTGGCTGTGCGCCGCTTCACTGTGCGTCTGTGCGCCGGTCGTTACGGCCAGGGCCGCGCGACATCATCGCGCGGCCCCGTGCAGTCACTCGATCACCACGTAGTGCATGCCGTCGTCGTCGGCCACGGCCAGCGCGAGCTGGCGCGGGTGCACGCCGGCCAGTCCCTGCAGGCCGCGCACGCTGGTGATGCGGCGGTTGCCCACGCCGATCACCACGTCACCCTTCTGCAGCCCGCTGCGCGCGGCGAGGCTGCCGGGGCGCACCTCGGTCACGCGCACACCGGCCAGGCCCTGCGAGCGGTCGCTCTGGCCGAGATCGCTGAAATCCACGCCGGCCAGGCGCGGGTCCAGCCGCGCGCCAGCCACCGTGGCGAGCTTCTCGGCGGCCAGCGTGGCAGCCACCTCGCGTGCCTTGCCGTCGCGCACCAGGTCCAGCGTCACCCGGCTGCCCAGCGGCAGCAGGCCCTCGCTGTTGCGCAGTTCGTCGCTGTCCCGCAGCGGCTTGCCGTTGAGCGCGGTGATCACGTCGCCGGGCTGGATGCCGGCGGCGTCGGCTGTGGAGCCGTCGGCCACGCGCGTCACCACGGCACCCTCGCTGCCGTTCACTCCGAGCAGCTTGGCGATGCGCGGGGTGAGGTCCTGCGTCTGCAGGCCCAGCGTGCCGCGCTGCACCCTGCCGTGCGCGATCAACTGCTTCATCACCTCGCCGGAGAGGTTGGTGGGGATGGCGAAGCCGATGCCGGCGCTGGCGCCGGACGGCGAGAAGATCATCGAGTTGATGCCGACCAGCTCGCCGCGCAGGTTCACCAGCGCGCCGCCGGAATTGCCCGGGTTGATCGAGGCGTCGGTCTGGATGAAGTTCTGGTAGTTGGTGCCGCCCAGGCCGGAGCGGCCCAGTGCCGAGACGATGCCCGAGGTCACCGTCTGGCCCAGCCCGAACGGGTCGCCCACCGCCACCACGAAATCGCCCACCTGCAGCTTCGACGAGTCGGCCAGCGGCAGCGCCTGCAGGCCGCTGGCGTGGATCTGCACCACCGCGATGTCGGTGTCCGGATCGGTGCCGATCAGCGTGCCCTTGAAGTTGCGTCCGTCCTGCAGCGTCACGGTGATGTCGTCGGCGCCGCCGACCACGTGGTTGTTGGTCAGGATGTAGCCCTTGTCGGCGTCCACGATCACGCCCGAGCCCAGGCTCTGCTCGGTGCGCTCGCGCGGCACGTCGGGCAGGCCGAAGAACTGGCGGAACAGCGGGTCGCTGAAATACGGGTCGCTGACCTGCACGCGGGTCTTGGTGGAGATGTTCACCACCGCCGGCGTCACCTTCTTCAGCATCGGCGCCAGCGACGGCACCGGCTGGCCGTCCACCGCGGGTGGCAGGGTGGCCCGGCTGGCCAGCGGCAGCGCACCCAGCAGCAGGGTGCAGCACAGGACGAGCGCGCGCCCGAGGCGGCGATTCGGGTGCTTCATGCATTCCTCCTTCGGAACAGTGGCTGACGGGAAGCGGCGCGCATCGCGCATCGCGAACCGGGGTTCGACTGCCGGCGGCCGCGAGGGTTCCGGACATCGCATGTGGGACGCCTCACGCGCGATTTCCAGCCGGGCCGCATCACGTCGCGGCTTCGCCGCCGATGCCTGCCGCGACATGCTCCGTCGCGCTGTCGCCGCATCGTCAAAATGCGCAAAAAATTCTTTACTTCCCGCGCGCCCGGCAGTACGGTCTCCATCCGTTCGCAACCACAACATCTTGTGTGCGCGTCCTGGGGTTTCACCCCAAAGCTGGTGTCGTAATGGTTGTCTCTCGAAGGGGGCGGCCGTTGCAGCAAGCGATGCCGCCAGGCGGTACGCCGCAAGGCCCCGGGCGGGCCCGGCGAGGAACCGGCGAGTCGTTGCGAACGGTCGGATCGATAAGCAACTACATGCCGTCGCGAGGCGGCATCCGGAGGTCAGTAAACCGATGAGTACCGCTCGCGCACCAGCAGTGGGTCGCGACGCCGTGCAGATTCCCCTGCAGCCGGCGTCCTACGACATCTGGGACAAGAAGTACCGCCTGAAGAACAAGGCCGGCGAACCGGTCGACGACAGTGTGGACGGCACCTACCGCCGCGTCGCTCGCGCGCTGGCCGAAGTGGAGGCCACCCCGGAGCTGCGCGAGCACTGGTACGAGCGCTTCGTGTGGGCGCTGCGCCGTGGTGCCATCCCGGCCGGCCGCATCACCTCCAACGCCGGCGCGCTGGAGCACAAGCCCGCCACCAGCACGATCAACTGCACCGTCTCGGGCACCATCCGCGACTCCATGGACGACATCCTGGAGAAGGTGCACGAGGCGGGCCTCACGCTGAAGGCCGGCTGCGGCATCGGCTACGAATTCTCCACCCTGCGTCCGCGCGGCGCGTACGTGTCCGGCGCCGGCGCCTACACCTCCGGCCCGCTGTCCTTCATGGACATCTACGACAAGATGTGTTTCACCGTCTCGTCCGCCGGTGGTCGTCGCGGCGCGCAGATGGGCACGTTCGACGTCAGCCATCCGGACGTGAAGGAGTTCATCCGCGCCAAGCGCGAGGACGGCCGCCTGCGCCAGTTCAACCTCTCGCTGCTGGTCACCGGGGGCTTCATGGAAGCCGTCGAGCACGACCAGGACTGGCCGCTGGTGTTCCCGATCCACGTGAAGGAGCAGGGCGACATCGACCTGAACGACCCGGCCAAGGTCGTCTGGCGCGAGTGGCCCACCCACGACAACTACATCGAGCGCGAAGACGGCCTGGTCGCCTGCAAGGTCTACGGCACCATCCGTGCCCGCCACCTGTGGGACATGATCATGGTCTCCACGTACGACTACGCGGAGCCCGGGTTCATCCTGATCGACAAGGTCAACGAGATGAACAACAACTGGTGGTGCGAGCACATCCGCGCCACCAACCCCTGCGGCGAGCAGCCGCTGCCGCCGTACGGTTCGTGCCTGCTGGGCTCGATCAACCTCACCACCTTCGTGCGCGACCCGTTCGGCCCGAAGGCCCGCTTCGACTGGGACGAGTACCGCGAAGTGGTGAAGGTGTTCACCCGCATGCTCGACAACGTGGTGGAGATCAACGGCCTGCCGCTCGCCCAGCAGCGCGACGAGATCATGAGCAAGCGCCGCCATGGCATGGGCTTCCTGGGCCTCGGCTCCACGCTCACCATGCTCAAGATGCGCTACGGCTCGGCCGACGCGGTGACCTTCACCGAAGACGTCTCGCGCGAGATGGCCGTGGCCGGCTGGGAAATGGCGCTGGACCTGGCCAAGGAGAAGGGCCCGGCCCCGATCCTCGCCCGCGAGTTCACCGTCACCGGCGACATGCTGCGCAAGCGCCCGGAAATGGCGGCCGACGGCTACAAGGTCGGCGACACCATCCCCGGCCGCGTGCTGCACGCCAGGTACAGCCGCTACATGCAGCGGGTGGCCACCGTGGCCCCCAACCTGGTGAAGGAGCTGGCCGAGGTCGGTGCCCGCTTCACCCACCACTCCTCGATCGCGCCCACCGGCACGATCTCGCTGTCGCTGGCCAACAATGCCTCCAACGGCATCGAGCCCAGCTTTGCCCACCACTACTCGCGCAACGTGATCCGTGAGGGCAAGAAGTCCAAGGAAAAGGTGGAGGTGTACAGCTACGAGCTGCTCGCCTACCGCGAGCTGATCAACGGCAAGGCCATGCCCTACGCCAGCGAGCCGGACGCCAAGCTGCCGGACTACTTCGTGGCCGCCGACGACATCAGCCCGAAGGAGCACGTGGACATCCAGGCCGCGTCGCAGAAATGGATCGACTCGTCCATTTCCAAGACCGCCAACGTCCCCACCGATTACCCGTACGAAGACTTCAAGGACATCTACTTCTACGCGTACAAACAGGGCCTCAAGGGCTGCACCACGTTCCGCTTCAACCCCGCCGCTTTCCAGGGCGTGCTGGTGAAGGAAGCCGACCTTGAGAACACCCTCTACCGCTTCGAATTGGAAGACGGTAGCGTTGTCGAACTGAAAGGCAATGAGCAGGTGGAGTACGACGGTGAAATGCACACCGCGGCAAACCTCTTCGATGCCTTGAAGGAAGGCTATTACGGCAAGTTCTGAGTCCTCGCGAGAGGCTCGGGCACCGGTTGTAGTCTTGTCCGTGGCGGGTTGCCGCCACGGACGCACGGCAAGCACCAATAACAGTCGGAGGGGAACCCCAGCATGTCCATCGATACCGAAGTGAAAGACGCACCGGCCGCCGACGCGGCTCCCGCCGCCGAAGCTGCCGCTCCGGTGGTGACCGCGGCGCCGAAGAAGGCCCCGGCCAAGAAGAAGGCCGCGAAGAAAGCAGCTGCCAAGAAGGCGGCTCCGAAGAAGGCGGCGAAGAAGGCTGCCGCCAAGAAGGCTGCGCCGAAGAAGGCCGCTGCCAAGAAGACCGCCAAGAAGGCGGTGAAGAAGGCAGCCCCGAAGAAGGCAGCCGCCAAGAAGGCGGTGAAGAAGGCGGCCCCGAAGAAGGCCGCTGCCAAGAAGACCGCCAAGAAGGCCGCGCCGAAGAAGGCCGCAAAGAAGGTCAGCAGCAAGAAAGCGGTGAAGAAAGCCGCACCGAAGAAGACGGCCAAGAAGGCCGCCGTGAAAAAGGCCGCCCCCAAGGCAGCCAAGAGGTCCACTGCCAGCAAGAAGGCGAGCGTGAAGGTGGCGAAGGCGAAGAAGCCCGCCGCCAAGAAGGCCGCCCGCAAGAAGTAAGTCGTGAACGCAGCCGGCCCGGTCCGCCGGGCCGGCTGTCTTTTCTCCACGGGAGAGAAGGGTGGGCCCAGCCCATCCATCCCGCCGCCCCCTGATCGTCATTCCGTCGAATCCCGGGAAGGGGACAAGCGCCGGAATCCAGCGTCTTCAAGGGGCCGGACACCAGGCATCTCCCAGCGCCGCGCGCCGACTTATCCGCCAACCATCCAGACAAGAAGCACACACCATGGCGATCAAGATCGAAAAGAAAATCAAGGGCTACGCCGTCGTGAAGCCCGAAGACAAGGCCGCGCCGGCCGCTGCCCCCGCTCCCGCCGTGCCCGAGAAGAAAGAGGCGCCCAAGGCGGAAGTCATCCAGATGCATGAAAGCGTCGAGCGCCCCGAGCAGCTCGTCGGCGAAACCTACAAGATCAAGTCGCCGCTGTTCGAGCACGCGCTCTACGTCACCATCAACGACATCGTGCTCAACGCCGGCACCGCGCACGAGCAGCGCCGCCCCTTCGAGATCTTCATCAACTCGAAGAACATGGACCACTTCCAGTGGATCGTGGCGCTCACCCGCATCATCTCCGCCGTGTTCCGCAAGGGCGGCGACGTCACCTTCCTGGCCGAGGAGATGAAGGCAGTGTTCGACCCGCGCGGCGGCTACTTCAAGGCCGGCGGCGTCTACATGCCGTCCATCGTGGCCGAGATCGGCGCGGTGATCGAGCAGCACATGAAGCACATCGGCCTGATCCAGGACCCGGAGATGGACGAGGCCACCAAGCGCCTGATCGCCGAGAAGCGCGCCGCCTACGAGCAGGGTGCGGGTGGCAAGAAGGTCGAGGCGGCGGCTGCCGAGGCGTCGGGTGAGGCGAATGTCGGTGGGTTCCCGCCGGGGGCGACGATGTGCGCCAAGTGCAATACCCAGGCGCTGGTGCTGATGGATGGGTGCCAGACTTGTTTGAATTGTGGGTATTCGAAGTGCGGGTGATAGCGTTTCAAGTTAGGTAAATATAGGGCGGCAGTAATGCCGCCTTTTAATTTGTCGCTAATAATGAGGAGGACTTATGAAGTGGACTCCTATGTTAGGAAACTTTGATGTCGCAAGTGAAGAGCATGTCATTTTCCACGGGCGCACAGTTGGCTATCAAGATCCGGCAACCAAGGAAATAAAGCATGATGGCGCAGACTTTGGAGTAATCGTTTGTGACGAGCCATTCAGCGACGGGACGATCCGTGTAACGGTTAATGCAGAGGATACTGACCGCTTGGTGGCCGGCATCTGTCTCGAGTCCGACCTCGGGAGAGGGCGCCAGGTTGTAGCGTCGATTGGCTCAGTAACAGGCTATTTGTTCGCGATATCAGAGTTTGACGAAAGCAAAAAAAGAGCAAGGCTGGAGGGATCTCGGCGGCTCCGGTGCCGGTCTCCGTCAAAGCCTAGCCGCCAAAACCGATTACGTGCTGGAGGTGAAGGTTTCCGGGCAAAGGGTTACTCTGCGGGTGAATGGTGCTCTCATCCTAGAGCGCCTTCTCTCGCAAGCTTTGCAAGGCAGTCCTATCGGACTTTACGGGTTCGCCAAAGGCAATGTCCACTTCAAGGATTTTACTGTTTCTCCTCGAAAGCCGCGTGCATTCGTGGTGATGCAGTTCTCAACGCCTTACAACGAGCTGTATAGCGAAGTGATAAAGCCGGTTTGTGCTAGCGAAGGCATCGAGGCGATAAGGGTGGATGAGTCTTTTTCTAATGGGCTTATTATCAGTGAGATCAATCAAATGATTGATCAGTCTTCTATAGTGATCGCCGAAATTACCCCAGCCAACCCTAACGTCTACTATGAGGTGGGTTACGCGCATGCTCTGCGCAAGCCCACTATTCTCGTAGCGGAGCGGGGATGCAAGCTTCCATTCGATCTTTCCCCGTTTCGGGTCCTGATGTATGAAAACAGCATCGACGGGAAAAATCGGATCGAGAAGGGGCTCCGGTCTCATTTGCGGGCTATCTTTAAAGGCGGACTGGATTAGTACTTTAGAAGATCGGATTTTCGTAAAAACAAAGGTGTCCGGGGGCCTTGATCGGCGGTTCGCGACCTGACGGTAGCAAGATCCGGCGGGTCAATAGAATTAAATGGGACGTGGCTAATTAAATTTGATCGTCCCTTGGCTAGGCAGGGTTCTTTCTAAATTAATTTGCCACGACCACTTTTTACGATGAAAAATTTCCGAGACTATATTGGCGATTTACGGAACTCATGCTCCTTTGCTTGGGGGCGGGTCTCGCGATCTCCCCGTAAACCCATCGCAGTGGCTTTTGCAATTGCACTTGCTTCAATACAGGGGTGCTCTGGGCCGCAGTCGCCATCGCCTCCGGCTCCGAGCCCAACAAAAAATCCACACCCTAGCCAAACAAGGAAGCTAAGAATAAGCGTGGAAAAAGGTGCCGAAGTTGATCGGGTTGAAGTTCGGTCAATTTGGGTCGTCGGCAATCTAGGGTGTGCTCCAGTCATCTGGCCCGCCGGCAACACCAGAGTCAAGCAGGAAGAAGTGCCAGAACAAGTGGAACATGTGGATGGCGGATATGTCGCAACAATAACTATGGATGGGTTTCTGCCAGATCAATGTCATTGGATAAACACCGGTCCGGAAATAAAATTTTATCACGGATCTTATTGGCTTTCAGTCCTTGGCGTTAATGATGATGTGCTGAGTGGCAGATCGAAGTTACGGATGACTTGCCTAACTAGGCCTTTCGTAAAGGTAGGGACATGCGGGCTAAGAGATGAGGAACGCTTTTACAAGAGCGAAGATAAGCACGCCTTCAATGTTGCCGTGGAGTTGGTGAAATGAAGCATCTGATAAATGGACTTGATAGCTTTAAAGGCTAACGGATTAAACGGTACGTGGCTAATTAAATTTGATCGTCGATTGGCTAGACAGGATAAAAGGGGTCATGGCTAATTAAATTTCTTCGGCTAACGGGGTCAGGTTCACTTTACGGAAGTCAAGAAGCGAGCCTGCGTTGTTTTAGCGGGACCCAGGGCGGGCGTCGGGGTGTACTTTCCCGGAAAGGTGACTCCAAAAGCTCAGGCGAATCATGGGATTGGTTCGACACTTCCGCATGCGAGGTTTCCTCCAGCCGCCAGTCGCTATGTCTTGGCGGGAGTCGTGAGCGCAATGTGTCGCTCATGGTCGCGGCTCGTGCAGATTCGAGAGGCGGCGAGAGGTGACCCCAAGCCGTGCTAGCCTCGATTCATGGGATCAGGGATGCATCCACTATCGGTCGGCCGCTCGTGCCAGTTGCGCGGGCCTGATGCGCTGGAGCTTGGCTTTGCCGGGCTGACCGTTACGGCGGTAACTTTGCTCGCACTGAGCTTCGCCGTGCGCCTGACGCACATGGTGGAGGTACTCGACGCGGTGTCGGTGGTCAGTGGAGCACAGACCGATGCCGTGGTGCATCGCGCGGTGCATGGCCGGTGGCCCGCGCCGGGCGACGTCGGCGTCGTTTCGCCCGACGCGGACGGCTTCTATACCCAGCACCTCACGCTGGGGGACGGTGGCGTGGTCACCGCCGATCTGCGCCTTGGCCGGGCCGTGCTCAATGCCGACGGGTTGGGCCTGCATGTCGAGGGCGGCGTTCGTGGTCGGCTGTCGTTCCGTCCGGTGCTGTTCGGCGCGGAAGATGCGCCCACCCTGACTTACCTCTGCGGCTACGCGCGGCCGCCGGCGGGCGCCGTCGCTGCGCCGGCGGCCGACCGAACCACTCTTCCGCGGAACCTGCTTCCGCCATTCTGTCGGTGATCATGCATGGATGATCCAAAGCTCGATGGTGCGGGACAGTTCGTCGCGCGCCAGTACGCCCACCTGGTTGCGCGTGGGTTGGACGACGCGACCGCGCGGCAGCGCTTGCGCGAGGTGCTGGGCGATGCCGCCACCGCGGCGCTGGACGGTTCGCCGTCGGCGTCCTTGTCCGGTGGCGACCACGGCGGCGCCCGATAAAAGGGGCCGTGGCTAATTAAATCCGGTCGTTGCTTGGCGGCGCAGGTCCCGGGATGGAGGTGGCTTTGTTAGGCGCTCCCGGTGTGGGTGCTGCCTGAGGGGAGTGAGGCTTGAGGGGGGAAGAGGGCGCGCCGTGCGTTCTCTCTGGGGGGGAGGCGACTCCGACTGCTGACTCGATGGCCGCGAAGTCGCGATAGCGGGTGTCAGAGGAGTTTCCTCCGGCCAGCACGGTTCTGGCCTCCCGTTCGTCCGGGGAGCCGCACGGCCTCCCGCAAGCCCACACCCCGGCGCTGCCGGACCTGCCCACTCAAGAGCCACACATGCCCGCCATGTCCCAGCCCGTTTCCCGCTCGCTCCGTCTGCTTGCCACCTGCTGCCTGGGCCTGTGCGCTTCCGCACAGCCCGCTCTCGCTGCGGCTCCCGATCAGGGCGAGCCACCTTCGGCTGCATCGGTCGCGCAGGCGACCCAGGCGCTGGAAGCATTCATGAAGCTGCCTCCGGATGTACGTGCAGATTGCATGGCCTCCGGCTTCGGACTGATGACCCTGCCCCTGGATTACATGAGGTTCGCCGATGCCAAGACGCTCAGCGATTCGGCCCATGCGATCGGCGATGCCCGGGAAAAGCTGCACGCCAAGCGACTGAAGGATGACTTCCAGACCATCGCTTCCCGAGTGAGCCAGCACGGTGGCGACGCGTTGAAGGACGACGAGGTGATGAATGCCGCGCTGGCTGATGTGGACGCCTGGCAACACGCCACCTGCCCGCACCCTCCACGACACAAGCCGGTCGCCCGGAACTGACGGAGACGGAGAAAGGGCGCCAGGTTCACTTCGCGCGAGTGAAGTAGTGAACCTGGCCCCCTATCGTTACGGACGGCTCTCCTGCCCACTAAGCCCGATCGCTGGCCTGCCGCGTTCGGGCCCGGCCTTCACCGCGCCACACAGCCCTTGCCCTCGAAGCGCGTGCCGATGATGTGCCGGTCGGGCGAGAGCTCGAAGTAGGTGGTGCAGCTGGTAAGCACATAGCTGCCGCTGCGGGTGGTGGCGGTGGACGGAAGGTAGTCCATCCCCTTGATGCCGGCATTGGTGGTGGAGGTGGGCGGCGACATGAAGGTGCTGCGTCGCGTGTAGATGTATTCGATGTGGCCGTCCGGCGCGGTGACCTGGCCGTTGGGATAGCCCCAGCGCTGCACCAGCGCCTCCGCCGGGGCGCCGATCCAGCCGTCCAGCTGCCGCCGGTATCTGGCTTCGGTGGCGCAGCCGGCGAGGAGGAGGGCGGTGCCGGCGGCGATGACGATCCGTGACGTATTCATCGGCTTCCTCGTGTCTGGTCCTGGCGGGGCCGTGCGGCGCCAGCATGCTTCCATGCAGCCGCCTTCGTCATCCAGGACGGAAAAACCAGGGTCGGGTTCGACTTTTCGAGGCTGGGGAGGCAGCAGCCGGGGGCGACCGGCTATCGGTAAACGGTCCATCGACGCTGCAACCGCGGTTCCGCGTCATGTCGGTTCATCCAATGGGAATCGGCAACCCCGTAAAGGCGATGCCGACTACTGTTTTCTGGATCCGTTTTCTTGCGTCGGCGCGTGTTTCGGCAGCAGGGTCCGCACGATCAGCAAGGCCAGCAGCGGGATGCTGATCGCGTAGATGTACTGCGTGCGTGCCACGCCGATGTTCAAGGGGAACCAGATGCCCGGCACGCCGAGGGGGTCGAGCAGTTCGGAGCCGAACAGCGAGGCCAGGATCGAGGCCAGCGTGACGAGCGCCAGGATGCGCGGGGCGGCACCGCGGACGATGCGCACGACGATCACCGCGAACAGCGCGATCGAGCCCAGCCGGCTGACGCTCGTCCAGGTCGCCGAATGGGTCAGCGCACCGACGACTCCGGCGACGCCCAGCGCGACAGCCAGCCCGTCGACGCTTCGCCACGCGGGCAGGCACCAGCGGTTCCAGGCCAGCACCCAGGCGGTCATGATCGGCACCCACATCACCGACGCCAGCCACGCGTAGGTGACCAGGCTCTGCAGGTCGGTCCACGAGACGATCGCGTTGTTGAGGCGCCGGGCTGCCGTGAGTGCGAGCGCGATGCCGGTGAACACCAGGAAACCCTTGCGACTGCTGCGCGAGCCGACCACCAGCGCCAGGCCGATCAGGGTCAGCATGGCAGCCGGCTCGACCGCATCGAGGATGTAGCCGGCGATGGTCCGCTGCCATTGCGCGCGGTGCAGTGCATCGCTCACCGAGCGTGGCGCCAGGATGGGCGGGGTATGCATGCCGCCGCCCTCTGCGCTGGCGTTGCCTGGCAGCATGTAGACGCGCACGGCGAGCACGCCGCTGGTACCCGCCACGCCGGCGGGCAGGGCGAACTGCAGCGGCCGTGTGCCGACCAGGCGCGGCTCCGGGCCGAGCCTGCCCGAGCCACCCAGCAACCGGCCGTTCCAATACAGCTCGTAGCCGTCCTCGACGAGGGTCGGCCCGAGGATGTCCCACGAGGCGCTTCCGGCCGGCACCGTCACCGTCCTCCGGTACCAGGCGTAACCGTGGTAGCCGGGATGACCGTGCGCCATCCATCCGGCCACGTAGTCGGGCAGACCCACGTCGCCGTCGTGGCTACCCGGTGGAGCGGTCAGATCCATCGTCTCCCAACGGCTGTCGTCCAGGTCGGGTGCCGCCCAGCGCGGATCGTCGCCGGTGTGGAACCGCCAGGAGCCGTCGAGCAAGGAAGATGCGGCACGCAGCGGCGCGGGATCGGGGCGGCCACCGGTGGCCAGGTCGGCGACCATGAGGCCGATGGTCAGCACCGTCGCGACGATGATGCTGACCATCAGTCTGCGTTGTGCCGCGTCGGTCGCCGGTGCCATCGAAGCGGAAAGTCGGGGCATCATGCGATGCATCTCGTCGCCTGTGTCGACAAACAGGCTACCAGTTAAAATGATTTAGTCGGTAACTTATGACCTGGATCGGAGCATCGAGCAAGACCGCATGACGCCCGCGAACGCCTCATCGACGCCACGACCGGTTGCCGCTGTCCGGCTGGACGGCGGGCGCTTGTGCCTGGATTTCGTCAACACCATCCATGACCGCTACGCCGCGGACGTGGAGGACTACGTGCAAGACCCGCAGCGATTCATCGCGTGGAGCGAGCGCACCGGGGCGCTGCGTCCGGACGACGGCGTTTGCGTGCCGCGGACCGCGCACAAACGCGCCGCGCTGATGCGCGAGGTGGTGGCCCTGCGCGAGGACCTGCATGCGCTGTTCGCGGCGCGGATCGATGGCCTGGTGCCGCGCGCAAGTGCGGTGCGCGGTCTCGACCGCTGGTTGCACGAGGCCTGGGCCAGCCAGTCGCTCGGCACCGATGGCTACATGCACTGGCGCGCCGATGCCCGCGACGCGCAGCTGTCCCTCAAGCGCATCGCGCTCGATGCGCTCGACCTGCTCGCCAATCCGGCCGCCTCCCGGCTTCGCCGTTGCGCCAACACCACCTCCTGCGGATGGCTGTTCCTCGATGTCAGCAAGAACGGTCGCCGCCGCTGGTGCGCAATGGAGACCTGCGGCACCGCCGAGAAGATGCAGCGCTACCGGCGGGCCTGAGGGCCCCAAAAAGGGCAGAAACAAGCAAGGGTCGGGCTCGACTTCTTGAGGCTGGAGAGGCGACGGCCAGGGAGCGCTACCGATCCACTGGACCTGGCGCGATCTGGACGACGCTCAGGCGCAACGGCCCATCGCGAACTGGGGCAAGTGAGCGCGCCCCGGGTCTGATTCCGGCGATGCAAAGAGGCTGGAAATCGGGGGCAGCGCTCCCGCTATTCGTGACAAGTGGTCTATCGACGGTGCTGCCGCGGCTCCGCATCATGTCGGTTCATTCAACGGGGAATCGGCAACATGGCCACTGGCAGCGTCTGGCTCCTTTCGGCGGCGGCATGCACGGTCCTGGTCGGGCCTCTGTTGCTGGGGCTGGTCGGGATGATGGCTGGGCGATGCCCGGGGAGCGCATCGACAGCCGCCGCAGGCTGGCGGACCACCGTTCGTTCGGCCCTGCTCTATGCCGTCGCGTTCAACCTGACGTTCTTCATCCAGGAACTGTTCCTGGTGCTGCCCAAGGCGCTTACCCCCGGCCTGCGGCCGACGCTGTACCACAACAATCACAGCTGGGAGGGCACCAGCCCGCTCGCCAGCCTGTTCCAGGGCACCGGCGCCTTGGCGACCCTGCTGATGGGGCTGCTTTGTCTGTGGTGGCTGCGACGAACCGCGTCGCGGGCGGGTGGCCATCGGCTGTTCGTGTTCTGGATGGCCTATTGCGGCTGCTTCATGGCGTTGCCGCAGGTGGTGATCGGCGCGTTGAGCCCGGGCAGCGACCTGGGCATGGCGATGGGCTATCTGCAGCTCGGTGAGGCCGCACGGCTGGGCGCCGGTCTCGTCGCGCTGGTGGTCATGCCGCTGATCGCCGTGCAGTTGTGCCGGTCCGCGCCTGCGCTGGCGATCACTCCTGCCCAGGCGGACGATCCCTGTCGCCGTACGCGCCGGGTGTTCTGGACGGTGACTCTGCCAGCGCTGATCGGCACCGTGCTGGCGATCCCCTTCCGCGTACCGCGAGAGTGGCTGGAGGTACTGCTCGTCCCGGTGCTGGTGGTCCTGCCCGGCATCCCCTGGATCCAGGCCGCGGCATGGCGCGAGCGTGCCACCAGGGCAGAGGAAACCCGGCCGGAGACGTCCCTCGTCTTTCCGCTGGCCGCAGCAGTGCTGTTGCTGCTGCTGTTCCAACTCGTGCTTCGACCGGGTATCCGCTTCTACTGACCGGCAAGGTGGGCTCGAACGGGTCTGAAACCGTAGTGGGATGGGAGTGGCGGCGTAAGCAACTCCGCCGGACAGGCAGCCTGACGGTGGGGTTTCGTCACTTCGACAGGTACCGCGCCGTACCGGATCGCTCGCGCCTTGCGGGGAGCCGACGCACGAGCGTAGTGTGCGCGGACGCCGCGGCATGCGGCTTTTCAAAGGGAGTTTGAGCAAATGGCATTTCCCACGTCAGTCAATTCGCAGATCACCGACGCCGTCACCCAGGCCAATGTGAAGGTCCTGGCAGATGCTCCGGCCATGGCCCTGGGATCGCTCTATCAGACGCTGGCGCAGGCCAGCGGCATGGCGGCACAGAACGCGACTGCGAATCAGCAGGCGGCCAACCAGGTTTCGCAGGCCGTCGTCACCCGTTGCGTGGAATCCATCCTCGGTTCGTCCGCCAGCTGAGGAGCGATCTCGATGGCATTTCCGACCGCAGTCAACGATCAGGTTACCGACGCCGTCACCCAGGCCAACGTCAAAGTGCTGGGGGATGCACCCGCCACGGCGATGGGGATGCTCTACCAGACCATCGCGCAGGCGTCGGGGATGGCCGCCGGGAACGCGGTGGCGCACCAGCAGAACGCCCACGGCGTGGCACTCGCCGTCGCGACGCGTTGCGTCACTGCGCTCGTCGGCGCGCCGGGGCGCGGGTAGTCCCATGGCCGACGACACCACCGTCAACAGCCAGATCACCGACGCAGCGGCGCAGGTCAACGCGGCCGTTGCCGGATCTTCCGAATCGCTGGCCCGGGCCATGGCTGACCAGGTGATGGCGCACGCCATCGGACTGGCGATGCAGAACGCCGTGGCGCAACAGCAGCAGGCCTATACCCTGCGCAATGCGGTCACCGCGGCGGTCGCCCGCGCGATGCTCGAGGCCAGCCCGGAAGACGCCTTGCGTCTGGCGCGCGAGGCGCTGCCCGGCGACGACGTCGTGCAGACGATCGACCGCCTCAGTGCACTGCTTCATGGCGTCAATGCAGGCCAGCCCAAGGAGGGGAAATGAGCATGGCCACCGACGAGAACGAACCGCAGCCGACTCCGACGACGGCGGATGTCGCCGGCGAGATCGAGCGCACCCATGCCGCCGTGCTGGCGGCCATCGAGGCGGGCTACGCGAACGTCGAGAACGCGATGAAGCAGGCCGAGGAGGCCGTGGCGCAGGCCGTCAGCGGTGCGGCGCGGGCCGTGCAGCTCGCACGGCAGGCATCGCAGAAAGTCGACGGGTAAAGGCGACCGATCGCCGGCCCCGGCTCACCGCGCCGGGGCCGGCGTGAATTTTCCTGTCCCGACGGGAACAAGTGCGAGCACGCCAGCGCGTGGTTCGCTGCCGTGCGGCCGGATACTGCGGCATGCGCAGCCTCAGGCAGCCTCGGGCGGGCCCATGTTGCCCTTGCTGTACATGCCGGAGCGGTCGAAGCAGCAGGCGCGGCGCTGGCCGGCGGCGAGCTTGTCGCAGGCGACCGCGATGCGCTTCGTGCGCGTCTCGGCCTTCTTGCCGGAGGTGATCCAGTGGATCCAGTCGCGCCGGGCCACTGGCGTGATGTCGACCCAGGTGGCCTTGGCGGCGGGGTGGTCGGCCAGCGCCTGTTTCAGGTCGGCCGGAACCGTCGGCTCGGGTTCCTTCGCTACCGGCGCGATGCTCAGTTCCACGGTGTCGCCTGCAGCGACGCCCGCTGCATCGAGCAGGGCCTTGTCCACCTTCAGCCAGTGGCTGCCCGCGCCGTCGGGCTCCAGCGTCGCCTGGAACGGCTGGCCAGCGAATGCGCCCGCGACGGTGACCATGCTGCGTGTCGGCAGCCGGGCACTGGCGGCCTTGGGCAACACCAGGAAGCCCCAGGTCGCGCCCTTGGGCGTGGCCGGGCGATCGAGCCTGGCCTCGAATCGGATATCGGTGGCGGGTGGTGCCATGGCGTGAAACCCGGGTCAGCGCGCGTGCCCCAAAGATAACCCCGTCCCTCGCATTCCGCGAAGATGTGGTCCGTTCGGCGAACGCCCGCCGGGCCGCGCGTCGGGCCCCGGGGCGGTTCCGGGTGTACGGCCCCCGCCCTGTGACGGCTCCGCCGGGGCTACCATCGTGGGGATCTCAACCTGAGCTACGGAACACGCCCATGACCGACGAGATGAAGCGCTGCCCGGCCTGTGCCGAACTGATCCAGGCGGCGGCGCGCAAATGCCGTTACTGCGGCACGGACATCGAAGCGTACGAGGCGGCGCACGCACCCAGCGTGGAGCAGACTTTGTTCTCCGGTCATCCGAAGGTGATCCATAGCTTCGGCCAGTACGTGCTGGTGGCCTGCACGCTGGGGCTGGCCTGGCCGGTGTACTGGCTGCACAGCATGAGCCTCACCTACACCATCACCACCCAGCGCGTGCGGGTGGAGCGCGGGCTGCTGTCGAAGTCGCAGGACAACGTGGAGTTGTTCCGCATCGACCACTTCGACATCCTCAAGCCGCTGGGCATGCGCCTGCTCGGTCTGTGCCGCGTCACCCTGCACTCGTCCGACGAGGAGATGCCGGTGGTCGACCTCTACGGCATCCCGGGCCTGGAAGCCTTGGCCGACACCCTGCGCGAATGCTCGCTGCGCGAACGCACCCGCCGACGGGTACTGCCGATGGAGCAGATGTAGGTATAAAAGGCGGAAGCGGTCACCGTCATCGACTCAGGGAGGAAGTCGTGAAGCCCATTCAAATGATCGGCGCGCTGTCGCTGGGTCTGGCCGCCTGTCACTCCGTTCCGGCGGCCACGGCCGCCGACGGGCAAGCGTTGAGGGCGGGACAGACGGTACGGGCGACGCAGAACGCTTACGGCTGCATGTCGGCGGACGACATGGCCAGGGCGATCGCCCACCGCGCCGCCGGCGAGAGGGCCGCGTTGTACGCGATGTTCAAGGCCCGGCAGCGCGGGTTCTTCTCCCGGAGCGAGCACCTCAAGGTGCTGCGGATCGGTGCATCGAACGGGGCCGCGGTGCTGGTAGTGTTCTCGCTCGACGACGCGTCGGCGCCCGCGGAAATCTGGGTGCCCGCCCGTCAGGTGCTAGCGGGCAGCTAGCGACGGCTGGTGCGAATCCGGTGGGCAGGCGGCCGATGAGGGGGCAGTGCGCATGTCGATCCGGCTCGGCAGGGACGGTGCAGCCAGGAGATGGGGATGATCGAAAGGCCGTGGTTGGCGATTGCGTTGTGCGTCGCATGCATCGCAGCCCTGTTCGCCGGGCTGGCTTGCTACATCGGATGGCTGGCCCGCGTGGCACCGGCACCCGAGCGCTCAAAGGTCATGGGCACGGAGGCGGAGGCTCGGTTCAAGTCGCTGAGCGGTCGCGTCAAGCTGTTCGCGCTCCTGTTGTGGCTGGTGTCCATGGGGCCGGCGTTCCTCGTGGCGAGGCTCCTTGCGCAATGGCGGCTGGCGCACATGCCGGCGGCGGAGATGACGGTCACGGCGGCCGATACCTCGATGCTGATGATCGTCGCCATGTTTGCGGGCATGGCGATCGCGATGACCGTGTTCGCCCGGCTGATCCGGAGGCTGTGGCGTGCTGACGGAAGCTTCTTCCTCGATTGCCTGTCGGTGAAGTACGGCTGCGATTACGGGCGCCTGTGCCGTGGCGTGGCGCTTCCGTTCTGGCTGTTGTCGGCGGTGCTTCTGCTGCTCGGCATGAACTGCTACGTCCAGACACGTCCGGGCGTACTGGCGGTGCATCCGTTCTTCGCGTTGGGAGAAAAAGCCTATCGCTACTCCGACATCGAGCGGATCTTGACGGCCGTGGTGGTGCTCCCCGCACACAACTATGCCTACTACGGCCGTGACTACTGGCTGGTGTTCCGGGACGGTCGGGTGTGGGACCTTTACCGCGAACTTCCGGCGGGAGATGCGGCCACGCGAAAGCGCCTGGCCGAGGTGATCGCGCGGCATGCGGGTCTGGCGATCGAGCTGCGGTTGCCGTAAGGCCCGTCCCCACGATCCGTGATGGAATCGCGCGGCCCTTGAACCGGCATGCCGCGCACTGGGATGCTGCCCGAACGATGAAGCGAGCCTACCCGGATGCCCGACTTTGAGGTGACCCGCCTGCTCGACACCCCGGTGGTCGGGGTGCGCCACGTGCGCTGCGCGGGGACGTGCCGGCATCGCACGGCGGAGGAGTGCGCATCGGCCACGCATCTGGTGTTCCCGTATCGCGGCTCCTACCTGCGCCACGTCGGCAGCGACGAGTCGGTGGCCGACGCGAACCACGTGCTGCTGTTCAACGCGGGCGAGGGCTACCAGGTCAGTCATCCGGTGACCGGTGGCGATGCCAGCCTGGTGGTGGCGCTGTCCGAGCCGCTGCTGCGCGAGCTGGCGCCCGTCGTCTTGCTGAGCAAGCGCGGGGAGCTGGGTTTCAACCGGCAGAGCCTGCGCATCGGTCCGGATGCGCAGGCGCGGGTGGCGGCGTTGCGGCACCGTTTGCAGCGTGGCCATGCCGAGCCGCTGGAAGCGGAGAGCCTGCTGCTTGCCCTGGTCGGCGACGTGCTGGGGCCGCGCACGCCGCGCGCGGCGGCGGTGACACCGTCCAAACGCCGGCTGGTGGACCGCATCAAGCTGCTGATGGCCAGCGACCTGCACCGGCGCTGGACCCTGGACGAAATCGCCGCCGAAATGGGCGGTTCGCCGGTCTACCTGACCCAGGCATTCAAGCAGGTGGAGGGTCTTTCGCTGTACCGCTACCAGTTGCAGCTGCGTCTTGCCCGCGCGCTGGATCTGGTCCCGGCCTGCGAAGACGTATCCGCTCTGGCGATCGACCTGGGGTTCTCCAGCCACAGTCATTTCACGGCGGCGTTCCGTCAGGCGTACGGCCACTCGCCCTCGGTCTTCCGCCGTTCGCTGGGTCCGGGACAGGGCACTAAAGATTTCGACAGCGGCGACTGACACCGGGGTGATCTCCTGTGCGTGCCCGGATCGCGGGTATCGACAGGAAGGCAGGTCATGACTGTGACGCAGGAACCCCGCGCGGCGGCCGAGGCGAGCGCTATCGAATCCCGTGGCCCGGAACCGTCGGCAAGCCGCTGCGTGGTCGTCTATGGCGCCTACGGCCATACCGGCCGCTTCGTGGTGGCGGAACTGCGCCGTCGCGGCTGGACACCGGTGCTGTCCGGTCGCGACGCCGCCAAGCTGGCGACGCTGGGCGAAGCGTATCCCGCGCTGGCACGGCGCCCGGCATCCATCAGCGATGCCGGTGCGCTGGATCGCGCACTGGCCGGCACGGTGGCGGTGATCAACTGCGCCGGTCCGTTCCTGGACACGGCCACGCCGCTGATCGAGGCGGCGCTGCGTGCAGGCATTCCCTATCTCGACGTCACCGCCGAGCAGCAGGCCGCGCTCGACGTGTTCGAGCACCACGGCGACGCGGCGCGCCACGCGGGCGTGGCGGTGCTGCCGGGCTTGGCGTTCTACGGCGGGCTGGCCGATCTGCTCGCCACGCAGGCGATGGGCGAGTGGCGCGAGGTCGATGCGATCGAGGTTGCCGTCGCGCTGGATGGCTGGCATCCCACCGAAGGCACGCGGCTCACCGGTCGGCGCAACCACTACCGGCGCCGGGTGGTCGCGAACGGCCGGCTCGACCTGCTCCCCGATCCCGCGCCGCAGCGCGACTGGACCTTCGCGGGACCGTTCGGCATGCAGCCGATGGTCGAGCTGCCGTTCTCCGAGACGATCACCATCTCCCGTCACCTGCGTGTGCGCGAGCTGCACTCCTACCTCAACCGTCGCGCGCTGGAGGACGTGCGCGACGCCGGCACGCCGGCGCCGGTGGCGGTCGACGCGCAGGGGCGCTCGGCCCAGCGCTTCACGATGGAGGTCATCGTCCACCGGGACGGCCGGCAGCGTCGCCTTGCCGCGAGCGGCCAGGACATCTACGCCATCACCGCCCCGCTGGTGGTGGAGGCGATGACGCGCATCGTCGATGGCCGCTGTCGTGGGGTTGGCGTGCTGGCCGCGGGCGAGGCGTTTGATGCCGCCGACTTCCTTGCCGCGCTGCCGGGCGTGGAGCTGGAACCGGTCCGCTTCGCGCAGTGCGCCGGGTGAGGGCGCAATAGCCGGCCATCCATCGCGCAGTCGCTCAAGCTATCCGCGGCATATCCGCTGCGGGCCGTGCCTGGGCCTGAGCGGCATCCTGCCGCGGCATGGCCGGCTCCGCGTTGCCGGTCGCCGCGGACAGCCTTGCCGCGCTCTGCGCCATCGGCGTGTGCACGGCCTGCGCGGTGGCGACGTCGGCGTAGCGCTTGATGCCGGCGTCGTTCTGCACGGCGAAGGTACGCGAGCCGTCCTCGCTGATCGCCACCGCGTCGACGCGGGCCAGGCCCTGTGTCTTCGCTTCGGCGGCAAGTGCGGCGGCGAGATTGCGGCTGAGCTGGTCGGAGCTGCGGCCCATGTCGGCGTCGATCTTCTGCACGCCGGCGAGTGCCTGGCGATAGAGCGGTTCGTCGGGCTCGGTGGTGCCGTTCGGCGTGACCCGGCCGCCGGAGCCCGGTGGCCGATGCCGGGCTTTCAGTGCCTGCCCAAGCGCGGCGTGGGTCTGCCTGCCGGCGATGCCGTCGACCGTGAGGCGATGGTCGCGCTGGAAGGCCTCGGTCGCCGCGCGCGTGGCGGGGCCGGGCACGCCATCGACGGCCAGCGGGCGGCCCTGCGCGTCGTGGTAGCCGAGCGCGGCGAGATCCTGCTGCAACTGGCGTACCTCCTGCGCCTGCACGGCCCGGCCAAGCGCGGCCCGGGTCTGGGATCCGACCTTGCCATCCACGTCCAGCCGCTGCGCGCGCTGGAAGGTTTCGACCGCGGCCCGCGTGGCCGGACCGAAGTCGCCATCGACCGCGAGCGGGCGGCCCCCGGCATCGCCGTAGCCCAGTTCCCCCAGCGTGCGCTGGAGCGCCCTCACGCGATCGCCGTGGTCGCCCGTCTGCAGCAGTTCGGTAGCGCCGCTGGTGCGGCCGCCATCCAGCGTCTGCAACGGTGCGTCGCCCACCGTCACCGCGCGAAACGCCGCGTCGGGCGACAACCCGCGGGCGATCCCCGCCTGGTAGTCGGCGCGCATCTGCTGCAGTGCCTGGGCGGTCTCCTCCACGCCGATGCTGGCGCCGTTGGCACCGCCGTAGTGGCTGGCGCCACCGCGGTCCGGGTCGCCGAAGCTGGCCCACTCCAGTGCCATCGCCACCTCGGCCGCGTGCAGCGTGGCGTGCGGCTTGCCGGTGACGTAGTCGCGCACCTCGGGGCGTTTGTCGGTCACCAGGTACTCGGAAAAGATGCGGTCCTGCAGCTCGGGGGTGAAGCGCTGGTTCGGGTCCAGGTCGAGCGTGGCGACCGCGCCGTCCATGGTGTCCGGGATGATCTGGTACAGCCCCACCGCGAAGATCTCGCCGCGGTGCTGGCGTGCCTGCACCTCGCCCAGCGTCATGCTGGAAAAATCGATCGGCCGGCTGGAGCCGCGGATGTGCGGCTGGCCGTCGTGGCCGATGTAGGTACCGCCGTTGTAGTCGTCGTAGCCGCGGGCCTGGGATTCGCCGCGGTGGATGAGGTCACGAAGAGGTTGCTGGCTCATGGGGGTCCTTCCCTGGCTGGAGTGGGTGGATGAGCGACGGCGCGGACCATCCGGGTGCGCCGCCGGCCTCGATGCACATGCTGTCGCGCGTCAGCGCTGCACCGGATCGTGCGTGCCGGCGGGAGCGGTCCGCGCCGGTGCGATCTGCCAGCTGGTGATGCGCAGCTGCGACTGGTCGGCGGGCGCGTTCCAGTCGCGCAGCGGGCCGAAGGTGTTGGCGCGCAGCACCTCGTGCGCATCGCCGTGCTGGAACTGCATCTGACAATGACCGTCGCCGCTGCAGGCGCTCAGTTCCGGCACCTCGGTGCAGGCGCGGCAGCTGGCCAGTTGGGGATGCGTTGTGCACAGCGTGGCGGCGTTGCCGCCGACCACGTTGGCCAGGCACCTGGCGTCGGGCAGCGGCCGCCAGCCGTGGTCGAGCATCGCCTTGCGGAAGCTGCCGTAGGCCATGCCGGCGTGCAGCGCGCTCTCGACGGCTGCTTGCGACGCGGCAGGGTGCGCGGGCATCGAACCGGTCGACGCCGGGCTGCCCGTGGTCGACAGAGGGTGCGCCCGGCAGGCGCCCAGCGCGAGCGGAAGGGCGAGCAGGGGGACGAGGGCTTTCATGGTGGCGGGCTCCATGCCGTTGGAATCGACGATCCATGCGGGGCTGCGACGGTTTCGCAGGATGTCGCGCAGCCCGGGGGTGAGCGAGAGCATGCCTTAGCCGACCCGGTCAAAATGCGAGCCAGGCCGCGTTGCCGACGCCGGTGCCGCAGCGCCCCGGCGGTCATCGCCGCACTATGCATGCACGGCTGTGACGGAGGTCGCAGCCGCAGCCGTGCGGGACCGGTCGACGGCGCCGGCGTTTGGCTGCACTCTTCCCTTGCCTGCCGCGCATGCGGCCGGAGAGCCGCGCCAGTCGGGGGGTGCCAGCGTTGAACCACTGCGAGTACGTCAAGCCGTGCGTGCCCCATGCATGAGGGCAGGGGCGTTCCCGGCTGGCTGCCGATCGCGGGCTTCGCGCTGATTACCGGCGCGGCGCTGGCCGGCCTGCATGCCACGCACCAGCCTGCCTCGCCGCCGCCGCCCGTTCCGCAGGTGCGCCCGGCGGACGAGCCCATCCTGCCCGCAGTGCAGGTGTGGGTGAGCACCGCCGACCGGCGCGAGCTGCTGGCGCGGCAGCCGGACATCCCGATGGTCCCGGGCAAGCCGCAGCCGGGCGAGGTGGTGATCGATCCGCATGCCACCTACCAGTCGATCGTCGGTTTCGGCGCGGCGATCACCGATGCCTCGGCATGGCTGATCCAGAACCGCTTGAGCGGGGAGCAGCGCGCGGCGCTGCTGCGCGAGATGTTCGGACCGCCGCCCGGCCTCGGCATGGCGATGACGCGGCTGACCATCGGCGCGTCGGATTTCTCGCCCAAGCCCTACACCCTGGACGACATGCCGGCCGGGCAGGTCGACCCGGAGCTGGCGCATTTCAACGTCGGCACCAACCTGCACGACCTGATCCCGACCGTGCGCGAGGCGCTGGCGATCAACCCGCAGCTGCGCATCATCGCCTCGCCGTGGAGCCCGCCGGCGTGGATGAAGAGCAGCGACAACCTGATCGGCGGCCAGCTGCTGCCCGCGTTCGAGAGCGCCTACGCCGATTACCTGGTGAAGTACGTCGACGCCTTCCGTGGCTACGGCATACCGATCTTCGCGCTCACCGTGCAGAACGAGCCCGGCTACGTGCCGGCCACCTATCCGGGCATGGCCGTGCCGGCGGCGACCCGGACCAGCCTGATCGGCCAGTACCTCGGCCCGGCGCTGGCCGCGCGCAGGCGCCGCGTGCGCATCCTGGAGTGGGATCACAACTGGGACGCGCCGGACCAGCCGCTGGACGTGCTGGCCGATCCGGTCGCCGCGCCCTACGTGTCCGGCGTGGCCTGGCACTGCTACGCCGGAACGCCGTCGGTGCAGAGCGACGTGCACCGCGCCCATCCCGACAAGGACGCGTACATCACCGAGTGTTCGGGCGGCGACTGGGCCTCGGCCAGGCACGGCGAACTGCTGTGGTTCGCGCGCGACCTGCTGCTGGCCGGTATCCGCAACTGGGCGCGCGGCGTGGTGTACTGGAACCTGGCGCTGGACGAGAACCACGGCCCGCATGCCGGTGGCTGCGACCTGTGCAAGGGCGTGGTCACCATCGACTCGCAGACCGGCGCGGTGATCCGCAACGACGAGTACTACGCGTTCGCCCACTTCAGCCGCTTCGTGCCACCAGGCGCCGTGCGGGTGGGATCGAACGAACCGGACAAGGACATCGACAACGTGGCGTTCGTGATTCCCGACGACGGCACGCGGGTCATGGTCATGGTCAACAGCCGCGTCGAGGCGCACACGGTGTCAGTGGGCGAGGGCGATGCCAGCTTCCGCTACACGATGCCGGCGCAGAGCGTGGCCACCTTCGTGTGGCAGCCGGACCCGGTCGGCAGCTGGGCCCGGCGCCTGAAGCGCTGGCTGGGCGACCTGCGCGCGCTGGTGCCGCACGCCTGAGCGTGCCGGCATGCGCCCGGCTCACGACGGTTCGGCGACCGGTCGCTCGCGCGCGTAGCGCGACGGCGCCACGCCGACGTGGCGGGTGAAGGCGAGGCTGAAGGTGCTGGCCGAGCTGTAGCCGACGCGCTCGGCGATGTCGGCGACCCGGTCTTCGCTTCGCCGCAGCAGGTGCTTGGCCAGCGCCATGCGCCAGGACAGCAGGTAGGCCATCGGCGACACCCCTACGGTGCGCTGGAATCGCTCGAAGAAGGCCGAGCGCGACAGGGCCGCTTCTCTGGCCAGTTCCGCCACGGTCCAGCCGCGCGCGGGCTGCGCATGCATCGCGCGGATCGCCATCCCCAGCCGGTCGTCGGCCAGCCCGCGGACCAGGCCGGGCGACGCGGCGGTGCCCGCGGTGGAGCGCAGCGCCTCGATCAGCAGCACCTCCAGCAGGCGTGCCAGCACCACCTCGCGGGCGGGCCGCTGCGCGCGCGACTCTTCGCCCAGCAATTTCACCAGCAGCGCCAGTCGGCGCTCGCCGCGCACGTGCACCAGCCGCGGCAGCAGCGCGACCAGCAGGTCGGCGTCGGGCGAGTCGAAATGGCAGTGCCCGACCAGCATGCGCAGGTCGGTCGGATCGTTCTCGCTGCCGATGCGGTACAGCCCTTCGGCCCGTGCCACCGGAATGCTGGTGGTGCCGGCGGGCGGCGGTTCCAGGCTGGACATGGTCATACCCCACATGGCCGGCACCAGCAGGAAGTCGCCGGATTCCAGTGTGATCGGCGCGTGCTCGTCCACCGTGACGCGACAACCGCCCTCCAGCACCACGCAGTAGAACGGCTGTCCGGTGTCGGAGCGCTGCACATGCCACCGGCCGGCGCCGGCCACGGTCTTGGCGAATCTGGCGCTGGGTTGCAGCAGGGCGACCACCTCGGCCAAGGGATCGATCATGCCGGACTCCTGCCAAAGAAATAAGGACTTTCAATGGTAGTGAGTACGACGGCGGCCGCCTATCGTGACGCCCTGCGCTTTCCCGTCCTGCCCAGGAGTCCGCATGAAAACCGTACTGATCACCGGCTGCTCGTCCGGCTTCGGCCTGGCCACCACCCGCACCTTCCACGACCGCGGCTGGCGCGTCGTGGCCACCATGCGCGCCCCGCGCGAGGACCTGCTGCCGCGGTCCGACCGCCTGCGCGTGCTGCCGCTGGACGTGACCGATCCGGCCAGCATCGACCGGGCCGTGCAGGCTGCCGGTCCGGTCGACGTGCTGGTGAACAACGCCGGCTTCGGCGCCGCCGTGCCGTTCGAGCTGACGTCGCCGACGCTGGCGCGCGAGCTGTTCGAAACCAACACGCTTGGCACGATGTTGCTCACCCAGGCGCTGCTGCCGCAGTTCCGCGCACGTGGCGCGGGCGTGATCGTCAACGTCACTTCCAGCGTCACCCTGAAGGCGCTGCCGCTGGTGGCGCTGTACACCGCGAGCAAGGCCGCGGTGAACGCGTTCACCGAGTCGATGGCGGTGGAGCTGGCGCCGTTCGGCATCCGCGCGCACCTGGTGTTGCCCGGCCGCGCGCCGGCGACCCGCTTCGGCGACAACGCACGCCGCGAAGGGCTGGACCACCAAGCCTACGTCGAGCTGATGCAGCAGTTCCTGGCCGGCATGCGTGATCCGCTGGCGCCGGTCACCCACGTCGACGACGTGGCCGAGGCGGTGTGGTGTGCGGCGACCGATCCGGACGCACCCCGACGCATCCCGGCCGGCGAGGATGCGCTGGCCCTGGCGCGCGGGGGCTGAAAGGCATCGGCGCGAGGGGTGGCGGGCGAGAAAGTGTGATGAAAATCACGAAATGGTGGATTGCGCAACCTCTTGCGAGTAGCCTCGCCGAATGCATGCCCCCCGGCATGCAGGGGTGCGTTCGACGCCGCGGGTCAGGGAACCGCCGGGCGCCACAGGGGGACGCCGTTGCCTTATCCAACGTGGGGAGGTCGGTGTAATGAAGACGAAGTTGCTGGTCGCCATGGCCGCCATGGCGATGTCCTTCTGTGCCTGGGCGTCGGCCCAGACGACGCTCACATTGCAGAAAGCCGGAACGACGGTGCCACACGCGGCGCCGGTCGGCGGTGCGCCACTGACCAGCCTGGAACAGGATCCGGCGATGTCGGGCGGCGATGCCGATTCCGGCGACGAAGAGGATCTCGGCCCGGAGCCGGTGGTGAACCGGACGCTCGGCCATCGCGCCGGCCACCTCGGTGGCCAGATCCAGGGCAACGGTCGGCGTGCAAAGTCCAACCCGGAACTGCAGGGGGGCTTCGACGGGCTGAATTTCCACGACCAGCGCTATGCCAACGGCGGCAACCAGTTCTCGGTGGAACCGCCCGACCAGGGCCTGTGCGCCGGCAACGGCTTCGTCGTGGAGAGCGTGAACGACGTGCTGGCGATCTACGACTCGGCGGGCCAGCGGCTGGTCGGTCCGGTGGACCTCAACACGTTCTACGGCTATGCCGCCGCGATCAATCGCAGCACCGGGGCCTACGGACCGAGCATCACCGACCCGAGCTGCTACTACGACGCCGACACCCGGCGCTGGTTCCATGTCGTGCTGACGCTGGACCGGGTGGGCACGACGTCCTTGCTGGCCGGTACCAACCACCTGGACATCGCGGTCAGCCGGACCGCCGACCCGACCGGCGCGTGGGATGTCTATTCGCTGCCCGTGCAGAACAACGGCACGCAGGGTACGCCCGACCACCATTGCGACGGCGGCTACTGCCTGGGCGACTACCCGCACATCGGCGCGGACGCGCACGCGATCTTCCTGACCACCAACGAGTTCGCGCTGTTCGGCTCCGGCTTCTACGGTGCGCAGATCTACGCGATCTCCAAGCAGGCCCTGGTCGACGGCGCCGATGCCCCGAACGTGGTGCTGTTCAATGGCGGCGATCCGTCGATCCCGGCACCGGCCTTCACAGTCTGGCCGGCGAGTTCGCCGGGAGGCCAGTACGACACCTCCAATGGCGGCACCGAATTCCTGCTGAGTTCGGATGCGGTGTTCTACGACTCCGGCACGTCGGACACCCTTTGGGTATGGTCCGTGTCCAACACCGGGGCCATCGACACGATGCCCGCGGCGCTGACCCTCGACGTCAAGCCGGTCACCGTGCAGGGCTATGCAGTGCCGACCAGCCTGGTCCGGCAGAAGGCGGGAAGCACGCCGTTGCGCGACTGCTTCGCACTGGTTGGATGCGCGCCCACGTACCTGGGTTACCCGAACATCGTCTACCCGGCACCGCGCGCGCTGGCGGTGAACGACTCCCGCATGCAGCAGGTGAGCTACGCCAACGGCAAGCTCTGGGGCACGCTGGACACGGATGTGCTGCTGGGTGACGGCAGCCACGGCTCGGGCATCAACTACGTGGTGCTCAACCCGCATTCGGGAATCATCTACGCCAACGGTACGCTGGCCCTGCCCGATGCGAACCTGACCTACGGCGCAGCCGCGGTGACGGCGAGCGGGCGCGGGGTGATCGCCTTCACGGTGGTCGGGCCCGACAACTACCCCAGCGCCGGCTATGCCAGCCTGGATGCGAAGACCGGCGCGGGCGACGTGCACATTGCCGCGGCCGGTGCCGGTCCGTGGGACGGCTTTACCGGCATCCCGTACCTGTCCGGCAATCGCCCCCGCTGGGGCGACTACGGTGCGGCCGCGGTCGATGGCAACGTGATCTGGACGGCGTCGGAATACATCGCGCAGACCTGCACGCTGGCCGACTACCTCACGCCGCCGTTGTTCCAGTGCGGCGGCACACGCGGCGCGCTGAGCAACTGGGCGACCCGCATCTCCAGCATCCGGCCCTGAACCCCAGGGGCGGGGCACACCTTCCGGCCCGTTGCCGAAGGCCGTCCCGCCCCCTCCGGATGTTGTCGATCCGGCGATCTCCGGATCGTCGTGGGGATGGACGGCCGCTCCAGCGGCCGGTCCCGCCGTTCCAACCGACGAAGGAGACGTCCATGCAATTGATCGCCTATCTCAACTTCCCGGGCAACGCCCGCGAAGCCATGGATTTCTATGCTGCCGCGCTCGGCGGCAAGGTCACCATGCGCTTCACCTACGGCGAGTCGCCGATGGCCGGGCAGATGGCCGAAGCCGACCGCGACAAGGTGATGCACTCGCAGGTCGAGGCCGACGGCGCTGTGCTCATGGGCGCCGACGGTCCGCCGCCGCACGAAGCCGGCAGCACCACCCTCAACATCATGCCGGACACGCCGGAGGTGGCCGAACGCCTCTTCGAGGCGCTATCGGCCGATGGCGAGGTGACGATGCCGCTGGAAGAGACGTTCTGGGCGCACCGCTTCGGCGCGCTCACCGACAAGTTCGGCAAGCGCTGGATGGTGAACTGCCTCAAGCCGATGTAAAGCGGACTTGCCTGGGCCCGTCGATTCGCAAGGGCGTCGGATCGTGACGAAGGCGGGTTGCCTGGTCGGTCGCGCGCGCCGGAGGTGACCGCCGGCCGGAGCAGCGGCAGACGGCTTGTACTCCTCGTCGGCGCGATCGGCCCGGCATCCGGCCTTCACGGCGGGCACGGCGGGTCCCCGTGGCCGCGGGTGCATCGCGGATCCCGTATCGCGGGTACGGGTTGGGTGCCTTGGTGGGCCGTGGCAGGATGGCCGATCCGATATCTCGCCCACGCGACCCGCCCGGGAGGACGACGCTTGCATTCCGAATTCTGGCTCCAGCGATGGCGCGAGGGGCGCACCGGTTTCCATCAGGACAGCGTGACGCCGTTGCTGCGCGAGCACTGGGGCTCCCTCGCGCTGCCCGAGGGGTGTCGCGTGTTCGTGCCGCTCGCGGGCAAGTCGCTTGATCTGGCGTGGCTGGCCGCCCGGGGACATCGCGTGCTGGGTGTCGAGCTGTCGCCGTTGGCGGTGCAGCAGTTCTTTGCCGAACGTGCCCTGGTGCCGCAGGTGGGCGAGTCGCGCTACGGCACGCATTACCGCGCGGGCGGGATCGAGCTGATCTGTGGCGATGCGTTCGGACTGGACGCCGAGGCGCTTGCGGGCTGCGAAGCGGTGTACGACCGGGCTGCGCTGATCGCGCTGCCGCCGCCGATGCGCGCGCGCTACGTGGACGAGTTGTACGGGCGCTTGCCCGCGCCCTGCCGTGGCCTGCTGGTCACGCTGGAATACCCGCAGGAGGAGAAGGGCGGCCCGCCGTTCTCGGTGCCCGAGCCGGAAGTGCGCGAGCGCTTCGGGCGCGACTGGACGGTGACCATGCTGGCCCGCCACGACATCCTCGCCGCACAGCCAGGCTTCGCCGCCGAGGGCGTGACGGCGCTGGAGACCGCGGTGTTCCGGCTCGATCGCCACAGCTGACGCCCATGTGCATGTGCAACCCGCGGCCCTTGCCGGTTACCCTCGCCGCATGACTGACCCGACACGGAACGCCGCCACCGCACGGCGACTTCGCTTTGTCCTGCCCTTGGCCGGCCTGCTTGCTCTCGCCGGGTGTGCCACGGCGCCGCCGCGCAATACCGCGAATATCTGCCAGGTGTTCGATGAGTATCCCGGCTGGTACCACGATGCGCGCGATGCGCAGAAGCGCTGGGGTACGCCGGCAAACGTGCTGATGGCGTTCGTGCAGCGCGAGTCCGGATTCCGCCAGAAGGCGCGGCCCGATCGCCCGTGGTTCCTGTTCATTCCGCTGCCGCGCCGGTCGAGCGCCTACGGCTATGCACAGGCGCAGGATCCGGTGTGGAAGGAATACCGCAAGGAGAACGGTGGCTGGTTCAAGCGTCGCACCGACATGGAGGATGCGCTGGATTTCCTCGGCTGGTACACCGACCGGATCCATCGCGAGCTCGGCATCTCCAAGTGGGATCCGAAGCACCTGTACATCGCCTACCACGAAGGCATCGGCGGTTACCGGTCGGGGCACTGGAAGCGCGATCGCCACCTGCTGGAAACCGCGGACGAGGTGGATCGGCGCGCGCGCGACTACGGCGCCCAGCTGCGTCGCTGCAACTAGCACGAGCGCACCTGCCGCGCCCCGGTTGCCCGGCGGCGTGGGGCACGGGTTCCGCACAAAAAAAGGCGCCTGCAAAGGCGCCTTTCGTCGATAGCCGGTCGGGGTCGAGGGCGATCCCGGGCGGCGATCATCGAAGGGGTCAGGACGTCGGCGCGTTGTTGCCGGCGAAGTCGACCACCAGCGTCACGCGGCGGTTGTTGGCTCCGGCGTCGCGGATCTGGCCCTTGTCCACCTGGCGGTTGGTGGATTCGCCATAGCTGACGGCGCGTACCTTGTCGGCGGAAAGGCCACCGGTGTTGACCAGGTAGTCGCGCACCGCATCGGCGCGCTTCATGCCGAGGCGCTTGTTGAAGGCGGCCGAGCCGGCCGGATCGGTGAAGCCTTCCACGGTGATCACCGCATCGGGATGGTGCTGGGTGATGACCTTGGCAAAATCGTCGAGCAGCGGCTTGTCCTGGTCGCGCAGCGTGGCATCGCCGAAGGCGAAATGCGCCGCGGTGTCGACGTTGATGCGGCCCTGCATCGCGGTGATCTGCGCGTCGTACTTGGCGAAGCGCTGCTGCATGTCCTGGGTGAGTGCGTCGATTTCCTGCTGCTGCTTCTGGTCGTTGGCGCGCAGCTCGCTGATCGCGGCGTCGAAATCGGTTTTCTTCACGTACTGGGAACATCCGCCCAGCGCGATCCCCACCAGGCAAAGCGGGACGAGTGCGAGGCGTGCGGTCTTGATGCTCATGGCTGGTCTCCTCATGCAACGGGCCCGTAGCGAGAGGAAGGCTCGCGTACTTCAGGCCGTTTCCGGCGCATCTGCCTCACTCCCCCCAGCGTGCAGATGCCGGCCCCTCAGGCTACCCCGGGATGCACGGCGGCAACTGAACCGATCTCGACCAGGGTGGCACGCGCGCCCGCACCGTGACGCGCATCCCGCGTTGCGGCGCCGCACGCGTCGGAAGCGATACGGACGTCCGGTGGTGGTCGCGTGGCGAGAGATCAGCGGGGCACGGCGCCCATCGGCGCGCCACTGGTGCAGTCGATGCGGAGCAGCTCGTCGACGGCTAGTCCGTAGCCCGGGCGCGCGGGGGAGTAGTCGCCATGCCCGTCGGTCGAACGGATCAGCGTGAGCGTGATGCCGTTGCGCGGATCGACCAGGGGGCTTTCGCAACTCGGTGCTGGATCGTTCGCGCGAGCGCCTCCCGTGGTCGGATCGAGCACGTCGAAATGTGCGGGCGTGTCCCGGGCCGGATGGCTGACGGCCGGCGGGTACGACGCGCAGCCTGCGAGCAGCAGGCCACCCAGAATGGCAACAGTCTGTTTCATGGTCGGGCTTCGCTGTCGGCAGGGAGGTCCGTGCGAATCTAGTCCTCCGATGGCTGGCCGGGAGCGTGCCGGAGGTTGGGCCTGCCGCCGGCCCGTGTCCGGCTTCCAGGGCGGCTTGCAGCTGCAGGCGGGCGATGCTGAAAGCCTTCCACGCTTGGTGCCATACTGGGCCGGCCAGCACTCGCCAAAGGGTGGGTGCCGAGCATGCGCGGAGGCAGGGATGAAGCCGAGCACGCCGGTAGGACGCAGCACGACATTCGCCGTGGCACTGCTGGCGCTCATGGCGCTCGCCCTGCTGGTCAACCTGGTGGTTGCGGGCACCGAACAGCGTGCACTGCGGCAGCAGGTGCAGGCCAGCAACGGAAATACCGTCGGACTCATCGCCCGCACGCTCGACGACGATCTCGCCCGCATCCGCGGTGACGCGATCACGCTGGCCCAGACCATGGTCGCCGAGCAGTCGCTGGAGGATGCCGATCCGCTGACGCGCCGGCGGGCCGAGCGCCTCCTGCGCGCGCTGGCGGAAACCCGCGGCGACTACGCGCAGTTGCGTTTCATCGGCGTCGACGGGCGCGAGGTCGTGCGCGTGAACAGCCGCTCCGGGGTGATCGATACCGTCCCCCCGGAGCGCCTGCAGGACAAGAGCCAGCGTCCCTACGTCCTCGCCATCGCGGAGCTTCGGGCCGGGCAGGTCTATGTCTCGCGTCTCGACCTCAACATCGAGCACGGACAGATCGTCGAGCCGCACGAACCGACCCTGCGTGTGGGCACACCGGTGTTTTCCGATGACGGGAAGCGCCTGGGCATGGTGTTGATCAACGTCGATGGCAGCCGCCTGCTTCGACGCTTTGCCGACGACGCGCGTCAGGGCCTGGGCGGCGTCTGGCTGGTCGATGCCGACGGCAACTGGGTGCACGGCCCCGACCCCGCGCGCGACTGGCGCTTCGCGCTGCCCGGGGGGCGACGGGCGGGGCTGGACACGGATTTCCCGGGGGTCTGGTCGATCGTCCGTGCGCAGCGCAGCGGACAGGCACGCGGCCCCTTCGGCCTGCTGACCTTCGACCAGCTGGCACCGGCCACCGGCGACCATGTGCCGCCGGACTCGGCGGTCGGGCTGCGCATCCTCGCGCTGGCGCCCGACCCGGGGCTCGCGTCGATCCTGTCCGACCGGCTGCACCTGATCGGCTACGCGCTGACCTTGCCGGCACTGTTGCTGCTGGCGGCCTGGCTGACCCATCTGCGCGTGCGCCTCAGCGGGGTCGAGGCCGAAGTGGCTGCGAACAGCCGTCTGCTCAAGGACATCTTCGAGCACTCGCGCCTGTCGATGAAAGTGAAGGATCTGCAGGGGCGGATCGTCCGCGCCAACGATGCCGCGGGCGAACTGCTCGGCCGGCCGCCGGAGCAACTGATCGGACAGACCATCGACACCGTCGCCACCGGCGCCACGGCGGCCATGATCCGCCAGCATGACCGCGAGGTGATGGCGAGCGGTGAGGTGACCACCTACGAAGAACAGGTCGATTACCTCGGCGGTACCTACGCGCTGCTCACCACCCGCTTCCCGGTGACCGACGAGCAGGGCGGCGTGGTCGGGGTAGGCGCGATTTCGCTGGACATCACCCCGCGCATGCGCATGGAGCAGTGGCTGCGCGTGGCCAAGGACCAGGCAGAGGCGGCCAACGTGGCCAAGGCCGCCTTCCTGGCCAGCATGAGCCACGAGTTGCGTACGCCGCTCAACAGCATCATCGGACTCGGTGAGCTGCTGCTCGAACAGGCCCGGGAGGAAGGTGGGGATCCGTTGACGGTCGAGTCGCTGCGCCGCGTGGTCGGGGCCGGGCGCCACCTGCTCGAACTCATCAACGACATCCTGGACGTCTCGCGCATCGATGCCGGACGGGTGGAGCTGGCGCCGGAACCGATCCTGTTGAGTTCGCTCGGCGAGAGCGTGCTGAGCACCCTGCAGCCATTGGCGGCTGCCAACCGCAACACGCTCTCGCTGGTGATGGCGGCGGACCCGGGAGTGGTCGCGATCGACCCCGTACGCATGCGGCAGGTGCTGATCAACCTGCTGGGCAACGCGATCAAGTTCACCCGCGACGGCGAGATCACCCTGCGGCTCGCGCGCGACGTGGACACCTTGCGCATCGCCGTGACCGACACCGGCATCGGCATGACGACCGATCAGATGGAGCGGGTGTTCGCGCCATTCGAGCAGGCCGATCGCTCGATCGCACGCCGTTTCGGCGGCACCGGTCTGGGGCTGGCGATCAGCCGGCAGCTGGTCGAGCTGATGGGCGGCTGGATCGCCGTGGAGAGCGAGCCGGGGCGGGGCAGTACCTTCACGGTGTCGATTCCGGTCGGACCATTCGAGGCCCCGACGCGCGAATCGACCCAAGTTGCCATGCCGGGACCCTCCCGGGATTCCGTGGTGCTGGTGGTCGACGATGACGAGGATGCCCGGTGGCTGCTGGCCAGTGCGCTGGAGCGCCACGGCCTGCAGGTGATCACCGCCTCCTCGGGTGCCGAGGCGCTGCAGCAGGTGCGCCGCGAGCGGCCGGCGGTCATGCTGCTGGACATCCTGCTCGGCGACATGAGCGGCTGGGACGTGCTGGCCGCGCTGCGTGCCGATCCCCAGTACGCCGACCTGCCGGTGATCCTGTGCACGGTGACCGATCCGGATCACCGCACCGCCTCGCTCGGCGTGGTGGAGCACCTGACCAAACCGGTCGACCGCGACCAGCTCGTCAGCCTGGTCGGACGTTTCGTGGTGGCGGGGCAGCCGTCGAGCGTGCTGGTGGTCGACGACGACGACCACTACCGCGAACAGCTTGCAATGGTGCTGCGTCGCGCCGGATGCCGTGTGCGCATGGCAGCCAACGGGAGGCAGGCGCTGGCGCACATGGAGCAGGAGCCGCCCGACCTGGTGCTGCTGGATCTGGTGATGCCGCTCATGGATGGGCTCGCGGTGATCGGCGCGATGCAGGAGCGCCCTGCGCTGGCCGCGGTCCAGGTGGTGCTGGTGACGGCGGCGGACGTACCGGTGCACACGTTGCAGAAGCTCAACGAGCGTGCTGTCACGCTGGTGCAGAAGGCCGAGGTCGGCCTGGACCACATCGCACGCCGTGCGCGCGATCTGCTCGACCGCGTGCAGCGTACGTCGAGAGCCGGGGGAGGCCAGGGATGAACACCGTGCTTTACGTGGAAGACGACGACAACAACGCCTTCATGCTCACCCACCGGCTGCGCCGGCGAGGGGTCCGTGTGCAGCATGTCGAAGACGGCGAAAGGGCGCTCGTGGCGGCGGCCTGGGATCCGCCGGCGGCGGTGCTGCTCGACCTGAACCTGCCCGGCATGGACGGGTTGGCCGTACTGCGACGATTGCGCACCGACGCGGCCACACGGACCCTTCCGGTGATCGTGGTGTCCGCTTCGGTGCGCGAGCAGGATCGCGCCAGGGCGCTGGAGGCCGGGGCGGATGTCTTCGTGGCCAAGCCGATCGACTTTCAGCGCCTGCTTGACGTGCTTTCGCGATGGGTCGATGTGCGGCCTTCGCCCGGAGAGCCGGCATGAACACCGATGCGCAGGTGCTGGTGGTCGACGACAACGAGAACAATCGCTTCATGCTCGTGCGGTATCTGCACCGGCTCGGTTTCCAGCGGATCGCCGAGGCGGACGACGGCGCGGCGGCGTTGCAGCGCATCCGCGAATCGCGCCCGGACCTGGTGCTGCTGGACGTGATCATGCCGGACATGGACGGGGTGCAGGTGCTGGAGGTGCTCCGGCGTGAAGGTCGCATGGGCGACGTGCCGGTGATCATGGTGTCCGCGCACGAAACGCTGGAGATCGTCGTGCGCTGCATCGAGCTGGGCGCCGAGGATTACCTGACCAAACCGATCCAGCCGACGATGCTGCGCGCGCGGGTGATGGCGATCCTGGAGAAGCGTCGCCTGCGCGAGATCGAGCTGGAGTTCATCGCCCACTTCGACCCGGATACCCATCTTCCCAATCGCCATGCCCTGCTGGAGCGCGTCGAGCGGATGCTTGCCGGCAGGCGCCGCTTCGCCCTCGTTGCGATCAGCTGCCGCAACCATGGCAGCATCGCGCTGAGTGCCGGCGAGGACGATGCCAGTGCCCGGTTGCGCGCCCTCGACGATCGCATTCAGTCCAGCGGGCTGCCCACCGACATCGTGGCCCGCGTCGGCGACGGGACGGTGGCCTGGCTGTTGCCTGACGTGTCGCCCGATCATGTCCTGCTGCAGGCGGTGGAAGACGTCCTGGTCGGCGACCGCGGGGGGGCGGCCGGCATTGCCAGCGACTGCACGGCGGCCATTGCGGTCGGTCCGCCGGCGGACCCGGGCGAGGGTGCCAGCGACCTGCTCAGGCTGGCCATGAGCGAGGCAATGCGGGTCTCGCCCGAGTCCAGCGAGCGGGTGCTGATCGCCGACCCGGCCCTGCGCACCGAGGCGCGCGAGGCGCTGGCGACGTTGCGGGAGGTGGAGCGAGCGCTGGCCAACGACGAGCTGTTGCTGCACTTCCAGCCCATCTTCGACCGGGACGCGCGACGCCTGGTCGGCGCCGAGGCCCTGCTGCGCTGGATGCATCCCGAGAGGGGCCTGCTGCCGCCGGGCGCTTTCCTTGGAGCGGTGGAGGCCTCGCCGCTGATGGAGACCCTGGACGTCCGGGTGGTGGCGATGGCCGGCAAGGTACTCGCAGCCTGGGCGGACGAGCTTCCCGACGACTTCCGCATGCACGTCAACCTCACGGCGCACAGCATCATGTCGGGGCGACTGCCTGCATACGTCGAACAGGTCGTGCCGTCGCCGCTGCGCCGCTACCTGACCCTCGAGCTCACCGAGCGGGTGCACGTGATGGACATGCCCGCCTGTGTGGCGGCACTCCAGCAGATCCGTGCGCTGGGCGTGCAGGTGGCGCTGGACGACTTCGGCACCGGGTTTTCCTCGCTCAGCCACATCAACCTGCTGCCCTGCGATCTGCTCAAGATCGATCGCAGCTTCGTCACCGGCGTGGATGGCGACCCCAAGCGGCAGCGCCTGCTGAGCTCGCTGATCGGCATGGCGCAGGCGCTGGATCTGGGCGTGGTGGTCGAGGGCATCGAACGAGAGGACGACCTGCGCGTGCTGCAGGCACTGGGGCCGCTGCAGCTGCAGGGCTTCCTGCTGGGCCGCCCGGTGCCCGCGGGCGAGTTGCTCGACCGGCTCGCTGCCTGATCGGTCATGGCCCGGGTCGTGACCGGTGGCGGGTGAAGCCGCCGCCGTGCAAGATGGGCGGCCGGGACCGGCCCGCTTCACCGCGACCGGGCCTTCATCGGGAGCTGCCATGGAACCGCAACCCCATATTCATTGCCCGCTGTGCCGCTGGGAACCGCGTGCCGACTCCCGCTGGATGTGCACACCCACGGAGCCGGGTGCCGGCTGCGGCACACGATGGAACACGTTCTGGACAGCCGGTTGCTGCCCGGGCTGCGGGCATTTCTGGACCATGACCCAATGCCTGGCCTGCAAGAAGGCTTCGCCACACCCGGACTGGTACCACTACCCGCCGGACAATCGGGCCGGGCGATCCCGCCTCTCGGCACTGGAAAAAGTGGACTGACCGCACGGTATCCACGGTTTCCGTCCGGTTCGCGGGAACCTACGCACGCCGCCGGCGTCCATGCATCTTTCACCTCCAACTCCAACCTTCAACCTCCGGACTCACCATGACCCTGCACCGCTCGCTGCTCCTCGCCTCCCTGTTCACTGCCTCTGTGCTGACGCTGGCACCGCTCTCCGCAGCGCACGCCGACGAGACCCTCGGGGGCAAGCCCGTGCCCGGGCTGTGCATGATTTCGCGCGAGGCCATATTCGCCCAGTCCAAGGTGGGCCAGGCGGCCAGCGATCGGCTCAAGCAGCTGGCCGAGCAGGCGCAGAACCAGCTCGGCACCGAGCGCGGGCCGCTGCAGAGCGACATCCAGAAGTTCCAGCAGGAAGCGCCGAAGCTGGCCGAGGCGCAGCGCAAGCAGCAGGGCGAGGCGTTGCAGCAGCGCATGCAGCAGTTCCAGCAGAAGGCCGGCGAGCTCAACGAACGCATCCAGCTGACCCGCTCGAAGATCATGCAGCGCATCGGCCAGCAGGCCGAGCCGGTCGTGGCGTCGGCCTACAAGAGCCACGAGTGCGGCCTGCTGCTGAACCGCGACGCGGTGCTCGGCGGCAACGTCAGCAACGACCTCACGCCCGACGTGGTGAAGGGCCTGGACGCGAAGATCACCAGCCTGAACTTCAGCCTCGAGCCGCTGCCGGCGCAGTCGCAGGGCGCCAAGTAAGCCCGTCTGAAGGAGGCGACCGGAGCAGGAGATCCGCTCCGGTCGCCCGCGACGCTCAGTTCATCACGGCCGCCGCTTCGGCCGCCGGCGCGCGGCAGTGGCGATCGATGTATTCGCGATGGCTCGGCATGGCCGCCGCAACCTCGGCGATCACCTGGCGCAGGCTGGCCAGGCGGCTCGCCGCATCGACCCGGGTGCGCATGTCGGCAAGCGGGTCGTAGCGCTCCGGCCACACCTCCTGGCCGATCATCACCGCCAGCCAGTTCGGGTTCTGGAACAGCTCCAGGCTCTCGGCGACCAGCCGCCCGTGGCCGCGGAAGTGCGCCAGCTTGTAGGCGAGCGGCTCTGGAATGTCCATCGTCGCCACGTGGCGCCATAGCGGCTCGTCGCGGGTGTTGGCGTGATAGTGCAGGATCAGGAAGTCGCGCACCCGCTCGTATTCCAGGCCGGTCAGACGATTGAATTCGGCGGTCGTGACCGGGTCGAAGTCGCGGTCCGGGAACAGCGCGAGCAGGCGGGTGATGGCGGTCTGGATCAGGTGGATGCTGGTTGACTCCAGCGGCTCCAGGAAGCCGGCGGACAGGCCGACCGCCACGCAGTTGCGGTGCCAGAAGCGACGCCGCCGTCCGGTGGTGAAGCGCAGCGGACGCGGCGTGCCGAGCGGCTTGCCTTCCAGGTGGGCAAGCAGCACTTGGGTGGCCGTGTCGTCGTCGGTGAATGCGCTGCAGTAGACGTGGCCGTTGCCGACCCGGTGCTGCAGCGGAATCCGCCACCGCCAGCCGGCCTCATGGGCGGTCGACCTCGTGTAGGGCACGAAGGCATCGCCGTGTTCGCAGGCGACCGCGACCGCGCGGTCGCAGGGCAGCCAGTGGCGCCAGTCTTCATAGCCGGTGTGCAGCGCCTCCTCGATCAGCAGCCCGCGGAAACCGGAGCAATCGACGAACAGGTCGCCTTCGATCGTTGCGCCGCCCTCCAGCCGGATGCGCTCGATGAAGCCGTCATCGGGACGCAGGTCGGTGCCTACCACGCGCCCCTCGGTACGGCGCACCCCGCGCGTCTCGGCGTACTGGCGCAGGAAGGCCGCGTAGAGCGAGGCATCGAACTGGTAGGCGTAGTCCAGCGTGGAGAGCACCTGACGACGGTCGGTCGATGGCTGGGTGAACTTGCCATCCCGAGCCGCGATCCAGGCCAGCGAGTGGTCCTGTAGCGACGAGGTGTCGCCGCGCATGCGCTCGCGCAGCCAATAGTGGTGCAGCGGCACCTTGTCGAACTCGGCCCCGATCTGACCGAATGGGTGGAAGTAGCGGTGCCCGGCGCGCCCCCAGCCGACGAACTCGATGCCGAGCTTGAACGTACCCTGGGTGGCGGCGAGGAAGGCGTTCTCGTCGATACCGAGCGTCTGGTTGAACAGCTTGATCGGAGGGATGGTCGCCTCGCCCACGCCGATGGTGCCGATCTGCTCGGACTCCACCAGTTCGATCCGGCAACTGCCCTGCAGTGCCTGGGCCAGCGCGGCCGCGGTCATCCATCCGGCGGTGCCCCCGCCGACGATCACCACGCTGCGTATGCGGCGGTCGGTTGTCTCCACGTCGTCCATCCCCTTGCTGGCCCGGTCGATCCGGCGATTCTAGGCGGAGCGGAGTGGATGGGGTGCGCGATCGCGACTACTTGCTCTCCGGAGCTGCCTTGCGCGGAGGCATCAGGGCGAACAGCACCTCGTTGGCCGTCACCGCCGAGGCGGCGGCGATGTCGGTGGGCGTGTCGCGCGCGGAGTTCACCTTGAAGCCGCGGTCCTGCAGCCGCCTGAGCATCTCCTGCGACGGCACGCGGATGACTGGCGCGAGGTCCTCGAGCGAGGCGCGGGTCATCAGTGCAACGGTCTGGAACGCCGGATTGCCGGCCCGCCCCTGGCCTGCGGTGAGCGCGAAGGGCGCGGCGACGACCATGGACAGCACCAGCGGGATCAGCAGTGTGCGGCGCTTGGCGTAGGCGAGCAGCGGCTTCCAGTTCTTGACCATGTGCAGTGCGAACGGCGCCAGCAGAAGCATGCTCAGCCACTCGTGCATGCGGTGGAAGGTGGCCGATGACCAGTGAAAGAACAGTGCCACGCCGGAAATGGCGGAGACGGCGAAAAGCCCCGCGGTGAGCGGCGTGCCGTAGCGGTGCATGAAGTGTTTCAACAAGGGAGTTCCAAGGCGGGGATGGGCCGAAGCAGTCTTTATTCAAATAATAGTCATTCTCATTAACGGACTCAAGCGCCGGCCAGGCCGCCCGCGCGCCGGTGCTAGAGTGGCCAGCTCCCCCCGACCCCAAGCACTGCAGGAGCGCGCAACGTGATGACGCATGCCACCCCGTATCCGATTGGCACCCCCGGCACGCCCTGGGGACCGGAAGAGGTGACAGCCTGGCGGTCGCAGCAGCCTGCCCGGCGCAGCTATGTCCAAGACGTGGTCCAGGTGATCGACCGCCTGCGCGAACGCTTCGAGGTGAGCGAGTATGGGCGGCTCGACTATGCGCCGGACAGCTACCCGCTGTTCGCGGTGCGCAGTCGCGACTGGGAGGCAGGCCTGCCGATCGTCGTCGTCACCGGTGGCGTGCACGGCTACGAGACCAGTGGCGTACACGGCGCGCTGCAGTTCCTGGAGCACGAAGCCGCACGCTACGCGGGACGGGCGAACCTGCTGGCTGTTCCGTGCGTCAGTCCTTGGGCATACGAGCGGATCCATCGCTGGAACCCGGACGCGATCGACCCGAACCGCTCGTTCCGTGCGGACAGTCCGGCCGGCGAGTCGGCCGCGCTGTGGCGGCTGCTGGCGCCGTACCGCGACAGCGCATTGCTGCACATCGACCTGCACGAGACCACCGACAGCGACGAGTCCGAGTTCCGTCCCGCGCTGGCCGCACGCGACGGCGTCGCCTTCGAGCCGGGCGAGATTCCCGACGGTTTCTACCTGGTGGGAGATACCGAGAACCCGCAGCCGGCCTTCCAGCAGGCGATCATCGCGGCGGTGGAGAAGGTCACCCACATCGCGCCGGCCGACGCGCGCGGCGAGATCATCGGCTCGCCGGTGGTGGCTCCGGGCGTCATCAACTACGCGCTGAAGCAACTCGGCCTCTGCGCGGGTATCACCGATGCCCGCTACACCACCACCACCGAGGTGTATCCGGACAGCCCACGCGCCACGCCGCAGCAGTGCAACGACGCGCAGGTGGCGGCGGTATGCGCCGCGATCGACTTCGTCCTGGGTTGATCCGTACGCCGTTACGGTGCCTTTTCCCGCTCTGGTGCGGGTTGCGGCGTGCCTTGGCGTGCGCGCTTGCGTGGTGTGATCCCGGTTCATGATGTCGCGGCAGCGTGCAGGCGAGATCGTTGATCTCGCGCCGTGCCTCGGCCCGGGCTAACCCGATTCCGGCGCCAGGGCGATACCGCACCTCGCCCAAAAGCGGCAGGGGCAGGCGCCAGTCGAGTTGCAACGGGGCGGCGGCGCGCATGCGGGCTGCCGGCGCCGGCTGGATGAGCACCCCATGATGTTCGTGCCATCCGGCTGGTCGATCGGCCCAATGACACACACCGACCGGGAGGTGTGGACGCGGTTCTCGCCGTGACCGTGTACGCCCGGAAGGCTTCGGACATGGCGTGGCTGCCCACATCGCACGGCATCGCGGCGCACGAGCGACATGCCGGCCGAAGCGCCGCCTTCGGGATCGGGTCGACGCGTCGGAGCATGAGGGCATCGCTGGCGCCGCGCCGTCCGCGCAGCGCAGTTCCATCGCGGGCTGGAACCGAATGGAGACATCGGGTCTGCGGGAGGTGGGGATCGCCCGGGCCCGGGGGGCGAGTGTCGGCCCGGGTTCCGGCCTTCGGTGCCAAGCGGGTCTCGTCGTCGTCGGGGTGGAGTGGCGTTGACGCCGTGGTGGACTGGCGTGACTATCCCGGTACCCATGCCAGCCATGGGTTGGGGAGTGCCGGTGTGACGCACTTTCAGGGAGGAAACATCATGACTCAGCTTCGTCTCGTGTTCGCGGCGGTGTTGGTTGCCGCTGCAGGAAGCGCATTCGCCCAGCAGGCTGGGCGGTCGGCCCAGCAGGTCGATCAATGGCAGCAGGATTTCGCGAAGGATCAGCAGCGTACCAATGCGCAGGACGCGCGCGAGTGGGAGCACAGTTATGACCGCTTGAGCCGCAAGCGCATTACCGAACTCCCGAAGATCCGCCAGCACCTTGCCGAAGCCTGGCAGCATTTCGGAATGAAGCCGGATGCGGCGAAGGTCGTCGCCGATGCCTACGTCGTGGAACAACCCAATCTGGCCGCGCCGCCATCGATCAAGGGCAAGACGGATGCCGAAGTGGCGTCCATGATGCAGGACGCCCTGACCAAGAAGCAGTACCTGCGCGCCGACCAGCTGCTGATCCAGTACGAGCGCCATCGATTGCACCTGGCGCAGGCCAGCCGGGGCGATTGACCCGGGGGGGAGTTCGAGCCGCTCGCGGCCGGCAGACCGCCTGCCGGTTGCCCTGAGCGATCGCGCCCACGGGCGGACCTGGCGAGTTCCTCTTCAGCGCGGTCGCGGTTCGGTGTCCGCGCGAAGGTCATGGCCGGTCCGCCACTCCTGACTCCCGGAAAATCGGGTCGGGCGCTCTCCTTCGCGACGGCGGGCGGTCGCGCCTCGGCAGCCGGTCCCTGCAAGAAGACACATGGCCGTCTCGATACTGCGGAGCGTAATCTCCTGCTCGACATGGTCGCGGGGGCTGTCATGCGTACGACGTTGAGGTGGCTTGGCCGGGGCTCGACAGTCCTGATCCTGCTGGTCGTTGCCGCGCTGGCCACGGTCTATGCGATGAGCGAGATGCGCATGCGGCGTACCTGGCAGGTCGAGGCGAGCGTGCCGCCGGTGCCTGCCGACGCCGCGGCGATCGCCCGCGGCGAGCATCTGGCGACGATTCGGGGTTGCCGTGGCTGCCACGCACCGGACATGGGCGGGGCGACCTTCATCGACAGTCCGCCGTTCGCGAAGCTGTCGGGGACCAACCTGACCCCGGGCAAGGGCGGCGTGCGGCTGAGCGACGAAGCGCTGGTCCGCGCAATCCGTCACGGTGTGGGATCGGGCGGCCGATCGCTGCTGTTCATGCCGTCGCAGGAGTTCGCCGCGCTCAGCGAGAGCGACATGGGTGACCTGCTGGCCTATCTGCACAGTCTTTCTCCGGTGGATCGCGAGCTGCCGCCGAACCAGGTCGGTCCGCTCGGTCGCCTGCTCTTCCTCGCCGGCAAGGTGCCGCTGCTGCCGGCCGAGGTGGTCGACCACGCCACGCGTCCGGCGCAACCGCAGCCGGGGCCGACCGCGGCCTACGGCGAATATCTCGCGGCGGCCTGCAAGGGATGCCACGGCCCGGGGCTGTCCGGTGGCCACATCCCGGGCACGCCCCCGAACTGGCCGGACGCCGCCAACCTCACGCTGGATCCGACCGGGCTGGCTGCATGGAGCGAGGTCGACCTGCGCCGGGCGCTGCGTGAGGGCGTCGCGCCGGGCGGTCGTGCGCTGAAGGCCGACTTCATGCCTGTTCGGGAAACCCGGCACCTCAGCGATGATGAAATCGCTGCGCTCTACGCGTACTTCCGCAGCCTGCCACCCAGGGTCCGCGGCAGCCGCTGAGTCTCCGTTCACCGGGCCGTGGCACTATCGGTGGCGACATTCCGGCAAGCGCAGTGGCATGGTCGAGCGGATATTGAAGTTCTGGTTTGCGGAGGCGGGGGAGGCGGCCTGGTGGGCTGGCGACCCGGGGTTCGACGAGCAGGTGCGCAGCCGCTTCGGCCATGTACTGACCGGGGCCGCGCGCGGGGAGCTCTGGGCCTGGCGCGCGCGGCCTCGCGGCCGCCTCGCGGAGATCCTGGTACTGGACCAGTTCTCGCGGAACATCCATCGCGGTACCCCGGCGGCGTTCGCACAGGATCCGATGGCGCTGGTGCTGGCACAGGAGGCCGTCGCAGCCGATACATTGGACGCGCTCTCGCCGGACGAACGCTGCTTCCTGCTGATGCCTTTCATGCACAGCGAGTCGCCGGCAATCCACGTCGAGGCCGAGCGGCTGTTCCGCGAGCATGCTCCGCCGGAGAACCATGCCTTCGAGCTGCGCCACAAGGCGATCATCGACCGTTTTGGCCGGTATCCCCATCGCAACGCGATCCTCGGGCGCGCTTCCACACCGGAAGAAGTGGCCTTCCTCGCGGAGCCGGGTTCGAGCTTCTGACGCGCGCCGTCACCGGGTCCGGTCGAGGCACTTCCGGCCGCCGCCCGGCTGCATGACACTCGCCCCGATGGAGGCGCCGGACCGGCCTTCCGCCGGGCAAATGACCCGGATGCGAAGAGGCGGACGGTCTCCAGCACGTGCGCATCGGGGCGATGCACACGATACGCGTGGGGCTGCCGGGGAGGGCCGGATCATGCATGCACGGGGTATCGGTGCCGCGTATGTCGCGGCGGAAGGCAAGTCGTTCTATGTCTGGATGGCGGGCGCGTTCCTGCTGGTCGCGTTCGGTGGTTTCGTGCCGACCTACTGGGTGCCCCTGGTGGAAGGTGCGTTCCATGCGCCGCCCGTGGTGCATATCCATGGCGCGCTGATGTTCATCTGGACGTGCTTCTATTTCGTGCAGGCAGCGCTGGTGGCCAGTGACCGCACGCACGACCACCGCGCCTGGGGCATGGCCGGCATCGCACTGTTCACGGCGATCGCCTGCGTCATTCCGGTGAGCGAGCTGGCCGTGCTCAAGCGCGACGAGGCCCGCGGCATGGGCGAGGCCGCGCGCCATTTTGCTGCGGTGACGCTGTGCGCCTGGCCGCTGTTGGTGGGGCTGTTCACGCTCGCCATCGTCAACGTGCGTCGCCCTGCGGTGCACAAGCGGTTGATGACCCTGCTGATGGTCGCGCTGATGACGCCGGCGATCGCCCGGGTGTTCCTCACCGTGATGGCGCCGGCGGGAGGCGCCATGGGGCCGCCGCCGCCCGGCGTGTCGATTCCGCCGGCGCTGGTCGCCGACCTGCTGCTGGTGGCGGCGATGGTGCGCGACTGGCGGATCCTCGGTCGGCCGCATGCCGTCTACGCGATCGGCGGCGCCGTGTTGCTGGCGCAGCAGGTGCTCACGGTACCGTTCGCCGGGACGACGGCCTGGATGAACATCGTGCAGGCCTTCGAGCGGCTGGCGGGGTGAGGGCCGTCCCGGGGCACAATGGCGGCCCCCGACTCCCCTCGACCGATGCCATGCTGCTTCGCGATGCCACGCCGGACGATGCGCCGGCCATCCTTGCCCTCAACCAGGCGTTCGTCGCGGTGCTGAGCCCGCTGGACGCGGCGCGCCTCGCGCACCTGGCCGGACAGGCTGCGCTGTACCGCGTGGCGGAGCAGGAGGGGCGGATCGCCGCCTTCCTGCTCGCCATGCGCGAGGGTGCCGACTACGACAGTCCCAATTACCGCTGGTTTGCCGAGCGCTATCCACGTTTCCTCTATGTGGATCGCATCGTGGTTGCTGCCGAGGCGCAGGGCAGGGGCGTGGGCGAGTTGCTCTACGGCGACGCCCTCAGGCAGGCAGCTTCGGGTGGAGCGCCGGTGCTCACCTGCGAATTCGACATTGCTCCGCCCAACCCGGCGTCCGCCCGGTTCCATGCCCGCCTGGGTTTTCGCGAAGTGGGGCGTCAGGTGCTGGGCGCGGGCAAGGAGGTCTCCCTGCAGGCGCGCGATGTCGGGGACGGATCCCTGTCGTCTGCAGCCTGAGGCGGGAAGGGCAGGACATTCCTCGGCATGTGCCCGGGCCTGGGCCCGGTGCGATCAGTCGACGCGCGAGCCTGCCACGATCCGGTCGCGGCCCCGCTGCTTGGCCAGATAGAGCGAGCGGTCCACTTCGGCGATGAAGCTCAGTGGCGGCTTGTCGTCGTCCGGCACCCGGGTCCCTACCCCCATGCTCACGGTGAGCATCCGGGATATCGGCGAGCTCTCGTGGGGAATCGCCTCGGCGGCGATCACCTCGCGGCAGCGCCCGGCGATGCGCAGGGCGGTATCCGCGTCGGTGTCCGGCAGCACCAGCACGAACTCTTCGCCGCCGAAGCGTGCCAGGAAATCGCGCGGTCGACCCGTGGCGGTATCAAGCAGGCGGCCGACACGGCGCAGGCAGTCGTCGCCGGCGACGTGGCCGTAGCGGTCGTTGTACTGCTTGAAGAAGTCGATATCGATCATCACCACCGACAGTGGCTGGCGACTCGCTTGCGCCTGCTGCCACTCGTGTTCGAGCACGTTCTCGAAGTGGCGCCGGTTGCCGACGCCGGTCAGGCCGTCCTTGAACGACAGCCGTTCCAGTTCGCGCTGAAGCTCGAGCAGCTTCTGTTCGTTCTTCTTGCGTTCGCTGATGTCGAACATGAAGCCGACCAGGGCCTCGACCTCGCCTTGTTCGTTGCGCACCACGTGCACCACGTCGCGGATCCACACGTAGCGCCCATCCCGGGTGAGTGCGCGGTAATCGGCCTCGTGATCGACCCCGGCCCTGGACTGCGCGACGCAGAAGTCCACCGCCCAGGCGCGTTCGTCCGGGTGCATGCGCGTGGCCCAGTCCTCCACCGTCTTCCAACTGGAGGGTTCCCAGCCGAGGAGCTCCTCGATCTGCGGGCCGATGTAGGTGAAGGTGGCCGTGGCCCAGTCGATCCTCCAGGGGATCGCGCGGGTCGATTCCAGCAGGGTCTTGTAGACGGCCGGGTCGGCATCCAGGGAGATGTCGTTCGAGGCTGTGTGTCGATGGATGTCGGACATGGGCTGGGCGGCAGTGGACGGACGTCCCGATCAAAGCAAGAGTCAAGCCAGTTGCCGATCGCTGGTTTCCGTCGGCCAGCATGCCCCGCAAGTGGCGCTCGTGGCCGCGGCGCGGCACAAGTCGACCTGCCAGGAGCCGGGCGGAGGCCGTCCGGTTTGTCGGTTTCCACCTACAGGACGCTACCGCCCAGTCCGATTGGCCGGGCCGGATGGGAGTAGCATGCTGTGTGGGTCGGACGAGCCTGGACCGGGATGACCGGGCCCGCAAGCAGGTCGGGTGATTCGGAAGCCCGGAGCAGGATCGACGGACGACTCTTCGTGGTGGGGCAACATCCCCCGTTGCCCTTCTTTGACGCCCGGCACCGGGCGTCCTTTCTTTTCTGTGCGGAGCGGACGGCCATGCTGGAAGTGCGCGACAGCAAGAACGGATACATCGTCTACGACAGTGAGGCGGATGAAGAGGTGATGGTCTTCACCTCGCAGCGCGATGCCGACGCATTCGTCGCCGAGCTGGTGATCGCCGAGGAGCACGCCAAGCTGCAGCGCTGGTCGCTGGACCTGGTACCCGCCACCTGGTGACTTGGCCGGCGGCTGCCCTGCAGGGGTCGCCGCCGCCGGAATTCGGGCCTGCCTCCCGCAAACAGGCACAATGGCGCGATGGTCATCCACACGCCGCAAGCTACTGTCCCCCACGCGTTCCTCATGTCCGACCTGCACCTCGATGCCGGGCGGCCCGACCTGACCGGGATCTTCCTTCACTTCCTGCAAGAGGCTCCCGGTCGCGTCGGGGAGCTGTACCTGCTCGGGGACATCTTCGAGGCCTGGGTCGGCGATGACGACGACGCGCCCTGGCTCGCACCGGTGATCGATGCACTGCGCCGCGCCAGCGATGCCGGCGTGAGGATCCATTTCCAGCATGGCAATCGGGATTTCCTGCTGGGTGAGGCGTTCGCCGCCCGTACGGGCATGGCGCTGCTGCCGGAAGTCCTGTCGCTGGAGCTGGGGGGCGTTGCCACCGTCCTCTGTCACGGTGATGCCCTGTGCACCGATGACGTCGATTACCAGGCGTTCCGCAACCGGTCGCGCGATCCGGCATGGCAGGCCCAGGTTCTGGCCATGCCGCTGGAGGCCCGCCGCGGCCTGGCCCGTCAGCTGCGCCAGGAAAGCAAGGATGGCCAGCAACAGCGCCTTGCCGAGGGCCAGCCGCTGACCGACGTGAACGAGACCTCGGTCCGCCAATGCATGAGCGACCATGGTGCGGCGCGCCTGATCCACGGCCACACCCATCGCCCTGCCGTCCATCGCGTGACGCTGGTTGGCGGACACGTCGGCGAGCGCGTGGTGCTGGCCGACTGGCGTGCCGAGGGCGAAGTGCTGGAGGTGCGGCCGGACGGCAGCTTCCAGCGACATCCGCTCAAGGCCTGATCGTCTCCAGCTGTCGCCAGAGCTCGTCCAGGGCCTTGCGCACGTGTTGCCGAAGTCGCTCTTTCGCCTCCTTCTCTCCGCTCTCCGACCGGATCGCGTCGCGCAGATGGCTGCACAGCGCTTCGCCGTCGTCGTCGCCGATCGCCAGGAATACGTTCTTCATTTCGTGCAGCAACCCCGCTGCGTCGGCGCCGTTGCCGCTTTCCTCCAGCATCCGGTCGAGCCGGGAAAGCTCGCGGTGGCCGAGCCGGATATAGCGGCGGACCTCGTCGGCCGGGGCCAGTGCGCGCAGCAGGTCGATCGAGATGCGGCCGGTCGCGCCGTTCGGTGCAGGCACCGTTCCCGTTCCGCAGCTCTCGACGGCGCCGCCGACGGCGGCCAGCAGCAGGTCGACCGCGATCGGCTTGGTCAGGTAGCTCGACGCGCCCATGGCCAGCGCGCGCTGCACCACTTCGGTGTCCGCATCGGCGCTGAGCATGATGACCCGTGGCTGTCGTCGCGAAGGCGCAGGCGAGGTGGCCGCAAGCGCGGAGAGCACGTCCAGCCCGGTCATGTCGGGCATGTGGACATCGAGCAGCAGCAGATCGAACGACTCGCCACGTCGGAGCCGGGCCATCACCTCGGTGCCGCTGCGTGCCGTCGCCACGACATGGCCGGCGCGCTCCAGCAGACGGGTGATCACCTGCCGGTTGGCCTCGTTGTCGTCCACCACCAGGCAGTGCCGGGGCGGGGAGTGGCGGCGGTGCTCCTCGAGCAACTGCAGCGTGTCGGTGTCCCCGCGCAGTGGGGTGCCCGCGGGTGCCTGCTCCAGCGGCAGTTCCAGGCGGAACACGCTGCCGCCGCCCTCGCGGTCGCGCACTTCGACGGTGCCACCACTGTGGCTCGCGAACCCCTGCACGATATGCAGCCCGAGGCCCACGCCGTCCTGGCGGCGCGCGTGGCCTGCACTGGCCTGCACGAACGGGTCGAAGATCCGTGCCTTGTCCTCGGCGGGAATGCCGGGGCCGCTGTCGGCCACTTCGATGGCGATCTTCCCGTCGGTACACGCCACGTGTAGCGACATGCTGCCGCCTTCCGGGGTGAACTTGATGGCGTTGCCGAGCAGGTTGGTCAGCACCTGCTCCAGGCGGCCGGCATCGCCGATGGCCAGCAGTCCGGCGGGAGTGTCGTCGTGCAGCGAGATGGCGAGCTGCTTGCGGTCGGCCAGCGGCTTGATCATGTCGTAGGCCTGTCGAACCACCCGGCGCAGCGCGAATGGCTCGCGTGCCAGGCCGAACCGGCCGGCGCTCAATGCCGCCACGTCCAGCACGTCGTTGACCCGCTGCAGCAGTGAGCGCGCGTTGGCCTGCACGGCGCGCAGGCTCTCCCGGTCCTCGGCGGAAAGCCGTTCCGTATCGATCAGGGACGAGGCGTGGATCACCGTATTCAGCGGCGTGCGCAGCTCGTGGCTCATCGTCGCCAGGAAGCGGCCCTGGGCATCGCGCGATGCAAGGGCCGACTGCGACACCTCGGCCAGCAGCGCGAGCAGCCGGTTCACCGTCATCGGCAAGCCGCAGAGCAGCAGCAGCGCGAACGGAATGAATGCCGGTCGCACCACCCAGTAGCCCGGTGGCGCAGCCAGTCCCACCACCAGCACCGTGCTGGCCATGCAGGCCAGGAAGGCACGCCGTCCCATGCGCGCACCGACCAGGATGGTGGTGAACGGCAGCACCGCGATCATCGAGATCGAGATATTCCACGCCAGGTGCAGCATCAGGCCGATGCCCAGCACGTTGGCGATCGCACCGGCGGTATCGATGCGGTCGCCATCGGGAATCAACCCGCGCCGGATGCCCGCCGCCCACACGATGGACAGCCACAGCAGCAGGGGAACCCAGGGCAGCAGTCGTGCAGCCTCCAGTGGCAGCGTGTTGTTCTGGCTCGGAGGGCCGGCGAAGCGTGCCCACCAGACGGTCCAGAGCGATACCAGCACGAGGAAGCCGACGCGGCGCAGGCTCGCCTGCCGTTCGCCGTAGCCGGCCACGACGCGGTCAAGCCGTTCGTTGGAGAGTCGCCGCGCGATCTGGCGCAGGGAGGTCGAAGGTGCCGGGGAGGAGCGTTCCATGAAATCCGTGGGCGGTGGGGCCTTGAAGGCCATTCTCGCAGCGCCTGGCCGCCGGCGCCCGTATCGTGCATTGGACCGGGCCGGCCGGGGACGCGATCATGCGCAGCGCCGCGTTTCACGCAGCACTGGCCGGCGCCTCGCCCGCTTCGTTCACTCCATCCGGAAAAAACAGGGCCGTGACAACCATGAAGACGATCGGGCTGTTGGGCGGCATGAGCTGGGAATCGACCGTTCCCTACTACCGCCTGATCAATGAAGCCGTGAAGCGCCGCCTGGGTGGCCTGCATTCGGCGAAGCTGCTGCTGCACAGCGTGGATTTCGCCGAGATCGAGGCATTGCAGCGCACGGGCGACTGGGAGGCCTCCGGCCGCCAGCTCGCCACCGCTGCTCGAGGCCTGGAAGCGGCCGGTGCCGAGCTGCTGTTGATCGGCACCAACACCATGCACAAGGTCGCGCCGGCGATCGAGGCGGCGATCGGCATTCCCCTGCTGCATGTCGGCGACGCCACCGCGCGGGCGGTGCGCTCCGCGGGCATCGTGCGCGTGGGCCTGCTCGGCACGCGCTTCACCATGGAGCAGGATTTCTACATCGAGCGCCTCGCCTCGCACGGGCTCGACGTGCTGGTGCCGCCGTCCGCGGACCGCGAGGACGTGCATCGGGTGATCTACCAGGAACTGTGCGCGGGCCGATTCGAGCCGGACTCGCGTGAGCGTTTCCGTCGGGTGATGTCCGATCTGGTGGCCCGGGGGGCGCAGGGCATCATCCTGGGCTGCACCGAGATCGGCCTGCTGGTCGACGACGGCGACGCCAGCGTGCCGCTGTTCGACACCACGCGCCTGCACGCGCAGGCCGCGGTCGAGACGGCGTTGGGCGACTGATCGGAGCGGGCGTTCGGCGGCGGCCGACACGCGTGCGCGAGCATCGCGCCGACCGCGCGTTCGTGCGTTGGATGGCCGGGCCGGACTGCTCTAGGCTTGGGCGCTCGTCGTCCGTCTCGGTGGAGATCCGTCCATGCAACGTCCGTCCCCGTCCCGGCGTTCCCGGTTGCCATTCCTCCCGCTTGTCCTTGCGGCCCTGACCTTGTCGGCCGGTGCCGTGCGGGCGGAGGGAGTGGATGCGCCGCGCGTCGCCGTCACCGGCGGCACGCTCGCCGGCAGGCTGGCCACGGTCGACGGCGTGACGCTGCAGGAATTCCAGGGCATTCCCTACGCCGCCCCGCCGCTGGGCCCGCTGCGCTGGAAGCCGCCGCAGGCGGTGGCGGCCTGGCAGGGCGTGCGCGAAGCGACCGGCTTCGGCCCGCGCTGCATGCAGCTGCCGCTGTTCGGCGACATGGTGTTCCGCTCGCGCGGGATGAGCGAGGACTGTCTCTACCTCAACGTCTGGGCGCCGGCCGACCACGGCGACGGCAGGCGCCCGGTGCTGGTCTATTTCTACGGCGGTGGCTTCCTCGCCGGTGACGGCTCGGAACCGCGCTACGACGGCGCCAGCCTCGCGGCGAAGGGGCTGGTCACGGTCACCGTGAACTACCGCCTGGGCGTGTTCGGCTTCCTCGCTGCGCCGGCGCTCGCGGCCGAGTCGCCGCGGCACGCCACCGGCAACTACGGCCTGCTCGACCAGGCCGCGGCGCTGCGCTGGGTGCGCGCCAACATCGCGCGGTTCGGCGGCGACCCTTCGCACATCACCATCGGCGGCGAGTCGGCCGGATCGATCTCGGTGAGCGCGCTGATGGCCTCGCCGCTGACCCGGGGTCTGATCGCCGGCGCGATCGGCGAGAGCGGCGCGCTGATCGCCCCGATCGCGCCGCAGCCGCGGACCAAGGCCGAAGCCACCGGCCGCGCCTTCATGAAGCAGGTCGGCGCGGCCTCGCTGGCGGACCTGCGTGCGATGCCGGCCGAGGCACTGCTCCAGGCCAGCGGGCCGCAGGCCACGCCGTCCTTCGATTTCGCGCCGGACGTCGACGGCCTGTTCCTCACCGAGCCGCCCGCCGAGACCTATGCCCGCGGCGCCCAGGCGCAGGTGCCGCTGCTGCTGGGCTCCAATTCGCAGGAGGGCTTCTACACCGCCGTGCTGAAGGACGAGCCGCCGACCCCGGCGAACTACCGCGCCGCGCTCAAGCGGCTGTTCGGCGATCGCGCCGACGAGGCGCTGCGGCTGTACCCGGGCGCGACCCGCGACGAGGTGATGCGCTCGGCCACCGCGCTGGCGGGCGACCTGTTCATCGCGCACAGCACCTGGCGCTGGATGGAGCTGCAGCACGCGCACAGCGCCGCGCCGGTGTACTTCTACTACTACGCCCATCCGCGCCCGGCCAAGCGCGAGCCGGCGGCGGGCGAGCGGCCGGACACCGGCGCGGTGCACAGCGGCGAGATCGAATACGCGCTGGGCAACCTGGACGGCAACCGGGTGTATGCGTGGACACCGGCGGATCGCGACGTTTCGCGCACCATGCAGGGGTACTTCGCGAACTTCATCATGCACGGCGATCCGAATGGCGCCGGCCTGCCGGCGTGGCCGGCGGTGGAAACTTCGCATGGTGGCCTGTTGCGCCAGACCATCGACGTGGAAACGCGCAGCGAGGTCGACCGCGGCACGGCGAGGCAGGCGTTCCTGCGCGACTACCTGTCCTCGCACTCCGATCCGCTCTGAATTCGCCAGGATTCGTCGCCGCCTCACAAACGGCTCATCCGGGCAGCCCCATCATGGCTGCCGGTTGAGATGGAGTCTCCCCCCATGACAGCTTCCGATTCGGAAACCGAAGCCCGGCGCTTGGCCAGGCTTCGTGCACTCTCGGTGCTGGACACCGCACCGGAGGCCCTGTTCGACGGGTTGGCCGAAGCGGTGGCAACGGCCCTGGGCACCCCGATCGCCGCGGTGAATCTCATCGACGCGGACCGCCAGTGGACCAAGGCCGGGATCGGCGTGGAAGTCGGCAGCAGCCGGCCGCGCAGCGAGGCGTTCTGCGCGCAGACGATCCTCGACGAGGCGGTGCTTGAAGTGGTCGATGCTCGGCACGACCCGCGGTTCGCCGACAACCCGATGGTGAGCGGCACGGACGGAATCCGATTCTACGCAGGAGCGCCGATCACTCTGGATGACGGCTCGCGCCTGGGTGCGCTGTGTGCCGCGGACCGCGAGCCCCGCATGCTGAATCCGGCGCAGCGCGAGCTGCTGACCGCGCTGGCGAGGGTGGCATCGGAGGCGCTGCAGCTGCGGCTGGATTCGCTCGAGCGTGAGGTGTTGCTGGACCGGACCGGTCGGCTCGCCGACGTCGGAGGCTGGTCGCTGGACCTGTCCACCAACGCGCTGCGCTGGTCGGCACAGACGTTTCGCCTGCACGACCTGCCGGTGGGGCAGGTGCCTACGCTCGAGGAGGCCCTCGCGTTCTATCCGGTCGATGCCCGACGCCGGCTGGAACAGGCGATCGATCGGGCGCGGCGCGATGGCGGCGAATGGGACCTCGAGCTGCCGCTGGTGACGGCGACCGGTCGCAAGCTCTGGGTCCGGGCCATGGGGCGCGTGGAATACTTCGATGACGGCCATCCGCATCGTCTGGTCGGTGCGATCCAGGACATCAGCATCCGGCGCAGGGTGACAACTGCCCTGGAAACCAGCGAGCGCCGCTTCCGCCAGATGTTCCAGTACAGCCTGGGCCTGATCTGCACGCACGACCACGAGGGTGTGCTGCTGTCGGTGAACCCGGCGGCGGCGCGCGCGCTGGGCTACTCGGTCGGCGAGCTGCTTGGCCGGCCGCTGTCCGATTTCATGCCCGAGTCGCGCCGGGCTGCATTCCGCGACTACCTGTTGCGCGTCATCACCACCGGCAGCGACAGTGGCGTGCTGCAGCTGCAGGCCAAGGACGGGCGCCACCTGATGTGGCAATACCGGAACGTGCTCGATGACGAGGCCGACGAGCCTTACATCCTCGGCCACGCGCAGGACATCACCGAGCGCTTCGAGATGGAGCGGCAGCTGCGCGAGTGGTCGGTGCACGATGCCCTGACCGGCTGCTACAACCGGCGCTATCTCGCCGAGCTGGAGGCTGGCCCGCCACGGCGCTGGGGATGCATCACGGTGGACCTGGACCACTTCAAGCAGGTCAACGATACCTACGGCCACCAGCGCGGCGACGAGGTGCTGCAGGAGATGGCGCGCTTCCTGCGCGGCCACGTGCGTGCCGACGATGCGGTGGTACGGCTGGGTGGCGACGAGTTCCTGGTGCTGTTGCGCGATGCCGACGAGTCGGCCTTGTCCGAAGCCATGGGGCGCATCGACCAGGACCGTGCCGCCGCGCCGATTGGCTTCACCCTGGGCGCGGCCACGTTCGGCGATGGCGTGTCGCTGGACGAGGGGCTGGCCGAGGCGGATCGGCAGCTCTATGCCAAGCGGGCACTGGACCGCGGCGACTGACCACCGGCTTCCCCCTTCGCGGCGTTCGCGCCACCATGCGCGTCCCGCGCCCGCAGCGCCCACGCCGGTGATCCGACCATGCACGAGTTCGAAGACGACCTGGCCGACGAGTCCGACGACTCGGTCGAGGCCCGCGTGTGGCAGCTGCTGTTGCTGGTCAACCCCGGCGACGAGGACACCGCGCTGCGCCACTTCGCGGCCTGGCGCGACGTCCAGGCCGAAGCCGGCGATGCCACCGACCCGGTGGAGACGCTGGGCCAGGTGATCGACTGGAGCGCCGGGTTCCGCGTCGAGGACGCCGCCACCCTGGTGCAGGCGCTGGACGAGCTGGCCGCGCGCTGGAACCTGTCGATCGACTGGGGCGGCGACCCCGACGACGAGGACTTCCTCGACGCCCACGAGGTGCCGGATCTGCTGGGGATCGCCTACGACCGCCTGCTCGAACGCGGCTACACCGTGTGGACCTACGAGTCGCCCGGCGCGGCCTGGGCCGGCTGGATCACCCGCACCGACGAGGCCGAGCCGATGCGTGAGGTGGCCACCGCGCTGGGCGTTAACCTGCGCCCGGCTTGCGACGCCGGTTGAGCGGTCAGCCCGCCTCGTCGGGGATGTCGTCGAAGCCGGTGTAGTCGTCGGGGAATACCGGGGTGCCGTCCTCCTCCAGCCCGGTCAGGTCCGCCAGCGCCTTGGCGGCGGCGGCCTCGGCCTTGTCCTGGTCGCGGAAGCTGCGGTTCTCGCAGATCGCGTAGTACACGGGGAAGCCGCCGGCCAGCGGGGTGACCGCCAGCCAGGCGGTGTGGCGCGAACCTTCGAGGGTGGCCCCCGAACGGACGTGATAGCGGTCGAAGCGGCGCTCGGCCATGGATGATCTCCTGCGACAGGCCGGCAGTGTAGCGGCGCATGCGCCGAACGTCGGGCTGCCCAGTCGTGCGGGCGGCCGGTAGAGTCGACGGTTCCATCCACCCAGGGGAATCCTCGATGTCCAAGCGCCCGTCCTTCGTCCCGCGCCTGCTCTGCGGCGCCGTCCTCGCCGCGCTGGCCAGCCAGGCCTCCGCCCGTGACGCCACGCCCGCGGCACCGCTGACCGCGGTGAAGGCCGCGCACTGGATCGACGCCGAATCCGGCCGCGAGCGCGGCCCGGTGGTGGTGCTGGTGCAAGGCGAGCGGATCACCGCGGTCAACGAGGGCACCGACGTTCCGACCGGAGCGAAGCTGGTCGATCTGGGCGATGCGACGCTGCTGCCCGGCCTGATCGACGTGCACGTGCACCTGACCTCCGACCCGACCACCGGCACCGGCAACTACTACCAGGACGCCCTCACGCTGGACGTGATCGACGACGCAGTGATCGCGCCGACGCTGGCCAAGCGCACGCTCGATGCCGGCTTCACCACCGTGCGCAACGTGGGCGCGCCGGGCTACGTCGACGTGTCGCTGCGCAACGCCATCGACCGCGGGCTGATCCCCGGCCCGCGCATGCTGGTGGCCACCGTGCCGCTGGGCTCGACCGGCGGCCATGCGGACGACACCACCGGCTTTTCGCCGGACATCCATTTCGAGGGTCCCACCGGCGTGGCCGACGGCGTGGACGCGGTGCGTGCGCGCGTGCGCGAGGACGTCAAGCGCGGCGCCGACGTGATCAAGTTCATGGCCAGCGCCGGCGTGCTCAGCAACGAGGCCTCGGTGGGCGCGCCGCAGTACACCCAGGCGGAGATGGACGCGATCGTCGACGAGGCGCACCGCTGGGGCAAGAAGGTGGCCGCGCACGCGCACGGTGCCGAGGCGATCAAGATGGCGATGCGTGCCGGGGTGGATTCGGTCGAGCACTGCAGCTTCATCGACGCCGAGGGCCTGAAGATGGCCAAGGCGCGTGGCACCTACCTCGACTTCGACATCTACAACGACGACTACATCCTGGCCGAGTACGCCAAGCTCGGCACGCCGCCGGCGCAGATCGCCAAGGAGAAGCTGGTCGGCCGCGTGCAGCGGGAGAACTTCCGCAAGGCGGTGCAGGCCGGCGAGAAGATGGCCTTCGCCACCGATGCCGGCGTGTATCCGCACGGCTGGAACGGTAAGCAGTTCGCCAAGATGGTGCAGTGGGGCATGACGCCGATGCAGGCGATCCAGTCCGCGACCTGGAATGCCGCCGACCTGCTCGGCTGGCGCGACCGCGTCGGTGCGATCAAGCCGGGCCTGTACGCCGACCTCGTCGCGGTGAAGGGCGATCCGCTGAAGGACGTGGCCTTGCTCGAGCACGTGGACTTCGTGATGAAGGGCGGCGTGGTCGACCGCAGCGACATCGCCGGGCGTTGAGAAGGGGCGCCCCGAGGGTTGCGGCGTTCCGCCACGCCTTCGGGGCGTAGCTTCCTGCGAATGCCTGCGCGCGTTGACGCGAGTCAACTTGGCGAGGCTGTCATGCGCCGATGCTTCCCTCCGAGGCCGCCACACAGGGGCGGCGATGCCTGGAGGATTCAAAAATGAAAGCTCTTTCACCAAGGACGAGCAAGCGCGTGTTGAGCGCAGGGGGTGGCCTTGCGCTGCTCGGCCTGGTTGTCGCCGGGCTCGGCATGACGGCGAGCGGCGTCCACGCGGTGCCCTCGTTCGCACGCCAGACCAAGCTGCCGTGCAGCGCCTGCCACATCGGCGGCTTCGGCCCGCAGCTCACCAGCTTCGGTCGCCAGTTCAAGCTGATGGGCTACACCATGAAGACCGGCGACGGCCCCGACGTGCCGCTGTCGGCGATGCTGGTCGAGTCGTACACGCATACCGCGAAGGCACAGACCGATCCGCCGGCCGACGGCTTCAGCCGCAACAACAACACCGAGCTGCAGCAGGCTTCGTTGTTCCTCGCCGGTCGGGTCAGCCAGCACGTCGGCGTGTTCGCACAGGCAACCTACTCGGAGAACGGCGGGCTGCTCGGCTGGGACAACATGGACGTGCGCTACGCCAACAGCTTCACCTCCGGCAGCCATAACGCGATCTGGGGCGTCTCGGTCAACAACAACCCCACCGTCACCGACGTGTTCAACACCGCGCCGGCCTGGCAGTTCCCGTACATGGGGCCGGACCTCGCTCCCGGTGCGCCGGCCATGCCGATGCTGTTCGGCGGCCTCGGCGGCCAGGTGATCGGCGTCAACGGCTACCTGCAGCTGGACGGCAAGTGGTACGGCGAGGTCGGTGCCTACCGCTCGCTGTCGCCCGCCTTCCTGCGCGACGTGAACGCGGACTTCGACGGACGTCTCGCCTCGACCGCACCCTATGCGCGCCTGGCCTACACCTGGAACCTGCCCGCGGGCAACGTGGAGCTGGGTGGCTTCTACCTGCACGCCCGCCGTGGCCTGCCAGGCACCAATGCCGCCGGCGACGCGGTGGCAACCTCCGGGCCGTCTGACCGCTTCGACGACGTCGGTGTGGACGCCAGCTACCAGCGTGCCTTCGGCAGCGACCACATAGTGACGGTCAACGCCCTGTACATCGATGAGCGCCAGAAGCTCGACGCCACCTACGCCTCGGGCGGATCGAGCAACCTCAAGGGTCGCCTCGACGCGCTCAACCTCGATGGCAGCTACTGGTACCGCAACACCTGGGGCGCCACGCTGGACCTGTTCGCCGACAACGGCCGCAGCGACACGATCCTCTACGGGGATGCCAGCAAGCCGGACACCCGCGGCGGCACGATCGAGGCCGACTGGAATCCGTTCGGCGAGTCCAACTCCTGGGAGGAGCCGTGGGCGAACGTGCGCGTCGGCCTGCAGTACACCTTCTACACCCGCTTCGCCGGGCGCGTGCACAACGTGGATGGTGCCGGCCGCAGCGCCAGCGACAACAACACGACCTACCTGTACGTCTGGCTGGCGATCTGACCGCAACCGCCGCGTGCAGGAAAAGGGGGACACCGGCTAAGGTGTCCCCCTTTCCATTTCCGATGCACGGACGGTGAGGTCGGCATGAAGTTCCTGGTGATGATCTACAGCGACGACCAGTTGCTCGGCGAGCTGCCGTCGGGCCAGTTCGAGCACTTGATGCAGGGCTGTTTCCGGCATGCCGACGAACTGGCGGCGGAGGGTTGCCTGCTCGGCTCGCAGCAGCTCGAGCATCCGGTCACGGCACGCACGGTGCGCGTGCGCGACGGCAAGACCACGGTGTTCGACGGTCCGTTCGCCGAGACCCGCGAGTACCTCGCCGGCTTCAACCTGATCGAGGCGGCCGACATGGACGAGGCGGTGCGTATCGCGCAGAGCTTTCCCTGGTCGCGCACCGGCGCGATCGAGGTGCGGCCGATCCGCGACATGGACGCCGTGCGGCAGCGCGTCGGCGCCTGAATGCAAAAAGGGCCGCGCCGGGGTTGCCGGCGCGGCCAAGGGTCTGAACCGACCACTGCCATGGACGGAGCCGTTGCCGGAGGGGGATCCGCAGCGGCCCGCGCAGTATCGGCGCGGGGTGTCTCAGATCCCGGGACGGCCGCTCATGGCTGCTTCCAGCGCAGCGTCGCCCGCACCGGGAAATGGTCCGAGGGATACACCTTGCCATCGTGCAAGGTGAGCGTGTCGGCGCTCAGCGCGGTGAAGTCGCGGGTGAGGATCCAGTCGATCTGCTCGGTCGGCTGGCCGGTGAAGGCGTGGAAGGTCTTGTCCGGGCCGGCATGCTCCGGTGCGGTCGCGCGCGCATCGGTGAGCACCGTGGCGAGCAGGGCGTGGGCGCGGCTGGCCGGGGTGGTGTTGAAGTCGCCCACCAGCACCACCGGCACGTTCTTCGGCAGCGCCTCGATGTGCGCGAGGATCTCCTTCGCTCCCTTGGTGCGCGCCGCTTCGTCCTCGTCGCGGTAGGGCAGGTGGGTGTCGAAGAAGTAGAAGCGCCGGCCGTCGGCTTTCCGCTCGAACAGCGCCCAGGTGACCATGCGTGGAAACGGGTGGCCCCAGGAGATGCTGCCGGGCACGTCCGGCGTGTCGGACAGCCAGAAATTGCCGGACTCCAGCACCTTCAACCGGTCGGTGCGGAAGAACACGCCCATGTGCTCGTCGCCGTCACCGCCGCGGCGGCCTTCGCCGAACCAGGCGTAGTGCGGCAGCTTCGCCACCACGTAGTCGCCCTGTTCCTTGTGCAGTTCCTGGGTGCCGAACACGTCCGGATCGGCGTTGCGGATCGTCCGCACGAACAGGTCGCGGCGGTTCTCCCACACGTTCACGCCGTCCGGCGAGGGCGTGCGCACGTTGAAGGTCATCACGCGCAGCGGCGCGACGGTCGCCGCGGCGGCCGTCCCGGCGAAGGCGAGCAGCACGGCGGCGAGCAGCGAGCGAAGGAAGGGGGGCATGAAGGGCTCCAGGGTGTGGGGAGTGGGTCAGCCGGCCAGCGCCGCCGCATCGGCCACGGCGATGCCGTCGCGGGCGAGTGCCGCACGGGTGGGCTCGTCGCCGGCTGGCGTCACCGGGCGGCAGAGATCCCAGAGCACCCGCGTGCGGAAGCCGAGGCGGGCGGCGTCCTGCGCACTCCACAAGACGCAGACGTCACGCGCCAGGCCGCACAGATAGACCGTGTCCACGTCGCGCTCGCGCAGCCAGCCGGCCAGCCCGGTCGAGGGGCGCGCGCCACCCGGGCCGTGGTTCTCCCGGAACGCGCTGTAGGAGTCCACGCCGGGGGTGTTGCCCTTGCGGATCACCATGTCCAGGCCCGACCAGTCCACGCCAGGATGCAGCGCCGCCCCCGGCGTGCCCTGCACGCAGTGGTCCGGCCACAACGTCTGCGGATGACCGTAGAGATCGATGCGGTCGAACGGCGCGCGGTCCGGGTGCGAGCTGGCGAAGGAGACATGCCCGGACGGGTGCCAGTCCTGGGTGGCGACCACGTGGCCGAAGCAGCGGGTACGCAAGAGTGCGTCGATGCCTGGCACGATCGCATCGCCCTCGTGGCAGGCCAGCATGCCGCCGGGCATGAAGTCGCGCTGCAGGTCGATGACGAGGAGCGCGGCGCGGGACAGATCGGTGGTGGCCATGGCGGTAATGAGCGGGGAGGCAGGTGCCGATGATGCCCGTTCGGCGATCCGGGTGGCGAGTCGGCGACGGTAAGCGACGCCTCTGCGACAATGTTGCATTGCGCTGCCATCGTCCGCCGGTGGCAGCACGACATCAACCAGGACAGGTGCATCCATGATCACGATGGTCGGCTTCGACGGCGACGACACTCTCTGGCACAGCGAGGGCTACTACCAGGCGGCCCACGCGGCCTTCGCGGAGATCCTCGGCCACTACGTGGATCTGGGCGACCGCGGCCTGCACGACGACATGCTGCTTACCGAGCGGCGCAACCTGGCGCTGTTCGGTTACGGTGCCAAAGGCATGACGCTGTCGATGGTGGAGACCGCGATCGCGCTCACCGACGCACGCATCTCGGCGAAGGACATCCACCGGCTGGTGGAAATCGGCAAGAGCGTGCTGCAGCATCCGGTCGAACTGCTGCCCGGCATCCGCGAGGCGGTGGAGGCGGTGGCGGGCGAACATGCGGTGGTGCTGATCACCAAGGGCGACCTGTTCCATCAGGAGAAGAAGGTGGCGCAGTCCGGCCTGGCCGACCTGTTCCGCCGCATCGAGATCGTGTCGGAGAAGAACGGTGACACCTATCGCCGGCTGTTCGAGGAATTCGCCGTCACGCCGGCGCAGTTCGCGATGGTCGGCAACTCGCTGCGCTCGGACATCGAGCCGGTGGTGCGCCTCGGTGGCTGGGGCGTGCACGTTCCCTACCACGTGACCTGGAGCCACGAGCTCGACCATGGGCTGGGCGACTCGCACGAGCGCCTGGTCACGGTGGAATCGCCGGCCGGCATTCCAGCGGCCGTGCGGACGCTCGGCGAACGGGCCACGGGCTGAGCGCGGCGGGTTTCCTGCGCGCCGGCGAGGGCCGCGCGGGCGGGCATCCACCTCCCGACCGGCATGCCCGCGTGGCGGATTGCGCCTGACCTGCCGTGCCGGTTGGGCTACAGTGCGGCCGCTTCCGCACACCGAGCGCTCCCGCCATGCCCCACGAGCCTCACGATGCCGTGCCGCGCATCGTGCTCGATACCAATGTCTGCCTGGACCTGTTCCTGTTCCGCGACCCGGCCTGTGCGCCGCTGGCCGGCGCGCTGGCGGAAGGTCGGGTGCGTGCGGTGGTGGATGCGGCCTGCCGCGAGGAGTGGCTGCGCGTACTCGAATACCCCAGCGTACCGATCCGCCCGGAGCAGCGCGACGGTCTGCGCGAGCGTTTCGACGCCGTGCTGGAGCGGTTGGCTGACCTCCCCGAACCGGCCAGCCTGGGGCCGCTTCCGTTATGCCGTGATCCGGACGACCAGAAGTTCCTCGAGCTCGCCCTGGCCAGCGGGGCGCAGTGGCTGCTCAGCAAGGACCGTCATCTGCTCAAGCTGGCGCGACGCACCCGCAAGGCGGGGCAATTCCTGATCCTCAGGCCGGACCAGTGGTCCGAGGGGCTGGTCGGCAGGACGCTGCTGCGCGAGGCGGGTTGAACGACTGCACGCCGACCGAGCGGCACTGCCGCCGCAGCGGCTCCAGCGGTACCAGCCGCTTTGACAGCCAGTCCAGCAGACCCGGCCCGAACAGCGCCCCGGCCTTGCTGCGCGGAGCACGCGGGGTGCCCTGCACCGCCTGCCGCTTCCAGGGCTCGTCGGCCAGGTCGGCGATCGGCTGTGCCCCGGCCTCGGCCAGCGGCGCATCGGGATCCAGCCGCAGTGCGCCACACAGCCTGCGCCACTCGCGAGGGGTATCGCGGACGAGATCCTCGAGGAACACGAAGTGGTGGTTCGGTCTCCCGACGTGCTGGGCATGCAGGGTCATCGCCCGATTCCAGCGGTGCGCCCACAACTTCGCACCACCCCCGAAGCCATGATTGTTGTCGTAGTGGAGGTTGGCGTCGGCGATCGAGGCGACCACGTCCAGGCCGTCGCGGATCACATGGACGAAGCATGCTTCGGGCACGTGCCGCTCGATCTCCGGGATGTAGAGCAGATGGTTCGGCGTCTTCTCGATCCACATCGTGCGCCCGGCCGCCGAGGCGTGATCGTCGAGCAGGCCGACGAAACGCTCGATGCATCCGGCCAGGCGCAGCGGCACCATGGCGCCGTCGCCGCCGAGTTTTCCCTGCAGCCGCCCGAGCACCCGTCGACCGGTCCTGCGGGCGAAGCCGAGTTCGATCGCGCGGCGCGGTCGGCGCGACACGCCGTGGTCGCCCCAGCGCCAGTGCAGCTCGCCGTACAGGTGCTCGAAGAACGCCGTTTCCGGCAGGGTCGCCACGTCGGGATGCCGGGCCAGCATGGCCTGGACGATGGTGGTGCCCGAGCGGGGGCAGCCGACGATGAAGGTTCGGCGCATGAGTGGTTCCGGGGCTGCGGTGTGGCGTGGGTCGGTCCGTCCGAACGCGCCTGTGGCCCACGGGTTGACGTTTCCGCTGCGACGTTCCGAAGGGTCGGCGGCAGCGGGCCGATGTGGTTCAATCGCCGCCTGCCCAACGTGACGAGATGCCCATGCTGGATGCCGTGATGATCGACTGCCCGTATTGCGGCGAGCCGATCGAGATCCTGGTCGAGCCGGCCGAAGAGTCCTATCGCTACGTCGAGGACTGCCAGGTCTGCTGCCGACCGATCACCATCTCGGTGCAGGTGGACGTGGACGGCGCGGTCCATGTCGGCGCGGGGGCGCAGGACGATGTCTGAGTGCCGTACCTCATCCCGTCGGTCCGGAGCAGCACGCCATGCCGTATGACCAGTCGTGGATGGGTTACGGCTTCGTCGGTGGACTGGAGGCCGGCGCCATCAGCGCGGTCGCCGGCGCGTTGTTTTTCTCGCTGTTCCACGCAATCGGCCGCCGCGCCGGCTGGAACGAGGCGAGGAAGATCGGCTGGTCGTATCTGCTTGGCGTGGCGCTGAGCGCCGGTGCCGACATCGCCGACCTGTTCTATTTCAACTACGGCCGGTTGCAGTCGTTGACCCTGCTGCGCGCCAAGCTGGCCGGGGTGCACGACCCGGACAACCTGGGGCTGCGGGTGTTCTGCGAGCTGGTCGGGGTCGGCGCGGGAATCTGGCTGGCCTGGCTGGCGATCGACTGGCATGCGCGCCGCCGCACCCATGCATCGCGTCGTTAGAGGATCGGATCGAACAACCGCGCCACGTGCATGGCCACGCGGCGCAGGTAGGGCGCCTGCCGGTACTCGGCCTCGGTGACCGCCAGGCAGTGCGCCAGATCCGCCTGCAGCATCGCCTCGACGGCGCGGGCAAAGGCGTTGTCCACCACGATCGCGCTCAACTCGAAGTTCAACCGGAACGAGCGGCTGTCCAGGTTCATGCTGCCGATCGCCGCGGTGTGCTCGTCCACCAGCAGCGCCTTCTGGTGCAGGAAGCCGGGCTGGTAGCGATACACGCCGATGCCTCGTTGCACGGCCTCGTGCGCATGCAGGGTGGAGGCCAGGAACACCCCGCGGTGATCCGGTCGCGACGGGATCAGCACGCGCACGTCCACGCCGCGCAGCACGGCCAGCTGAAGCGCGGCCATCACCGCCGCATCCGGCACGAAGTAGGGCGTGCTCAGCCACAGCCGTTCGCGCGCGGCGTGAATCAGCGCGGTGAAGCACAGCGACCCGGTCTCCTGGGGATCGGCCGGGCCGCTGGTCACCAGCAGCAGGCTGGCATCGCCCCGCAGGTCGGGAGCCGGGATCTCGGGCAGGCGCGCGCCGGTGGTCCAGCGCCAGTCGTCGGCAAAGGCCTGGCGCAGGTCGGCCACGGCCGGCCCGGCGAAGCCAAGATGGGTGTCGCGCCACGGCGACAGCGGTGGCCGCGCGCCGAGGTATTCGTCGCCCACGTTGAGCCCACCGACGAAGCCCCGGACACCGTCGATCACCAGCAGCTTGCGATGGTTGCGGAAATTGAGCTGGAAGCGGTTGCGCCAGCGCCGCCCGGCGAACGCCCGCACCTCGACCCCGCCGCCGCAGAGTGCATCGACGTAGGACTCCGGCAGGTCGTGGCTGCCGATGCCGTCGTAGAGGAGGCGCACGCGCACGCCGGCGGCGGCACGCTCCAGCAGGGCTCGCTGGAAACGCCGACCCAGGTGGTCGTCGTGCACGATGAAGAACTGCGCCAGCACTTCGTGGCGCGCTTCGGCGATGGCGGTGAACATCGCTTCGAACGCGGCCTCGCCGTCCACCAGCAGCTGCAATGCGTGGCCGCGACGGAACGGTCTTCCGGCCAGCGTGGCCAGCGCATCCAGGCGCAGGCAGGCCGGGTGCGTGCCCGCCTCCACCGGTGGCGCGCCGGGGCGTCGGCGAGGCGTTTCCAGATAGCCGTGCACCTGGCTCGATCCCAGGTAGAGATAGGGCACCAGCGTGACGTAGGGCAGCAGTACCAGGCCCAGTGCCCAGGCCATCGCCCCCTGCGGCGTGCGCGCATGCACCACCGCGTGCATCGCCGCGATCGCACCGAGCGCATGCAGGCCGAGTGCCGCCAGGGCGATGAGGTCGGTGAGCATGTCAGGTCATCGCCTGGCGCACGGTATCGGGCACGTCGGCTTCATGCTGCCGCAGCCGTTGGTGCACGAAGCCGACGAACAGCCGGAGCCGGATGGGCAGGAAACGGCGGGTCGGGCAGACGACATGGGTGTGCCTCCGGCGTGGCGATCCGGGCCGGCAGCAGTGCCCGCCGTCCGGCGTGCCCATCCTCGGCGATATCCGGGCTGGAGTGAAGTTCGGCTTCCGGCCGACTCCGAAAGTCAGAGGCACGCGCGCTCACCGGTGCGATCACCGATCATGATGACTGACGCCTGCTGCGAGCCGGGTTAGCCTGCTTCCAGGTTCCCCCAGCCCCGTTTCGAGGAGTTGCCATGAAAGCCGTTGCCTACCGCCAGTCATTGCCCATCGATGATGCGAGCAGCCTGATCGACGTAAGCCTGCCCGACCCATCGTCCCCTGTCGGCCGCGACCTGCTGGTGCGCGTGCATGCGGTGTCGGTGAACCCCGTGGACACCAAGATCCGCCGCAACGTGGACCCGGCCGGCGCCGACAAGGTGCTGGGTTGGGACGCGGCCGGCGTGGTGGTGGCGGCCGGGCCGGAAGCATCGCTGTTCAAACCGGGCGATGCGGTGTTCTATGCCGGCGCGATCGATCGCCCGGGCAGCAACGCGGAACTGCAGCTGGTGGACGAGCGCATCGTCGGGCGCAAGCCGGCCACGCTGGACTTCGCCCAGGCCGCCGCGCTGCCGCTGACTGCGATCACCGCGTGGGAGCTCCTGTTCGACCGGCTCGGCGTGGCCCGCGGTGATTCCGGCGGCACCCTGCTGGTGGTGGGGGCGGCCGGCGGTGTGGGCTCGATGGCCGTACAGATCGCCCGACGGCTCACCGGGCTGACCGTGATCGGCACCGCCTCGCGACCGGAAACCCAGGCCTGGGTCCGGGAGCTGGGTGCCCATCACGTGGTCGATCATCGTGGCGGCCTGCTTGGCCCAGTGCGCGCGGTGGCACCGGAGGGTGTGGACTACGTGATGAGCCTGACCCACACCGAGCAGCACTACGAGGCGCTGGTGGAACTGCTCAAGCCGCAGGGCCGGCTGGGTCTGATCGACGACCCGGCCACGCCGATCGACATCCGTGCGATGAAGCGCAAGAGCATCTCCCTGCACTGGGAGTTCATGTACACCCGGTCGCTGTTCCGCACGGCGGACATCGCCGCCCAGCACCGGCTGCTGCAGGAGGTGGCCGACCTGGTCGACGCCGGCGTGCTTTGCGGCACGATGCGCGAGCATTACGGCACGATCAACGCGGCCAACCTGCGTCGCGCGCATGCCCAGCTGGAAAGCGGGAGCACCATCGGCAAGATCGTGCTGGAAGGTTTCGGCGACTGAGCCTGCAACCTTTTCGGCCCGACCCGCATCTGAAGGATGCGGGCGCCCGGTTGGCGCCTATCGGAGGAGCAGGACGATGGTCACCCTGGCCGTGCTGGTGATGGTGGTGGGTTTGCTGTGGCTGGCGGCGTCGCTGGTCGGTTTCGTGTTCAAGCTTGCGTTTGCCGTGGTGGGCGGCGTGATCGGCCTGGTGGCCGGCCTGCTGGGCCTGCTGGTGGGCGCGCTGGCCTTGCTGCTGGTGGCACCGGTGGTGCTGCTGGCGCTGTTGCCGGTGATGTTGCCGGCGCTGGCGCTGGTCGCCCTGGTTTGGCTGGTGGTGCGCGCCTCGCGCCGTCCGGCGCCGGTGCCGGTCAACACGGCTCGCTGATTCGCTCGGAAAGCCCCCGGCACGGTGCCGGGGGCTTCGTCGTTTCCGCTACTCGCTGCGCAGGTCGAAATTCACCGGCACCCGTGCCCAGGCGCGCACGGCCTTGCCATCGATCATCGCCGGCTGGAACGACCAGCCGTCCAGCACCTGGGCGCGCGCGCTGCGATCCAGCAGCACGTAGCCGCTGCTCTGTTCGATCCGCACCTCGATCGGCTTGCCCTGTTCGTCCACCAGCACCCGCAGCAGCACGGTGCCGTGCATGCGCTGGCGCACCGCCTGCGCGGGATAGCTCAGGGGAGCACGCCGGTAGGCGAGGCTGGCCTCGATCGGCGTGGGGGCGGCCGTGGCGTCCGGCGCCGTCGGGGCGAGTGTCGGCGTGGTGGCCGGCGGTGCCTGCACGTTGCCGTCCTCGATCGGCGTCACCATCTGCGGCGCGACGGGCGCGGGCTTGACCCGGGTGACCGGCGCCGGCGGCACCGGCACGGGCAGCGGCTTGACGTCGAGTACGGGCGGCTGGGGTGGGATCGGCGGGGGTGGTGGCGTCCAGCGGAACGTCAGTGGACGGGGTTCCGGCGGGCTCGCGGTGACGTGTGGGACCAGCGGCCGCATCGCGGCGACCAGCACGACGAGGTTGAGGGCGATGGCGGCACTCAGTGCGGCGACGCGCAACTGGTCCGGACGGTGACGCGGAGCAACAGCCAGGCTTGCGGACGACATGGGCGACCTCCTGACAATCGATGCGGGTTGTGTGGCGCCGCCGCGCTGCCGGGGAGAGCAGTGGGGATCGCGGGGACGCGACCCGAGCCTATGCCGGAAGTCATGGGTGAGGCAAGCGGACGTCTGGACGTCCAATCGTTACAGCTGCAACGCTTCGCCGTGCCGCGGCGGCGCACAAGGTCGCGTCCGCGCGGCCGCGCCAGGTCGCGCCACGTTCATCCGCAGGCGCCACAATGCGGGGGTCGCCGGCCGCCGGCCGGTCCTTCCGAGGGAGCACACCCATGACGATGCGAACCTATCTGGCCGCCGCGGCCCTGCTGGCCGGGCTCGCGGTCCTGCCGACCACCGTGCAGGCGCGGGATATTTCCTGCCGCATGACGTTCCAGATGTCCGGCTGGTCGGTGTTCTACAAGACCGCCACCGGCAGCGGCACCGTTACCTGCAGCAATGGCCAGAGCATGCACGTGAAGCTGCGTGCCAAGGGGGGCGGCCTCACCTTCGGCAAGACCAGGATCGACCACGGCGTCGGCAAGTTCACCGGCGTCAACAGCATCGCCGACATCAAGGGGCACTACGCGAACGCCGAGGCCCACGCCGGTGCCGAGAAGTCGGCCGACGCCCAGGTGGTGACCAAGGGCAACGTGTCGTTGGCGCTCAGCGGCAAGGGCGAGGGCTGGAACCTGGGGATCGCCTTCGGCGCCTTCATCATCGAGTGAGTCCTGCCGGCGGCGGTGCCTGTGCGCTGCCGCCGGTTTTCCGTGCGCGGCCGTATGCAGGCGAGGTCATACGCGCTATGGTGCGGCGCACTAGAGGCCGCATGGCGGCCGATGGAGAGCTCTCCGTGACCGCACATCCCTTCGTCGCAGTGCCGCGCTACAGCTTTGGCGACGAGCTGGCCAGCAGCATCGTGCACGGCATCGGTGTCGTGCTGGCGATCGCCGGGCTGGCGGCACTGGTGGCGGTATCCGCCCACTACGGCGAGGCCCGCGACGTGATCGCCAGCGCGGTGTACGGCACCACTCTGGTGCTGCTCTACACCGCCTCCACCCTGTATCACGCGGTGCCGGTGCCGGCAGCCAAGCCGGTGCTGCGCACGCTGGACCACATCGCGATCTACCTGCTGATCGCCGGGACCTACACCCCGTTCACCCTGATTGCCCTGCCGGGGCGTTGGGGCTGGAGCCTGTTCGCCGCGGTGTGGACGCTGGCGGCGATCGGCAGCGTGCTGGAGTTCGGCATGTTCCGCCGCTATCGCAAGCTGTCGGTGCTGCTCTACGTGGCGATGGGCTGGATCGGCATGGTTGCCTTCAAGCCGCTGGTGGCGCACCTGCAGGGCGGCGGCATGGCACTGCTGATCGCCGGTGGCGTGGCCTACACGGCGGGCGTGCCGTTCTATCTCTGGCGCCGGCTGCCTTACCACCATTCGGTGTGGCACTGCTTCGTGCTTGCCGGCAGCGTGCTGCATTACCTCGCGGTCCTGCTCTACGTGATTCCCGCCGCGGTCTGAGTCTTCAGCCCAGCAGCATGGCCAGCGCGAACAGCCCGAGCATCGTGAAGGACACCACCAGCTTGACCAGGGTGCCGAACAACAGGCCCAGCCAGGTGCCGGCGCCGACGTGGGTCGAGCGCAGCACGCTCTGACCGGCAAGCAACTCGCCGATCAGCGCACCAGCGAAAGGGCCGAGCAGCAATCCCGGAATGCCGAAGAACAGTCCGGCGAAAGTACCCAGCGTAGCGCCCCAGATCGCCTGCGGGCTGGCCCCCACGCGCCTGGCTCCCATCGCTCCTGCCACGAAGTCGACGGTGACGCCGAAAGCGCCGAGCAGCCCGATGCCCAGCAGCCACCAGAGCCCCAGGTGGCGATAGCCGTCGACGGCTGCGGCCAGCCAGATGCCACCGAACAGCATCGGCACCCCCGGCAAGGCGGGCAGGACGGCACCGGCCAGTCCGCCGATCATCAGGGCGGCAGCGAGTACGTAGAGGAAGAGGTCGAGCATGCTTGTGCGATGGGAGGCGGTAGGTGGCTTCGTCAGACACAATAGGCGCCCGTTTGGGTCCGTCGATGACCCGACACGGCCGTTCTTTGGGGATTGAGTCTGACAGATGAACAAATTCCGGGACGCGCGCACCCAGCCGGGGCAGCTGCTGAAGGCCGATGAGCTGGGGCGTATCGAGGTTGTCGCGCGTGGCGACGAGATGGTGGTGCGCCGGGATGTTGCCGCGGCGCGCTGGTGGGCACGCGGCTTCGCCCGTCGCGCAGCAGGGCGGGAGGCGCGTGCACTGAAGCGGCTGCACGATGTCGACGGCGTGCCGGCGCTGCTGGAATGGAATGGCCGGGAGCTGCTTCGCAGCTACATCGCCGGGGCCCCGATGCAGCAGGCGAAGCCCGGGGACAGGGCCTTCTATGCGCAGGCGTTGAGCCTTCTGGTGGCGCTGCATCGCCGGGGCATCGTGCACAACGACCTGGCCAAGGAGCCCAACTGGCTGGTCCGCCCGGATGGGCGCCCTGCGCTGGTGGACTTCCAGATCGCGTGGACCCGGGGGAGGCGAGGACGCCTGTTCCGGATGCTGGCGCGCGAGGACCTGCGGCACCTGCTGAAACACAAGCGTACGTACTGCCCGGGGGCGCTTACCTCGCGCCAGCGCCGGATGCTCGATACGCCGGCCCTGCCTTCCCGGTTGTGGCGGGCCACCGGCAAGCGCCTCTACAAGCTCGTGGCCCGGCGGGTGTTCGGTTACTGGGACAACGAGGGCAAGGGGCGGGTCCGGGACTGAGCGCGCCGGAACCTACTTCTCGACGAACGCGCGCTCGATCACGTAATCGCCCGGCTCGCGGGTGCGCGGGGAGACCTGGAAGCCGCGCGCATCGAGGATCGCAGCGGTGTCGTCCAGCATGTGCTGGCTGCCGCACAGCATGGCGCGGTCCACCGCCGGGTCCAGTGGCGGCAGGCCGATCGCCGCGGCCATGCGGCCGTCGACGATGGCGTCGGTGATGCGCCCCCGGTTGCGGAACGGTTCGCGCGACACGCTGGGGTAGTAGATCAGCTTCTCGCGCACCATCTCGCCGAGGTACTCGTGCTGCGGCAGCTCGTTCTGCAGGTAGTCGCCGTAGGCCAGGTCGCTGATCTCGCGCACGCCGTGGGCGACCACCACCTTCTCGAAGCGCTCGTAGGTTTCCGGGTCGCGCACCAGGCTCATGAACGGCGCCAGGCCGGTGCCGGTGCTGAGCAGGTACAGCCGCTTGCCCGGTTTGAGGTCGTTCAGCACCAGCGTGCCGGTGGGCTTGCGGCTGACGATGACCTCGTCGCCCGGCTTCAGATGCTGTAGGCGCGAGGTGAGCGGGCCGTTCGGCACCTTGATCGAGAAGAACTCCAGGTGCTCTTCCCAGTTGGCGCTGGCGATCGAGTAGGCACGCATCAGCGGACGGCCATCCACCTCCAGCCCGATCATCACGAACTGGCCGCTGTCGAAGCGGAAGCCCGGGTCGCGGGTCGTGCGGAAGCTGAAGAGCGAGTCGTTCCAGTGATGCACGTCGATGACGCGCTCGGTCGCGAGAGCCACCATGGTGAGTACCGTTGCCTGTCGCTTGGAGGGGAAAGGAAAGTGGCGACACCGGGTCCCGGCGACGGCCAGCCGCCTATTATGGCATCACGCCGGGAAACCGTCAGACGGCTGCGTCACACTGTCCTCGCGCGGGTGACAGGGTCTGTGTCCAGCCCGCTATGATTCGGCAAATCCAGGGCGCAGGGGGCGGTATGCGGCAGATCGACCAGGCAAGGATCGCGATCGTGGGGCTGGGCTATGTCGGCCTGCCGCTCGCGGTCGAGTTCGGCAAGCACTTTCCCACCGTCGGCTTCGACATCAACCGGGCCCGCATCGACGAGCTGCGCGCCGGGCGTGATTCGACGCTGGAGGTCGACGAGGCCGAACTGGCCGCGGCGACCCGGCTGCGTTACAGCGCCGACCTGTCGGACCTGGCCGACTGCAACTTCTACATCGTCACGGTGCCGACCCCGATCGACGCCGCCCGCCGGCCGGACCTCACCCCGCTGGTGAAGGCCAGCGAGATGCTCGGCAAGGTGATCAAGGCCGGCGACATCGTGGTGTACGAGTCGACCGTCTACCCGGGCTGCACCGAAGAGGTCTGCGTGCCGATCCTGGAGCGGGTGTCGGGACTGAAGTTCAACCAGGACTTCTTCGCCGGCTACAGCCCCGAGCGCATCAATCCGGGCGACAAGCAGCACCGCGTCACCACCATCCTCAAGGTGACCTCCGGTTCCACCCCGGAAGTGGCCGATTTCGTCGACCGCATCTACGGTTCGATCATCACCGCCGGCACCCATCGCGCCAGTTCGATCAAGGTGGCCGAGGCGGCCAAGGTGATCGAGAACACCCAGCGCGACCTCAACATCGCGCTGGTGAACGACCTAGCGATCCTGTTCAACAAGCTCGGCATCGATACGCTGGAGGTGCTGCAGGCGGCCGGCACGAAGTGGAACTTCCTGCCGTTCCGGCCGGGCCTGGTCGGCGGCCACTGCATCGGCGTGGATCCGTACTACCTCACCCACAAGGCGCAGGAGATCGGCCACCACCCGGACGTGATCCTCGCCGGCCGCCGCACCAACGACGGGATGGGTGCGTACGTGGCCAACGAGGTGATCCGGCTGATGGTGCGCAAGGGCATCAACCCGGTGCACGCGAAGATCCTGATCCTCGGCCTCACCTTCAAGGAAAACTGCCCGGACCTGCGCAACACGCGCGTGGTCGACATCGTGCAGGCGCTGCACGGCTACAACGCCGATGTGGACGTGTACGACCCGTGGGTCAACGCCGACGAGGCGCAGCACGAATATGGCCTGCGGCCGATCGCCGAGCCGGCGCGCGGGGGCTACGACGCGGTGATCGTGGCGGTCGCCCACCACCAGTTCGTGGCGATGGGCGCCGAGGGCGTGCGCGCGCTGGGGCGCGACGGCGCGGTGGTCTACGACGTGAAGTACGTGTTGCCGCGCGAGGCCGTGGACGGGAGGCTGTGATGGAACGCAACGAGGTGTTTATTCCCGCCGCGCTGCAGGCGCGCGTGCGCGCGGCCCGGGGGCCGTGGCTGGTGACCGGCGCAGCCGGCTTCATCGGGTCCAACCTGGTCGAGACGCTGCTGCGGCTCGACCAGCCGGTGATCGGCCTGGACAACTTCGCCACCGGCTACGCGCGCAACCTGGACGAGGTGCGCGACGTGGTGGGGCCGGAGGCCTGGTCGCGCTTCCGCTTCATCGAGGGCGACATCCGCGCGTTCGACGATTGCCGCGCCGCCTGCGCCGGCGTCGCCCACGTGCTTCACCAGGCGGCGCTGGGTTCGGTGCCGCGCTCGATCGAGGATCCGCTGGCCACCCACGCGGCCAACGCCACCGGCTTCCTCAACATGCTCACCGCGGCACGCGATGCCGGCGTGGCGAGCTTCACCTACGCCGCCTCCAGCTCCACCTATGGCGACGAACCGACCCTGCCCAAGGTGGAGGACCGCATCGGCCGGCCGCTGTCGCCGTATGCGGCGACCAAGCTGATCAACGAGATCTACGCCGAGGTCTATGCGCGCTGCTATGGCTTCCGCGCGATCGGCTTGCGCTACTTCAACGTGTTCGGCCGGCGGCAGGATCCGGACGGTGCCTACGCGGCGGTGATCCCGCAGTGGATCGCGGCGCTGATCCGCGGCGATGACCTGTTCATCAACGGCGACGGCGAGACTACCCGCGACTTCTGCCACGTCGCCAATGCGGTGCAGGCCAACCTGCTGGCCGCGCTGGCCGATGACGATGCGCGCGATCGCGTCTACAACGTGGCGGTGGGCCAGCGCACCAGCCTCAACCAGTTGTTCGACCTGCTGGTGGCCGGGTTGCGCGAGCAGGGCGTGCACTACGACCGCCGCCCGGTCTACCGCGAGTTCCGCGCCGGTGACGTGCGCCACTCGCTGGCGGACATCGGCAAGGCCGCGCGCCACCTCGGCTACGCCCCCACCCACACCATCGCGGACGGCCTGCACGACGCGATGCCCTGGTACCTGCAGTTCATCGCCCGTCACGGCGGGTGAGATCGCCCGGCCGGCAGCGATGAATGGCGGCAGGGGCGGTTTCCTTCAGCGCGTCGGGACGGCGCTGGAGCGGGCCGGCGCCGCGCCGCTCGAGGTGCGCGAAGTCTGCGTGGCGGTGTTCGACACGCGGGTCTGGGCGGGAGATCGCGAGGCGGTGCTCCTCGGTCTAGATCCGGAAGAGCGCGCCCGCGTGGCGCGCTTTCGGTTCGAGGCCGATCGCGACGCCTATGTGCTGTCGCACGCGCTCTGGCGGGCCGTGCTGCAGGCGTGTCTGGGCCTCTGCCCTGGCTCCTCGGGTCCAGTGCGGCTGGCCAGGCATCCCTCGGGGCAGCCCTGGTTGCCGGACCATCCGGGCTGGGCGACCAGCCTGAGCCGGTCCGGCCCTTTTACGGCGGTGGTGGTAGCGCATGCGGGATGGATCGGGGTGGATCTCGAGCGATTCCCGCCCCGGCAGCCGCTGGACGAACTCGTCGCTGCGATCGCCACGCCGGCCGAGCGGGCGGCGGTCCGGCAGCACACGGGGCTGGACAGGGAGTGCGCCCTGCTCCGCCTTTGGAGTGGCAAGGAGGCGGTGCTCAAGGCCTGGGGCACGGGGCTGACGCTGGAGCCGGCACGCGTGGATACTCTGCGCCGTCCCGTCCGGCACCCCGACGGCGCGGGCGATCCCTGCGATCTGCAACCCCTGGTCCTGCCGCCCGGTCTGGTGGGGATGCTTGCCGTCCCGTCGGGGCTGGCCCGGATCCGTCAGTTGCTGCCGGAAGCGCCGGGTGACAGGCCTGTCGCGAATTCTTGCGAAAAGTGACTGGACACTGTCACGAGGACGTGCCTAACATGACAGTCCGGCGCAAGTAAAGCGAAGCGCATCACGTTTTGGGGGTCCCGTCATGTTTCGCTTTTCCAAAAATAGTGGCCTGCGATGGCTGCTGTTGCTTGCCGCCGTCGAACTGCTGCTGCTGGGCGTGTCCCTCTATCTCGCAGCCATCGTGCGCTACCTGGACGAGCCCGAGGACCTGGCCCGCTTTGTCGGCAGCCTCCCGCTGCGTACGCCCGTGTTTGCCGCCGCGCTGATGTTCGGCCTGGCCGCATTGGGCCAGTACCAGTTCAACATGCGCACCACCTGGTTCGGCCTGCTGGCCCGCCAGGCAGTGGGCTTCGCCCTCGGCGCGTTGCTGCTGGTGGTGGTCTATTACGTGTTTCCCCAGGCCTATGTCGGACGCGGTGTGTTCGGCATCGCGCTGTTCATCGGCTTCGTGCTGCTGGCGCTGTTCCGGCTGGTGTTCCAGCGCCTGACCGACGTGGACGGGTTCAAGCGCCGCATCCTGATCCTCGGTGCCGGCCGGCGCGCGGCCGAGGTGCACAGCCGGATGCGGCGCCGTTCGGACCGGCGCGGATTCGTCGTGGTGGGCTTCCTGCCCCGAGAGGGCGAGCCTATCGGCGTGCCGGTCAACGCCCTGCTCGATTCGCAGCGCACCCTGCTGGACTGGGTCGCCGAGCGGCAGGTCGACGAGGTGGTGGTGGGGGTGGAGGACCGCCGCGGCAAGCTGCCGATGGCCGACCTGCTCGAGCTGCGCCAGCGTGGCGTGGACGTCACCGATCTGACCACGTTTGTCGAGCGGGAGGCCGGGCGGGTGCAGCTGTCCTTCACCGATCCGTCGTGGCTGGTGTTTTCCGGGGGCTTCGATTCCACCCCGCTGCGCCGCTTCAGCAAGCGCGCTTTCGACCTGCTGGCCGCCGCCGCGGTGCTTGCGCTGACCTGGCCACTGATGTTGCTCACCGCGCTGGCGATCCGCATCGAATCGGGCCGCGGCCAGCCGATCCTGTATCGGCAGGAGCGGGTCGGTGCGCGCGGCAAGACCTTCTGGCTGACCAAGTTCCGGAGCATGGCGACCGATGCCGAGCGCGACGGCGTGGCCCGCTGGGCGAGCAAGAACGACGACCGCGTTACCCGCGTCGGGCGCGTCATCCGCAAGACCCGGCTCGACGAGCTGCCGCAACTGTGGAACGTGCTCAAGGGCGACATGAGCCTGATCGGCCCGCGTCCGGAGCGTCCCCAGTTCGTCGCCGATCTCAGCCACAAGATCCGCTATTACGAGATGCGTCATTGCCTCAAGCCCGGCCTCGCCGGGTGGGCGCAACTGCGCTACCCCTACGGCGCATCCGACGAGGACGCCGCGGAAAAGCTCAAGTACGACCTGTACTACGTGAAGAACCACAATCTGCTGTTCGACCTGCTGATCCTCATCCAGACGGTAGAGGTCGTGCTGTTCGGACGCGGTGCGCGCTGAACGTCGCTTGACGGGGCGATCGCCAGGAAGAGTTCGGAGCGGACGGCAGGCATGCGGGGGTGCGGGAATTTGCGCACGCTCGCGGAGCGCTTCCCGCCGCCGGATTTCACGAGGATTCGGAAATGTCCAAGCGCCCCCAGCAGCCGGGCCACACGCATGACAGTCATGCCGTCAGCACGCGTCACGGTTCCCGCGGGACCGGCGGCTGGCCGCGCGGTCCGCGGATAGGTGCCGGCGTGGCGCTCGCCCTCGCCGTCGTCTTCGCCGTCGGCGGCATGGTTCGTCCCGACCTCGTCGTGCCGCGGGCATGGCGCGGCACGGCGCCAGCGGTCGTTGCCCGGGCGGCATCGGTGGCACCAGCGTCCGCGCCCGCGGTCGCCACGGCACCGGAGGCAAGTCCGGATGCCGTGTCCGGGATCGCGATGCCTCCCCCTGCTGCGTCGGTGGAGTCGGCGAGCGGACGGGCTTCTTTCATCGCCCGCTCCGGGAAGCTGCTCGAGCGCTACGCCGAGGCGGTGACGCCGGTGGGTGGTGATGCCGGCCTGCCGTGCGATTCGCGGTCCGGCCCGGCAATGTTGCGCAACGGCGTGCTCCGGGCCTCCACCCGGGACGACTGCCTGCCTGCCATCGCCTGGTCGCGGGCGCTCCTGCCGTCGGCGGCCAGCGGCCTGGGGATGTCGATCTCGGCGCGCATGATGGCGGCAAGTGCCGCCTCGGACGGGGCGGCAACCGGGACTGCCACTCCTTCCTCCGGCATCGTCGCCGCATCCGTGGGCGGGGCGACGCCTGCCGCGGTCGGGCCGGCGATCACCGCCGCGCATCCGCGCATGATTCTCGATGCCGCCACGCTGGCGACGCTGCGCCAGCGCGCGGCGGCGAACACCGCCGAGTGGCAGGCGCTCAAGGCCACCTGCGACAGCTACATCGGTGGCACGGTGGAATACCCGACCGGCAATGCCTACCCGGACAAGCCCAACCTGGGGTCGGGTTACCAGGGCGAGGACTACCTGCCGGCATTGCTGGCCGAAGCGATGTGCTACCAGGTGCTGCGCTCCACCAATGCCACCCTGGCCGCCATCTACGGTGCCAAGGCGGTGGACATCCTGGTGAAGATGTCCTCGCCCTTCGGTAGCGGCGGGCAGGGCACCGACCCGTGCACCGACAGCGGCTACGGCATCCGCTTCTACGGCGTCGGTTTCGGCCTCGGCTACGACTGGCTGTACGAGCTGCTCAGCGCCAGCCAGCGCACCCAGGTCTACTCCACGGCGAACGCCTGGCTGACTGCCTGGGAGCAGCCCAACGGCTGCGCCGACTTCGAATATGCGCACCCGCAGAGCAACTACTTCGCCGGCTATTTCCACGCCAAGGCGGTGATCGCCATCGGCACCTACGGCGATAACCCCTCCGCACCCGCCGAATGGGACGACTGGTACGGCAACCAGTTCACCGCCCGCGTACTGCCCTACTACCGGCTGCACCTGACTGGCGGCGGCTGGCCGGAGGGTTTCGCCAACTACGCCACGCTCGGCATCTTGAACATGAGCCTGCCGGCACGCGAAGTGAAGACCGCCACGGGCGTGGACCTGGTGCGCGCATCGACGCCTTACACCTATCCGACCGACAACGCCGCCTACCTGATGCATTTCACCTGGCCGTCGAGGGGCTACATCGACGATCGCGACACCAATCGCTCCTCGGGCACCACGCCCGACCCCGGTACCGCCCCGCTGGGACTGTTCCAGCAGGTGTTCGGAGAAATCCAGTACTGGGGTGCGCCGAACGCGGCGGTGTTCCGCCAGTATCTCAACGAAGTGTCGGCGGCCACGTCCGGCTTCAGTCCGGCGCCACCGTGGCTGGCCTTCCTCGAGAACGACCCGAACGCGGCCACGGCGGCGGTCAGCAGCTTGCCGCTGTCGTACCTGGCCAGCGGCATGGATGCGGTGTCGGCGCGTTCGGACTGGACCACGGCCGCGGTCTGGATGTCGTTCCGCGCCGGCCCCTACGTGAACAACCCTGCCCAGGGCGAGGAGTACTACGACCAGGGCTCGCTGGCGCTGGTGCGGGGAGCCACCCCGTTGCTGCTCAACGCGACCGGCTGGCTGGTGCACGAGCCAAGCGGCAGCGCCGACGAGAGTCGCGTCTACGACGACAACTACGGCAGCTTCAACGGCACGCCGTACCTGGGCAATCGCCAGATCTACAACGTGTTCTACGTCCGCAACATGAGCGGTTCGACCGTGCTCAATGCCTACGGGCAGGACGCCAGGACGACCGAGGACAACGCGGTGCGCACGGCGGTCACCGCGTTCGAGGACGGCGCCGACTACGTCTACCTGCGTGCCAGCCACCTGGAGGACATGTATCGCGCCTCCGGAGGATCGCTCGGCCAGGGTGTCACCGCATGGTCGCGCGAAATCACCTACCTGCGGCCGGGGCGGTTCGTGGTGCACGACCGCACCACGGCCAGCAGCGCCTCGCTCGACCAGTACATGGCCTGGCACTTCCCGGCGTCACCGGCGAAACAGGCCACCGCGTCCGGCGGTGCACGCTTCGACGTCACCTACAATGGCACCTATGCCGGCGCGATGACCGTGGTAACCCCCGTCAATCCGCTCACCACCACGTTGGCGATGTACCCGGCCAGCAGTCCGACCAAGGCCTGGCAGGTGCAGGTGCGTCCTGCCACTGCCGCCGCCGGAAACCAGTGGCTCACCGTGTTCGACCTCTCGGGTAGTGCCGGCGCCGCGGCGTCCGCCTCGCCGGTGACGATCAATCAGGGCAGTGTCGTCGGCGTGCGCCTGGCGTCGAGCGACGGTGTGAACGTGGTGATCAACAGCGCCGGCACGCCGGATACCCCGATCAGCGGCACGATCGCCTACTTCGTGCCGGCCGAGGCCGCACATCACCTGGTGACCGAGCTGGCGCCATTCACCGGCTACAGCATCACCACGGCGGCGCAGGGCAGCGGCCGCGTGGTGACGATTGCCCCGGGCGGGACCTTCACGAGCAGCGGCAAGGGCGTGCTGGATTTCTACGTCACCGGGACGGGTGCGGTGCAGTTGACCAAGCCGACCTACATCACGTTGCCGATCAGCACGATCCCGGTCAGCGATCCGACGCCGTATACGCCGGGCGGATGACTCGCCACCCGTTCCGGTTGCACTGACGCAGGGCGACACCGTCGTCGCGCGGCCGCCTGCGGAGCGCAGCCTGCTGCCGGCGCCTGCCGCAGGCCGCGACGAGGCGGGCTTCCGGCGGTGTCCCGTTCTCGGCATGCGGTTCGGGCAGGGCGGATGGTCATGCTGTTCCTGCCGGTTCCGGTGCCTGCCGGGTCGGCGGTGCGGTGTGAGTCTGACGGTTTGCGCCAAATAGTGAGATGCTTGTCACGGAATACGGATAATTTCTGCTGTATGGCGTCAGGGCTTGCGGGCTGGCTGGCGCCAAGGGGGTACGAATGGCAGGCCTGGATGTCGTCGACGCGTCGAAGCCGGACGCGATGTCGCAAATGCAAACGGACGATCTGCCGCCGGTGGATCGGGTCGAAGGGCTTGGGGTGGATGAGTTCGTGGCGCGCTACCGCTTGCCGCGCAGGCCGGTGGTGCTGGTCGATGCCCTGAGGCACTGGCCGGCCAGCGGCCGGTACACGCCCGAATTCTTCGCACGTGAACATGGCCAGCTGGAGATCCGCTGTGCGGGCAAGTCCTACCGGTTGGCCGACGCGCTGTCGCTGCAGGACCAGGCGACGGAAGGCCATCCCGGCCCCTATCCATGCACGCTGAAGGACGCCAGGGCGTTTGTCAGGGACATCATGCCCCGGCTGCCCTGGGCGCTGCCCAACCGCCATACCCACCCGCTGGTGCCGGAGCTGATCTTCAACTCGATCAGCCACATCGACATCTTCTTCGGCGGGGCCGGCAACCAGTTCCCGTTTCCGCACTACGACTACCTGCGCATGCACGGCTGGGTCGCCCAGCTCTACGGGGACAAGGAAATGACCCTGTACGAGCCGGGCCAGGAACACCTGATGTACGTCGACCCGCAGCGCCCCTGGCGCTCGGTCATGGAATACGCCGACCAGCCCGACTACGAGCGCTACCCGCTGTTCCGGCAGGTGCGCAGCCGCAAGGTGGTGGTGCGCGCCGGCGAGGCGCTGTTCATTCCCTGCGGCACCTGGCACACCGCGCGCTGTCTGGATCCCGGCATCAGCGTGCTGTTCGACCAGCTGGAGGCGAGCAACTGGCGCGAGTTCATCGGCGAGGTGGTGGGGTTGCGCCGGCGTGCCGGCCAGCCGGTGAAGGCGGCGGTGATCGGCGCCTACCTGCGGCTGCTTGGACCGCTGCTCGGCCTCGCCGAGCGGTTCGGTGCCAATCGGCGTGCCGACTGGGGCGTGCCGACGGCCGCCGATGAGGGATCGATGCTGCGCGGGGCGACCGGCGCGTGATGCAGACGGAGGGGGAAGGCGTCATGGCAAGCGAGTGGGCTGCAACGGCCGGGCCGTCGTCGGTGGTCGCCACCACGCAGCCGTTCGTGGAAGTCGAGCGGCGCAGCGGCCTCGGCTACGCCGAGTTCGTGTCCCGCTACCGGCGGCCGCGCCGGCCGGTGATCCTCACCGACGCGGCCGCCGCCTGGCCGCTGTACGGCCAGGCCAGCCCGGACGACTTCCGCCGGCGTTTCGCCCAGAAGCCGGTGCGCGTGCGCGGCCGGGACTACCGGCTCGGCGAACTGCTCGACCTGCTGCAGGCATCCACCCCGGACCAGCCCGGGCCGTACCCGTGCAAGTTCGCCATCGCGGTGGATTTCCCCGAGCTGATCGAGGACGTGGCGCCGCGGTTCGGCTACAGCCTGCCGGACCGGCAGGGCAGCCGGCTGCTGCCGCAGCGCCTGTTCCACGGCGTCAACAACCTGGAGATCTTCTTCGGCGGACCGGGCGGCGAATTCCCCTACCTGCACTACGACGTGATGCGCCTGCATGCATGGATCACCCAGCTGCATGGCGACAAGGAGTTCACCGTGTATGCCCCGGGGCAGGAGCACCTGCTCTACGTGAACCCTGAAATCCCCTGGCAGTCCAGCGTCGAGAACCACCACCACCCCGACTACGAGCGCTATCCGCTGATGCGCCAGGCGGTGTCGCAGAAGATCCTGGTGCGCGCCGGCGAGACGCTGTTCCTGCCCTGCGGCTGGTGGCACACCGCGCGCAGCCTGACGCCGACCATCTCGGTCGCCTTCGACCAGCTCGGCGCCGACAACTGGCCCGACTTCGTCAGCGACGTGGTGGCCGAGCGGCGACGCCTCGGCGTGGGGGCCAAGGGCGAGTTGCTGGGCGCGTACCTGCGCGCCGCCGGAGTGCTGATGCGCGTCGCCGAGTGCTTCGGCGCGCACCGCCGCACGCGCTGGGGCGACCGGTGAACGCGGCCTGCCGGCGGCCGGCGCGGTACGCGTCCCGGTGGCTGGTTGCCGGATGCTGATGGACGGAACGGTGGGGCGGACGATGCACGTGGCGGACGCAAGGGCAGGGAAGGCGCGGGGCAGACGGCTCCATGCCGCGTGCGGCTGTCCGGGAGGGACGGCCCGATGAGCCGGGCTGCGATGCCGCGGTTCGACGTGGCCGCCGCGATCGACGCGCAGCTGCGTCGCCAGGTCGCGGCCCCGGTGCTGCTGGACCGGGGCCGGTTGATCGACGGTGCGGACCTGCTCCGCCGGGTGCACGCGCGCGCGGCGCAGCTGCAACGCCTGGGCATCTCCACCGGCGACGTGGTGGCGTGCGAGGCCGGTCATCGGCCGGACACCGTGGCGTGGCTGCTGGCGTGTTTGCAGCGCGGTGCGACGTGGATGCCGCTGGACGCCGGCTATCCGACCGCGCGGCTGGCGACGATGCTGGCCGATGCCCGTCCGCGCGTGCTGGTCGATCCGTCCGGGCGCTTGCCGCCGCTGCCGCTCCCGCCGGGCGCGGTGCGTATCGGCGACGGCGAGCTCCCCGCGGCGGCATCCGCGCCCGAGCCGGCCGGACCTGCCGGACTCGACTACCTGCTGTTCACCTCCGGCTCCAGCGGCCAGCCCAAAGGTGTGGCGATGCGCGGGTCGGTGATCGCCCACCTGATCGGCTGGCACGTCGCGCACCCGGTGCTGGGCCGCGCGGCGCGTACCCTGCAGTTCGCGCCGCCGACCTTCGACGTCTCGGTGCAGGAAATCCTCGCCACCCTGGCCACCGGCGGCATGCTGGTGCTGCCGGGCGAGGACGAGCGCCGCGACCCCTACGCGCTGCTGGCCCGGCTGGTCGCCGATCGCGTCGAGCGGCTGTTCCTGCCCTATGTCGCGCTGCAGGCGCTGGCCGAGGCGGTGGCCGCGGGCGGCGAGCTGCCGCGGCACGTGTGCGACGTGGTGACCGCGGGCGAACAGCTGCGCGTGACGCCGGCAATCCGCGCGCTGTTCCGTGCCTTGCCGGGAGCGCGGCTGCACAACCACTACGGTCCCACCGAGGCGCACGTGGTCACCGCGCTGACGCTGGAGGGCGATCCGGCCAACTGGCCGGAGCTGCCCTCCATCGGCACGGCCCTGCCGCATGTGGACCTGCGCGTGGCGGATGCGGATCTGAACCCCTTGCCCGACGGTGCGGAAGGCGAACTGCTGCTCGGCGGCGACTGCCTGGCTTCCGGCTACATCGGCCAGCCCGGGCTCACTGCCGAGCGCTTCATCGAACGGCCCGACGGTCGCTGGTACCGCACCGGCGACCTGGCGCGCATCGAGCGCGATGGCACGATCACCTGGCTGGGTCGTCTGGACGACCAGGTGAAGATCGACGGCTACCGCATCGAGCCGGCCGGCATCGAGGCCGTGCTGGCGCGCCATCCGGCGGTGGCCGAGGTGGTGGTCGTTGCCGCCGGCGAAACCGGCCGGCAGCGCCTCGTGGCCCATGTGGTGCCGCGCGATGCCTCTGCCGCCGACGCGGCCCTGGTCGCATCGCTGCGCCAGCATGCGGAAGCCGAACTCGCCGCCTATCAGTGGCCGCAGGCCTGGGTGTTGCACGCCGCGCTGCCGCTCACCGGCAGCGGCAAGATCGACCGTCGCGCGCTGGCCGCCGAGGCGGCGCAGGCGCCGCTGGCCTGGCCGGAAGACGTGCCACTGGCCGGGCAGCTCGCCGCGCTGTGGCAGCAATTGCTCGGCGTGGCCGAGGTGCCGCACGACGCGAACGTGTTCGATCTCGGTGCGCGTTCGCTGACCGTGGTGCGTGCGCTCACCGAGCTGCGCCGACGCGGCCATCGCACCCTGCGCGCGGTCGACCTCTACGAGCATCCCACGGTGCAGTCGCTGGCCCGGCGGATCACGGAGGGGCGCGAGGTTTCGCCGGCGCCCGCCTCTTCGCCCCGTCGCGCCCGGCCTCCGGGGGACGGGGCGGGCGTCGCCATCGTCGGCATGGCCGGACGTTTCCCCGCCGCCGATTCCATCGACGCCCTGTGGGAGCTGCTGCTCACCGGCCGCGAGGCGCTGACCCGCTTCACGCCCGGGCAGCTCTCGCCGCTGGTGCCGGCTGCGCTGCGCGGGCATCCGCGCTACGTGCCGGTGCGCGGCGTGATCGCCGATGCCGACCGTTTCGACGCGGCGTTCTTCGGCGTGCCGGCGCGCGAGGCGCTGCTGATGGACCCGCAGCAGCGGGTGTTCCTCGAGCTGTGCTGGAACGCGCTGGAAGACGCCGGCATCGATCCGGCACGCGCGGGCGGACCCGTCGGCGTCTACGCCGGCAGCTCCAACAACAGCTACCGCCGGCTGGTCGATGCACGCGCCGATCTGGTGCAGGCCGTCGGCGAGTTCGCCGCCATGCTGGCCAACGAGAAGGACTACCTCGCCACCCGTGTGGCGCACCGGCTCGATCTCACCGGCCCGGCGCTGAACATCCAGACCGCGTGCTCGACCTCGCTGGTCGCCGTGGCGCAGGCCTGGCATGCATTGATGAGCGGGCAGTGCGACGTGGCGCTGGCCGGCGGTGTGCACGTGCCGGCGCCGCAAGAGGCGGGCTACCTGCCGGTCGAAGGCGGGATGGAGTCGGACGACGGCCATTGCCGGCCGTTCGACGCTGCCGCAAACGGCACGGTGTTCTCCGCCGGCGCCGGCGTGGTGGTGCTCAAGCGCGTGGCCGATGCGCTGGCCGACGGTGACCGCATCGTCGCGGTGATCCGCGGCGTGGGCCTCAACAACGACGGCGCCGACAAGGCCAGCTTCACCGCGCCCAGCGTGCGCGGGCAGGCCGATGCGATCACGCAGGCATTGGCCTGCGCCGGCGTGGCGCCGGATTCGATCGGCTACGTCGAGGCGCACGGTACGGCCACGCCGCTGGGCGACCCGATCGAGGTCGCCGCGCTCAATCGCGCCTACGCCGTCGACGGCCCGGTGTCGGGCAGTTGTTGGCTGGGCTCGCTGAAAGGCCACCTCGGCCACCTGAATGCCGCCAGCGGCGTGGCCGGACTGATCAAGGCCGCGCTGGCGTTGCAGCACGGCGAGCTGCCGCCGACGCTGCATTACCGTACGCCCAATGCCGAGGTGCCGTTCGCCGAGGGGCCGTTCCGCGTGGTCGCCGAACGCACCCCGTGGCCATCCGGCGATGCGCCGCGCCGGGCAGGCGTCAGCTCCTTCGGCGTCGGCGGCACCAATGCCCACGTGATCCTCGAGGAGGCGCCGGGCGTCGCCGCCCGCGACGACGCCCGGCCGTTCGTACTGCTGCCGGTGTCCGCCCGCGACGAGGCGGCGCTGGCGCGACGTGGCGAGGCGCTGGCCGATGCACTCGTCGATGCCGATCCGGTGACGCTGGCCGACGCCGGCTGGACCCTGGCGCTGGGACGCCAGCCGATGGCCGTGCGCAGCTTCGCCGTGGCCGACTGCGGCGCGACGGCCGCCACGCGGCTGCGCCAGCTTGCGCCGCATCGAGTGGCGAAGCGGCCGCCGGTGGTGTTCCTGTTCTCCGGCCAGGGTTCGCAGCATGCCGGCATGGCGCGCGAACTGGTGGCCAGCGAGCCGGTGTTCGCCGATGCGTTCGCGCGCTGCTGTGCGCTGGCGTCGGTGCCGCTGGGGCTGGATCTGGCCGCGCTGATCCTCGACGGCGGCGATACGGCCGATGCGCAGCTGGCGCAGACCCGCTGTGCGCAGCCGGCGCTGTTCGCCGTGTCCTACGCGCTGGCCGAGTTGTGGGAGCACTGGGGCGTGGTGGCCGACGCGATGATCGGCCACAGCATCGGCGAGTACGTCGCGGCCTGCCGCGCCGGCGTGTTCGCGCTGGAGGACGCGGTGGCGCTGGTGGTCGCGCGCGGCGCGGCGATGCAGGCGCAGCCGCCGGGCGCGATGCTGGCGGTGCGCTGCGCCCTGGCCGCGCTGCCGGTGCCCTTGCCCGAGGCGGTGTCGCTGGCCGCGGTGAACGGCCCGTCGCTGGTGGTCGTCGCCGGGCCGCAGGCCGAGGTGACTTCTTATGCCGAGGCGCTGGCCGCACACGAAGTGGCGAGCACCGCGCTGAAGGTCAGCCACGCGTTCCACAGCGCGATGATGGACGGTGCCTTGGCGCCGTTCCGCATCGCGCTGGAAGCGGTGCCGCGGAAGGCGCCGACGCGACCGTTCCACAGCAGCGTCAGCGGCGCGCCGATCATCGCGGACGAGGCCGTCTCGGCCGACTACTGGTGCCGCCAGCTGCGCCAGCCGGTGCGCTTCGCCGACGCGGTGGCGCAGGTGCTGGGCGAGGGCGAGGCGGTGCTGCTCGAAGTCGGTCCGGCACAGGCGCTGACCAGCCTGGCACGCACCATGCTCGACGGCCGTGGTCGCGCGGTGCCCTCGCTGGGGCCGGCCTCGCGTCCCGGCGACGCCCGCGAACACCTGCTGCACGCACTCGGCGAATGCTGGTGCGCCGGCATCGAACCGGACTGGTCGGCGGTCTATGCCGGACAGTTCCGCCGCAAGACGCGCCTGCCCGGCTACCCGTTTGCCGGCGAGCGCTACTGGATCACGCCGGACGCGGCCACGACGGCGGCGCCGTCGCCGCTCGCGCCCGGGCAGGGAGCACCGATCATGCCCAACCCGACGCCTGCACCGGTGGCCGTGGCGCGTCGCTCGCGCCTCGCCGCCGAGCTGCGCACGCTGTTCGAGCAGCTCACCGGCGAGACGCTGGATGCCAGCCACGACGGCGCCGCCTTCCTCGACCTCGGCCTCGATTCGCTGGCGCTGACCCAGGCCACGCTGGAGATCGAACGCCGCTTCGGCCTGAAGCTGAAGTTCCGCCGGTTGATGGAAGACCTCGACACTGTCGATGCATTGGCCACCCTGCTCGACGCCGAGTTGCCGCCGGAAGCCGCGCCCGCGCCGGTATCGGTGGCCGCACCGCCGCCCATGACCACGGCTCTCCCGGCTGGCGACGGTACACCACTGGCACAGCTGATCCAGAGCCAGACCGCCCTGCTCAACCAGCAGGCCGAGCTGCTGCGCCTGCTGGCCGGGCAGGGCGGTGCGGCGGTCGCTCACGCGCCGGCTGCCGCGGCCCCAATGGCATCGCCGGTCGCACCCGCGGCCGACGAGGATGCCGCGCCGGCCAACCTGGTGGCGCGCCCGTTCGGCGCCTCCGCGCGCATCGTCACCGACCGGCATGCCGAGCTGTCCGATGCACAGCGCGCCTGGCTGGAGCGCTTCGTCGCCGACTACACCGCGCGCACCCGCGGCTCGCGCGACTTCAACCAGCAGCACCGCGCGCTGATGGCCGACCCGCGCGTGGTCACCGGCTTCAACCCGCTGTGGAAGGAGCTGACCTACCCGATCGTGGCCGAGCGCTCGGAAGGCGCGCGGCTGTGGGACGTGGACGGCAACGAATACATCGACCTGCTCAACGGCTTCGGCGTGAACTTCCTCGGCTACCAGCCGAAGTTCGTCGTGGACGCGCTGCACGCGCAGCTCGACACCGGGATGGAGATCGGCCCGCAGCATCCGCTGACCGCCGAGGTCGCGCAGCTGATCAGCGAGCTGACCGGCATGCCGCGGGTGGCCTTCTGCAACACCGGCTCCGAAGCCGTGATGGGCGCCATGCGCATGGCGCGCACGGTGACCGGCCGGCAGACCATCGTGGTGTTCCGCGACTCCTACCACGGCATCTTCGACGAGGTGATCGTGCGCGGCACCCGCACGCTGCGTTCGATCGCCGCCGCGCCCGGCATCCTGGCCAGCGCGGTGGAGAACGTGCTGGTACTGGACTACGGCAGCGACGAGGCGTTGCGCATCATCGACGAGCGTGCGCACGAGCTGGCCGCGGTGCTGGTCGAGCCGGTGCAGAGCAAGCACCCGACGCTGCAGCCGCAGGCGTTCCTGCAGTCGCTGCGCGGCCTCTGCGACCGCGCCGGGTGCGCGCTGATCTTCGACGAGGTGATCACCGGCTTCCGCATGGCGCCGGGCGGCGCGCAGGAGGCGTTCGGCGTGCGCGCCGACATCGCCACCTACGGCAAGATCATCGGCGGCGGCCTGCCGTTCGCCGCGATCGCCGGCACCGCGCGCTGGATGGATGCACTGGACGGCGGCTTCTGGCGCTTCGGCGACGACAGCTACCCGGAGGCCGGCGTCACCTACTTCGCTGGCACCTTCGTGCGCCATCCGCTGGCGCTGGCCGCGGCGCGCGCCGCGCTGCGCTGGATCAAGGCGCAGGGGCCGCAGCTGCAGGCGGGCCTGAACGCGCGCACCCGTTCAATGATCGACTGCCTCAACGCGGTGTTTGCCGCGCGCCGCGCGCCGATCACGGCGGTCGGCTACAGCTCGCTGTGGAAGCTGCTGGTCGACGGCGGCCAGCCCTGCGCCAGCCTGCTGTACTACCGCCTGCGCCACGCCGGCCTGCACCTGTTCGAGCAGTTCAACTGCTTCCTCTCGGTGGCGCATGGCGAGGCCGAGGTGGAGCGCATCGTCGCGGCGGTCACCGAGTCAGTCGACGACCTGCTAGCCGGCGGCGTGCTGCTGCCGCGCGGCGAGGCCGGCGAGCCGGTGCAGGCGCCGGCGGTGGCCGCGTCGGCGGGTGCGGCCGTCGCCGAGGCGCTGCCCACCACGGTGCCGCTCAGCGACGCGCAGATGGGCCGCTGGCTGGGCATGCATTACAACGACGCCATCGCGCCGGCCTTCAACGAGTCGACCCGGATCACCTTCGACGGTGCGCTCGACGTGGTGGCGCTCGAACGCGCCTTCGGCGCGGTGGTGGCGCGCCACGACATCTTCGCCATGCGCTTCGCCGAGGACGGCAGCGGGCAGACCTTCGCGCCGCCCGCGCCGGTGCAGCTGGAGGTACGGGACCTGTCCACGGCGAGCGATCCCGAGGCCGCGCTGGATGCGTGGGTGCGCGAGGAATCCGCGCGGCCGTTCGATCGGCTCGAGCCCCCGCTGCTGCGCGCCTGGCGGGTCACGCTGGCCGCCGACCGGCACGTGCTGGTGATGGTGGCCCACCACATCGTGATGGACGGCTGGTCGCTCAGCCTGTTCCTGCGCGAGCTGGCGCAGGGCTACAACGCGTTCCGGCGGGGCCACGCCCCGGCCTGGCCGCCGGCCGACGCCTGGCGGCGCTTCGTGCTGGACGAGCAGGCACGTCGCGCGGGTGCTCCCGGTCGTGAATCGCTGGACTGGTGGCTGGCGCAATACCACACGCTGCCCGATCCGCTGGCGCTGCCGCTGGATCGCCCGCGCCCGCGCATCCCGGGTTTCCTCGGCGCCACCTTCGGCGGCAGCCTGGATGCGCAGACCGCGCGCCTCGTGCGCGAATCGGCACGGGCGCAGCGGGTGACCCTGTTCGCGTTCCTGCTGGGCGGCTTCTACGCGCTGCTGCAGCGGTTGTCCGGCCAGCACGACCTGGTCTGCGGCGTTCCCTTCGCCGGCCAGGCGGCCAGTCGCTTCGGCCAGACCCTGGGCGATGCCGACAACACCCTGCCGCTGCGCGTGGCGCTGGACCCGGCCGAATCGTTCGGCGCGCTGGTCAAGCGCGTGCAGGGCGGGTTGCTGGATGCCGGCGAACACCAGGACGTCTCGCTCGCGCGCATCGCGCAGGCGCTGAAGCTGCCGCGCGACGCCGGCCGCCTGCCGATGACCGAGGTGCTGTTCAACTTCAACCCGGCCACCGCGGATACGCCGTGGGACGGCGTGGCGGTGACGCACACCGACCTGCCGAAGACCCACATGAACTGGGACATCGAGTTCCACTTCAACGAGCACGACGGGCGGCTGGACTTCCTGTTCCACTACAACCCCGACCTGTTCGACGCGGCCACCGTCGAACGCTGGGGCGGCTACCTCGACGCCATCCTGCGCCAGGGGGCGGCGCAGCCGGAGCGGGCCATCGGCGACGCGTCACTGATGGACGAGGCCGAACGCCACCGGGTGCTGGAAGGCTGGAACGACACCGCGCGACCGCTGAACCGCAGCGAATCCCTGGTCGCGCTGATCGAGGCAAGCATGCGCCGGTGGCCCGCGCGCACGGCGGTGAGCGGCAGCGGCATCGCGATGGACTACGCCGCGCTCGACGCTGCTTCACGCGCCGTCGCGCAGGCATTGGGCCGGCGCGGCCTAGGCCGCGGCGACCACGTCGGCGTGTGCGTGCCGCGCACGGTGGACATGCTGGTCGCCGTGCTGGGCGTGCTGCGCAGCGGTGCCGCCTACGTGCCGCTTGACCCCGAGTTCCCGCCCGAGCGCCTGCGTTACATGGCCGGGAAGGCCGGTGTGGCCAGCATCCTCTGTGGCCCTCCCGATGCGGTGCCCGCGGCGCTGGCGCAGGCGGCGACGCTGCTGCCGGTGGCGCAGCTCGCACGCGAGCCCTCCGAGGGCGGCGAACTGCCGACGGTCCATGGCGACGACCTGGCCTACGTGCTGTTCACCTCCGGCTCGACCGGGCAGCCGAAGGGCGTGCGCATCCTGCATCGCAACCTGGTGAACTTCCTGCGCGCGATGCAGCGCGATCCGGGCTTCGGCGCCGAGGACGTGCTGTGCGCGGTGACCACGCTGTCGTTCGACATCGCCGGACTGGAGCTGTACCTGCCGCTGGTCGCCGGTGGCCAGATGGTGATCGCCACCGCGCTCGACCAGCGTGATCCGCGGGCGCTGTGCGCCTTGATCGAACGCAGCGGCTGCACGGTGCTGCAGAGCACGCCCTCGCTGCTCAAGCTGATGGAGGAAACCGGCCAGGACGCGGTGATCGCCCGGCTGCGCCTGCTGGTCGGCGGCGAAGCGCTGCCGCCGGCGCTGGCCCGCTCGCTGGCGGCGCGTTGCCGGCGGCTGTGGAACCTGTACGGGCCGACCGAAACGACGATCTGGTCCACCGTGATGCCGATCGGCCGGGACGTGTCGGTGGTGCCGCTGGGCCGGCCGATCGACAACACCCGCATCTACGTGCTGGACCGCCGCGGCCAGCCGGTGCCGCCGGGAGTGATCGGCGAGATCGTGATCGCCGGCGAGGGCGTGGCCGACGGCTACCTCGGTGAGCCAGGGCTGACGGCCGAACGCTTCGTGCCCGAGCCGTTCCATGCCGGCGGTGGCCGCATGTACCGCACCGGCGACCTGGGGGCCTGGCGCGACGGCGTGCTGTATTTCCACGGGCGCGTCGACCACCAGATCAAGATCCGCGGCTTCCGCATCGAGCCGGGTGACGTCGAGGCCGCCGCCGGTGCCGATCCGGCGGTGCGCGAGTGCGTGGTGGTGGCACACCGTTTCGGCGACAACGACCTGCGGCTGGTGCTGTACGCGGCGGTCGACGGCGATCCTGCCGAGGTCGCCGGCCGCCTGCGCCACCTGCTGCGCGAGCGGCTGCCGACCTACATGCAGCCGCAGCACATCGAACTGCTCGCCGGCTTGCCGAAGACCGCCAACGGCAAGATCGACCGCAAGGCGCTGCCGGCGCCGACCGCGGCCCCGGCCGCGATCCCGGGCGCGGCGACGACGGACGTTCCGGCGGAGGAACACGCCGATCCGCGCCAGGCCTACCTGGCCCGGCTGTGGTGCGAGCTGATCGGCATCCCGTCGGTGCGCGCCAGCGACAACTTCTTCGACGTCGGCGGCCACTCGCTGCTCGCGGTGACCTTCACTACCCGCGTGCAGCGCGAGACCGGCGCGCGCCTGAACCTGCTCGATGTCGCCACTGCGCCGCTGGCGGTGCTGGCCACCACCCTGCCGCCGATGGCCGGCAACGGGGACGCGCCGGTGGCCACTCGCTCGTTGCGCGAACGCGTGGCACGCTGGCTACGGGGCGACCGCGCTTCCAAGGGGAGTGCATGATCTTTCTGCATGGGCTGTTCTGGCTGTGCGCACTGGCGCTGCTCCATACCTTCGTCGGCTATCCGCTGATGGTGGTGGCGCAGGCCCGCTGGCGTGCGCGCCCGGTGCACCGGACCGCATGGACTCCGACGGTCTCGGCGGTCGTCGCCGTGCATAACGGCGCCGCCGAGGTGGAGGCGCGGCTGGCCAACCTGGCCGCGCTGGACTACCCGCCCGGGCTGCTCGACATCGTGGTGGTCTGCGACGGCTGCGGGGACGACAGCGCCGAGCGCTGCCGGCGGCTGGGAGACGAGCGGCTGCAGGTGCTGGAGTTCAGTCGCCGGCGCGGCAAGGCGGCCTGCCTCAACGACGCCGTCGGAGCCGCACGGGGTGAGGTGCTGCTGATGCTGGACGTGCGCCAGCGGCTCGAGCCGCAAGCATTGCGCGAACTGGTTGCCTGCCTGGCCGATCCGGCGGTCGGCGTGGTCGGCGGCGAGCTGTGCTTCGAGGATCCGCAGTCCGGCTTCGCCCGCAGTGTCGATGCCTACTGGCGCTATGAGACGCTGATCCGGCGTAGCGAGAGCGCCTCCGGTTCGATGATCGGCGTCAGTGGTGCGCTCTATGCGATGCGCCGCGAGGTGTTCCAGCCGCTGCCCGAGGGCACCGTGCTGGACGACGTGCTGGTGCCGATGCGTGCTGCGCGTGCCGGCTGGCGCGTGGTGTTCGAGCCGCGCGCGCGAGCCTGGGATCGGCCGTCGACCCAGCCGGCGCAGGAGCAGCGTCGCAAGATCCGCACGCTGGCCGGCAATTTCCAGCTGGTGCAGCTGGCGCCGTGGCTGTTGAGTCCGACGCGCAATCCGCTCTGGTTCCGCTTCGCAAGCCACAAGCTGCTGCGCTTGCTGGCACCCTGGCTGGTGCTGCTGCTGGCGCTCAGCTCGGCGCTGCTGGCGACCACGTCCCTGCTATGCGCGATCACGCTCGCCGCGCTGCTGGCAGGCGTGGCGATGGTGCTTGCCGCGAAGCTGGCGCCCGCGGTCGGGCGCTGGCTGCCGGTGCGACTGAGCGTGGCCTTTTTCTACATGAACGCGTACGCGGCGATGGCGCTGCTGACCTTCGCGCGCAACCGGAGACTGCATCTGTGGTGAGGGTTTTCCAGTCGGGATCGGCGGAGCTGCGTACGCGGGGAGCGTCGCGAGGTCGCGGCCCATCCGCCTGTCGGGGGCCGGCATGCTTCCGCTGATCGTCCTGTACCTGTCGCTGACCATCCTGCGTCCGCAGGACTACATCCCGTCGCTGACCGGGGTACCGCTGCTGCCGGCGGTGCTCGGGCTGGCCCTGCTGGCCTGGCTGCCGTCGCGGCAGAAGAGCTTCGAGGCGCCGCACTACGCGCTGCTGCCGGTGTTCCTGGTCGCGCTGATGATGTCCGAGGTGGCGGTGGGCTGGATGGGCGGCGCGCTGGAGCAGTTGACCGGTTTCGCGCCGGTGATCGTCGCTTTCGTCGTGCTCTCAACGGCCGTGTCGCCGAACACGCGTCGCGTGTCCGGCACCTTCGCGGTGTTCGTGCTGTGCTCGTGCGTGCTGGCGCTGCACGGCGTGGAGCAACGGCACACCGGCATCGGCTGGACCGGCATGGGCCTGTCCGAGGACGGCCGCATCCAGTATGTCGGCATCTTCAACGATCCCAACGACCTCGGCCTGTTGTTCGTCACCGCGCTGCCGATGGCCTTCTACCTGTACAGCCAGGCGCGGTTCCTCAAGCGGCTGGCCTGGCTGGCCTGCGCCGGACTGCTGCTGTACGGCGTCTACCTGACCAACTCGCGCGGCGCGATGCTGGCGGTGCTGGTGGAGGGCGGCATCTACATCTGGATGCGGCGCGGCATGGTGGTGGCCGGCACGCTCGGCGTGATCGGCTTGGGCGCGATGCGCCTGCTGTCCTCGCGCATGGACGAGCTGGATGCCGGCGAGGACTCGGCCGCCGGGCGCGTCGATGCGTGGTACGAGGGCCTGCACATGTTCACTTCGCATCCCCTGTTCGGCGTCGGCGCGGGCAACTTCACCGACTACAACTACCTCACCGCGCACAACTCCTTCATCCTGGTGCTGGCCGAGACCGGCTTTTTCGGCTACGTCACCTGGCTGGCCTTTGTCGGCTACAGCTTCCTGATGATGCGGCAGATCCTGCGTTACCAGCCGGGCCAGGAGGTGCTGGCGCGCGAGGACGTGGACTGGCCGGGCGAGCAGGCGATCGCCCGCACGCTGCTGCTTTCGCTGTGCGGACTGTTCGCCGCGGCCTTCTTCCTCAGCCGCAGCTACACGATCATCCTTTACCTGACCATCGCGATCGTGGTGGGAGCCTATGTGGGTGCGCGTCGACGCGTGCCCGAGTTGCCGCCGCTGCGCCTGTCCGATTCCTGGTGGACATGGATCCCGGCGGCGGTGGGCAGCATCGCGTTCTTCTTCGTCCTCGTCGCCGTCCTGTTGCGTACCTCATGAACGATCGTCGCCTCACGCTCCGCAACACGCTGTTCTCGTCGATCGGGATCTACGCCGAGTACTTCCTCGGCATGGTCGCGGCGATCATCATCGCGCGCCATCTGGGGCCGAACCACTACGGCATCTACAGCATGTTCATCTGGTTCGCCGCGATCGGCATCGTGGTGACCAACTCGGGCATCACCACCGGCGTGATCAAGTTCATCTCCGAGTTCCGCGGCAGCGGGCGCGAGGCGATGATCCATCCCCTGCTCACCTACATGCGACGCGTGCAGGCCTGGCACATGGTGCTGGTGATCGGCGCGGCGGCGGCCGGGCTGGCCCTGGCCGGGCAGCACTTGCCGCACACGCCCAACCTGGCCGAGGCCATCCTGCTCGCCGCGGCGGTGGCGATGCGTGCCCCGTACATGTTCAACATCGCCATCGCCAAGGGCTTCGAGGCGTTCGATGCCACCGCGAAGGTGTCGATGCTGGCCGCGCCGCTGAACCTGCTGCTGGTCGTCGGTGCGGTGCTGGCGGGCGCACCGATGTTCTGGTTCCTGGTGGTCTATGCCGGCTCCAGCGGAATCTTCCTCGCCAGTTCGGCGCTGCAGGCGCGACGGCTGCTGGCGAAGGTGCCGATGGCGCAGCCGATGCCGGACGAGCTGCGCCAGCGCGTGCGCCACCATCTGCGGGTGGTCTCGGTGACAGTGGTGGTGGGCTTCCTGATCGCCAGCGACGTGGAGATCGTGTTCCTGAACACGTTCGCCACGGCCAGCGACGCGGGTTACTTCAAGGTCGCCTACCAGCTCGCCACCGGCATGATGCTGCTGGTGCCGGGGGTGTTCGGCGCGGTGCTGCTGCCGATGATGTCCAAGGCGCTCAGCCGTGGCCGCGACCTGGCCGCGCAGCGCTTCGTCGCGGTGACCGTGTACCTGGTGATGCTGTCCGCACCGGTGGTGGTGTTCGGCATGTGCTTCGCCGGCCCGATCATCCGCCTGCTGTACGGCACCACCTATGCCGCGGCGGCGCCGGTGTTCGCGGTGGCGATCCTGGCCAGCGCCCTGTCCACCGCCAACCAGGGCGCGATCAGCCTGCTGGTGAGCGCGGACCGCCAGCGCACCATCCTGCTGATGACCGTGCTGTTCGGCACGATCAAGCTGTCGCTGGATGCCCTGCTGATCCACCAGTACGCCCTGCGCGGTGCGGTGGTGGCGATCCTCACCGAGGCGGCGACGAGCACCCTGTCCTATGTGCTGGTGGCGCTGCGGGTGAGCGGGGCGCGGATGGACGTGCGCCGGCTCGGCGCGGTGCTGCTGGCCTCGGTGGGCGCCGCCTGCGTCTCGCTGCCTGTGCTGGTGCTGGAGGTGCCCGCGTTGGTCAGCGTGCTGCTCGGCGGCATCATGGTGCTGCTGAGCTATGGCGTGCTGACCCTGCTGCTGCCGTGCTGGAGCAGCGGCGACATCGCCCAGCTGCAGGAACTGCATCGACGCTTCGCGAACGGCTGGCCGGGGCCGCTGCGCCGGCTGCTGCAACACGCGGGTGCCCGCGCGGAGCGTGCGTCGTGAGCGCGCCGCTGTTCGCCCGGGCCTACGAACTGGCCTTCCGCCACGTGCTGTTCCCGGCCTACGAGAGCGGCCTGCGCCGCCGGCACACGCTGCGCTGGCTGGCCGGGTACGAGCGCGACCAGTGGCTGTCGGTCGACGAGGTGCAGGCGCTGCAGTGGCAGCGTCTGAAGGCCTTGCTGGAGCACTGCTACCGCGAGGTGCCGTTCTACCGCGAGCGCTTCCGCGCGGTCGGCGCGACGCCGGACGACATCCGCAGCCGGGCCGACTACGCGCGCCTGCCGCGGCTGACCAAGGCCGACATCCGCGCGCATTTCGCCGAGCTGCAGGCGCCGTCGCTGGCTGGGCAGATGGTCTACAAGGCCACCGGTGGTTCCACCGGCGAGCCGCTGCGCTTCGGCTGCGATCGCGGCAGCAACGATCGGCGCACCGCGGTGATGTGGCGCGGCTACGGCTGGGCCGGCGCGCGCATGGGCCGGCGCACGCTGTACCTGTGGGGCGGCGCGGTGGGGCAGCCCAGCCGGTCCAAGCTGCTGAAGGACCGCCTCTACAACGCCGCCTTCGCCCGTCGCATGCTCGACAGCTTCGGCATGAGCGAGGCGACCATGGCCGATTACGCCACGGCGATCGACCGCTACCGCCCGGAGATCATCGTCTCCTACGTCGGACCGCTGGTGCGGCTGGCCGAGTGGATGCTCGCCACCGGGCGGCGCGTGCATGCACCGGTGGCGATCCTCGGCGCGGCCGAGGCGCTGCACGAGTTCCAGCGCGAGCTGCTGGAGCGCGCGTTCGGCTGCCCGGCCTTCAACACCTACGGCTGCCGCGAATTCATGCTGGTCGCCGCCGAGTGCGAGGATCGCCACGGCCTGCACGTGAACGCCGACCACCTGCTGGTGGAGCTTGAGCCGGTGCCCGGCGGGCACGGTCCGGCCGAGGTGGTGGTCACCGACCTTTTCAACTACGGCATGCCGTTCCTGCGCTATGCCAATGGCGATGCGGCCACGCCGTCCACACGCACCTGTGCCTGTGGACGCGGCCTGCCGCTGGTCGAACGCATCGACGGCCGCGTGCTCGATGCGATCCGCACACCGGCCGGCCACGTGCTGCCTGGCGAGTTCTTCCCGCACATGCTCAAGGACGTGCCGGGCGTCGGGCGCTTCCAGCTGGTGCAGCGCCGGCTGGACCGGCTCGACCTGTCGATCGTGCGTACCGATGGCTTCGACGAGGCCTCGCTGGCCTACATCCGCCGCGAGGTGGGCAAGAAGCTGGGCGACAGCGTGGCGCTGGACGTGCACTTCGTCGACGACATCCCACTCACCCCCAGCGGCAAGCTGCGGGTGACCGTGTCCGAGCTGCCGCCGGACGCAGATGCCGCGGGGGCGCCATGAACGTCACCCACGTGGTGGAAAACCTCAACCGCGGCGGGCTCGAGCGGATGGTGCTCGACCTGGTCGCGCTGCAGCGCCAGCAGGGCCTGCGTCCGCAGGTGGTGTGCGTGTTCGAGCCCGGCGCTCTGGCCGGCGAGCTCGGCTCGCTCGGCGTGCCGCTGGTGGCCTGCGGCAAGGGCCCGGGGCTGGACCTGCGTGCCCTGCGCCGGCTGCGCCGAGCCGTGCGCGATCACCGCACCGAAGTGCTGCACACCCACAACGCCGCCGCGCACTACCAGGCGGTGCTGGCCACGCTGGGGCTGCCCGGGCGCCGCCACGTGGTCAACACCCGGCACGGCATGGGTGCAGGCCAGCGCGCGTCGCGCCGCGACGCGCTGTACCGCGCCGCGATGGGTCGCACCGATGCCGTGGTGACGGTCTGCGACGCGGCCCGCCGCGATGCGGTCGCGCGCGGGCTGGTGCCCGGGTCCCGCACGGTGGTCATTCCGAACGGCATCCGCGTCGAGCGCTTCGCCGCGGGCGGGGAGACCGCGCGCCGCCTCCTCAGGCAAAGCCTGGGCGTCGCGCCGGATACCCGCCTGATCGGCACCGTCGGCCGGCTGAACTGGGCCAAGGACCAGGACAGCCTGATCCGCGCCTTCGCCCGCGTGCATGCCACGCGGCCGGACACGGCGCTGGTGCTGGTCGGCAGCGGCGAGCTGCGCGGCGACCTGGAAGACCGCGCCCGGCTCGAGGGCGTGGCGTCGGCAGTGCACTTCCTCGGCGACCGCAGCGACGTGGCGCAGTTGCTGCAGGGACTGGACCTGTTCGCGCTGTCCTCGGTCAGCGAGGGCTACTCGATGGCGCTGCTTGAAGCCGCGGCCAGTGCGTTGCCGATCGTTGCCACCGATGTCGGCGGCAACGCCGAGATCGTGCGTCACGGCGAGACCGGCATGCTGGTGCCCTCCGGCGATCCGCCGGCACTGGCGGCCACGCTGGGAGCATTGCTGGACGCACCGGCGCTGGCCCTGGAGCTGGGCGCTGCCGCCCGCGCCTGGCTGCTGGAGCACGGATCGCTGGAGGCCATGGCCGCGAGCTATGCGCGCCTGTACGAAGGCGGGGAGGGGCGTGGATGAGCCTGCGCATCCTGATACTCACCAACCTGTTTCCGAGTCGCTTCGATCCGCGCCGCGGCACCTTCAACCGCCAGCAGTTCGAGCGGCTGGGCACCCGGCACGACGTCGAGGTGATCACCGCCGTGCCGCTGCCCGAGCGCCTGCGCAAGGGCGCCGACCGCGCCCCCTTCGCGGTGCCGGGACTGCGCCTGCGCACCTTCGTGTTCGTCTATCTGCCGCGCGTGGCCCGCTCGCTGCACGCGTTCTTCTGGGGCGCCTCGCTGCTGGCGCAGCAGGGCCTGCACCTGCTGCGCGGACGCTACGACTGCGTACTGGCCAGCTGGGCCTATCCCGACGCGGCCGCTGCCGGCTGGCTGGCGCGCCGCATGGGCTGGCCGTACGTGGTGAAGGTGCACGGCAGCGACCTGAACGTGCAGGCGGAGGACCCGGCCCGTCGCCCGCAGATCCGTCGGGCGCTGGGCGGCGCCCGCGCGGTGATCGCGGTGAGCCATGCGCTGGCCGCCAAGGCGGTGGCGCTGGGCGTCGACCCGGCACGGGTGCACGTGGTCTACAACGGCGTCGACCACGCGCGTTTCGCCCCCGGCGACCGCGGCCAGGCCCGGGCAAGGCTCGGCCTGCCCGCGGCCGGGCGGATCCTGCTCTACGTCGGCAACCTCAAGGCCAGCAAGGGCTGCCTGGACCTGCTCGAGGCATTCGCCGCGTCCGGCCTGGCGCGGAGCGGCACGCGGCTGGTCTTCGTCGGTGCGGGCGAATGTCGCACGGCGCTGGTCGCCGACGCAGCGGAGCGGGGCTGCACGGAGGCCGTCACGCTGGCCGGCGCGGTGGATCACGCCGAACTGGCGGACTGGTTCCGCGCTGTCGATCTGCTGTGCCTGCCCAGCCACAACGAAGGCGTGCCGAACGTGGTGCTGGAGGCGATGGCCTGCGGCATCCCGGTGGTGGCATCCCGGGTCGGTGGCATCCCCGAGGTGGTACCCGAGGCGGCCGGCCTGCTCGTGCCGGCGCGCGATCCCGACGCACTGGCCCGGGCCCTACTCGAAGCGCTGGCGCGCCCGTGGGACACTGCGGATGTCCTTGCGCATGCCAGGACATTCAGCTGGGAACGGAATCTGGATCAGCTCGAGGGCATCCTCGCATCGGCCGTCACTCAACCTCTCGTCTCGGATCCCGCCAGGTCATGACGTTCCGGCCCAAGAAGCACCAGATCCTCGGCCTGCTGCCACGTTCGGTGGTACAGACGCACGGACCGCGTCGTGGTACCGCGCGCTTCCTCAGCTTCGACGATGGCCCCCATCCCGAGCACACGCCGCGGCTGCTCGACGTGCTCGCGCAGCACGGGGCACGGGCGAGCTTCTTCGTGGTCGGCCGCCATGCCGAGCAGCACCCGGCGATCGTCCGGCGCATCGTCGAGGAAGGGCATCTGCTGGGCAACCACTCGTACAGCCACCAGCACTTCGGTCGACTGGGCACGGACGACCAGGTCGCCGAACTGGAGCGTGCCGACCAGGTGCTGGCCGCCTTCGACCGGCGGAGCCGCCACCGGATCCGCACGCCGCAGGGCCACGTCAGCCTGCCGCTGCTGGGCTACTTCGCGGGGGCGCGGCGCAGCCTGGCCTACTGGTGCTACGACAGCCTGGACTACCAGCACGGCGACGCGGCCAGCGTGTCCGCGCGCCTGCGGCACCTGCCGCCGGCTCCGGGCGACATCGTGCTGATGCACGACGACGGTCCGTGCGCCGCCGCGGCGCTGGCCGAACTGCTGCCCATCTGGCGCGAGGCCGGCTGGACCTTCGCTGCCCTGGAACAGGATGCTTCATGCGCGTGATCTACCACCATCGCACCCGCGGCCGCGACGTCGAGGGCGTGCACATCCGCGGCATCGTCGGCGCGCTGCGCGAGCTGGGACACGAGGTGAGCATCGTCTCGTTCCCGGGCGCCGATCCGGAGCACACGCCATCTGCCGGCAGCGGCTCGCCCAAGCGCAAGGGGCGGCTGGCCGCCCTCGTGACGAAGCTGCCCGGCGTGGTGTTCGAACTGGCCGAGCTGGCCTACAACGCGGTGACGCTGGTGCGGATGGGGCGCGTGCTGAAGCGCGAATCCCCCGACCTGATCTACGAGCGCTACTCGCTGTTCCTGTTCGCCACGGTGTGGCTGGCGCGTCGTCATGGCGTGCCGATCGTGCTGGAGATCAACGACTCGGCGCTGGTCGAACGCGTCCGGCCGCTGTACCTGAAGGGGCTGGCGCGCCGGATCGAGCGCTGGTGCATGCAGCACTGCACCGGCCTGGTGTTCATCTCCAGCTATTTCCGCGACCGCGCGCGGGAGGCCTACGGCGACATTGCGCCCTGCGTGGTTTCGCCGAACGCAGCCGACCTGGCGCAGTTCGACCCGGCCCGCTTCGACCGCGACGCGCTGCGCCGCGAGCGCGGGCTGGAAGGCCGGGTGGTGTGCGGGTTCATCGGCTCGTTCGCGCGCTGGCACGGCGTGGACGGCTTCGTGCGCGCGATCGCCCCGCAGCTGGCGCGGGCGCCGGAACTCACCCTGCTGCTGGTCGGCGACGGCGTGACCCTGCCGGAGGTCCGCGAACTGGTCGACCGCGAGCGCCTGGGCCTGCAGGTGCGCTTGCCGGGCCGGGTGCCGCATCCGGACATCGCCGGCTGGGTCGCGTGCATGGACTACGCCGTGCTGCCCGATTCCAACGAGTACGGATCGCCGATGAAGCTGTTCGAGTTCATGGCGATGGGCGTGGCGGTGGTCGCGCCGGATTATGCGCCGGTGGCCGAGGTGACCGAGGACGGCCGCACCGGCTGGCTGTTTCCGCGCCGTGACGTGCAGGCCTGCATCGATCGCCTGCTGACGCTGGCGCCGCGTGTGCAGGAGCAGCGGCGGGTCGGCATGGCGGCGCGCGAGTACATCGCACGCGAGCGCCAGTGGCGCAACAATGCCGAGCAGCTGCTGGTGCTGGCATTCGGGGGGAAGGTCGGATGATGGTTGCGGCGATCGGGGTACTGGTGGTCCTGCTCGGCGGCGTGCTCGCCGTGGCGAAGCTGGTGCGCGGGCGCAACATGCACATCTGGCTGGGCAGCTACCTGCGCCGGCGCGTGCCGAAGGTCGACGGGCCGGTGCACGTGATGTTCTGCTTCGTCGACCACTACGAGCCGGCCTGGGGCAAGGTGGATCTGGCCACCCAGCGCGCCCGCGTGGACCGCTGGTGCACCGACTACCGCGCGATGGCCTCGGTTCATCGCGATGCCGACGGCCGCCACCCGCAGCACAGCTTCTTCTATCCGGAAGAGGAATACCTGCCCGAGCACCTGGACAAGCTGGCCGCACTCTGTGACGACGGCTTCGGCGAGATCGAGATCCACCTGCATCACGACAACGACACGCCGGAGAACTTCCGCCAGACCCTCGCCGGTTTCTGCCGGACCCTGCACGAGCGCCACGGTGCGCTCAGCCGCGATCCGGCCACCGGCGAGCTCGCCTTCGGCTTCATCCACGGCAACTGGAGCCTGGACAACTCGCGCGCCGACGGTCGCTGGTGCGGGCTCAACAACGAGCTGATCCTGCTGCGCGAACTGGGCTGCTACGCCGACTTCACCCTGCCGTCGGCACCCAGCGACACGCAGACGAGCCTGTGCAACGCGATCTACTACGCCACCGACGACCCGCATCGCCCCAAGTCGCACGACACCGGCGTGCCGGTGCGCGTCGGCGGTACGCCCAGCGGCGACCTGATGATCGTGCAGGGCCCGCTGGGGCTGAACTGGGCCGAGCGGCGCCGGGGCATCGTGCCGCGCATCGAGAACGCCGACGTGCGCCGTGCCTGCCCGCCGACCCGCGCCCGCGTCGACCTGTGGGTGCGCACCGGCATCCACGTCGAGGGTCGGCCGGAGTGGGTGTTCGTCAAGGTGCACACGCATGGCACCCAGGAGCGCGACATGGACACCCTGCTGGGCCAGGCCATGCACGACATGCACGGCTACCTCGAAAGCGCCTACAACGACGGCCAGCGCCACGTGCTGCACTACGTCACTGCGCGCGAGGCCTACAACATCATCAAGGCGGCGGAGGCCGGCAAGTCGGGCAACCCGAACGACTGGCGCGACTTCGTGCTGCCGCCACCGCCGGGACGGAGCCGCTGAGCATGGCCACCGGCATGCACCGTCGCCCACGAGGTAAGCCAGGATGACTTCGCCGCTGGTCAGCGTGGTCGTGCCCACGTTCAATCGCGCCTACTGCCTGGCGCGGACGCTGGACAGCGCGCTGGCGCAGACCCACGCGCGGCTCGAGGTGCTGGTGGTGGACGACGGCTCCACCGACGGCACCGCCGCGCTGGTGCGCGAGCGCTACGGCGACGATCCGCGCGTGGTCTACCTGCACCAGGCCAACGCAGGCGTGTCGGCCGCGCGCAACCACGGCCTGCGCGCGGCGCGCGGCGACTTCGTCGCGCTGCTGGACTCGGACGACGTGTGGCAGCCGTGGAAGATCGAACTGCAGCTGCGCTGCCTTGAGCGCTTCCCCGAGCTGGGCATGGTGTGGACCGACATGGCGGCGATCGATCCGTCCGGTGCGGTGTTCGATCCGGCCTACATCCGCACCATGTACAGCACCTACGGGCTGTTCCGGATGGAGGAGATCTTCAGCCGCTCGGTGCCGCTGCGCGAGGTGGCGCCGGAGCTGGCCGACGTGGTGGGTGAGGCGCGCCTGCACGCCGGCGACATCTTCTCGCCGATGATCATGGGCAACCTGGTGCACACCTCCACCGTGCTGATCCGCAGCGAGCGGCTGGAGCAGGTGCGGCAGTTCGACGAGTCGCTGAAATTTTCCGGCGAGGACTACGACTTCCACCTGCGCACCTGCCATGCCGGGCCGGTCGGCTTCCTCGACCTGCCGGCGATCCAGTACCAGCGCGGCATGCCCGACCGGCTCACCCGGCACGAGTACCGCATCCACACCGCGACCAACTTCCTGCGCACGATCGAGCCGTGGATCACCGGCGCGCGCGAGCAGATCACGTTGCCGCAACGCATGGTCGACACGGCGCTGGCCGATGCGCATGCCTGGATCGGCGAACTGCAACTGGAGGCCGGTCGCACCCCCGAGGCGCGCACGCACCTGTTCCGCAGCGTGCGCCTGCGGCCCGCGCAGAAGCGGATGTGGCTGCTGCTGGGCAGCACCTTCGTGCCGCAGGCGATGCGCGAGCGCCTGAAGAGCGGTTATCGGCGGCTGAAGGGCGGCGTAGCCGGCGGGGGGCAGTCATGAATGCAGCGCCCACCCTGCGCGTGATCCAGGACGTTGCGGCCTGGGATGCGATCCGCGAGGACTGGCAGGCGCTCCATCGCGCCTGCCCGAATGCATCGACCCCGCTGGACTTCGTCTGGCTGCGCTGCTGGTGGGAGGTCTACGGGCCGGCTTACGGTGCCGGAGGGCTGCGCATCGTCACGTTCTGGCGCGGCACGCACCTGGTCGCTGTCGCGCCGCTCTATCTCCAGCTCGAAGGGCGCGGGCCGCTCGCCATGCGTTACCTGCGCTTCCTCTCCACCGGCGAGGCCGAGTTCGAGGAAACCTGTCCGGACTACCTCGACCTGCTGTGCCTGCCGGGCGAGGAGGCCGCCTGTGCGAGTGCCTTCTGGGAAGCGGTCGACCGCATGGAGTGGGACGCGCTGGAGTTGCTGGACCTGCCGTCGGGTTCTCCGCTCCGCACGGCCGCCGAAGGGCGGGGGTGGATCCGCGCCAGCTCCCGCGGCAGCTGTCCGATCGCGCGGCTGGAAGCTGGCTTCGAGGCCTACCTGGACGGCCTCTCCTCCAAGACGCGGATGCGTGCACGCCAGGAGATGCGCAAGGCTGCCCAGTCCGGTGCCGCACTGGAGCTGGCGGGGCCGGAAGAGGTCGCCTCCAGCTTCGCCGACCTGGTGCGGCTGCACCAGGCGCGCTGGGAGGCGGAGGGCAAGCCCGGTTGTTTCGCGGCGCCGCGCTTCACCCGTTTCCACGAGCGGCTGCTGCAGGAATGGTCGGCGCCGGAACGCGTGGTGCTGGCCCGGCTCGCGCACGAAGGCCGGGCGATCGTGGCGCTCTACGGTTTCGTCACGGCGGGCAAGTTCGATCTCTACCAGCTTGGCGTGGGGGCGGCCGACGGCACGTCCATGCATAGCCCTGGCATGGCGGCGAACCTGTTGCTGATGGAGCGGCTGGCCCGGGACGGCGTGGCGCGCTACGACTTCCTGCGGGGCGACAGCGCGTTCAAGCGCTCGCTGACCGGCGAGCTGACCGAATTGGTGATGCTGGCGGCAACCCGCCTGAACCTGCGGGTGTTGCTGGCTCGCGGGCGGCATTTCGGCGGGCGCTTGCGGCGGCGCCTGCAAAGGGCGTGGCAAGGGCGCGGTGGACGCGAGGGGAGGACGAGCGCATGAAGAAGGCGATCGCCGCCAGCGTGTTCGACCGCACCGGCCTGCGTCGCCTGCTGCACGGTATCGGCCGCTGGCGCGGACTGGTGGTGCTGAATTACCACCGCATCGGCCAGGCGGCCGGCGCACCCTACGATCACGGGCTGTGGAGTGCGTCGGAAGAGGCCTTCAGCGCGCAGATGCGGTTCCTGCGCCGGCACACCGACCTGATCGAACCCGTGGACCTCGCGCAGCTGCGCGACCGCCCGCGCGGACGCTATGCGATGGTGACCTTCGACGACGGTTACCGCGACAACTACGAGGCGGCGTTGCCGATTCTCCGCCACGAGGGCGTGCGTGCCACTTTCTTCGTGGCGACCGGTTTCATCGATCGGCCGAGCCTGCCCTGGTGGGACGAGATCGCCTGGATGGTGCGGACCTCCCGCAAACCCCACCTCGACCTGAGGCCGTGGCTCGAAGCGCAGGTGGCCATCGACGAGCCCGGTCGCGAACGCGCGGTGCGCACCCTGCTGCGCGCCTACAAGGCGCTGCCGGACGATCGGCTGGCAGACTATCTGGATGCCGTAGGCGCGGCGACCGGCAGCGGACGCGCCGGTCCCGGGCATGCGGACCGCTTCTGGATGACCTGGGACATGCTGCGCGGGATGCGCGACGCCGGCATGACCATCGGCGGGCACACGGTCAGTCATCCGGTGCTGGCGAACATGAGCACTGCCCGCCAGCGCGAGGAGATCCTGCAGTGCGGGCGGCGGCTGGCCGAGGAGCTGGGCCGGCCGATGGACTGCTTCAGCTATCCGGTGGGCAACCCGGCGGCCTTCGACGAGCGCACCCGCGAAGTGCTGGCCGAGGCCGGGGTGCGCTGGGCCTTCAGCTACTACGGCGGCTGCCGGCGCTTCGACGACTGGGACCCGTACGACATCCGCCGCGTGGCGGTGGAGACGGAAACCACCGGGCCGTGGTTTCGCAGCATCATGACCCTGCCGTCGGTGTTCGCCTGAGCCGGCGGCACCGCCGACCTCAGCCTGACCCGCCCTCCGGGAACTGCTCCAGCATCCAGCTGCGGACCAGCTCCGTGAGCTGGCGGCGATCCTCCGCCAGGCTGTAGGTGTGGTCGGCATCGGCCAGCCAGCGCACGCTCAGGCCGGGATGCCGTCCCACGCCTTTGCCGAAGCACTCGAGCAACTGCCGCGGGTGGTTGAAGTAGCCGCTGGCGCCGCCGCTGAAGATGAAGCTCAGGCGTACCCCGCGCGCCAGCATCGCGGCCAGTTCCGTGCGCACCTGACCGCGTGCGGGCCGCCCGGTCTGGAAGTCCGCTTCGCCGCCCTGCGCGTCCGCCCGTCGCTTCCGGCGCCCAAGGAAGCGCACCACTCGCCGCGGGTCGCGCAGGCGCGGCAGGTAATGGCGCAGATGGAAGCCCATCGTGGGATAGGCATGGCCGTCCAGGAACACCGCGCCGACGACGCGCGGATCGCTGGCGGCGACGACGTGCGCGTTGGCCGCGCCCGAGCACAGACCGACCAGCACGAAGCGGGTGCAGCCCGCTTCGGCGGCGAGCAGCTCCATGGCGTCGGCGACGTCCCGGCGGACCTGCTCCTGCGGCGCTTCGGCGACACCCGCGACGGCGCTGTCGCCCAGCGTGGACAGGTCGAAGCGCAGCGTCGGGTAGCCGGCCTCGTTCAGCCGGCGCGCGAGCTCGACGTTCATGCGGAACGGCCCGACGCGGTGGACCAGGCCGGCGTTGAGCAGAATCACCCCGGTGCGCGCGGTGCCCGGGCCGACGATGCCGGCCAGATGGCGGGCGCGCCCGAACGAGAAGGCGCGTTCGCGGCTCATGCGGCGTTCTCCAGCGCATCGCAAACCAGCCGCACCAGCTCGTGGGACAGCACGGCGATCTCCTGCCGCTGCAGCTCCTCCCAGGGCGTCGCCTGCGACAGGGGGGCGAGTCTGCAGGACGGCGGAAGTGTCTCTCGTGCGATCGAACCCTCCGACTCGATCAGCAACGTCGGCAGGGGAGGGAACGTCGCACGCAGCTGCATGAGCTGCTCGCGCAGCCGTTCGGAGACCGCGAAGCCGCACCACTCGCCGAGTGGCAGCGCGCTCTCGCGCGGCGTCCGGAAGCGGTCCGGGTCGCGCGCCAGCTCCACCTGCAGGGCGTCCATGCGGGCGACCAGACCGGCGCCGTCGACGATCGGGTCCCACAACACCAGCCGATCCAGCTTGAGCGCGGTCGCGTGCCGCATCAGCAGGCTGGCGCCCAGCCGCGCACCGAAGCCGTGCACGTGCGGGCGCCCGCCCAGCTCGCGCAGATGGGCTGCCGCTGCCTGCAGGTCGAGGCCGCATCGCCCCAGCTCGAAGTCGCCGGTCTCGCCGGCCGAATCCCCGCTGCCGTAGTAGTCGAAGCGCAGGCAGGGATGCCCGCGAGAGGCCAGCTGGGTTGCGAGCTGGCGGTACAGGCGGTGGGTGCGGATGTATTCCTGGCCGAACGGCGGGCACAGCAGCACGGCGCCCGCCCCCGGCCGTGTCGCGGCGGGGGCGTGATACACCCCGAACAGTTCCTGGTCGGTCCCGAAATGGTGCGGGGCGGTTCCGTCGCTCCTCGCCGTCATCGCGTGTACGAGACTCCCACGTAGACCCGGTTCTCATTGAAGCCCGCGCCCGGTACGTTGCTGGTGCGCCAGCGGCGGCTGAAGTTGGCGCGCCAGCTCCAGTGCACGTTGACCTGCCGGGTGAGGCTGACGACGTAGCTGGTCGCGTGGTCCTTGCGATCCTGTGTCTGGTAGGAGCGGCGCTCCTTCTCGAAGTAGCCGGAGAGGATCGCCGTCGGGCTGAGGTTGTAGTCCAGGCCGGCGCGGAACTCGCGCGCGGTCTGGTTGAACGTGGGTGATCCACTGTAGGTGAGGCGCGAATACCGGGGTGCAACGGTGAACAGCAACCGTGCGGTGCGGTAGCTGTAGTTCACCTCGGCACGGCGCTCCAGGTAGACCTCCGAGGTCACCGTGATGCTGCCGGTGTTGCTGTCGCCGTTGATGCCACCGGTGAGTACGGTCGTGCCCGGCGTGATCGGCTGCATCAGCCCTTCGGCGGCATCGGAGTACTGGCGCGAGCCGGCCACGCCGAAGGCGCTGCGGTCGGTGGCGTGCCAGGTCAGGCTGAGGCGTGCCAGCGGACTGGTCTCGGTGCCGTGGTTCGCCTGGCCGAACGTGATGCGCGACCAGCCAAGCGCGGCGTCGATATCCAGCTTGGCGAGCTTGCTTACGTAGCGGCTGTACAACTCCGTGCTGTTGTAGTCGGCGTTACCCTGGTCGTGGTTCTTGAACACCACGTGGCGCTGTTCGGCATTGAACGAGAGCAGGTCGGTCGGATTGAGCTGGCGCAGCAGCCTGAGCGCAGCCATGCCGCGCTGCGAGTTGAAGCCCTGGGTCTTCTGCGCGTAGCTGTTGAGATAGCGCAGTTCCGCCTGTCCGTTGAAGCCGTTGCCCACGCCGAAATGCAGCGTGGGTCCGAGCGACAGCACATTGGTCTGCTGCTGGTTGCTCGGCGCATCGCTGGCAAGGTAGTCCACCGGCTGAACGCTGGCGTAGTCGTCGACGGTCAGGTCGAGTCGCTGCGGCAATACCGACCAGTTGACGGTACCTGCCAGTGAGGTCTGCGTCTGGCTGGAGAAGCGGCTGCCCAGGTAGTCGCGGTACTGCATGTCGCCGATCACGTTGGCCTGGACGTCGGCGCCCTGCTCGACCAGCGAGAAATTGAAGCCGGGGATCAGCGAGGTCTGGCCGATCGGGTGGGTGCTGACCAGCTGGATGTTGTCGCTGCGCTCGAGGCCGGCGTAGAGCGTGTAGTTGAACTCGGCAGCGGTGCCGGCGAGCGGCGCCAAGGCCAGCGCCAGGGCGACGCCGGAGGCCAGTTGCGTGGGCCTGGACATGTCGTTCTCCTTCGTTTCCCCTGCGCCAGGCGGACCTGGCGTTCTGATCGACGGGCGTCGCCGACTCCCCGGCGGTGCGTCCGTGGTTTGCCCTCTGGCGTCAGCAGCGGTCTCGCCACGGCGAAGCGCCACGGCTGGTCGCCCCTGCACGTCAAGGGGCGTGGTTGAACACGACTCCTGCCAGCTTGGAGCGGTCGAACTTGGCCGCGGCATCGTGGATCGCCTTCGGCGTGTCCTTGCCGTAGCCGGCCACCAACACGATGTAGTCCGCCAGGTCGGCAAGGATGCGCGCGTCGGGCGCGCCCCTGGCCGCCGGGCCATCCAGGAAGATGTAGCGGTCGTCGTAGCGTTCGCGAAGCGAGTCGATCAGGTGGCGCATGTTCTGCGATGTGAAGTACTCGCTGAAGTTCTCGCGCGCCGTGCCGGCGGGAATCAGCCGGACATGGCGCAGCACGGTCGGGTAGATCACCGACTCGATCCCGCGGGACGGGGTGTCGAGCAGGTCGATCAGCCCGCCCTGGTCCGCATCCACGCCAAGCACGCGGTGTTGCTCGGGGTAGCGCAGGTTGCAGTCGATCAGGAGGCTGGTCTTGGCCTGGTCGAAGGCGAACGCGGCCGCCAGGTTGCGCGCCACGAAGCTGGCGCCGCAACCGGGGCTGACCGCGACCACCAGAGTGATGAAGTTGGTGCCGTTGCTCAGTTCGAGCAGGCGCGTGCGGATCTCGCGGAACACGTCGGCCTGGTTGCGGGCGGACTGGTCGGCATGGATCAGCCGGCGCTGCTCGAGCTGCGCCGGCACCAGCGCCCGGCTCTCATCCATCCGCGCGATGGACTGGCTCCCGATCTTCTGCGGCAGCTGGTCGCCCTGGGGGGGCGGTACCGCCGACAGCTTGCCGTTCTGCGGTTGGTCGTTGCGCATGGTCATGCCGCTCCCTTCAGCTTGATCCACACCGACACCAGGTAAGCCAGCACCACGCCCAGGGCCACCATGCCCAGCATGGTGCTCTGCACCTGCTGGCGACGGCGATCCTGCGGCGTCTGGTAGTACGGCACGGTCGCGAGCATGGTCAGTCCGGTCAGGCGTTCCAGCTGCTCGGCCGAGCGCACGCGCGGGTCGAACCGCACCAGCAGGAACAGCAGGGTCAGCGGCGCGCCGATGGCGAGCACGATGCCGACCATGGCGAAGTGGATGAAGCGCAGCCCGGACGGCGCCAGCGGCAGCACGGCCGGGTCCTGCACGATGAAATTCAGTCCCTGCTGTGTGGCGTCCAGGTTCATCGACACGCGCGCGTTCTCGCGGCGCTTGAGCAGATCCTGGTAGACATCGCGGTTCACGTCGTAGTCGCGGGTGAGCTCGGCGACCACGTTCTCGGACCCGGCCACGCGCTTGGCGCGCTCAAGTTCCTCGTTGAGCATGGCCTGGCTGGCGCCCATGCGTGCGGCGGTGGCGGCGATATCCGCGCGCAGCGCGGCCAGCTGGCTCTTCAGTTGCTGGTACAGCGGGTTGAACTGCGCGTTGCCGTCGATCGCCATCGGCGTACCGGCCGCCCGCGCCGCCTGTCGCTTGGCGTCGTTGGCCTGGATCTGCCGCTTCAGGTCGTCCATCTGGTGACGGATCCGCACCACGTCCGGGTATTCGTTTGTGTAGTTGAGCAGCAGCTTGTCCAGCTGCGCCTGCAGATCGGCCAGCTGCGCCCGGTAGACGCCGTCGGTGGTCTGTACCGCGGTGACCTCGGATTCGCCGGACAGCTGCGACTGCAGCGACGCCTCCTGCGAGCGCTTCTGCGTCAGGTCGAGCCTGGCCGTCTCCACCTGGGTGCGCAGCTCGCTGATGCGCGAGTTGATGTTGGCGTCGCTGCCCGGGCGGGCGTCGACGTTGTTCTCGCGGTAGCGCTTGAGGTTCTCCTCGGCCGCGGTCAGCTTCTGCCGATAGGCCTCGACCTGGCTGTCGATGAATTCGTAGGCGTCGCGGCTTTCGCGCTGCTTGGACGCCAGGCTCTCGCTGATGAACAGCTTGCCGAAGTCACGGGTCACCTCGAACGCGCGCCTGGGATCGGAGTCGTGGTAGCCGATGGTGATCAGGTTGCCGTGCGACAGTTTCACCGTCGTGCGCGCCTTGATCCCATCGATGATGCGGTCGACCTCGGCCGGCGTGGGCTTGTCCTTCAGGAAATCCCCATTGGCCAGCACCTGGTTCATCACCGAGCGGCTGAAGATCACGTCGCGCGCGATGCTGGCCCGGTTCTTGGTGCCGGTGGGCGAGGCCGCACCCTCCATCAGCGGCGTGATGATGCTGCTCTCCTGGGCGAGGATCGTGACTGCCGCGTCGTAGCGCTTGGGCCATGCCAGCCCCAGTGCGAGGGCGCCCAGCGCGATCGCCGCGAAGATCAGTACCATCGTGCCGAGCCTGCGCCTGGCCTCGGTCATGAGCACTGGCAGCAAGGCCTGCAGGCTCGGTTGTTCGTCCTTCATGATCACCACCGACCCCTGTTGGACTTTCCTGGCTTCAGAACGACCGCTGCGGAACCGTGATCACGTCACCCGGCTGCACCGGGTAGTTCGTGGCCAGCTTGCCGTCCTGCAGGATCTGCCCCAGCTTCACGGCATACGACGACGTGCTCGACTCGGTCTTGCGGTACAGCTCGGTGCGGTCCGGGGCCGCGAATTCGGTGATCCCGCCGGCGGCTAGCACCGCGTCCAGCACCGTCATGCCCTGGTGGTAGGGCAGCGACACCGGGTTGCGCACCGCGCCGGTGACGCGCACGCGCAACAGGTATTCGTGGCTGCGCAGGTCGGTGACGATCACCGCCACCTGAGGATCGCGGATGAAGGCCTTCAGGCGCTCCTTGATGTCGGCGGAGACCTCATCCGGCGTCTTGCCACCGGCGACCACGTCGCCGATCAGCGGCACCGTGATGCGGCCATCGGGGCGCACCGGCACCTTCACGCCGAGATCGGGGTTGTTCCACACCGAGACCTGCAGCACGTCGTCCACGCCGATGTGGTACTGGGACATGGCCTGCGCCTGCGGGTTGAAGACCGGCGCGGAGGAGCTGCCCTGGGTGGTCGCGCAGGCCGCGAGCAGCAGGCCGGCGAGCACGACAAGCATGACCTGAATGATCTTCATAAACGTGACCCAGTTCCCTTGACTTCACTGGGCTCCAATACTAGCAGCCAATCGCTTGGAGAAGTTACCAGCTGTCGGGGTTCGGGAGAGCCAAACCGGGCCGATATCAGCGACCATACGCCCATGCACAGCGCGATCCTTCCACCGACTTCCCCCTGGCGCGTCTGCGTCGCCCCGATGATGGACTGGACCGACCGGCATTGCCGGTATTTCCATCGCCTGCTGTCTCCGCGTGCCCGCCTTTACACGGAGATGGTCACCAGCGCGGCGCTGGTGCGTGGCGGGCAGTTGCGGCTGCTCGAGCACAGCCAGCAGGAGCATCCGGTGGCACTGCAGCTCGGCGGCAGCGATCCGCAGGAACTGGCCCGCGCAGCGGTGTTCGGGGCGCAGGCCGGCTATGACGAAATCAACCTCAATGTGGGCTGTCCCTCGGACCGCGTGCAGTCGGGCCGCTTCGGGGCCTGCCTGATGCTCGAACCTGCCCTGGTCGGGCAGTGCGTCCAGGCGATGCGGGATGCCGTGCAGGCCACGGGGTTCGCCGTACCGGTCACCGTCAAGTGCCGTATCGGGGTGGACGACCAGGACGCCTACGCCGACCTGCAGCGCTTCACCGAGGCGATGATCGCGGCCGGCGTGGAGATTCTGGTCGTGCACGCCCGGAAGGCCTGGCTGCAGGGCCTGAGTCCGAAGGAGAACCGGGAGATCCCGCCGCTGGACTATGGCCGGGTTTACCGTCTGAAGCAGGATTTTCCAGGGCTTGCCGTGGTGATCAACGGCGGAATCACCACGGTGCGGGAGGTGCGCGAGCACCTGCAGTCGGTCGATGGCGTGATGCTCGGCCGGGCGGCATACCACGATCCGTACCTGCTGGCCGAGCTGGAGGCATCGCTGTATGGCGAGCCGCTGCCGCCTCGTGAGACCGTGCTGGCGCACCTGCGGCCGTACGTCGAGGCCGAGCTGGCCCGCGGCACGGCGCTCAAGCACATCACCCGGCACCTGCTCGGGCTTTATCAGGGGCAGCCCGGCGCCCGGGCTTTCCGTCGCGTGCTGAGCGAGGGGGCGCATCGGCCGGGAGCCGGCTGGAGCCTGCTGGAGCAGGCGATGGACCCGGTGCGCGACGCGGCATGACAGGGAAGGTGGTTCGGGCCACTATTCAGGCCGCAGCCCTTAACCTCGGGCGTCCCGCGATGCCCCGACGAGGCCGGATCACGAACGCATGACATCCAAGATCCTTATCCTGTCGCGCCCGCTGATGGCGATGCTGCTGCTGGCCGTCGCAGTTCCGGGCTGGGCCAAGCAGGCCAGTGGCCTGACCCTGGACCAGGCGGTGGAGCAGGTGCAGCACGACACGGGGGGCAAGGTGCTGTCGGCGGACCGGCGGGAGTTCGGGCGCCGGACCGAGTACCGCATCAAGGTGCTGACGCCCAATGGTTACGTCCGCACGGTCACCGTGCCCTCCGAACAGGACCGGCGCCCGGCGCCGGCCCAGTCAACCAAGAATCCGGCCGGCAACGGCCGGGGCAACAAGGAGAAACACTGATGCGCATCCTTTTGGTGGAGGACGAGGCCCCTCTGCGCGAGACCCTCGCCGCGCGCCTGAAGCGCGACGGCTTCGCCGTGGACACCGCCCAGGATGGCGAGGAAGGCATGTACCTGGGCCGCGAGGTGCCGTTCGACCTGGCGATCATCGACCTGGGCCTGCCGAAGATGTCCGGCATGGACCTGATCAAGTCGCTGCGCGAGGCCGGCCAGCGCTATCCGATCCTGATCCTCACCGCCCGCGGCGGCTGGCAGGACAAGGTCGAGGGGCTCAAGCACGGTGCCGACGACTACCTGGTCAAGCCGTTCCACGTGGAGGAACTGCTGGCCCGCATCAACGCGCTGGTGCGCCGCGCCAGCGGCTGGTCCAAGCCGGTGCTCGCCTGCGGTCCGATCAAGCTCGACACCACCGCGCAGACGGTGTCGGTCGAGGGCAAGCCGGTCGACCTCACCAGCTACGAGTACAAGGTGCTGGAGTACCTGATGCTGCACGCCGGCGAGCTGGTCTCCAAGGCCGACCTGACCGAGCACATCTACCAGCAGGACTTCGACCGCGACTCCAACGTGCTCGAGGTGTTCATCGGCCGCCTGCGCCGCAAGCTCGACCCCGAAAGCACCATCAAGCCCATCGAGACCGTACGTGGACGCGGATACCGCTTTGCCATCCCCCGAAGCGACGGCGACGAAGACTGAGTCCCCTGCCGCGCGTCGCCCGCTCTCGCTGGCGGCGCGCGCCGCGATGGCGACCGGGCTGGCGCTGGCGGGCTTTCTCGGCATCATCGGCGTCACCCTGTCCCAGGCCAAGTACCAGACCGCGCTGAGCGGGCTGCGCGACCGGCTGGAAAACGACGTGCTGGCCTACCTTGCGCTGGTCGACGTGGGCCGCAACGGCCGCCTGCTGATGCCGTACTCCTCGCCCGACCCGAGCTTCTCGCGGCCCGGCTCGGGGCTGTACGCGGTGGCCATCGGCGAGAACGGATTCCACTGGGAGTCGTCCTCGGCGATCGGACGGGACTTCAGCTTCCTCGCGCCGCTGCGCCCGGGCGAGACGCGCTTCGTCGGGCCGATCGATACCCGCATGGGGCGGCTGTACTACTACAGCTACGGCGTGGTGTTCGAATCGCAGGACGACCGGCAGGTGCCACTGACCTTCACCGTCGCCCAGACCGAAGACCAGTTCAAGGGCGAGAACGCCACCTATCGCCGCTCGCTGATCGTCTACCTGTCCACGCTGGGCGTGATGCTGATCGTGCTGCAGATGCTGTTGCTGCGCTGGAGCCTCACCCCGCTGCGCAAGGTGGCGGCGGACATGAGCCGGGTCGAGCGCGGCAAGAGCGACTTCCTCGACAGCCAGTATCCGCTGGAGCTGACCGGACTGACCGGCCGGATCAATGGCTTCATCGAGAGCGAGCGCGAGCAGCGCACGCGTTACCGCAACACCCTGGCCGACCTGGCGCACAGTCTGAAGACGCCACTGGCGGTGATCCGCTCGCGGCTGGAGTCCTCCAGCGAGGCACCGCAGCTTGCGCACGACGTGCTCGACCAGGTACGCCGCATGGATGAACTGGTCGCCTACCAGCTCGCGCGCGCCGCGACGACCGGTCGCCAGCCGTTCGCCACGGCAATTCCCCTCGCCGGGCACGCCGAGGATCTGGTGCAGAGCCTGGAGAAGGTCTACGCCGCCAAGAACGTGCTGTGCGAGTTCGACATCGAGGAGGGCGTCGCCTTCTATGGGGAGCAGGGCGACCTGCTCGAGCTGATGGGCAACCTGCTCGAGAACGCCTTCAAGTGGTCGCGCCACCGCGTGCTGCTGGTGGCGAACGCGCGGTCCCAACCGGGCAAGCAGCGACCGGGGCTTCGGCTCAGCGTCGAGGACGACGGTCCGGGCATCGAGCCGGACCAGATCGAGCGGATCCTGCAGCGTGGCGTGCGCGGCGACGAGCGGGTGCAGGGCCACGGCATCGGCCTGTCCATCGTGCAGGACATCGTGCGGGCCTATCGCGGGGAACTCACCGTGGACCGCTCGCCGGAGCTGGGCGGCGCCCGTTTCAGCGTCGAGCTGCCGCCGGGCTGACCGGCAGGTTTCCGGTTACTGGATCGAGCCCGGCAGCAGCGACTGCCAGCCCGGGCTGGAGGGGTGTGGCGCGGCTTGTCGTGCGCTGCCGTTCACCGGCAGGCTGCCGGCCGGATCGTTGTCCGTGTCGCTGGTGTTGCTGGTGGGCGTATCGCTGGGTCCGCGCGGGGGAAGGATCGTCGTGTCGCCGCCGCCACTCGCGGAGCCGGTGTTGACCAGGCTGTGTGCAGTCGAGCTGCCACTGCCCGACCGCTGTCCGCCGCCGTCCCCGCCACCGAGATCCGCCGATGCCGCAAGCGCCAGCGCCGGCAGCGACAACGCTGCAGCGAGGGCCATTCCGACGATCCGGCGCGGTGCGTTCATGGCGACTCAACCCCTTGATTCGCATGATCCAAGGCGTCGAGGGTGACAGAAAGCCCGGTTGGCCGCCAGTGTCCCGGCCGGTGCAGCGGATGCGATGGATGGGGCTGCGAGGATCGACCGGATAGAATCCGCCGCCATGCATGCCTTTCCGCTTTCCGTCGATCCGTCCGCGATGACGCAGCCTTTTTTGCCCTATGCAGGCGCCTGACCTGCTCGCCGCGTTGTCCGGCGGACGCCCCGTGTCCGGCGCACGGCTGGCCGACGCTGCCGGGGTGACCCGCGCCGCGATCTGGAAACAGGTCGAGGCCCTGCGCGCCCGGGGCGTGCCGGTCGAGTCGCACGGCAGCGCCGGCTACTGCCTGCCGTGGCCGGTGGAAATGCTCGACGTCGACAGCATCGTGGCTGCGCTGGCTCCTGCCGTGCGCGACCGGCTCGGCGCGCTTGAGGTGTTCTGGGAGCTGGATTCGACCTCCAGCGAACTGTTGCGTCGAGGCAACGCCATGCCCGACCTGGGCATCGTGCTGGCCGAGACCCAGACCGCCGGTCGTGGCCGGCGCGGGCGCACCTGGCTGTCGCCGCCGGGACTCAACCTGTACCTGTCGTGCCTGAAGCGTTTCGAGGCCGGGATGGCCGGTCTCGGCGGTCTCTCGCTGGCGGTGGGCGTGATCGTCATGCGTGCGCTCGAAGCACTCGGTATTCGCGGGGCCGGGCTGAAATGGCCGAACGACGTGCTGGCCGACGGCGGCAAGCTCGCCGGCATCCTGGTCGAGGTCAGCGGCGAGTACCAGGGACCCTGCGCGGCGGTGATCGGTATCGGCCTGAACCTTCGGCTGACCCCGGCGTTGCGCGATCAGGCCGGGCAGCCGGTGGCCGATCTCGCGGGGCTGTGCGGCGGCGAGCCGCCCTCGCGCAACCGGGTGGCGGCGGCGCTGGTGGAGTCCCTGGTCGAGGGGTTGGCCGCGTTCGAGCGGGACGGCTTCGGTGGCTTTGTCGACGATTACGATCGCCACGACATCCTTCGTGACCGGTCGCTCTCGATCAGCGGCGCGCAGGGCGACCTGCGCGGCATCGGTGCCGGCGTGGACGCCCGCGGCGCGCTGTGCCTGCGGCTGGACGACGGCAGCATGCGGCGGATCGACAGCGCCGAAGTCACGGTGCGCCGCGCATGAGGCTGCTGCTCGATCTCGGCAATACCCGGCTGAAATGGTGGGCTCTCCAGGAAGGGCAACGGCTCGCGGAGGGAGCGATCGCCTGGTCCGATCCGGTGATCGAGGGGCTGGCTGCCGCCTGGGCCGGGCTGCCGCCGGCGGAGGTGGTGTTCGGCGCCTCGGTCGTCGACCGCGAGCGCGAGGCGCTGGTGGACACGCAACTGCGCCAGCGCGGAAGTGCAGCCGTCACCTGGGTACGCAGTCCGGCGGAGGCCTGCGGCGTGCGCAGTGCCTATGCCGAGCCGTCGCGCCTCGGTGTGGATCGCTTTCTCGCCATGGTCGCGGCGCATGCCGAAGGCCGCTCGCCCTGCGTGCTGGTCGGTGCCGGAACGGCGCTGACACTGGACGCCCTGCGCGGCGATGGCCGGCATCTGGGCGGCTTGATCGCACCCGGCCCGCTGTTGATGCAGCAGTCTCTGCTCGGTGCCACGGTGCGGGTACGGCCGGAGCGACCGGGCGAGGTCACCGCGATGGCCGACAACACGGCCGATGCCGTGGCCTCCGGTTGCTGGGGCGCCTGCGCGGCGCTGGTCGAACGCTTCGTGGCACAGGTCGGGCCCGCGCTCGGTGTCGAACCACGTCTGCTGTTCGGCGGTGGCGACGCGCCCTTGCTGCGCGAGCTGGTCGCCCGGCCGGGCGAGCTGTTCGCCGATGGCGTGTTGCGTGGGCTGGCGGTGTGGAGCGGTACCGCGTTGCCGCCCGCCGCAGCCGACTAGAATCCCCGGACGTACCGCCAAGAGAGCTCCGGATGTTCCTGCGTCTCCTGTTCGTTCTGCTGATCGCGCTCAACATCGCCGTGGGCGCCTGGCTGGTACTCGGGCAGGACGACGTGAGCGTGCCCAGCGTCGCCGATCCGGGCGTGCCGGTTTTGCACCTGCTGACCGAACGCCCGGATCTCGTTGCCGCGGCGCCGGCGCCGGAGGCCAGTGCCCAAGTGGCACCCACTTCGCCGGATGCGGTCGCCGTCGCCGCGTCGTCGCCTGCATCCGGCGGGACGCCGGCTCCGTCGGGCAGCCGCTCCACTGCGGCAAGCTACGAGTGCCTGGCCTTGGGTCCGTTCCCAAGCCTGCAGGCCCTGCGCAGCGCGCGGGAGCGGCTGGCGCCGGAGACCGCGCGCAGCCGGTCGCGCCAGGAGCAGTCGCAGCAGTCGCGCGGGTGGTGGGTCTACCTGCCGGCGCAGGCCAGTCGCGCGCAGGCGCTCGCGGTGGCGCAACGCCTGGCCGATGCCCATGTGAGCGACTACTTCGTGGTCAGCTCCGGCGACCAGCCCAATACGATCTCGCTCGGGCTGTTCAAGGACCCGGCCAACGCGCGCAAGCGCCGCGAGGAGCTGGTGGCCGCCGGCTTCCCGGCACAGATGACCGAGCGGGTGGAGACGGTTCCCGAGTACTGGCTCGACGTGGTGGTGCCCGATGCCGGTTCGGCGACCTGGCGCCAGCGCGTGCGCGAACTCGCGGTGGGCTCGCACAGCACCGGTTGCTTCTGAGCCGGTGCGCCCCCGGGCTCGCCTGCTAGAATCGCCGTCCACGCCGGTATAGCTCAGTTGGTAGAGCAACTGATTTGTAATCAGTAGGTCGCGGGTTCGATTCCTGCTGCCGGCACCAGGTGGAGCGAAAGGCCGCGCTTGCGCGGCCTTTCTGCGTCTGGAGGCGGAGCCGTGTCGCTGCCTGCCGGCATCGTGCGGGTTAGAATGCTCCGTTACCGGCGGTGGAGCGCATGCGGCGCGCTCGGCATGGCGGGCTGCGACCCGTGTGCATCCGCCCCCTTGCGCACTGGCGCGCCGCCCGGTTCACGACACGTCGGGGCCGCGGGTGGACCGATACGACGAGGCATCATGAGCAAGCAGAGCGTTTCCCTGATTGGCGTCCCCACCGACATCGGCGCGGGGCACCGCGGCGCATCGATGGGGCCGGAGGCGCTGCGCGTGGCCAAGCTGGGCGAGAAGCTGACCAAGCGCGGCCTGCAGGTGCACGACCGCGGCAACCTGGCCGGCCCGCTGAACCCGTGGCAGCCGCCGGTGGAGGGTTACCGCCATCTGGCCGAGGTCGCCGCCTGGAACCAGTCGGTGTTTACCGCGGTGCAGGCCGAGCTCGCGGCCGGGCACCTGCCGATCATGCTCGGTGGCGACCACTGTCTGGCGATCGGTTCGATCGCCGCGGTCGCAGCGCACTGCCGGGCGCTGGGCAAGGCGCTGCGGGTGCTGTGGCTGGATGCGCACTCGGATTTCAACACCGCGCTGGCCACGCCGTCGGGCAACATCCACGGCATGCCGGTGGCCTGCCTGTGCGGCAACGGACCGAAGGAACTGGTGGAGGTCGGCGGCCACGTGCCGGCGACCACGCCGGACGTGTTCCGGCAGATCGGCATCCGCTCGGTGGACGACATGGAGAAGCAGCTGATCCGCGATGCGCAGGTGCAGGTGTTCGACATGCGCCACATCGACGAGAACGGCATGAAGCGCACGATGGAAGAGGCGCTCGCCGGCATCGACGCCAATACCCATCTGCACGTGAGCTTCGACGTGGATTTCCTCGACCCGACCATTGCGCCGGGCGTGGGCACCACGGTGCGCGGCGGCCCGAACTACCGCGAGGCGCAGCTGTGCATGGAGATGATCGCCGACACCGGCCGCCTCGGCTCGCTCGACATCGTCGAGCTCAACCCCGCCTACGACAAGCGCAACCAGACCGCGAAGCTCGCGGTGGACCTGGTCGAATCGCTGTTCGGCAAGTCCACCCTGATCCACTGAGCACCAGCGCGCACGCATGCAGACCCGAGTCCTCACCGGCATCACCACCACCGGCACGCCGCACCTGGGCAACTACGTCGGCGCGATCCGCCCGGCGATCGCCGCCAGTCGCCGCGACGAGGTGGATGCGTTCTACTTCATGGCCGACTACCACGCGCTGATCAAGAGCGACGACCCGGCGCGGATCGAGCGCTCGCGGCTGGAGATCGCCGCCACCTGGCTGGCCGCAGGGCTCGATCCGGAGCGCGTCACGTTCTACCGGCAGTCGGACATCCCGGAGATCCCGGAGCTGACCTGGTTCCTCACCTGCGTCACCGCCAAGGGCCTGCTCAACCGCGCGCACGCCTACAAGGCGGCGGTGGACAAGAACGTCGCCGAGGGCGAGGACGCCGATGCGGGGATCACCGCCGGCCTGTACATGTACCCGGTGCTGATGGCCGCGGACATCCTCGCCTTCAACGCGCACCAGGTGCCGGTGGGTCGCGACCAGATCCAGCACATCGAGATGGCGCGAGACATCGCGCAACGCTTCAACCACATCTACGGCCGCGATTTCTTCGTGCTGCCGGAGGCGCTGATCGAGGAGCAGGTGGCGACGCTGCCCGGCCTGGACGGCCGCAAGATGTCCAAGAGCTACGACAACACCATTCCGCTGTTCGCCGCGGGCGCCAAGGGCATGCGCGAGGCGATCCTGCGCATCGTCACCGACTCGCGCCTGCCGGGCGAGCCGAAAGATCCGGACAGCTCGGCGCTGTTCACCCTGTTCCGCGCCTTCGCCAGCGAGGCGGAGAGCCAGGCGTTCCGCACCGCGCTGATCGATGGCATCGGCTGGGGTGAGGCCAAGCAGGTGCTGTTCGAGCGGATCGAGGCCGACGTCGCGCCGATGCGCGCTCGCTACGACGAGCTGATGGCCCGGCCCGCGCAGATCGAGTCGGCCCTCCAGGAGGGTGCCCGCAAGGCGCGCGCGATCGCCCGCCCGCTGGTGGCCGAGCTGCGCGACGCGATCGGCCTGCGCTCCGGCACCACCGTGGCGGTCGCCACGCCCGCGGTGGCTACCGCGCCGAAGGCGGACAAGCCGCCGCGCTTCGCCAGTTTCCGCGACGCCGACGGCCGCTTCCGCTTCCGCCTGTTCTCCGGCGACGGCGAGGAGCTGCTGCTGTCGCAGCCGTTCGACGACCCGAAGGCGGCGGGCGTGGTGCAGAAGCGCCTGCGCTTGTTGGGCGGTGCCGCCGCGGTGGTGCAGACCTCCGCGGCCGGCACGATGCTGGAACTGGATGGAAGCGCCGTGGCCCAGCTGCAGTTGGGTGACGGGGAGGGCGCAGCGGATCAGGCGCTGGCACGGCTGCGCCGGGCGCTGGACCAGCTGGCCGCGCAGGACTGAGCGCCCCGGATGCGCTATCTCGCCCTGCTGCTGCTCGCCCCCTGGCTCGCCGTACTCGGCTGGGCCTATTTCGCCTACCCGAAGAGCCTGCCGCGCACCCTTGGGCGGCGCGCGTTCGACCTGGCCGCACTGCTGGCGGCCGTAGCCGCCACGGTGGGCGCAGCCGTGTTCGGCTACGAGGCGGTGGAACTGCCGCATGTCGATCGGTTCGGCCGCGCCAGCGGGGCGATCTGGCAGCAGGTATTGCCGGCGCTGTACGGTTACGGCGCGTGCGTGGCAGTCCTGCTGCTGGCGCTGGGTTTGCGCTGGTTGGCCTGGGGGCGTCGTCGCTGACGCGCGCGGTGGCTTCGGCTGCGGCATGATCCACTGCGTCGGGTCAGCCCGTTCCGGAGAATCCCCTGTGTCGCCCGTCGCTTTCACCATCACCGTCCGTCGTTTGCCCGGCCTCCACCGGAGGGTGATGCGGTGAACGACTGGATCGGACTGGCGGTGGCGCTCGGTATCGGCCTGCTGATGGGCGCCGAGCGCGAGCGTCGCAAGGGTACCGGAGCGCACCGGGCGGTCGCCGGCATCCGCACTTTCGCCGTGGTGGCCGTGCTTGGCGCGATCTGTGCCAGCGTGGATCTGCGCCTGCTGGTCGCGGCGCTGCTTGCGCTCACTGGACTGCTGGCGGTCGCCTATGCCCGCGATCGCAGCGAGGATCCCGGACTGACCACCGAGACCGCGCTGATCGCCTGCCTCGTGCTGGGCGGCATGGCGGTGAACCATCCCGCGCTCGCCGCCGCCACCGGTGTGGCGATCACCGGGTTGCTGGCGTCGCGCGACCGGCTGCATCGCTTCGTCTCCAGCGTGCTGACCACGGCCGAGCTCAACAACCTGCTGGTGCTGGCGGCAGCCACGCTGATGGTGTTGCCGCTGATTCCCGACCATGCAATCGGCCCGTTCGATGCGATCCAGCCGCGCACGATCTGGGTGATCGTCATCCTGGTGATGGCGATCGGCGCCGCCGCGCACGTGCTGCTGCGCTGGCTGGGCAGCGGGCTGGCGCTGCCGCTGGCGGGGCTGCTGTCAGGCTTCGTCTCCAGTGCCGCCACGATCGGCGTGATGGGGGCTCGCGCGCGCAGCCTGCCGGACCAGCGGTCGCGGTCGGTCGCGGCCGCCGTGCTCTCCACCGTGGCGACCTTCGTGCAGATGTCGATCATCCTCGCGGTGGCGGACCTGCACGTGTTGCGGCAACTGGCCGTGCCACTGGTCGCCGGTGGCCTGGCCGCCGCGCTGGTGGCCGTACTCGTGCTCTGGCGGACCCGCGATGCCGCGGACGGGCGGGCGGTGGAGGCAGGGGCATCCGCCTTCAGCCTGAAGGGAGCCCTGGTGCTCGGCGCCACCATCGCCCTGGTGCAACTCGTGGCTGCCGCGTTGCGGGTCTGGCTGGGCGAGGGCGGCCTGCTGCTCACCGCTGCGGTCGCCGGATTGGCCGATACCCACGCGCCTGCGGTCAGTTTTGCCACGCTGTCCGCCCAGGGCAGTATCGCGCCGGCGGGAGCGGTGGCGCCGATACTCGTGGCGCTGACGGCCAACACCGTGTCCAAGGCCGCGATCGCGGCCGCGGCCGGTGGTCGGGCGTTCGCCCGGCCGGTGATCGGTGGCCTCGCCGTGGTGCTGCTGGCGACCTGGGCCGGCGCCCTGCTGGCTTGACCGCGGTCAGGCAGTTGCGGCGCTGCGCCCCATCGAATCGCCCGCAAAGGCCGGCTAGTCTGGGCGGCTGATCGAACGCGGTGTCCCCCTATGACCGACAGTTACGACGACCTCCAGGCCAGCTACGGACGCTGCCTGCGCAAGGGTCACTTCATCGAGCGCTTCTACACGCTGTTCATGGACAGCCATCCGGACATTCCGCCGCTGTTCGCCGGCACCGACTTCAGCAAGCAGTACATGGCGCTGCGCAGGGGGATCAGTTCGGCCATCGTGCACGCGGCAGGCAGTCGCCTGGCGGAGCGCACGATGGCGGCGATGGCCGACGTGCACGGTTCGCGCGGGCGCGCGCCGGTGCCGCCGGCCCTCTATCCGTACTGGGTCGACAGCCTGGTCGCCGCGGTGGCGGAGTTCGACCCGGAGTACACGCCCCAGCTCGGCCGGCGCTGGCGCCAGGCGATGGAAGCCACCACGGCATTCTTCGTCGGCCACTACTGAGCCGCCGTTCGACGCGCGACGGGGCTCGGCGCCTGCGGCCGGGCGTGCGAACATCGCGTTCGTGACCACGCTGCGCTATCTCCAGGGCTACCCCGACCACCTGCAAGAGCAGGTGCGCACGGCGTTGGCAGCCGGCCGGCTCGGCCGCTGGCTGGCCGAACGCTATCCCGAACGCCACGACGTGCAGAGCGACAAGGCTCTGTACGCCTACACCATGGCGCTCAAGCAGTCCCATCTGCGCAACGCGCCGGGCATCGACAAGGTGCTCTACGACGCCAAGCTCGACGTGGTGAAGAACGCGCTCGGCCTGCACACCGCGATCTCGCGCGTGCATGGCGGGCGGCTGAAGGCGAAGAAGGAGATCCGCATCGCCTCGGTGTTCCGCGATGCGCCGGCCGCGTTCCTCGAGACCATCGTGGTGCACGAACTGGCCCACCTGAAGGAGGCCGAGCACAACAAGGCCTTCTACCAGCTGTGCGAGCACATGCAGCCGGATTACCACCAGCGCGAGTTCGACCTGCGCGTGTATCTCACCTGGCGCCAGCTGGCGCCCGACGCCGTCGCGACGGCGCGCACCGATTCCGACAAGGCATGATGATGGAAGACGCGGTACTGCAATCCGCCCTGCGGCGGCTGTTCGCAAGACACGAGGTGGAACTTGAGCCGGACGAGGACGGCTGGCTGCTCACCGACGGCGACTTCCCTGCGATCCGCGCGCACTGGCTGCCCGGCACGGGCAGCGAACCCGGTCGTCTCGACGTCGACGTGGTGGTGGCGGAGGACCGCTGCCTGGAAGACAGCTTCGCCGGCACCGACGCCCGCGAGGCGCTGGATGTCTTCGAGCAGTCGAGCTTCCATACGCTGCTGGCGGCCTGCTGGTACGTCACCGACGACCGCCGCATGCGCATCGCCTCGTGGGACATCGGCCTGCGCACGTGGGACGTGTTCGTCGGTCCGCTGGTGTCGCGCCCTGCGGCCGCGGCGCCGCAGCCGATGCCGGCCGACGCCGCGCTGGCCCTGCAGCAGGGCGTGGGCCAGTTGTCGCTGGCCCCGCAGTTGCATTGGATACATCTGCTGCATCGACGCGAGGCCGGCGGCGGGGTCATCCGTGAGGCACTGCTCGATGGCGAGCCGTGGAGCGACGGCACGGCGATGCTGGCGGCCGGCGCGTGGCCCGAACTGCCTGCCGGCAGTTCGGCACGGCAACTGGTGCTGCTCGACGTGCGCGACTACTGAGCACGCCTACCCGGTAGGAGCCCGCTCGCGCGGCGATGCTTTTCTCTTTTGCTTCGTTGCAGATCAGGAGCAGAAGCATCGCCCGCGAGCGGGTTCCTACGGCAGCGCGGGCACCCAACAAAAAGCCCGGGAGGCGCGGGCCTCCCGGGCTTTCCATTTCACTGGCCGGCTGGATCAGTTCGGCAGGGCCATGTCGTCCAGCAGCGCCTTGAGGAAGCGCGCGGCTTCGCCGCCGGTGGCGGCACGGTGGTCGAAGGTCAGGCTGATCGGCATGCGGCGGTGCACTTCGATGCCGCCGATCACCGCCACCACGTCGTGGTTGAGCTTGCCCGCACCGATGATCGCCACGCACGGCGGCACCACCACCGGGGTGGCGTAGCGGCCGGCGAACATGCCGAAGTTCGACAGGCTGATGGTGTAGCCGGACAGCTCGGTCGAAGGGATCGAGCGGTCTTCCACCTGCGTGCGTAGGCGCTTGATCGCCGCGCGCACGCCGGTGCCGTCGAGCATGTCGGCGTTGCGCAGGGCCGGCACGAACAGGCCGTCGTCGGTGTCCACGGCGATGCCGATGTCCACGTGCGGATGCAGGGTGCGGGTGAGGTTCTTGCCGTCGAACCAGGCGTTCAGCGCCGGCACCGCCTTGCAGGCGGCGACGATCGCACGCACCAGGCGGGCGGTGATGTCCTGCTTGCCGATCCAGGCGTGCAGGTCGGCGTCGTCGACCAGGGTGGTCGGCACCACGTTGGCGTGGGCTTCGGCCATCACGCGCGCCATGTTCCGGCGCACGCCCTTGAGCTGCTCCGGCTGACCGCTGGCGGCCTGCGACGGCGGGGCGGTGCGCACCGGCTTGCCGGCCAGCGAGACCGGCGTGCGTGCCGGCGCAGCGCCCGGCTGCGGCAGTTCCGGCGCCAGGTGGCGGCCGGCCGAGGCCGGCACGGCACGGGCCGGGGCGGCGCCAAGCGGCGCGCTGCCGTTGGCGGCGGCGTCCTTGACGTCCTGCATGGTGACCACGCCGCCGGCGCCACTGGGGCGCACGCGGGTCAGGTCGACCTTGAGCTTCTTGGCCAGCGCGCGCACTGCCGGCACCGCCTTCACGCCGCCGACATCGGCGGCCTGTTCGACGTGCACGGTGTTGCCGCTGACCATCGCACCGACCACGGTGCCTTCGTCCTCGCGGTCCGCACTGGCGGCGGCCGGGGCGGGAGCAGGCGCGGGGGCGGCCTTCTTCGGCGGCGCATGGTGGTGGCCGGTCGGCTCGGCCTCGGCGCGCTGCTTGGCATTCGGGTCGGGCTCGAAGTCGGCCAGCGCTGCGCCGGTCTCGATGATGTCGCCGGCGGCGCCGTGCAGCTTGGTGACCTTGCCGGTGTACGGCGAGGGCACGTCGACCACCGCCTTGGCGGTCTCCATCGACACCAGCGGGGCGTCGAGCTTGACGGTGTCGCCTTCCTTCACGTGCCACTCGACGATGGTGGCGTCGGGCAGGCCTTCGCCGAGGTCGGGCAGGTGGAATGTCTTGATGTCAGCCATGGGATCGGTCCGTTGAGAGATTAGCTGGCAGCCAGCGCGCGCTTGGCCGCGTCAACGATGCGCGCGGTGCTCGGCATCTGCTTCATTTCGAGGCGGTAGAGCGGCGTGTGGATGTCGTAGCCGGTGACGCGCTCGACCGGGGCTAGCAGGTCGTAGAGGCATTCCTCGGCGACGCGCGCGGCGATCTCGGCGCCGAAGCCGGCGGTCTTCGGTGCCTCATGCACGATCACGCAGCGGCCGGTCTTGCTCACCGACTCGGCGATGGTGTCGAAGTCCAGCGGGGTCAGCGTGGCGACGTCGATCACCTCGGCGCTGATGCCCTGCTCGGCCAGTTCGTTGGCGGCCTCCAGGCACTCCTTCACTTGCGCGCCCCAGGTCACCAGGGTCACGTCGGTGCCGTCACGCAGCACGAAGCACACGTCCAGCGGCAGCGCCTCGCCGTCGTCCGGCACCTCTTCCTTGTACTGGCGATAGATGCGCTTGGGCTCGAGGAAGATCACCGGGTCAGGATCGCGGATCGCGGCCAGCAGCAGGCCGTAGGCGCGCGCCGGCGACGACGGCAGCACCACGCGCAGGCCGGGGATGTTGGTGAACAGGTGCTCGTTCGCTTCCGAGTGGTGCTCGGGGGCGTGGATGCCGCCGCCCCACGGGGCGCGGAACACCGCAGGCACCGTGATGCGACCACGGGTGCGGTTGCGCATGCGCGCGGCGTGGCAGGCGATCTGCTCCATCATCGGGTAGATGAAGCCTTCGAACTGCGCCTCGGCCACCGGCTTCATGCCCTGCGCGGCCAGACCGACGGTGACGCCGGCGATGGTGGTCTCGTCCAGCGGCGTGTCGAGCACGCGCAGCTCGCCGTACTTCTGTTGCAGGCCCTGGGTGGCGCGGAACACGCCGCCGTTGACGCCGACGTCCTCGCCCAGCACCACGACCGAGTCGTCGTGCTTCATCTCGTAGGCGAGCGCCTGCGTGACTGCTTCGATAAGGGTGATCTGTGCCATGACTTAGTGCGCCTTGTTTTCGAGCGAGAGCGCGAGGTCGCGCTGCTTTTCCAGGTCGGCCGGGATCTCGGCGTAGGTGTAGTCGAACATGGCCGTGATCGGCTGGGTCTTGGTCTCGAGGTAGGCGTTGACCTCGTTGTCCATCCAGTCGTCGCACTCGGCCTTCCAGGCTTCTTCCTTGGCGTCGTCCCACACGCCCTTGGCCACCAGCCAGTTGCGCAGGCGCTTCATCGGCTCCTTCGCCCAGCCCTCCTTCACTTCTTCCTCGCCGCGGTAGCGGCGCGCGTCGTCGGCGGTGGTGTGGTCGCCGAGACGGTAGGTGACCGCCTCGATCACGCTGCCGCCCTCGCCGTTGCGCGCGCGCTCGAGCGCGTCTTCCATCGCCTTGCGCACGGCGATGATGTCGTTGCCGTCGACCTGGATGCAGTACAGGCCAGCGGCCAGGCCCTTCTGCGCCAGCGTCGGCGCGCCGGACTGGATCTTGCGCGGCACCGAGATCGCCCACTGGTTGTTCACGATCACCGCGACCATCGGCAGGTTCTGCGCGCCGGCGATGTTGATGGCGCCGTAGAAGTCGCCCTTGGACGAGCCGCCGTCGCCGATGGTGCACACGGCCACGCGCTTCTCGCCGCGGATCTTGAACGCCAGCGCGGAACCGGCAGCGTGCAGGCACTGCGTGGCGATCGGCACCGACCACGCGAAATCATGGCGGGCCGGCTCGTTCTGGTAGTCGTTGCCGCGCTCGTCGCCGCCCCAGTACATGTAGACCTCGCGCGGCTGCACGCCGCGGTACAGCTGCGCGCCGTACTCGCGGTAGCTGGGCGCGAACACGTCTTCCGGCTTCATCGCCGAACCGATGCCGACGTGGGCGGCCTCGTGGCCCAGGCAGCTGGCGTAGGTGCCGAGCTTGCCGGTGCGCTGCAGCGCGATCGACTTGGCGTCGAACACGCGGGTGGACATCATCAGCTTGTACAGCTTGACCATGTACTCCAGGTCCTGCGTGAACGCAGGCAGGTCGTCACGTACCTGGTTGCCCTCGGCGTCGAGGTACTGCAGGTATTCGATCTCAAACTTGGCGGCAATCGACACGAGTCGCTCCGGAAGTGGGAAAGTGGGGGCGCGAAGGCCGTGGAGTCGCGCGGCGGAAGAACACCCGCGGGCACGCAAAACCTCCAGAAAATCCGGCAATTGATAGCAGGCCGGGCGGTTTTGCCGCAAGGCACGGCGCAGCATGCGCGATGGTACGGGAGCCTCCCCGGATGGCGTTACCATGCGGGTTTTGATGGGGAATGACGCTGCCATGACGGACAATCGCCGCGATCTCGAAGCGGGCATCGAAACCGATCTGGAAGGGCGGTTGACCTACGGCGGCTACCTGCGGCTGGACGTCCTGCTGTCGGCCCAGCAGCCGCGCAGCGTACCCCCGCACCACGACGAAATGCTCTTCATCGTGCAGCACCAGGTCAGCGAGTTGTGGATGAAGCTGGTGATCCACGAGATGGCCGCGGCGATGGATTTCCTGCGCCGCGACCAGGTCTGGCAGACGCGCAAGGTGCTGGCGCGATGCAAGTCGGTGCTGCGCCAGCTGATCGAGCAGTGGGCGGTGCTGGAAACCATGACTCCGTCGGAATACCTGGAGTTCCGCGAGACGCTCGGGCCGTCGTCCGGGTTCCAGTCGCTGCAGTACCGCATCATGGAATTCGTGCTCGGCAACAAGAATGCCGACATGCTGAAGGTGTTCGACCACGACCCGGCCGGGCAAGCGCGGTTGAAGGGGGTGCTGGAGGCGCCGAGCCTGTACGACGAGTTCCTGCGCTACCTGTCGCGCTTCGGCCACGCTGTGCCGGGGCACCACCTGGAGCGCGACTGGCGCGAGCCGCACGTGGCCGATGCCGCGCTGTTGCCGGTATTCGAGCGCATCTACGGCGATACCGACCGCTACTGGCGCGAGTACTCGCTGTGCGAGGACCTGGTCGACTTGGAGACGCAGTTCCAGCTTTGGCGGTTCCGCCACATGCGCACGGTGCAGCGGATCATCGGCTTCCGCCGCGGCACCGGCGGTTCGTCCGGCGTGGCGTTCCTGAAGCGGGCCCTGGACCTGGAGTTCTTCCCCGAACTGTTCGAGGTGCGCACGACCTTGCGCCCACACGGCGGCTGACGCCGCCGTCCGCCTCTGGCACGATCCGGGGAATTTCCGGGGCGAGACCACCATGACCGACACGTCCACCGCCGCGCCGAGCGCAGCGCCCGATTTCCCGCAGCTGCTTGGCCACCCGCGCCCGCTGTGGATGCTGTTCATGACCGAGTTCTGGGAGCGCTTCGCGTATTACAGCGTCAGCTGGGCGCTGGTGCTCTACATCGTCGCGCAGTTCTTCCACGGCGATCCGGCCGGGCAGGGCTGGGCGGCCGGCATCTACGGCGCCTACACCGCGCTGATCTACGCCGCGTCCATCTTCGGCGGCTTCCTGGCCGACCGGGTGATCGGCTACCAGCGCTCGATCCTGCTGGGCGCCGCGGTGATGGCCGCCGGCCTGTTCACCCTGCTGCTGCCGAGCAAGCCGCTGATGATGCTGGGGCTGGCGCTGGTGATCGCCGGCGACGGCCTGTTCAAACCGAACATCTCCACCATGGTGGGGCAGCTCTACGGGCGCGACGATCCACGCCGCGACCGTGGCTTCACCCTGTTCTACATGGGCATCAATGCCGGCGCCTTCGTGGCGCCGCTGCTGACCGGCTGGATGGCCGGCTATTTCACCGACTCGCCGATGCAGCAGAACTACCGCGTGGTGTTTGCCGCCGCGGGCGTGGGCATGCTGCTGAGCATGCTGTGGTTCTGGTTCGGGCGGCGAAGCCTGAAAGGCGTGGGACGGCCGCTGGCGGGCATGGAGGGGCGGCTGCGCGTGCTGTGGGTGGTGATCGGCACGGCGTTGGCGGTGCCGCTTATCTACGCCATGCTCGCCTATGTCGGTGCCGACGGCCTGCAGTGGTTGCTCGGCCTGCTGTTCGTGGGTGTGGCGGCCGCGTTGATCGTCGAGGCGCTGCGGCACGACCGCGTGCAGTTGCACCGCGTGATCGCGATGCTGATCGTGTTCGTCTTCAGCGTGCTGTTCTGGACCTTCTACTTCCAGTTCGGGACCTCGCTCAACTTCCTGGCCGAGAACTGGGTGGACCGGCAGATGTTCGGCGGCTGGATCTTCCCGGTCGGCTGGTTCCAGTCGGTCACGCCGCTGGCGATCCTGGTGTTCGCCCCGCTGGTGACGCTGGTGTGGAGCGCGCTGGCGCGCCGCAATGCGGAGCCGTCGATCCCGCGCAAGTTCGGCTTCGGCCTGATCTTCAACGGGCTGGGCTTCGTGGTGCTGGTGTATGCGCTCAAGTACCTGCTCGGCCCGGCCGGGCTGATCCCGTTCTGGCCGCTGGTGCTGTGCTACGTGATGCAGACGCTGGGCGAGCTGTGCCTGTCGCCGATCGGCCTGTCGATGGTGACCAAGCTGGCCCCACCACGCTTCGTCGGCCTGGCGATGGGCGGCTGGTTCCTGTCGCTGGCGGCGGGCGGCGATTTCTCCGGGCTGGTGGCCCGCTCGATCAGCGGCGAGCACGGCATGACGGTGGCTTCGGCACTGTCGGGCTTCAGCTTCTGCTTCTGGGCACTGGCGGGCTCCGGCGTGCTGCTGCTGGCGATCTCACCGCTGATCAACCGGCTGATGCACGGGGTGAAATAAACCGCGCGGCGATCCTGCAGGAGTCCACCCTGTGGGCGACGTGTGCGGTCCGCGAGGCGCACGGCGGTCGCGCACAGGGTGAGCTCCTACTCCTCCAGGGCCTCGGACGGCCTGCGGATGCATTCCCCACCCCGACCGGCTAGGGTTCGCAAAAGATTACGAATCCACCGAGGGGGCGCCCACATGACCGATACTGCCGCGCCGGCGCCGAATGCGCCTGACTATCCACAGACGCTGGGACATCCGCGCCCGCTGTGGATGCTGTTCATGACCGAGTTCTGGGAGCGCTTCGCCTTCTACGGCATGCGCTGGGCGCTGGCGCTGTACATCGTGGCGCAGTTCTTCGATGGCGATCCGTCCGGCCAGGCCTATGCCAGCCGCACCTACGGCGCCTACCTGGCACTGGTGTACGCGGCCGCCGTGTTCGGTGGCTACGTGGCGGACAAGGTGATCGGCTACCAGCGCTCGATCCTGCTCGGCGCGGTGGTGATGGCGGCCGGCCTGTTCCTGATCATGTGGCCGGACCAGCAGGTGTTCCTGTTCGGCCTGGCCACGGTGATCGTCGGCAACGGCCTGTTCAAGCCGAACATCTCCTCGATGGTCGGCCAGCTTTACGGGCAGGGCGACCCGCGCCGCGACCGCGGCTTCACGCTGTTCTACATGGGCATCAACGGCGGCGCGCTGGTCGCGCCGCTGGTCACCGGCTGGCTGGCCGCCTATTTCAGCGACACGCCGATGCAGCAGAACTACAAGGCGGTGTTCCTCGCCGCGGGCCTGGGCATGCTGGTGAGCCTGGCATGGTTCGAATGGGGACGCGGCGAGCTCAAGGGCGTGGGCCAGCCGGCGCCGGAGCAGGCCTCGCCGGTCCGCGTGGTCTGGGTGGCGGTCGGCTGCGTGCTGGCGATCCCGCTGGTCTATCTGCTGATGGCCAAGGCCGGCGCGATCGCACTGCAGTGGCTGCTCAGCGCAATGTTCCTGGCGCTTTCGGCGATGCTGTTCGTCGAGGGCGTGCGCGAAGGCGCGGTGCAGCGCGACCGGGTAATCGCGATGCTTATCATCTTCGCCTTCAACGTGCTGTTCTGGATGTTCTACGAACAGGCCGGCAGCTCGTTCAACTTCCTCGCGCAGAACCTGGTGGACCGGAAGATGTTCGGCGGCTGGACCTTCCCGGTGGGCTGGTTCCAGTCAGTCGCGCCGCTGGCGATCGTGCTGCTGGCGCCGTTCGTCTCGCTGGCCTGGGGCTGGATGGACCGGCGCAAGGCGGAGCCCTCGATTCCGCGCAAGTTCGGCCTCGGCCTGCTGTTCAACGCGCTGGCCTTCGTGGTGCTGATGTTCGCACTGTCCCGGCTGGTCGACGGCAGCGGCCACATCCCGTTCTGGCCGCTGGTGCTGGTCTACGTGCTGCAGGTGATCGGCGAGCTGTGCCTGTCGCCGATCGGCCTGTCGATGGTGACCAAGCTGGCGCCGGTGCGCATGGTCGGCTTCGCGATGGGCGGCTGGTTCCTGTCCACCGGCATCGGCAACAACCTGTCGGGCATCTTCGCCGGTCACGTCAGCGGCGAGAGCGGCATGACCGTGGCTTCGGCACTGTCCGGTTTCACCTTCAGCTTCTGGCTGCTGGTGGTGCCCGGCGCGCTGCTGTTCCTGGCCGCGCCGTTGATCAACCGGCTGATGCACGGCGTGCGCTGAAGCCGCCCGGATGCCTGCTCCGGTCAGCGGTCCTGCAGGCGGTCGAGGATGCGCACCAGCCAGGTGCGCTCCTCTTCGGAGAGCTTGTCCAGCAACGCCTGCTCGCGGGCGCGGGCCATCGGCGCGACCACGTCGTGGATCGCCCAACCCGCCTCGGTGAGGTCGAGCACCGAGCGGCGCTTGTCGTTGTCGGCCATGTGCCGGCTGACCCGGCCGGCTTCCACCAGGCGCGCCAATGCGCGGCTCACCGCCACCTTGTCCATCGCCGTGCGATCGGCGACTTCGCGCGCCGACAGTCCCTCGAACCGTGCCAGCACCGCCATCACGCGCCACTCGGTCATGCTCAGGTCGTAGAGCCGCTGGTAGTCGTCGGCAATCCCTTGGCTGACCGTGTTGGACAGGATCGACAGGCGATAGGGCAGGAAGTGCTCCAGCTCCAACGGGGCGTGCTTGATACCGGGCGGGGTGGCTTTGCGAGGGTTGGACACTGCGGCGACGCTCCTTGCAGTTGGTTTCAAATGTAACTATAAAGAAGGGCTCATGCGGACTTTCGCACCGGCAGCGCATGCTGCAAAGCCGCATCCGTGACATTAGCGCAGCTGACGCAGGAGAGCGCCATGAACGTCCAGCCCCAGACCGCCGCCCAGCCCAACCTCGGCATGCAGGTGACCACGTTCGAGAACCCGATGGGCATCGACGGCTTCGAGTTCGTCGAGTTCGCCGCGCCGGCCGACCAGGCTGCCGCGATGCACGACCTTTTCCGCCGCATGGGCTTCACCGCCGTGCTGCGCCACAAGCGCCGAGCGATCACGGTGTACCGCCAGAACGGCGTGAACTTCCTGCTCAACGAGGAACCGGGTTCGTTCGCCGCCGATTTCGCCGCCCAGCACGGCCCCAGCGCCTGCGGCTTCGCGATCCGCTTCAAGAAGCGCGGTAGCGAGGTGCTCCAGACCGTGCTCGCCAACGGCGGCGAGGCGGTGGGGCACAAGGCCGACACCCGCGCGGTCGATGCGCCGGTGGTCAAGGGCATCGGCGACTGCATGCTCTACCTGGTGGACCGCTACGGCGAGGCCGGCAGCATCTACGAGGGCGACTACGAGCCGGTGCCGGGCGCCGAGCAGAACCCGAATGGCTTCGGGCTCACCTTCATCGACCACCTCACCCACAACCTCTACTTCGGCAACATGCAGAAGTGGTCGGACTACTACGAGCGCCTGTTCAACTTCCGCGAGATCCGCTACTTCGACATCAAGGGTGCCAAGACCGGCCTGGTGTCCAAGGCGATGACCGCGCCGGATGGCATCGTGCGCATCCCGCTCAACGAATCGAGCGATCCGAAGAGCCAGATCAACGAGTACCTCGACGCCTACCACGGCGAGGGCATCCAGCACATCGCCTGCTTCACCGACGATATCTACGAAACGGTGGAGGCCATGCGCGCGCAGGGCGTCGAGTTCCTGGACACGCCGGACACCTACTACGAGGTGATCGACCAGCGCATTCCCGCCCACGGCGAGGACGTGCCGCGGCTGCGCAGGAACAAGATCCTGATCGACGCCGACCCGGAGACCAAGCAGCGCAAGCTGCTGCAGATCTTCACCCAGAACTGCATCGGCCCGATCTTCTTCGAGATCATCCAGCGCAAGGGCAACGAGGGTTTCGGCGAAGGCAACTTCCAGGCGCTGTTCGAGTCGATCGAACGCGACCAGATGAAGCGCGGCGTGCTCTGAGAGGACAGCTCCATGACGACGATGGTCGGTAACGGTTACCAGTCCGGGTTCGGCAACGAGTTCGCCAGCGAGGCGCTGCCGGGCGTGCTGCCCACCGGGCAGAACTCGCCGCAGCGGGTGGCCCACGGGCTTTACGCGGAGCAGGTTTCCGGCACGGCATTCACCGCGCCGCGGCGGGAGAACCGGCGGAGCTGGCTGTACCGCATCCGCCCGGCGGCGATGCATCGGCCATTCGCCCCGCTGGCGCATGCCACCTTCCACAACCGCTTCGACGAGGCGCCGGCCACGCCCAACCAGCTGCGCTGGGACCCGTGGCCGCTGCCTTCCGCGCCGACCGACTTCCTCGACGGGCTGGTGACCATCGCCGGGCATGGCGGTGCCGCCGAGCAGGGCGGGGTGGGCGTGCACGTCTATGCCGCCAACCGTTCGATGGAAGGGCGCTATTTCTACGACGCCGACGGCGAGCTGCTGATCGTGCCGCAGCTGGGCCGGCTGCGCCTGCTCACCGAACTGGGCGTGCTCGACGTGGCGCCGCTGGAGATCGCGGTGGTGCCGCGCGGCATCCGCTTCCGCGTCGAGCTGCTCGACGCCGAGGCGCGCGGCTACGTGGCCGAAAACTTCGGCGCGCTGCTGCGCCTGCCGGACCTGGGGCCGATCGGCGCCAACTCGATGGCGCTGCCGCGCGACTTCCTGGTGCCCCATGCGGCCTGGGAAGACGTCGAGGGCGACTTCAGGCTCGTCGCCAAGTTCCAGGGCGCGCTGTGGCAGGCCGACATCGGCCACTCGCCGCTGGACGTGGTCGCCTGGCACGGCAACTACGCGCCCTACAAGTACGACCTGACCCGCTTCAACACCGTCGGCTCGATCAGCGTGGACCATCCGGACCCGTCGATCTTCACCGTGCTGACCTCGCCCAGCGACACCCCCGGCACGGCCAACCTGGATTTCGTGATCTTCCCGCCGCGCTGGCTGGTGGCCGAGCACACCTTCCGCCCGCCGTACTTCCACCGCAACGTGGCAAGCGAGTTCATGGGCCTGATCGAGGGCGCCTACGACGCCAAGGCCGGCGGCTTCGCGCCCGGCGGCATGAGCCTGCACAACTGCATGAGCGGCCACGGCCCCGATGCGGCCAGCTTCGAGAAGGCCGCCGCCGCCGACCTGAGCCAGCCGGACCACCTGACCGGTACCATGGCCTTCATGTTCGAGACGCGGAAGGTGTTCCGCCCCAGCGCGCAGGCGCTGTCCGCGCCGCAACTGCAGGACGACTACTACACGTGCTGGCAGGGTATCGCGAAGCACTTCGATCCGATGAAGCCCTGATCGCATCCGTTCCAGGAGTAATGATTCGATGAAGCTTGGCAGTCTCAAGGAAGGCGGCCGCGACGGCACGCTGATCGTCGTCAGCCGCGACCTGACCCATGCCGCCCGCGCCACCGGTATCGCGCCGACCCTGCAGGCCGCGCTGGACGACTGGCACAACGCCGCGCCACGCCTCAACGCGCTGTACGACGAGGTGAATGCCGGCACCGCCGAAGGCCGCTTCGCGCTGGACCTCAATGCGCTGGCCGCGCCGCTGCCGCGCGCCTACGAGTTCGTCGACGGCTCGGCGTACCTACCGCACGTGGAACGCGTGCGCAAGGCGCGCAGCGCCGAGGTGCCGGCCAGCTTCTACACCGACCCGCTGATGTACCAGGCCACCAGTGCCGGCTTCCTGGGCCCGCGCGATCCGGTGGTGGTGCCCAGCGAGGACTACGGCATCGACCTGGAGGCCGAGGTGCTGGTGGTGACCGACGACGTGCCGATGGCGGTGACGCCGGAGCAGGCCGCCGGCCACATCCAGCTGGTCGGCCTGGTCAACGACGTGTCCCTGCGCGGCCTGATCCCCGCCGAGCTGGCCAAGGGGTTCGGCTTCCTGCAGTCCAAGCCGCGCTCGGCGCTGTCGCCGGTGCTGGTGACGCCGGACGAACTGGGTGATGCCTGGCAGGACACCAAGCTGCACCTGCCGATGCGCACATGGATCAACGGCCAGTGGTTCGGCGAGGCCGAATGCGGCGTGGACATGCAGTTCAACTTCGCCCAGCTGGTGGCACACGCGGCCAAGACCCGCCCGCTCACCGCGGGCACCCTGGTCGGCTCCGGCACCATCGCCAACCAGGACACGGCCAAGGGCGCCTCCTGCCTGGCCGAGCAGCGCACCGTGGAAACCCTGCGCGACGGCCAGCCGTCCACGCCGTTCCTGAAGTACGAGGACACCGTGCGGATCGAGATCACCGATGCCACCGGCCAGTCGATCTTCGGCGCCATCGAGCAGGTCATTGCGCCGCTCAAGCGTTGACGATCGCACCTGCCGTCCGGCATGACGCCGGGCGGCAGGGGCATATCCATAGGCGAACTGGTTATCACCCGTAGGGCCGGTGCTGGCTAGAATCGGCGGATCATGACCGTTCTCCAGACACCCCACGCCGACGCGCTGGCCGCCCGACACTCGCATCTCAAGCGCCTCGAGGCCGAGAGCATCCACATCCTTCGCGAGGTGGCGGCCGAGTTCCGTCACCCGGTGATGCTGTATTCCATCGGCAAGGATTCCTCGGTGCTGCTGCACCTGTTGCAGAAGGCCTTCTATCCGGCGCCGCCGCCGATCCCGCTTCTGCATGTGGACACCACCTGGAAGTTCCGCGAGATGATCGCCTTCCGCGACCGCCGAGCGGCCGAGGTGGGCGCCAGGCTGATCGTGCACATCAACCAGGAAGGCGTTCGCCAAGGGGTGGGCCCGTTCTCCCACGGCGCCACCGTGCACACCGACATCATGAAGACCCAGGCGCTGAAGCAGGCGCTGGATGCGCACGGCTTCGACGCGGCGATAGGTGGTGCCCGTCGCGACGAGGAGAAGTCGCGCGCCAAGGAGCGCGTGTTCTCCTTCCGCACCGCGCAGCATCGCTGGGACCCGAAGCGCCAGCGCCCGGAGTTGTGGAACCTCTACAACGGCCGCATCGCCAAGGGCGAGAGCGTGCGGGTGTTCCCGCTGTCGAACTGGACCGAGCTGGACATCTGGCTCTACATCTACCGCGAGGCGATCGAGGTGCCGTCGCTCTACCTCGCCGCGCCACGCCCGGTGGTCGAGCGCGACGGCATGCTGGTGATGGTCGACGACGAGCGCCTGCCGCTCAAACCCGGCGAGCAGCCCGAGATGCGCAAGGTACGTTTCCGCACGCTGGGCTGCTACCCGCTGACCGGCGCGATCGAATCGGAGGCCGACGACCTGCCCAAGGTGATCCAGGAGATGCTCGTTGCGCGCACCTCCGAGCGGCAGGGGCGGGCGATCGACCACGATCCCTCCGCCTCGATGGAAAAGAAGAAGCAGGAGGGGTATTTCTGATGGGCCGCGAACCGATCCTGTCCGTGGACGACTACCTCGCCCGCCACGAATCGAAGGACCTGCTGCGCTTCATCACCTGCGGCAGCGTCGACGACGGCAAGAGCACACTGCTCGGCCGCCTGCTGTACGACACCAAGGTGTTGTTCGACGACCAGCTCGCCGCGCTGGAAGGCGACTCGCTGCGCCACGGCACGCAGAACGGGGAGCTGGACTTCGCGCTGCTGGTGGATGGCCTGTCGGCCGAGCGCGAGCAGGGCATCACCATCGACGTGGCCTACCGCTTCTTCACCACCGAGCGGCGCAAGTTCATCGTCGCCGACTGCCCGGGCCACGAGCAGTACACGCGCAACATGGCCACCGGCGCCAGCACGGCGGATCTCGCCGTGGTGCTGATCGACGCGCGCAAGGGCGTGCTGACGCAGACCCGGCGGCACACCTACATTGCCGCGCTGCTGGGCATCCGCCACGTGCTGCTGGCGGTGAACAAGATGGACCTGGTCGGCTACGACGAGGCGACCTTCCGTGCCATCGAGACCGAGTACGCGGCGCTCGCCGCAGGCATGGGCATTGCCCAGGTCACAGCGATCCCGGTGTCGGCGCTGCGCGGCGAGAACGTCAGCGCCCGCGCCACGGCGATGCCCTGGTTCGATGGCCCGAGCCTGCTCGAGCACCTGGAGACGGTGGCGATCACGCCGCCGGCGCAGACGCCGGGCTTCCGCCTGCCGGTGCAGTGGGTGTGCCGACCCGACCAGAATTTCCGCGGCTATGCCGGGCCGGTGGTGGCCGGATCGATCGCCCCCGGTGACGAAGTCGTGGTGCTGCCGGGCGGCGCGCGTTCGCGCGTGGCGCGCATCGTCACTGCCGATGGCGACCGCAAGCAGGCGACGGCCGGCGACGCGGTCACGTTGACCCTGGAAGACGAGCGCGACATCAGCCGCGGCGACGTGATCGCCGCGGCGGGCGATCCGCCGCAGGTGGCCGACCAGTTTGCTGCCCACCTGCTGTGGATGGACGAATCGGCACTGCTGCCGGGGCGCGGCTACTGGTTGAAGATCGGCACGCGCACGGTCGGTGCGCAGGTCACCGAGATCAAGCACAAGGTCGACGTGAACACCCAGGAGGAGCTGGCGGCCAAGCGGCTGGAGCTCAACGAGGTGGGCTACTGCAACCTGTCGCTGGACCAGCCGGTGGCGTTCGAGCCCTATGCGACCTGCCGCGAGCTGGGTGCCTTCATCCTGATCGACCGGCAGACCAACGCCACGGTTGGTGCGGGCACGCTGGACTTCGCCCTGCGCCGTGCCGACAACATCCACTGGCAGCACCTGGACATCGACCGGGCCGCGCGTGCGCGGCTGAAGGGCCAGGCGCCGGCCTGTCTGTGGTTCACCGGCCTGTCCGGATCGGGCAAGTCCACCGTGGCCAACCTGGTGGAGAAGCGCCTGTTCGCGATGGGACGGCACACCTATCTGCTGGATGGCGACAACGTGCGCCACGGGCTCAATCGCGATCTCGGCTTCACCTCCGAGGACCGCGTGGAGAACATCCGCCGCGTGGCCGAGGTGGCGAAGCTGATGGTCGACGCCGGCCTGATCGTGCTGGTGTCCTTCATCAGTCCGTTCCGCAGCGAGCGGCGGATGGCGCGCGAACTGTTCGCGCCGGGCGAGTTCCACGAGGTGTTCGTCGACACGCCGCTGGCGGTTTGCGAGGCGCGCGACGTGAAGGGCCTGTACGCCAAGGCGCGGGCCGGCAGCATCAAGAACTTCACCGGCATCGATTCGCCGTACGAGGTACCCGAAGCTGCGGAAGTGCACCTGCAGGGTGGTGAGGAGGCTCCGGAACAGCTCGCCGAGCGGGTGATCCGGGAACTGCTCGGCGAGCACTGAATGCGCGACAGGGGGGCGGCCAGCCTCTAGGATGGCGCTCCCGACTTTTCCGCATGAGGCATCCGATGTCGCAGAACGTTACGCTCAAGGGCAATCCGGTCGAGGTCCAGGGCGATTTCCCCGCCGCTGGCGACAAGGCGCCCGGTTTCCGCCTGGTTGCCAAGGACCTGGCCGATGTCTCGCTGGCCGACTTCACCGGCAAACGCAAGATCCTGAACATCTTCCCCAGCGTCGACACGCCGGTGTGCGCCGCGTCGGTGCGCCACTTCAACCAGGATGCCTCGGAACTGGCCAACACCGTGGTGCTGTGCATCTCGGCCGACCTGCCGTTCGCGCAGGCGCGCTTCTGCGGCGCCGAGGGACTGGACAACGTGGTGACGCTGTCCACCCTGCGCGGTGGCGATTTCCTCAAGGCCTACGGCGTGGCGCTGTCCAGCGGTCCGCTGGCCGGCCTGGCGGCGCGCGCGGTGGTGGTGCTGGACGAGCACGACCACGTGAAGCACGCCGAGCTGGTGCCGGAAATCACCCAGGAGCCGGACTACGACGCGGCGCTCGCCGTGCTGCGCTGACGGCGGCGGCAAGGCAAGAAAAAGGCGCCCCGCGGGGCGCCTTTTTCGTGGAGCGGACCCGGTGGCTTACTTCGCCACCACGCGCGCCATCTCCAGGCACTTGTTGGAATAGCCCCACTCGTTGTCGTACCAGGACACCAGCTTGACGAAGGTGGAGTCCAGCGCGATGCCGGCCTCGGCGTCGAACACCGAGGTGCGGGTCTCGCCGCGGAAGTCGGTGGCGACCACCTTGTCCTCGGTGTAGCCCAGCACGCCCTTCAGCGCGCCCTCGGACTGCGCCTTCATCTCCGCGCAGATCTCGGCGTAGGTCGCCGGCTTCTCCAGCTCGCAGGTCAGGTCGACCACCGAGACGTCGGAGGTCGGCACGCGGAAGCTCATGCCGGTGAGCTTCTTGTTGAGCTCGGGGATCACCACGCCGACGGCCTTCGCGGCGCCGGTGGAGGAAGGAATGATGTTCTCCAGGATGCCGCGGCCGCCGCGCCAGTCCTTGTTGGACGGGCCGTCGACGGTCTTCTGGGTGGCGGTGGCGGCGTGCACGGTGGTCATCAGGCCGCGCTTGATGCCCCACTTGTCGTTGAGCACCTTGGCCAGCGGCGCCAGGCAGTTGGTCGTGCACGAGGCGTTGGAGATGATCGCCTCGCCCTTGTAGCTCTTGTCGTTCACGCCGAACACGAACATCGGCGTGTCGTCCTTGGACGGCGCCGACATGATCACCTTCTTCGCGCCCGCGTCGAGGTGCTTCTGCGCGCCTTCCTTGGTCAGGAAGATGCCGGTGGACTCGATCACCACCTCGGCGCCGACCTCGTCCCACTTCAGCGCAGCCGGGTCGCGCTCGGCGGTGAGGCGGATCTTCTTGCCGTTGACGATGAGCGTGTTGCCCTCGACTGACACGGTACCCTTGAAGCGGCCGTGGACGGAGTCGTACTGCAGCATGTAGGCGAGGTAGTCCGGCTCGAGCAGGTCGTTGATCGCGACGATCTCGATGTCGCTGAAGTTCTGCACGGCTGCGCGCAGCACGTTGCGTCCGATGCGGCCGAAGCCGTTGATACCCACCTTGATCGTCATTGCCGTTGACTCCTGCGTCTGGCTCAGGCCTGTGGAAAGAATGCGCAATTCTAGCAGGGCGCCACGGCGATTCGGCGGTGATGGCAAGGGTGCGGACGGGGTTGCGCGGTGTCATCGGGATGATCGTGCGCTGTGGCAGACTCCGGCGCTCCCCAAGCCACGTTGTTGAAGCCGATGAGCCTGCGTCCGACCCGTCTGAGCCTGCTGTCCTGTGCCCTTGCCCTGGGGTTCACCGCCCCGTTCGCCATGGCCTGGGGGCCGGAAGGCCACGCGATCGTGGCGGACATCGCCCAGGCCCGCCTCGATCCAGTGGCCGCCGCGCAGGTGACCGCGTTGCTCGAGCTGGAGGGCTACGACCGGCTCGACCAGGTCGCTTCGTGGGCCGACCAGCACCGCAAGGAGATGCCCGGCACGGCCGGCTGGCATTACGTGGACATACCGCTCGCTGCGCCGGCCTACCAGGCCGCGCGCGACTGCCCCCGGGACAACTGCATCGTGGCCCGGCTGGAGCATTTCACCCGCACGCTGGCGGACCGCTCGGCTAGCCCGCAGGCAAGGCTGGAGGCGCTGAAGTGGGTGGTCCACCTGGCCGGCGACATCCACCAGCCGATGCATGCGGTGGACAACGACGACAAAGGCGGCAACACGGTCCAGGTGCAGTTCTTCGGTGTGGGCACCAACCTGCACTCGGTCTGGGACGGTCGCGTGATCGAACACCAGCTGGACCTCAAGCTGGGTCCGAACTATTCGATCGACCGGACGGCGGTGGCGTCGAGGGCGATGCAGCTGGATGCGCGGATCACCCCGGCCGAGCGCGCGCAGTGGGCCCCCGCTGGCACGCTAGCCACGCTCGATGCGCGTGTCGTCGACTGGGCCAACGAGTCGCACCATCTCGCCCGGACCGTGGCCTACACCGACCTGGTCAAGCCGTCCGGTGCGGCCTGGTCCGAGCGCTACCAGGCCAAGGCGTGGCCGGTGATCCGCCAGCGTCTGCAGCAAGGTGGGGTGCGGCTCGCCGAGCTGCTCGACGAGGCGCTTGGTTCCGCGTCCGCGCCGCGCTGAGGGCCCGATCCCCAGGGGCGTCTCGGCCTGGCGGCCATCGCTTCCGCTGGAGTCGGGACCCGGATCGTCGCGCCGGCTTTCCCCCTCCCCGCGTTCCTGACAGAAATCGATGTGGCGCCGCAGCAAGATCGCATCGCGCCCGACGGCCGCACGTGGTCTGCACGGCCGCCGACGACGCATCGCGGGCCGGCACTAACTGGTATCGTCACCCCGTTGTTTTGCGGCCGCTCCGCGTCGTCAAGGAAACGCGTAAAACCGCCTGCGAGCGGGATTTGGATCGTGGCAAAACGCTGGTCGATATTGGTACGCTTCGGACATGACTACTTCAGCCCAGCAAGTCCGCCGCACCAAGATCGTCGCCACGCTCGGTCCCGCTACCGACGCGCCGGGGATGCTCGAAAAGATCATCGCCGAAGGCGTCAACGTCGCCCGGCTCAACCTGTCCCACGGTACCCCGGACGACCACCGCGCCCGCGCCGAAGCGGTGCGCGCCGCGGCCGCCAAGGTCGGCGTGGAGGTGGGCATCCTGGCCGACCTGCAGGGGCCGAAGATCCGCGTCGAGAAGTTCGCCGACGGTCCGGTGCAGCTCGAGGTCGGCGACGCCTTCACGCTGGATTGCCGCGCGGACGCGCCGGATGGTGACGCCACCCGCGTCGGGTGCAGCTACCTGGGCCTGCCGCACGACGTGAAGCCTGGCGACATCCTGCTGTTCGACGACGGCCTCGTCGCCATGCGGGTGGAATCGATCGACGGGCCGCAGATCCACTGCACGGTCACCGTCGGCGGCAAGCTGTCCAACCGCAAGGGGCTTAACCGCCAGGGCGGCGGCCTGTCGGTCGACGCGCTGTCGGACAAGGACCGCAACGACATCAAGCTGGCGGCCGAACTCGGCGCCGACTTCCTGGCCGTCTCGTTCGTGCGCTCGGCCGAGGACATGCACACCGCCCGCCGCCTGATGCGCGAGGCCGGCGGCCATGCCGTGATGGTGGCCAAGATCGAGCGCGCCGACGCGATCCCGGTGCTGGGTGAAATCATCGATGCCACCGACGTGGTGATGGTGGCGCGCGGCGACCTGGGCGTGGAGATCGGCGACGCCGAGCTGCCGGGCCTGCAGAAGAAGATCATCCGCGAGACCGTGCAGCGCAACCGCGCGGTGATCACCGCCACGCAGATGCTGCAGTCGATGGTGCGCTCGCCGATCCCGACCCGCGCCGAGGTGCTGGACGTGGCCAACGCCGTGATCGACGGTACCGATGCGGTGATGCTGTCGGAGGAATCGGCCGCCGGTGCGCATCCGGACAAGGCGGTGGCGGCGATGGTGCGCATCTGCCTCGGTGCCGAGCGCCAGTTCGAGCCCAAGGACGAGCGCATGCTCGACACGGCGCTGCAACTGGATCGCGCCGACCAGGCGATCGCGCTGGCGGCGATGGTGCTGGCCGGACACCTCGGCGTGCGCGCCATCGTGGCGCTGACCGAGTCCGGCGCCACCGCGCAGTGGCTGTCGCGTTACCGTAGTGCTGTGCCGATCTACGGCATGTCGCCGTTCGGCGAGGCGCGCCGCCGCATGCAGGTGCTGCGCGATGTGCACCCGGTGGAGTTCAGTCACGGCGAGCAGCAGAGCATGGCCGCTTCCACCCGCGCCGCCGTGCGCATGCTGTTCGAGCAGGGCAAGCTGGTCGAAGGCGACCGCGTGGTCATCACCTACGGCGACCGCGTCGGCCAGGCGGGCGGCACCAACACGCTCAAGCTGCTGTCGGTCGGGGCCGACGGACTGGTCGACAGCCTGCGCGACTTGTGAGGCGAGGGGGGCGGCCGGCTAGACTGGGCCTGCCACACCCCCCACCGTCCCCGGAGGCGACCATGAAGAAGACCCTGCTTCGCGTGCAACTGCCGCTGTGCCTGCTGGCGCTGGCCGTGTCCTCCCCGCTGCTGGCCCAGGCACGCCGGGTATCGCCGGACAAGCTCAACGGCTACTGGATCCTGCTCAACCGCAGCATCGACGTCGACGTGCCGAACAGCGGCAAGAACATCTACAAGCCGGGGTGCGTGGCCGTCACGTTCACCATCGGCTCGGACGGCATTCCCCGCGATATCAAGGCGGTGAAGACCGTCCCGGCAAGCGACCTTACGCCGGTCGCGGTCAACGCGGTCAAGCACTTCACCTACGGCCCGTCGCTGACCAACAGGGCCGGCGAGCCCGTTGATACCTATTACGTGGTGCCGTTCAACGGTCCGTCCGACAAGGCCGGCCAGCAGGCCCTGATGGCTCCCTGCCAGCTGCCCGGGTACGACCAGGACTGAGCTGCCCCCTTCGGCCGCCCGGATGCCGTCGGGCGATCTGGCCTATAATCCGCCGCTTTCAGCCTTGCCGCTCCCGGTTCCGGGGGCGGCACTTACCTTGCGCGGCCGCGTGGCCGCTGTCGTTTCCACGGAGTCGTCATGAGCATCGAAGATCTGGAAAGCATCGCGCTGGCGATGGTCGCGCCCGGCAAGGGCATCATCGCCATCGATGAGTCGACCAAGACGATCGCGAAGCGGTTTGAGGCCGTCGGCATCGAGAACACCGAGGAGAACCGCCGCGCCTACCGCGAGCTGTTGCTGACCGCGCCGGGCCTTAACGAGCACATTTCCGGTGCGATCCTCTACGACGAGACCATTCGTCAGTCGACCAAGGACGGCGTGCCGTTCACCCAGGTGATGAAGAAGCTCGGCATCATCCCCGGCATCAAGGTCGACAAGGGCCCGGTGCCGCTGGCCGGCTTCCCGGGAGACGTGGTCACCGAAGGTCTGGACGGCCTGCGCGAGCGCCTGGCCGAGTACGCCAAGCTCGGCGCGCAGTTCGCCAAGTGGCGCGCGGTGATCAACATCTCCGAGGACAACCCCAGCTCGACCGCGATCGAAGCCAACTGCCACGCGCTGGCCCGCTATGCCGCGCTGTGCCAGGAAGCCGGCCTGGTGCCGATGGTCGAGCCGGAAGTGATCATGGACGGCGACCACTCGATCGACGTCAGCTACGAGGTGCACGAGGCCGTGCTGCGCAGCCTGTTCAACGCGCTGTACGAGCAGAACGTGATGCTCGAGGGCACCATCCTCAAGGTTTCCATGGTGATCCCGGGCAAGGACGCCGAGGAGCAGGCCGAGGTCGAGGAAGTCGCCGAGGCCACCGTGCGCGTGCTCAAGTCCACCGTGCCGGCCTCGCTGCCGGGCATCGTGTTCCTGTCCGGCGGCCAGACCGACGAGCAGTCCACGGCCCACCTCAATGCGATGAACCGCATCGGTCCGCATCCGTGGCCGCTGTCGTTCTCCTACGGCCGCGCCATGCAGCAGGCCGCGCTCAAGCTGTGGGCCAAGGACATGAAGGCCAACTACGCCGAGGCACAGAAGACCGTTGCCGCGCGAGCGAAGGAAAACGGCCAGGCTGCGCTGGGTCGCTGGACCGGCGGCAAGTAAACCAGTCCTTCATTCGATAAAAAAACGGGCGCCCATGGGGCGCCCGTTTTCGTTTCGTGCGACGGCAGCGATCAGAAGCGGTATTCGGCGCTGACCGAGACCATGTCGGTGCTCAGGTCGACGTTGTGCTTCTTGGCGTCGAAGTAGTCGTAGTTCAGGCCGACGCTGAAGTTGTTGCTGAAGTCGTAGCCAAAGCCGGCGCCGGCGTACCAGCTGGTCTTGTCCAGGCTCTCGCGGATCGGGTTGGAGTCGTTGCTCAGGCCGTGGCCCTTCCACGCGTACAGGCCGGTGCGGGCACTGACGTACCAGTTCGGGTTGAGGTTGAAGTGGCCATTCACGCCGGCGGTCCAGCCGTGCAGCTGCGAGCGGCCGCTATCGACCACGTTGTTGCTGTTGAAGATGTTCTTGACGTGGATGTTGCCCAGGTCGTTGTAGCCGGCCTCGACACCCAGCGCCACGTTCGGGTTCAGCGACCAGCGGTAGCCGCCGTTGAGGGCATAGCCGGTGTCGTGCCCGTCGTACGGGCCCTTGTTGATGGACGTGCGGCCCACGTTGCCGTTGATGAACCAGCCGCCGTTGTCGGAGGGGGCGCTCTGTGCGAACGCGGCAGGCGCAGCCACGAGGCCGGCGGAAACCAGGGCAAGGGCAAGCAGAGTCTTCTTCATCGCGATGATCCTCTTGTTGTTATCGCAGCCGGGCATTGGGAGGGGGAGGAGCCGCGGCTGTCGTGGGGGCGTGCCGGCCGTTCCGGCCGGCACGGGTGCTTAGATGGGCAGGTGCCCGGAAAGATTCAATACCAATCGGTACAGTATTAATCTCGGGTTAAGCGGGCGCGACATGTCACGCCCGCTCCGCACCGCTTCAGAAGCGGTACTCGGCGGTCAGCGAGGCCGCGTCGCTAGTCAGCTTCACCCCGCTCTTGGCGGCGTGGAAGTAGTCGTAGGAGACACCCACGCCGAAGTGGTTGTTGAAGTCGTAGCCCACGCCAGCGCCGGCGTAATAGCTGACCTTGCCGAGATCATGGCGATTGCCAGCCAGCGGATCCTGCAGACCCGGGGCGTGCCAGCCATACAGGCCAGTGCGGCCACTCACGTACAGGCCGCGATAGACGTCGATGCGACCGTTGACACCTGCGGTCCAGCCGCGCAGTGCATGGCGCTGCGACGTCAGATTTACGTCGTTGCTGTTGAAGGCATTCTTGAGCTTGAAATTACCCAGATCGTTGTAGCCCGCTTCGACGCCCAAACCCATGTCCTGGCCGACCTTCCAGCGGTAGCCGCCGTTGATGGCGTAGGTCGTCGGATGGTCGTCGTACGGGCCTTGGTAAACGTGCGCCCGCCCGACGCTGCCGTCGACGAACCAGTTGCCGGTGCCCACGGCTTGGCCGGATTGGTAGTTGCCTGAAGTGTCGGGCGAGGTGGCGGTGGAGTCCTGTGCAAGGGCGGGCAGGACGCAGCCGCTGGCGGAGACGAAAGCAAGGGCGAGCAGTGACTTCTTCATCGGGATTTCTCCTTCTTATGGTCTTTCGCTGCACGGCTGGGGGCGCCGTGAGCAGGGCGCCTGGGGAAGGGCGCCGGCGCATTGAACGGCTCCGAGCCTGAAGCGAGCCGATATCCGGTCCGAAAAAGTTAAGCAGCAATTAATCGCGCTTGGCCTACGCGGGCGCGCCACCGGCGTGGGCGGAAGCTGCCGGTGGCGGGTGACGGCGCGACTCGAGCCGTCGAATCGGCGACAATGTCGGTTTTTACGCCCCTTCCGGAGACGCCGATGACCACCCGCCGCGAACTCGCCAATGCCGTGCGCGCCCTTGCCATGGACGCCGTGCAGGCGGCCAATTCCGGCCACCCGGGCATGCCGATGGGCATGGCCGACATCGCCGAAGTGCTGTGGAACGACTTCCTGCGCTTCAACCCGGCCAACCCGAAATGGCCGAACCGCGACCGCTTCGTGCTCTCCAACGGCCACGGCTCGATGCTGCAGTACGCGCTGCTGCACCTGACCGGCTTCGACTTGCCGATGGAGCAGCTGAAGAAATTCCGCCAGCTTCACTCCAAGACGGCCGGCCATCCGGAAGCGAGCGAGACACCCGGGGTGGAGACCACCACCGGTCCGCTCGGCCAGGGCCTGGCCAACGCGGTGGGCATGGCGCTGGCGGAGAAGGTGCTGGCCGCGCACTTCAACCGGCCCGGCCACGATGTGGTCGACCACCACACCTACGTGTTTCTCGGCGACGGCTGCCTGATGGAAGGCATCTCGCACGAGGCGGCGTCGCTGGCCGGCACCTGGGGCTTGGGCAAACTGGTGGCGATCTACGACGACAACGGCATCTCCATCGATGGCGAGGTGCACGGCTGGTTCACCGACGACACCCCGGCCCGCTTCGAGGCGTACGGCTGGAACGTGATCCGCCACGTCGACGGCCACGACGCCGAGGCGATCAAGGCCGCCCTCGCGCAGGCCACCGCGCAGTCCGCCAAGCCGACCCTGATCTGCTGCAAGACCATCATCGGCTTCGGTTCGCCGAACAAGCAGGGCAAGGAAGAGAGCCACGGCGCCGCGCTGGGCAAGGACGAGGTGGCAGCCGCCCGCGACATGCTCGACTGGCGCTCGCCGCCGTTCGAGATCCCGGCCGAGATCTACGCCGGCTGGGACCACAAGGCCAAGGGCGCGGCCGACGAGCAGGCCTGGAAGGACGCCTTTGCCGCCTATGCCAAGGCGCACCCGGAACTGGCCGCCGAGTTCGAGCGTCGCCTGCGTGGCGAGCTGCCGGCGGACTGGGCCGAGAAGTCGCAGGCCTACGTCGCCAAACTGCAGCTCGAGGGCCCGGAAGTGGCCTCGCGCAAGGCCTCGCAGATGACGCTGGATGCGTTCGGTCCGCTGTTGCCGGAGCTGATCGGCGGTTCGGCCGACCTGGCCGGCTCCAACCTCACCAAGTGGAAGGGCAGCAAGGACGCCGGCAACGGCGACAGCGCCGGTGGCCAGGGCAACTACGTCTACTACGGCGTGCGCGAGTTCGGCATGAGCGCGATCGCCAACGGCCTGGCGCTGCACGGCGGCTTCATCCCGTACGACGCGACCTTCCTGGTGTTCTCCGACTACGCGCGCAACGCGGTGCGGATGAGCGCGCTGATCCCGGCGCAGGCGATCCACGTCTACACCCACGACTCGATCGGTCTGGGCGAGGACGGTCCGACCCACCAGCCGGTGGAGCATCTGGCCAGCCTGCGCTACATCCCGAACAACCAGGTGTGGCGCCCGTGCGACGCGGTGGAGTCGGCGGTGTCGTGGAAGGCGGCGATCGAGCGCAAGGGCCTGCCGAGCTGCCTGGTGTTCTCGCGCCAGAACCTCAAGCACCAGCATCGTACCGACGAGCAGCTCGCGGACATCGCGCGCGGCGGCTACGTGCTGTCCGATCCGGCCGATGCGCGCTTCCAGGCGATCCTGATCGCCACCGGTTCGGAGGTGGAACTGGCGATGGAGGCGATGCGCACCCTGGCCCAGCAGGGCATGGCGGTGCGCGTGGTGTCGATGCCGTGTACCGAAGTGTTCGATGCCCAACCGCAGGCCTACCGCGAGGCGGTGCTGCCCGGCTGGTGCCGCGCCCGCGTGGCGGTGGAGGCGGCCACGGCCGATTTCTGGCGCAAGTACGTTGGGCTGGATGGCGAGGTGGTCGGCATGAGTTCGTTCGGTGCGTCGGCGCCGGCGCCGCAGCTGTTCGAGCACTTCGGCTTCACGGTCAGCCACGTGGTGGATGCGGTCAAGCGCGTGGTGGGTTGATCGGGCCTCACGACGGGTCGACGATGGGCCGCGCGAGCGGCCCATCGCTTTTGCGGAGCGGCGGACATGGTCGAGCAGGAACGTTTCATCGTCTTCGGAGCGCCGAGCGTCGGCGAGGAGGAGATCGCCGAGGTCGAGGCGTGCATGCGGTCGGGTTGGCTGGGCACCGGGCCGCGGGTAGCCCGCTTCGAGCGCGCGTTCGCCGAGTACAGGCAGGCCGGCGCCGAACGCGTCGCAGCAGTGAATTCCTGCACCGCGGCGCTTCACGTGAGCATGGTCGCGGCCAGCCTCGAGCCGGGAGCCGAGGTGATCACTACTCCGCTCACGTTCTGCGCGACGGTCAACGCGATCGAGCACGCCGGCCTGGTGCCGGTGCTGGCGGACGTCGATCCGGTCACCCAGAACATCGACCCGGACGCGATCGAGGCGGCGATCACCCCGCGCACCCGCGCGATCCTGCCGGTGCACTTCGCCGGTCGACCCTGCGCGATGGACCGGATCATGGACATCGCCCGGCGGCATGACCTGGTGGTGATCGAGGACTGTGCCCATGCGATCGAAACCACCTTCCGCGGCCAGCCGGCCGGCTCATTCGGCGATTTCGGCTGCTTCAGCTTCTACGTGACCAAGAACGTGGTCACCGGCGAGGGCGGCATGATCCTCGGCCGCGACCGCGAGCGTATCGCCCGTGCCCGCATGCTCGCCTTGCACGGCATGAGCAAGGACGCCTGGCACCGCTTCGGCGATGCCGGCTACAAGCATTACCAGGTGCTGGAGTGCGGCTTCAAATACAACATGATGGACCTGCAGGCGGCGATCGGGCTGCCGCAGCTGGCCAAGGTGGAACACCACTGGGCGCGCCGCCAGGCGATCTGGCGGCGTTACGACGAGGCCTTCGCCGACCTGCCGATCGGTCTGCCGGCGGCGCCGGAGGCAGACACCCGGCACGGCCTGCACCTGTACACCGTGATGATCGACGAGGCGCGCTGCGGCATCTCGCGCGACGCCTTCCTCGACGCCATGAACGCGGCGCGGATCGGTACCGGCGTGCATTACCTGGCCGTCCCCGAACACCCCTACTACCAGCGGCGCTACGGCTGGTCGCCGGAGCGGTGGCCGAACGCGATGCGTCTGGGTCGGCAGACCGTCAGCCTGCCCCTCAACCCCGGACTGTCCGGGGAAGATGTGGAGCGCGTGATCGCCGCCGTGCGGCGCATCCTGTGCGATAGGGGCTGAGCGCTGTAGGAGCCCGCGAGAGGGCTCCTATAGAGGACGGGACGGGGCGTCAGTCTTTGACGCGGGCCTTGAGTGCCGCCACCGCCGGCAGTTCCTTGCCCTCGAGAAACTCGAGGAACGCGCCGCCGCCGGTGGAGATGTAGGACACGTCCTTCTCGATGCCGTACTTGTCCACTGCGGCAAGCGTGTCGCCACCGCCGGCGATCGAAAACGCCGGGGAGGCGGCGATCGCGCGGGCCAGGGTCTCGGTGCCCATGCCGAAGGCGTCGAACTCGAACACGCCCACCGGGCCGTTCCACACCACCGTGCCGGCCTTGGCGATCAGCGCGGCGTAGCGCTTGGCGGTCTCCGGGCCGATGTCCAGGATCATCTCGCCATCCTTGACCTGGTCCACCAGCTTCACCATCGGCGAAGCCTGGGCGGAAAACTCGGTGGCGACCACCACGTCCACCGGCATCGGCACCTCGGCGCCGCGCCGCTTGGCGTCGGCGATGACCTTTTTCGCCGCATCGATCAGGTCCGGCTCGTACAGCGAGTTGCCGACGCCGTGCCCGGCGGCGGCGATGAATGTGTTGGCGATGCCGCCCCCCACGATCAGCTGGTCCACCTTGCCGATCAGGTTCTCCAGCAGGGTGAGCTTGGTGGAGACCTTGGAGCCGGCGACGATCGCCAGCAGCGGCTTGGCCGGGTGCTCCAGTGCCTTACCCAGCGCGTCCAGCTCCGCGGCCAGCAGCGGGCCGGCCGCCGCCACCTTGGCGAAGCGGATCACCCCATGGGTGGAAGCCTGGGCGCGGTGCGCGGTGCCGAAGGCGTCCATCACGAACACGTCGCACAGCGCCGCGTACTTCTTCGACAGCGCCTCGTCGTCCTTGCCCTCGCCGATGTTCATGCGGCAGTTCTCCAGCACCACCACCTCGCCGTCGGCCACCTCGACGCCGTCGAGGTAGTCGCGCACCAGCCGTACCGGCTTGCCGAGCTTTTCGCCCAGCCAGGCGGCGACCGGCGCCAGCGAGGAGGCTTCGTCGAACTGGCCTTCCTTCGGGCGGCCCAGGTGCGACAGCACCATCACCTTGGCGCCGGCGTCGCGTGCGGCCTTGATGGTGGGCAGCGAGGCGTCCAGGCGCTGGGTCGAGGTGATGCGACCGTCCTCGATCGGTACGTTCAGGTCTTCGCGGATCAGCACGCGCTTGCCGCGCAGATCGAGGTCGCTCATGCGGAGGAAGGACACGACGGGACTCCTGGTGATGGTGCGGGAGGGCGGTTGGTTGCCCGGGCGGCTGCTGCCGTGATCCGCCATTTTCGTGGTGCCCATGCGGGGATGCAAACGCCGCCGGGTATGCTTGGCACCCCACCGGCCCGGCAGGAGACAGCCCCATGCTTCAGGACCTCGCGCTTTACGGCTACTGGCGCTCCAGCGCCGCGTATCGGGTGCGCATCGCACTGGCGCTGAAGGGACTGGCGTGGGAAAACCGCCCGGTGCACCTGGTTCGCGGTGGCGGCGAACAGCACGGCGAGGCTTATCACGCGATCAACCCGCAGGAGCTGGTGCCGGCTCTGGTCGACGGCGAGCGGGTGTTCACCCAGTCGCTGGCGATCGTCGAGTACCTGGACGAGATGTGCCCGGATCCGCCGCTGCTGCCGGTCGATCCGCGTGGCCGTGCTCGAGTCAGGGCACTGGCTCAGACCATCGCCTGCGATATCCACCCCCTGGGCAACCTGCGCCTGATGCAGGCACTGGAGGCGCGATTCGGCGCCACCGAGGCGCAGCGGGCCGACTGGAACCGTCACTGGATGGCCGTGGGCCTGGCGGCGGTCGAGGCGATGCTGGCCGACAACGTGGCCACCGGCACGTTCTGCCATGGCGACGAGCCGGGACTGGCCGACATCTGCCTGGTTCCGCAGCTCTACAACGCCACGCGCTGGCAGTTGCCACTGGATGCCTACCCCACGATCCGCCGCATCCAGGCCGAGTGCATGGCCTTGCCGGCGTTTCAGGCGGCGGTGCCGGAGCGGCAGCCGGATGCCCCGCCTGCCGGCGCCTGAGGCGCCGGCCACGGGGCGAGGGGGTCAGAAGCCCAGGCCGTAAGGGTCGTTGCCGGCCAGCTCGGTGTCGGCGTTCGAGCCGCCGCCCTCGGCCAGGCGGATCTTCAGCGCCAGGCCGTCGCGCGAGTCGGCCTTGGCCAGCGCCTCGTCCAGTTCGATCCGGCCGCTCTTGTAGAGCCGGTAGAGCGACTGGTCGAAGGTCTGCATGCCTTCCTGCAGGCTGCGGTCCATCGCCTCCTTCACCTCGTGGATCTGGCCGCGGCGGATCATGTCGCGGATCAGCGGGGTGTTCAGCAGCACTTCCACTGCTGGCAGGCGGCGACCGTCCTTGCCGATCACCAGGCGCTGGCTGATCACCGCGCGCAGGTTCAGCGCCAGGTTCATCAGCACGTTCTTGTGCGCCGACTCGGGGAAGAAGTTGAGGATGCGCTCCAGCGTCTGGTCGGCGTTGTTCGAGTGCAGGGTCGCCAGGCAGAGGTGGCCGGTTTCGGAGAAGGCGATCGCCGCCTCCATGGTGTCGGTGTCGCGGATCTCGCCGATCATGATCACGTCCGGCGCCTCGCGCATCGCGTTCTTCAGCGCCTCGTGGTAGCTGTGCGTGTCCAGGCCGACTTCGCGCTGGTTGATGATCGACTTCTTGTGCCGGTGCAGGAACTCGATCGGATCCTCGATGGTGAGGATGTGGCCCGGTGAGTTGGAGTTGCGGTGATCGAGCATCGCCGCCAGCGTGGTGGACTTGCCCGAGCCGGTGGCGCCGACCACGAGGATCAGCCCGCGCTGCTCCATGATCAGTTCGCGGAAGATCGGCGGCAGCTGCAGCTGCTCGATGTTCGGGATGTCGCTCTTGATCGCGCGGATTACCATGCCGACCTCGCCGCGCTGCTTGAACACGTTGATGCGGAAGCGGCCGGCCTCCTTCACCGCCAGCGCCATGTTGAGCTCCAGGTCGCGCTCGAACTGCGGCACCTGGCCTTCGTCCATCAGCGAGTAGGCGATCTTCTTGACCATGCCGCCCGGCAGGCCGGTGTTCCCCAGCGGGTAGAGCTTGCCTTCGACCTTGATGTTCACCGGAGCGCCCGTGGTCAGGAACATGTCCGACGCGCCCTTGTCCACCATCAGCTTGAGGAAGTAACCGATATCCACCTGAAGTCCCCTGGATTCAACTACATTGCACCGGCGATTATGCCCACGGACAATACGCCGCAACACTACGAGGTACTGAGTGATGGTGCACAGCTTTTCCCGGCCTGAGGCCGGTGCCCCCCGTTCCGGCGGGTGGACGCGCAGCCTGCCGCTGGTCGCCCTGTTGGCCCTGGGGGGGTGTGCAAGCGTACCGCCTCCGGATGCCGCAATGAGCGCCGCCCAGACCCAACTGCAGGCCGCCCGCGATGCCGATGCGGCGGATTACGCCCCGGTGGACCTGACGTTCGCCCAGAACAAGTTCCAGCAGGCGCAGGACGCCATGGCCTCGCGCAAGTACGCCGATGCGGCCGACCTGGCCACCGAGGCCCAGGCCGATGCCGAGCTGGCGGCGGCCAAGGCGCGCCTGGGCGGCGTCCGGGCCAGGATCCAGGCCAAGACCGACGAGAACGCGCGGTTGCGCGAGGCGATGGAGAAGGCCCACCCGGAGCTCTCCGGCCAGTCGCAGATGCCTGCCAGCCTGCCTTCCGCGGCACCGGCCGCCGACATGCCGGCACCCTCCGCTTCGGTGCTGGCCGCCCCGATGCCGGCCGGTAACGGCTTCCAGACGGTGCCGCAGCCGGCCACGCCATCTTCGTCCGCCAACGCCCAGGGGGGGCAGCCATGAAGCGCCTGACGACTGTGCTGTTTGCCCTCGGACTGTCGCTCGGCAGTGGCATCGCGTTTGCCGCCAAGGACGATATCGACCTCGCCCGTCTGACCACCAGCCTGGACCAGCTGGCCAATGATCCGGTGCTGGGCCATTACGCCATGGCCGAGCAGGCGCGTGCCCGGGATGCCCTGGCGCAGTTGGCCGATGCCCGTTCGAAGGAGCGGCCGCACGCCCTCTACCTGGCTGAACGCAGGGTCGACCTTGCCCGGGCGGCCGCGCAGTTGCAGGACGCACAGGCGCGGCTGGCCAAGCTCGACCGCGAGCATGACCAGATCATGCTGGAGTCCGCCCGTCGCGACGCCGAGGCCGCCCGCCTCGAGCTGGAGCGGCAGCGCCTGCAGTACCAGCTCGCCCAGGAAGAGGCCCAGCGCCTGCAGCAGCAGGGCATGGAGGCGGCCCAGGCGGCCGAACAGGCCAAGGCCGAGGCCGAGCGCGCCAAGAAGCTCGCCGCCGCGCAAAGCCGGGTGGCCAATGCCGCCAAACGCGAGGCCGCGCTCGCCGCCCAGGCGGCACGGGCCCTGCGCTCGCAGATGGAGGGGGGGGCGGCTCCGTCCGAACCGTCGAAGCCGGCGAAGAAGAAGGGCAAGCCCTGAGTGTTGCCGGGTGCGCCACCGTGGTGGCGTGCCCGACTTCAACAAGCTGTTTTGACAGGCTTTTTCTGGGCATTCGCTTAGCATCAGTCGTGCCACCGCACGGCCTTGCACCCACCCCGGAGGCGGAGTAGCGTCGGTCATCCGCGTGGCATGTGCGTCGCGCGGATTACCTGACCCGTCGCATGCGCCCACCGTATCCCCAACCGTCCGAGCCATGCACCGATTCCCCGGTGCGGGCGGTTCGCGCATGCCTCACCACGCCGCGGGCGCACCGGTCACGCGCCCGTTTTCCCAGCGAGGAGGTCGACCCATGTTCGAAAACCAGTCGCGTGATGATGTCGAAGCATTGCTGAAGTCCAACAAGGAGTTTCGCGCGCTGTACCAGCGCCACAGGGAGCTCGACAGCAAGGTGCACGATGCGGATATCGGCGTGCTCCCCATTCCCGAAACCAAGCTCGCTGTGATGAAACGCGAGAAGCTCTACGCCAAGGACCGCCTGCAACGCATCTGGGATGCGCAGATGCAGCGACAGCACTGACGTCACGCCGGTTGGCAGCGACAAGGGCCCGGGATCCGCAGGATGCCGGGCCTTTTTCTTGCCATGGTGCCAAGGGGGAGTCGGCTATCATGGCGGTCTCACGGACCGGGCAGTGACCGGTCCCGGTCCTCAGCCACGGAGCTTCCATGACGGTTCACGCCAGCGTTCTCGACCTGATCGGCCACACCCCCATGGTGCGTGCCAACCATCTGGATACGGGGAGCTGCGAGCTGTTCCTCAAGCTCGAGAGCGCCAATCCCGGCGGTTCGATCAAGGACCGCATCGGCCTGTCCATGATCGAGGCGGCCGAGAAGGCCGGAAAGATCCGCCCGGGGGCTACCCTGGTCGAAGGGACCGCCGGCAATACCGGCATCGGTCTGGCGCTGGTCGCCCAGCAGAAGGGCTACAAGCTGATCCTGGTCGTTCCGGACAAGATGAGCCGGGAGAAGATCTTCAACCTCAAGGCGATGGGCGCCGAGGTGGTGCTGACCCGTTCGGACGTGGCCAAGGGCCATCCCGAGTACTACCAGGACATGGCCGAGCGGATCGCCCGCGAGACGCCTGGCGCCTACTTCATCAACCAGTTCGGCAATCCCGACAACCCGCGCGCGCATTACGAGACCACCGGGCCGGAGATCCTCGAGCAGATGGACGGCCGGGTCGACGCGATCGTGTTCGGCTGCGGCTCGTCGGGCACCATGACCGGCCTGTCGCGCTACTTCGCCGAGCACTCGCCGCAGACCGAGCTGGTGCTGGCCGATCCGGTGGGTTCGATCCTGGCCCAGTACATCAACGAGGGCACGTTGTCGGAGAAGTCCGGCAGCTGGATGGTCGAGGGGATCGGCGAGGATTTCCTGCCCTCGATCAGCGATTTCTCCCGGGTGAAGAAGGCCTATGCGATCTCCGACCGGGAGAGCTTCCTGGCCGGTCGCGAGCTGCTGGCGAAAGAGGGCATCCTGGGCGGTTCGTCGTCCGGCACCCTGCTGGCGGCGGCGCTGAAGTACTGCCGTGAACAGACCGTGCCCAAGCGGGTCGTCTCGCTGGTGTGCGATACCGGCAACAAGTACCTGTCGAAGATGTACAACGACTACTGGATGCTGGACAACGGCTTCCTCGAGCGCGAGCAGCACGGCGACCTGCGCGACCTGCTGCTACGCCCGTTTGCCCGGCGCGACACCATCGTGGTGGGTCCCAACGAGCTGCTGATGACCGCATACACCCGGATGAAGCTGTACGACGTCTCGCAGCTGCCGGTGATGGAGGGCGACCAGCTGGTCGGCATCGTCGACGAATCGGACGTGCTGATGCACGTGCACGCCGACCAGTCGCGCTTCCGAGACCCGGTCTCCACCGCGATGATCACCTCGCTGCAGAAGATCGACGTGCATTCGCCGATCGAGTCGCTGCTGCCGGTGTTCGAGCGCGGGCTGGTGGCGATCGTGATGGACGGCGAGCGCTTCATGGGCCTGATCACGCGCATCGATCTGCTGAACTACCTGCGTCGGCGGGTACCCTGATGACATTGCGCTCCCCGCGCGAAAGGATGTTGGAATCCACCGCCGCCACCATGCGGCCGCCGGGCCAGGTGCCCGTTCCCTGCGAAGGAATGACGACATGTGTGGAATCGTTGCAGCAGTAGCCCAGCGCGACGTCGCGCCCCTGCTGATCGCCGGCCTGAAGGCGCTCGAATATCGTGGTTACGACTCGGCCGGCCTGGCCGTGCTGGACGGCGGGGGGATCCGCCGCGTGCGCGCCAAGGGCAAAGTGCGCGAAATGGAGGCGCTGTACCTGGCCGATCCGCTGCCGGGCAGCACCGGCATCGCGCACACCCGCTGGGCCACCCATGGCGTGCCGAACGAGGCCAATGCCCATCCGCACATGGCGGGCCGTGTCGCCCTCGTGCACAACGGCATCATCGAGAACTACGCGCCGCTGCGCGCCGAGCTGCAGGCGAAGGGACACGTGTTCACGTCCGAGACGGACACCGAGGTCATCGCCGCGCTCATCGAGTCGCGGCTGGCCCGGGGCGGCAGCCTGCGCGAGGCGGTGCTGGCGGTGGTGCGCGAGCTGGAAGGCGCCTACGCGATCGCAGTGATCAGCCGTGACGAACCGGGTTGCGTGGTCGGTGCCCGGCGCGGCGCGCCGCTGCTGGTCGGCGTCGGCATCGGCGAGCACTTCCTCGGCTCCGACGCCCAGGCGCTGATCCAGGTGACCAACCGCATGATCTACCTGGAAGAGAACGACGTGGTGGAGATCACCCGCGAGTCGGCCCGGGTCTTCACGCTCGACGGCCAGCCCGCCGAACGCGCCGTGCACGAGAGCGAGCTGTCCACCGACGCCGTCGAGCGCGGCGAGTACCGCCACTACATGCAGAAGGAAATCTTCGAGCAGCCGCGTGCGGTGGCCGACACGCTGGAGTCGCGCATCGGCCCGCACGGCGTGCTGCCGAACATCTTCGGCGTGGGCGGCGACGAGCTGCTGGCCAAGGTGCAGGGCATCCACATCGTCGCCTGCGGCACCAGCTACCACGCCGGCATGGTGGCGCGTTACTGGATCGAGGAATTCGCCCGTCTGCCGGTCAGCGTCGAGGTGGCCAGCGAGTACCGCTACCGCGAGGTGGTGGTGCCGCCGGGCACCCTGTTCGTGGCCATTTCTCAGTCCGGCGAAACCGCCGACACGCTGGCGGCGATGCGCGAATCGCGCCGTCGCGGCTACCTGGGCACGCTGGCGATCTGCAACGTGCCGGAGTCCTCGGTGGTACGCGAGGCCGACCTCAAGCTGATGACCCGGGCCGGCCCGGAGATCGGCGTGGCCTCGACCAAGGCGTTCACCACCCAGCTCACCGCGCTGGCGCTGCTCACGCTGCAGCTGGCCCAGCAGCGCGGGCTGGGTGCCGCGCGTTACGCCGATCTCTGCCAGCAGCTGATCTCGCTGCCCCGCGCGATCGAGCGCGCACTGGCGCTGGAGCCGCAGGTCGTGGAGCTGTCGGCACGCTTCATCCACCGCCAGCACGCGCTGTTCCTCGGTCGCGGTGCGCAGTACCCGGTGGCGCTGGAGGGCTCGCTCAAGCTCAAGGAGATCTCCTACATCCACGCCGAGGCCTACCCGGCCGGCGAGCTCAAGCACGGCCCGCTGGCGCTGGTCGACGAGGAGATGCCGGTGGTGGCTGTTGCACCGAGCGGCCCGCTGCTGGACAAGCTCAAGTCCAACCTGCAGGAAGTGAAGGCCCGCGGTGGTGAGCTGATCGTGTTCGCCGCCGGCGACGCCGGCATGGATGCCGAAACCGGCAAGGGCGTGGCCCTGCGGCTCGACCCGGTGGGCGAGTTCATCGCCCCGGCCGTGTTCACCATCCCGCTGCAGCTGCTCGCCTACCACGTGGCGGTGCTGCGCGGTACCGACGTGGACCAGCCGCGCAATCTGGCCAAGTCGGTGACGGTGGAATAACGACGGATGATGGAAAAGCTCATTGCCGCGCTGGCCGCCTTTGTCATCGCGGTGATCTCGCGGTTCCAGTACGTCGGCATCGCGTTGCTGATGGCGGTGGAGAGCGCCTGCGTCCCAGTGCCCTCGGAGATCATCATGCCGTTCTCCGGGTACCTGGTCTCCCGCGGCGAGCTGAAGCTGTGGCTTGTCACGCTGGCCGGGGCCGTGGGTTGCGTGATTGGCTCCTGGCTGGCCTATGCGATCGGCGCCAAGGGTGGGCGGCCGCTGGTCGAACGCTACGGCAGGTACGTGCTGGTTTCCCACCGCGACCTGGACCTGGCCGATCGCTGGTTCCAGCGGCACGGCGACATCACGATCTTCGTGGGCCGCCTGCTGCCGGTGGTGCGCACGTTCATCGCGTTCCCTGCCGGCGTCGCGCGCATGCCGCTCGGCCGGTTCACCGCCTACACCTTCCTCGGCTCGCTGATCTGGTGCTGGGGACTGGCATGGATAGGCGTCAAGCTGGGCGAGCACTGGAACACGCTGGGCGTGTATTTCCATCGCTTCGATGCCGCGATCGTGGCGCTGGTTGTTCTGGGTGCCGGGCTCTACGTGTGGCGGCATGTGCGGCACGCGCGTGCCTGAATCACCGACCGACCATCCCGCCCCAGCACACCCCCAGCCGGAATGCCGATGAAATGCTTCAAGGCCTATGACATCCGCGGACGGATGCCGGACGAGCTGAACCCCGATATCGCCTACCGCATCGGGCGCGCCTATGCCGGCGTCGTCGGCGCCGGGGTCGTGGTCGTCGGCTACGACGTGCGGCTGGACAGCCCGGCGCTGGCCGCGGCGGTCAGCCGGGGGCTCAACGAAGGCGGCTGCGACGTTATCGACATCGGACTGTGCGGCACCGAGGAGGTCTATTTCCAGACCGCCCACCGCGGCGTGGCCGGCGGCATCATGGTGACCGCCAGCCACAACCCGATCGACTACAACGGCATGAAGCTGGTGCGCGAGGGCGCCCGGCCGATCAGCGGTGACACGGGTTTGCGCGACATCGAGCGCGCGGTCGAGGCGAACGCCTTCGGGCCTGCGGCGGCCACCGTCGGCACGGTGGTGCGCGATCACGACAAATCCGCCTACATCGAACACCTGCTCGGCTACCTGGATCGGCCCGCGCTGCGCCCGCTGAAGATCGTGGTCAATGCGGGCAATGGCGGGGCCGGCGCGATCGTCGATCTGTTGGCACCGCACCTGCCGTTCGAGTTCGTGCGCATCCACCACGAACCGGATGGTCGATTCCCGAACGGCATCCCCAATCCGCTACTGCCGGAGAATCGTTCCGCGACGGCACAGGCGGTGATCGACTCGGGTGCCGACCTGGGCATCGCCTGGGACGGCGACTTCGACCGCTGCTTCCTGTTCGATGCGCAGGGGCGCTTCATCGAGGGCTACTACATCGTCGGCCTGCTCGCCGCGCAGATGCTCGAAAAGCATCCGGGAGCGAAGATCATCCACGACCCACGGCTGACCTGGAACACCATCGACATGGTGCACGCGGCCGGCGGCGTGCCGGTGGAAAGCAAGACCGGCCATGCCTTCATCAAGGAGCGCATGCGCGCCGAGGACGCGGTGTACGGTGGCGAGATGAGCGCCCACCACTACTTTCGCGACTTCGCCTATTGCGACTCCGGCATGATCCCGTGGCTGCTGGTGGCCGAGCGGATGTGCCGCACCGGGCAACCGCTGGCCGACATGCTGGACGAGCGCATGCGCGCGTTCCCGTGCAGCGGCGAGATCAACTTCCGAGTGGACGACGCAGCGGCGACGGTGGAGCGGGTGTTGGCGTACTACGCCGACCAGCGACCCGAACTGGATCGCGTCGACGGCGTCAGCGCCTCGTTCGGCAGCTGGCGCTTCAACCTGCGCTCGTCGAACACCGAGCCGCTGCTGCGCCTCAATGTGGAGGCGCGCGCCGATCCGCGCCTTCTACATGCTCGTGTGACCGAGTTACGGATATTGATTTCCGGCTGATTAAGGTTTGAATCGACGGCGATCGGGTCTGTCGTCACCGAGTCATCCATGTAGTCCGAAAGATTAAAGCAGGAAAAGTCTGCTGCTCCGTTGTTTCCAGCGAGGGGCGTCCGCTGTAGACGACACATACCCCTCGCTTGTGCTCGGGAAGGGCGATTCCTGTACGGATGACGAGCGAAGTGCTTAACCAAAATGATGGAGAGCGGAATCCCGGATACTTCTCGGGTAGTACTTCGATGGCGCGAGCCATGGCTGACGCTTCCGGCGCGGTCCTCTCGACTGCCTGCTAGAATAAGTCATTTTACGATCGCCAAGAATCATGCAATCGACTTCCAATAAAAGCAGAATCCTGCAGCTGCAGTTGGTGATTTTGGCAGTCGTTAGCGTCGCAATCCTCTTCATGTGGCAAGGCAACAAAGGCTTCAGCCTGTGGGATGAAGGATTCCTTTGGTACGGCATTCAGCGAGTGATGCAGGGAGAGGTGCCTGTCCGCGACTTCATGTCTTATGACCCGGGGCGCTACTACTGGTCGGCCGCGCTAATGGAGCTTTGTGGGGGCGGCGGCATCATGGCCGTTCGAGTCACCGTGGCAGTTTTTCAAGCCATGGGCCTTTCGGTCGGGCTGCTGCTGATTGCACGGACAGCTGGCAAGCAAGGCTTGTTCTATCTATTCCTGTCTGCCGTGACCTTAATGGCGTGGATGTTTCCGCGACACAAACTTTTCGATATCTCACTGGCGATCTTCTTGATCGGGGCGTTGGCCTACCTGGTTGAAAAGCCGGATGGTCGCAGGTACTTCCTGACGGGGTTTTGTGTCGGGCTGATAGCGGTCTTTGGTCGAAATCATGGCGTCTATGGCACCCTCGCCAGTCTGGGCGTCATCGGTTGGCTCAGCTGCAAGCGTTCGGAAGGCGTAAGTCCGATCAAGAAGCTCATGCTCTGGGGGGCGGGCGTTGTGTCGGGCTACACCCCAATATGGCTCATGCTGCTTCTGATCCCTGGGTTTGCCAGCGCGTTCTGGGAGAGCATTCGTTTCCTCTTCGAAATCAAAGCCACCAACATCCCTCTTCCAGTGCCGTGGCCGTGGCGCGTTCCTTTCGCGTCGTTGTCAACGGGAGCCGCGATCCGCGAAGTTCTGGTCGGGCTATTCTTCGTGGGGGAGCTCGTTGTCGGCACGCTGTCCATCGGCTGGGTGATTTCGCAAAGGCTTCGCAACAGACATGTCGCTCCAGCGCTAGTGGCCGCGTCGTTTTTGATGCTGCCATACGCACACTTTGCCTATTCCAGAGCAGACATAAATCATCTCGCCCAAAGCATCTTTCCCATGCTGGTGGGTATTCTGGCCTTTCTTTCTACCTGTTCCCCTCGAATCAAGTGGTCCTTCGCGCTCGTGCTTTGCGCAGCGAGTGTGTGGGTGATGCTCGTGTTTCAGCCAGGGTGGCAGTGCAGGGCGCACAGGTGCGTCGACGTGGAAATCTCCGGCAGCACGCTGCAGATGGATCTCGGGACGGCTCGCGACGTGAGCCTGCTGCGGAGCCTGGCCAGCGAGTATGCCCCGCATGGGCGAAGCTTCATCGCTGTACCCTATTGGCCCGGTGCTTATGCATTGTTGGGGCGTAAGTCGCCGATGTGGGAAATATATCCTCTCTCTCCCCGCCCAGCGGCGTTCGAGAGAGAGGAGATCAAACGAATCCAAGCTTCCAAACCGGGATTTGTGCTTGTATTCGATATGCCACTCGATGGTCGTGACGCACTGCGCTTCCAAAACACGCACCCGTTGACCTACCAGTACATCCTTGACAACTTCGATCCAACTTCCGGCTCGCCCAACCCTGCCTATCGAATCTTCAAGGCCAAAAGAGCAGTGCAATGAAAAGGGTTGCCATCGTCCAATCCAGCTACATTCCTTGGAAAGGGTATTTCGACACGATTGCCGCGGTGGATCAGTTCATCCTCGACGACGACATGCAGTACACCCGGCGCGATTGGCGCAACCGTAACCAAGTCACGACACCACAAGGCGTGCAGAAGTGTGCCGGTACTGGTGAAGAGCAAATACCACCAGAAGACTGAGGAAGCCGAACTCTATGGCTCAGACTCGGCCGTAGCGCATTGGCGTGCGCTGGTTCAGAACTATCGCCGCACGCCACATTTAGATGCGATCGCGGCGTGGCTCGAGCCGCTCTACCTTGGAGAGTCTTAAATGTATCTCTCGCCAATGAATAGGCGCTTCATCCAAGAGAATCGATGACAGATCATCGCCGCGCTCAAAGCATTGCGATGGGTGTCATTCGAATTCGCTGGTGCGATTCGGTTGCCTACGCCCGTCCGTAGACGTCGTCGAAGCGGACGATGTCGTCCTCGCCGAGATAGCTGCCCGACTGCACCTCGATCAGTTCCAGCGGCACCTTGCCTGGGTTGCGCAGCCGATGGACGCTGCCGAGCGGGATATAGGTGCTCTGGTTCTCGCCCAGCAGGAACACCTTCTCGTCGCAGGTGACCTCGGCGGTGCCGGAAACCACGATCCAGTGCTCCGCGCGGTGGTGGTGCTTCTGCAGGCTCAGGGAAGCGCCGGGCTTCACTACGATGCGTTTGACCTGGAAACGCTCGCCTTCCTCCAGCGAGTCGTAGCTGCCCCAGGGGCGCCGGACCACCCGGTGGAACGAGTGCTCGGTGCGACCCGAGGCCTTGAGCTGGTCGACGACTTTCTTGACATCCTGCGCGGCATCGCGATGGGCGACCAGCGTGGCATCCGGGGTGGACACGACGATCAGGTCGTCCACGCCGACAGCTGCGATCAGGTGACGCTCGTGCGAGCGCAGCAGGCAGCCGTGGGCGTTGACGGTCAGCGTGTCGCCCTCCCGCAGGTTGCCGTCGGCATCGCGCTCGCCGGCCAGCCACAAGGCCGACCACGAACCGATGTCGCTCCAGCCGCAGCTCACCGGCAGCACGGCGGCGCGACGCGTCTTTTCCATCACCGCATAGTCGATCGAGTCGTCCGGGCTGCGTGCGAACAGGTCGGCGTCGATGCGCACGAAGTCCAGGTCGGCCTTTGCGGCGGCGTGGGCTGCTCGCACCGCAGCGAGCATCTCCGGCGCGTGCTCGGCCAACTCCTCGAGATAGCGCGCCGCCTTGAACAGGAACATGCCGGAGTTCCAGTCGTAGCCACCGTCGTCGAGATACGACTGGGCCGTGGGAAGATCGGGCTTCTCGACGAAGCGCTCCACCCGGAAGCCCCCTTCGGGGAGCTCTTCGCCGCGGCGGATGTAGCCGAAGCCCGTTTCCGGTCGATCCGGGCGGATGCCGAAGGTGACCAGCCACCCGGCTGCGGCGGTAGGCAGGGCGCGCGTTACGGCATCCACGAAGTTCACCGTATCGCCGATCAGGTGATCGGCGGGAAGCACCAGCAGGACGGCATCGGGGTCCCTCTCGACGGCGTGCAGCGCGCCCAGCGCGATCGCCGGCGCGGTGTTGCGGGCCATGGGCTCGAGGATGATGGTGGCGCCCTCGACGCCCGCCTCCATCAGCTGCTCCGCGGCGAGGAATCGATGGTCCTCGCTGGCCACGACGATCGGCGCGGTGACGTCCGGTAGTTCGCGCGTGCGCTGAATCGTTTGTTCGAACAGCGTGCCGCTGCCGGCCAGCGACAGGAACTGCTTGGGCAGGTTGCGCCGCGACACCGGCCACAGGCGCGTGCCGCTGCCGCCGCTGAGGATAAGGGGGGTCAGCATGAAATCCGGATCCTGGTCGGGCCCTTCGGGCGACGCCGGATTTCAGCGCGCCCCGGGAGTCGGTCCCGGGATTCTCGCTCACTCGCCGTACGCCTGCCAGCCAGTCGGCTGCGCCGTGGCAATCAGTTTGCAGCGAGCCGATCCATCACGGCGACCAGCGCCTCGCGCCAGTCGGGGGGGCGATAACCGAATTGCTCAGCCATGTCTCGGTTGTCGAGTACCGACCAGGTCGGTCGCCTGGCCGGTGTCGGGAACTGCGCTGTGTCGATCGCACGTACTTCCGGAGTCCGCGCTAGCAATCCGCGCTGGCTCGCCTCGGCAAAGATCGCCTCGGCGAAGCCGTGCCAGGTCGTGCTCCCGCTGGCGACGAGATGGTGGATGCCGCGCATGCCTTTCCGGCCCGCCTCGTCCGTCGCCAGCCAGGCTACCAGCGCCACGAGCGTGCCATCGACGATGACATCGGTGCTGGTAGGGGCGCCGTGCTGGTCGGCGACAACGCCCAGCGAGTCCCGCTCACCGCCGAGGCGCAGCATGGTCCGCAGGAAATTGTGCCCGTGGGCGGCATAGACCCAAGCCGTGCGGAAAATCAGATGCCCTGCGCCGCTGGCCTGGAGCGCTCGCTCGCCGGCGAGCTTGCTTCGGCCGTAGGCGCCGAGCGGCCCGGTGGGATCGGTGGTCCGGTAGGGCTGCGTCGAGGAGCCGTCGAAGACGTAGTCGGTCGAGAAATGGACGACGAGCGCGCCATGCCGCTGCGCCCACTGCCCCAGTCGTCCGACGGCCTCGCCGTTGACGCGCGTGGCGAGGGCCTCCTCCTGTTCGGCGCGGTCCACCGCGGTGTAGGCGGCTGCGTTGACGATGACATCCGGGGCAATCGTGTCGAGCGCGGCGTCGAGGGTGTCAGGAAGGGCCAGGTCGGCCGTCTCGATGGATGCACCATCGAAACGCCGTCCGTCGCGGCTGGCGGTGGCGAGTATGCCCATGCGGGCCAGACGCCCATCTTCGACGAAGCTGCGGCCGAGTTGGCCGTTGGCGCCCAGCAGCAGGATCTTCATGCGACGAACACCGGAAGGCGCTCGGTGGCGACCTCGTTCAACAGCGGCGCTCTGGCGTCCTTGTCCGACAACAGCGGCTCGGTGACCGGCCAGTCGATGCCGATGGCGGCATCGTTCCAGCGGATGCCCGCGTCCGCCTTCGCGTCATACAGTGCGGTGCACTGGTAGGCGAAAGTGGCGTATTCGGAGAGCACGCAAAAGCCGTGCGCGAAACCCTCCGGTATCCAGAAATGCCGGTGGTTCTCCGCCGTGAGCATGACCCCGGCCCACTGCCCGAACGTGGGCGAGCCGCGGCGGATGTCCACGGCCACGTCGAACACCTCGCCCTCCAGTACGCTGACCAGCTTGCCCTGCGGGTTGGGCCACTGGTAGTGCAGGCCGCGCAGCACGCCGCGGGCCGAACGCGAGACGTTCGACTGCACGAAGCGACGATCGATGCCCGCCTCACGGTACTTGGCTTCGTTGTAGCTCTCGTAGAAGAAGCCGCGGGCGTCGCCGAATACCTGCGGCTCAATGACGACGGCGCCGGGCAGGCGAGTTTCAACAAACTTCATCGAGCGTGGCCTTCCTCGACAAGCTTTCGCAAATACAGCCCGTAGCCGGTCTTGGCGAGTGGCTCGGCTAGACGCAGCAACTGGGCGTCGTCGACCCAGCCATTGAGATGCGCGATTTCCTCAGGGCAGCAGACCTTCAGGCCCTGGCGGTTCTCGATGGTCTCGATGTAGTTGCCCGCCTCCATCAATGACTCGTGCGTGCCGGTGTCCAGCCACGCAAAGCCGCGGCCAAGCTGCTCAAGGTGCAGCGAGCCATCCTCGAGGTAACAGCGGTTGAGATCGGTGATCTCCAGTTCGCCGCGCGGGGAGGGTTTGAGCGACGCGGCGTAGTCGCACACCCGGGAGTCATAGAAATACAGCCCGGTGACGGCGTAGGAGGATTTCGGCTTGGCCGGCTTCTCTTCCAGGCCGACCACCCTGCCGGCTGCATCGAACTCGGCTACACCGTAGCGTTCCGGGTCCTTCACCCAGTAGCCGAACACCGTCGCACCATGGTCCCTGGCTGCGGCGCGTCGCAGGCTTTCGGTGAGGCCATGGCCGTAGAAGATGTTATCGCCCAGCACCAGGCAGCTCGGATCGCCGCCGATGAAGTCGCGGCCGATCAGGAACGCCTGCGCGAGCCCGTCCGGCGAGGGTTGCACGGCGTACTCGAGGTTCATGCCCCATTGCGAGCCGTCGCCCAGCAGCCGCTGGAACAGCGCCTGCTCGTGCGGCGTGTTGATGATCAGCACGTCGCGGATACCAGCCAGCATCAGGGTGGCCAGCGGGTAGTAGATCATCGGCTTGTCGTACACCGGCAGCAGCTGCTTGCTGATCGCCTGGGTGATCGGATACAGCCGCGTGCCGGAGCCGCCGGCGAGGATGATGCCCTTGCGCTTCGTGCTCATGATCCCAGTCGCTCCATGCGGTAGCTGCCGTCGAGCACGCGCTGCACCCACGGCTGGTTGGCGAGGTACCAGTCCACAGTGGCGGCAATGCCGCTCTCGAAAGTCTGCGACGGCTTCCAGCCCAGCTCGCGCTCGAGTTTGCTGGCATCGATGGCGTAGCGCCGGTCGTGGCCGGGACGATCTTTGACGTAGGTGATCAGTGACTCGCGCTTGCGGCCGTCGGCCAGCGGGCGGCGCTCGTCAAGCAGCGCGCAGATGGTCTTCACCACGGTGATGTTGGTGCGCTCGGCGTTGCCGCCCACGTTGTAGGTCTCGCCCACGCGGCCGCCTTCCAGTACCCGACGGATCGCGCTGCAGTGGTCGCCCACGAACAGCCAGTCGCGGATGTTCATGCCGTCGCCGTAGACCGGCAGCGACTCACCGGCCAGTGCCTTCTGGATCACCAGCGGGATCAGCTTTTCCGGGAACTGGTAAGGCCCGTAGTTGTTCGAGCAGTTGGTGGTGAGCGTGGGCAGGCCGTAGGTATGGTGGAACGCCCGCACCAGGTGATCGGAGGCGGCCTTGGAGGCGGAGTAGGGCGAGTTCGGTGCGTACGCCGTGGTTTCGGTGAACTTGCCTTCCGGCCCCAGCGAGCCGTAGACCTCGTCGGTGGACACGTGCAGGAAGCGGAACGCTTCGCGGGCCTCGCCCTCCAGCGAGCGCCAGTAGTCGCGGGCGCACTCGAGCAAGCCGAGGGTACCGGTCACGTTGGTTTCGACGAAGGCCGCCGGACCGTCGATGGAGCGGTCCACGTGGGACTCGGCGGCGAAGTTCACGATGGCATCGGGCTTGTGCTCGGCCAGCAGCTTTGCCACCAGCGCCCGGTCGCCGATGTCGCCATGGGCAAACACGTGCCGGCTGTTGCCATGGAGCGATGCCAGCGTGTCGAGGTTGCCGGCATAGGTAAGCTTGTCGAGATTCACCACGGTGAGGCCGTCGGCCACGGCCTTCAGCACGAAATTTGCGCCGATGAAGCCGGCGCCGCCGGTGACGAGTAGGACTTCCATACGGGCACGTGATCCTTTGGACATCAAAATCACATTCTCGCACGGGCCACCCGCTGATCAAATACAAGTGCATGTGGCCGGCATGCCCGATGCCAGTGGTTGTTAAGGCAAATGGAGCCCACGAAGGTACAATCGCTGATCCTCAGGGTGTGGTCACTTGATAGTTCCACATCCCCCAACCAGCACGGTCACCCGTCATGCCAAAGAAGACACCTGCCGCCCACCATGGACTCGGGACACGCGCGATACATGCCGGCCAGCATCCCGACCCTTCGACCGGCGCCATCATGACGCCGATATACGCCACCTCCACCTACGTGCAGGAGAGCCCGGGCAAGCACAAGGGCTACGAATATTCGCGCACGCAAAATCCTACGCGTATGGCCTACGAGCGTTGCGTGGCGGATCTGGAAGGCGGTGTTGCCGGCTTCGCGTTCGCCTCCGGATTGGCGGCGGCAGCCACGGTGCTGGATCTGCTGGATTCCGGCAGCCACGTGATCGCGATGGATGACCTCTATGGCGGCAGCTACCGCCTGTTCGAACGCGTGCGCCGTCGCTCCGCGGGGCTGGATTTCAGCTTCATCGACCTGAACGACACGGCGGCGCTGAGGGCGGCGCTAAAGCCGAATACGCGGATGATCTGGGCCGAGACGCCCACCAATCCGATGCTTAAACTAGTGGATCTGAAAAAATTGGCAGCCTTCGCCAAAAAGCATGGCTTATTGTTGGTCGTCGATAACACATTCTGCTCACCGATATTGCAACGTCCTATTGAACTTGGTGCGGATTTGGTGCTGCATTCGGCCACGAAATATCTCAACGGCCATTCCGATATGATTGGCGGCTTGGTGATCGCGGCCAAAGCTGACTTGGCGGAGCAGTTGGGCTTTCTACAGAACTCTGTCGGCGCGATTAGTGGCCCATTCGACGCATTTCTGGCTATGCGAGGACTAAAAACCTTGCACCTTCGCATGAGGGCTCATTGTGAAAATGCGCAGACTTTGGCTGAATGGCTGAATACCCATCCGGCTATTGAAGAGGTCATATATCCTGGGTTGAAGAGCCACCCTCAGCACGTACTGGCAAAGATTCAGATGAATGGTTTCGGCGGTGTTTTGAGTATTCGTCTGAAGGGGGGCGGGCCGGCCGCAAAGCGAATGCTCAGGAAATGTCACCTATTTGCGCTCGCAGAGTCGCTTGGTGGTGTTGAAAGTCTCATTGAAGTTCCATCGATCATGACGCATGCGTCGATTCCGCCCAAGAACAGGGCTCACCTCGGCATCACCGCTGGATTGGTAAGGCTGTCGGTCGGCGTTGAAGATGTGCGAGATCTGCAGCAGGAGCTTTCATTGGCACTCGCGTATTAAGATTTGCATCTATAGATGTGATTTATTTGGAGAAGAAGTCGGATGTTAGAACAAAAAGCGGTGTCAGCAAATATTGTGTTTGAGCCGTTTTCTCCATTCGGTAAGCATCGGTCTCTCGTAGCCGAGCTGTCCAAGCGTGAAATTCTGGGGCGATACCGTGGGGCAAGCTTCGGCTTATTCTGGTCTCTCATTAGTCCATTTCTAATGTTGTTGGTTTATACGCTGGCCTTTGGTTCCGTCATGAAGGCTAAATGGCCACAGGTTCAGGACGGCAGCGCCCATTATTCGCTTATCCTTTTTGTCGGCCTTATTGTGCACGGATTTTTCGCGGAATGTTTGACGCGGGCGCCATTGCTGATAACGTCAAACCCCAATTTCGTCAAAAGGATCATATTTCCGCTCGAGCTGATGCCTTGGCCTATGGTGGTGTCAGCGTTGTTTCACGCAATGATGAATGTCGTGGTCTTTGTCGCGCTTCGCGTGGCAATTGATCACTCCTTCACATGGCAAGTCGTCATTTTGCCTGTCGTCTTGTTGCCACTGGTGGTGTTCACGCTGGGTCTGTCGTGGTTCCTTGCGGCGGCAGGCGTTTATCTGCGCGATATCAGCCAGGTTACCGGAGTTTTGGCAACGGCCATGCTGTTCCTGTCATCGGCCATGTTTCCAGTAAGCGCGCTGCCGGAGAACTTTCGTTTCATGGTCAAGCTTAATCCGCTTACTTTCATCATAGATCAGGCTAGAGAGGTCGCGCTCTGGGGGAGATTGCCGGATTGGTGGGGGCTTGGCCTCTATCTGATGTTTGGTGTTGTCGTGATGTATGCCGGCTATACATTCTTCCGAGTTACGCGCAAGGGCTTTGGCGATGTCATCTGACAACGTAATCGTCGCAACGAACTTGAGTAAGGTCTTCCCGGTTTATGAAAGGCCGGTTCACCGACTGCTGCAGATGTTTTCATCCCCTTCTCGCAAGCATGTCTGGTATAGGAAGTTCGAGGCGCTCAAAAGCGTAACCTTTGAGGTCGCACGCGGTGAGACACTTGGGATAGTTGGGCGAAATGGGTCCGGCAAGTCCACCCTTTTGCAGATCATCTGCGGGACGCTTGGTGAGACCGCCGGAAGTATTGTCGTTAAGGGGCGTATCGCAGCACTTTTGGAGTTAGGTGCTGGATTCAATCCAGAGTTCACTGGGCGTGAGAATGTCTTCTTGAATGGTACCGTTCTTGGCCTTACGCGCGCCGAGGTGGCGGAGCGTTTTGACCAAATCGTAGAATTTTCCGAGATTGGAGAGTTCATCGATCAACCGGTCAAGAGCTATTCCAGTGGTATGTTCGTGAGACTTGCGTTTGCAGTGGCTATTAACGTGACGCCCGATATTTTGGTCGTCGACGAAGCGCTGTCGGTAGGGGATGAGGCGTTTCAGCGGAAGTGTTTTGCGCGAATTCAGCAGTTGCGGGACTCTGGCGTGACCGTACTGTTTGTTTCTCACTCGGCTGGCGTCGTGATGCAGCTTTGTGATCGCGCCATTTTGCTGGATCAGGGGGAGGTCCTAGCGATTGGGGCACCCAAAATGGTGATTTCGAGGTATCACAAGCTGATCTACGCGCCGCCATATCGTCAAGCGGAATTGCGCCGAGAGATCCGGGCCGAATGTATCGACTCTGGTGGGAATGCCCCCGTTATGTCCGGGGGCGGAGAAGAGGGTAATGATGGGAGGCGGTCGGAGTCGTTTGATGAGCAGGGGGGAGAATCGTTCGATCCGGAAATGCTCCCAAAGAGCACCGTTCGTTACGACGCTCGAGGCGCGGAGATCGTTGACGCGCACATCGAGACAAGAGGTGGTGCGCGGGTCAATGTGTTAGTGCAGGGGAAGACGTACATTTACACCTATCGCGTTCGATTTTCCCGAGCGGCGGCATCCATCAGATGCGGCATGCTGATCAAGACAGTAGCTGGGCTTGAGTTGGGCGGTGGCGCCACTGCGGGTGACTACGGTTCTGAGATATCCGTTGAAGAGGGTGATGTTGTCTGCGCGCGCTTTTCTTTCAAGTGCTTGCTGGATGCGGGTACCTATTTCCTTAATGCGGGCGTTCTCGGTAGGCCCAGCGAGGATGAGGTCTATCTTGATCGGCTACTTGACGCGGCGATGTTTCGGGTTTTGCCGAGCTCGTCGAGGCTTGCAACAGGTTTTGTCGACTTTGAAATCGTGCCAAAGTTGATTGCAACAGGTGAAACTGTGTGACCGATATGGCGTCTTTTACATCCAAGGGAAGCGCAATTCTTGTATTTGGGATGCACCGCAGTGGTACGTCTTCTCTTACGCGCGTCTTGAATCTTCACGGCGCGGATTTAGGCACTTGGCTGCTCGAGGCTGCGGCAGATAACGAGGCCGGGTTTTGGGAGAATTACCACGCTGTCAGCCTTAACGAGAGGGTGTTAGCGGCGCTCGGCTCTACCTGGGATGATCCGCGATTGCTTCCAGACGGATGGTGTTTCAGCCAGGTTGTCGCTCCCATGCGGCACCAGCTGAAGGAGTTGATCGAGAGGGAGTTTGAGCCGTCACCCCTTTGGGCCGTGAAGGATCCGCGTCTGTGCCGCCTGTTTCCGCTTTGGCAGCAGGCAGTTATCGAATGTAACTACGTGCCCAAGCACCTCATTGCCGTGCGTCATCCGGAAGAGGTTGTTCAGTCGTTGATCAAGCGAAACGGGATGTCCCCAGCGTCAGCGAGCCTGCTTTGGCTTAGGCATCTCTGTGGATCGATCGTGGAGGATGATGTCAGCGATCGCGCACTGGTTACGTACGACCAATTGTTGACTGATTGGCGTAGTTGCATGGCTCGTATTGCCGAGAGGCTTCGTATCGAATGGCCAGTTACCTCTGCCGCTTGCGCGGAGGCCGTCGACGCGCATCTGAACCCCGGCTTGCGTCACAACATCACCGGGCAAAAAGCCAAGGTGCTGCCTACGCCATGGCGGAGCCTGCTTCTGGATGTTTACGACGCATGCAGGGTAGTTGCCGTCGGTAACGGGTCCCCATCCGATATCGTTGGTCTACTCAAGGAGGTCGAATCGCGATTCGCTTTCGTCGAGCCGCTGGCATCCGACGTTGTGCCCAACTCACAATTTGAAACGCTGCTACGAGTGATGGATGGGAGGGACGGGTACGTACCTCATTCGGAACCCATTGATGTCCGATCAATAGTCTCTGGTGTCCTAGAGAAACTTGATGCCGCTAGGGTGGCGGCGTTTGAGCAAGGGGAAAAGCTGCAGCAGGCTAGGGAGTTGCTCACGCAACAAGAGTTCGCCGTGCACGCCGCCAAGGAGTCCTTCCAGACGCTGATGGATAGGTACGACCGTGTGATGGTGGAACTGACTGGTAAGCAGGCCGAAAAGGTCGCCATTGAGGCTGAGCGCCGTGCGATGGTTCAAGAGATCGAGGCGCTGAAGATGGAGCGGGATAGTCAAAGGATTCTCGTGGAAGAATTAAGAACGAACGTGCAGGAAAAGGACGATGTAATGTTGCAGCTGCGCGAGGATCTGGCTGCATCGAAGATGGAGCGAGATAGTGAAAGGATTTTCGTAGAAGAGTTAAGAATGAACCTCCAGGAAAAGGACGATGTCGTAGCGCAGCTGCGCAAGGATCTGGCTGCATCCGTCAGTGACAGCGAGTTTCGCAGTGTTGTGGTGCAGCGTGATTCGCTCCAACGAAAGTTGCTTCTCGCCGAAGAGAGTCTCCAAGCCTTGGCGGAGCGTAATCATATGGTGAATGCGGAGCTCGGCCAGATCAAAGCAAGTCTGAGCTGGCGCTTGATTAGATCTTTGCGGCGAGTGATGCGCCGCCATGCTTGGCTGCGGCGGTCTGTGACGATCGGGGCACATTGGGCCCGCAGGCTCTCGCGGAGTGGTGGGGTTTTGCGATCTGACCTCGCATTTGGTCATAACACCAGCGGTCCGAGTCCCGCCGGCTCGGTGGTCGCTGGCGGCAATGATCAGCTGCGCGCGCTCTTTGTCGAAGAGTGGTACCTGTCGACTAACGAAGACGTGCGCTCAGCTCAGTTGGATCCATTCGATCATTTCATTCAATTTGGAATGGCTGAAGGGAGGTCTCCAACCCCCCTGATCGATTTAGATTTTTATTTGAACACAAATGGGGACGTTCGTGAGGCTAACGTAAATCCATTGATTCATTTTTTGGAGCATGGAGGGGCGGAGGGCCGATCGCCACATCCGTTGTTCGACGCACGTTGGTATCTTGAGAAGAACCCTGATGTACGTGAGTGCGGAGTTAACCCGCTGCTGCATTTTGTTGAGTTCGGCGCGCGCGAGGGCCGGAACCCCAACAGCCTATTCGACGTGAGTTGGTATAGGCACGAATATCTCCGGCACGAGGACGCTAGCGTGAATCCGCTTGTCCATTATGTGCTGCATGGCTCGACAATTCGACTGCAGCCCTGCCTTCTTTTCAATGCCAAGCGTTATGCGAGTGATCATAATCTGCACCCGAGCGAAGACGCGCTTCAACATCATTTATTGCTGGCTCGTTCATTTGGTCATGATCCACTGGAAGCCCTGCGGCTGAAGCTGCAATGGAGCCAGCGGGAGGCGCTTGGATTAACCCTGCCGAAGACAGCGCCAAAGAAAGTTGTGGTTGGTTTCGTAACCTACAACAACGATCACCAAGAGCTGCTGCGCGCGGTAAAGAGCGCAGATCACGCGTTGCTAGAATATGACCATTCTGGTGGTGCGGTTTACATAATAGATAACGGAAAGGCGAGTAGTGCGTTGTCAGGCTTGGCCGCCAAAGTCGAACATTTTCCGACGCAAGGGAATGTGGGTTTTGGGGCTGCCCACAACGTGCTAATGGCGCATGCTTTTGAGCAAGGTGCAGATGTTTATATCGCGGCAAATCCTGATGGTGCATTCGAGCCGGGTTGTATCTCTGCATTACTTGCAATGAGTGTTGCCGCACGGGGACAGGCCCTGATCGAAGCCATCCAGTTCCCGGAGGAGCATCCTAAGACCTACGATCTTTGGGGATTCGATACTCCATGGGCATCCGGTGCATGTCTGCTGATTACCAGGGAGATATATCAAGTCATCGGCGGGTTCGCGGAGGAATTTTTTATGTACTGCGAAGATGTGGACATCTCCTGGCGTGCGAGGCGCGAAGGGTTTCAGGTAAAAACTTGCCCAAGAGCGAGATTTTTTCATCCGGTGACGGATCGAGGATTTGATCTGGAGATTCAACGCCGATTCCTGACTTCTGGCCTCATATTGGCTAGGAAGTGGAAATCAGACGCTTTTGAACAGGCGATACTCTGGCAGTTTGAAGAATATGGTCTTAACCCGCCGAACATCGGGCCGATAAAAGCCATGGGTGCGCCGCTCAAGGTTGCAGACTTTAATCATTCCTTTAGTTTTGCGAGTACGCGATGGTGAACAAAGTGAGCATGAGCCACGGCCTCGACGTTATCGTGCGATTTCACGACATGCGTCGGATCGACGAGCTCCGAAGATGTATTTTCTCGCTTGTCATGCAGGATTATAGCCCGCTAACCGTTCATGTAGTAACGCAGCGTTTCAAGGAAACCGAACTACACGAGCTCAAGAGGGCGCTGTCCGTCTATCAAGCCCTCGCCGAAGGCATTTCCCTGGAAATCGAGAATTTCACTGCTCCCGAGCCTGTGGATGCTCGTTCCGTGCTCATCAATATAGGAATGAGCAAGGCCGGCAGGAGGTACTTGGCCTTGCTCGATTATGATGACACGATCTATCCCGAAGCTTATAAGCATTTGATTTCGGAGCTTGATCGCTCAAATTCTGCCATAGCCTTTGGCGGCATTGCGGTAAAGCACGTCGTGATCTGCGAGGATGCCGCGCTAGTGCTGTCGAAGCGGCGAGAGTTTGTGGGTACGGGCTTGCGCGACCTCTTTCATATGAATTTTTGCCCCATTCATAGCTTCGTTTTGGATCGTTCAAAGATTGATCCTGCCGATCTTTTCTTTGAATCTTCGCTCACGAAGTTCGAAGACTATGATTTTCTTCTTCGCATTTGCGCAAAGTACACTTCGAGCTTTGCGGAAATAAGCCGTATCGTTGGAGACTATTATTTTAAGGACGATGGGAGTAATACCGTTCTCACCCCAGCCACAATTAATGCTCAGTCACGTATGGAATGGGACGCGGCCGGATTATTCGTAGAGCGCCGGAAGGATGCGTTGCTTGTCTCTTTGGACGTCCAAGATCGTCTCGGGGTGGAGCGAAGGAGCTCTAAGTTGACGGTAAGGCAGCTGGTAAGAGAGTGAGTTGGAGTTATTTCATTGCTGCTATCGGTTCGGCTTCGATGCGCATGGCGTTTGGGTGATGGATTAAATAGGTATGAGTCAATTCATGCAGGCGTTTTCTACCTTTAAAAGGCGCGCAGGGCGCTTGCGATCGACCATTCTATTGATGACTGATCGTCACGGAGGATTCTGGAGGCTTCTTCGCTATTCCCTTGTGCGGATTCGTGAGCTTGGTCCGGCCTCAGCCTACCGGGCCATGATCGCGGGGCTCGGCTGGAATATTCTGTCATCGCAGTCTGTTGCGCACCATATCGCACTGGGTCAGCCGCTCTCGCGCCGTATCGGAATAAATGTTCACGTTTTCTATATTGATCTTTGGGATGAGATCGAGGCTTACCTGCGGAATGTACCGTTCCCTTACACGTTGTTGATTTCGGTAATACACGAGGGCGATCAACAGTACCTTCTGGGGCGGACCAAGGAACTGACGTCGGCTAGCCGAGTGGTGGTCAAGAAAGTTGAGAACCGCGGGCGGGATATTGCGCCTTTCCTCGTTTCTTTTAGAGAGGAGATCTTGGGCCTCGACTATATTTGCCATATTCACACCAAGAAGTCGCTTTTTACCGGCAGAGACCAGAAGGAATGGCGGCGATATCTGTTTGACGCCCTCTTGGGAAGTCAGGAGCGCGTGCATTCAATCCTCTGTCATCTTGAGCAGGATGGCCAGCTGGGCATTCTTTATCCGGAGACCTTTCATGCCATTCCTTATTGGGGGCATGGGTGGTTGAGCAACAAGGCCATTGGGGCTGCACTCGCTCAGCGACTTTCAATTTCTGTCGATACTCAAAGATATGTCGATTACCCTGCGGGCTCGATGTTTTGGGCCCGCACCTCCGCGTTGAGCAGTCTCTTTTCGCTGGACTTGAAGTTCGAGGACTTTCCGGACGAGGCCGGTCAGAAGGACGGAACACTCCAGCATGCGATCGAGCGCCTGTTCGTCCTTCAGGCGGTCGCTTCCGGCTACCAGTACGCAGTCGTTCTCGACGGTACCGAATATAGGACATCATCATCTTCCAGTCGGGGAAGTGATGGTTATTTCCGGCATTGGGCCCCCTTTGGCAGGGCCTTCGACACTAAATCGAGAGACGCTCGGCTAATTTCCTTTGATGTATTTGACACGTTGCTGCTCAGGCCGTTCTTGACTCCAGAAGGAGCACGGCGGTACTTGGAGGCACGCGTGCATCGACTATTTGATCTCGGAAATTTTTGTTCGGTTCGACGGGAAGCCGAGATTGAGGCCGTGCGACTCAACGGCGGGAGCGACGCCACTCTCGAGGACATCTACAAACTGCTTGGCGGCCTTATCAAGGACGATCAGCTGGCAGCGAAGTTGTGCGCGTTAGAACTTCAAAGCGAAGAGGATATGCTCAGGGAGAGGCCAGTTGTGGCGGCGGCGCTGCGACGAGCTATCGGCGCTGGCACGCGCGTTATCGGCGTATCCGATATGTATCTCCCGGGCCGGGCTATCGAGAAGATCCTTTCTGGCCTAGGTGTGGCGCCCCTAGCACGTTTGTACGTGTCGTCAGAGACGCACTGGCGAAAGGATCAGGGCACGGCATGGAAGGAGATCGCGCGGGTTGAGGGGGTCGCCCCTGCGAACTGGCTCCATGTCGGTGACAACGAACACTCGGATATCCAGCTCCCTCAGGAGTTTGGGCTGCCGCATCCCGTGCCAGTGCTGAGGCCGTCCGCACTTCTTGATCTTGTTCCTAGTCTGCGTGGCCTGGACTCGACGCAGGGGGCGCTGAGCTGGCTGGAGGATCTTTGCATCGGACTTGTGGCTAACAGGTTTGCCTTGTTGGCTGATACAAAGCCAGAGAAGCTGAGCGGAGGATGCCTCCTGGATGATCCGGTGGACCTCGGTTATACGGTGTACGGCCCCGTGGTTTTCGCTTTCTTGGCATGGATGTCGTCAAGGGTCATCGAGGACGGTATACGTAACCTCCTGTTCTTGAGTCGTGAGGGCCATCTGCTGACAAAGGCGTTCGAGCTGTTTGCGGAGTATGTTCCGGAGCTCGGGAGCGTACGGAGAGAATATTTCCTTGCGTCCAGGCTTGGTTGCCAGATAGCGGGCATTGAGCGGCCTGCCGATCTGGAAAAGCTTTTTGGTGGAAGATTCAAGGGCGATTTCGAAACGCTGGTTCGGGCCAGGCTTGGCGAAGCGTTGGGCGGTGTGGTTCTTCGAGAGCTCTCGCAAGCGGTAAAAAAGGCGCGTGTGGAACTCCCCGCGGTAAAAAGGGAGGTCTGCGCCACAGTTTCCAAGGTTTACGAGCGCATTCAGGCGCACGCACGAGATGCCCGAGGCACCTATTTGGAATACTGGTCATCTTTCCATCTGCAGGGTGCCAGCGCGGTGGTTGATGTTGGATTCAATGGGACGATTCAGAAGCTCCTGATGGAGCTCACCAATGAGCGATTGCACGGCTACTACTTCGCCACCACGGAAAGAGCCAGCGAGCACTCATCCAAAGGTGTGTTTGCAAAGGGGTATTATGGCGATGCGCTTAATGAGAGGGATACCGAAAACGTAATGTTGAGGTACAACCTGCTACTTGAGAGCGTGTTGACGGCCCCCTCCGGTCAATTCCAGGGGTTTGCGAGGGCGAGCGGAGATGCTCTTTCCCCTGTATACCGTACCGACGGTATTTCGCAGCGTGAGTTCCACGTGCTCGACCAATGTCATTCGGGTATCCTCGCTTACATCAAGGATGTGCTCAAGGTCGTCGGGGCCGACGCGTTGCGTGGCAGCGTCAAGCCCCAATTCATGTCAGAAGGCCTGAGACGGGTCGCGACGGGCGAGTGGTCAATCGGTAGTCTTCGCCAATTTCTCTATGTCGAGGATGACTATACGGGAATGGGCGAGATTAACGTTGCCGACTACTATTCTTTGTCCTGACCCTCGTGAAGTAGAAGAGGCGAAGCGTGGGGCATGAGGCGTCTTCCCGCAGCAGTGATGGTCGACAGCGTCCGGTTGGCTGTGTCCTGTAGATATTTATTCCGGCGGCACTGTTAAGTGCGTCACTGCAGGTTCATCCCGCTCGATGACATCGCGGTCCAAGGACTTTCAACGCTTTTTTCTCTGTGGAACTTCATTGTCTATGAGCCGGCTTAACTTAATTAGACGCGCAATAAGCAAAGGTTGGCCGGTCCGCGGGCTGGTATTTGTCGGTGTATTGGGCGCGACTCTCCTGCTCCTTCTTCGTGATTATTTCTTTGGGAATCACGCGTTTGCGTTCCACGATATAGGTAACGATACCTTCGTATCGTATTTTGCCGATCAAGTGCTGCTTTCCAGAGAGCTACATCAGGCACTCACCATTTCCTGGAGTTTTAGCGTTGGCGCCGGCGCCTATTTGGGGACTTTTGCCGATGGGATAGCGCTCGCCGGCGCTGCATTGTTTCCTCCTGATATGCAACTCTCGTTAAGAGTGTATGAATTCGCCTTGAGAGTCATGATCTCTGGTGGCTTCATGTATCTCTATTTCCGCCGGATTGGGACGGGCTTCACTGCTGCTTGCATAGGCGGTTGGGCGTATGCGCTGAGCGGCTATATGGTGACCAACGGGCAGTGGGATGACCAAGGTACTATGGTGGCCATTTTGGCCATCCTTTTGTATTCGATCGAAGCATGTCTGGCGACTGGCGTAACGGGCTGGCTTGTCTTCTGTGGCGTGTGCGTTGGCGTGGCGGGCAGCTACAATATTTATTTGGTCGCCTTCTCGGCGACCGGATATCTTCTCGTGCGTGCAGTCGCTATAGATGGCAAGCGGTTTGTTTTTTCTGCTATAGCGTCGGGTTGGTACTGCGTGATCCCATTGAGCATGGGGTTGCTTCTCGTTGCACCGATTCTGTTTCCAAGTATTTACTACTTGTTCGATAGTCCGCGGGTGACGGGGCAGTCGTCGGAGAGTAGTGGGCTTATTCGAGAACTATTTACGACAGCGAGTCTCAGTCAGGTTGGTGTGCAGTTGGTGTCCTTTTTCCACAAGGACATCTTTGGAGGGGCCTTGGCGTGGCGAGGGATTATCAATTGGTTTGAGGCGCCCACGTTCTACGTCGGAGTGCTTCCACTTATCCTTTTCCCTTCAGCATTGTCCAAGCGTGTGCCAAAATCTGTCAGGCGGTTGGCATGGACTTCGTTATTGATTATTGCGGTCTATATCGCTATTCCTGGTGTCAAATATGCGGCCTACGCCTTTCAGCATGGGGGCTACAGGTATTCGACGCTTTTGATCTCACTCCTGATCCTAGTGCCTTCGATTTTGGCACTAAGTTCTAGTCTTAAGCATGGCTTTAATTTGGGCTGGGTTCTCTTCGGGGGTGTGTGCGTCGTTGGGCTTGCGCTTGTCGCGTTGTTGTTCAGGCCCGCGATTGTCGATGTACACGTTGTCCACAGAGTCGTGTGCTTCACGGCAATCTATGTGGCTCTGTTGCTTGCAATTAGATGGGCTCCAAAATTCGCGTTGCCCGGTGGTTTGCTTATTGCTCTTGCCTGCGTCATTGAACTGGGGCTATCTGCTAACCCTGATATCAATGCGCGTACGCCCGCTGCTAGTTATGCTGTTCAGGTCGCCAACAAGGCAAATTATTGGGATGCGACGGGCGAGGCGTTGAGCGTCATCAATGCCGAAGAATCTTCCGGAAACTTCTTTCGTATTGAAAAGACCTACAACTCGGTATTCCTGAATGATGCGATGGTTCAGGGCTATCGCGGTATCAAAACGTATTTTTTGACCGGGCGATCGCTGAATGACTTGAATGCCGGCTTTGACGTCGCTAGGCCTTTCCCTGCCGCGAACTACATATCGAGTTATATCGATAGGGTTGGGCTTCTGCGATTGCTTTCCGTTAAATATGTTCTGTCGAAAGATGGAAAAGGCATCCCGGAAGGGTTTCGATTTTGGAAGAGCGTGGATGGGATTGGCATATACCGTAGCGATAAATCCTGGAAGGGCCTGAGGCTGTTTGATCGCGTCGTGAGCCAGCACTCGGTTCTTAACTTGCCTCCGAGTGCGCGCGAGGAGCTGACAGGCCGGACGGCGTTTGTCCAAGACAGCTATCTGCCACATGTCTTGGCTGGTGGAGTAAGGGAAGTTGAGCCGCGCGAGGTGTCGGCGGGCCAGGGATACGACGGCAATTTGAGCTTTCTGAGCGAGAATGCGCTTCGCGCCAAGATATTGGCGAAATCCCCCAGCGTGGCCGTGTTCTCTATCCCCTTCGACAAAGGCTGGACCATTCGCGTGGATGGCCAGGTGGTCGATGCGATGCCGGTGGATTTTGGATTGCTTGGAATAGTGTTGCCTAAGGGGCCGGCACTGATTGAGCTCAACTACAACCCTCCGGGGAGGGCTATTGGCTGGCTCGCAAGCCTTCTAACGCTAATAGTTTTGTCCGCCTATGGATGGACCGTCCGCAAGCGCGTGAAGCGTCCTCGTTTTTCCGAGTCACCTGGAAGTAGAGGTGGTTGATGATGCCATGGTGTAGGCTAGAGGCGGGAGTCCGCCGAGCGCGCGATGTGGGCGTTGGTGGTTGTCGCGGTGTCGCCAGTCCTCGGTCCGAGCTAAGAGGAGCGCTGTGGAACCACGCTTCTCAACAGCCTGTTAGTCAGCATTTCGTGTTCGTTGTTCTAGCACCTGGTCGGCGTGCAGGAGCATTGTTTGATCTTTTTCCGAAAACCAATCGTGAAAGTACAAATGTAATCGGAATGGTCAGTACGATGGCAGCCAACGGAGCGGCCTCCTTGGGAAAGCCCAATTTCTCGACCCACAGCCAGACGACAGCGATGCTAGCCACGTATTGAATTAGATAGACGAACGGGAACATGATAACTGAGCGCCACCCCCGGTGCGTTTGAAACACAAAGAAGCGGTTGATTGCAAACGCGAGAGCTACACCGAACACGTATGCAAGCGTGTAGGCTGTCTTGTAGCCTGTGATCCTGAGTAAAATCAGATATGCGGCGAAAGTCGTGGCAGTGTTTATGCCGCCAGATATAAGGAATCGCAGGAAGCTAGATTTGGCCACAGCCCCCTTTATAGAGATAATGGCCCGAGTGTTCATGCGCGGTTTGTTTGGACCAGTTCGATGAACGCCCCATACTCGCGGATATAATCTGCTGAGTCATAGAACTCCGAAGCAAACACCAGTAGTACGGCGTCTTCGGAGTACTTGTACTGGATACCCCAAGTCATCGGCGGTAGGTGCAGACCGAAGTTCGGCTTGTCGAGCACGAACTGCTCACGATGATTACCATCGTCGGCCACTACGTGCACTGAACCCTTCACTGCGATCAGAAACTGGTGACATTTAATGTGTGCGTGCTCTCCGCGAGTTTCCGCCGTGGGCACGTCATACACCAGGAAGTAACGCTTGGGAACAAATGGGATCTCGCGCTCGAATTCACCAACCGAAAGGCTCCCGCGCATATCGGTAATCGCATTGAATGTGTGGATATTTACACCGGTTACCTTCGACGCCCGAATTCCCATGGTCGGGGCCGCTGAAAGCTCCGTGTCATTGGTCGAGTTGGTGCCCGTGCCGGCATATCCAATAATTTTCGCGGGGTTGCCCACAACTATGGCGTTCGGGGGAACTGATCGCGTCACAACCGCGCCAGCACCGATCATGGCGTTGCGGCCAATGCGGATACCCGGCAGGATCGTCGCATTGGCTCCGATCGAAGCGCCTTCCTCGACTACCGTTCGCAGGAACTTCTCCGGGTAGATCTTGCTGCGTGGGCGAATGTCGTTCGTGAACGTGGCATTCGGGCCGACAAACACGTTATCTTCGAGCGTCACGCCATCCCACAATTGGACACCGCACTTCACAGTCACGTGGTTTCCGACAGTGACATCGTTCTCAACAAAAACGCCGTCACAGATGTTGCAGTTGGAGCCTATGGTGGCACCCGGCAGCACGTGCGCAAAGGCCCAAATACGGGTGCCTTCACCGATGTTGGTTGACTCACAGAGTCCCTTTTCGTGCACGAAGAAATTCATTGTGGTTTACCGGGAAAGTCGAGGCGCATGGAGACGATGTTGAGCGGTCGTTGCTTGGTGTTCTCGTAGGCGCGCCAAGCGTAATTGCCCACGATACCGATACCGAAGGTGTTGAGCGCGCCGAAGAACAGAATCGCCAGCATTGAGCCAGCGTAGCCCGGGACCTGGTAAGTCCCGAACACGCGCGCTGCCAGGACGACCAAGCCAAGCAGGAAAGCGACCCCGAGTCCGGCAAGCCCGGTCCCCATGAGCACGCGGACGGGGAGGTCAGAGAAGGCGAACACACTGTCGAGTAAATACGTAACCTTTTTCTTCAGAGTCCACGCGCTCCTGCCGTGCTGGCGTTCGAGGCGCGTGTAACCCACAAATTCCCGCCTCCCACCCAGCCAAAACAGCAGCCCGAGCAGGCTGCTGTTGGCCTCACCCAAAGCGATCAGACGATCACGAAAAGGGGCGGTGAGCGCAAATACGTCCACCCCGCCTTCAGGTACATCAGGTTGCACCAGGCGTCGATAAATCGACCAGAACAGATTCGAGGCGATTTTGCTCAGGCCGGGGTCATGACGGCTCAAACGCTGCCCAAACACGACATCCAGTGGCTTGGACGTCAACGCGCTGAAAAAGTCGCGCATCAACGATGGTGGCTCCTGAAGGTCCGCCGCCATCACACCGATGAACTCGCCTGTCGCTTCTGCGAGCCCGCAGCGAATTGCGGCGAAGGCACCAAAGTTGCGCGAGAGGAGGATCAGGCGGGCCTGAAAAGTTACTGTGCGCAACCCGGACTCAAGACGCGCGAAGCTGGCATCGGGACTGCCGTCCACGACAAAAATCACTTCGAGCGGTGCATCTAGCGTCGCTGCCATGCCGTCTAGGGCCTGAAGCAAGGACGCTATCGATCCCTCGTTCTTATAGACGGGAATCACGATCGAATAGCGCGCCTTCACCACCGGTTGCAGGCCTCGATTACCCGCGTCACTTCCTCGTCGGTCAGTTCGGGGAAGCACGGCAGCGTGACCACCGAGGCACATGCTGCGTCAGTCGCAGCGAGCGTGATGCCCGAGTAGCGATTGCCAAACAACGGTTGTCGATAGTCGGGCACCGGGTAGTGCACATCGCTCGCTATGCCTGCGGCCGCCAGATGTTTCTGTAGTCCTTCGCGATCGACGGTGCGGACGACGTAGAGGTGAGCAACGAAGTCGTCGCCACTGGCCGGTGGGACGGTGATTCGATCGTGACGTATCTCGTTCGAGTAGCGGTTGGCGATTTCGCGGCGGCGCGCGTTCCAATCGTCGAGCAGCGGCAGCATGACGCGAAGGAAGGCAGCCTGCATTTCATCGAGACGGCTGTTTCGGCCACCTTGGAGCTCGTTGCGATACTTTCCATTCCAACCGTACTGGCGCAGCTTGCTGAGAGTGTCTGCAGTGGTTGTGTCGTTCGTGACGATGGCGCCACCATCGCCGAGCGCGCCGAGGTTCTTGGTCGGATAGAAACTGAAACTCGCCGCGCTGCCGAAGCTGCCTGCCTTGCGTCCGCTGGCATCGCGCGCGCCATGAGCCTGTGCACAATCCTCGAACACGGTGAAGCCATATTTCGAAGCAAGCGCCATGATGGCTTGCATATCAGCCAGCCTGCCGTATAGGTGTGTGACGATGACCGCATCGATACGCTGGGTGGCCGCTGCCGCCTCTAGTGCTTTTGGGTCCATCGTCGAGGTGACGGGATGGATGTCGACGAAGACAGGTGATGCGCCGCATGCCAGCACGGCGGTGGTACCGTACATGGCTGCGTTACCGACCACTGCGACTGTCTTTCCTTCGCGGATACCGAGGCTGCGCAGTCCGAGTTCGAGCGCTTCCGTACCGTTTGCCACAGTGACGCAATTGGCTACACCGCACCAATCGGCGAATTCCTTCTCGAACGCCTTCACATTAGGCCCCAGCACGTAATAGCCGCTGGCGATTACCTCAGCCGCAGCCTGCTCGAGGCGAGAGGCGAGGGGTGCAATGTGGCGGTCGAGTGCGTTGACTGGAACGGTGGTAGTCATGGAAATCCATCATTCAGTAAGTTAGGGGCAGCCGTCCGGCCGTCCGGGACGTGCTTTGTTTAGCTGAGAGCTGCTTCCAGCTCGGGAATCAGTTTGAACAAATCCCCCACTAGGCCGATATCGGCCACCTCGAAGATCGGCGCCTCGGCATCCTTGTTGATCGCTACGATGGTGCCAGCGTCCTTGATGCCGGTGAGGTGCTGGATGGCGCCGGAGATTCCGATCGCCATGTACAGCTCGGGGGCGATGATCTTGCCGGTCTGGCCGACCTGCAGTTCGTTCGGCACATAGCCGGCGTCGACCGCGGCGCGGGAGGCGCCGACCGCGGCACCGATCTTGTCGGCGAGCTTGTAGATGATCTCGAAGTTCTCCTTCGAGCCGACGCCGCGGCCGCCGGACACCACCTTGCTGGCGCTCTGCAGGTCGGGACGGTCGCTCGAGCCCTGCTGCAGTTCGACGAAGCGGGTGTGCGAGGGCAGGGCGATATCCAGCGCCAGCGCTTCCACAGGGGCCTTGTTGGCGCCGGTGGCTGCGGCCGGCCAGGAGGCGGTGCGGATGGTGGCGACCACCGCGTGCGCCGGGTTGGCCTCGACGGTGACGATGGCGTTGCCGGCGTAGATCGGGCGCTTGAAGGTGTGTGTGCCTTCCACGCTCATCACGTCGCTGACCTGGGCCACGCCGAGCAGGGCGGCCACGCGCGGGGCGAGGTCCTTGCCGAAGGTGGTGGACGGCGCAAACACGTGGCTGTAACCGGCGGCGGCCTTGGCGACCTGCGGCGCCAGCACGGCGGCCAGCGCATGCGCGTTCTCCGCGCGGGCGACGGCGAGCACGCGGCTGACGCCCTCGATGGCGGCGGCCTCGGCGGCGATGGCGTCGACGCTGTCGGCCAGCACCAGCACGTCGATGGCTTCGGCCTTGACGGCAGCAGCAGCGCTCACGGCGCGCGCGGTGGCCGGGTTGAGCTTGCCGTGCAGGTGCTCGGCGATAACGAGGATCTTGCTCATGGGTGTCTCCGTTTATCCATGTAGGAGCCCGCTTGCGGGCGATGTTCCTTTCGCTTCGGTGTGGATCAGGAGCAAAAGCATCGCCCGCAAGCGGGCTCCTACAGATGATGGGGGGTTACAGCAGGCCTTTCTGCTTGAGGGCGGCGACCAGTTCGGCGGCGTCCTTCACCATCACGCCCTTGCTGCGCTTGGCCGGCGCGGCGTAGTGGGTGGTGGTGAGCTGGTCGTGCAACTCCACGCCCAGCGAGGCGAACTCGATCGTATCGATCGGCTTGGACTTGGCCTTCATGATGTCCGGCAGCTTGATGAAGCGCGGCTCATTGAGGCGCAGGTCGGTGGTCACCACGGCGGGCAGTTCGGCCTCGATCACTTCCAGGCCGGCGTCGACCTCGCGGGTCACGGTGGCCTTGCCGTCGGCGATCTCCAATTTGCTGGCGAAGGTGGCCTGCGGGCGGTCCCACAGCGCAGCCAGCATCTGGCCGGTCTGGTTGGCGTCGTCGTCGATCGCCTGCTTGCCCATCAGCACCAGGCCCGGCTGCTCCTTTTCCACCAGCTTCAGGAAGGCGCGCGCGGCGGTGAGCGGCTGCACGGCGTCGGCGGTGACCACGTGGATGGCGCGGTTGGCCCCCATCGCCAGGCCGTTGCGCAGGTGTGCGGTCAGGTCGGCCGGGCCGATGCCCACCACCACTACCTCGGTCGCCACGCCCTTCTCACGCAGGCGAAGCGCCTCTTCCAGCGCGATGTCGTCGAACGGATTTGCGGAAAGTTTGACGCCATCGGTCACCACGCCGGTGCCGTCGGGCTTGACCTGGATGCGGACGTTATAGTCCACGACGCGCTTGTAGCCGACCAGAATCTTCATTCGCGTTTCCTTGGGAGTTGCCATGCGCCGAGAGGCGCCGAGAACCAAAATTGTAGCCTGACAACCGGGTCCATGCGCGTCCGTATGGATGGATCCCGGCACGAGTCGCGTGCAGCGCACGAGCCAACAAAGGCGCGCGGCTATTGCTAGAGATTGGCCAAGATGCCCTCTTTGGACACCTTCCCTCGGCCGGTGTACTGATCCTCTACAGCCAACGCACGTGCCCAATCGCCAAGTTGCCAGCGGCCGGTGCCGACACACTGCAGTGGTTGCTGGACGTGAAAGGGGTCGAGGGCGAGCTGGCCGGCATCTGCGCCGGTCACGTCGCAGAAATCGTCGATGAATTGCAATGCACCGGCCTGGACGCGGTCGATGACGGCCCATGCGGCTGGAGGGGGAGCATTGGAAGAATGCACCGGCGCAGGGCCGTTGGCGTCGAGCTGAAAGTATGAGAACTGCCCTTCCGGCGCCGTGAGCACGGCTTCCAGTAGCAGGTGATGGCTCATCACCGGTGAGGGCTTGCAGTCATCGCCACGACAGCCGTCATGGAAACGGCCGGCGACCCTGTCGCCCCCGGCTTGTAGCGCGGCACGCCGCACCGCGAAGTAGGCGCCATGCAAGCTGGCACCAGTGACTTGCGCGAGCCGTGTCTGAATGGTGGCGGCGTAGCCGATGTCGGCGATTATGGCCGTGTTGCCCTCTGTGTGTGCTGACCAGTAAGCCAGGTACGCGTCGCGTTCCTCGCGCGCGATATTCAAGATGGCTGCGGCTGCAGGACGCAGTCGCTCGACGAGCTCCGTGCCCATCTCCGGCAAGTAAACCGTCTCGGCAATCGCGGCTGGACCGAGCTCACGGGCCACGGCATCGGCCACGGCTTCGCCAAGGCGGGCGCTTAGCATGGTACGCAACGATCCGGTGTAGGGCGCCGCAAAAATCGGGGCTAGATCCTCGATCCGGTGAAGCGAGGGCGTATTCACCGCTCGCCGTGAAACCAGCAAGTAGGACGCACGGACTGCAGCGAGATTGGGATCAGACTGCTGTAGCCGACGGAAGGCTCGCAACAGTAGATGTCCTTCGCGGCTGAGAAAGAGCAATCGTGGGTTACCAGACTCGCGGGTCATGCGCGCCAGCCAGGTACAGTAGTCCAGCAATAGCGGGCCGAGCACGACATAACCGAATGTCTCCGGAGACTCTATGACCAATCGAGGAGTGAAGGCTCCAGGTGATCGGTCTGCCAGCTCTCCGAAGTGATTCGCGAGTAGCCCCAGCCATAGCTGATCCGGCCAGCGGTGTAGCAGATCTGGTTTGGGGCGCAGCGGGCGCAGTGCCGGTACGACATCAAACAATGAGGCGGGACGCATGGCGTGCACAGGCCCTATGAAGCCCAGCGCAAGCGGCAGTTGCACATCTGCGTGCTCGTTGTCGCCCACGTGCAGCCAGCGTGCAGGCACCACGCTCGCACGCTCGGGAAGTTGTCGCCAGACGTCGCCGGAGTCCTTACGCCAGCCTGTTTCACAGGAGACATGGATTTCCTGCAGCGCTGTTGTTACAGGTGCAGGAAGCACGTGACGTAACTCACTTGCAGTCAGATACATGTCCGATATGGCGATGACGCGCTTGCCTGCGCATGCCTGCGTGCGTGCCGCATCGAGCACGCCACGGCGGGGTTTCAGCAGACGCGCTTCAGTGGCCAATTCGAGTTCGCGGATTTCCGCTACATCCTGGCCGCGCAACTCTGGAAGGCGGGCCATCGCAGCATAGATGGCAGAAGTGGAAACATCGCGACCGTTTTCGGCACGTGCTCGCGCTTCGGCAAGTTCGCGCAGTGCGGCGAAGTTGCTCAGTCCGAAGACTCGCTCAACCCGATGCGCAAGATAAGCGCGGGTGCCAGATGGGTGCAGGAACGGGCGGGTTACCAGAGTGTCGAACAAGTCGAACGAAATGCATTCCGCCTCTATGGCGGCAAAAGCGATACGCTGTGAAGGCGTGGCGCTGAAGTAGGCTGTCCAGTTGCGCTCGCCTTCACTGCGTAAGGCAAGTGCACCACTTGCGGGAAGGATGCCGAGAACCCGATTCTGCTGACGTACGACCTGGCCAAGCAGGCGCTCGATCGCGTGTTGCAAGGTACCGTCAGTCTGGCCGAGTTCCGGCGGGAAGTCGTCGCGCGACAGTCCGAGGTCGAACAGAGGGCGCAACACCTCCGTGCGGGACCAAAACATCGAGCCGACTGGGTAATCGATATACGCGAGTGGGTCTATGTGCAGCCCGAGTCGCGCACCCAGTTCGCGCGCGTTTTCCAGATTTGAGAGCCATGTATGCGCCCACCAGGGCGCTTTCGCGAAGGTGTCCGGGTAAACCATCCCCAATTCCGGTGTGGCCTGGAACATGCCGAGTATCCAAGCGATTCGGTCACGGCCACCGAGCAGGGAATTCAGCAGGTAGCGACGCCATTCGGACTGTTCGCTGCCCGTGTAATGCGATTTTTTTGTGTGGATGTGGCAGACCAAGTCGAGTGCGAGGATCTCGTTGTGGAAATCGAGTAGGAACGGGGCGATGTCGCGGCCACGGTTTGGCACGACGCGCACGTGCAAAGCGCGAACATTGGTCAGACTTTCGAATCGTCTTGAGACAGCGGTTGCGGCATCGGCATCGACTACGGAAACCATTAGCACGTAGGGCACAGGCATCTGCTGCAGGTCGCCAGCCAGTTCGTCGAGTATGTCCGTGTAATACGCATGGACCATGACCCCAACTTCCATACGCACATGGTCAAGCGGGCTGGCCGCCGGGAAAGTCATCTCATCGGGCGAGCACTGCGGCGGGATTTGGCGCAGAGCACTTATCCGCCGCAACAGACCTTTCAGGCCGAGAGCGCGTACAACGCGCAGGCTTCGAGCGAGAACGGCCCTGATGCCGATCAAACCGCCTCCGTGACGGCGGACGACAGCATTTACCAGTGCTAGTGCGGAGGAGAACCGGGTCATGGAAACGCGCGATGCAAGAGAGTCAACTTAGCGCCCGCTGCAGAGCGGCAGCCGCTGCAGCAGGCGAAAAATGCTGCTGCACGTTCTCCATACCGTGTGCGGAAAGAGCTTGCCAAAGCAAAGCATCAGCCCGAAGGCGATGTACGGCGTCGGCAAAATCCTCTGATCGCTCCGCGACCAGCACATCCAGACCGTCATGTAGCTGCATGCCTTCCATAGCAATAGAGGTGGCGATCACTGGCATACCATAACTCATGGCCATGTTGATCTTGCCTTTTACGCCGGCGCCGAAGCGTAAAGGGGCCAACGAAGCGAGGCAGCTGTCCAGCCACGGCGCGAGATCGGGCACGCGACCGTGAAAGATCAGGCCGGGGGTATTCAGTTCATGACGCACCGCGTCAGGCACATCCCCTAGAACATGCAGGCGTAGGTCGGGCATGGACTCGCGCATCCGTGGCAGGATCTCGAGGGCGATCCAGCGGATCGCATCACTGTTCGGTGGGTGACCAAAGCCTCCGATGAAGACCAAGTCACGACGTTCGCCGTGTGGGCGGCTGCAGCCATGTACGTTGTGGATATTGCTGAGCAACTCTACCCTGGCCCTGGGTAGCAGTTCCTTCAGTAGCGCCTGCTCGTGCCGGCTGACGACCAAGCTGACATCGGCTTGCTTGATCAACGCCAGTTCGCTTCGGCGCGAGCTTTCTGCTTGCTGAATCATTGCGAGCTTGCCGCTCAGCGCAGCAGCGCGTTCCTCGCGCAGGAAATGCAGGTCCACCGTGTCGAACAGCAACCGTGCCTGCGGCGCCAGGCGCCTCACCAGATCGGCATACTGTCCGGCGACCGTGTGCCGGCAGAGCATGACGGCGTGCAGTTCGCGGCCGTGCCGACGCAGCCAGTCGGGCAGCCGGCCGATGTCGCGGTTGGCGAGCACCTCGCAACCGAGCGTGCCGAGGCGGTCGATACCCGCCTCGTCCGCACGACCGTCATCGGGATGGAACGCGACGCTCCAGCCCAGCTCGTCGAGAATCCGCAGGATCTCGCACAGCCGCAGCGAACCCGAGTCGCGCGTGGGATCGGGCAGTGTGGCGTCCACCACCAGCACGCGGCCACGGCGATGCCAGCGCACGGCGCGATCCAGCGGCGTGCCGGGCGGTGGTTGGCGTTCGAGTTCGACTTTCCACTTGTCGGCGAAGACCGCCTGGTTCGGGCGCTGGTGGCGCTTCATGCCGGCGTCCAGGTCGGTGCCGGCGCTGATGCCCTCGCAATGGATGACCGTGCTGGCCGGCTCGTACCAGACCTCCAGGCCGAGGCGGCGCACGGCGAAGGCGAGATCGGCGTCCTCGTAGTAGGCGGGGGCATAGCGCGTGTCGAAACCGCCGATGCGCTCGAACGTGTCGCGCCGGATCATCAGCGCCGCGCCGGATACGTAGTCGGTACGCCGGCGATAGCGGAACGGCGCCGCTTCACGCGGCTCGAAGCGGCCGAAATTCCAGGCGCTGCCATCGGCGAACACCAGCGCGCCGGCTTCCTGCAGCCGGCCGTCCGGGTAGACGAGGCGGCTGCCGGCGATGCCGCAGCCGGGGCGCTCGGCGAAGCAGCGCAGCAGCGCATCGATCCAGTCGGCGGTGACCTGGGTGTCGTTGTTGAGGAACACCACGAACTCACCGTGCGCCGCCGCCGCGCCGGCGTTGCAGCTGCCGACGAAGCCGAGGTTCTCGCCGTTGCGCAGCAACCGCAGGCCCTCGATCTGGCCGAGCACCGCGACGGTGTCATCCGGTGAGGCATCATCGACCACGATCACCTCGAACGGCACTCCGGCCCCCCGACGCGCCAGCGAGCGCAGGCAGGCCACGGTGTATTCGCGCTTGCCGTGCACGGGGATCACCACCGACACCACGGGTTGCCCGGCCGAGGGCAGGGCGAACGGGGCGAACGGCTCGTCGAGCGCGATCAGTTCGAGGCTTCCGTCACGGGCGGGTGGCGGCTGGAATTCCTGCCGGATGCGCGCGAGCGTGCCGCGCCAGCCGCGCAACGCCAAGCTGCCGCGCAGGCGTTGCAGGAGGTAGGCGATGCGCTTGAGCCGCCAGGAGAGTTTGCCGGCCAATGGACAGGATGCCTGCGCTCAGAGGTTCTGGTAATTCGGTCCCGACCCGCCTTCCGGCGTGACCCAGTTGATGATCTGGTACGGGTCCTTGATGTCGCAGGTCTTGCAGTGCACGCAGTTGGCGGCGTTGATCTGCAGGCGCTTGCCAGCCTCATCGTCGACGATCTCGTAGACGTTGGCGGGGCAGAAGCGGGTGCAGGGGTTGCCGTATTCCTCGGCGCACTTCGTGACGCAGACCGAGGTGTCGGCGACCTGCAGGTGCACCGGCTGGTCCTCGTCGTGTTCGGTGGCGGCGAAGTAGACGGCGGCGAGGCGGTCGCGCGGCGGCAGGTCGCGCTGCACGTAGTCGCGCTTCGGCTCCTCCTGCTGGCCGAGCTTGTGCAGCATCGACCAGTCGGCCTTGTTCTTCAGGGTCCACGGCGAGGCGCCGCCGACGGCGGTCTCCCACGCGGCATTCACCATGCCGAACCACAGGCCTTTCTTGAAGCCGGGCTTGATGTTGCGGACCTTCTTCAACTCGGCCATCACCTCCGAGCCGCGCAGCTTCGCGTCGAAGCCGGCAGGCTTGAGATCATGGGGCACCAGATGTTCGGCGGCTAGCATGCCGCTCCGGATCGCCTGGTGGGTGCCCTTGATCTTCGGCACGTTGAGCAGGCCGGCGGTGTCGCCGATCAGCAGGGCGCCGGGCATCTCGACCTTCGGCAGCGACTGGTAGCCGCCGGTGACGATGGCGCGCGCGCCGGCCGACAGGATGCTGCCGCCCTCGAGCAGTGGCTTGACCATCGGGTGGTTCTTCCACTGCTGGAAGGCTTCCCACGGCTGGTAGTTCGGGTCGGTGTAGTCCAGGCCGCTGACGTAGCCCAGCGCGATGCGGTCGCCGTCCAGGTGGTAGAGAAAGCTGCCGCCGTAGGTGCGGCTGTCGGCGGGCCAGCCCACGCTGTGCACGATCTTGCCCGGGGTCACGCGCCCGGCCGGCACCTGCCACAGCTCCTTGATGCCGATCGAATAGCCCTGCGGATCGCTGTCCGCGTCGAGCCCGAAGCGCTTGATCAGCTGCTTGGTCAGGCTGCCGCGCGCGCCCTCGGCGAGCACGGTGACCCTGGCCTTGATGTCGATGCCCTGGGTGTATCCCGGCTTGTGCGAGCCGTCCTTCGCCACGCCCATGTCGCCGATGCGCACGCCGGCAACCGAGCCGTCGTCGTTATAGATGGTGTCGGCGGCCGCGAAGCCGGGGAACACATCCACGCCCAGCGCCTCGGCCTGCGGCGCCAGCCAGGCGCACATCGCGCCCAGCGAGACGATGAAGTTGCCGTGGTTGTTCATGCCCGGCGGCACCGGCAGCTTGCGGCCACCGGTCTTGCTGAGCAGCCAGAATTCGTCGTCGGTGGCCGGCACGCAGATCGGCGGCGGATTGTCGCGCCAGCCCGGCAGCAGGGCGTCCAGCGGCTGCGGCTCGATCACCGCGCCGGAGAGGATCTGCGCGCCGATGGTCGAGGCCTTTTCGATCACGCATATAGATGTATCCGGCTGCAGCTGCTTGAGCCGGATGGCGAAGGACAGGCCGGCGGGGCCTGCACCCACCACCACCACGTCGTATTCCATCGTCTCGCGTTCGCTCATTGCGGGCTCCATCGGATCGGGCGGGCGCACCGGTGACGACCGTGCGCATGGGTATAGAACAGGACGCGCATTGTCCGGCTTCCCGCGCTGGCGGGCAAACGTGCTGCGGCGGGCCTTGCATTCGCTTCATGCGGCGCGGGGATAATCCCGGTACGTCATCCAAAGGGAGCCTGCATGAATTCGTTGCCGCCGATCGCCGAACGGGACATGCGCCGGGCTACCCTCTGCCAGCTGCTGCATTGGCTGGCGGCAGACCGCGTGCAGCCGCAGGTGCTGGCCGACAGCTACCTGCAGGCGATCGAGCGCGTCGACCCGCAGCTCAACTGCTACGTGGATGTGCGCGGCAGCCTGGTGCAGGAGCAGGCGCGCGCGGCCAGCAAGCGCCGGCGCGACGGGGTGATCGGACGGCTGGACGGCATCCCCGTCGCGATCAAGGACAACTTCGACGTAGCCGGCTGGCCGACCCGCGCGGGCCTGCCGGGACGGCAGGTGCCTGCCGAAGACGACGCCCATGTCGTGGCGCGCCTGCGTGCGTCCGGTGCGGTGCTGCTGGGCAAGACCAACATGGACGAGGGGGCGCTCGGCGCAACGACCGACAATCCGCATTTCGGCGCCACGCACAACCCGTGGAAGCACGGTTACAGCGCGGGCGGCTCGTCGGGCGGTGCGGCCGCCGCCGTGGCGGCCGGACTGGCGGTGGCGGCGGTGGGTTCGGACAGCCTGGGTTCGATCCGCATCCCGGCCAGCTACTGCGGCGTGTTCGCGCTCAAGCCGACCCACGGCGAGATCTCCGCCCGCGGCCTGGTGCCGGCGGCGCGCCGCCTCGACGCGGTTGGCCTGTTGGCCCGCGGCGTGGACGATCTCACCGTGTTGCTTCAGGTGCTCGCCGGCTATGACGCCGACGATGCGCGCTCGCGCCGCCGCCGTGTTGCCTTCGAGTTGCCTGACTGGGAGCCGGGGCGGCTGCGCGCCGGCGTCCTGCCGGATCTCGCAGCGGTCGGCGTGGCGCCGGAAGTGATCGAGGTGTTCGACGCGGCGATGGCGAAGTTGCCGCGCGAGCTCGGCGAGCGCCGCTTCGTGGATTTCAGCGACTGGGATTTCGCCCGTACCCGCCGCGCCGGCCTGCTGCTGATGGAAGCCGAGATGCTCGGTACCTTCGCTACCGACCTGGCCGACAGCGAGCATCCGGTGTCGCCGCGTTTCCGCCGGATGCTGGACTACGCTGCACGCCAGTCGGCAGGCGACTACGCCAACGCCGATCGCGTGCTCGACGCGGCGACCTTGAAGATGCGCCGGCTGTTCTCGCAGGTGGACGTACTGGTGCTGCCGACCACGCCGCAGGGCGCGTTCCCGCTCGACGAACCGGCGCCGGACTCGATCGCCGATCTGACCAGCTTCGCCAGCCTGGCCGGTTGCCCGGCGGTGAGTATCCCGATGGGCACGCTGCCGGACGGACTGCCGGTCGGCCTGCAGCTGGTCGGTGCGCGCGGTTCGGACCTGCGCCTGCTGGAACTGGCGGGCATCGTCGCTGCCACGCTCGACGCGGAGCCGGCGTATCCGGCGATTGCCTGAGGTGGTCCCGATGGGCGCGGCCGAATGGCAGGAGCTGCCGCTGCCCGGTGCGGAGCTCGCGATCATCGAGCGCTGGCTGGCGCCCGACGAAGCCGACGCGCTGCTCGCCGAGCTGCTGGTCGCGATTCCGTGGGAGAACCATCGCATCCGCATGTTCGGCCGCGAGGTCGCCTCGCCGCGGCTGAGCTGCTGGATCGGCGACCCCGGCGCCAGCTATGTCTATTCCGGCACGCGCTTCGCGCCGCATCCCTGGCCGGCCCCGCTGTACGCACTGCGCACACGGGTGGAGCAGGCCTGCGGCACGCGCTTCAACAGCGTGCTGGCCAATCTCTATCGCAACGGCGACGACGCGATGGGCTGGCACAGCGACGACGAACCCGAGCTGGGCGAGCGGCCGGTGATCGCTTCGCTCAGCCTGGGGGCGGAGCGACGCTTTCGCCTGCGCCCGCGCCGGCCGCGCGGGGAGCCGGCACGGCGCGACGACATCCGCAGCCTGGTGCTGGGCCACGGCAGCCTGCTGCGCATGGCGGGCGACACCCAGCGCCGCTATCGCCACGACCTGCCGCGGGCGAAGGGCGTGGAGCAGCCGCGGCTCAACCTGACCTTCCGCCGGATCGTCACCTCGCGCTGATGCGGCACCTGCAGCTTGGCTTGCCCCGGGGGCAGCGGCGATAATTCGCGCTTTCCCCAGGCTTGGCTCCCCATGACCGCGAAGACCGTACTCAACGATACCCACCGCGCGCTCGGCGCCCGCATGGTCGATTTCGGTGGCTGGGACATGCCGATCAACTATGGTTCGCAGATCGAGGAGCACCATGCCGTGCGCCGCGATGCCGGCATGTTCGATGTCTCGCACATGACCGTGATCGACCTGCACGGGCCGCGCACGCGGGAGTTCCTCCGTCACCTGCTGGCCAACAGCGTCGACAAGCTCAAGATCACCGGTAAGGCGCTCTACTCGTGCATGCTCAACGAGCGTGGCGGGGTGATCGACGACCTGATCGTCTACTTCTTCGACGACGCGCATTACCGGCTGGTCGTCAACGCGGCGACCCGCGTCAAGGACCTGGCCTGGATCGAGGCGCAGGCGAAGGCGTTCGAGGTCACCGTCAAGGAGCGCCCCGAATTCGCGATGGTGGCGGTGCAGGGCCCGAACGCCCGCAGCAAGGTGATCGGCCTGCTCGTCGAGGGCGACCGCCCGCGCATCGAGAAGCTGGGCAAGTTCGCCGCCGCCGCGGCGCAGGGCCCGCACGGCATGCCGCTGTTCGTGGCGCGCACCGGCTACACCGGCGAGGACGGCTTCGAGATCATCGTGCCGGAAGAGCACGCCGTGGCCCTGTGGAATGCACTGGCCGCCGCGGGCGTGAAGCCCTGCGGCCTGGGCGCACGCGATACCCTGCGACTCGAGGCGGGTATGAACCTGTATGGCCAGGACATGGACGAGGACGTCTCGCCATGGGAGGCCAACCTCGGCTGGACCATCGCGCTGGACGAGGGCCGCGACTTCATCGGCCGGGCCGCGCTCGAGGCGCAGAAGGCAGAGGGCGTGAAGCGCGTGATGGTCGGGCTGGTACTGGATGACAAGGGCGTGCTGCGGCACGGCCAGAAGGTGCTGACGGCGCAGGGTGAGGGCGAGATCCTCTCCGGCAGCTTCTCGCCCACGCTGGAGAAGGCGATCGCCTTCGCGCGCATTCCCGCCGGCGAGCCGGGCGACATCCGCGTGGACATCCGTGGCCGTGAGCTGCCGGTGCGTCTGGTGAAGTATCCGTTCGTGCGCGACGGCAAGCCCTGCGAGGGCATCTGATACCCGGCTGCCGGGGCGACTCGGCGGCATCGGGTGGGCGCGCTAGAATCGCGGCGTCCACCCTCCTCCCACTCCAACGACTGGACCCGATCATGAGCGAGATTCCCGGCGATCTGAAATTCCTCAAGTCCCACGAATGGGCCCGCGTCGAGGACGACGGCACGGTCCGCGTGGGCATTTCCGACCACGCCCAGGCGGCGTTGGGCGACCTGGTGTACGTCGAGCTTCCCGAGGTCGGCGCCAGCGTGCAGGCCGGCAACGGCGTGGCGGTGGTCGAGTCGGTGAAGGCTGCTTCGGACATCTATTCGCCGGTGTCCGGCGAGATCGTGGCGGTCAATGAAGCGCTGGCCGACAAGCCGGAGACGATCAACGAAGACGCGTACGGTGATGGCTGGCTGTTCGTCGTGCGCCCGAGCGATCGAGGCGAGCTCGACGAGCTGCTCGACGCCGACGCCTACGCCGAGCAGATCGAGAACGAAGATCACTGACGGGACACTCCGTCATCGTTTCAGCGACGGCCGCGCGAGCGGCCGTCGTCGTGTTCGGGGGACGTTCGGAGAGTACGCGGGAAAAAAATTTTCCCCTGCCGGCAGGGTGCCGGTCGTCTCCCATTCATCCATTTTCTTCAGGCGCTTGCGGATCGATCGAAGGCGATGGCGCCCAACATGCGACGCTGCTCTCGTCAGCGCGCTTTATCGGCATCATCACCGGAAACCGTTGTGCGGCGCGGCTTTCCGGGCATCCATGGTTTGATTGTTGCTTTTCATTATGGACGTCTATACGTCTTTTTAGTGATTGCTCATCAAGCTGCAATGCCTTGTGTGGCGGGGCTTCCGGGCTGTCCGGGCGGGGTCTTGAGGGTTGTTTCCGGGTGCGCAAAATCAATTGACAGTTGAAATCTTCGGGAATAGCTTTCGCACCAGATTCTGGGGAACAGGTGCTATGTCGGCAGTGAAGTACGTACAACCCTATGTCGAGCACGGCGAGAAAGCTGGCGCAGTACGCAAGATCACCGTCTCGATTCCACTTCACGTTCTGCGTCTTCTGTCCGATCTACGCACCCACCGCCAGGTAAACAATCTTCGGCACGCCACCAACAGCGATTTGCTGGTCGAGGCGTTCCTTCACGCTTTTACTGGGCAACCACTGCCAACTGATGAGGAGCTGAGACGAACCATGGCCACTGCCAAGAAAACCGCTGCAAAGAAACCGGCCGCCAAAAAGGCCGCCAAGAAGACCGCCGTGAAGAAGGTTGCCGCCAAGAAGCCGGTGGCGAAGAAGCCGGCCGCCAAGAAGGCTGCCGTGAAGAAGGTTGCCGCCAAGAAGGCTGCACCGAAGAAGGCCGCTGCCAAGAAGCCGGCCGCTGCCAAGAAGACCGCCGCGAAGAAGACCGCGGTGAAGAAGGTTGCCGCCAAGAAGGCTGCGCCGAAGAAGGCCGCTGCCAAGAAGGCTGCTCCGGCCAAGGTGGCGAAGGCCACCAAGACCGCCAAGAAGTAAGTCTTTACATAACCAGAAAGTTCGTTCGAATTTGTTTCCCCGCGGTGCCCAGCGCGGGGAAGCCCTTCGAAAGCGATTCGTCCCGGCCATGCGCCGGGATGCTTCGTTTAGGGGCCGGGGAATATTCTTTCCGGGCTCCCGGAACCTTGCGTTCCTCGTCCGTTTGCCGTGACCGCTGCAATGCGGTTACCTTTCGCTCATCCGCGCCGCGACGGACCTGGGGGCAGGTCCCCGCTCCTGGATTTACGGGGGGAAAAAGCGCGGGTATCTGATGCCACTCAGCGAGAGATCATGGATACCCGAATCAAACTCGAGGCGCGCCGCCGCGCGCGCGGGGCCGTACGGCCCGTCACGCTGGCCGCTCTGGCCGTCATCGTCCTGCTGGCAATCGCTTCCTGGTTCCTGGTGATCCAGCCTCACGAGGAAATGCTGCTCTCCGACTCGGGCGGCCATCCGTCCAGTCCGGTCACCACCAACACCGCAGTGCAGGCGCCGCCGCCGGCCAACGTCGAGGCGATGGGTACCGACCAGTTGCTGGCCGAGGCCCGCAAGGCGATGAACGACCAGCGCTATCTGGCGCCGGCCGGCAACAACGCCTTCGAGTTCTATCTCAAGGCGCTGGAGCGTGAGCCGGGCAATGCGGTGGCGACCGACGCGTTGCGCGAGACCTTCCCGTTCGCCGCGAGCGCGGCCGAGCAGCAGATCAACGCCGGTAACTTCAACGAGGCACAACGCGAGATCGACCTGCTCGCCAAAGCCGACCCGGCCAACTACACGCTGACGATCCTGCGCTCCAAGCTGGATGCCCAGCGCAAAGTGGCCGACAAGGCTCAGCAGGAGGCCGCCGACCAGGAGCGCCAGCAGCAATTGGCTGCGCAGAAGGCTGCCGCGGACAAGGCCGCAGCGGACAAGGCCGCGGAAGAGCAGGCTGCCGGGACCACCCAGACCGCCGCAGCGAACAGGCCGTCCTCGGCGGTGACCTCGGCGAAGCCTGCTGGTGCGCCGTCCAGCCAGGCTGCGCAGGCCGCACCCGTGCAGCCGAGTTCGACACCTGCCGTGCTGATCCGAAGCGTCGTTCCGCGCTATCCGACGCCGGCGCAGCGCTCACGAACCGAAGGCTACGTGGTGGTGACCTTCACCGTGACGACCGATGGACACACCTCGGACATCCGGGTCACCGATTCGCAGCCTCGTCACGTGTTTGATCGCGCGGCCATGGATGCGGTGGCGCGCTGGGAGTTCAAGCCGGCCACCCGCAATGGCGAGCCGGTGGAGAGCTCGGTCACCAACCGGATCAACTTCAAGCTCTGAGAGCGCGTCGGATCGACGAGGAGGGAACGGCCAGCAGGGAACTGCTGGCCGTTCTGCTTTGTGCGGTCCGGGAGCGGAGTGGGGTCCTGGCCGGCATCCCCGGATCAGCGGTGGTGTCGCCGCCTGGGTTGGTGCCTGCGTTCCGGGGTCCGCGGTGGCGGACTCTCCAGCCCGGCCCAGTCGACATGCGGCAGGCCGAGCAGGCGGTCGAACATCATCGGCATCAGGCCGGAAGGCGCCGCGCCGGCCGAATTCCACATCGTCACGATGCCCGCGTGGTATTTGGGGAAGAAGCCGATCATGGTGCGGTAGCCCTGCACCGCGCCGGCGTGGAAGACCAGCGTCTCCCCTCCGTAGGTGAAGACTCGCCAGCCGAGAGCGTAGTGGGCCGCGGTGATGCGCGCGCGGCGCCAGGGGGTAGAGTGCATCTCTACCGGCGTCGCTACGCCCGGGGCGTGCAGCACCTCGAGCAGATCAGCGGGCAGCACGTCGGGACGACCGCCCATCTGGGCGATCAGCCACTTCTCCATGTCGCGCAGGCTGGCGTTCACGCCGGCGGCGGGGGCGACGCGGTAGTAGGCCTCCTTCGGTTCGAACGGACGCCATTCGCCATGCCGCGCGGCCAGGTGCGGACGCGCCCAGCTCGGGCTGGCCTCCAGCGCGGCGCGGCCGTAGCTGGCTGTCTTCATGCCGAGCGGATAGAAGATCCGCTTGTCCACCAGGCGGTAGAAGAAGTCCCCGGTCTCGGTGTAGATCACGTCGCCGATCAGGCTGAAGGCCACGTTCTGGTAGCCATAGCACTGGCCGGGGCCGCAGGTCATGTCGACTTCGTCGAGCTTGCGCACCAGCTCTTCGTACGGGACGTCGTCCTCGAGCATGTTGTCGTAGGTGTTGCGCGGCAGGCCGGCACGCTGGCCGAGGATGTCTCCGACGGTGACCTGCTCGGCCGCCTGCATGTCCTTGAGCTTGAAGAACGGCAGCACGTCGATCAGCTTGGTGTCCCAGCTCAGCTTGCCGTCGCGCACCAGCAGGGCGGTGAGCCCGGTGGCGAAGGCCTTGGACAGCGAGGCGAGCCGGAACACCGTCTGCGGCGTGATCGGCTGCTTCGTCGCCGCGTCCGCGTAGCCGGTGGTGTACTCGAACACCACCTTGTCGTTCACCACCACGGCCGTGGCCAGCCCAGCCACCGAGTGCCGTCGCCCGAGTTCGTCGAGCCAGTGCCGATAGTCGCCCAGCGCCTCCTTCACGCGCGCCGGTGGCAATTGGGCGGAGGGCACGTTGCCGACCACACGGGTGGCCGGCTCCTGCGGGCGAGGTGCGGCATCGGCGCGGGCGGCGGGCGCTAGGGACAGCGCGGCGGCGAGGGCGAGGGTCAGGGGACGGAACGGCATGCAGCTCGGCGTGGTGCCCGGCAGGGGCTGTCGGGGATGGCGGGGACGGGGAGAGCCGGTGGTGGCCGGCCGTGCATCTGATCGCGGGATTGTGGGCGAGTTCGCGTTCGCCCACAACGAAGCACGCGGCCCGTCGAACAGCCGCCGGTCAGCTGCCGCCGGAGGCCGCGCGCACTCTGCTCACTGCCCCGGGCCCAGCAGCAGTGCGCTGGCGCGCTCGGCGATCATGATCGTCGGCGCATTGGTGTTGCCCGAGGGCAGGCTCGGCATGACCGAGGCATCGACCACCCGCAGGCCGTCGATCCCGCGCAGGCGCAGTTCGCTGTCGACCACCGCCCCCTCGTCGCGGCCCATCCGGCAGCTGCCGACCGGGTGGTAGACCGATTCGGCCTTGCGACGGATGAAGGCCTCGAACTCGGCGTCGCTCGCCAGCGCCGTCTCGGGGAACACCGGTTCGCCCCGGTAGGGATCGAAGGCGGGTTGGGCGAGGATGTCGCGCGACAGCTTCGCCGCCTCGATCATCCGGGCGAGGTCGTGGCCCTCGCCGTCGCCCAGGTAGTTGGCGTGGATCGCCACGGGGCGCGCGGGGTCGGCCGAGCGCAGGCGCAGCCGGCCGCGGCTGCGCGGATGCAGGTAGCAGGCGTGCAGGGTGTAGCCGTCGCCGGGCAGGCGGTGCCGGCCGTGGTCGTCGAGCAGGGCCGGCACGAAGTGGAACTGCAGGTCGCAGCGCTCGTCTTCGGCCAGCCGGCTGCGCAGGAAACCACCGGCCTCGGCGATGTTCGACGTGCCCGGGCCCTGCCGCGCGATCAGGTAGCGCAGTCCGGCGGCCACTTCGTTCAGATGGTCGTAGGTGACCGGGCGGGTGCTTCCAACCAGGGTGCAGATGTCCAGATGGTCCTGCAGGTTGCCGCCGACCTCCGGCCGGTCGAGCACGACGGGAATGCCGTGCTCGCGCAGGTGGTCGGCCGGGCCGATGCCCGACAGCATCAGCAGGTGGGGCGAATTGATCGCACCGGCCGACAGCAGTACCTGGCCGGCATCGATGCGTTGCGAGCCGCTGCCGTTGCGCAGTTGCACCCCGACCGCGCGGCCGTGCTCGATGATCACGCGCTCGACCAGCGCACCCGTGCGCACCTCGAGGTTGGCGCGGTCACGCGCCGGCCGCAGGAAGCCGGTCGCGGTGGAGCAGCGCGCGCCGTTGCGCTGGGTGACCTGGTACAGGCCGAAGCCTTTCTGGTGTTCGCCGTTGAAGTCGTCGTTGCGCGCATGGCCGGCCTGGCCGGCGGCCTCGAGCAGGGCATCGGACAGCACGTTGTGGTGGCGCAGGTCCGACACGCCCAGCGGCCCGCCGCTGCCGTGGCGGGCGTCCGCACCGCGCGTGTTGTCCTCGCTCAGCTTGAACCACGGCAGCACCTGGTCCCAGCCCCAGCGCGGATCGCCCGCGGTCTCGGCCCAGCGGTCGTAGTCGCCGGGCACGCCGCGGATGTAGCACATCGCGTTGATCGAGCTGGAGCCACCCAGGGTCTTGCCGCGCGGCCACCACAGGCGCCGGCCGAGCAATTGCGGCTCGGGCTCGGTGTGGTAGTCCCAGTTCACGCTGCGCACCTTGACCAGCCGCGCCAGGCCCGCCGGCATGTGGATCAGCGGATTCCAGTCGCGCGGCCCGGCCTCCAGCAGCAGTACCCGAGTGTTCGGATTCGCGCTCAGCCGGTGGGCCAGCACGCAGCCGGCCGAGCCGGCGCCGACGATGACGTAGTCGTAGTCCATCCCCATTCCCCCACGCCCGGATGAGGCGCTGTCAGCGCATGCTAGTCTGTGCCGGACCCACGCTGGAACTCCCCGGTGACACCCTCCCCCGAAGCTGCCGCGAGCGAGCGTCGAACCGCCGCTTTGTCGGCCGTGGCGTTTTTTTTCGTCCTGACCTCGTACTACATCGTGCGGCCGGTGCGGGACCAGCTCAGCGGGGCGGTCGGATCGCAGTCGCTGCCGCTGTTCTACCTCGGCACGTTTCTGGCGATGCTGGCGCTGACGCCGGTGTTCGGGGCGATGGTGGCCCGCTTCCCGCGCCGGCGATTGCTTGGCTGGAGCTACTGCTTCTTCATCGCCTGCCTGCTGGCGTTCGTGCCGGCCTTCCTGGCGCAGGCGCGCATCGGCGCGCGCGAGCTCGGGGTGGTGTTCTTCATCTGGGTCAGCGTGTTCAACCTGTTCGTGGTGTCGCTGTTCTGGAGCTTCATGGCGGACATCTTCGACAGCGCGCAGGCGCGCCGGATGTTCCCGCTGATCGCGTTGGGCGGCATGGCCGGCGCGGTGTTCGGACCGGTGGTCACCAGCCTGCTGGTGGGGCTGCTGGGCGTGGCGCCGCTGCTGGTGGTCTCGGCGCTGATGCTGGGTCTGGCGCTGGCCCTGTTGCTGCATCTGTCGCACGAGGGCGGTCGCGCCAGTCAGGGCGAGGTGCGCGACGAGGAGGCGATCGGCGGCTCGCTGTGGGCAGGCATCCAGGAGCTGTGGTCGCGGCCGTTCCTGCGCTACATGGCGATCCTGATGCTGCTGGGTGACGGCATCGGCACGCTGGCCTACGCGTTTGTCGCCGACTACGCCAAGGCGCATCTCGTCGAGAGCGCGGCGCGCACGGCGTTCTACGCCCACCTCGACCTGGCAGTGAACGGGTTGGGTGCGCTGTTGCAGTTGACCGCCACCCGCTGGCTGCTGCGTCGCCGGGGTGCCGGTTCTGGCCTGCTGGTGCCCGCGCTGGTGAACATGGCGCTGCTGGGGATGGTGATGGTCGGCGGCCACGGCAGCGTGGCGGTGCTGGGGATGACCCTGCCGCTGGTGGCGGTGATGCAGGTGGTGACCCGCGGCTTCGCCTACGGTATGACCAAGCCGGCGATGGATGCGCTGTACACCCGGGTGCCGCGCGAGACCCGCTACAAGGGCAAGAACTTCGTCGAGACGGCGGTGTGGCGTTTCGGCGACCTGGTCGTCACCAGTGGCGTGAGCATCCTGGGGACGGCAGGCATCGGCCTGAGCGGCATGGCGCTGGTCGGTGTGGCGGTGTCCGGCGGTGCGACATGGGTGGCGCACCGCGCCGGGCACTCGCCGGACCTGCTGCCGGAGCCGTTGGCCGACACGCCGGACGGGTCGGACGCCGCGTGACGGCCGCGCCGCTCAACCGGTGATGTAGCGCTGCAGTTGCTCGATCTGCTCGGCCTGTTCGTCGATCACCGCCTTGACCAGATCGCCGATCGAGATGACCCCGATCACCCGGCCGTCCTCGATCACCGGCAGGTGCCGAATCCGGCTGTGCGTGCACAGGCGCATGCATTCGAGCACTTCGGTCTCCGGGGTCACCGTGATCGGTTGTGCGCTCATGATCTCGGACACCGGGGTGGATGCCGAGGCGCGCCCCTGCAGGATCACCTTGCGCGCATAGTCGCGTTCGGAAACGATCCCTTCCAGCCGTTCGGCGCGCATCACCAGCAGGGCGCCGACGCGACGATCGGCCATCGTCCGGATCGCCTCCAGCACCGGCGTTTCCGGCGCCACGGCGTGCACCGCGTGACCCTTGATCTCCAGCAGATGCTTGACCTGGTTCATGGCCGCCTCCCGGGCTTGGATCTGTGCCGAGTCTAGCGCCGCCGAAGCGCTACGGTGTGGTGGCGCCGTGAATCGCCTCAGCGCTCGCCGTCGACGCGCTCCTGCACGAAGTACAGCGGGCGCTGCTTGGTCTCGGTGTAGTTGCGGCCCAGGTACTCGCCGATCACACCCAGTGCCAGCAACTGCACGCCGCCAAGGAACAGGATCACCACCATCAGCGTGGGGTAGCCGCGCACCGGATCGCCCCAGATCAGCGCCTTGGTGAACACCCACGTGCCGTAGATGAAGGAAACTGCCGCTGCTGCCACGCCGATCCAGGTGGCCAGGCGCAGCGGGGCGCTGGAGAACGAGGTGATGCCTTCGATCGCCAACTGGGTCAGCCGCCAGTAATTCCACTTGGTGTCGCCGGCGAAGCGTGGGTCGCGCTGGTAGCGGATGGCGGTCTGGCGGAAGCCGATCCAGGCGAACAGGCCCTTCATGAAGCGCTGGCGCTCGCGCAGCGTGCCCAGTGCGTCCAGCGCGCGGCGCGAGAGCAGGCGGAAATCGCCGGTGTCACGCGGCAGCGGCGTGGCGGAGAGGCGCTCCATGGTGCGGTAGAAGGCCGCCGCGGTGAAGCGCTTGAAATGGCTCTCGCCGGCGCGTGCGCTGCGCGTGGCGTAGACCACGTCGTAGCCGGCCTGCCATTGCTCGATCAATGCGGGGATCAGTTCGGGCGGATCCTGCAGGTCGGCGTCGATGACCACGGCGGCGCCTTCGGTGACTGCATCCAGTCCGGCGGTGAGCGCCGCTTCCTTGCCGAAATTGCGCGACAGCCGCAGTCCGGTCACGCGCGGGTCGGCGCAGTAGCCGCGGATCAGTTCCCAGGTGTTGTCGCGGCTGCCGTCGTCGACGTAGAGCAGCCGTCCCTCGAGTCCGAGGCCATCCAGCACGGCCAGCGCGCGGGCGTGGAACGCGTCGAGCACGCTCGATTCGTTGTAGGCGGGGACGACGATGGTCAGTTCGGTCATGGACAGGGCGGCCTGGGGCAACAGGGCATGCTAGGCACAGCGCACGGTCCGGCCAAGCGCGGGCATCAGCGCCGGCCGGTGCGGGCGGGAGGGTGGTCGCTGTCCAGGTATCCTGGCCCGCCCAGCCTTTCCATTTGCTTTTCGATCCAGTCGACCCGTCGCAGCACGTAGGCGCTGGGGCGGTCGACGTGGAGCCGCCGCGGGCTGGGCAGCACCGCGGCCAGACGCGCCGCCTGCTCCGGGCCGAGCCGGGCCGGCGGCACGTGGAAATAGGTGTCACTCGCCGCCCCAACGCCGTAGATGCCGTCGCCGAGCTCGGCGATGTTCATGTACACCTCGAGGATGCGCCGCTTCGGCCAGGTGGCCTCCAGCAGCACGGTGAAGTAGGCCTCAAGCCCCTTGCGCACGAAGCTGCGGCCGTTCCACAGAAACAGGTTCTTGGCCGTCTGCTGGCTGATCGTGCTGGCCCCGCGCAGGCGCCGGCCGTCGTCGGCGGCGTCGATCGCATCCTGGATCTGGTCGAAGTCGAACCCGTGGTGGAACGGGAACTTCTGGTCCTCGCCGGCCACCATCGCCAGCGGCACCCATGGCGAGACCTCGCGCCACGGCACCCAGCGGTGGCGCAGGTGGAAGTCCTTCTCGCCGTGCACCCAGGCGTCGAGCTGCCGCTCCATCATCACCGCCGAGGTCCACGGCGGCACGAAGCGCAGCACCAGCACGAACAGCCAGCTCAGCGCGACCCACGCCAGGGCGAGCAGGCCGGACCAGCGCAGCAGGCGCCGGAGGGTGGTTCGTGGGGGCATGGACGGCGGCGTGGCACGAAAGCGTCGAGTATAAGGGGCGCGCGTGGAGCGGCCGTTGAGGCGCCGGCGGCCGGCCCCATATGGTCGGGTTGAACAAATGACGAGGCTTTCCGTGGAAACGATTCTGGTCGAAGACGTGCTGCACCGCTTCCTGCTCGAGCGCGCCGGCGTGCGCGGCGTGCTGGTGCGCCTGGGCCCGGCCTGGCGCGAGGTCGCCGGCCGCGCCGACTATCCCGCGTCGCTGCGCGCGCTGCTGGGCCAGTCGCTGGCGGCCAGCGGGCTGCTGACCGGCAACATCAAGCTCGACGGCGCGCTGTCGATCGAACTGAAGAGCGCCGGCGCGCTGCGCCTGCTGTTCACCGAGTGCACCGACCAGGGCCGCCTGCGCGGCCTGGCGCGCTGGAGCGATCCGCTGCCCGAACCGCTGGCGCTGGCGCAGCTGCCCGGGGCGGTGATGGCGATCACCATCGGCTCGGCCGAGCGCGGCCAGCGTTACCAGGGTCTGGTGGACCTGCAGCAGCCCGATCTGGCGCGTTCGCTGGAGGCCTATTTCGAGCAGTCCGAACAGCTGCCGGCGCGCATCGTGCTGGCCGCCGACGGCGACCATGCGGTGGGGCTGATGCTGCAGCGCCTGCCGGGCGAAGGCGGCTACGACGCGGTGCAGGACGAGGATGCGTGGTCGCGCATCGAGCATCTCACCGCGACGCTGGGCGCCGAGGAAATGCTGGCCACGGCGCCGGAGCAACTGCTGTACCGGCTGTACCACGAGGAGAACGTGCGCCTGTTCGAGCCGCGCCCGCTCGCCTTCGGCTGCAGCTGCACGCGCGACCGGGTGTCCGCCATGCTGCGCGCGCTGGGGCGCGAGGAAGTGGAGGCGGCGCTGGCGGCGCGCGACGGCGAGATCGAGGTGATCTGCGAGTTCTGCGCCCAGCGGTATACCTTCGACCGGATCGACGCCGAGCACCTGCTGAGCGGTCCGGCCGGCACCCAGCCGTCGACCACGGCGCAGTAAGGGCAGTGGATGGCGGGCGCTAGTCCGCCGACGGCAGCAGCCTGGCTGGCGCGTCGGGCCCCAGCCAGTGCGAGGCGGGCTGCGCGCGCGAGAATAGGAAGCCCTGCGCGTAGCGGATGCCGATGCGCAGCAGCGCCTCGCGCTGGTGTTCCTCCTCGATGCCCTCGGCGATGACCTGCATCTTCAGCGAGTCGGCAAGTACCTGGATGCCGCGCACCACGGCCAGGCCCTGGTTTTCCTCCAGCTCGGCCAGGTCGCGGGGCAACTCGGTGATGAAGGAGCGATCGATCTTCAGGGTCTGGATCGGGTACTGGTGCAGGTAGCTCAGCGACGAATAGCCGGTGCCGAAGTCGTCCAGCGAGATCCGCACGCCCTGTAGGCGCAGGCTCTCCAGGATGCGTTTGACCTGCGGCGGATTCTCCAGCAGCGCGCGCTCGGTGACCTCGATGCGGATGCACTGGGTAGGTACGCCGTGACGTTCCATCGCCGCCAGCAGCCGCTGGTCCAGGTCGGCCAGCCGGAAATGCCGGCCGGACACGTTGATGCTGATGAAACCCTCGCCGCGGGTCAGCGCGAGTGTCTGCGCGAACACCTGCTCGAAGATCTGCCAGTCGATGTTCTCGGCGCAGCCGCTCTCTTCGGCGACGATCAGGAAGTCGCCCGGCGAGAGCAGGCCGCGGTCCGGATGGTTCCAGCGCAGCAGCGCCTCGAAGCCCACGATGCTGCCGTCGGCGATCGCCACCACCGGCTGGCAGTAGGGCTCGAACTCGTTGCGCGACAGACCGCGGCGCAGGTCGCCCTCCATTTCCAGCAGGGACAGCGCCTCGTAGCGCAGGCGATCGTCGAACAGTGCGGCGCGATGGCGGCCGTCATCCTTCGCGCTGTACATCGCCGCATCCGCGTCGCGCAGCAACTCCTCGGGCTGCTGGTAGTGCGGCGCCGGCAGGGCGATGCCGACCGAGGCCGAGGTGAAGATCTCCTTGATGCCCAGCCGGAACGGGGCCTGCAGCTGGGTGATGATGCGTTCGGCGATCTGCACCGCCATGGCCGGCTCGGTGATGCCGTCCAGCAGCACGGCGAACTCGTCGCCACCCAGGCGGGCGACCAGGTCGCGCGTCTTCAGGCAGCCGCGGATGCGACCGCCGACCTGGAACAGCAGGTCGTCGCCGACCAGGTGGCCGACCGAGTCGTTGATGACCTTGAAGCGATCCAGATCGATGAACAGCACCGCGAACAGGCGCTGCGGGTCGGCCTTGTACTGGTTCAGCGCATGATCGAGCCGCTGCAGCAGCAGTGTGCGGTTGGGCAGACCGGTCAGCGAGTCGTGCAGCGTTTCGTACTTGAGGCGGCGCTCGACCCGTTCGCGCTCGGCGATCTGCTCGCGCAGGTCGCGGTTGGCCAGGGCCAGCGCGCGGGTGCGCTCGTCGACGCGGCGTTCGAGGCTGGCGTAGGCCTGCTTCAACGACTCGTTGGTGTGCTTGCGCTGCAGCGCGTTGGCGATGTGGTAGCTGACGAAGGTGAGCAGTTCCTGGTCGCGCGCCGTGTAGGTGTGTTCCGGTGTGTAGCTCTGCACGGCCAGCACGCCCATGACCCGGTCATTCCACACCAACGGCACGCCCAGCCAGCACACCGAGCGGGCGCCGAACTGGCTGATCTCGCCGATCGACACCAGCCGGTCGACCTCGGCCGGGTCGGCCAGCAGCGGCTTGCCATGGCGCAGCACGTACTCGGTGGCACCTCGTCCGTGCGAGCGCGGCGGGCGCACCGCGTCCACCTCGTCCACGGAGTAGGGGAAGCTGATCTGCTTGCCATCCTCATCCAGCAGCGCGATGTAGAAATTGCGCGCATAGATCAGGCCGCTGATGATCCGGTGCACGGCGGCGTAGAAGCCTTCCAGGCTCTCCGGCGCGCTCGCCATCTCGGCGATGCGGAACAGCGCTGCCTGCAGCCGTTCTCCGCGCTGGCGCTGCAATACCTGCTGGCGCAGCACGCGGTTGGCCTCGCGCAGGGCGGCGGTGCGGTCGGCCACGCGGCGCTCCAGTTCGGCGTGGGCTGCCCGGCGCTCCAGCGCCGTCTGCACGTGCTGGGCCACGTAGCTGAGCAGCTCGCGGTCGTTCTGGGTGTAGCGCGTGTCGCTGCGGTAGCTCTGCATCACGATGCCGCCGACCACGCGCCCTTCGCGCAGCAGCGGAACGCCCAGCCAGTGCTCGCAGTTCGGCCCGATCGGTATCAGGCGCCCGGGCAGTTGCTGTGAGACCTCCTCGATCGACCCCATGATCGGCTGCCCGCCCTTGAGCAGGTTCCAGGTCAGGCTGTACTCCATCTCCTTGAGCGGCATGCTCTCGTCGGGCGAGGGCGGATCCTGGTCCATCGTGTCGACGTAGTACGGGAAGCGCACGCTCTCCGAGGTTTCGTCGTACAGCACGATATAGAAATTCTCCGCGTACATCAGGCTGCCGACGATGCCGTGCAGGGCGCGCATCATGTCCGGCATCGCATGGTCGGAGCCGGCTTGCTCGGCGATCGCGTAGAGGGCGCGTTGCAGGCGCTCGGCCATGGCCAGCCGGGAGATGGCTTCGTACAGGCGCGAAGTCTCGGCAAGCTGCCGGAGTCGCGAGGACACCACCCGACCGAGCCAGGCCAGCTCGGCTTCGAGAGCCGCCGGCAAGGGCATCGCCGGACATTCGAGGATCAGCGTGCGCAGCCCCTGGGGGTCGTCGGCCAGATCGATCTGACGCACCCCCGGATCCGGCGTCCAGCTGTCGCCATGCAGTCGCCAGCGCAGACGTCCAGTGATGCCGAGGCTGGCGAGCAACCGCTCGCAGACGTCGACGACTCCGGCCGCATCGGTCACGCTGAACAGCCGCTCGACCGCTCCGTGCAGCGCAAGCTGCCCGGATCCGGTCCGGCCGGATCCGCTCGCGCTCTGGGTGGGCACGAAGCTCATCGGGGAGGGTGAACTCGACGTTAAAAATTACAGGCAGCCTTTATAGCTCGGCAGCCTCGCTTTGTCGCTGGCTGCGGCGCGATGGCCTTGGGGAAACCAATGCGTCCGTAGATGGTCGGATGACGCGCCGATCCCTTCCGTTCTGTGCACCAGAGCGGCTTTTGAGCGCTGTTAGCAAAACGTAAAAAGGGATATACTGGCCACTGTCTTCATTCCGGTTTGCTTTTTGCCGCCATGCGCCGCCCACTCGCCCTTGCCGTGCTTCTGCTGCTGCCGCTCTCGGCGGCCGCACAGGCGCTGCCCGGGAATGACCAGTTCGCCGGCCAGTTGCTGTCCGGGCAGGACGGTCAGGTCGCCGAGGTGTCTCCCGGCGTGGCGGTGCCGCTCTGGCGGGGGGCCGACGGTCGCGTGCTCATGCTGGGTTCGGACCAGCAACCGGCTGGCCTTGCCAAGGTGGATGCGCCGCTGGCCTTCAGTGTGGTCGGTGCCGGTGCGGTTACATCCGGCGGCGTGAGCTATCGGCTGGGTCCGTCGCTACAGGCCCACGCCGGCGTCACCGAGCATTCCTGGATCAACGCGTCCTACCGCGTGCTGGGCAGCGAGGTCGGGGCAACCTACAACGCGGGGCGCTACAGCCTCGGCCTGAGCATGGGCGCCGATACCGTCAACAATGCCGCGCGCTTGCCGCGCGTGTTGCCTGGTGCGCTCCCCGGTGTGAATGGGCTTTCTTCGTTCGGCAGCAGCACTCAGCTGAACGCCCGTGGTCGGGTGGCTTTGGACGCCAGCAGCGGCATCGATCTCGGTGCCAGCGTGGGCCGTATCCACCTGCTTCCCGGCAACCTGATGGGCATCGATACGCTCGACCAGAAGGCGTTGAGCTTCGGTGTCGATCGCGGGCCGCTCAGCGGCAGCCTGGTGGGTCGCGTGATGCAGCCGGCGGCCGGCATACCCGGTGCGTACAGCCCGGATCGCCGCTGGAGCAGCATCGATTTCGGGGTGACCTGGAAGCTTCCCTGGCAGGGTCAACTGAGCGTGGGTGCGCAGAACCTGTGGTCGTCGGGCTCGTCGACCAACACGCCGGTCGGCCCCGAGCCGGACCAGTCCAGGACGCCTTACGTCCAGTACCACCAGGATCTCTGAGCTCCGGCGACCCGCCCCCCCGGTTCACGAAAAACGCCGTTGCTTCCGCAACGGCGTTTTCGTTTCTGCCGGTTTCCGGCCGATGGGCTCAGTGATCGCTGGTGCGAATGCGCACGTCGCCGCTGAAGCTCTCGATCACGATGCGGGCGCTTCCGTTGCCTGCTGTGGCGTTTAGTTCGCTGCCCGGGCCGTGCTCATTGTGTTCGGCCGTGCCGAAGGCGCTGCGCAGGTTGCCGCTGAAGCTGCTGGCGTGGATCGAGGTGGACACGTCGGGGGGCAGGGTGACCTGGACGTCGCCGCTCATGCTGTCGATGTCCATCTTGCCGTCCGCCGCCATGCCGCCGCTGACGTCGACATCACCCGATACCGTGCTGAGCGTGATCTTCTTCCACGGGCCGCCGCGCGCCTGGACTTTGCCGGACACGGTTTCCAGCCGGGCCTCGTCACCGAGTGCGGGAACCAGGATGTCGCCACTGACGGTCTGCAGGTCCGCCATGGCCGCGTGTCCGGCCTGCTCGATACTGCCGCTGACGCTGTCCACGCTGAGCCTGGGAGTGCGTGCGTTGATGCGGATGCGCCCGCTCACCGAATTCACGTCTACGGTGCCGCCATCGGTGCCGTCGATGCTGAGGGGCGCGCTGACCACGCTCACGTCGAGCGAGGCGCCGCGGGGCACCTGCACGTTCAGGGTGCTCGGTGCCATGGCGTTGTCACCACCCCAGTTGAGCAGCCCGGAGTGTCCCTTGGCCCGGACCTTGATCTCCAGGTCATCGTTCGAACCGGTGATTTCCAATGGGCGCGCACCGTCGCCGAGCGTGCCACCGACATGCACCGTGTCCCGGTCCCAGGCGGTGACCGTGACCTCGCCCTTGATGTTGCTGATCGATACGCGGACGTGCGGTGTCGCGGCGTGGGTGAGGTCCAGCGGCGTGTCGGCCCAGGCGGCTCCAGCGTAGAGAGCGGCGAGCAGAGGCAGGTAGCGGAATGTCTTCATGGTAGTGCTCCGGGGCGTCAGCCCGCGTCATGGCCCAGTTGGCGCAGGCGTGACTGTTGCAGTTCGGTTCGCTCGAGCAGGCGTTGCAGCGCGGCGGAGCCGGGTGCCTGGGCGATGGCCTGGCGCAGTTCGACCTGGGCGGCCCCCAGCTCGATCGCGGCGCCAGCCAGACGGGGATCGTCGGGCTTCCAGCGGGTAGCAGCGGCGACGTCCATCGCCGCTGGCGTGACGGCTGGCTGCAATCGCGCCAGCCCGATGGCAAGCAGGGTGATCGCCGCCAATCCGGCGGCGAAGAACCAGGGCGCCCGCGAGGGGATGCTGGCCTCAGGAGCGTTCGGCGCGCGTGCGCCCATCGCCTGTTCGATGCCGGTCCACAGATCGCGGCGGGGTGAGTGCGGCTGGCGCAGTCCACGCAACTGGCGGCGCCATTCGAAATCGTTCATGCGGGTTCTCCCAGAAGCTTGCGCAGCAGCGCACGGGCGCGATGCAATTGCGCCTTGGACGTTCCGACGGCCATGTCCAGTTCCTGGCTGATGTCCTCGTGTTTCCAGCCTTCGATGTCGTGCAGCACGAGCACCGCCCGGGCGCGCGGCGGCAATTTGCCGACCGCGCGTTCCAGCTCTTCCCGTTCGGCGGCGCAGAACGGTGTGTCGCCGTGTTCCGGAAGGGATTCCTCGTCGACGAATCCGACCGGATTGGCGCCGCGCGAGCGGATATCCATCAGCGCGACGTTGACCGCCAGGCGATATAGCCAGGTGCCGAAAGCGCTCTCGTGGCGGAACTCGGCCAGCTTCTGCCAGGCCCGGACGAACGCGTCCTGGGTGAGGTCTTCGGCTCGGGCATGGTCGTAGCCGGCCAGTCGCAGTACCGCGCCGTACACGCGGTCCATATGGCGGCGGTAGAGGCGCTGGAAGGCCACGCGATCACCACCGGCGGCGGCGCGCACATCCTCCGTGTCGGGGGCGGGTGCGGTCGTCGCGGGCGTCATCGGGTATCCGGTGGCGAGGCAGGCGGTGCTCATCTTGCCAGCTTCGATGCACCGCCCGCGGAAAGGGTTTGAATCGTCCAGGCGGTCGCCGCAATGGGTCACCGCCCGGGGCGATCACGCCGAGGCAATGCTCCGCAGGGAGGTTTCGGTGGTGTGCGCCAGCGCCGCGGCGATGCGCGCCTGTTCCAGCGCCAGCGCCTCGGGCAGGCGCGGCGAAAGCTCCTGCAGGTAGCTGCCGATCGCCGCCAGCTCCTGGCGCCACCCAGCCTCGTCGACGGCCAGCAGTTCCTCAAGGCTCTCCTGCGCCATGTCGAGCCCTTCCAGCCTCAGCTCGGCCGGCGAAGGCACTATCCCGACCGGTGTCTCCCGGCCTTCGGCACGGCCTGCGACGCGGTCGATCATCCACTCCAGCACACGCAGGTTGTCGCCGAAGCCCGGCCACAGGAAGCGGCCGTCCTCGCCCTTGCGGAACCAGTTGACGTGGAAGATCGCCGGCAGCGTGGTGCCCGGCCGGTCGAACGACAGCCAGTGCGCGAAGTAGTCGCCGTAGTGGTAGCCGCAGAACGGCTTCATGGCCATCGAGTCGCGCCGCAGCACGCCGACCGCGCCGGTAGCCGCGGCGGTGGTCTCCGAGCCCATCGCCGCGCCCATCAGCACGCCGTGGGTCCAGTCGCGCGCCTGCATCACCAGCGGCAGCAGCGACGGCCTGCGGCCGCCGAACACGATGGCGCTGATCGGCACGCCCTGGGCGTCCTCGGCCCTGTCCGACCAGGTCGGGCACTGCCGGGCGCTGACGGTGAAGCGGGCATTGGGGTGGGCGGCCGGACCGTTGGCCGGATCGTAGGGACGACCCTGCCAATCGAAGGCCGGCTCGCCCGGCAGGCCTTCCCACCAGGGCTGGTTGTCGGCGGTGACTGCCACGTTGGTGAAGATCGTGTCCTGGGCGATGCTGGCCAGGGCGTTCGGGTTGCTGCCGGCGCTGGTGCCCGGGGCGACGCCGAAGAAGCCCGCCTCCGGATTGATCGCGTACAGGCGGCCGTCCTCGCCGGGGCGCATCCAGCAGATGTCGTCGCCCACCGTCCACACCTTCCAGCCCTCGCGGCGATAGCCCTCCGGCGGGATCAGCATGGCGAGGTTGGTCTTGCCGCAGGCGGACGGGAACGCGGCGGCAATGTAGTGCGTCTCGCCGGCCGGGTTCTCGATGCCGACGATCAGCATGTGCTCGGCCAGCCAGCCCTCGCGCCGGGCCTGGTGACTGGCGATGCGCAGGGCGTGGCACTTCTTGCCGAGCAGGGCGTTGCCGCCATACCCCGAGCCGTAGGACTGGATCGAAAGCTCCTCCGGGAAATGCATGATGAAGCGGCGCTCCGGGTCCAGCTCGCCAGTGGAGTGCAAACCCTTCACGAAGCTGCCCTCGCGCTCGATGCGGGCCTGGGCGGCGGCGCCCATGCGGGTCATCGTGCGCATGTTGGCCACCACGTACGGGCTGTCGGTGATCTCCACCCCGCAGCGCGACAGGGGCGAGTCGATCGGTCCCATGCAGTAGGGCACCACGTACATCGTGCGTCCCTCCATACAGCCGTCGAACAGCGCATCCATCTTTGCGTGCGCCTCGGCCGGATCCATCCAGTGGTTGTTCGGGCCGGCGTCCTCGCGCTCGGGCGTGCAGACGAAGGTGAGGTGCTCGACCCGCGCCACGTCCGAGGGGCTCGAGCGGTGCAGGTAGCAGCCCGGGTGGGTCTGCTGGTTCAGCTCGATCAGGTCGCCGCTGGCCAGCATTTGCTGCACCAGGGCGGCGTACTCGGCATCGGAACCGTCGCACCAGTGGATCCGCGCCGGGCGCGTGCGCGCCGCGGTGTCGTTGACCCAGCGTTCCAATGCCTGCAGCGTACTTGCCATGTGCTCCTCACCGTGGTCTTGCCAGAAAAAGAAGCGCGCACGCTAGTTTACGTGTACTGGCATTGCAAGGATGGGTGCAGCAAAAAAAAGGCGCCCGCAGGCGCCGTTTGGAGCGATGGAGCAGACTTCAGGCCGGAATCAGGGTGGCGATCATGTGTTCGACGTAGGCGTCGAATTCCTCGTGGGTGATCCGCGGAAGACCCAGCGTGAAGTTGAGCTGCAGGAAGCCGACGTAGGCGGCGTAGGTGAGGCGGGCACGGTTGAGTGCCTCGACCGGCGGCATGCCGGCCTCCCGGTACGCGGTATTGAGGAACTCCATGCGTCGCTGCGAGACGCGGGCCATCACCGGCACCACCTGGGGGTGGTCAAGCGCCTTCAGCAGGGCGGCGTAGACGCGGTGCGGCTGCAGCTCGTGGGCGACTCGACGGAACAGCTCAGGCAGGCGCACGCGGGGGTCCGGGATGGCCTCGATCTGGCTGATGATCTCGCGCTCGCCGTACAGCTCCCAGCGTTCCAGCGCCGCCTGTACGAGCGCTTCGCGGGTGCGGAAGTGCCAGTAGAAGCTGCCTTTGGTCACGCCCAGTTGTCGGGCGAGAGCCTCGACAGCCACGGCATTGACGCCTTGCTCGGCGATCAGCTTGAGGGCGGCTTCCTCCCAGTCCTCGGCGCTGAGGCGGGTCCGTTCAGGTTTGGCGTTGGCATTCATCGGCGTATGGTAGCCCGCGCCCCCCTCTTTGCAATGTGCGACGCGCCAAGCCGTCCCGTTCGAGAGGGAGCCAGGAGGTGTCGGGCAACCGATGTTGCATCGCGGGTTGACGACGGATTGGAGCAAACTCCATACTCTAGCGTATGTTTGACGCTCCTGTCCGCAACGCGCGCCTCCAGACTCCCGATGGCCTCGAGCTGTCGGTGGAGACACGTGGCGGCACGGGTGCCCCGGTGCTGCTGTTCGCCCACGGCTTCGGGCAGACCCGGGGCGCCTGGGCGGGGAGCGCGGCCGCATTGGCCGCGGAAGGCTGGCGCTGCGTGAGCTTCGACAGCCGCGGCCACGGCGAGAGCGACCGCGTGCCCGGCGGCGAATACCACATCGAGCAATTCGCCAGTGACCTGGCGATGGTGGCCGGCGCGCAGCCGGAACCGCCGATCCTGGTGGGTGCCTCGATGGGAGGGCTGCTGGGGCTGGTGGTGGCCGGCGAGTTCCGGCCGGCACCGTTCCGTGCGCTGGTGCTGGTGGATATCACGCCGCGCTGGGAGGCCGCTGGCGTTGAGCGGATCCTTGCCTTCATGCAGGCGCATCCGGACGGTTTCGCCGATTACGCGCACGCGGCCGAAGCCATCGCCGCGTACATGCCGCAACGGCGCGAGCGCAAGAGCGAGGACCAGCTGCGTCCCCTGCTGCGCGAAGGCGACGATGGCCGCCTGCGCTGGCACTGGGACCCGGCGCTGCTGGCCGGCGTGGTCAGCGACAGCGAGCGCTACCAGCCCCGACTGATGGCCGCCGCGGCGAAGGTGGACGTGCCGGTGCTGCTCTTGTCCGGCGGTCGCAGCGACGTGGTGTCCCGCGACACGGTCGAGGAATTCCTGCAACTGGTGCCGCACGCCCGTCACGTCGAGCTGCCGGCGGCCACGCACATGCTGGCGGGCGATGCGAACGACGCGTTCACGCGCGAGATCGCAACGTTCGTCCGCGACCTGGATCGCCGCGACGCCCGGCTGGGCGGCGTGGCCGGTTGAACCGCAAAAACCAACCTGCAACGAGGGTGTCGAGATGTCCGTGTTACTGACCCTGCTGGCCGCGCTGGTCGCCACCGGCGCCTGTGCCTACCACCGCTCCAGCCTGCGTACCTGGGCGATCGCCACCGGCGTCGCCACCCTGGCAGTCGGCGTGCTCGCCGGTGCTCCGGTGACCACGGTGATCCTGCTGGTCATCGAAGCGGCGATCGCGGTGCCGCTGCTGATGCCGGCGTTCCGTCGCCGCCAGATCAGTGCGCCGTTGCTCAAACTGTTCGCCAAGGTCACCCCCAAGCTGTCCGACACCGAGCAGACCGCGCTGGAGGCCGGCACGGTCGGCTTCGAGGGCGAACTGTTTTCCGGCAAGCCGGACTGGCACGAGCTGCTGAAGCAGCCCAAACCCGAGCTGAGCGTGGAAGAGCAGGCCTTCCTCGACGGGCCGGTCGAGCAGTTGTGTTCCATGATCGACGACTGGCAGATCACCCACGAGCTGGGCGACCTGCCGCCGGAGGTCTGGGAGTTCCTGAAGAAGAACAGATTCTTCGGCATGATCATTCCCAAGCAGTACGGCGGCCTGCAGTTCTCCGCACTGGCGCATTCGGCGGTGCTGCAGAAGCTGGCCACGATGTCCGCCACGGTCGCCTCGACCGTCGCCGTGCCGAACTCGCTGGGCCCGGCCGAGCTGTTGCTGCACTACGGCAGCGAGGAGCAGAAGAACTACTACCTGCCGCGCCTCGCCGTGGGTGAGGAGATTCCCTGTTTCGCACTGACCGGTCCGTACGCCGGTTCCGACGCGACCTCGCTGACCGACTACGGCATCGTCTGCAAGCAGGTGGTCGACGGCGTCGAGACGTTGGGTATCCGCCTCACCTTCGACAAGCGTTACATCACCCTGGCGCCGGTGGCGACCGTGGTCGGCCTGGCCTTCCGCATGTACGACCCGGACCATCTGCTGGGCGACAAGGAAGACCTGGGCATCACCCTGGCGCTGCTGCCGCGTTCGACCCCGGGGCTGGAGATCGGTCGCCGGCATTACCCGCTGAACATCCCGTTCCAGAACGGCCCGGTGCACGGCAAGGACGTGTTCGCGCCGCTCACCACGCTGATCGGCGGTCCGCACATGGCCGGCCACGGCTGGCGCATGCTGGTGGAATGCCTGTCGGTCGGTCGCGCGATCTCGCTGCCGTCCAACGCCACCGGCGGCGTGCGCATGGCGGTCGCCGCCACCGGCGCCTACGCGCGCATGCGCAAGCAGTTCGGTCTGGCGGTGGCCCGCTTCGAGGGTGTCGAGGAGGCGCTGGCGCGCATCGGCGGACTCACCTACGCCACGGCGGCGCTGTCGCGCGCCACGGCGGCGGCGGTGGACCGCGGCGAGAAGCCGGCGGTGCCCTCGGCGATCGCCAAGTACCACGCCACCGAGTGGGGCCGCACCGTGGCCGGCGACTCGATGGACGTGCACGGCGGCAAGGGCGTGCAGCTCGGCCCGAAGAACTACGCCGGCCGCGCCTGGCAGGGCGTGCCGATCGCGATCACGGTGGAAGGCGCGAACATCATGACGCGCAGCCTGATGATCTTCGGCCAGGGTGCGATCCGCTGCCATCCGTACGTGCTGAAGGAAATGCAATCACTGTCGATCGCCGACTACGGCGACCGCCTGAAGGCGTTCGACCGTGCGCTGTTCGGCCACATCGGCTTCGGCATCTCCAATGCGGTGCGTGCCTTCACGCTGGGTATCACCGGCTCGGCAATCGGCGACACTGCCGGCGACGCCTACACCCGCCGCTATTACCGCAAGCTCAACCGCTACTCCGCGGCGCTGGCGCTGTGCGCCGACGTGTTCATGGGCGTGCTCGGCGGCAAGCTGAAATTCAAGGAAAAGCTGTCCGCCCGCCTGGGCGACGTGCTCAGCTACCTGTACATCGCCAGCGCCATGCTCAAGCGCTACGAGGACACCGGCCGTCCCGAGGCCGATCGCCCGCTGCTGGCCTGGGCGTTCCACGAGTGCGTGTGGCGCATGCAGATGGCACTGGACGGGGCGATCCGCAACTTCCCGGTCAAGCCGGTGGGTTGGCTGCTGCGGGTGCTGGTGTTCCCGCTCGGTCGCCGTGAAGTGCCGCCGTCGGACCGGCTCGGTCGCCGCGTCGCGGCCATCATCACCGCGCCGGGCGAGGCGCGCGACCGCCTCACCGAGTGGACCTACCTCACCCCCACGGCGAACAACACGGTCGGCCGCATGAACGCGCTGCTGCCCGACGTGATCGCCGCCGAGCCGGTCGAGCGCAAGTTCCTCAAGGCGCAGAAGTCCGGCCAGTTCGTCTCGCACGAGTACAACCAGCAGTTGCAGGAGGCGGTGAGGGCCGGGGTCATCACCGATGGCGAGGCGGCCCTGCTCAGGCGCGTGCGCGAGGGCACCTTCGAGTTCATCTCGGTGGACGACTTCGATCCCAAGGAGTTGCGCGCTGCGGTGGTGCGCAGCGAATCGGCGCCGAAGGGACTGGCCGACGCGGCGTAAGCCTTCATCGGAACGATATGCAGACAGCGGCCAGGCGGTCGCTGTCTTTCTTTGGGGAGAACGTCATGTCATCCAGCGTGCTTGCGCTGTATCGCCGGATTACCCGCTGGCCGCTCGGCCACTGGCTGTTCTCGCGCGCGGTGTGCCTGAAGGCACCGTACTTCGGGACCATCGCGCCGCGCTTCGTGGCACTGGAGCCGGGCCGGTGCGCGGTGCGCATCCGCGACCGCCGCCGCGTGCACAACCACATCGGCACGGTGCACGCGATCGCGCTGTGCAACATGGCCGAGCTGAGCGCCGGCGTGATGACCGACGCGACGCTGCCGCCGGAGATGCGCTGGATTCCCCGCGGCATGACCGTGGCCTACCTGAAAAAGGCGGTCGGTCCGATGCTGGCCGAAGCCACCGCCCCCACGCCGCCGGAGGTGACCGCCGAGGGTTATGCCTGGCCGGTGTCGGTTCGCATCACCGACCGGGCCGGTGACGCTGTCTGCGAGGCGACCATCGACATGTGGCTGTCACCGCGCCGGAAGGCGTAGCGGCGCGCGCCCTCACACCTCGACCGAGGCTGCGTGCTCGCGCGTGGCGGAGAAGCGCACCTTCGGCCAGCGTTCCTGCGCCAGCTGCAGGTTGACCCGGGTCGGCGCGATGTAGACCAACTCGCCGGCCGCGTCCAGCGCCAGGTTCATCGCATTCTTCTCGCGGAACTCGGCCAGCATCTTCTCGTCATCGCAGTGCACCCAGCGGGCGGTGGCCACGCTGACCGGCTCGAAGCTGGCGTCGACGTTGTATTCGTCCTTCAGGCGGTAGGCCACCACGTCGAACTGCAGCACGCCGACCGCTCCCAGGATCAGGTCGTTGCTCATCAGCGGACGGAAGAACTGGGTGGCGCCTTCCTCCGACAGCTGCGCCAGGCCCTTCTGCAGCGCCTTGGCTTTCAGCGGATCGCGCAGGCGCGCGCGGCGGAACAGTTCCGGGGCGAAGTTGGGGATGCCGGTGAAGCTCAGCATCTCGCCCTCGGTGAAGGTGTCGCCGATGGTGATGGTGCCGTGGTTGTGCAGGCCGATCACGTCGCCCGGATAGGCCGTCTCGACGATCTCGCGGTCGCTGGCCATGAAGGTGAGCGCGTTGGCGATGCGGACTTCCTTGCCGGTGCGCGGCTGGACCATCTTCATGCCGGCGGTATAGGTGCCCGAGCAGACGCGCATGAAGGCCACGCGGTCGCGGTGCGCCGGGTCCATGTTCGCCTGGATCTTGAAGACGAAGCCGGTGAGCTTCTCCTCCTCCGGCGACACCTCGCGGGTGAGCGTGCTGCGCGGACGCGGCGAGGGCGCGTGCTCGACGAAGAAGTCCAGCAGCAGCTGCACGCCGAAGTTGTTCACCGCCGAGCCGAAGAACACCGGGGTCAGCTTGCCGGCGAGGTACTCGTCCAGGTCGAATGCCGGGGCGGCGCCCTGCACCAGCTCCAGTTCCTCGCGCAGTTCGGCCATCGCCTCGGCACCAACGGCTTCTTCCAGGCCGGGGGCGTCCAGGCCCTTGAAGATGGTCGAGTCCTGGCGGGTGAAGTTCTTGCCCGGCTCGAAGATGTGCACCTCGTCCAGCACCAGGTGGTACACGCCCTTCAGCCGCTTGCCCATGCCGATCGGCCAGGTCACCGGCGCGCAGGCGATGCCCAGCACCGACTCCACCTCGTCCATCAGCTCGATCGGCGAACGGCCCTCGCGGTCGAGCTTGTTGATGAAGGTCATGATCGGCGTATCGCGCAGGCGGCACACCTCCATCAGCTTGATCGTGCGCTCCTCCACGCCCTTGGCGCAGTCGATCACCATCAGCGCCGAGTCCACCGCGGTGAGCACGCGGTAGGTGTCCTCGGAGAAGTCCGCGTGGCCGGGGGTGTCCAGCAGGTTGACGATCTTGCCCTCGTACGGGAACTGCATCACCGAAGAGGTCACCGAGATACCGCGCTCCTTCTCCAGCGCCATCCAGTCGGAGGTGGCGTGGCGCGCGGCCTTGCGGCCCTTCACCGAGCCGGCCATCTGGATCGCACCGCCGAACAGCAGCAGCTTCTCGGTCAGCGTGGTCTTGCCCGCGTCAGGGTGGCTGACGATGGCGAAGGTGCGGCGGCGGCGGGTTTCGGACAGATGGGTGGACATGACGGCGATTCGGGGCGCGGGAACCGCCCATTATAGCCGGGCCGGCCAAGCTGGCCGGCCCGGGCTCGGCTCACTTCGCCAACTTCATCAGCACCTGATGCCAGAACTGCAGCCCGGCCCCGACCTCGGACGCCGGCAGCTTCTCGTTGAGGCCGTGGGCGAAGGTGTCGTCGGGCTTGGTGAAGGCCGCATCGGTGCCGTAGCAGGGCACGCCGGCGTTGCGGAAATACATGCTGTCGGAAGCGCCGGCGGACATGCCCGGCACGATCTCCACACCCGGGAAGCGCGCATGCACCGCCTCGGTCACCGCGGCGATCACGTCCGGGCGCAGCGGTGAGGCGGGGCTCTCCACCGGCTTCGGGTCCAGCACGGTGACCGTCGCTCCGGGATCATCGATCACCTTGGTCAGCGTTTCGCGCACGCTGGCGACCGGTGTACCCGGGAAGATCCGGCAGTTCACGTTGACGCTGGCGCTCTGCGGCAGGGCGTTGAGTGCGTGCCCGCCCTGCAGCATGGTGGCCACGCAGGTGGTGCGGATCTGTCCGACGTAGGCCGGGTCGGCCGAGATCGTCGCGGCCGCCTTCGCATCGTCCGGGTGGTCGGCGAAGCGGACCATCGCCGCGCCCAGCGGCCCCGGCGTGTGGGCGCCGGTAGCGCGCAGCGACGCGCGGGTGATGTCGTTGACCATCGCCGGAAACTGGTAGGCCGCCACCTTGTCGATCGCGTGCGACAGCCGGTAGATCGCGTTGTCCGGCGACGGCTCGCTGGAGTGGCCGCCGGGCGAGGTGAAGGTGATGCGGAAGTCCGCGTAGGTCTTCTCCGCCGCCTGGATCTGGTAGACCACCGGTTTGCCGGTATCCGGGTCGATGGTGCCGCCGCCGGCATCGGCGTTGAGCAGGAATTCGGCGTCGTGGTAACGCTTGGCCAGCTCGCGGGTGCTGGCCATGTCGGTTTCCTCGTCGCCCGACAGCAGCAGCACGATGTCGCGGCTCGGCTTGAAGCCTTCACGCTTGAGGCGGATCAGGGTTTCCACCAGCACCACCACGGCGGTCTTCATGTCGGCCGTGCCGCGGCCGTAGAGGTAGCCGTTTTCCTGCAGCAGGGTGAACGGGTCGCGGGTCCAGTCCGCACGCTTGGCCGCCACTACGTCCATGTGGCCGGACAGGTAGATCGGCTTGCCGTGGCCGGTGCCGCGGTAGCGTGCGACCAGGGCGGCGGTTTCGCCGACCGGGATGATCTCCACGTCGTCCGCGGCAAAGCCGCCTTCCTTGAGCTTGTCGGCCAGGTAGGCCGCCAGCGCCGGCACCTGGTGGTTGCCCTTGACCGTGGGCACGCTGATCGCGTGGCGCAGCATGGCCATCGCTTCGCCCAGCTCGCGCGTCTGCATCGGCGGACGCGGCGTCGCCGCGGTGGCGGTGGTGGCCGTCAGGCCGAGGGCGAGCAGGGCGGCGAGGGGCCGCAAGGCGGGTACTGCTTTCATCCGGTGGTTCTCCCCGATGGTGCGTGGTTGACTGTCCCGGAGTATGCGCGGCCGGGCAGGCGCATGCACCGGATGGCCCCGGCCCGGGCAGCGCCGGGGCCGGGGCGTGGGTTCAGAGCTTGTAGTTGAGCCCCAGCATCACCGTGCGGCCCCAGGTGTCGTACTCGAGTGGGCGGGCGACCTGCACGCCGTTCGGTAGGCCGGCGATCTGCTGGGTGGTATCCGGCGAATTGGTGAGATTGTTCACCTGCAGCAGCAGCGACAGCCCCTTCATCCGGCCCTCGTCGAAGGCGTAACCCAGCTGGAGGTCGGTCTGCCGGTTGGCCAGCACGGTGGTGTAGCCGAGCTGGTCGAACAGCGCGACCGCCTCGCCGGTGAACGAGGAGCGGTAGCGCTCGGCGATGCGTGCCGAGAAGCCGTGCTTCTCGTAGTACAGCGCGATGTTGGCCACTTTGCGCGACAGGCCGGGCAGGGTGTGCGGGCCGCCGGGGATCGAGGACACCGAACTCTTCGGAATACTGCTGTTGGTCAGCGAGAAATTGGCCTGCACGCCGAAACCATCCAGCGCATCGGCAACCAGTCCGCCTTCCAGCGAGCCCGAAAGTTCCAGGCCCTCCATGCGCCCGCCGGTGCCGTTCTCCGGCCGGGTGAACGAGCCGTAGTTGCTGGTCGGGGTGAGCGTGGGGTTGTCGTTGGTGTAGTTGGAGAAGTCGTAGTGCAGCGTGGTCTGGTTGTAGATGTAGTTCAGCAGGTTCTTGTTGAACACCGCGACCGCGACGTAGCTGGACTTGCCGAAGTAGTTCTCCCACGACAGGTCGGTGCCGACCGCGACGTAGGGTTTGAGCTTCGGGTTGCCGCCGCTGCCCGACCACAGCACCTGGCCGGCGGCCGGGCCGTTCTGCACCAGCGATACGCCGGCCGAGGTGGCCACCTTTTCGTCGTCGATGCGGCCACGCGCCATGGTCTTGGCCAGGCCGAAGCGCAGCACCTGGTGGTCGGTGAGCTGGGCGACCAGGTTCAGGCTGGGCAGCACGTTCGTATAGGAGGTTCCGCCGGAGATGTGCCCGACCAGGGTGTCGCCGTTGGTCTGCAGCGCATCGGACGACTGGTTCGTATGCACCACCTGCACGCCGACGTTGCCACGCAGCGGGATGTCCCCCAACTGCGTGTCGATGTCGAACTTCACGTAGCCCAGCGGCACCTTCTCGCGCACGGTGTAGTTGCGGTTGTAGTCGGCCAGGCCATTGCGTGCGGTGAGGTAGAACTGGTTGTCCAGTGCGCCGAGCACGTCGTAGTAGACGATGCCCGGGATGCCGCCGTAGGCCAGCGAGGTGGGGGAGCGAATCAGGCTGGCGCCGATCGGCGCGCCGAAGTTGTTGTCATAGGTGCCGCTGGTCGAGCCATTGCCGTTGAGCCAGGCGAAGTAGACGTCCGCCTGCTTGATCTTGGTGCGCTCGGACCAGTCCGCGCCCAGGGTGAAGTCGGAGAAGATCCAGCCGGCCGGATGCGTGGCTTCCAGCCGGATCGCACGGATCGTGTCGCGCTGGCGGTCGAACTCCTGGCGGCCGTTGTAGCCGTAGTTGTCCGGGTCGGTGAACACCACGTTGGCCGGATTGGACAGGTCGATGCCGGTACTGAAGTCGGGATAGCCGTTGCCCACCGGCGTGTTGAACTGCACGCTGGTGGTGCCCCCGTTGGGCAGGCCGGTGAACAGATAGGCGTCGCGCAGCTTCTTCTTTGCGGTGGAGTAGGACAGATCGGCCATCGCCTGCCAGCCGTTGCCGAAGTCGTACTGGTTGTTCCAGCCGGCGGAGAACAGCTTGTCGTGCTCGCGGTTGAACTCGTTCTGCATGATCGGCTTGATGCCGTCGATCGTGCCGGAGGTGACGATCGGGTAGGGCTGGTACGGCGTCACCCCGACATTGCTGTAGGAGATGCCGTCCCACGGGTTGCTGGACCACTGCAGGCCGTTGGTGAACTGCCGCTGGTTGAACGTGGAGAAGTACATGTCCAGCGTCGAGTGATAGTGCTCGCCGGGGGCCCACTCGACCACCGCCATCAGGCCGTTGCGCTTCTGCCGTTCGGACTTGGCACGCAGTTGCATGCCCTCCTGCGAGATCACGCTGTCCGGCATGCCCGGCGTGTGCGGCGCGCCCCAGTTCTGCTCGGCGCTGCCGGGTCCGTTGTCCATGCTCCACCACCAGGCCTGGTACTGCTTTTCCTGGATCGGCGAATCCAACTGGGCGAAGCCCAGCGCCACGCCGAGCGTGTGGTCGAAGAACTGGTCGATGTAGGAGAAGCTGGCGCGGTGGCCCATGTCGCCGACACCGGAGCCGGGGTTGAGGTCGCCGTTGGTGGTGTGCTCGCCGCGCAGGTTCAGCACGACGGTGCGTTGCGGCAGGTCGAGCGGACGGATCGTGTGCAGGTCGACCGTGCCGGAGAGGCCCTGGCCGATCAGGCTGGCATCGGGCGTCTTGTACACCGCGGCGCCGCTGATCAGCTCCGACGGGTACTGGTCGTATTCCACGCCGCGGTTCTCGCCGATCGTCGCCTGCTCGCGGCCGTTCAGCGTGGTGCCGGCGAAGTCCGGCGACAGGCCGCGGATAGAGATCACGTTGGCACGGCCATCCAGCCGCTGGGTCGCCAGGCCGGGCAGGCGGGCCAGGCTCTCGGCGATGCTGGCGTCCGGCAGCTTGCCGATGTCCTCGGCCGAGATCGCCTCGATGATGTCGTTGGAGTTCTGCTTGGCCTTGATCGAGCTCTCGATGCTGCTGCGGATGCCGGTCACCACCACGGTCGCGAGGTTACTGACCTGGCGCTGGTCCTTGCCGCCCTTGGCGGTCTTGTCGGCGGGTGTCTTTGCGGAGGTTGCGGCGGACTGACTCTGGGTCTCCTGGCCAAACGCGGGTGCGATGTGGAACAGGCTGGCGACCACGCCGAGCACACCCAGGGCGACGGCCTGGGCCAGCGGTCGGCGGCGCAGACCTGCGTCTGAATGGGTGGGCGGATGACGACGGGACATCTGGTTCTCTCCATGGTTGAAGTGTTGCCGCCCGCGCCACGGGCGTATGCGTCCCGTGGCGGTGCGGCGTGGCGGTGATTCCCCTGGCGTCGAGCATGGACAAGCGCCCGGGGACTGTCATCCTGCGACGCATCATCCAAGTGGCTGTATCGCAATAACTTTCGCCGGTGTGTCGGGCTGGTGCCGGGCACAAAAAAAGCCCGGGCAGAGCCCGGGCTTTTTCCAGCCTGCGCCGCGTCGGATGACGTGGCGCGGAAGGTGGGCGAAGACTTACTTCGCTTCCTTCTCCATCAGCTTGTCCACCAGGTTCGCCGGCACTTCCTCGTAGTGATCGAAGATCATCGTGAAGTTGCCGCGGCCGGAGGTGGCCGAACGCAGGAAGTTGATGTAGCCGAACATCTCCGCCAGCGGCACGAAGCCCTTGACGAAGGCCTGCGGGCCGCGCTGGCCCTGCTCGGCGACCGAACCGCGACGACGGTTAATGTCGCCGATGATGTCGCCCAGGTAGTCGGCCTCGGTGACCACTTCCAGGTTCATGATCGGCTCGAGCAGCTTCGGCTTGGACATCTTCTGCGCCTCGCGGAAGCAGGCGCGGCCGGCGATTTCGAAGGCCAGCGCCGACGAGTCGACGTCGTGGTACTTGCCGTCCACCAGGCGGGCCTTGAAGTCGAGCACTTCGTAGCCGGCCACCTGGCCCTGGCGCGACTCCACCTCGATCGCGTGCTGCACGGCCGGGATGTACTCGCGCGGCACGCGGCCGCCGACGATCTCGTCGGAGAACACCACGCCCGAACCCGGCTCGCCCGGCTCGAAGATCATCTTCACTTCGGCGAACTGGCCCGAACCACCGGACTGCTTCTTGTGGGTGTAGGTGTGCTCGACGGTCTGGCCGAAAGCCTCGCGGAAGCTGACCTTGGGCTTGCCCATGTTCGCGTCCACGCCCAGCTCGGTGCGCATGCGGTCGATGGTGATTTCCAGATGCAGCTCGCCCATGCCCTTGAGCACGGTCTGCCCGGTCTCCTTGTCCACTTCCAGCCTCAGCGACGGGTCGGCCTTCACCATCTTGTAGAGCGCGGTGGACATCTTGTCGACGTCGTTGCGGCTCTTCGGCTCCACCGACACGCTGATCACCGGGTCCGGGAAGCGCATGCGCTCCAGCAGCACCGGGTGGGCCGGATCGGTCAGCGAGTCACCGGTCTCGGTTTCCTTCAGCGACACGAACGCGCAGATGTCGCCGGCGCGGACCTCGTCGATTTCCTTGGTGGCGTTCGCCTGCACTTCCACGATGCGGCCGATGCGCTCCTTCTTGCCGCGGGTGACATTCTGCAGGGTGTCGCCCTTCTTGATCACGCCGGAGTAGATGCGGGTGAAGGTCAGGGTGCCGAACTGGTCGTTGATCACCTTGAACGCCAGCGCGCGCGCCGGGGCGTCGTCGGTCACTTCCTGCTCGCCGATGACGTGGCCGTCTTCGTCCACCAGCTGGATACCACCGTTCTCGCCCGGGAACGGCATGTAGTCGATCACGCCGTCGAGCAGCTGCTGCACGCCCTTGTTGCGGTACGAGGAGCCGCAGAACACCGGGACCAGCTTGCCGGCCACGCAGCCCTTGCGGATGCACTCCTTGAGCTTCTCCAGGGAGGGAACCTCGCCGTTGGTGAGGTAGGCGTCCATCGCCTCGTCGTCCATTTCCACGGCGGTCTCGATGCTCTGCTCGCGCAGGGCGGCGAGGTTGGCGACCCACTCCTTGTCGGCGGTGGCGCTGAGCGCCTGCACGCGCGGGTGGTTGGCCACTTCCTCCAGCGGGATCGACTCCCACTTGCTGTCCTTGTCGTCGCCCAGCCAGATGTAGCCCAGGCCGGCGATCAGGTCGACCATACCCATGAAGTCGTCATGGCTGCCCAGCGGAACCTGGCACAGCACCACGTTGGCGCCGAGGCGGTTCTTGATGCCGTCGACGCAGTGTTTGAAGTTGGCGCCGATGCGGTCCATCTTGTTGACGTAGCACATGCGCGGCACGTTGTACTGGTCGGCCAGGCGCCAGTTGGTCTCGGTCTGCGGCTCCACGCCGGCCACACCGTCGAACACCACCACGGCGCCGTCCAGCACGCGCAGCGAGCGGTTCACCTCGATGGTGAAGTCCACGTGCCCGGGGGTGTCGATCACGTTGATCTGGTGGCCCTTCCACTCGGTCGACACGGCGGCCGACTGGATGGTGATACCGCGCTTGCGCTCCTGCTCCAGGTAGTCGGTCGTGGTCGAACCCTTGCCGTCCTTGGTGTCGTGAACGTCGACGATCTGGTGCTTCTTGCCGGTGTAGTACAGGACGCGCTCGGTGGTCGTCGTCTTGCCGGCGTCGATGTGCGCAATGATGCCGATGTTGCGATAGAGCTTGAGGGGTTTCTGTCGGGCCACTGTCGGAGTTCCGTAGGTGCGTTTTAAGGGAAGCGTGAGCAGGACAGCGCTCGTGCTGCCCCATGGAATATCGTGCGCTTTCGGTGGTTCGATGCTTGCAACGCGCCCGATTGCCCGGCGCGCAGGTGCGTCAAACTGCCGATTATAACCGGGTTTCTTGGCAAATCAGAGCCCTGCGTTCAGTCGGCCGGCAGGGAAGGGGGGCGGTCCGCCAGCGAGCGGCGTCTGGGCCGGCCGTGGAGGGCGTGCGGCGCGGTCTTTCCGTCGGGGGCGCCCCGGCGTGGTTGCCCGGCCATGCCGTTTGGCGGACGGGGGGCGTCCACGCCGGATGGGGCGCCGGGTCCCCCCTCGTTCAGCCAGCCATTCCCGCAAGGGGCGTCGCCGGCATGGGCGAAGGGGTGCCGCGCCGCTCAGGCCTGGGCCGCGCCATGCCTCGGCGACCTCGTGGAACAGGCGGCGGACGGCATCCTCGTACCGATCGAACACCCCCAGGCCGGTGGGGGGGGCTGTCGTCCTCGCGTGGGCAGGTGGCCATGCCGGAACCTGCGACTCAGCAGGCGGTAAGCCGCTCGTCTTCAGGCAGGGGCGAGACGGCAGGCACCGCTGCGCCCAGCCGGCGCAGCCAGCGGTAGTGCGACGCGATGCCGGCGAAAAACGTGCGGTGCGCATGATACGGCACACCGAATTCGCGACAGGTGGTTTCCACCACCTTCGCCACGGCCGGGTAGTGCACATGGCTGATGCGCGCGAACAGGTGGTGCTCCACCTGGAAGTTGAGCCCGCCGATCAGCCAGCTGAGCAGGCGGTTGTCGCGTGCGAAATCGACCGTGGTCCGCAACTGGTGGATCGCCCAGGCGGTTTCCATGCGGCCGCTGGCACTGTCCGGCTGCGGAAACTCCGCCTCTTCCACCACGTGCGCCAGCTGGAACACGATCGCCAGCAGGAAGCCCGCAACCACCGACACCGCGGCGTAGAACAACGCCACCGTGCCAAGCGGATGGAACGCCAGCGGCAGCCCGAACGCCAGCGTGAAGAATGCCAGCTTGCCCAGCACGAACAGCGCCAGGTCCCAGCCGTGCGGTCGTTCGAAGGGCCGCTTGCCGATGCGGCCGGTCAACATATCGCGGAAGTCGCCGTACAGATGCCAGCGGATTGCCGTGACGGTGTAGAGCACCCACAGGTAGATGTGCTGGAAGCGATGCCACGGCCGCCGCGGCTGCTCGGGCGACAGCCGGCCAAGCACGCCCAGGTCGATATCGCTGTCGTGCTGGTCGATGTTGACGTAGGTGTGATGGAAGCGCGCGTGCTTCCACTGCCAGATGTACGAACTGCCGCCGACCAGGTCGAGCGTGAACGCCATCAGCCTGTTGACCCAGCGGCGCTCCGAATACGCCTGATGGCCGCCGTCATGCATGATGTTGAAGCCGATGCCGGCCATGGCCGCGCCGAGCAGCAGGGTCAGCGGCAGCGCCTGCCACCATGCCCGCGCAAGGAACACCAGTCCAGCATAGGCAGCGACGAAGACGGCCAGGATGATCGCGGTCTTCGCGTACATCGACGCGGCGTCTCGCTGTGCGCAGCCCCGCGCCCGGAAGTCGGCCTCGACCCGTCGCCGCAGCTCGCGCTGAAACGTGTTGTCGCCACTGAACCCCAGTCGTTCGCCGGCGAGTGGCGGGGGGCGAGGCGCATCATCCCTGCGTTGGGTGGACCCGTGGAACATGTCGCTGTTTCCCAGGTGGAACGAACGCCGAGGGTAGCCGCTGTCCCGGGGGCGCCGTGTGAGCGGGACGGTAGTTAGACGTTACCGACGAGCAGCAGGGCCAGTCCCAGCGCTGCCGGCGCCGCCTGGATCCACAGCACCTTGCGGGTGGCGGTCAGGCCGCCGTAGAGGCCGGCCACCAGCACGCAGCCGAGAAAGAACGCCTTCACGTGCAAGCCCTCCGGGCCGCCCAGCCACAGGCCCCAGGCCAGCCCGGCAGCGAGGAAGCCGTTGTACAGGCCCTGGTTGGCCGCCAGCACCTTCGACTGCTCGGCGAACTCCGGGGTCAGTCCGAACGCCTGCCGACCGGATGGTCGGGTCCACAGGAACATCTCCAGCACCAGGAACCACAGGTGCAGCAGGGCGATGATGGCGATGACGATGGAGGTGGCGAGGGCCATGGCGCGGGACCGGCAGCGGATGGCCCGGCAGTGTCGCAAGACGCCGACAGGGCCGGCAAATCCTGGCCGGGGCCGCGGTGTTCTCCTCAGGCGGCGCGGAAGGTGACCACCAGCACGTCACGGTGGGCCGGCTGCGCGGGGTCCAGCGGGGTAACCGGGGTCACGCCGTGAAACACCCGGGCATCGTCGACGATGGCGGCATCCAGCGGCCGGGTCAGGGTGAAGCTGCCCAGTTCGGTGCCGTCCGGGGCCAGGATCGTCGTGGTGCCGCTGGCGATGTTGTGGCGGTCGACCATCAGCACCAGCACATAGTCCACGCCGTCCCGGTGCATGCCTTCGGGCGTCGGCTCGCCGGCCTGGTCCGGCAGCGCCTCGATGCGGAACTGGTGCACCTCCACGTGCCACCGCCCGGTCTGCGGGGCCAGCGCGCCGAACAGGTCGCGGCTGAACGCCAGGATGCGTCGCAGGCTGGCGCCCTCGGCGACCGCCGGCTCGATCGGCTCGAACCAGCGCTGGATGTCGCCCTGCAGCCGGTTGTAGGCCAGGCTCTGGAAGTGCGGCTGGTGCGGCTGGCGACGGATCACGCCGTCCTCGCCCACGGCGAAGGTGGCATGGCGCCGTCGCCGGTGGCGCCCCCGGGCGGCGAGGTAGCTGTCCGGGGCGAGGTCGTTCCAGCTGGCGGCGAACGCCGGCCAGTCGCCAAGGGCGGCCGGCGCGTCCAGCAGGGCGCCGGTGACCGGAGCGTCGAGGAAGGCGAAGCCGTCGCGCCGGAGGCGTTCGCCCAGCGCGGTGAAGTCGGGGAGGGAGGGCATGTGCGAAAGCGTAGCAGCTGGTTGCCGCAATGGGCTTCGGGCCGGGGCGGCCTGCGTGGGCGGGGGGTGCTTCACCGGTCGCCGTGGCGGACCCGCTCCGAATGGTTTCACCTGCACCCGATTCCTACATGATCAAATCGAATATGGGCGTATAGACGTCTAAACGTCTATTGACATCTCTTCGCTGCGATCGATACAGTCCACCCCACTCATCGAGACCGGCGGAGGGACAGGCCCTTTGATGCCGGGGCAACCTGCAGGCGCAAGCCTGCAACGGTGCCAACTCCTGCGGGGTGCCCTCGGGCGCCACCGGTAGATGGGATGCCGCTCAAGGGCGCCGACGGCGCGTCGCGACGGCAACTCACTCGGCTCTCCGCAGGTGCGATGTCACAGGAGAGTCCCGAATGTCCGCCCAGCTCGCCCACATCCCCACCGCGTCGGCCCAGCCCCAGGCCGTCGCTGCGCCGTCGGTCCGGCCGTCGGCGCTGACCCGCCAGCGCTGCACGCGACGCGTCACGCTGGAGCCGAAGTACGGCGGCGGCCGGCTCGGCGTCGAGGTCAGCTACTTGTGGTGCGGCGCGCCCGACGCTCCGACGATCGTGGTCCAGGGCGGTATCTCCGCCAGTCGCGACGTGGTGGCGCCGGAGGGCGAGGCCGCCGGCTGGTGGCAGGCGCTGGTCGGCGACGGCCGGGCGATCGACCTGAACCGCTACCGCGTGCTCTCGATCGACTGGCTGAGCCCGGCTGAGCTCGGCTCCACCGCCGTGTCCAGCGAAGACCAGGCCAACGCGATCAGCGCGCTGGTCGACGCCCTCGGCATCGGCCGCATCGCCGCCTTCGTCGGCTCGTCCTACGGCGCGATGGTCGGACTGGCGTTCGCCCGGCGGCACCCGTGGCAGCTCGACCAGCTGGTCCTGCTGGCCGGTGCGCACCGCGCCCACCCGATGGCCACCGCCCTGCGCAGCGTGCAGCGCGGCATCGTGCGGCTGGGCCAATCCAGCGGCCAGCTCGACGAGGCGCTCGGCCTGGCGCGCCAGCTGGCCATGACCACCTACCGCGGCAGCGAGGAATTCGCCCGCCGCTTCGCCGGCTCCCCCGAACTGCGCGAAGACCGCTTCCACTTCCCGGTGGAGGATTACCTCGACCAGGCCGGCCGCCGCTTCGTCGAGCGTTTCGACGCCGAGCGCTTCCTGGCCCTGTCCGAGTCGATCGACCTGCACGACGTGCCGCCGGAGCAGGTACCCACCCCGACCACGCTGATCGGCTTCCCCTCCGACCGGCTGGTGCCGCTGGCCGACCTGTGCGAGCTGCAGCGCCGGCTCGCCGGGGCGGCCACGCTGGAGGTGGTCGAGTCGCCCTACGGCCACGACGGCTTCCTGAAGGAAACCGACCGTCTCGCCCCGCTGCTGCGCCAGGCGCTGTGTTGCTGAGCGCCCCGTTCCACCCGATCACGGAAACCCGCACGCCATGACCACTTCGGCACCCAGCACCCGCGCCGTCCGCGCCGGCATCGAATCCGACACCCAGCACGGCGCCATCGTGCCGCCGCTGCACCTGTCGACCAACTACAGCTTCACCGGGCTGGGCGGCAAGCGCGCCTACGACTATTCGCGCAGCGGCAACCCCACCCGTGACCTGCTCGGCGAGGCGCTGGCCGACCTGGAGCAGGGCGCCGGCGCGGTGATCACCGCCAGCGGCATGTCCGCGGTGGCGCTGGCGCTGGAGCTGGTTCCCGCCGGCGCCACCGTGCTGGCCGCACACGACTGCTACGGCGGTACCTGGCGCCTGCTCGACGCCTGGGCGAAGAAGGGGCGCTTCCGCGTGGTGTTCGCCGACCTCACCGACCCGGCCGCACTGGCCGCCGGCCTGGCGCACCGGCCGGCGCTGGTGTGGGTGGAAACCCCGTCGAATCCGCTGCTGCGGATCACCGATATCCGCCACGTGGCGCATGCCGCACACACCGTCGGCGCGCTGGTGGTGGTGGACAACACCTTCCTCTCGCCGGCGCTGCAGCAGCCGCTGACCCTGGGCGCGGACCTGGTGGTGCACTCGACCACCAAGTACATCAACGGCCACAGCGACGTGGTCGGTGGCGCCGTGGTGGCGCGCACGCCGGAGCTGGCCGAGCAGATCAAGTGGTGGGGCAACTGCAACGGCCTCACCGGTGGCGCCTTCGACAGCTATCTGACCCTGCGCGGCCTGCGCACGCTTGGCGTACGTCTGCGCCAGCATGAAGAGAATGCCGCGCGCATCGCCGAGCACCTGGCCAGCCACGGCGCCGTGCGCAAGGTCTACTACCCGGGCCTGGCCGAGCATCCCGGCCACGCGCTGGCCGCCCGCCAGCAACAGGGCTTCGGCGCCATGCTCAGCTTCGAGCTGCACGGCGAGGTGGAGGAAATCGCCGCCTTCGTCGATGGCCTTGAATATTTCTCGCTGGCCGAATCGCTCGGTGGCGTGGAGAGCCTGATCGCCCACCCCGCCTCGATGACCCACGCGGCGATGGCGCCGGAGGCGCGCCGCAACGCGGGCATCGCGGACACCCTGCTGCGCCTGTCCGTCGGCATCGAGGACGGCGATGACCTGCTGCGCGATCTCGACGCGGCACTGCGCCGCGCCGCCGCCGTCGGTGCCTCGAAACACAAGGTGCGCGCATGAGCGCGGTGGTGGCTGACAAACCGGGCGCGGCGACGCGTCCGCTCAAGGCCCCGGCCGAGGCCCCGACGGTCGCCATCGTACTGCTGGGCACGGGCGTGGTCGGTGGTGCCCTGCTCAAGCTGTTGTGCACGCCGGCCGCCGCGCGGATCCGGCTGGTGGGTGCGGCGAACTCGAAGCGCCAGCAGACCGATCCGGCCCGGCTGGCCAGCCGCCAGCTGCGCGAGCAGATCCGGGCCGAGGGCGATCCGCGCGACAATGCCGCGCTGCTTGCCGCGCTGGATGCCAGTGGCGTGGCGGTGAAGGTGATCGTCGACGCTACCGCCAACGCCTCGCTGGCCGCGCGCCATGCCGAATGGCTGGGGCGCGGCTATCACGTGGTCACCGCCAACAAGGCGCTGGCTGGTGGCGAACTGGCCGGCTGGCGCGCGCTGCAGGCGGCCACCGCTTCGGGCGAGGCGCACTACGGCGACTCCGCCACGGTGGGTGCCGGCCTGCCGGTGCTGTCCACGCTGCGTCGCCTGCGGGGCTGCGGCGACGCGCTGCTGACGCTGGAGGGCGTGTTCTCCGGCTCGCTGTCGTACCTGTTCAACCAGTACGACGGCAGCGTGCCGTTCTCCACCCTGCTGGGCGATGCGCGCCGGCTCGGCTATACCGAACCCGACCCGCGCTCGGACCTGTCCGGCGAGGACGTGGCGCGCAAGCTGCTGATCCTCGCCCGCCACGCCGGCTTCGCGCTCAACGCCGACGAGGTGGAGGTGGAGAGCCTGGTGCCCGAGGCGTTGCGTGGCCTGTCCACCGAGGCCTTCCTCGAGCGCCTGCCCGAGCTGGACGCGCCGCTGGCGGCGCGCGTGGCCGAGGCGCGCGAGCGCGGCCACGTGTTGCGCTATCTGGCCCGCCTCAACCAGCGCGGGCACGCCCGCGTCGGGCTGGTGGAGGTGCCGCCGACGCATCCGGCGGCCCGCCTGTACGGCACCGACAACCAGTTCGCACTCACCACCACCCGCTACAACACCCAGCCGCTGGTGATCCAGGGACCGGGCGCGGGGCCGGAGGTCACCGCCCAGGCCCTGCTCGGCGACGTGCTGGCGCTGGCCTGATGCCGCTCAGCGGTCGCCGGCCGTCGGCTCGGCGATCGCCTCGACCTGGATCCGCAGCGTGACCCCCATGCGGAAACCGTAGTCCTTGCCCGCCGGCATGCCGAAGTCGTCGCGCTGGAAGGTGGCGAAGGCGTCGGCACCGCACACCTCGCGCTTGAGCAGCGGGTGCGGCATGCACTTGAAGCTGCGGATGGCCAGGGTGAGCGGGTGGCGTATCCCGTGCAGCGTCAGCGAGCCGTCCACGCGCGTGGGCGCGCCGTTGCGGAAGCCGGCCAAACGGCCGATGTAGCGCGCCTCGGGCCATTTCTCGACATCGAACAGCTCTGGCCCCTGGGCCACGGCATTGAGCTTGTCCTGCCCGAAGTCGACGCTGCTCATGTCGACGACGACGTCGACCGTGCCGCTTCGCTTCGCGCGATCGAGCGTCACCGTGCCCCGGCTGTGGTTGAACTTGCCGCGCCACACCGAGAGGCCGCCCATGTGATCGGCCTCGAAGCTCGGGTAGGTGTGGTCCGGGTCGATCCGGTAGGTCGTCGCCGCGGCCTCGGCCCGGGGAGCGGCGAGCGCCGGGAGGGTGGCGAGCAGGAAGGCGAGCGACAGGGTCGGGCGTGGCGGCATCGGGGTCTCCGGTGGGTGGGGCATCGTTCGGACGACGAACCGGCCGCTGGCGATTCGACATGCCCCAAAAGAAAACGCGCGGCCGGGGCCGCGCGTTCTCGCCAGGACGGGCCGCCAGGATCAGCGGTGGCCGGTCATCTTCTCCACTTCGTCCTCGTCCGGCGGGATCTGCAGGTCGTCCGGATGCGCGTGGGCCTCGGTGCGCTCGGCGACGATCGACGGCGTGCGCCAGCCCGACCGCACGCCCCACAGGAAGAACACCAGGCCGATCACTGCCACCAGCGCCAGGTCCCAGCCGTAGTGGATGTAGTCCAGGCCGCCGAACTTGGCGCTGCCCAGCTTGGATACCACGGCCAGGGTGATGAGGTAGGCCACCAGCCACCACGCGCCCTTCAGGTGCGAGCCGAAATCCATCCAGCCGTGCTTGGCCTGGTAGTAGAAGTACACCGGCAGCGCCACGACCATCAGCAGGATGATCTCGCCGGTCAGCGGCCACTTCGCCCAGTACAGCAACTCGGCGGACATGATGAAGGCGATCGCGGCGATCACCGGCAGCCCGGCCAGCCGGAACGGTCGGTGCAGTTCCGGTGCGGTGCGGCGCAGGGTCATCACGCTGACCGGGCCGGTCAGGTAGGAAATGATCGTCGCCACCGAGATCACCGCGGCCAGCGAATCCCAGCCGCGGAAGAAGAACAGGAACAGGAACGACACCACCAGGTTCAGCCACATCGCCGGGCGCGGCACGCCGGACTTCGGATCGATCCGGCCGAAGATCGCCGGCAGCGTGCCGTTGCGCTCCATGCCGTAGATCATGCGGGCGGTGGTGGCGGTGTAGGTCATGCCGGTGCCGCTGGGGCTGACGAAGGCGTCGGCGTACAGCAGGATCGCCAGCCAGTTGAGGTTGACCAGCACCGCCAGCTCGGCGAACGGCGAGCTGAAGTTGATGCCCTTCCAGCCGGCCTTGGCCAGCAGGTCCGGCGGTACCGCGCCGAGGTAGGCGATCTGCAGCAGCACATAGACCACGGTCGCCAGGGCGATCGCGCCGATGATCGCGAACGGGATGCTGCGGCCCGGGTTGCGCGCTTCGCCAGCGAGGTTCACCGGGCTCTGGAACCCGTTGAAGCTGAACACGATGCCGGCCGTGGCCACCGCGGTGAGGATCGCCGCGAAGTCGTTCGCGTGGCTGCCGCCGGCCGCGCCCACCGAGAGGTTCTCGCCGTGGAAGCCGCTGGCGATCAGCGCGATGCCGGTGGCCGCCGGGATCACCAGCTTGATGATGGTGATCAGGCTGTTGGAGCGGGCGAACAGCTTCACGCTCCAGTAGTTCAGCATGAAATACACGACCACGAGTACCGCGGCGATGCCCAGGCCCAGGTGGCTCAGCTCGCCGTGCTTGCCCGGCATCGCGTGGTAGAGGTCCTGCGCCCACTGCCACTTCCAGCCGGCCATGTACTGCACCGAGGCCTCGGCCTCGACCGGGATCACCGAGACGATCGCGATCCAGTTCGCCCAGGCGGCGATGAAGCCGACCAGCGAGCCATGCGAGTAGTGGCCGTAGCGCACCATGCCGCCCGACTCGGGGAACATCGCGCCCAGCTCGGCGTAGGTCAGCGCGATCGACAGGATGATCACCGCGCCGAGCACCCAGGCCCAGATCGCGCCCGGGCCGGCCAGCTTGGCGGCGTTCCACGCGCCGAACAGCCAGCCCGAACCGATGATCGAGCCCAGGCCGGTGAACATCAGGGCGAAGGGTCCGACATCGCGTCGGATCGAGTTCTGGTTTGCCATCGAGCAGTCCCCACGCGGCGCGGTCCGCCGCGGTTCAAAACCACGATGGTCGCAAAGTGGGCGGGGGCTGTCACGCCGCGGCACGGTGCCACTGCGCAGGAAGCTTCGCCGCCGCTGGGGCAAGATAGGCGTTCTGACCGGCACGGGGGCGACATGCACGACGAGGCCCGCAAGCACACCGCCGCGCGACCGGCGCGCCGTCGTCCGGCGCCTTGGCTCGGGGCCTGTGCCGGGCTGTTCATGGTCGGCGCACTGGCCGCTGCGCCGGTCACCACCCCCGCCGTGGTCGATCGATCGGTCGAGCTGCAGCAGTTCACTCCGGAACAGGGCCTGGGCAGCCTGGCGGCCAACGTGCTGCTGCGCGACCGCCAGGGCGTGCTGTGGGTCGGTACCGAGCGCGGCCTCTACCGCTTCGACGGCATCGGGTTCCAGCCGGTGCGCACCTCGGTCGATCCGCTCGACCTGGCGGTGAACGATCTCTACCTGTCGCCGGCCGGGCGCTTGTGGGTCGGCACCCGGCGCCACCTCTACACCTGGGACGGCAACGACCTGCACCGCGTCGCCGACCTCCCCGTCGACGACCTGCAACGTATCGCCGGCGATGGTGGCGAAGGCGTCTACGTGCGCCACCAGCGCCAGCTCTGGCACGTCACGGACCGTGGCGAGGTGCAGGTGGTGCCGTGGCCGCAGGCGCTCACGGCCGGCGCACTCACCGACGGCCCGCTGCTGTGGCTGGACGGCAGCCTGTGGACCAGTTGCGGCCCGGCGTTGTGCCAGCGCAGCGGTAGCGTCACCCGCGTCTGGGTCACGGCCGACGGCGTGCCGGACGATGACTGGATCGCCCTGCACGCCTCGGCGGAGGGCGAGCTGTGGGCCGGCGGCAACGGCCACCTGCTGCATCGGCGCGCGGGCGAAAGCCGCTTTGTGGCGGTCGCCGCGCCGCATCCGCTCGATGCGCTGGACCTGGACAGCGAGGGCCGCGTGCTGGCGGCCAGCGCCGGTGCGCTGTGGCGCTGGAGCGGCAGCACCTGGACCGCGTTCTCCGACGACCGCACCCTGCAGCATGCCCACCTGCGCGACCTGCTGGCCGATCCGTCCGGCGCGATCTGGCTGGCCAGCGGTGGTCGTGGCGTGCTGCGCTGGCGTGGCTATGGCCAGTTCCAGAACTGGACCACCGAGCAGGGGCTGGACAGTGCGCCGACCTGGGCGATCGCCCGCGATGCCGACGGCTGGCTGTGGTTCGGCAACCAGCGCCTGGGCAATCGCCTGGCCCCCGGCGCGACCGTGCTGTCGCCGTGGCCGGCCGCGCTGCAGCGCCCGGACTGGACCGACGCCATGGCGATCGTCCCGCGCGGTCGCCAGTTGTGGATCGTCTTCAACCACGGCGTGCTGGTGCGTTACGACCTGGACAGCAAGCAGGCCGCCGAGGTGGCCACCCACCTCGGCTGGGCCAAGTTCGCGCTGGCCGACGCACAGGGACGGCTGTGGATCGGCACCCACGGCATGCTGTGGCGGGTCGATGCCCCGGATGCCGCGAAGCCCGCGGCGCAGGCATTGCTGACCGGCTTGCCGCCGGACACCAGCTTCCTTGGCGCCGCGGTGGGTGCCCAGGGGCGTGTGTGGGTCGCCACCACGCACGGCCTGCTGCGCTTCGCCGACGGGCGCTTCGTCCGCATCGACCTCGGGGCGCACGAGCCACCGGGCGGTTTCGCCGACGTCGCGGTCACGCCGGACGGCACCTTGTGGCTGGCGCCGGTGAAGGGTGGCCTGTTGCGCGGGAAGGCGGGTCCGGCCGACCGGATCGACGTGCGCGACGCCGGCGATCCGCTGCTCGGCGACACCGCGCTGTATTCGCTCGACGTCGATCCGGTCGGACGCCTGTGGGCCTTCCACGGTGCCGGGGTGGATGTGTACGCAGGTGGCCGCTGGCGGCGGTTGGACCACAGCGACGGCCTGGTCTGGAACGACCTGGCCACCGGCGCCTTCCTCGCCGACGACGACGGCTCGATCTGGCTGGGCACGGCCGGCGGTGTCTCGCACGTGCTGCATCCCGGGCGCTTTGGCGCCACCCGCCTGCCGCCGACGGTGCTGCTGGATGCCCGCTATGGCGATGTACCGATCGCGCCGGGCAGCGACGTCGCGCTGCCGTGGAGCCGGCATGCGCTGGCGGTGAGCCTGGCCCAGCCGGGCATCACCCATCCGGGCGAGCAACAGTGGCAGTACCGGCTCGACCCCGTGGGCGCACCGCCGCACTGGGAGACCGCCACCACGCCGTGGATGCGCTACCCCGGGCTGGAGCCGGGTCATTACCGCTTCCAGGCGCGGGTGTTCGACCCGGCACTGCGCGTCTACGCGCCGCCGGTGGGTTTCCAGCTGCAGGTGCGGCCACCGTGGTGGCGGACCACCGCAGCCCGCATCGGCTATGTGCTGCTGACCGCGCTCGCGCTGTGGGTGCTGTGGCGCTGGCGTCACGCCCGGCTGCTGCGCCGGCAGGCCGTGCTCGAGCAGATGGTGCGCGAGCGGACCCTGGCGCTGGAGGAGGACAAGCGCGCGCTGGAAGTGGCGCACCGGGCGCTGCAGTACGAGGCCAGCCACGACGCGCTCACCGGGCTGCTCAACCGCGGCGCGGCGATCGAGACGCTGGTGCGCATGGTCGGCGAGGAAGGTCCGCCGCGCCGGCGCGTCGCGGTGGCGTTGATCGACCTGGATCATTTCAAGCGCATCAACGACACCTGGGGTCACCTCGCCGGTGACGCGGTACTGGTGCAGTGTGCCGGCCGGCTGCGCAAGCTGGCGCCGGAAGACGCCGCCCTGGGTCGCTACGGCGGCGAGGAACTGCTGGTGGTGTGGCCGGGGCTATCCGGCGACGTGGATCTCGCCGGCCTGTTCGCGCCGCTGATGGATGCCCCCTACCGCCACCGCGGCAACGAGATGCGGGTGACCTGCTCGGTCGGCATCACCTGGGCGCGCGCCGGCGAGGACGTCAACGCCATCCTGCATCGGGCCGATACCGCGCTCTACGAGGCGAAGGAGCGTGGCCGCGCACGCGTGGTGCGGGCGGACTGAGGCATCCGGCTCAGCACTCGATCACGTTCACCGCAAGGCCGCCGCGGGACGTTTCCTTGTACTTGTCCTTCATGTCGCGGCCGGTGGCGCGCATGGTGGCGATCACCTTGTCCAGCGACACGCGGTGCTTGCCGTCGCTCTTCAGCGCCATGCGGCTGGCGTTGATCGCCTTCACCGAGCCCATCGCGTTGCGCTCGATGCAGGGAATCTGCACCAGGCCGCCGATCGGGTCGCAGGTCAGGCCGAGGTTGTGTTCCATGCCGATCTCGGCGGCGTTCTCCACCTGGTGGATGCTGCCGCCCAGCGCGGCGGTGAGGCCGCCGGCGGCCATCGAGCAGGCCACGCCGACCTCGCCCTGGCAGCCGACCTCGGCACCGGAAATCGAGGCGTTCTCCTTGTAGAGGATGCCGATCGCCGCCGCGGTGAGCAGGAACTCGACCACGCCGTGCTCGTCCGACTTCGGGCAGAAGCGGTGGTAGTAGTGCAGCACCGCCGGCACGATGCCGGCCGCGCCGTTGGTCGGCGCGGTGACCACGCGGCCGCCGGCGGCGTTCTCCTCGTTCACCGCCAGCGCGTACAGGTTCACCCAGTCCAGGATGGTCAGCGGGTCCTTCAGCGAGGCTTCCGGCTGGCGGCGCAGGTCTTCGGCCATCGCCGGCGCGCGCCGGCCGACCTTCAGGCCGCCGGGCAGCACGCCGGGCGAGCGCAGCCCGCGCGTCACGCAGTCCTGCATGGCCTGCCAGATGGTCAGCAGGCCGGCGCGGGTCTCTGCTTCCGGCCGCCACACGCTCTCGTTGGCGAGCATCAGCTGGGCGATGGTCAGGCCATGCTGTTCGCACAGCTTCAGCAGCTCGTCGCCGCTGGAAAACGGGTAGGGCTGTTCGGTGGTGTCGGCGACGATGCGGTCCTCGGCGGCCTCGTCGTGGTTCACCACGAAGCCGCCGCCGACCGAGTAGTAGTCGCGCGTGGCCAGCTCGTTGCCCTGCTCGTCGTAGGCGGAGAAGCGCATGCCGTTGGTGTGGAACGGCAGCTTCTGGCGCTTGTTGAAGACCAGGTCGGCCTTCTCGTCGAACACGATCTCGTGCCGGCCGAGCAGGCGGATACGATGCGTCTTGCGGATGCGCGCGAGCGTGTCGGGAATCGCGTCCGGGTCCACCGTGTCCGGGTGCGCGCCCTCCAGGCCGAGCAGCACGGCCTTGTCGGTGCCGTGGCCGCGGCCGGTCATCGCCAGCGAGCCGAACAGCTCGGCGCGTACGCGCGTGACCCGGTCGATCACGCCCTTCTCTTCCAGCCAGCGCTCGCAGAAGCGCGCCGCCGCGCGCATCGGCCCGACCGTGTGCGAGGACGAGGGACCGATACCGATCTTGAAGAGGTCGAAAACGCTGACGGCCATGGATGCGCTGCAGGGGATAGGGGAAAGGGCCGCTATTCTAGGCGCTCCCGCCGGTCCGGCGTCTGTACGCCCGCGTGTGTTGATGAGCCACCTGATCCTCTACCAGCGCGACTACTGCCACCTGTGCGACATGGCGCTGGCGGTGATGGCCGAGGCGCGCGCGCCGGATTTCGACAGCGCCTGGGTCGACGACAGTCCGGAACTGGAGGCCCGCTACGGCACCCGCCTGCCGGTGCTGCGCGACAACCGCGATGGCCGCGAGCTGGACTGGCCGTTCGACGCGGCGGCGGTGCGGCGGTTCCTCGGCCTGCCGGCGCCGTAGCGGTCGCCATCCCTTCGGCCCGCTTCGACATCTCTCCTACGTATCGACGCGCAGACTCGGGTTTTTCTTCCTCAGGCGATCGATGTCATGAAACTGCCGCGCCGCCTGGCCTGGATCGTTTTCGTCATCGCGCTGCTGCTCATGATCGCCGTGGGCTTCTTCCGTGCGTCGATGCATGACGAGGCGCGTCCGGCTTCCGGACCGGCTCCATCCGCCTCGATTGCCCGTTAGGTTCGCCGACGACGACCCGGCATCAACTCTCCGCGCCGATCGGGTCCGCCGCCTCGCCGTGCGCCAGCACGCAGGTGATCACGCCGGCGACCAGCAGCACGAAGGCCAGCGCCTCCAGCGGCGTCGGCAGGCGCTGCTCCCAGACGAAGCCGTAGATTAGCGCGAACAGGGTCTCGAACAGGATCATCTGGCCGACCAGGGTGAGCGGCAGCAGCCGGCTCATGCGGTTCCACAGCGCGTTGCCGGTGATCGAGGCGAGCAGCGCCAACGCGGCCGACACCACGCCGAAGCGCAGCCAGTCGGCGGAAGCGTGGTGTGCCGTGTCGCCGAGCAGGGCAAACGGTACCAGGGCGAGCGCCAGCGCACCGGTCACCACGCCGGTGAGCAGGCTCCAGTCGTGGGCGGAAACGTCGTGCAGGTGCGCCAGCCAGCGACTGTTCGACACGGCGTACCAGGTCCATGCGGCCAGCGCGCCGGTGGCGCACAGCAGGCCCAGCAGGGCGCGGGTTCCGGTCGCGTAGCCGCTCGGCAGCAGCGCCTGCCAGCCGATGCAGACCGCGCCGGCGATGCACAGCACGATCGAGGGCAGCAGGCGACGCAGCGGCACCGCGCCGTGGTCGCGGCTGCCGATCACGGTGACCGTCACCGGCAGGAAGCCGACCACCAGCGAGGTGATCGCGATGCCGCCGAGCTGCACGGCGTTGGACAACAGCACGAAATACACCACGTTGCCGACCAGCCCCAGTCCGGCCAGCCCGAGCCATTCGCGCCGACCCAGTGCGGCGGTCGCGGCGCGCCAGCGTGGCGCCAGCAGCGCCAGCGCGAGCGCGCCGTAGGCGGTATAGCGGCCGGCACTCAGTTCCAGCGGCGTGAAGCCGTGCAGCAGCGCGGGGGCGAGGAACACCAGGCCCCAGATCGCGCCCGCGGCCATGCCGTAGCCGATGCCGGTGGCCGTGCGCGAGGAGGTGGAAAGCGAAGGTCGGTTCATGGCGGCCAGCGTGGCGCAGTGTCGGCGCCCGGTCTTGTTCAGGGCTCGCCCCGGGTTTGCCGGGACGCCTGCGCCCGCCGCCGGTAGGCCGCGGGCGTCAGCCCGGTCGCCCGGCCGAACGCACGCGTGAACGCGCTCTGGTCCGCGTACCCGCAGGCCAGTGCGATCTCCGCCAGCGGCAGCGGCGTGTCGGTCAGCCACTGCTGCGCCCGCTCGATCCGGCGCTCGGCCAGCCAGGCCTGCGGCGTGGTGTCGAGTTCCTCGCGGAACACCGCGTGCAGCCGGCTCACGCTCAACCCCATGCGGGCGGCCATGTCGGCGGCGGTCCAGTCGCGCTGCGGATGTGCTGCCAGGGCCGCCAGCAGGCCGGCCAATCGCGAGGCCGGTCCCGGCGCAGTGCGCTCGACCGCATCCAGCAGCAACGGCAGCCACAACGCGGCGCGCTGCGGCGCACCGTCGTCGCCGAGGCTGGCCGCCATGTAGTCGATCAGATGCGCGGCCGCCGGCCCGACCGGCAGGAAGCGCCGCGCGGCCAGGCGTTCGAGCGTCTGCTCACCCAACGACCGGCCATCCACGTCGACCACCAGGAACCGGTTCGCGATGCCGCTGGACTGGTCATGCCGCGCCATCGGCGCGACGAAGGCGGCCCGCGTCCGATCGAGCCACGACCCGTGGCCTTCCACGTCCATTTCCATCGATCCGCCCAGCGGCAGCACCAGCTGCGCGAACGCGTGCGTGTCCACCGCTCCGTCCCGGCCGTAGCTGCGAATGGCGAGTGCGAGAGGCGGGGCGAACGACATGTCGGGTGGCGGGCAGGGAAGGCCGCCAGAGCATAGCCCGGCGGCGCCAGCGTGGACGGGGACCAGAACAGGGTCAGATAAGTGAACCCTACCCCGTTGCCGGCGAAGGCGCCGATGAGCATCGCGAGGGACGAAGAGGTCAGGCGCTGGGCGATACGCCGGACGTTGGCGCTGGAGATCATCCAAGGGAAGGCGAGCGTGTCGGAAGAGGGGGTCGCTAATCAAGCGAGGTCCGCGCTCTACGCTGAGATAGGCGATCTGCTTTAATTAGCCACGTCCCCTTTAATTCTCTTTAATTCTTAATTAGCCGCGTCCCCTTTAATCGCGTCCCCTTTAATCGACGTCATGCCCGCCTGAGTGGTGTCGTAAGCTCCCCCGTCAAGCAGACACTTCAAAAGTAGAACCGCTGGCGGCTTGTTGACGGTATTCGGCGGGTGTCAGGTCGCCGAGTGATTCGTGGGGG
>NCKB01000009.1 GCA_002279065.1 Lysobacterales bacterium 15-68-25
AGGCGGTGGCAAACTAGATGCAATCGCAGCAAATCCTAGGTGCCGCGCGAACTTAGGCGGCGAATTGCCGGTTTTTGGGTGGATCCCTGCCGACCCTCATAAGGTGCGCAAGGCTGATCACATGATCAACGTTGAGCTTTTCCATCAGCCGCTGCTTGTAAGTCGACACCGTTTTCGGGCTGAGGTTGAGCTGCTCGCCAATGAGCGTCAGCGGCTTGCCACGGACCAGCATCATCGCCACCTCGAGTTCGCGGCTGGAGAGCGTGTCGAACGGCGAGTCGCTGCCGTCCAGCGTCGCCAAGGCAAGCTGTTGCGCCACGGCGGGAGCAAGGTAGCGGCGACCGCTGGCCACCTGGCGAACAGCCGCCAATAGCTCTTCAGCGGTACACCCCTTGGTCAGGTAGCCGAGTGCGCCGGCATCCAGCAGGCGCTTCGGGAACCTGGCGTCGTCGACCACCGTCACGATGACGATGTGGGTGTGGAGTTTGGAACGGACCACCCGCTCGGTGAGCTCGATACCGCTCATACCTGGCATGTGGACATCCACCAGCGCGATGTCGGGCGCCAGCGTGCGGATCAGGCGCAGGCCCTCTTCCGCGCTCCCGGCCTCACCGCGGATACGGATATCCGGTTGCTGTTGCAGGATCATCCGGAAGCCGGTGCGAACCAGCTCGTGATCATCCACCAGGACAACATTGATCACTACGCTACCCTCCTTGGGTGTTGAACCATCTTGCGCGCAAATTCCGCTGCGCGCCAGCAAACAGGGGATCGGTTCCCGCAATCACCGCGGCCGTCCAACCACAGGGATCGGAACCATCCCGGCACCTATGCCGGCTGTCTTGAGCAGCAGGCCTCTCCAGCTTGCCATTCCCATGTAGGTCTGCGCCGTAAGTTGATGCCTACAAGGCGCGTGCGTCACCGACCGGAAAGCCGGAAAAGCGATCACCATCGCATCAAGCGATGTCCGTCAGTGGGGACTTGCTGCCGCTAGGCTTCGGGAGAAGAGTGAGGAAACCGGCTCCTCGCCAGCTCGTCGCCTCGTCGCGTGCGCGCTTCGGAACACCATGAAACCAGGTCGCTCCTTGCCGCCAACGCCTCGGGCGTGGTCGGACGGGCCGTCTCGCCCATCAGCATCCCTGCAAACAATCGCAGCCCGCGCCGCAGCGCCGAGCCCGCATGCATCGTTTGCATCTGAACTCTCCACAGCTGCCCCTGTGCAGCCGCAAGAAAAGACTAGCAACACTCCATGCGGTGTGCACGCTGCGAACACACAAGAACCGGGCCAAAAAAAAACCGCCCTGCGGCGGCTTTTTTCCCGGAGAGTGCTCTGCAAGCTCCGATCTCATTGGTGCCAAGGGGAGACCCGGCGAGGCACGTAACCAGTTGAACCGTATAGATGTTCTCCATCGACTAGGCGAATTCATACACAAGTACATACACAAACTGCCGCGCTTGGGCCTGCTCTTGGGCCTGTCCGCGCGGCAGCTCGTGTGCTGCTCAGGCCGCCGCGCGCTCCGATTCTAGTCCCAGTTCGGGCATCGAATTGGGGCGCGCGCGTGCCCTCTCGGCAATCCACTGCTCTACTTCGACACGGAGCCAGCCGACTGCGGCGGCGCCGAGCCTTACCTGCTGCGGGAAGGTGCCCGCCTTCATCATGCGATAGACGGTTGGGCGTGACAGCCCGATGGTTGCGAGCAGCTCAGGACGGCGGATGATGGCTGGCTGACGTGGGGCGGTTTCGTTCAATGCGTTCATTCGTTCGGTCTCCAGGCACGGCAGCACGCCCGGGGTTTCCGGGGGGCCGCTGGTGGCCTGCTTAGTTAGATGGTGCCCGTCGTCGGGGAGGTGACCGCCGACGTGAGGGCTGCATGTGTGGTGGCTACCCGCCTGGGCTGGATGCCTGCGGGACCTCGGGGGGTACGGGGGGGTTGCGCGCGTCGGCCCTTACTTAGATACCGTCACGGAAATTTGCGGCGGAACATCGGGGTCGGCTGCCTCGGTCTCCCCTCCCGGCTGCCTGCTGCTGCGCACGCGGTGAGTGGGGCGCGGTGCCCTCGCGCGGTGCCCGCAGTGCTCTCCTCGCTGCGCCGGTTTGTCGAGGACGTCCATCGGTGCCTGTGCGTCTCCCTCGTTGCGCTCCTGGGAGACCGCGCGGGGCGTCACTCGATCAATGGGCGTCCAGGCGGTGCCTTCCTTGACTAGCAGGTTCTCCGGCAGCAGGTTGAGGCGGTCGCCGTCTGCGTACTTCACGATCTGCCCTCGGCCTGCCTGGGCTACGAGCCGAGCAACCGTGAGCGTTCGCTGGCGCCCCTTCGGGTTGTTAGCCGGGACCAGGACGTACCAGCGGTCGCCTCCGGTGATGGTGAAGGACCAGAGCGGGGAATAGCCGTCTGCCAGGATTCGGTCCAGGTCGTCCGCCAGGAGCTTAGTCCTTTCGGTTGTGCCGGACAGGGCAACGTGTGCGATACGCCGGCCGCTCGCGTCAGTGGTGAAGGTGGTGGCCGCGCGTTGCTTGTGCTTCTTCATGCGTCTATGTCTCTCTGGGAAAAGCCGCCCGTCACCGTCTGCAAGGGCAGGCAGTGAGGCGGCTGGGTGGTGGGGATTCGGATGGGGTGCGGCGGGAGCCGCCTGTCGGGCCGGGGTGGTCGCTGGGTGTCTGGAACAGACAGCCGGACTGTCTATATAGCTAGGGTGATTTCAGACAGTGGGTCAGTAATCGCTGTCGGGGTCGGCTATGTCGGCAAGGAAGGCGAGCGTGTCCGCGTTGCCAGCCTCCAGCTTGGCCTCGTTCGCCAGTATCTCCAGCGTCCGCCGCCTCTCCTCGGGGGTCATCCCCTCCAGGATCGCGCCGATCTTCCGGGCGCCCTTCTCTGCTACGTGTTGGGTCATTTGGCCGGGTGTCATCAGTGCCTTCATGTCTTGCCAGCCTGCGCCGGCTTCGCGCATGTAGCGCCAGCGGGGGAAGCCTGTTCCAGGGTCGAGTGCCTCGGGGAGAAAGTCGGCCAGCTTCACCTCCGGGAGCTTGCGCAGCATGGTGGCGACTGTGTCCTTTCCGATACCAAAGCGGCCTGAGACCGACCGCAGGGACTCCCCGTCTGGTAGCTGCGCCGGCTGCCCATTACTTTCCCATCGGGCGACCTGGGCGAGGTATTGCCAGGCAGCGTCCCGCCGCTGTTCGGGGTGCATCTCCAGTGCGCGTTCTGCGCAGTTGACCAGCTTGGAGACCAGCACGGCCTCTCTGCGGTCCATCGGAAGCACGCGAGCCGGTATGGTGGACCGCTTGGCCTGCTGGTAAGCCTTGAGCCGGTGATGGCCGTCAACGATGAACCGTCTGCCCGCTATCTCCGCGGCCAGGACAGGCTCCAGCTCTAGACCCTGGGCAGCCTCCAGGGCGAGCCGCATGGTGCCGATGTGCTCCGCGCTCCTGCGCTCGGTTTTCGTCTGCTCCCGGAAGGGAATCAAGCGAGACGCTCGGGGCTGCAAGGCTTCGTCAGTCGCCAGGGATGCCAGCGGCATCTGCCGGACCTCGGTGGCCTCTAGCCGCTGGAGCGCTCGTTCAACGGGCACGGCTCAGCGCCCTGACTTCCGGGTGCGTGTGGATCAGGTACTTGAGCGCCTCGGCATTGGTGGTATCCCTGCGAATCCATCCCTCTAGCTTCCGCTGGAAGTCCTTAAGGAGGTCGAAGGTGGGCATGTCGAAGGCGATCGTGCGGATGTTCAACGGCTCGCACAGCACGATGGCTGCGGCGACGTGGGCGGGGTCTATGTTGATCATGCGTCTGCGGTTCTCGGGTGGCGGGGTGGAACGACAGGCACGGCAAAGCGCCGGGGTGGCCGCTGGGCTACCTCGGTGGTCCGTAGTGGTTATGGTTGGGTTGGGTTGCGGGCCGGGTGCCCGCATGGGGAGCGGAGCGGGTGCTGTGCCTCTTCCTTGTGGATGACTGTTAAACCTTTCAGGCCGTCTCGGTGGGGCGCGGGGATGACCGGGCGGTTCCTTCCGGTAATGTTGACTACTAAAACCCATGCGGTCCCTTCCGGTGTTGTCGACCGCTAAACCTAAGCCGGTCTCAGGCAGGCACCGCGGCGGTCACCCGTTCCTTGGGGTTATGTTGACGACTAAACCCACGCGCCAAGTCTTTCAAAGACTTAGAGCCGGTGCCTTAGCCCAGCTCGCTGGCTGTCCCACTGCTACCGTGCACTGACCGTTAGGATGTCCCCTCACCAAAAAGACAGATGGGACCGAACATGGGCTAAGTTAAATCGGGCATCCCTAAAGGAACGTCAACATGGCTTATAACTTCTATGGGCTGAGCCGAGATATTCCGGCCGAAATAAAGCGGCAGGTTCGGCAGCGTGATGGCTTCGGGTGTGTCATATGCGGACTAGGGATCATTCAATACGAGCACGTCGATCCTGAGTTCAAGGATGCAAGACAGCACGATCCCAATGCTATCGCTTTGCTTTGTCCTCATTGCCACGCCAAAGTCACCACCCGCATGTGGTCCAAGGATCGTGTGAAGCAGGCGATGCAGAGTCCGAGGTGCCGGCAGGTCGGATATGCCCGGGATTTCTTCGACTTCGTTAACGGACACCCGTCGCTGCAATTCGGCGGCATGTTGCTACATAACTGCACCACACCGATCGAAGTGGGCGGCCGCCCGCTGTTTCAGGTCAAACCGCCTGAAATCCAAGGTGAATCTTTCTTGTTCTCTGGGTTATTCACTGACTCAAAAGGGGCAGTGAGCTTGCAAATAAAGGATAACGAATGGCGGGCTAACGCCGCGTCTTGGGATGTTGAGATCAAAGGACCGACCATCACGGTGAGGGAAGCACACCGTACCGTCCATCTCGTTCTCACTGTTGCCCAACCAAATACGATAGTGGTGGAGAAACTCGACATGACCTTGGGCGGACTCAGGTTTGAAGCCAATGGCAACTTTCTCGGCGTTACTTTCCCAAACGGCGGCAGATCCGAGTTCACATCCTGTATTGCTGATGGCGCCGCTGTCGGTATGTCTTTCTAGCGACAAGCCGAGCAGTCAACCGTGCTGCCAGAGCCACCCTGCTAGGCCTGCCGGCGAAGCGGAACGACCTTAGTCCCTGCTCTCAACTCGTCCAGGTAATCGGCCCAAGCCTGCATGACCTCGCGGCGCTTCTCCCGAAACTTCACCCTCGCATAAGCCGCTTCCACTTCGTCCTTAGGAGCGTGCGCCAGTTGCGCCTCCAGCACGTCCACGTCAATGCCCAGCCGCTCGCGCCCTAGTGTGCGCAGCGTGGCCCGGAAACCGTGCGTGGTATGTTCGCCTTGGAACCCCATATCGCGCAGTGCCTTACTGAGCGAGTCCCGCGACAGGTGCGGGGTCTTCTGGCGAGCTTGAGGCGGAAAGACGTACTCCTCCCCGGCGCTGCGCGCATACATCTCCCGGAGGGCTGCCACAGCCTGCGCAGGCAGCGAAGTGGTGAAGTCCTGTCCGGTCTTCATGCGATTTGTGCCGTCCGGGTTACGGCCAGGAATCCTCCACTCCGCCGCGTCCAGGTCTACCTCTGACCAGCGCGCGCTTGCGACCACACCGGAGCGCATGGCCGTCAGGGCGGCCAGGATCAGCGCCGCGCGGACCACGCGGTTCCCGTGCGCGTCAATCGCACGCATGACCTCCCCCAGCCTGCTGTCGTCGTCGGTGACTGCGGGCATGTGGCCGCTACGGAACGAGGGAATCACGCGGGCAAGCCGAAGCGCACTCTCGTCGGGCCTCAGACCCTCATTGATGGCCTGCTCCACGATGCTGCCCACGTACTGCCGCGCCTTGCGCGCGAGCTGCGGCGTGCTTGCGGCCATCTCCAATAGCACTGGGCGGACATCCTTCGTCTCCAGCGTACGCATGTCAGCATCGCCAAGCTTGGGGATCAGGTACGAGTCCACCACGAGCCGTGCCTTGCGGTGTGTCTCGTGCGCCCACGTCGACCGCTTTTCTGCCAGCCAACGGCCGGAGACAGCGCGGAAGGTGGCGTGCTCCTGCTCCGCCTTCGCCCTCGCTTGGGCTTCTTGTTCGGCCGTGGCGGTCTCCGTGTTGACCTGCTGAGCCTTCCGAATCCCCGCCGTCGCCTTGCCCTGCTTGGCGTCCCGCTGCACCTCAAAAGCACGCACGCGCGCCTCTGCGAGGCTCATAGCCGGATAGTGGCCGATGGTTGCGGGAGTTGCGGTCTTGGCGCCAGGGAGCGTGTAGCGAACCGTCCAGGTCTTCAACCCCGCCGAGCTGACAAGGAGATAAAGCCCGTTTCCATCCGGGAGGCGACTGCCGGGCTTGGCTTTGCGTACTTCAAGCTCAGTGAGAGGCTTGGCGAGGCGGGGCACAGTGAGACCTCCTTGTGTATGAATGGCCCGAACATACACAAGAACATACACAAAAGTCCAAGCTCCCCTGACCAGCCGTGAGACCTCCAGAAACAAAAAACCCCGCAGCTATGCGGGGTTTGGTGTGTTTCTGAGACTTCGTGAGACGTCTTGAAACTGCTGTTGGTGCCCAAGGGGGGACTCGAACCCCCACGCCTCTCGGCGCTACCACCTCAAGGTAGTGCGTCTACCAATTCCGCCACCTGGGCCGGTGTTCTTACTTCTTGCTGCTGCTCGTCGAAGCGGGAGCCGTGGCAGCAGGCGCTGCTGCGGGAACGTCGCTGGTGCCGGCGGGCTTGGTGGCCTGCGGCACGTCGCTGTTCACCGCCGCGGCGGGCTGCGCATTTTGGGAGGCCGGAGCCGACTTGGCAAGCCCTGCCATCACGCCAAGGTCGTTGTCCGACGCCTTCGGCGTACCACTGTGGCTCAGGTACATGCCCATGCCGAGGCTGAGCAGGAAAAACAGCCCTGCCAGAACGGCCGTGGTGCGGCTCATGAAGTTGGACGAGCCGCGCGCACCGAACACCGTGGCCGAAGCGCCGCCGCCGAATCCCGAGCCCGCATCGGCACCTGCGCCGCGCTGCATGAGGATCAGCACGATCATCGCCGCGGCCACCAGGATGTAGAACACGCTGAAAATGACGAACATGATGTTTATGGATTCCGTTGCGCTCAACGAGCGGCTGCACAGATGCCGAGGAAGTCTCCGGACTGCAGGCAGGCACCGCCCACCAGGCCACCGTCGACATCCGGCTGCGCGAACAATTGCGCAGCATTACCGGGCTTGACGCTGCCGCCGTAGAGCAGCCGAGTCAGACCGGCGATCATAGCATCCTCGCGCGCCAATTGGCTACGAATCAGGGCGTGCACGTGCTGTGCCTGCTCCGGCGTGGCTGTGTGGCCGGTACCGATCGCCCACACCGGTTCGTAGGCGATCACCGCCGTATCGAACGGTGCGATGCCCACCAGGTCGAGCACCGCCCTGACCTGTCGTTGCACCACCTGCTCGGTCTCGCCGGCTTCGCGCTGGGCCAGGGTTTCGCCGACGCAGAGAATCGGTGTCAGCCCGGCACCGAGCGCGGCGACGAACTTGCGGGCCACCAATGCGTCGCTCTCGCCGTGGTAATGACGTCGCTCCGAATGACCGACGAGCACCCAGCCGGCGCCGACGTCCGCGAGCATTGCCGCCGATACTTCGCCGGTATACGCCCCCTGCCCCTCATGCTCGCTTACGTCTTGCCCACACAGGCCGATGCCGGCTCGGCTGCAGGCATCGGCGACCAGCGGCAGGTAGGGAAACGGCGGAATCACCAGCACATCCACTTCCGGTGTCTGATGTGCGGCCAGATCGGCGACGAGTGCGCTCGCCATGGAGCGGCTGCCGTGCATCTTCCAGTTGCCTGCAACGAGCTTCTTGCGCATGGGGTATCCCGCAAAAAAGCGCGAGCTTAGCGACGGGTCTGTCCCTGGACAATTGCGCTGGCAGCCAATGTCGGCACCCGCGATGATGGCGGTTCACCGTCCAGGAGTCCGTCATGCCCAATGAACGTCCGCGCAGCCTCGTCACCGGCGCCTCCGCCGGCATCGGCGCCGCCTTCGCCCGGGCGCTGGCCGCTCGCGGCCACGACCTGGTGCTGGTCGCCCGCCGCGAGGATCGCCTGCACGCCTTGGCCGAGGCGCTGCGCGAACGTCACGGCACACATTCCACCGTATTCGCCGCCGACCTCGCCGACCCGGCGGCGCCGGCGCGCCTGTGCGATGCCCTGGTCGAGAGTGGGCTCGATGTGGACTGGCTGGTCAACAACGCCGGTTACGGCCAGCCCGGCACGCTGGTCGCCAATCCGTGGCAGGCGCATGCCGACTTCATCCAGGTGATGATGACTGCTCCCACCGAATTGGCCCGGCGGCTGCTCCCTGGCATGCGCGAGCGCGGATATGGCCGGTTGGTCAATGTGGCCTCGTTGGCGGGGTTCGTCCCGGGCACGGCGGGTCATACGCTGTACGCGGCCTCCAAGGCCTACCTCATCAAGATGTCGCAGTCGCTGGCGCTGGAGAACCAGGCCGCGGGCGTACATGTGAGTGCGCTGTGCCCGGGCTTCACCTGGTCCGAATTCCACGACGTCACCGGTACGCGGGAGAAGATGAACGCGATGCCGCGATTCATGTGGCTCACCGCCGAAGAGGTTGCCCACCAAGGTATCGAGGCGGTGGAGCGCGGTGCAGTGGTGTACGTACCAGGGCGCGTGAATCGCGCGATCAAGGCGTTTGCCGAGCTGTTGCCCGATCGCCTCGCGCTGTGGCTGTCGCACAGGGAATCCGCACGCTACCGCAACCTGCACGACTGAGCGCCATGCGCTAACGTGCGCCCTTCGTCACGCTGTCGCGAGAGCCCCGCATGTCCCTGTTTCCCCAGCACCCGGCGATGCGTCCGCTGCCCTATCGCAAACCGACCGAAGGGCGCGACTACTGGGTGGTGGACGACGCGCTGGCGAACCCGGACGAGGTCCGCCAGCGCTGCCTGGCCAAGACCGACTGGGAATACGGCTATCCGACCACGGGCGAGGTCTGGCCAGGCATGCGCGCGAACGACGCGCTGCTGCCGGCCGAGCTGGAGGCACTGGAGGCGCGGGTCCGGCAGCTCACGGGCGCCAAACGCCTGTGGGTGGGCCAGACCGAGGACGGCCTCAAGCTCAACCACAACGTGGTGCAGGTGGTCGGTTCGCTGGAGGGAGCGGTCAAACCGCACACCGATTCGCTCAATCTGTGCCGCTACGCCGCGGTGATCTACCTCAACCCCGACGTGCCGGAGCGCTGCGGCACCAGCTTTTTCCGCCAGCGCATGCCCAACGGCCAGCTGGCCGGCAACATGGTGATGCCGCCGCATCGCAACCTGGTCGACGCGCTGGGCAATCGTTTCGTCGCACCCACGGCTTTCGTCGAGGACGTGCGCGTGCCACACCGTTACAACCGCCTGCTGCTGTACAAGTCCAACATCATCCACAGCGCCAGCGGCTACTGGGGCATGGACGATGCCGCATCGAAACGGATGACCGCGCTGTTTTTCTGGATGGCCTGAGCGGCCTCGCCGCGGCAACACGCCATCGCCGCCCGAGGCTCACGGTTGGCGCGTGCAGGTTAGCGTGTCGCCCATAGTGAAAGGTCGATGGTCGCGTGAAAGCTGCCAGTCGACGCGAAAGTGTGTTGCATCCAGGCGCGAGTAGACGAAACGTTGCGCCGGAACCACCTGGGCATCGCCAGTCCAGACCAGGGTCGCCCCGCGCCAACCGTCCGACACGAAATGCCGTGCGCCGCCAAAGGTGTCGAGAACGACCATGTCGAAGCCGCCACGCTTCGACGACACCCCCCACACCTCCACGGCGTGATAGCCGCCGGGCGCCACGTCGTCGTGGCGCTTGACCATCCCGGCACCCTGCAGGGCGCTTTCGAAGGACATCCTCGACGCGATGGGCTTGCCGCTGGCGAAGTGGCCCGAACACGCCCACCGCCCCGCGAATCCCTCGAACGACGGGGATGTACCGGCGGCTGCGGCTGGCGCTGGCGCGATCGTGACCAGGCCGGCAAGCGCCAGGAACAGCGACGGAAGACGCATACGCTCTCTCGATTCGGACCGGACGACGCTGTTTACCAACACTCCGGCAGGTGCTCGCCTGCCGGAAGTCATCGGCCGCTCAGATCAGCTTGATCTCGCGCAGGCGCTGCATCAGGTACTCGTGCGAGGTCATCGAGGTGTCGTAACGACTCGGGTTGTCCGGCGTCACGCACTGCGGCAGCGGGTCGAGCACCACGTCCGGGTTCGGATGCAGGAAGAACGGCACCGAGTAGCGCGGTTTGCGCGCATTCTCGTTCTGCGGGTTCACCACCCGATGCGTGGTGGACGGGTACACGTGGTTGGTCAGCCGCTGCAGCATGTCGCCGATGTTCACCACGATGGCGTCGCCCTGGGTGGTGATCGGCAGCCACTGGCCCTCGCGGGTCAGCACTTCCAGCCCTTCGGCGCTCGCTCCCACCAGCAGGGTGATGAAGTTGATGTCCTCGTGGGCGCCGGCGCGCACGTTGGGGATGTTGTCCTCGGTGATCGGCGGGTAATGGATCGGCCGCAGGATCGAATTGCCCTGGTCGGTCTTGTCCTCGAAGTAGTTCTCCGGCAGGTCGATATGCAGGGCCAGCGCACGCAGCACGCGAGTGCCGAGCTGGTCGAGCGCTTCGAACAGGCCGTAGCCGTACGCCTTGAAGTCCGGCACTTCCTCCGGCCACAGGTTCGGCGGCATCACGGCGGCGAACTTCGAATCACGCGGGATCTCGCGCCCGACGTGCCAGAACTCCTTGAGGTCCGGGAAACTGCTGTCCTTCGCCGTTTCAACCTTGAACGGGGTGTAGCCGCGCGCGCCGCCCGAGCCGGGCACGTGGTACTTCATCTTGGTCTCGGCCGGCAGCGCGAAGAAGCGCTTGAAGGCGTCGTAGGCGCCATCGACCAGTGCCGGGTCGATGCCGTGGCCGCTGATGCAGCAGAAGCCGAATTCACGGTAGGCCGCGCCGAGCTCGGCGACGAAGGCGTCACGGTCGGTGTCGTAGCGGCGGATGTCGAGGGTGGGAACGTTCTTCACTAGTCTGGCTCCAGGTTGGCGTGCGGTCGATTTCATCCGCCACCGCAAGGGCGGGGCACGTCGGGCCATTCCATGGCGACCTGGATACAGCTAGAGCAGGCTCACGAGCGTTCGGCGGCGGATTTTACGACGTCTGCCAGGCTCTGTGCCAAAGCCTTCACTTCATCGGCATCGGCCCCCTCGACCGTGATACGCACCACCGGCTCGGTGCCCGAGGCGCGCAGGAATACCCGGCCGCGGCCTGCCATCTGCTGTTGGGCCGCGCTCACGGCCGCAGCCACCTCCGCGTCTTCCAGCACGGCCTTGGCATTGCCGCTGAAGCGCACGTTGAGCATCACCTGCGGCAGCTTCACCAGCCCGGCGCGGGCCTGCACCAGGTCCTGGCCCGACTCGGCCAGCGCCTCGAGCACGGCGAGCGCGGCGACGATGCCGTCGCCGGTGGTGGCGCGGTCCAGGCACAGCACATGCCCGGAGGTCTCGCCACCGAGCACGCCGTCATGCGCGCGCAGCTGCTGCAGCACGTAGCGGTCGCCCACGTTGGCGCGCACCAGCGGCACGCCCATCGCGGCGAGCGCCTTCTCCAGTCCGTAGTTGCTCATCAGGGTGCCGACCACCGGCCCCTTCAGCTCGCCCTTCGCCTGCCAGGCACGGGCGAGCACGTAGAGGATGTCGTCGCCGTCGGCGAGGGCACCGGTGCGGTCCACCATCAAGACACGGTCGCCATCGCCGTCGAAGGCGATGCCCAGGTCCGCACCCCGCTCAACCACCGCCTGCTGCAGCGCCTCGGGATGCGTGGAACCGACGCCCCGGTTGATGTTGAAACCGTCCGGGGTATCGCCGATGGTGAAGACCTCGGCACCGAGCTCGGCGAACACTTTCGGCGCAACCTGGTAGGTCGCGCCATGCGCGCAGTCGAGCACGATCTTCATGCCGTGCAGGCTGAGCTCCTCCGGCACCGTCGCCTTGCAGGATTCGGCATAGCGGGCCACCGCGTTGTCGATGCGGGTCGCCTTGCCCAACTGTTCCGACGGCACGGTGACAAAGTCGCGCTCCAGTTCGGCCTCGATCGCCAGCTCGACCTCGTCGGGCAGCTTCTCGCCGGTGGCGGAGAAGAACTTGATGCCGTTGTCGTCGAACGGGTTGTGCGAGGCGCTGATCACGATGCCGGCCACGGCGCGCAACGAACGGGTCAGGAAGGCCACCGCGGGGGTCGGCAGCGGGCCCAGCAGGCGCACATCCACGCCGGCCGCCACCAGCCCGGCCTCCAGCGCGGACTCGAACATGTAGCCGGAGATGCGCGTGTCCTTGCCGATAACCACCGCCGGGTGCTTCGGCACCTGCCCGCCGGCGATGCTGGGTTTGGCGCGCGCGGCCAGCACCGTTCCCGCGGCTCGGCCGAGGCGCAGCATGAAGTCGGCGCTGATCGGCCACTGCCCGGCCCGACCGCGGATGCCGTCGGTACCGAAGTACTTGCGCTGGGTCATGCGGATGTCCTTGAAGCCTGGAAGTGGAATCGGGCCGCCATCGCCCGGCGGCGGGGGAAGATCATTCGTCGTCCGGCCAGCGCGGCATCGACGGGGCCGGGTCCCTGCGTCGCGCCGGGCGGTTCGCATCCACGGCATGCCAGACCGCCAGCGCATCGACAGTGGCCTGCACGTCGTGCACGCGCACCAGCTTCGCGCCCTGCTGCACGGCGATGAGCGCCGCGGCGACCGAACCGGCGGCGCGGTCCGCGGGCGAGGTGCGTCCGGTGATCGTGCCGATCATCGACTTGCGCGAGAGCCCGGCGTAAACGCCGCTGCCCAGGTCGGTGAAGCGCTGCAGGTCGCGCAGCAGCTGCAGGTTGTGTTCCAGCGTCTTGCCGAAGCCGAAGCCCGGATCGACCAGCACCTTGCGCTTGTCGATGCCCGCCAGTTCGCAGGCGAACAGGCGGTCGGCGAGGAAGCGGTGCACCTCGCCGACCACGTCGTCGTAGTGCGGATCGTCCTGCATGCCGCGCGGCTCGCCCTGCATGTGCATGATGCACACCGGCACGCCCAGCGATGCGGCGACGTCGAGCGCCCCTTCGCGGCGCAGTGCGTAGACGTCGTTGATCATGCCGGCACCGGCCGCCACCGCGGCGCGCATCACCTCGGGCTTGGAGGTGTCGATCGAGATCGGCTTGTCGGTGCGCGCGGCCAGCGCCTCGATCACCGGCAACACGCGCGCCAGTTCGTCCTGCTCCGACACGTCCGCCGCACCCGGTCGGGTCGATTCGCCGCCGATGTCGAGCATGTCGGCGCCCTGCTCCACCATCGCCAGGCCGTGCGCCACGGCCGCATCGAGATCGGCATACCGGCCGCCATCGGAGAACGAATCGGGCGTGACGTTGAGGATGCCGACCACACGCGGCCGATCCAGCGTGAGCGGACGGCCGTTGCAGTCGAGCACGGTAGCGAACAGGTCGGCGGCGGACATCGTCGTGCTCAGCCTGCGCCGCCCAGCGCGCCCATGTGCTGGCGGTAGTAGCGCAGCTCGTCGATGGAGTCGCGGATGTCCGACAGCGCGGTGTGCGCCGAGTCCTTGCTGAAACCCTTGCCCACGGACGGCGCCCAGCGCCGGGCCAGCTCCTTGAGCGTGGACACGTCGAGGTTGCGGTAGTGGAAGTAACGCTCCAGCTGCGACATCTGGCGATGCAGGAAGCGGCGGTCCTGGCAGATCGAGTTGCCGCACATCGGCGACTTGCCGGCCGGCACCCACTGCCTGAGGAATGCCAGGGTGGCGCGCTCGGCGTCGGCATGGCTGTCGGCCGAATCGAGCACCTGCTGCCACAGACCGGAGCGGCCATGTTGGTTGCGGTTCCAGGCGTCCATCGCCTCCAGCCGCTCCAGCGGATGGTGGATCGCGAACACCGGGCCTTCGGCCAGGATGTTCAGATCCTTGTCGGTGACGATGGTGGCGATCTCCAGGATGGAATCGGCGTCCGTGTCGAGGCCGGTCATCTCCAGATCGATCCAGATCAGGTTGTCGTTGTCTTGGCTCATGCGTCCTCCCGGGTCGCGAAGTCTACCAGCAGCCGTGCCGGGCGCTGCCGCATGCGATGATCGGGCGATGCAGACCTTCTTCTGGCACGACTACGAAACCTTCGGCGCGGACAGCCGGCGGGACCGCCCGGTGCAGTTCGCCGGCATCCGCACCACCATGGAACTGGAGATCGTCGGCGAGCCGGTGATGTTCTTCGGCAAGCCGCCCAGCGATGCCCTGCCCCACCCCGAGGCCTGCCTGATCACCGGCATCACGCCGCAGCAGGCCGAACGCGAGGGTGTGATCGAGGCCGAGTTCGCCGCCCGCGTGCACGAGCAACTGGCCGAGCCGGGGACCTGCGGCGTGGGCTACAACTCGCTGCGCTTCGACGACGAGGTCACACGGCAGCTGCTGTACCGCAACTTCTACGATCCCTACGGCCGCGAGTGGGAAAACGGCAACTCGCGCTGGGACCTGATCGACCTGGTGCGCATGTGCGAGGCGCTGCGCCCGGAAGGCATCGTCTGGCCGACCCGCGACGACGGCTCGCCCAGCTTCAAGCTGGAGCACCTGGCCCAGGCCAACCGCCTGCAGCAGGAACGGGCGCACGACGCGCTGTCGGACGTGCACGCGCTGATCGACCTGGCCCGACTGCTGCGCGTGCGCCAGCCGCGGCTGTGGGACTGGCACTTCGCCCTGCGCCGCAAGCAGCGGGTGTTCGAGCTGCTCGACGTGGCCGGCATGACGCCGCTGGTGCACGTGTCCTCGCGCTACCCGGCCAGCCAGCACTGCCTGACCCTGATCGCCCCGCTGGCACTGCACCCGGCGCGACCGGGCGAGGTGATCGTCTACGACCTGCGCCACGATCCCGCCGAGCTGATCGCGCTGGACGAGGATGAGATCGCCGACCGCGTATTCACCTCGCGCGCCGACCTGCCCGAGGGCGTCGAGCGCATCGCGCTGCGCACCGTGCGCGCCAACCGCGCGCCGGCACTGGCGCCGCTGTCGGTGCTCAAGGGCGCGGACATGGGGCGGCTGCAGCTCGACGTCGACCGCTGCCTCGGCCACGCTGCCACCCTGCGCGAAGCCGGCGGCCTGCGCGACAAGGTGCAGCGCCTGTTCAAGCAGGCCGCGGCGATGCCGCCGGCACAAGACCCCGAGCTGGCGCTGTACGACGGCTTCCTGCCGGACGCGGACAAGCGGCGCCTCACCGAGGTGCGCGGCACGCCGCCCGAGGTCCTGGCGGCGAGCGGTATCACCTTTCGCGACCCGCGTTACGCTGAGCTGCTGTTCCGCTACCGCGCGCGTAACTGGCCACACACGCTCAGTGCGGAGGAACGCGTCCGCTGGGAAGCGTTCCGGCGCGACCGGCTGACCCGCCACACGCCGCTGACCGGCCTCACCCTCGACGACTACTTCACTCGCCTCGAACAGATGCGGCACGATCCCGCCCTGGCTGCGCGACAGCCCCTGCTCGACCAGCTCGAAGCGTGGGGCCGTCAGCTCGCCGACGAACTCCAACCGCTCGCCTGACCTTTCCGCCGATGCCCGCCGCCTATTTCTCGCCCGCCACGTTCCGCTTCCTCAAGGCCCTGGACCGCAACAACAGCCGCGACTGGTTCCTCGACCACAAGAAGGACTACGAGCAACACGTACGCGAGCCGTTCCTCGCCCTGATCGCCGACATGCAGGCGCCGCTGGCGAAGATCAGCCCGCACTACCGCGCCGACGCCCGCAAGAACGGCGGCTCGCTGTTCCGCATCCACCGCGACACGCGCTTCTCGAACAACAAGCTGCCGTACAAGCCCTGGCAGGGCGCGCGATTCTTCCACGAGCGCCGGCACGAGATCGCCGCGCCCTCGTTCTACGTGCACATCCAGCCCGGCGACTGCTTCGCCGGCGGCGGTATGTGGCATCCCGAGCCGGACGACCTCAAGCGCATCCGCGCCTTCATCGCCGACAACCCCGCTGCGTGGAAAAAGGCCACGCAAGGCAAGGCTTTCCGCGAACGTTTCGAGTTCTGGGGCGAGTCGCTGACCCGCGCGCCGCGCGGCTTCGATCCCGGCCACGAGTTGATCGAGGATCTCAAGCGCAAGGACTTCGCCGCCGGCCAGGGCTTCGACGAGGCGGTGGCCTGCTCGCCGCAGTTGCTGCCCACGCTGGTGGACATCTACCGCCACCTCGCGCAGCTGAACGACTACCTCTGCGCCGCGCAGGAACTGGATTTCTAGCCAGCCGTCCGACGCCGCAGCATGACCGCAACGGGAAGCGCCGCCAGCGCGGCGAGCGCGACGTAGTACGCAGGCGCCAGCGGACCGAAGGCCTTCACCATCGCGCCGATCAGCGGCGGCGTGATGCCGCCGAACACGGCATAGGCCACGTTGTAGGAGAACGACAGGCCGCTGAAGCGCACTACCGGCGGGAACTCGGCCACCATCACCGCGGGCACCACGCCGACCACGCCCACGCAGAACCCGGCCAACGCATACAGCGGCAGGAAATGCGCCGCACCGTGCTGCAGGTCGAGGTAGAGCGCGCCCACCGCCAGCGCCAGCAGGACGGCACCGGCGCCGAGCACGCGCGCGATGCCCAGCCGGTCGGCCAGCGCGCCGTAGACCAGACACCCGGCCGCCAGTGCGGCCGAGGCGAGACTGTTGCCGAGAAAGGCCGTCGCCGCCGGCAGGTGGAACATGGCCTGCGCCAGGGTCGGGGTCATCAGGATCGCCACCACGATCGCGGCGGTCAGGGTCCAGGTCACCACCATCGACCGCGCGACCGCACCGCGGTGCATCCGCAGGACACGCCCGAGCGGCAGTTCGTCCGCCAGCGCACGTTGCGCGTGCATCGCCTCGAACACCGGCGTCTCACGCAGCCAGCGCCGCAGCCACACCGCGACGAAACCGAACACACCGCCGAGCAGGAACGGCAGACGCCAGCCCCAGGCCATCATCGTGTCGTGGTCGAAACGCTCATGGATTGCCGCAGTCAGCAGCGAACCGATCAGGATGCCCACGGTCAACCCCGAGGTCAGGCTGGCGCAGGCAAAGCCCACCCGCGACGGCGGCACGTGCTCGGCAACGAACACCCAGGCGCCCGGCACCTCGCCGCCCACCGCGATGCCCTGCAGCACGCGCAGCACCAGCAGCAGCACCGGCGCCAGGATGCCGATCTGCGCATACACCGGCAGCAGGCCGATCAACAGCGTCGGCAGGGCCATCAGGAACACGCTCAGCGCGAACATCCGCTTGCGTCCCAGCAGGTCGCCGTAGTGCGCCATCACGATGCCGCCCAGCGGGCGCGCCAGGTAGCCGGCGGCGAAGATGCCGTACACCTGCAACTGCGCCAGCCACGGCGACGTGCCCTTCGGGAAGAACAGCTCGCTCAACGGCAACGCGAGGAACACGAAGACCACGAAGTCGTAGAACTCCAGTGCGCCGCCCAGCGCGGCCAGGGCCAGGGTCTTGATGTCGGACCGGCCGAGGCGATCGGTGAAGGGCATGGGGCCGGCGGCTACGGGACTGCGCATGCGGGGCGGGACTCGCGTCGGAACAGGCGCGTCACCTTACCCGAAGCACCGGCGTGTGACGCGTTGCACCTTTCTGCCGCTGTGCGTCAAGACCACGGTCACATCCCGCTGCTAGCCTCCATTCGCCGCCGCATGGTCAGGGGTGACCGCGGCGGCAGCCGGTGCCCTCGGGGGAGGCGCCACATGCCATGGTCGACCTGCCGCAAGCCACGGATGGTTTGTCTCGCCCGTGCCTGCGTCCGCAGGCGATCCCACGCGCGGTCCAAGGCCGCATCGAAAGGGAGAGACAACGTGCAACGCATGATGCTGATAGGGGCACTGGCATTGGCCAGTGCAGGGGTGCAGGCCGCCACGGGGGTGGCCCTGGTACACGGCACAGGCAAACAGACCGATGCCTACAACGACTACTGGCAATCGGACATGGTCGAGGGCATCCGCAAGGGGCTCAGCGATCCCAACAATCTGCTGGTGGTGAACTGCGACTTCGACCAGTACATGTGGGACGACCGCGCGGCCGGATGCCTCGCCGGCCAGCTCACCAGCTTCATCCAGAACCGCAACATCGACCGCCTGATCGTCATCACACACTCCAACGGCGGCAACGTGATGCGCTGGATCCTGTCCAACCCGACCTACGACTCGCGCTATCCCGCGATCATCCAGCGCATCGTCAAGGTGGACGCGATCGCGCCGTCCAGCGCCGGCACGCCGCTGGCCGACGCGGTGATCGCCGGCAACGTGTTCGAGAGCGCGCTGGGCTGGCTGCTCGGCTACAAGACCGACGCGGTGCGCCAGCAGCAGGTCGGCTGGATGGCCACCTACAACCAGCAGTACCTGCTCGGCACCTCCGGACGTCCCGCCCTGCCGGTGCCGTTCCGCGACGTGGTCGGCACCGACGTGGTGTCTGCCGTGTGGTCCAGCCAGGCCTATTGCGGCGGCTACACGCAGAGCGTGGGCCTGGAGATCACCCAGAACTGGCTGAGCAGCTGCTCGGATGGCTTCATCGAGTGCTCCAGCGCGCAGGCCGCCGGCACGCTCTGGTTCAAGGACACCAGCCGCACCAGCAGCGGCCAGGTGCTGAACCACAACCAGAGCCGCCGCGCCTGCTTCGGCCTGCCCTCCATCCTCGCCAACGACCTGAAGGGGTGATCGCGATGAACCGACGGATCCTTGCCGCCGGCGTCCTCGCCGGCCTCTTTGCCACCTCCGCCTTTGCCGGTACGCATGCCCTGCTTCCCGCGACACCGACCGACATGGTGCCGGTCGCCCTGCAGGCGGCGCCCGCACCGCTGCCTGCCACGGCGGCGGCCCTCGCCGGCGTGGACATCCCCCGCCCGCACGCCGAGCACCAGCCGGTCAGCGTGAGCTGGGCGCTGCCCGCCGACGCCCCGGTGAACCCGGTGCCGCAACCGTTCGCCCGCACCAGTCGCGAGTACTGGACCGACGTCTCGGCCACCGAGATGCAACGCGGCGTCGAACTGCCGCTGTCCGCCCCCGGCGCGGTGATCCGGGTCAGCCCCAGCGACCCCAAGGGCGGGCGACTCGACGCCGCCGCGGTGACCTTCCGCATGAACGGCCAGACCCTCGCCGGTGACCGCGCGGCCAGCACGGTCGGCGACGTGGCCTCGTTGCGTGCGGCCGGCATGGCTGTGCCGGATGCTTCGCTGGTGATGCAGTTGCGTCCCGAACTGGGCGCTGGCCCGGCCACGCTGCAGGCGCCGAACGCCAGCGGCCGCTACGTGGTGCACGTGTTCGAGCCGAAGAGCCCGTTCACGGTGACCGCGAAAGCCGACCGCGACGACCTGCTGCTGGGCCAGAGACTGCACCTGGACGTGGCGATGAAGGACGGCGACCGCCAGCGTCCGTTGCAGGCGGTCGGCGGCTTCCTGCGCGCCCCGGACGGCAGCACCACCCTGCTCGACTACCACGCCAACGCGGACGGCAGCTTCAGCACCGACGTGGCGCCGGTACAGCCGAGCAGCACGCCCGGCCTGTGGGAGCTGCACAGCTTCACCATCGGCGATGACGGCCAGGGCCATGCGGTGCGTCGCGACACCACCAGCGTGTTCGCCGTGGCTACACCCGACGCGAAGCTCGACGGCACCGCCGACACCCGTCGCGCCGGCCGCCACGGCATCGACATCGCGCTCGGTGTCACGGTGGACAGTGCCAGCCGCTTCGCGGTGTCCGGTGTGCTCTACGGGCGTGATGCGAAGGGCCGCATGGTGCCGGGCGCGTTCGCCCAGTCGGCCGCCTGGCTGACGCCCGGCGAGCGCCAGCTCGTGCTGCACTTCGACCCGTCGAGCGTGGCCGGGATCGGCGCGCCGTACGAACTGCGCGACCTGCGCCTGCAGGACCAGCCGGCGATCAGCCTGGTCGAGCGCCGCGCGCTCGCACTGCGGTTCGACCGGCCGTAAGTGGACGTCCATCACCGCGGCGGAGCGCTTCTCCGCCGCGGTGAACCGGGAGCATCCAGGCCCGTCAGGCCTCGGCGAACGGAAACGCCAGCACGTCGGCGATCGCGTCGGTGCCGGCCAGGCACATCAGCAGCCGCTCGACGCCCAGCGCCACCCCGGCGCAATCGGGCATCGCATCGAGCACGGCGAGCAGGCGGTGGTCGACCGGCACTTCCGGCAGCCCGCGGGCCCGGCGCCGTTCATTGTCGCGCGCGAATCGTGCGGCCTGCTCGGACGCGTCGTTCAGTTCGTGATAGCCGTTGGCCAACTCGTAGCGGCCCAGATACAGCTCGAAGCGCTCGGCCAGCGGCGGATCGCCGGGGCGGACGCGCGCCAGCGCGCACTGGCTGGCCGGATAGTCGTGGATCACCGTGATGCGGTCGGGCGGAAACGCCGGCTGCAGCTTGTGCGTGATCAGCAGATCCAGCCAGTCGTCGCGGTCCAGGCCCTCCGGATCGATGCCGTACTCGCCCAGCGGCGCCTGCAACGCCTCAAGCGGATCGTGCAGCGGATCGATGCCCAGCTCGTCCAGGAACAGTTGCCGGTAGCCGCTGATCACCACCTCGGCGCGTCGCCCGACCAGGGCCAGCGCCTCCTGCACCAGCTCGATGGTCTCCTCCATCAGCCGGTGATGGTCCCAGCCGACGCGGTACCACTCGAGCATGGTGAATTCGGGATTGTGGCGACCACCGGCCTCGCCGTTGCGGAACACGCGGCCCAGCTCGTAGCAGTCGCCGACGCCGGCGGCGAGCAGACGCTTGAGCGGAAACTCCGGCGAGGTGCGCATCCAGCGCTGCGGCGCGCCTGCGTCGACGTGCCCGGTGAAGCGGGTGACGAAGCTCTCGATATTCGGATCGGTGTTGCCCGCCGCCGAGAGGATCGGCGTCTCCACCTCCAGCACGTCACGTCCAGCGAAGAACTGCCGCAGTTCGCCGTAGAGCCGCGCCCGCAATTGGAGCCGCTCGGGCAGATCGATGGCGCTCATGGGGTGACGCCGTGTTCGGCCAGCAGCGCCAGCAATTGCGCCTCGTCCCATACCGGCACACCCAGTTCCTTCGCCTTGTCGAGCTTGGAGCCGGCCGCCTCGCCAGCCACCACGAAGCTGGTCTTCTTGGAGACAGAGCCGGCGACCTTGGCCCCCAGGGATTCCAGAAGGCCTTTCGCCTGGTCGCGGCTGAGCGACGGCATCGTGCCGGTGAGCACCACGGTCTGTCCGGCCAGGGGCGCCTCGCCGCCGGCTGCGCCTTCCGGTATCGCAGCGAGCAGGTGTCGCATGGCCTGTTCGGCCTGGGCGAAGGCATGGCGACGGTGACGATCGGCAAGCATCGCCTCCAGGTTGATCGCCGCGGCCTGCGGTACGCCGGCGACGATCCAGTGCGCCGGGCCGGCCTGCTCCAGTGCCTCCAGCGTGGCGTACTGCGCGGCCAGGAGTTTGGTGCTCTTCGGGCCGAGCTTGGACACATTGGCGATGTCCAGCAGCACGCCGAGGTTCAACCGCTCGCGCAGCTTCGGCGACGGTTCGCCTTCGTCGGTGAAATGCACGCCGGCTGCCAGCAGCGCGTCGACCACCTGCTGGTTGCCCTTCTGCGCGAAGAACGCGGCGATGGAACTGGCCACCTCCTCGCCGATGTCCGGCAGCACCCGCAACACCGGCGCCGGCATGGTCCGCACGAATTCCAGCCGCCCCAGCCAGGCCGCCAGCGTCTTGGCCGTGCTCTCGCCGATATGCATGATGCCAAGCGCGAACAGGAAGCGCGCCAGCGTGGTGGTGCGGCTGGCGTCGATCGCCTCGACCAGGTTCTCCGCCCACCTGGTGGCGATCTTGCCCTGCTTGACGGTCTCGGGAACCGTGCCGTCGCGCTCGTCGGCACGCTGCTTCATGGCAACGAAATCATCCACGGTCAGCGCGTAGAGGTCGGCCGGTGTCTTGACCATGTCGAACTCGACCAGCGCGTCGACGTAGCGCTCGCCCAGGCCGTCGATGTCCATTGCGCGCCGCGCGGCAAAATGGATCAGCGCCTCCTTGCGCTGCGCGGCGCAGAACAGGCCGCCGGAGCAGCGGTAGGCCGCGGCGCCCTCCTCGCGCACCAGCGCCGAGCCGCACACCGGGCAATGCGCCGGCATGTGCCAGGGATGGGTGTGTGCCGGCCGCTGCTCCTCGACCACGCGCACCACTTCGGGAATCACGTCGCCGGCGCGGCGCACGATCACCGTGTCGCCGACGCGCACGTCGAGCCGCGCGACCTGGTCGGCGTTGTGCAGCGTGGCGTTGGTCACCGTCACGCCGGCCACCTGCACCGGCGCCAGCCGTGCCACCGGGGTGGCCGCGCCGGTGCGACCGATCTGGATCTCGATCGCCTCGACCCGGGTCATCTGCTCCTGCGCCGGAAACTTGTGCGCAATCGCCCAGCGCGGCGCGCGCGAGACGAAGCCCATGACGCGCTGGCCGTCGTAGTCGTCCAGCTTGTAGACCACGCCGTCGATGTCGTACGGCAGCGCGTCGCGCTTGGCGCCGATCATGCGGTAGTACCGGATCAGGCCGTCGAAACCGGTGGCGGTGGATACCTCCGGCGAGACCGGGAAACCCCAGTCGCGCAGCTTCCGCAGCGTCTGGGAGTGGGTCGGTGGCAGCTCGCCACCCTCGACCACGCCCACCGCGTAGGCGAAGAAACTCAGCTTGCGCTTCGCCGTGATCGCCGGGTCGAGCTGGCGCAACGAGCCGGCCGCGCCGTTGCGCGGATTGGCCAGGGTCTTCTCATCGTGGGTGCGGGCGTACTCGTTGAAGGCCTCGAAGTCCTTGCGCAGCATGATCACTTCGCCGCGCACCTCCAGCACCTCGGGCCAGTCGGTACCGCGCAGCCGCAGCGGGATCGCGCGCACCGTACGCAGATTGGCGGTGACGTCCTCGCCGGTCTCGCCGTCGCCGCGGGTCGCGCCCTGCACGAACACGCCGTGCTCGTAGCGCAGGCTGATCGCCAGGCCGTCCAGCTTGGGCTCGACCGAGAACACCGGATCGCGGCGGTCCAGCGTCTGCTCGATGCGCCGTTCGAACTCGGCCACTTCATGGAAACGCTCGCGGTCGGTGTCGCCTTCTTCGCTGAAGGCATTGCCCAGCGACAGCATCGGGATGGCATGACGCACCTCGGCAAAGCCGCCGGTGGCGCGGGCGCCGACCTTGCGGGTGGGCGAATCGGGCGTAGCCAGCGCCGGGTACTGCGCCTCCAGCGCCTCCAGTTCGCGCATCAGGCGGTCGTACTCGGCGTCGGGGATCTTCGGGTCGTCCAGCACGTGGTACTGGTAGTTCGCCTGCTCGATCTGTTCGCGCAGGGCGGTGGCGCGGGCGGCGATGTCGTGGGGAACGGTCATGCGGGGGCAGGCCTGGCATCGTGAAGCTAAGCGCGCAGTGTAACGAACCGCCGCGGACAGCTAACCGCCGGATGAAGCGTCGCGGTCCCGCTCCAGCTGATTACCTGCCGCAGCAAGTATCATGGGCGCGATGTCCCCGCCCCCCGCACCTGCCGCGGCCACCCTGACCGATACCCCCACCGCCCTCCCCGCGGCGGAGAGTTCGCGTGTCCGCCACCGCGGGCTGCTGTGGCTGGTCGCCGCCGCGTTCTTCATGCAGGCGCTGGACTCCACCATCGTCAACACGGCCGTGCCGGCGATGGCCTCTGCGCTGGGCGTGACGCCGCTGGGCATGCGCACGGCGCTGACCAGTTACGTGCTTACGCTGGCCGTGCTGATCCCGGCCAGCCCGTGGCTGTGCGACCGCTTCGGCACGCGCCGCGTGTTCGCCGCGGCGATCGCCGTGTTCGGCATCGGCTCCCTGCTCTGCGGCATCGCGCAGACCCTGCCCGAGCTGGTGGTCGCCCGCGTGATCCAGGGTGTCGGCGGCGCCTCGCTGATGCCGGTAGGCCGCTACGTGCTGGTGCGCTCCATCGACAAGCGCGAGTACGTGCCGGCGATGAGCACGGTGGCCACGTTCGGCCTGCTGGGCTCGGTGCTGGGCCCCCTGCTCGGCGGCCTGCTGGTGGAGTTCACCAGCTGGCGGCTGATCTTCCTGATCAACGTGCCGGTGGGTCTGGCCGGACTGTGGATGAACAAGCGCGACATGCCGGAATACCGGCTGGAGCAGGCACGCCCGTTCGATACGACCGGCTTCCTGCTGTTCGCCGCCGCCTCGGCCCTGCTGCTCACCGCCTCCGAACAGGCCGGCGCACAGATCCATCACTGGATGCTGGTGGCGGCGTGCATCGCGCTCGCCGTGCTGCTTGGCGCCACCTACGTGTGGCACAGCCGCCGCACCGAACACCCGGTGGCGGACCTCTCCCTGCTGCGCGTGCGCAGCCTCTCCGTGGCGCTGGTCGGCAACCTGTTCACCCGCCTGGGCATCGGCGGCATGTTCCTGCTGCTGGTGCTGTTCCTGCAGGTCGGCTGCGGCTGGTCGCCCACCCTGGCCGGCCTGATGATGGTGCCGCAGGCGCTGGGCTCGATCAGCTCCAAGTGGGTGGTGAACCGGCTGCTGCTGCGACTGGGCTATCGCCGACTGCTGCTGGCCAACACCACGGCCGTGGCGGTGATGCTGGCGGTGTTCTCGCAGGTGGACGGAACGACGCCGACCTGGCTGATCGCGATTCTGGTGTTCGTCTACGGCTGCTTCACCGGCCTGCAGTACACGACGATGAATACGCTGGCCTACATCGACGTGGATATCCGTCACGCCTCGATGGCTTCGTCGATGGCCTCCACCACGCAATACCTGTCGATCAGCTTCGGCATCGCCTTCGCCTCACTCCTGATGGAAGTGTTCGTCGGTCGCCAGGTGCATGCCGCGCACGCCTACGTCGCCGCCTTCCACGTCACCGTGCTGGTGCTGGCCGCGGTCACCGCGCTGGCAGCGACGATCTTCCTCAGGCTACGCCCCGATCACCCGGGAGCCAGCCGCAACGACGGTGCCGTCGCCACCTGACGGGCTGCTAATCTTCCGGGTCCGTTCCACTTGCCAAGGACCGCACGCATGCGCTGGACCCCCGCCCTCGCCACCCTGCTCGCCAGCGCCCCTGCCGCGGCAGCCGAGACGCGGGACGTGAACTTCCACCTCACCGACCACCCGGTCGGCGTGGTCGCGCTGATGCTGTTCGTGCTGGCCTACCTGGCAGTGATCTTCGAAGAGCATCTGAACATCGCCAAGTCCAAGCCGGTGATGCTGGCCGCGGCGCTGATCTGGGGGATGATCGCCTGGGTCACCGGCGACCCGGCCCGGGGCGTGACGCCGGCCGCCACGGCCTTCGAGGGCATGTTCCTCGAGTACGCGGAGATCTTCTTCTTCCTGGTGGTGGCGATGACCTACGTCACCGCGATGGGCGAGCGCAACGTTTTCGAGGCACTGCGCGACGCCCTGATCCGACGCGGCTTGGGCTACCGCTCGCTGTTCTGGATCACCGGGCTGATCGCGTTCTTCCTCTCGCCGGTGCTGGACAACCTGACCACCGCGCTGGTGATGTCGGCGGTAATCCTGGCGGTGGCCGGCGGCAATCGCCGCTTCATCACCCTGGCGATGATCAACCTGGTCGTCGCGGCCAACGCCGGCGGCGCCTGGAGCGCGTTCGGCGACATCACCACGCTGATGGTGTGGCAGGCCGGCAAGAGCGGCTTCTTCGACTTCTTCCGGCTGTTCGGGCCGTCGCTGGTGAACTGGCTGGTGCCGGCGATCCTGATGGCCTTCGCGCTGCCCAAGGGGCAGCCGGACTCCGCCGGCAGCGGCAACTCGCTCAAACCCGGTGGCATCGGCATCTGCCTCACCTTCGCGCTGACCATCGCGATCACCGTGGTCGGTCGCCAGTGGCTGGGCATGCCGGCCGCCTACGGCATGCTCACCGGCCTGGCCTTCCTCAACCTGGTGGCCACGCGCATCGACCGCCACCAGCGCCGCTACGCGCTGGCCCAGGGCGAGGAGCCGCAGAGCTATTCGATCTTTCGCATCATCGCCAACGCGGAGTGGGACACGCTGCTGTTCTTCTACGGCGTGTTCGCCTGCGTCGGCGGCCTGGCCGCGCTGGGTTACCTGGAACTGGCCTCGCACCAGCTCTACGGCAACCTGGGCTACACCCTGGCCAACGCGATCATGGGCGTCACCTCGGCGGTAGTGGACAACATCCCGATCATGTTCGCGGTGCTGAAGATGAACCCGCCGATGGACCAGGCGCAGTGGCTGCTGATCACCCTCACCGCGGGCGTCGGCGGCAGCCTGCTGTCGGTGGGCTCGGCCGCGGGCGTAGCGCTGATGGGCGCCTCGCGCGGCCAGTACACCTTCATGAGCCACCTGCGCTGGACCTGGGCGATCGCACTGGGCTACGTCGCCAGCATCGCGCTGCACCTGTGGCTGGCCGGGCACGTGTTCCAGGGCTGAAGTCCGGCGTCCTCGCCCTGTAGGATGGGCGGCGTTTCCAGGGAGAGACCGACGCATGCACCACGCCGCCGATATCCTGCTGACCCTGTTCGTGATCTTCATCGCCGCGCAGATCGGCGCCGAGATCGCGCAACGGCTGAAACTGCCCGGCGTGGTCGGCGAGATCGCCGCCGGCTGCGTGGTCGGCCCCTCGGCCATGGGCTGGCTCACGCCGGACCAGATCATGCCCGGCACGCCGCTGGACGTGCTGGCCGAAGTCGGTGTGGTGTTGCTGCTGTTCTCCGTCGGCCTGGAGACCCGGCTCGATGATCTGAAGAAGGTCGGCAAGAGCGCCTTCATGGTGGGCATACTCGGCGTGATCCTGCCATTCGGCCTCGGCGCGCTGTGGGCGCACGGCGAGGGCTTCGACTGGATCAAGTCGCTGTTCGTGGCCGCCGCCTTCGTCGCCACCTCGGCCGGCATTACCGCACGCGTGCTGCAGGAGCTGGGCGTGCTGTCGCGGGTGGAGAGCCGGGTGATCCTCGGCGCGGCGGTGATCGACGACATCCTCGCGATGCTGCTGCTCGGCGTGGTGTCCTCGTTGCAGGGCGGCGGCGAACTCAACCTGCAGTCGCTGCTGCTCACGCTGGCCGGCGCGGTCGGTTTCGTGGCGATCATCGGCTGGGGCGGCACCAAGGTGATGCGCCGCGGCTCCGGCTGGCTGGAAAAGCCGATCAGCCCACACTCGCCGCTGACCTTGGTGCTGGCGCTCTGCCTGGGCCTGGCATGGCTGTCCACGCGCTTCGGGCTGGCCGCGATCATCGGCGCCTTCCTCGCCGGCATGATCGCCTCGGAGACCCGCCAGCGCGAGGACCTGGAGCACAAGACGCTGCCCCTGCTGTCCTTTCTCACGCCGTTCTTCTTCGTCATCACCGGCGCCAAGGTGAACCTGTCCGAGCTGGCCAGCGTGGACGCGCTGGTGATGCTGGCGATCGTCACCGTGATCGCGATCATCTCCAAGCTCGCCGGTGGCTTTCTCGGCGCGCTGGCTCTGGGCAAGCGCAGTGCCACCATCGTCGGTTTCGGCATGGTCCCTCGCGGCGAGGTCGGCGTGGTGATCGCCAGCCTCGGCCTGGCCGCCGGGGTGTTCAACGAGCGCGTCTACGCGATCATCGTGGCGATGTCGCTGCTGACCGCGATGGTCACCCCGCCGGTGCTCGCGATGCTGCTGAAGCGAGGCGGCGACCGCTGAGACCCGAGTGTCCTCGAACAGAGCGTCCCCCGACTCTGCGGGCACTCCAGGCAAAGCCCGTGCGGGGCCGATGAAATGCCCATGCCGAGGCGCGAGGGTTACTTCCCGGCGATATGGTGAAAGAAGCGCCAGCTTTTTCGAGCATCGCGTTTTGACTGGCGCAGGGTCTCGAGCACGCGCAGCCGCTCTGCCCGCTTTTTCGACTCCTGCAGCGCGAGCAACATGTGCCGCCTGCTCATGGGCGCATCGGAGGGCCTGGAGGCCGGAGTTTCGGGTTGCGCGAGGAGACGGCGAATGCCACCGAGACAGTGGCGCAACAGCTCCCGTGGATGGACAAGCGGGGTGGTGCGAGTCGTCATGGGGGGATCCTCGAACGCCAACCGGGTCGTCGGGCGACAGGAAGTGCCTGCCAGCCCGGTCTAATGTGGACCGTCGCCTGTTAGCCGCGTGTTCCTGTTTGCGTGAACGCCCTGTTGCTGGAACGAGGCGCCTCGACGGCCGCCCTCCCCTGGGGCCGATGACGCGCCTGCCGCGGGGGCCCTCAGCGTCCCTGCAACGCTCCGTAAGCCGCCAATGCCGCGGCCCGAGACTCGCCCAGATCCACCATCGGCGCCGGATACCCCGAGCGCCGGAGCAGTGACGGATCCTTCCACGGTTCGTGCCGCAGGGCCAGCACCGCACCGGCCAGCTCGGGCAGCCAGCGCGCCAGGTACTCGCCCTTCGGGTCGAACTTCTGCGACTGGCTCACCGGGTTGAACACGCGGAAGTACGGTGCGGCATCGGCGCCGCAACCGGCCACCCACTGCCAGCCCAGCGAATTGTTGGGCAGATCGGCGTCCACCAGCGTGTCCCAGAACCAGCGCGCGCCATGGTGCCAGTGCTGGCGCAGGTTCTTGGTCAGGAAACTGGCCACCACCATGCGCACGCGGTTGTGCATCCATCCGGTGTGCCACAGCTCGCGCATGCCCGCATCCACCAGCGGGATGCCGGTGCGGCCTTGCTGCCAGCGCTCGATCAGCGTGTCGTCGGCCTCGGCCCAGGAAAAGCCGTCGAACTTCGGATTGAAGTTGGCCGTGTGCGTCTCGGGAAAATGGAACATCAGGTGGTGGGCGAACTCGCGCCAGCCCAGCTCACGCAGGAACGGTTCCAGATCCGGTCGTGCGCCGTGGCGCGCGGCCAGCAGCTGGTGCAGCCCAGCCTGGATCTGGCGCGGGGATATCTCGCCGAAATGCAGGTGCGGCGAGAGTCGTGAAGTGCCGTGGCGAGAGGGGATGTCGCGACCTTCGGCGTAGTCGTTCACCGCGCCGTCGACGAACAGCTCCAGCAACTCCTGCGCGCCGCGCTCACCGGGCGTCCAGGTCTCGGCCATGCCGGCATCCCAGCGGATGCGCGGCAGCAGCCCCAGCGACTCCAGCGACACGCCGCCATCGGCGGTCGCGCCGCGCAGCGGCTGCGGCACCGGCAGCGGCCCGGACTCGTCGATCAGCGTGCGCAGGTTGCGCCAGAACGGCGTGAACACCCGGTACGGATCGCCGGTCTTGGTCCGTACCTGCCAGGGTTCGCGCCACAGCGCAGCGTTGAAACTGTGTGCCTCCACGCCCCGATCGCGCAGCGCCTGCTTGATGCGGGTATCACGCTCGATCGCCGCCGGCTCGTACAGGCGGTTCCAGTAGACCGCTTCGGCGCCCGTCGCCTCGATCAGCGCGGCCAGCGTCTGCGCGCTGTCGCCGTGGCGCAGGTGAAGTTCGGCGCGATGGACGTGCAGCGAGGCGCGCAGGGCCCCGAGCGAATGATGCAACCACCATCGGCTGGCCGCCCCGGGCGCCCATTCGCCTTCTTCCTGCGGCGCATGGATGTAGACCGGCAGCAAGCGCTCGTGGGCGCCACAGGCGGCATGCAGGGCGGGATTGTCGGCCAGCCGCAGATCGCGGCGGAACCAGACGATGGCGAGGGACATGGGAAAACCGGCAGCTCGTCGAGCGAAGGCGGCAAGGGTACGGGCAAAAGGCGTGAGCGGATGCGTGCTGTCCGGCCGAAACCTGCTCAGGCCGTACCGACGCCCTCGCGACGCGCCAGGGCACGGTGCCGGGCATCATCGATCGCCGTCAGCAACTCGCGGGCACCGAAAGGCTTGGGCAGGAACGCGGCCGTCGCCAGCGACTCCATTCGTCCCGCTCCGTCGGAAGACATCGCCACCAGCGCCACCTCCGGATGACGCCGCATCACCTCATGGCAGAGCGCTGTACCGATGGCATCCGATGCATCCACATCCACCACCAGCACGTCCAGTCGATCCAATCCGTGCAGCCGCCGCTCCGCCCCGCGCGCGCCCAGCGCGGTGAGCACGCGGAAGCCGGCCCGCCCTTCGAGCAGGACGCGCATGGTTTCCAGCACCGACGGATCGTCGTCGACGATCAGGACCGCCCGGGCGGTGTCCATCCGACCCCCTCAGCCCGCGCCCACGGCAGGCACGGTGCACTGCAACAGTCTACCCGCGAGCATTGCTGGCGGGAAACAGGGGGCTCACGACAAACATTTGTTCGAACTAGGAAAAAATCCTAACGAAACGAGGCGAATCTGGCGGAGAGAGTGGGATTCGAACCCACGGAAGGTTTGACCCTTCGCCGGTTTTCAAGACCGGTGCCTTAAACCGCTCGGCCATCTCTCCGTTTTGGATTGTCCGGGGGCATTGCGCTCCCCGCTTCAGACGTCCCGCACGAAACACACCTCGACGGCCGGCTGCCCGCCGTCGCCGATGCAACGCCGGCAACAGGTTGCGGATGGTATCAGGATCGCGGGGCCGACCGGGGCTCGGGGCGCTTTCGGGAGAGCAAGGCGAGCGAGACGGCCAGGATGATCACCGGGATGATCGCGCCGAGCAGCGGCAGGATCAGCACCGGCTGGCGCACCACCATCGGCACGAGCTGGGTGGCGGCGCCGAAAGCGACCGCGCCTATGCGCAGCCAGCGCCGGGTGCGGCCCAGCCACAGTGCCAGCGCGGTGAGGCCCAAGGCCATCCAGGTGAGTACCAGGTCCACCGGCGGCAGCTTCCACACCTCGGCAAAGCTGAGCCGGGTGACCAGCACCGTGGCCAGCACCACCAGCAGGCTGAAGGTGGCGAACAACTCCACCTTGTCCCACGAGCGTCGGATCGGTGCGTTCACGCCAGCGTGTCCGCGCCGCGCAGATACGGGCGCAGCACGTCCGGCACGGTGATCGAGCCGTCGGCGTTCTGGTAGTTCTCCATCACCGCGACCAGGGTGCGGCCCACCGCGAGGCCCGAGCCGTTGAGCGTGTGCAGCAGCTCCGGCTTGCCGGTGGCCGGGTTGCGCCAGCGCGCCTGCATGCGGCGGGACTGGAAGTCGCCGCAGTTGGAGCAGCTGGAAATCTCGCGATAGGTGTTCTGGCTGGGCAGCCACACTTCCAGGTCGTAGGTCTTCACCGCCGAGAAGCCCATGTCGCCGGTGCACAGCAGCACCTTGCGGTACGGCAGGCCGAGCTTCTGCAGCACGGCTTCGGCGTGGCCGACCATTTCCTCGAGCTGGTCGAACGACTGCTCCGGCGTGGCCAACTGCACCATCTCCACCTTCTCGAACTGGTGCTGGCGGATCATGCCGCGGGTGTCGCGGCCGTAGCTGCCGGCCTCGGCGCGGAAGCACATGGAGTGCGCGGTGAGGCGCATCGGCAGCTCGGCGGCTTCGACGATGGAGTCGCGCACCAGGTTGGTCAGCGCGACTTCGGCAGTGGGAATCAGGTAGCGCTTGGTCTCGGCCACGTTCGTGGCGAACAGGTCTTCCTCGAACTTCGGCAGCTGGCCGGTGCCCTGCATGGTGTCCGCATTGACGATCAGCGGCACGTTGCATTCGAGGTAGCCGTGCTCGCCGGTCTGCAGATCGAGCATGAACTGGGCGAGCGCGCGGTGCAGGTGCGCCAACTGGCCGCGCAGCACGGTGAAGCGCGCACCGGAGAGCTTGGCGCCGGCGTCGGCGTCGAGCCAGCCGTGGCGGGCGCCCAGGTCGACGTGGTCCTTGATCTCGAAATCGAAGCTGCGCGGGGTGCCCCAGCGCAGGATCTCCCGATTGTCGTGCTCGTCCTTGCCCAGCGGCACCGACTCGTGCGGAAGATTCGGGATGCCCAGCGCGATGTCGGCGAGCTTGCCCTGCACCTCGGCCAGGGCGGCTTCGTTGGCCTTGAGCTTGTCGCCGATGCCGGCGACTAGGTCCATCAAGACGGAGGTGTCTTCACCCTTGGCCTTGGACTGACCGATCTTCTTGGACGTCGTGTTGCGCAGGTTCTGCAGCTCCTGCGTCTCGGTGGCCAGGCGCTTGCGCTCGTTCTCGAGCGCCTCGACGGCGGACACGTCCAGCACGTAACCCCGGGTCTCCTGGAGACGGGCAGCGGTTTCGGCCAGGCGCGAGCGCAGCAGGGCGGGGTCCAGCATGGTGGTTCCTTCGGGCGGACAAGGCGTGGAATTATCGCGGTCGCCCGCACGGACGCGCAAACGTCCGCTGCCGGTAACCCATGCTGCACGTCCGGTCCGCCAGACTGCCGCGCCCGACGGCCGCCCTATCGGCGCGCCGCACCACCGTGGAATCCCGATGCACCGACGCTTCCGGCCGGCCCTTGCCGCCCTGCTCTTCTCCCTCGCCCTGCCCACGCTCGCCGACACCGGCTCGCTGGATTTCTCCCAGGCACCGGCCGGCACCGCCCTGCCCTCCGGCTGGCAGCGCTACACCATGTCGCGGCACAAGCCGCCGGCCGCGGTGATGGTGGAGACGCAAGGCGGCCGCAGCGTGGTGCACATCGATGCCGATCGCAGCGCCGGCGCCATCGTCGACCGCTTCCACGCCGCGCCCGACGCCACGCTGGCCTGGCGCTGGAAGATCGATCACACCGTGGCCAAAGGCGATCTTGCCAAGCGCTCGGGCGACGACTTCGCCGCGCGGGTCTACGTGTTCTTCGACGTGCCGACCAGCCAGCTCAGCTTCGGCCAGCGCATGACGCTCTCGATCGCCCGCCACCTCACCGGCGAGAACCTGCCCGCGGTGGCGATCTGCTACGTGTGGGACAACCACCACGCCATCGGCACCATCGCCCCCAACCCGTTCTACGCGCCGGTACGCACCTTCGTGATCGAGAGCGGCAATGCGAAGGCCGGCCAGTGGGCCGCCGAGTCCCGCGACCTGGCGGCCGACTACCGCAAAGCCTTCGGCCGCGACCCGCCGGCGATCACCGGCGTCGCCATCGCCGCGGACACCGACAACACCCGTTCGCAGGCCAACGCGTGGTTCGGGGACCTGCGGTTCACGCCGGCCGCGGGTACCGCATCGCGCTGACCTAGACGCCGCCGCGCGCCTTGCGCCGTGCCTCGCGCAGCGCGGCGAGCTTTTCGCGCAGCTTGATCTCCAACCCACGATCGACGGGCTGGTAGAACTCGGTGCCTAGCAGGGCGTCGGGCAGCAGTTGCTGATCGAGCGCGATGCCGCCTTCGGCGTCGTGGTCGTACTGGTAGCCCTTGCCGTAGCCCAGGCCCTTCATCAGCTTGGTCGGCGCGTTGCGCAGGTGCATCGGCACCTCCAGCGTGCCGGTCTGCGCGACCACGGCGCGGGCTTGGTTGTAGGCGGTGTAGGCGGCATTGCTCTTCGGTGCGATGGCCAGCCAGATCGCCAGCTGCGCCAGACCGAGCTCGCCCTCCGGGCTGCCCAGCCGCTCATAGGTGTCCCACGCGTCCAGCGCCATGCGCCAGGCGCGCGGCTCGGCCAGGCCGATGTCCTCCACCGCCATGCGGGTGAGGCGCCGGGCCAGGTACAGCGGGTCGCAGCCGCCGTCGAGCATGCGGCACAGCCAGTACACCGCTGCATCCGGGTCGGACGAGCGCACGGATTTGTGCAGCGCCGAGATCTGGTCGTAGAACTGCTCGCCGCCCTTGTCGAAACGGCGCGTGCGGTCGGCCAGCACCTGCTCCAGCGTGGCCTGGTCGATCCGTCCGTCCTGGGCCAGCTCGGCGGCGATCTCCAGCAGGGTGAGCGCGCGGCGCACGTCGCCGTCGGCGGCCTCGGCGATCAGCCGCAGTGCGTCGTCAGGGACGGTAAGCCCCTGCCCGCCCAGCCCGCGCTCTCCATCTTCCAGCGCGCGTTGCAGGGCCTGCACGATGTCCTCGGGCGAGAGCGCCTCCAGCACGTGCACGCGGCAACGCGACAGCAGCGCCGAGTTCAGTTCGAACGAAGGGTTCTCGGTGGTGGCACCGACGAACAGGATCACCCCGCGCTCGATGTGCGGCAGGAAGGCGTCCTGCTGTGCTTTGTTGAAGCGGTGCACCTCGTCCACGAACAGCACGGTGCGCCGCCCCTGCGCGAAGTTGGCTTCCGCCTCGGCCAGCGCCTTGCGCACCTCGGGCAGGCCGGACATCACCGCCGAGATGGCGCGGAAATCGGCATCGGCGTAGCGCGCCACCAGCAGGGCCAGGGTGGTCTTGCCGCAGCCCGGCGGTCCCCACAGCACCATCGAGTGCACCCGTCCGGCTTCCAGTGCCCGCCGCAGCGGCTTGCCTGGCCCGACCAGACGCTGCTGGCCCACCACCTCATCGAGACTGCGGGGACGCATGCGCTCGGCCAGGGGCCTGAGGGCGTCGGGCTCGGCGAACAAACCGCCGTCGGGGGTCAGGGAGGAGCGTGACATCCGGCGATGATAAGACAAGGCACCGGCCCGTCCGGGACGCCAATACATGAAACAGGCGACACCCGACAGCAACGGGACCAGCCGGTATCATTGGGCGTTCGAAAACCCACCTTCCGGACCGGATCCCATGCCTGGATCGCCGAGCCTGACTTCAACCTGCCAGTCTGGCACCCGGACGTCGCGCCCAGCGGGGCAGGAGGTCTGATCGAGGCATGAGTGCACGAACGGGGGGCGTCCGCCAAAGGTGGTCGTGGTTGTTGCTGGTGCTGATCTGGGTCGGGGCGACTTCGCCGCTGCTGGCCCGGGACAATGACCCGTGGGCGCCATTCCTCACTCCCTGGTTCGAGCGCGTCGGCACCACCGACGGCCTGCCCCACTCGGTCACCACCGCGCTGGCGCAGGATTCGCTCGGAGTGGTGTGGATCGGCACGATGGGGGGGCTGGTCCGCTACGACGGTTTCCGGATGCAGGTGTTCGACGGCAACCGGGCCCCGGATGCGCTGCACGATGCCTACGTGCGCACCCTGCTGCCCCTGCCCGGTGGCGACCTGCTGGTGGGCACCAACTCCGGCGGACTGGCCCGCTTCGAGTCGAGGACCGGCCGGTTCCACAACTACCCCATCGGCCCCGGCGGCCTCTCCGACCCCAAGATCTACGATCTCGCGGATGACGGGCACGGCGGGGTGTGGATCGCGACCGACCGCGGCATCGACCATCTCGATCTGGCCTCGGGCCGGATCACGTCGCTGCCGATCGGCGCCGCGGCGGCTCCGCGGAACTTCAGCGTGCTGCAGGATCGCAGGGGCAACCTGTGGCTGGGCAACGATCGTGGCTTGTTCGTCCGCCGCGCCGGAGCCGCGACCTTCAACCGCGTGGACGATGCCGATCCGGACATTTCCACCGTCCTGCACAATCAGGTCTGGGCGCTGCATGAAGACCGCGAGGGCCGACTGTGGGTAGGCAGCGGCCAGACCGGTGCGGTCTACCGCAACCCGGACGGCCACTGGCACGCCGTACCCGGCTTCAGCCCGTCGGCGCAGCGGCGCAATTTTTCCACCATTCGCCACTTCGCCGAGTCGGACACGGGCGAGGAATGGATCGCCACCGACGGCGAGGGCGTGCTGGTTTACACCGCCGGCGAACCGACCCTGGGACGGATGGTCCACGACCCGGCCATCGCCTCCTCGCTGCCGGGTGACTCGATCCGCGATCTGCTGTTCGACAGCTCGGGCAACCTATGGGCTGCCACCGACCTCGGCGCGGCCCACACCAACACCCGGGCCAAGATGGTGTGCTCGCTGCTGCCCTCGCCGCTCGCCCGGTTCGGCCTGTCCGAGAGCAATGTGCAGGGCATCCTGATCGACAGCCGCCAGCGCATCTGGCTAGGCCTCGGCAACGGCCACATCGATCTCATCGACCTCAGGCAGGGCCGGCTGCAGCACCTCACCCTGACCGGCTCGCAGGGCCACCGCGACGTGCTGACGTTCACCGAGACGCCGGACGGCACGATCTGGGTCGGCACGCTGGGGCTGGCCAGGATCAACCCGGATACCCTCCAGGTCACCAGCGATGTCCTGCCACCACTGGCCGGGCAGCCGATCCTGAGCCTGACCCATGTGGACGGGTTCCTGCTGATGGGAACCTATAGCGGCGTCTACCGATACAGCCTGGCCACGGGACGACTCGAACACTTCGGCCACGACCCCGCCGACCCGACCTCGCTGGCCAGCAACACGGTGCGCTACATCGCCCGGGTGGACGACAAGATCTGGTACGCCACCACCGCCGGCATCAGCGTCGCGGATCGGGCCGGCGACGACCGCGGATTCCGCAACATCCGCCAGCGCCAGGAAGACCCTGCCGGCCTGCCGGACGATTACATCGGCTCGATCGCCAAGGATGGGCGCGGCAATCTCTGGCTCGCCACCTTCGGCGGCGTGGCCGAGCTTCCGGGCGGCACGCTCGGCCCGGAGCCCAGGTTCAGGACCTTCGACACCGCCTCGGGCCTGTCCAGCGACAAGGCGAACGCCGTACGTCCGGATGACCGCGGACACGTATGGACCAGTCTGTCCAACGGCATCGCGGTGATCGACGGCGCTACCGGCGCAGTCCACAACCTCGGCGCGCGCGACGGGCTGCATATCCAGAGCTACATCTACCTCGCCACCGCGCGCGCGCCCGATGGTTCGCTGCTGTTCGGCGGACAGGGCGGACTGACCCTGGTCCGCGAGCACGCACTGGACGAGAAACCCGCCAAGGTGCCGCCGCCGTCGGTCACCTCCGCCCGCGTGGGCGGAAAGGCCGTGGCGCCGGGTGCCCTGCCCCGTCCCGGGGAAGCGCTCACCATCGACAACGGACATCGCGGGCTGCAGCTGGGCTTCGCCTTGCTCGATTACCGTGCCCCGCTGGAGACGCATTACAGCTATCGGATGGAAGGATTCGACGACGGCTGGACGGACATTCCCGTCGGCTCGCCACCCACCGCGGTCTACACCAACCTGCCGCATGGCCGGTACACGCTGCGCTTGCGGGCCAGCACGCGCGGCATGTTCCCGACGACCGTCGAATCCGACCTGGGGGTGGTCGTGCAGCCCCGCTGGTACGAGACCATCTGGCTGCGCACTCTCGCCGTGCTGGCCGGCATCGCCGCCGTGTTCGCCCTGGTGCACCTGCGCACGCTTTACCTGAGGCGCCAGGCCAAGCGCTTGCAGCGCCAGGTCGACGAACGCACCCGTGACCTGCAGGACGCGAACGCCCGGCTGGACAAGCTGGCCGGCACCGACGAACTCACCGGCGTCTACAACCGCCGCCGCTTCCTCGCGCTCGCCGAGGGCGTGCGCGTGCTGTCGGCCGAGGGCCAGGCCTGCCTCGCGGTGCTGGACCTGGATCGCTTCAAGGAAATCAACGACAGCTACGGCCACCTCGCCGGCGATGCGGTGATCCGCGCGATGACCGACGTCATCGTCAGTCAGTGCCGTCCGGGCGACCTGGTCGGGCGCTATGGCGGCGAGGAGCTGGTGATCTGCCTGCCCGACTGCACCGCGACGGAAGCGATGCGGGCAGCCGGTCGTATCCGCGAGGCCCTGGCGCAGACCGAGGTCCACCATGAGGGACACCGCATCCGGGTCACCACCAGCATCGGCGTGGCCGCCATCCATCGGCAGGAGAGCATGGCGCAATGGCTGGCACGCGCCGACGCCGCGCTCTACGAAGCCAAGCGCCGCGGTCGCAACTGCGTGGTGCTGGCCGGGGACTGAGCCGTCAGTCCGGCTCGCCGGGGGGGGCACTGCGCATCATCGCGTAATGCCGGTAGACCGCGTAGGCCAGTCCGACCAGTCCGGTGAGCGTGGCGGGGATCAGCAGCACGCGTTCGCCCATGCGAGCGAAGCCCAGCGTGCCGAGTATCGCGCCGATGATGAAATGGCTGGCCACCAGCACGCAGACGTGGATACGCAGCATGTCGACCTCGAGCCCGCGCAGGCGCTGGCCCAGGTAGATGCCAAGGTCGGTGAAGATGCCCGAGACGTGCGTGGTACGGAACGTGGCGCCGCTGTAGGTACTGACCATGGCGTTCTGCAGCCCGCAGGCGGTCGACGCCAGGTAGATCCCGAGGTCATGGTGGCCGGCGATCAGCGGCATCGCCGCGAACAGCAGCACCGATTCCATCATCAGCACCACGCCATAGCGCCGGCCGAGCTGCAGGGTGCGCTGCTGCACGATGAAGCCGCTGGCCATGGCTCCGCCCAGGAACGACAGGATCGCCATGCCCCAGTGCATGACCTCGCCCAGGTCAAGCCGTGCCACGGCAAGACCCAGCTCGGTGCTGGTACCGGTGAGGTGGGTGATCGGCTGATGGCGGAAGCACAGGTAGCCGACCGAATTGATGCAGCCTGCGACCAGCGCCAGCAGTCCGCCGCCGATCCAGGCCCAACGCGGCAGCTGTCGCAACATGACGGGAGCTTCAGTCCTTGATCGGCTGGGTGGTGAGCACCGGCGCGTCGCCGATCACGTCGGCACCCGGCGGCGGGGTGAAGTTGAAGGTGCTGTCCGGGATGGGCGCGTTGCGCTTCCAGTCGGAGAACCGGATCTGCGTGGTGGCGCCGAGCTGGTCACGGAACACCATTTCGTCCAGGCCATCTTCACCGAAGCCGAGCTCTGCATGGTCGAACTGTGGGTCCTTTGCCTTCGAGGTGAGGCGCAGCCACAGCAGTCCGTCATGCTCGCCTTCCTCGGTCACCGTGAACTCCCGGTCCATCCGCTTGACGTCGGTGAGCACGGTGAGCGGACTGTGCGACTCGGCGCTGCTCTGCGTGCGCACGGTCACCTGCTCCAGCTCCGGGTCGTACAACCACACGCGGCTGCCGTCGGCGACGATGGTCTGCTTGTAGGGCGCCAGCGTGTCCCAGCGAAACTGCCGCGGCGCCTCCAGCGCCAGGGTGCCGGAGCTGGTCTTGCCGTCGCGGCCGTTGGGATCGGTCAGGGTCTGGGTGAAGCGGCCGGTGAGCGAGTGCAGGTCGCGCGCGAAGGCGTCGAGCCGGGCACGCGCCGTGTCGGCGGCCTGCGCCGCGCCGGCCACGGCCAGCGCGATCACGACGAGGGCGGAAGAAGCAAAGCGGTTCATGGCGGCCTGGCGTGGGAAAAGTGCGGGAAAGTCTGGCGGGCGCTGGCTTAATGGCGGGGCAAGGCCACCGCCACCCTACTTCGGTGGTGGCGGCGCCAGCACCTCGCGGTTGCCGTTGTGCTGCGGTGCGCTGACCACGCCGTCGGCCTCCATCTGCTCGATCAGCCGCGCGGCCCGGTTGTAGCCGATGCGCAGGTGGCGCTGCACGCCGGAGATGGACGCGCGCCGGGTCTGCGTGACGATGGCCACGGCCTTGTCGTACAGCTGGGTGTCGGCGTCGCCGCCCTCTTCCCCGTCCTGCGGCAGGCCCGACTCGTTGATGAACTTGCCATCGGCCGTGGCCTGCACCTCTTCCAGCACGCCCTCGACGTACTGCGGTGCGCCCTGCGCCTTGAGCCAGGCGACCACGTTGTGCACCTCGTGGTCGTCGACGAAGGCGCCGTGCACGCGCTCCGGCGCGGCGGTGCCTGGCGGCAGGTAGAGCATGTCGCCGTGGCCGAGCAGGGCTTCGGCGCCGGACTGGTCCAGGATCGTGCGCGAGTCGATCTTGCTCGACACCTGGAACGCGATGCGGGTCGGGATGTTGGCCTTGATCAGGCCGGTGATCACGTCCACCGAGGGGCGCTGCGTGGCCAGCACCAGGTGCACGCCGGCGGCGCGCGCCTTCTGCGCCAGGCGGGCGATCAGTTCCTCCACCTTCTTGCCGACGATCATCATCATGTCGGCGAACTCGTCGATGATCACGACGATGTACGGCAGCGGCTCCAGCGGCTCGGCCGCCAGGTTCGGCATTTCCGGGTTGGGCCGGAACAGTGGGTCCAGCAGCGGCTGGCCGGCCTTGTCGGCCTCGGTCACCTTCTTGTTGAAGCCGGCGAGGTTGCGCACCCCGACCGCGGCCATCAGTTTGTAGCGGCGCTCCATCTCGGCGACGCACCAGCGCAGTGCGTTGGCCGCCTCCTTCATATCGGTCACCACCGGGGCCAGCAGGTGCGGGATGCCCTCGTAGACGCTGAGCTCCAGCATCTTCGGGTCGATCATGATCATCCGCACGTCTTTCGGGCTGGCCTTGTACAGGAGGCTCAGCACCATCGCGTTGACCGCCACCGACTTGCCCGAACCGGTGGTGCCTGCCACCAGCAGGTGCGGCATCTTGGCCAGGTCGGCGACGGTGGGACGACCGCCGATGTCCTTGCCCAGCGCCAGCGTCAGCGGCGACTTCATCGCGTCGTATTTGTCCGAGCGCAGGATCTCGGACAGGTAGACGATCTGCTTCTTGGCGTTCGGGATCTCCAGGCCGATCACGTTCTTGCCTGGGATCACGTCGACCACGCGCACGCTGACCACCGACAGGCCGCGTGCGATGTCCTTGTCCAGGCTGGATACCTGCGAACCGCGCACACCCGCAGCAGGCTCCAGCTCGAAACGGGTGATCACCGGACCGGGATAGACGCCGACCACCTTGGCCTCGATGCGGAAGTCCTTGAGCTTGAGCTCGACCTGGCGCGACAGCACCTCGAGCGTCTCTTCCGAATAGCCCGGCCCCTGCGGCGGCGCCTCATCCAGCAGTGAAAGCGGCGGCAGCTCGCCCGGCTGGGCGGCGCCGACGAACAGCGGGATCTGGGTTTCCTGACGCGCGCGGTCGCTCTTGGCCACCGGCGTCGGCGGCGCCTCGATACGCACCGGCTCGCGCCTGGCCTGCTTGACCGCCTCGGTCTTCTTGACCGCCTCGCGCTCGACACGGGCCTGGCGCGCCGCGCGCACTTCCGGCGCCTTGCGCAGCTTGCCGCCGAGCCAGCCGGCCATGCGCAGGGTGGCCTGGCCGGTCCAGTCCATCAGGCGAAACCACGAAAGCCCGGTCGCCAGCGTCACCGCCACCAGGAACAGCGCCAGCAGCAGCAGCGGCGCACCGGTGGAACCGAGCGCATTGAGCAACGCGTTGCCAAGCCACTGCCCGGTGATGCCGCCCACACCCTGCGGCATGACGGTATCCGGCCGACGGGCATTGATCGCGAACAGGGCCGGCAGGGTGATGAAGAAGAACACGAAGCCGATCAGTCGCAGCGACGGCTCCCACGGATGCACGCTGCGCTCGCCGCGATGGCGCAGCACCTGTACGCCGAGCACCAGCAGCAGCAGCGGGAACGCGTACGACACCAGGCCGAAGATGTAGCGCAGCAGGTTGGCGATGTTGGCGCCGATCGCACCGCCGAAGTTGCGCGCGTGCTCGATGGTGCCGACGTGGCCCCAACTCGGATCCTGCTCGTTGTAACTGAACAGGCAGACCAGCAGGTACAGCGCCAGCGGCAGCAGCAGCAGGGCACCGGCCTCGCGCAGCCGACGCTTGAGCTCGTCGCTGAGGGCCGGCGTGGGACTCTTGGCTTTCTTGACGTTCGCGCTACGCGCCACCGGTTCGGACTTCCCTGGATGAGAGCATCCGCCCAAGTCTACACAGGCGGCCCACCCTTCAGAAGCGCGCGGAACCGGTCATGGGCCACGAAAAAGGGCCGGACCCGAGGGTCCGGCCCCGATGCGACGACCGGCGCGGGCCGGCCATCGTCAGGTTCGCGGGATCAGCCCAGCAGCGCCGGATGCACCAGCTTGCCGCCATCGACGTTGATGCCGGCCTTGAGCGGAGCGAAGTCGCGCCACTCGCTGCCGGCCGCCAGGCGCTGCACGTACGGCAGGATCGCCGCCGAGATCGCCACCGACGAGGTCTGCGGCACCGCGCCCGGCATGTTGGTCACGCAGAAGTGCGTCACGCCGTGCACGTCGTAGGTCGGCTCCTTCCAGGTGGTCGGGCGCGAGGTCTCGAAGCAGCCGCCCTGGTCGATCGAGATATCGACCAGCACGCTGCCCTTCTCCATGGTCTTGACCATGTCCTCGGTCACCACGCGCGGCGCCTTGGCGCTGGGAATCAGCACGGCACCGACGACCAGGTCGGCATTGCGCACTTCGTCAGCCACCGACGACTCGTAGGCGTACAGCGCGGTGACGTTCGGGCCCATGGCCATCATTTCGGCCAGGCGGTCCTGGCGCTTGTCGAACACCACCACGTTGGCGCCGGCAGCGGCAGCCAGCGCAGCAGCGTTGCCACCGGCCGCGCCGGCGCCCAGCACCACCACCTTGCCGCGCGGCGTGGACGCCATGCCGCCCAGCAGCTTGCCCTTGCCGCCCTGCGGGCGATGCAGCAGCGTGGTGCCGATCTGGGTGGCGATGCGGCCGGCGATCACCGACATCGGCAGCAGCAGCGGCAGGCCGCCGTTCTCTTCCACCGACTCGAACGCCACGCCGGTCAGGCCGATGTCGAGCAGGCTCTGGGTCAGCGCCGGCTCGGCGGCCAGGTGCAGGTAGCAGAACAGCAGATGATGTTTCTTCAGCAGGGCCAGGTCGCCGGCGATCGGCTCCTTCACCTTGACGATCAGCTCGCCCTTCTCATAGAGCGCGGCCGCGTCGGGAACCACCGTCACGCCCTGGCTGGTGTAGGCCTCGTCGGAGAAGCCGCTCTTCTCGCCGGCACCCGCCTGGATGAAAACCTCGTGACCGCGGCGCACCAGGTCGGCAGCAGCAGCGGGGACCAGGGCGACGCGACCTTCGAGGGTCTTGGTTTCGGAAGGAATACCGATACGCATGGGGAAGCAGTCCTGTGGAGTTCGTGGCGTCGGCGCCAAGCGGTGCCGGCGTGGGTTGGGAAAGCCATCTGCCTGCCGCTTGAATCGGGCTGCCCGGTTCCCCATCCTTGCGGACTTGAAGAACCTGCCGCCGCCTCTCGTGCCGGTGGCTTCTGAGAATGCTGGCCACCGTGCCGAAAGCGATCAAAGCCGTTCAGCAAACCTAGGGATTATCACATGTCCGAAACCCCCAAGCACAGCCGCCTGCTGATCCTCGGCTCCGGCCCCGCCGGCTACACCGCCGCCGTGTACGCCGCCCGCGCGAACCTCAAGCCGACGCTGATCACCGGCCTGCAACAGGGTGGCCAGCTGATGACCACCACCGAGGTGGACAACTGGCCGGGCGACGTGGAGGGCCTGCAGGGCCCGATGCTGATGCAGCGCATGGCCGAGCATGCCGAGCGCTTCCACACCGAGATGGTGTTCGACCACATCCACCAGGTGGACCTGTCCAAACGACCGTTCACCCTCAAGGGCGACTCGGGCGAATACACCGCCGACGCGCTGATCATCGCCACCGGCGCCACGGCCAAGTACCTGGGCATCGCCTCGGAGGAGAAGTTCAAGGGCAAGGGCGTGTCCGCCTGCGCCACCTGCGACGGCTTCTTCTTCCGCGAGCAGGACGTGGTGGTGGTCGGCGGCGGCAACACCGCGGTGGAAGAGGCGCTGTACCTGTCCAACATCGCCCGCAAGGTCTACCTGGTGCACCGCCGCGACACGCTGCGCGCCGAGAAGATTATGCAGGACAAGCTGTTCGCCAAGGCAGAGAGCGGCAAGATCGAGCTGGTGTGGAACCACACCATCGACGAGGTGCTGGGCGACGACTCCGGCGTCACCGGCGTGCGCGTCAAGGCGGTCGACGGCGACGCCACCCGCGACATCGAGGCGACCGGCTTCTTCGTGGCGATCGGCCACACGCCGAATACCGGCATCTTCCAGGGCCAACTGGAGATGCACGACGGCTATCTGAAGACCCACAGCGGCCAGAACGGCATGGCCACGATGACCTCGGTGCCGGGCGTGTTCGCCGCCGGCGACGTGGCCGACCACGTCTACCGCCAGGCAATCACCTCGGCCGGCTTCGGCTGCATGGCCGCGCTGGATGCCGAGCGCTGGCTGGAGCAGCAGGCCGTCGCCGGCTGATGCATCGATGGCGGCAATGACGACCGGTCGACGCGGGACCGGTATCGTGGGCGCCGCCTGATCCGCTTTACCGAGGAGTGCCCATGCCGGCCCTGAGTGCCCGCCTGCGACTGGTGCTGCTGCGGATACCCCGCCGCCTCTGGTTCCGTGCGGCGCTCTATGCACTGGTCGGCGTCGGCACCGCACTGCTCGGCACCTTGCTGCGTCCCTGGCTGCCGGTGGGCGTTGCCACCCGCATCGGCGCATCGGCCGTCGGCAACATCCTCGGCATCCTCGCCTCGAGCATGCTGGCGGTGACCACGTTCTCGCTCTCCACCATGGTCGCCGCATACAGCACCGCCGGCAGCAACGCCACGCCGCGCGCGGCGATCCTGCTGGTGGAGGACTCCATCGCCCAGCGCGCGCTGGCCACCTTCATCGGCGTATTCCTGTTCAGCGTGGTCGGGCTGATCGCCCTGAGCACCGGCATCTACGGTGGCAGCGGGCGGGTCGTGCTGTTCGGCGTCACGATCGTGATGATCGTGGTCATCGTGGTGACCCTGCTCCGCTGGATCGAACAGCTCTCGAAGCTGGGTCGGGTGGCCGAGACCATCGATCGCGTCGAACATGCCGCACGGCGTGCACTGCAGGAGCGCGCTGCAGCGCCGAGCCTGCATGCCGCGGATTGGGAACCGCCCCCGCCGGACGCTCTCGCGCTGCACGGCACGCAGGTCGGCTACATCGCCCGCGTCGACCTGCCCATGCTGCAGTCGCTGGCCGAGGATCACGGGCTGACGGTGTGGGTCGAGGCCGAGGCCGGCCACTTCGCCACGCCCGAGCAGCCGCTGGCACGACTCTCTGGCCGACCGGAACCGGCCGTGCGCGAGCAGTTCCTAGACGCCTTCGTGATCACCGACCAGCGCGACTTCGAACAGGATCCGCGCTTTGGCCTGGTCGTACTGACCGAGGTTGCGCAACGGGCGCTGTCGCCGGCGGTGAACGATCCAGGCACCGCGATCGACGTGCTCGGCACGGTGACGCGCCTGCTGTGCGACTGGGCAGCGGTCGCGCGCCACGCCGCCGGCGACGGCCACCGGCCCCGACCTGAACCACGCTATCCGCGCGTGAGGTTGCGCTCGCTCGATCCGCGCGATCTTCTCGAAGACGTCTACGCGCCGCTCGCACGCGACAGCGCGGGGATGCTGGAAGTCGCGATCCGCCTGCACAAGTCGCTGGCGACGCTGGCCGCGCTGGGCAACCCGGCGCTGCGCGATGCCGCCCATGCCCAGGCTACGCGCGCGCTGCAGATCGCCGACGCACAGCTGGTACTGGCGCAGGACCGGGACCGCCTCCACCAACTGGCCGCCTGGCGAAACGCGACATGAGCGGACCGACCAACCCGCTGCAGCCGCGTTTCCACGCGCGGATCGACGAGATTCCGGCGGACACCTGGGACGCGCTGCGGCCGGACGACAATCCCTTCCTGTCGCATGCCTTCCTGCACGCTCTGGAGCGCACCGGCTGCATCCGCGAAGACTGGGGCTGGGCACCGCATCACCTGGGTCTCTACCACGGCGACCGGCTGGTCGCCGCCGCGCCGCTGTACCTGAAGGGCAACTCGCACGGCGAGTTCGTGTTCGACTGGAGCTGGGCCAGCGCCTGGGAACGTGCCGGGGGCGAGTACTACCCCAAGCTGCTCAACGCCGTGCCTTACTCTCCGGTCTCCGGCGCGCGCCTGCTGGCCGGACGCGATGCGCAGTCCCCGGCCCTGCGCCGGGCGCTGGTCGCCGCGATGCGCGGCGAGGTCGACCGGCTCGGCTTGTCTTCGCTGCATGCGAACTTCCTCGCCCCGGACGACCTGCCCGCCTTCGACGATGCCTGGCTGGCACGCACCGACGTGCAGTTCCACTGGCACAACCACGGCTACGCCGACTTCGATGCCTTCCTCGCCGCGCTCAACCACAAGAAGCGCAAGAACATCCGGCAGGAACGCACCCAGGTCGCCCGCAGCGGACTGCGCATCGAGCGATGCGGTGGCGCCAGCCTGTCGCCGGAGGAGTGGCGGCGCGTGCATGCGCTGTACGAGGCCACGTTCGACGCCAAGGGCAACCACGCCGCACTGACCCGCGCCTTCTTCCTGGCGCTGGGCGAGACGCTCGGAGATGCCGTGCAGCTCGCGCTGGCAAGAGACGGCGAACGGATCATGGCGATGGCACTGCTGATCCAAAGCAGCAGCACGCTGTACGGACGCTACTGGGGCTCAGAGACGGAGGTGCCCGGCCTGCACTTCGAGCTCTGCTACTACCAGGGCATCGAGCACGCGATCGCACGGGGACTGGCCAGCTTCGAGCCCGGCGCCCAGGGTGAGCACAAGCTGGCGCGCGGTTTCCTGCCGACGCATACCCATTCGCGTCACTATCTGGCCCATCCGCAGTTCCGCCGCGCCGTGCGCGAGGCACTGGTGCACGAGGACGTCTCGGTGAAGGCGTACGCCAGGGAACTGCGCGCGCACAGCCCCTATGTGCGCGACCGTCATCCCGAGGTGGGCGCATGATCCGCCTGCCCCTGCTCGACCACTGGCCAGCCACGCGCTTTCCCGATCCGTCGACAGCGCTGGCCGATCCGCCTGGTCTGCTTGCCTTCGGCGGCGACCTCTCGGTGGAGCGCCTGCGGGCTGCCTATTCGCAGGGTGTCTTCCCCTGGTTCAACGAGGGCGAGCCGATTCTGTGGTGGTCACCCGATCCACGCTGCGTGTTTCGCACCGAACGGTTGTGCCAGCCGAATCGCTCGCTGCGGCGCCTGCTCGCGCGCTGCGGCTGGCGGATCACGCTGGATCGCGACTTCATGGGCGTCATGCAGGCCTGCGCCGCGCCGCGCGATGGCCAGCCCGGCACCTGGATCAGCGACGCGATGGTCGAGGCCTATGCCGCCCTGCATGCCCAGGGCGACGCCCACAGCGTCGAGGTCTGGGATGGCGAGCGGCTGGTCGGCGGCATCTACGGCGTGGCGTCGGGTCGGCTGTTCAGCGGCGAATCGATGTTCAGCCGCGAGAGCGGCGGCTCGAAGATCGCGCTGCTGGCACTGGCGCGCTGGCTGCACGCCTGGGGCTGCCCACTGCTCGATGCCCAGGTGAGCAACCCGCACCTGCTCGGCCTGGGTGCCGAGGAGATTCCCCGTTCCACGTTTCTGGCCAGCCTGCGGACACTGTCGACTGCAGTGCTGGACGAGGGTGTGTGGCGGCGTGTCGAACCGACGCTGGCCAAGACATTGCTGAGCACGCCCTAGTCGCGGCGCTCCCGACGTCACCGAGGTCGCTCTCCGCTTGACGCGGTAGGCCCGGTGACTTCCTGCTGCTCATTGTGGTGCTGGGGAGCTCACTTTTGGGCGATGCCGGCACGCGCTGTTCGTCGTAATTTCTTTCCGGCAATAGGCCAACGGTCTTGCTTGAACGAATTCGTGACGACGAATTAACTTCAGACATACATCGCCGTTCACACAACGCGGTGATGCCCAGGCTCGCAGCTTCCCCCTAAGTGCTGCGTGCTCCCCCAACCACCCAATGTCACGGCCAGATCGAGCCGGGATCGGGTGTTCTTTGTCCGGAGTTAACAATGAAGCAAAAAACTCTGCTGGCTACCGCCATCACGGCGGCGCTTGCGCTGAATGCGTGGGCCGTATCGGCCCAGGAAGCAGCCACCAACAACGCGCCCCCCAGCAACTCCGCTAGTTCACAGGGCAACCCCAAGCAGTTGCAGACCATTGTGGTCACCGGTTCGCGAATCCGCAGTGTCGACGTGGAAACGGCCCAGCCCGTCTTCACCATGACACAGCAGGACATCCAGAAGACCGGCCTGACCACTGCCGGCGACATCCTCAACCACATGACCGTCGCCAGCGCGACCACCTACGGCAAGGCCAGCGTGCTTGCCTCGAACTTCGAGCAGGGCGGCCAGTACATCAACATGCGCCACCTCGGTGAGCAGCGCGTACTGGTGCTGGTGAACGGCAAGCGTTGGGCGACCGGCATCGATGGCCTCACCGATGTATCCAACATCCCATCGGCGCTGATCGAGCGCGTCGAAGTACTCAAGGATGGCGCGTCGTCCGTCTACGGCTCCGATGCGATCGCCGGCGTGGTCAACTTCATCCTGAAGGACCACTACGACGGCGCCGAGGTGAGTGGATATCTCGGCCAGAACCAGGGCGGCGATGGCACCACTGACAACTATTCGTTCACCGTCGGCGGCTCCAACAAGAAGTCGGCGATCGTGTTCAACGCCAACTTCAACAAGCAGAATGCCGTATGGGCGAATAGCCGCGACTGGACCCGCTATCCCTACGGTTTGGCGCATTCCACCGACGCACTGAGCGGCATCAGCCCCTGGGGGCGCTACACCACCGACACCAGCGAAAACTTCGGCGGCCCGTTCTACGTGATCAACCACACCGGTTCGTATGATGGGGTGGGCACAGCCGCCGACTCGCGCGACCCGGCCAATTACCACCAGGGTGTGACCACCGCCGACCGCTTCAACCCGACTCAGCAGATGATGATGCGCATCCCGAGCGAGCTGAAGTCGGTGTTCACGCAGGGGCACTATGACCTCACGGACAACCTGACCTTCCGCGCCACCGGGATGTACTCCGAGCGCGACTCGAGCGCCCAGATCGCCGGCTACCCGCTGACCTCGTGGGCACAGAGCAACTATCCGGTCTTCATCGACAAGGACAGCTACTACAACCCGCTCCCTGGTCAGGACCTGGCTTTCGCGCGCCGGACGTTCGAATTGCCGCGAGTAACGCGCAACAATGCCAAGACTTTCCATTTTGACGCGGGTGTCGAGGGCTACTTCAACGTCGGCGAGCACGAGTGGAGCTGGGACGCGGGCATCAACTACAACAAGCTCGACGGCGTGGTCACCAGCACCGGCAACCTCAACCTGATCGCACTGAAGAACGCGCTGGGTCCGTCGTTCCTCAATGCCGATGGTGTCGTGCAGTGCGGCACGGCCGCCAACCCGATCCCTCTGGGCACCAGCCTGTCCGGTGGCCAGTGCGTTCCGTTCAACATCCTCGGTGGCCCCAACGGGGCGACGCCGCAGGCGCTGGCCTACATCAGCTCGCTCGGCCAGGCGACGTACGGTGATACGTCCAAGATCTACTCGGCGAACATCACCGGCGACCTGTTCAGCATGCCGCTGGACGCGGGGGACTTCAGCTTTGCCGCCGGCGTCGAGCATCGTGACGAATCCGGCTACGACCGCCCGGGCCAGTTCGAGCAGTCCGGTTTCTCCACCGACCTGGCCGCCGCGTCGACCAACGGCAAGTACCAGACGAACGAAGCGTATGTCGAGTTCAGCGTGCCGGTACTGAGGGACCTGCCCGGCGCCAAGGAGCTGTCCTTCGACGTGGCCAGCCGCTACTCGAACTACAGCAACTTCGGCAGTACCACCAACAACAAGTACAGCTTCATGTGGAAGCCGATCGAGGACGTGCTGGTCCGCGGCACTTATGCCGAGGGCTTCCGCGCGCCGACCATCGGCGACATCTCCGGCGGTGGCTCGCAGAGCTTTGACACTTATATCGATCCTTGCGATACCAAGTACGGCGTGGCGGCGACCAACTCGGCGGTGGCCGCCCGCTGCCAGGCAGCCGGCGTTCCGGCGAACTTCCGCCAGCTGGACACGGCCGGGGCGCCGGTGGCCAGCTCCGGTGGCGATCAGGGCACGGTGCCCTTCAACGCCGGCGTGGGCAACATCAATCTGCAGCCGGAAAGCGCCACCACCCGCACGCTGGGCCTGGTTTACAGCCCCGCTTCGGTCCGCGGCCTGGATGTCAGCCTCGACTGGTACAAGGTCAAAGTCACCAACATCATCACCAGCATCTCGGCGCAGTACGTCATGGACCAGTGCCTGGTGCAGGGCGTGTCCAGCTGGTGCAACGACTTCACCCGCGGCAGCAACGGGCAGATCAACAGCCTCAACCGCGGCAATGCCAACCTGGGCGCCATCCAGACCGAGGGCTACGATTTCGGCGTGCACTATCGACTGCCGGAGTTCTCGTTCGGTCAGTTCGTGGTGTCGCTCGACAGCACCTACCTGAAGTCCTACGACCAGCAAAGTGCATCCGGCGCCCCGTACGACACCTATGCCGGTACCTGGTCGTACCCGCGCGTGAAGGGCAACCTTGGCCTCGATTGGTCGCTCGGCAACTTCGGCGCCACCTGGGGTCTGCGCTACCAGGGTGCCTTCCGCGACTACTGCTGGGATGCGAGCGCGGGAATCGAGTGCAACCAGCCCAACTACACCAGCGCCACCTGGGGCACCATCGGCGCCAACCGCAAGGGGGCGATCGTGTTCAATGACGCCCAGTTCCGCTGGAAGGCGCCGTGGAACGCGACGTTCTCGGTCGGCGTAAACAACGTGTTCGATCGTCGTCCGCCGATCACCTACAGCGTGGTCAACAGCGACGCGGCATCGTATGACCCGGCGCTGGACCTGACCCGGTACTTCTACGTCAGCTACAACCAGAAGTTCTGACCAGGCGCTTCATGAAGAGGAATCCGGAGCCCCGCAAGGGGCTCCGGATGCGCCGAAACACGTCCGAACTGCGCTGCAAGACCGGAGATTCCACTTCGTCTCGCACGGCATCGCGGGCTCGACGTCCAGTGCCGCGGGGTACGCATCGCACCAAATTCATCTGATCGCGCCATCAGCCGGTCAGTTCGAGGTTCCAGTAACACCATGGCTACGGCTTGCGCATGGAATGCACGAGCCATCAAGGCACGAAGAGGCCTGATGTCTTTGGTTGCTGACTGGGCCGGCCGCCCTGCTCTCCCACACCCACAGGCGGTCGCTGCTGCCGCGTCGGCTCCCCCCCAGGCCGACGCGGCCTTTTTAATCCCGTCCCCGGAGCGCACGCCACCGGCTTCGTCCGCAGCACGCAGCTTCGGTGTCCGCCCAATGAAATGTCCCCGGAGCCCGGAAACCGCCTCCGCTTCTCGCGACGGCCTTTCGGGACCAGCGCGTCAGGGCGCTGAACGCGACGCCCCCAGGACAATCGGCCGCGGCTCAGGCCTGCGGCTGGAGGGTGAACAGGATCGAGACCGGCCGCCCGGTCTCCGGATGCAGCGGCTCGTCCACCGCGGCCAGGGCCAGCCCGGCGGCAAGAAAAGCCTGCTGCCAGCCGGCCAGGGTGCGGAAATACCAGGGCGCCGCCTCGCCGAAGCCGTCGCCGCAGCCGGTCCATGAGCCCTCGCGCCAGCCATCACGATACGGCGCCTCGTCGCAGGCACTCCACGGATGCAGGGTCTGGATCACCAGTACGCCTGCCGGCGACAGCAACAACGGGATCGCGCGCAGCAGTGCGTCGACCGACTCGCACCCCAGCAGCGAGAAGTTGCAGACCACCACGTCGGCCCGCTCTCGCAGTTCGCCCGCGGCAACCGCGGCGTAGTCCATCACCCGGTAACGCCCGCCTCCGGCGGCACGCGCCACCTCGATCAGTGCCGGCACCGCGTCCACGCCCAGCGCGTCGATGCCCCGCTCGGCCAACGCGCGCACCAGCCAGCCCTCGCCGCAACCGAGGTCGATCACCCGGCGCGGCGAGCGGGTGCATACGGTGGAGACGACAGCGGCGTCCGTCACCAGTCGGCGGCTGGCGATGCGCCTCTCGCGCACCGCGCGCGACCACGCGGCCACGTTACCCCGGTCATGCCAGACGGCAAGGATGTCGCGCTCGGGATCGATGTGCGTCGGTTTCAACAGCAGGGCCCGCCAGGCGAGTTGCCGCCGAGCCTAGAGCGCGCGGACAGCGCGATCCAGACTCGCTGCCCGGCATCGGATCACTGCAACTCGGTGCCGCCGGCCTTGGCCACGTAGCTGGCCGGCGGAGGGGCGACGGCGCGAGGCATGGCCAGCGGACGATGGTTCGCCCCCCAGCGGGCGGCGATCGAGCGATCGTCGTATGACGCCGGCTCAACCGACAGCAGGCGGAAATGGGCGGAAGCTCGCCCGTTCGCCAACGGCGTCGTCTCCAGCGCGAGATGGAACACGGCCTGCGACCAACGGCTGCGTCCGTCGCGGTGGGCCGGACCGCGCACCCACCCCTCCAGGTCCTCGCGCAGCGCCTTGCCGAGCTGTGGCGTCAGCCGCTGGCGGGTCACGATCTGGTGCACGTGCCCCTGCGCATCGACGGTGGCCAGCGCGTCCACGCGCATCGTGGTGGCGGCGGACGCCGCAGGTACCAGGGCCGTCGCGCCGATCATCGCGACCGCCCAGGCGGCCCCCTTCACTGGAAGCTTCATGGCATGTCCCTCGCTATGGTGCCGACACCGTCCGCCGCGGTCACGGCGGATCCTCCGGCGGCATCAGCCTCCCGCCAACCGGCTGTCATGGCAAGCGTTTGTTTTTGCGAGGAGATACGCCGCGGTCAGCCACGCACGGCGTAATGGGTATCCACGTAGTCGTCGAGGATCGCGATGAACTCGCTGGCGATGTTGTCACCGCGCAGGGTCATCGCCTTCTCGCCGTCGATGAACACCGGCGCCGCCGGCGCCTCGCCGTTGCCCGGCAGCGAGATGCCGATGTTGGCGTGCTTGGATTCGCCCGGCCCGTTCACCACGCAGCCCATCACCGCCAGGGTGAGGTTCTCCACGCCGTCGTACTTCACCCGCCACAGCGGCATCTGCTCGCGCACATGGGCCTGCACGGTCTTGGCCAGCTCCTGGAAGAACTCGCTGGTGGTGCGGCCGCAGCCCGGGCAGGCGGTGACCAGCGGCGTGAACGCGCGCAGCCCCATGGTCTGCAGCAGCTCCTGCGCCACGATCACTTCGCCGGTGCGCGCGCCACCGGGCTCCGGGGTCAGCGAGATGCGGATGGTGTCGCCGATGCCTTCCTGCAGCAGCACGGCCAGCGCGGCGGCCGAGGCGGTGATGCCCTTGGAGCCCATGCCGGCCTCGGTCAGGCCCAGATGCAGCGCGTAATCGCCGCGTGCGGCGAGGTCGCGGTACACCGCGATCAGCTCCTGCACGCCGGACACCTTGGCCGACAGGATGATGCGCTCGCGCGGCAGGCCGATCTCCTCGGCCTTGGCGGCCGAGTCCAGCGCCGAGCGGATCAGCGCCTCGCGCGCCACGTGGGCGGCATCCCAGGGCTGCGCGCGCCGGTGGTTCTCGTCCATCAGCATGGCGACCATGGACTGGTCCAGCGAGCCCCAGTTGGCGCCGATGCGTACCGGCTTGCCGTACTCGATGGCCTTCTCGATGATCGCGCCGAACTGCGCATCCTTCTTCTTGCCGAAGCCGACGTTGCCGGGATTGATGCGGTACTTGGCCAGCGCCTCGGCGCAGGCCGGCTCGGCTTCCAGCAACTGGTGGCCGTTGTAGTGGAAGTCGCCGATGATCGGCACCTCCACGCCCATCATCTGCAGTCGCTCGACGATGCGCGGCACCGCCGCGGCTGCCGCCGGCGTGTTCACCGTGATGCGCACCAGCTCGGAGCCGGCGCGGGCCAGCTCGGCGATCTGCTTCGCGGTGCTGGCAGCATCCTCGGTGTCGGTGTTGGTCATCGACTGCACGACGATCGGCGCACCGCCACCGACGGTGACCTTGCCGATCTGCACACCGACGCTGGGACGGCGCGGTTCGGCTTCGGCGGGACGCGGGGCGGGCTGGGAAAGTTCGCTCATGGGGATGGCTTGGACAGGTGGCCGCGAGGGCGCGGCGGAAGCCTGCAAGGATACCCGATGCGCCCGAGCACTCCCCAGCCGGATCAGCGCACGGCGTGTCGCAGCGCGGCCTGCAGCAGGCGCCGCTGCACGCGATCGGACAGTGTCGCCGCCCGCTCGAAGCCCATCCGCGCCAGGGCCTCGACCTCGCCTTCGGCCGCCCTCCCCGGCCGCAGCCAGGCACGCGCGATGGCCAGCCGCCCACGCCAGGTCCGGCTGCCCCGTTGCAGCCAACCCAGCGCCGGCAACAGGCGCTGCTCCACCTCGGTGAAGTCGCTGCCGAACGGAAAGGTCGGCGCCAGCCCCTTGGCTTTGAGCGGTGCCAGCGCCTCGGCCAGCACCTCGGGCCGGTGGCGCCGCCAGGCGTCGGGAATCGCGAACTCCGCGCGCAGCTTGCCGTGGGCCTTGGCCTCGGCGGCCAGCGCGTCGACGAAACGGGCATCGCACACCGAGAGCATCGCCTCGATGCACTCCTCGTCGGTCTTGCCGCGCAGGTCGGCCACGCCGTACTCGGTGACGAACAGGTCGCGAAGGTGCCGCGGAATCGTGGTGTTGCCGTAGTTGAAGCGGATGTTGGTCTCGACCCCGTGCGGGCCGTCGCGGGTGGCGCGCAGCAGCAGGATCGAGCGCCCGTCCGCCAGCTCGTGCGCCATCGCCACGAAGTTGTACTGGCCGCCCACGCCGCTGACCACGTGGCCGTCCTCCAAACCGTCGGACACGGCCGCACCGGTGAGCGTGGCCATCATGCAGGTATTGAAGAAGCGCGCGCCGCGTCGCTGCAACGCGGCCAGTACCTGATGGTCGCCGTACAGCTGGTTGACGTTGGACACGCGGCACATGTCGATCGCATCCGGATCCGCCGCCTCGGTCTCGTCCAGCCAGCGGTACAGCTCGCGCGAACCGAGGAAGAACGCACCGCGCAGGTAGTGGCCGCCCGGGGCGTCGCCCGGCAGCCGGCCGGCTGCAGCAGCGCGCTCCAGTGCGAGCGTGTCCCAGGAGCGGCGCTTGAGGATGCCGCCACGCTGCAGGTGCATGAAGCCGTCCATCACCATCTCGCTGGCGCCGTAAAGGCCCTGCCGGAGCGGCTCCATGCCTCCGAGCTGCAGCGCCAGCGTATGGCTGACATAGCCGGTATCCAGCGCCTCGAGCGCGGCGCGCCAGTCCAGGTTGTGATGCTGGCGCAGCAGCAGCGACTGCACCAGCGCGTCGGACAACGCGCCGATGCCGATCTGCAGGCAGCCGCCGTCCTTCACCAGCGCACTGGCATGCAGCCCCAGCGCGTACTCGGCGGCCGAGACCGGTTGACGCGGCAGCGCGAACAGCGGCGGTGAGCGCCGTGGCGCCAGTTCGATGTCGAAGTAAGCCTGCGGCACCTCGGCATGCCCGGACAGGTACGGCAGATCGGGATGCACCACCGCCACGCACAGCGGCCGCGGCTTGCCATGGGCCACCGCGCGCTCGAGGAAATCCAGCGTCAGGTCGGGGTTGCTCGACAGGCTGTAGCGCACGCCGTCCGGTGTCTCCCGGCGCGCCACCAGTTGCACCAGCAGGTTGATGTCCTGCACCGCCAGGTCGCGCGCCACGTGGGTGTAGTTCTGGCTGATGTAGCTGCGCTGGGCGCTGCCCGAATGCAGCATGGCGCCCGACTGCACGTAGAACTCGTGTACCGCCACGTTCGGTGGCAGCGCGTCGCGCGCCTGGTCCAGCGCGTACTCGGGGTCGACGCAGTTCTCGCCGAAATGGCGCGCCAGGAACGGCTCGAGGAAGCGTGCCTCCAGCCCGGGCTTCGGTTGTGGCCGGGTCAGCGAGAGCGCGGTGTACAGCGTGAGCGAGCGGGCGGGCTGCGCCTTGATCAACGCATAGATCGCATTGAGCAGGCCGTGCGGCTTGCCCAGACCGAGCGGTGCCGCCACCCGCAGGTCGGGGCCGAGCCGGTCGGCGATCACCTGGGCACAGGCGGCGGTATCCGTGAAGCGCTGCATGGCAGGATCATGCCAGAAGCCCGATTTGCGGAGCATGTCCTAGACTCCGGCCATGGTCTCCTCGCCGTTCGACATTTCTCGCCCCGACCGCCTGCTGGCCGCGCAGGCGCTGAGCCGTGCGGCCGGCGCCCCGCTGGTGGCGGGCAATGCGGTGGAACTGTTGATCGACGCCGCCGTGCACTACCAGCGCTGGCTGGCGGCGATCCGCCACGCGCGCATGCGGGTGCTGCTGGAGAACTACATCATCCGCGACGATCCGATCGGCCGGGCGTTCCGCGACGCGCTGGTGGAGCGGGCGCTTTCCGGCGTGTTCGTCGCCGTGCTGTACGACTGGGTCGGCTGCCTCAACCAGTCCGGTCCGGCCTTCTGGAAGCCGCTGCGCGATGCCGGCGGCCAGATACGCATGTACAACCCGCCGCGACTGGGCAAACCGTTCGGCTGGATCAGCCGCGACCACCGCAAGGTACTGGTGGTGGACGGCGAACTTGGTTTCCTGTCCGGCGTATGCATCAGCGAGAAGTGGCTGGGTGATGCCGCTCGCGGCGTGGCGCCCTGGCGCGACACCGGCGTCTCGCTGCGCGGGCCGGCGGTGGCCGAGGTGGAGGCGGCGTTCGTCCGCAGTTGGGCCAGCACGGGCGGCACCCTGCCGGTGTGGGCACCCGTGGCCACCGAGGCTGCAGGTGGGGTAGCACTGCGGGTGATCGCCACCGAGCCGTCGACCGCCGGCCTGTACCGGCTCGACCAGCAGATCGCCGCGATGGCCCGCCGCACGCTGTGGCTGACCGACGCCTACTTCGTCGGCGTGGCGCCCTACGTGCAGGCGCTCGCCGCCGCCGCCCGCGATGGCGTCGACGTGCGCCTGCTGGTGCCGGGCAGCAGCGACATCCCGATGGTCGCTGGCTTGTCGCGATCGGGCTACCGGCCACTGCTCAAGGCCGGCGTGCGGGTGTTCGAGTGGAACGGCTCGATGATCCACGCCAAGACGGCCGTCGCCGACGGGCAATGGGCACGGGTCGGCTCGTCCAACCTCAACATCGCCAGTTGGCTGGGCAACCGCGAGATCGACGTCGCGGTGGAAGACGAGGGCTTCGCCGCCCAGCTCGCCGGGCAGTACGAAAAAGACCTGACCAACGCCACCGAGATCGTGCTCGCTCCGCGACGGCGGCGCCGGGGCGAACGGGTGCAGCCCAACGAGGAGGCCCGACCCCGACCGCGCCCGCACCATGTGCCGCGCGGTGCCCGCGGCAGCTCCGGACGCGCGGCGGCCAGCGCGCTGCGCCTGGCCAACACGGTCGGCGCCGTGCTGACCGACCGTCGCGTGCTGGGTGACACCGACACCGGCCCGCTGCTCACCGGTACGGCGGTGCTGGCCGTGCTGGCGCTCGTCGGCGCGCTGTGGCCGGCGGTGCTGGCCTGGCCGCTGGCGCTGCTCGCGGCGTGGCTCGCCTTGAATCTGGGCGTGCGCGCCTGGCGCAACCGGCAGGCACATCTCGGGCACTCCGTGCCGGACGGCGAAGACGAATAAGATCCTCCATTTATTAAATGTAATCAATGGATTGGATGCCATGCCTGAGGCTTGGTGTGCACGACAGACTGCAAGCGCATGTCTTGCGTAACCTTCGTGCTAACCTGCGCCGCTCATGTCCACGTTCGATCCCTTCCCCGGGGGCCCGGCACCCGATGCCGACGCCCCGCGCCGCATCCTCACCCCCAGCACGCTGAACCGGCTGGTGCGCGGGCTGCTGGAAGACGCACTGCCGATGGTGTGGATCGAGGGCGAGCTGTCCAACGTCGCCCGCCCCGCGTCGGGGCACCTGTACTTCACGCTCAAGGACGCCGGCGCCCAGGTGCGCTGCGCCATGTTCAAGATGAAAAGCAGCCGGCTCACCTTCAAACCGGTGGACGGCATGCAGGTGCTGGTGCGGGCGAAGGTGGGCCTGTACGAGCCGCGCGGCGAGTTCCAGCTGGTGGCCGAGGCGATGGAGCCCTCCGGCGAGGGCGCGCTGCGTCGCGCGTTCGACCAGCTCAAGGCCAGGCTTGACGCCGAGGGCCTGTTCGATGTCGCGCGCAAGCGGCCGCTGCCCCGATATATACGCCGTCTCGGCGTGATCACCTCGGCGACCGGCGCGGCGATCCGCGACGTGCTGAGCGTGCTCGGCCGGCGCTGGCCGCTGGTCGAGGTCGACGTGCTGCCGGTACCCGTCCAGGGCAAGGAAGCGCCGCCGGCGATCGAGGCGATGCTGCGCAAGGCGTCCGCCAGCGGCCGCTACGACGCACTGCTGCTGACCCGCGGCGGCGGCTCGCTGGAAGACCTCTGGGCGTTCAACGACGAGGCCGTCGCCCGCGCCGTGCACGCCAGCGCCGTGCCGGTGGTCAGCGCGGTGGGCCACGAGGTCGACTTCAGCATCGCCGACTTCGTCGCCGACCTGCGTGCCCCCACGCCCTCGGCCGCCGCCGAGCTGCTGGTGCCGGACGCGGCCCAGATGGCGCGGCAGCTGCGCCTGCTCGAGCAGCGCCTGGTCACCGTCGAGCGGCGCAAGCTGCAGACCCTCGACCAGCGCGTGGACCAGCTGTTCGCCCGCCTGCAGGCGCAGCGGCCGCAGGCGCGACTGGCCCGCGACCGCGATCGGCTGACGAACCTGCACCGCCGCCTGCAGGCGGCGCTGAGCGCCGGCAGCACGCGCCGCGAACGCCGGCTGGAGCAATTGCTGGCGCGCCTGCTGGCCCAGCACCCGCGGCACCGTCTCGCCCTGCTCCACCGCAGGCTCGACGAGCTCGACCCGCGCCTGCGCCGCGCCATTGCCCGCACGCTCGAGCGCAAGCGGCTCACCCTCGCCCAGGTCGCCCGTGCGCTGCATGCGGTCAGTCCGCTGGCCACGCTGGAGCGCGGCTACGCCATCGCCTTCGACGCCCGCGGCAAGGTGCTGCGCTCGCCCGCGCACGTCGAACCCGGCGATGCGCTGCGCATCCGGCTGGCCGAGGGCGAACTCACCGCCCGCGCCGGCGACTGATCGGCGCATCCACGTCCGCACCACGCCGGACGCACGACACTGTCGGCTTTCCTACCGGTCCGCACCGGAGACCTCGATGCTTGCCAAGTCCTATCCCTACTACCTCGCCAACCGTCCGCAGACGTCGAAGCAGACGCTCGAGGTCCGCGACAAGTTCAGCGGCCGGCTCGCCACCCGCGTGGCTGTGCCCGATGCCCGCGCCACCGAGAAGGCGATCGCCGCCGCGGTGAAGGCTGCGCCGGCGATGCGCGCGTTCAAGCCGTGGCAGCGCCAGGTGGTGCTGCAGCACTGCGCCGAGCGCTTCGATGCGCGCAGGGACGAGCTCGCCCGCGCGCTGTGCATCGAGGCCGGCAAGCCGATCAAGGATGCCGCCGGCGAAGTGACCCGCCTGATCGAAACCTTCCGCATCGCCGCCGAAGAAGCCGTGCGCATCAACGGCGAGACGCTCAACCTGGAGATCGCCGCCCGGCTCGACGGCTACCACGGCTACACGCGCCGTGTGCCGCTGGGGCCGGTGAGTTTCATCACGCCGTTCAACTTTCCGCTCAACCTGGTGGCGCACAAGGTCGCCCCGGCGATCGCGGCGGGCTGCCCGTTCGTGCTCAAGCCGTCGGAGAAGACCCCGGTCGGCGCGTTGATCATCGGCGAGGTGCTGGCCGAGACCGACCTGCCCCAAGGCGCGTTCTCGATCCTGCCGCTGGACGGCGCCCATGCCACGCCGCTGGTGGAGGACGAGCGCTTCAAGCTGCTTTCCTTCACCGGCGGCCAGGTCGGCTGGGAGCTCAAGGCCCGCGCCGGGCGCAAGAAGGTCACGCTGGAGCTGGGCGGCAATGCCGCCTGCATCGTCGACGCCGACCAGGGCGACAGGCTCGACCACGTGGTCGAGCGGCTGGTGTTCGGTGCGTTCTATCAGTCCGGCCAGAGCTGCATCAGCGTGCAGCGCATCTACGCGCACGTGGATGTCTACGAGGCGCTGAAGCGCAAGCTGGTCGCCGCGGTGAAAAAGCTCAAGGCCGGCGATCCGAAGAAGAAGGGCGTGTCCCTCGGGCCGATGATCGACGAGGCCGCCGCGCAACGCCTGCACGACTGGATCGCCGAGGCCCGCCAGGCCGGCGCGAAACTGTTGTGTGGAGGCCGGCGCGACGGCGCGATGCTTGAGGCCACGCTGATGGAGGACGTGCCGCCCGAGGCGAAGGTCAACCGGCTGGAAGCGTTCGGCCCGTTCGCCCTGCTCGCGCCGTTCCGAACGTTCGACGAGGCAGTGGCGCGGGTGAACGACTCCGACTTCGGCCTGCAGGCCGGCATCTTCACCAACCGCCTCGACCATGCCATGCGTGCCTGGGACGAACTCGAACAGGGTGGCGTGGTGGTCAACGACGTGCCCAGCTTCCGCGTCGACAACATGCCCTATGGCGGCGTGAAGCTCTCCGGCCTGGGCCGCGAAGGCGTGCGCTACGCCATCGAGGACATGACCGAAGTGCGCCTGATGGTGATGCGCGAGGGCTGAGCCGGATCAGCCGGTAGCTGCGGTCCGGCCGAAGCTGCGCCGCAGTTGCTCGACGTCCCGCGATGGCGGCGCGCCGAACTGGCGGCTGTATTCGCGGCTGAACTGCGACGGGCTCTCGTAGCCCACGCGGTGGGCGACCGACGCCACGTCCCCGGCCTCGGACATCAGCAGCCGGCGCGCCTCCTGCAGGCGCAGCTGCTTCTGGTACTGCAGCGGGCTCATCGCCGTGACCGCACGGAAATGGTGATGCAGCGACGAGGTGCTCATCGCCACTTCGGCGGCCAGATCGCCGATGCGCAATGGCTGGCGGTAATGCCGGCGCAGCCACTCGATCGCCCGGGCGACCTGCTGGCTGCGGCTGCCTGCCACCGCACGCTCGCGCAGGCGATTGCCCTGCGGCCCGGTCAGCAGGCGGTAGAGGATCTCGCGTTCGACCAGCGGTCCGAGCACGGCCATATCGCCGGGCGAGTCGAGCAGCCGTACCAGCCGCAGCACCGCGTCGAGCAGGCCCGGATCGAGCGGGCTCACCGCCAGACCCCGCCCGGACGCCCCGGGCGGTGCCGCCGGCGCCGAGGCCAGCAGTTCGCGTAGCAGGTCCATGTCCAGGCACAGCTTCACGCACAGGTAGGGGCGCTCCGGCGAAGCCTCGATCACCTGGCAGTGCGCCGGCAACTCGAACGCGCTGAGCAGGTAGTTCGACTCGTCGTAACGATGCACCTCATCGCCCAGGATCACCTGCTTGGCGCCCTGCGCGACCAGCACCAGCGCCGGGTCGTAGACCATCGACAGCCGCGGCTCCGGCGCCTCGGCCCGGAAGAAGGCCAGCCGCGGATGGAACCGCCCGCAGGCCCCGTCGGCGCTGGCGAATCGTTCAATGCGGCTTGCCAATTCGTCGCGATCCAGCCGCATGCGGTCGGCGCGGATCACGGGCTTGTCATCTGTTTTCAATGTCTTTTCAACTCTTGTCGACCGCGCGATCTTGCCCAATTCTCCACGCCGAATCGAGCACCATCGCGCCGACCCCGGAGGAACAGGCAAGGATCGCGCAGGATCCGGCTACGGCCCCGGCCGTCCCCGCGACGATAATTTTCCGGTTGCTCCGAACCATTCCCCATCGAAGGAGATCCGCATGGCATTGAACATCCGTGGCTTTGCCGCCCAGTCCGCCACCACTCCGCTGGCCCCGCACAGCTTCGAGCGCCGAGAGCCGCGCGCCGACGACGTGGTGATCGACATCCTGTACTGCGGCGTCTGCCACTCCGACATCCACCAGGCCCGCAACGAATGGGGCGGCAGCCTGTATCCGATGGTGCCGGGCCACGAGATCATCGGCCGGGTCGCCTCGGTCGGCGCCGAAGTGAAGGGCTTCAAGGGCGGCGACCTGGTCGGCGTGGGCTGCATGGTCGACTCGTGCCAGCACTGCGACGCCTGCCACCAGGGCCTGGAGCAGTACTGCGTCGAAGGCATGGTCGCCACCTACAACAGTGTCGACAAAAAGGATGGCCTGCCGACCTTCGGCGGCTACTCCGAGCGGATCGTGGTCAACGACAAATTCGTGCTGCGCATCGATCCGCGGCTGGACGCCAAGGCCGCCGCGCCGCTGCTGTGCGCCGGCATCACCACCTGGTCGCCGCTCAAGCACTGGAACATCGGCCCGGGCAGCAAGGTGGCGGTGGTCGGCCTGGGTGGCCTGGGCCACATGGGCCTGAAGTTCGCCAAGGCGCTGGGCGCCGAGGTCACGCTGTTCACCCGCTCGCCGAGCAAGGAGGAGGAAGCGCGCCGGCTGGGCGCCGACCACGTGGTGCTGTCCACCGACGAGGCGCAGATGAAGGCCGTGGCGCGCCGCTTCGACTTCATCCTCGACACCGTGCCGACCAGGCACGACCTCAACCCGTACCTGGCCACGCTGGCCCTCAACGGCACGCACTGCCTGGTGGGCCTGGTCGAGCCGATGGATCCGCCGGTGCACGCGGCCAACGTGATCTTCGGCCGCCGTTCGATCGCCGGCTCGCTGATCGGCGGCATTGCCGAGACCCAGGAGATGCTCGATTTCTGCGCCGAGCACGGCATCGTCTCGGACGTGGAGATGATCCGCATCCAGGACATCAACGAGGCCTACGAGCGCATGCTCAAGAGCGACGTGCGCTACCGCTTCGTGATCGACCTGGCCTCGCTGCGCGACGCGGCCTGAGTCGGCGTCGGGCCGCGGCGCAATGCCGTGGCCCGACGGCCCTAGTGGATCGCCGCCGTCGATGCAGGGGCCGGTACCGACGCCGACGATTGCGCCGGCGGCGGAGCCAGCGACAGCGGCGGCAACGGCGGCGGATTCTTGCCGGTCAGGTTGTAGACGAGAAACTGCAGCTGCCCGATGTACTCGTGCAGCGCCAGGTCGAACACCATCGCGTTCCACGAACTCGGCAGCCAGCCCTGGCGCGCGCGCAGCAGATCGCTGCGCACCGCGTCGGGATGAATGCCGAAGTGACCGAAGTAGAGCAGCGCCCGCCGCATGTGCATGCCGGACGTCACCAGCACGATCTTCTGCGGATGGTAGGTCGCCAGCAGCGGGCGGCTGAACTGGGCGTTCTGCCAGGTCGACAGGCTGCGTGACTCCAGGATCAGGTCACCGCGGGGCACCCCCATCCGCGCCAGCAGATCGCCGTACACCAGCGCCTCGGCCCGGCCGCTGTGCACGGCATCGCCTCCGCTGACCAGCAACTTGCAGTCGTCGCCCGACGTGCGGCACGCCTGGTAGACGGCGGCGGCACGGGCGATCCGGCCGAAGGCATAGAACGACGGCTCCACCGTGCCATCCGGCACGCGCGTCGTGCCGGCACCGAGCAGCACGATGGCGTTGCGTGGCGCCCAGGCGCCGCTCGCCTCGGTGGAAAATCCGGCCTGCAGGCCGTCAAGCATCCTCTGCGGCACCGGACGGTAACCAACTACCCACAGCGTCCCCAACGCCAGCACCAGGGCGGCCAGTGCCGCCCGCCTCCATCCCCGCCATGCCAGCACCAGCCCCAGCAGGACCAGTCCCCCGATCACACCCAGGCTCATCGCGTCCCTCCGTCCAAACGCCAAGCCTAGCGCAGCGTTCGTGTCAGGAAACGCAGCGACCACGGGATCGCCACTGGAAAGTCACGCGGACAGTCCAATCTTCCCGGCATCGCCGACGGAGGTGTGTGTCGTGATCCAACGTGGACTGATCATCGCGGGACTGCTGCTGGTGCTTTTCGCCGGCGGTGGCGTCATGCCCGTCCGCGCGGAGTCCGGCAGCGACTACACCCGTGCGGTCACGCCGGACGTGCCGGCGGCCACCGCCTTCCTGCGCGAGACGATGGGCTGCGACGTCCTGGACGCCAATGGTGATCGCGCGCTGCTGGAATGCGGCCAGGGCAGCGTGGTGGAGGTCGTCAAGGGAGCGCCGCAAGCCGGCGCCAGGCCGGCCTTGCGCCTGCGCACCGACGATGTCGACGCCACGCTTGGCTGGTTGCAGCAGCGGCACGTGCCGCTTGTCGCCGGTCGTGAGACCGGAACCGTCGATCCGGATGGACTGCTGCACATCGAGGTCCGCACGCCGTGGGGGCAGCCCCTGGAACTGATCGGCCGCGGGACGCCGCGCCCAGGCATGAGCGCACCGCTCGCCGCCGAGTGACGGCACCGACCACCGGATCGACGCAGCGGCGTACCATCGTGCGGACACCGGTGGGGAACGGCCCCGCCGGGGCAGGACATGGAGGCGTCGCATGGCCACCCTGGTCTTCGTCCACGGCTGGAGCGTCACCAGCACGGCCACCTACGGCCAGATGCCGCAGCGGCTGCAGCAGCAGGCAGCCGCGCAAGGCATGCCGCTGACCATCCGCGACATCTGGCTCAGCGAATATGTGAGCTTCGACGACACGGTCACCATGAGCGACCTGGTGCGCGCATTCGACCACGCACTGCGCGATCTGCACCTGCTCGAGCCGTCGTTCGACTGCATCACCCATTCCACCGGCGGCCCGGTCGTGCGCGAGTGGCTGCGCGCGCAACGAGACACACCCAGCCGCTACAGCACCATCCGGCTGAGCCATCTGGTGATGCTGGCGCCGGCCAACTTCGGCTCGGCGCTGGCCCAACTGGGCAAGGGCGTGCTCGGCCGGCTGAAAGCCTGGTTCGACGGCGTGGAACCGGGCCAGCGCATCCTCGACTGGCTGGAACTGGGTAGCGCCGAATCGCTGCGCCTGAACCTGGACATGATCCACGGCAGCGATCCACTCGATGGCGGACTGTTCCGCTTCGTGCTGACCGGCGACCGCCCCGACCGCTCGCTCTACGACCACCTCAACAGCTACACCGGCGAGGACGGCTCCGACGGCGTGGTGCGTATCGCGGCCGCCAACCTCAACGCCGCGCATGCCGTGCTGAGCCTGGCCGGCGAAGAAAGCGGCGGCGCCAGCGGCATCGACCCACTCTCGCTCTACCTCACCCGCGGACCGCGCTGCGCGTTCAAGCTGATTGCGGGCGCATCGCATTCGGGCACCGAGCACGGCATCCTCGCCGGCGCGCAGCCGGCCACCATCGACGCCATCCTGCGCTGCCTCACGGTACGCGACGCCGCGGGCTACACCGCACTGTGCGAGGCCTTCGACCAGGAGAACGCCGCGCGCGATGCGGACAAGGTGGAGCTGGAGCCGGCCGGCCCCTTCCCGCCACGCGTGCACATCCACGATCCGCGCAGCCTGCTGATCCTGCGTCTGGCCGACGAAGCCGGCGAACCGCTGACCGGCGCGGGCCTGCTGCTGACCGCCGGCACGCCACCGAGTCCGGATCTGATGCCGCCCGACTTCCTGATCGACCGGCAGGCCAACTCGCACCAACGCACCACCGTGTCGTTGTTCCTCAACCACACCCTGCTGGCCGGCGACGGCCGGGTGCCGGATCCGCGCAATACGCGCCGCACACTGCGCCCTGCCGTGCAGGGACATCGCCCTTACGGCGCGCTGGTGAAGCCGGTCGACCTGGCGGGACTGGTACACCACGCGATCGCGCAGAGCGGCATCGGCGACGATCTGTTCACTGCGCTCGGCCCGCACCAGACCACCGTGCTCGACGTGGTGCTCCCGCGCAAGATCCACGAGGGCGTGTTCCGGCTGACCCAGGACCTGGCTCCACAGGACTTCAGCCATCCGGTGCCGGGACCGCTGATCGGCTGACGGTTCAGCGCAGCAGCACGGCCGCCACGGCGGCCACAGCCACCGCGACGAACACCAGCACCGGCAGCAGCCAGCGCGCGCCGCCCTCGTGCGTCTCCTCTGGCATCGTGCGCGCGGCCCGGGGCGGCGGCGCCACCGGGTTGAGGCCATCGGAGTCGGCGCGGTGGTGCAGCAGGCCGACCATCGCCTCGATCAGCCGCTCGTCGAAGGTGTAGGGGTCGAAGCGATCCTTGCCGTGCATGGCCAGCAGCGTCTGCACGTCGCCGGCGGTCGGCACGTATTTCATCGACCACTCGGCGAACGAAGGCGCGGCGATCTCGTGGCGACGCAGCACCAGCACGTCGCGGTGGCGCGGGTCGGCCTGCAGGCGCCCGAACAGATCGTCGATCGACGCCCGCGGCCCCTCCAGGCACTGGAAGAAGCAGCCGTCGCCGTAATAGAGGGCACCGACCAGCCCGCGCCTCGGGTTGTTGCGGCGCGACTGCATCAGGATGCGGGCCACCTCCGGCTCGACGCCGCCGCCGTTGTCGGTGGGCTGGAAGGTGGCACGGCTGGCGTACACCAGCTGGTGGATGTCGGACATGGTCGGGCCTCGCGAGGGTCGGGCCGCCGGAGCGGCAAACCCTGCGTATACGTCAAACCCCGCCGCGCAGACGCATCGTCAGGCCCTTCATGAAATTGCGCAGCATCTGGTCGCCGCAGGCGCGGAAGTTCTTGTGGTCGGGCTGGCGGAACAGCGCGCTCAGCTCCGGCTTGGACACCGGCAGGCCGACCGCCTCGAAGATGGCATGCATGTCCACGTCCTTCAGTTCGAACGCCACGCGCAGCTTCTTCAGCACCACGTTGTTGGTGATCCGCTTTTCCGGCGGTCGCGGCGGCTGGCTGTCGTCGCGGCCGCGGCGGTAGATCACCAGCCCGTCGAGGAACCGCGCCAGCACCGGCGTGCTGCAGGTCTGGTAGCCAGGATCCTCCGGACGCAGCAGCATCGCCTGCACGTCCTCCTTTTCCAGCAGGTAGTCCGGATCGGCCAGTTTGACCAGTTCCACCACCTTGGCGTCGCTGAGGTCGAGCATGTAGCGGATGGCGCGCAGGATGTCGTTGTGGAGCATGGTCGGGACGGCACCGCGTGGGGAAAGGGCGACCATGCTACCGCGAGCGACAGCGTTCGACCCCGTTTCCCGGGCGGGTGCGTTTCATCCAACACACCCACCCGGAGGTCGTCCGATGCCTGCCAAGCTCCCGCTGCGCACCCTGCCCCTCGCACTCGCCACAGCACTGGCGCTCGTCGCCTGCGCGCCCGCCCGCCAGACGCCGCAGGCGGCGGACACGCACGCAGCGACCCCGGCACCGGTTGCCGCGGCCGACCGGCCGTCCCCCGTCACGGATCGCCTGTCCGCGCCCCCTGCACCGCCGGCGCCGCCAAGCGCCCCCTCGTTCGCCCGCGAGGCGCGCAGCCTCGGCGCGCTGAAGGCGATGCAGGTCGCCGGTGCCCCCATGCGCATCGCCTCGTTCGCCCCGGTGCTGCCGGTCGCGGTGAACACCGAGCACTACACCCATCGCGACACCAATCCGGTGCATCTGGCCAGCGAGCAGCCGGTGTCGACCTTCGGGCTGGACGTGGACACCGGCTCGTACACCAACGTGCGGCGCATGCTGGACGCCGGCCAGCTGCCACCCGCCGATGCGGTGCGCGCGGAGGAATTCATCAACTACTTCGACTACGGCTACGCCCCGCCCAAGGATCGCAGCCAACCCTTCAGCGTCACCACCGAACTGGCACCGGCGCCGTGGAACCCGCAGCGCCAGCTGCTGCTGATCGGTGTGCAGGGTTACCGCGTGCCGGCCAGCGCGATTCCCGCAGCCAACCTGGTGTTCCTGGTCGACACCTCCGGCTCGATGGACGAGCCGGACAAACTGCCGCTGCTCAAGGCCTCGCTGAAGCAACTGGTCACCAAGCTGCGCAAGCAGGACCGCGTGGCCATCGTCACCTACGCCGGCAGCGCGGGCGTGGCGCTCGCCTCCACCCCCGGCGACCGGCACGCCACCATCGACGCGGCGATCGACCGCCTCGGCGCCTACGGCTCGACCAATGGCGCGGCCGGCATCGACCTGGCCTATGCCGAAGCCGAACAGGGCTTCATCCAGGGCGGCGTGAACCGGGTGATCCTGGCCACCGACGGCGACTTCAACGTCGGCACGGTGGACGAGCAGGCCCTGAAGACCACCATCGAGGACCACCGCAGGAGCGGCGTCGCCCTCACCACGCTGGGCTTCGGCGAAGGCAACTACAACGACGCGATGGCGGTGATGCTGGCCGACGCCGGCAACGGCAGCCACCACTACATCGACAGCCTGGCCGAGGGCCGCCGCGTGCTGGTCGACGAGATGTCCGCCACCCTGCTGACCATCGCGAAAGACGTGAAGGTGCAGGTGGAGTTCAATCCGTCGCAAGTGAAGGAATACCGCCTGATCGGCTACGAAAAGCGCGTGCTGCGCCGCGAGGATTTCAACAACGACGCGGTGGATTCGGGTGACATCGGCGCCGGTGCCAACGTGACCGCGCTGTACGAGATCACGCCGGCCGGTTCCGCTGCCGCCCGCATCGATCCGCTGCGCTACGCGAAGCCGGCGGACGACCGCGCGCACCACGGCGAACTGGCCTTCCTGCGCCTGCGCTACAAGCTGCCGGGCCAGGACCGCAGCACCCTGGTCGAACGCCCGATCGCCGCGCAGCCGGAACGCGAGGCCAGCCAGCGCCTGCGCTTCGCCGCCGCGGTGGCCGCATTCGCCGACCGGCTGCGTGGCGGCCGCTACGTCGACGGCTACGACTACGCCCACATCGCCGCGCTCGCCCGCGGTGCGCGCGGTGACGATCCGGACGGTTACCGCGCCGGCTTCGTGCAGTTGGTGTCGCTCGCCGATGGCCTGTCCACCCATGCGCCCGACGTGGCCGACGACGCCACCGCGCAGCGTTGAGGTCGACCGTGCCGTGGCGCCGTCCGCGATGGCGATGGTCGGTTCCCCGCCGACTGTCCTCCCCCGTCGCGACGGCGCCACGGCGGCGGTCACTCCGCCCCGACGGAGCCGCATGACGACTTATCGCGAAAGCGCGGATCGCGTACCCTCGCCGCCCATGGATGCGGTGGTCGATCCCGATGCCCAGCTGATGCTGGCCTACGCACGTGGTGATCTCGCCGCGTTCGACACGCTGTATGCGACCTACCGTGGACCGCTGTATCGCTTCCTGCTGCGCAGCGTGCGCGACCGGGCACTGGCCGACGAGCTGTTCCAGGACACCTGGAGCCGGGTGATCGCCGCGCGCGAACGCTACCAGCCGCAGGCACGCTTCCAGACCTGGCTGTTGCAGATCGCGCATCACCTGGTCATCGACGGCCATCGCCGCAAGCGTCCGCTGGCTGCCGGTGAGGAAGCGGAGATCGCCCTGGCCAGCCACCCGGCGCCTGAGCGTGAACAACCCGAGCACGCGTTGTCCGAGTTCGAGCAGCGTCGCCGACTGCAGCTCGCCATCGACCAGTTGCCGGACGAACAGCGCAACGCCGTGCTGCTGCGCCTGGAAAACGACCTTAGCCTGGAGGAGATCGCCGACGTCACCGGCGTGGGCCGCGAGACCGTGAAGTCCCGCCTGCGCTACGCCATGACCAAACTGCGCGACGTACTGAACCCATGACCACGCCCCTGCCGCCCGATCCCACGCATGACGACGACCTGCCCGGCGAAGCCGAGCTGAAAGCGCTGTACGGCCGACTGCCATCGTCCGAACCGGGTCCCGCGCTGGATGCCGCGATCCGGCAAGCGGCCGCGCAGGCCGCGCGGGAGGTGACCGCCCCGGCGCGCACCCGTCGTCGCCCGCGCTGGCTGATCGCCCTCGGCACCGCGGCCACGGTGGTGCTCGCGGCCGGCCTCGCCTGGCGCATGCGTGAGATGCCGACACACCAGGTAACGTCGCCTGCTCCGGCCACGGTGTCGGCAACTGCCGACGCAGCTCGCAGCGGCGATGCAGGCGTCGCGGCCAACTCCGGCGACGCACAGCGTCGCGCCCCCATGGCACCGGCGATGAAAGCCGTCGTCACGGGACAGACGCAACCGCCGTCCGAGCGGACCCTGCCCGCCGCACGCGTTGCGCCGCCCCGCCAGGCGATGAAGCTGCAGGCGCCACGACCAACCGCTTCGCAGAGCCTGCCCGATCGCATGTCCCCGGCTCCGGCGAGCCCGCCAGCCTCTGTGCGCCGCATGGAACCCCGCCCATCGACGGCGGACATGCCGGACGCCGGCTCGATGGCGGCACAGGTTGCGCCAGCTCCTCCCGCGCCTCCAGCGCCACCCGCACCACCCGCCGCTATCGAGCTCGCCGAGCCGGCACCGGCACCAGCACCGGCCGTGGTGCCTGCGCCGGCCGTGGTCGCCCCCGCCGCGGAGCTGGATGCCATCCGCGCACTCTACGCGCGGGGCGAGACCCGCGAGGCCGACAGGCGCCTGCAGGACTTCCACCGCGCGCACCCCGACTGGCCGCTGCCGGACGACCTCAAGCGCCATCTGGGCGACACGCCGTGAGTGACGCACTCCTCGCCCTCGCAGGACGTTGCCGGCACGAGCAGGACATCAAGAAGAGCCGCTTCCTCGCCCTGGCCGCTCCGGTCGACTCGCCCGAGGAAGCGCTCGCCTTCGTGCAGGAAGTGGGCGACCCGGCGGCCACGCACAACTGCTGGGCCTACCGCATCGGCCAGGCCTACCGCTTCAACGACGACGGCGAGCCCGGCGGCACCGCGGGGCGTCCCATCCTGCAGGCGATCGAAGGCCAGGGTATCGACCGTGCCGTGGTGGTGGTCACCCGCTGGTACGGCGGCATCAAGCTCGGTGCCGGTGGTCTGGCCCGCGCCTACGGCGGCACCGCCGCCGAGTGCCTGCGGCTGGCCGAGCGGGTACCGATCGTGCCCAAGGCCATGCTGGCCCTGGACTGCGAATTCGGCGACCTCGCCCTGCTCAAGGCGCGGCTGGCAGAGCTGGACGCCAGCGTCACCGACGAGCAGTTCCACGCCAGCGGCGCGCGACTGCAGCTGCAGTTGCCGGAAAGCCGGGTGGCCGAGGCGCAGGCGCGCATCGTCGACCTCACGCGGGGGCGCAGCGAGGGCAAGCGGCTGGATTGATGTGCGGCCGCGGGCGCACGCCGGGTCGACAGGCTCGGAACGAGCGGCTCTTCGCGAGGACGCGCATTGAAACCCCGCCCGGCCACCCCACCTCAACCGGCTGATGCCCCGCAAGCGACTCCCATGACCGACGACGCCGGCAAGCCCCGCTCCTCCCGTCGCCTCAGCTCCCTTCGCTCCCTCTGGCCCTATCTGCGGCCGCACCGGGCGCTGGCGATCGGCTGGCTGGTGTTCCTGGGGCTGTCCTCCGGCGCCTCGCTGGTGCTGCCGATGGCGTTCCGCCACATCATCGACCAGGGCTTCGGCACCTCCAGCCTGGCGGTGATCAACGAGACCTTCCTGGCGCTGTTCGGCGTGGCGCTGGTGCTGGCCGTCGCCACGGCGGGGCGCTACTTCTGCATCACCCTGCTGAGCGAGCGGTCGCTCGCCTCGCTGCGCGATGCGCTGTATGCGCACGTGATCCGGCTTGACGTGGAGTTCTTCGAAAAGAGCCGCGTCGGCGAGCTCACTTCGCGCCTGAGCGCCGACACCGAAGTGGTGCAGGCGCTGGTCGGCTCAGGCGTGTCGGTCGCCCTGCGCAGCGCGGTGATGCTGGTCGGCGCGACCGTGGCGATGGTCTGGACCGCACCGGCACTGGCCGGCCTCACTGCACTGGTGATTCCCGCGGTGATGCTGCCGATCCTGGTGTTCGGCCGTCGCGTGCAGAAGCTCTCTCGCGCCAGCCAGGACCGGCTGGCCGACGCCGCGGCGATCGCCAACGAAACCCTCAACGCCGCCACAGCCGTGAAGGCCTATGCCCGCGAAGGCATCGAGAGCGGCCGCTACGGCGAAGCCATCCGCCTCGCCCTGGCCACCGCGCGCCGTCGCATCGGCATGCGTGCGCTGCTGACCATGTCGGTGATCGTGCTGGTGTTCGGCGCGATCACCCTGGTGCTGTGGGCCGGTGCCCGCCACGTGCTCGCCGGCACGCTGGACGCCGGCGTGCTTGGCCAGTTCGTGCTGTACGCGGTGTTCGCAGCCGGCTCGGTGGCGGGTCTGTCCGAGGTGTGGGGCGACGTGCTGCGCGCGGCCGGTGCGATGGAGCGCATCGGCGAGCTGATGGCCGAGACGCCGCAGGTCACCGCCCCGGCGCAGCCCCTGGCCCTGCCCTCGCCCGCGCGAGGCGCCCTCCACTTCGACCACGTGCGCTTCCACTACCCGACCCGCCCGAATACCGCCGCGCTGGAAGACTTCAGCCTAGTGGTGAACCCGGGTGAGACGGTCGCGCTGGTCGGCCCCTCGGGCGCCGGCAAGAGCACGGTGTTCGGGCTGCTGCTGCGCTTCTACGACCCGCAGTCCGGCCGCATCACCTTCGACGGCGTGGACCTGCGCGCGCTGCCCCTGCCGGAGCTGCGCGGCGCCATCGCGCTGGTGCCGCAGGAGACGGTGATCTTCAGCGGCACGGCGGCCGACAACATCCGCTTCGGCCGGCAGGACGCCAGCGACGACGAGGTGATCGAAGCGGCCCGCGCCGCCGAGGCGCACGAGTTCATCAGCGCACTGGACGACGGCTACCGGGCCGAGATGGGCGAGCGCGGCGTGCGCCTGTCCGGCGGCCAGCGCCAGCGCGTGGCGATCGCCCGCGCGATCCTGCGCGACGCGCCGCTGCTGCTGCTCGACGAGGCCACCTCGGCGCTCGACGCGCAGTCCGAGGCGGCGATCCAGCAGGCACTGGAGCGGCTGGAGAAAGGCCGCACCACCCTGGTCATCGCGCACCGCCTGGCCACCGTGCAGCGTGCCGACCGCATCGTGGTGATGGACGACGGCCGCATCGTGGCGCAGGGCACGCACGAGAGCCTGCTGGCCGAGGGCGGCCTCTACGCCGAACTGGCGAAGCTGCAGTTCGTCGCCTGAGGCGCGGCAAGCGAAGGCGGGCACGGACGGGTTAACCTCGTCCGCTGTCCCACCGGTTGCCTGCCATGTCCATCGTCCTCACCCCGTTCGCCCACGCCCGCCTGTTCCCCCGCGAATCCCGCCGCAACACCATCCAGGACTGCAGCGCCGAAGCCTTCGAGCGCCGCCTCAACGACGAGGTCCCGCTGAAGGTCCTCGAAGGCTACGCGCCGTTTTGCCGCCTGCACGTGCACCGCAACTGGACCTCCACGCGCTGCATGGCGGTGCCGATCACCGACGCCAACCGCCACCTGTTGCGCTCGGCCTACGAGGCCCGCACGAAGCAGGAGCTGCCGGTGCTGGTGCGCTGGTTCGAGGGCGTCGAGCCGCCGGTCGCCAACTACCTGCTGCCGATCCTCTACAGCCGCGAGCAGCTGGCGAAGGAAGGCGAACCGATCGACGCCGACTGGGGCGTGGTCGGCTGCCTGTACACGATGGAGCCGGAGGAGATCCCGATGGTGCCGATCACCATGCTGCGCAACGCGCTGGGCGTGGAGGAAGGCGGCTCCGGCGTACCGCTGGATCGCGAGGCGTACCGGGCGGCGGCGGCGTTCTGGGACGCGCACGCGAACTGGCGTGGATGAACGAAGACCGCGGTCCGACCTGCGCCCGGGTCAAGCCAGATCATCCGCCCGTTCCCGCTTCGCCCGCTGTTTGTTCGCGTAGAGCTCCGCGTCGGCATGGCGCAACAGGGTCCCCGCATGCCAGCTGTGTTCGGGCGCTACCGCCAGGCCCACACCGATGGTGGGGTGCCCCTGCCCCGTGGCCGCCGCAGTCGCCACCTGCCCGACCAGCCGGGCGGCCAGCTCCCTGGCCTGGTCATGGGACGTCCCGGGCAGGATCGCGAGGAACTCGTCCCCACCCAGGCGTCCCAGGTGATCGCCTTCGCGCAGCGATTCGCGCATGCGCCGGGTGACCCATACCAGGGCTTCGTCACCGGCGGCATGTCCCCAGGTATCGTTGATTTGCTTGAAATCGTTGAGGTCGATCATGAAGATCGCGAGCGGCTGCTGATCGTCCTTGTGCACATCGAGCTCCGCCGACAACAGGGCGAGGATGCGTCGCCGGTTCGGCAGTCCGGTCAAGGCATCTTCGGTGGCTTCGGCAAGCACCTCGCGATGTGTTTGCTCCCAGTAGGTCGCCATCGCGTTGAACTGCTCGGCCAGCGTGCTCAACTCGTCCCTGCCCCGGACATGCAGCCGCGCCGACATGTCACCGGCCGCGAAGCGCCTGGCCGAACTGCCGAGTTCGCGGATGGGAAGCAGGATCGAGCGGAGCACCACGCTGACCATGAGGGCAGCAAGCGCGACCGTCGCCACCCAGCCGATCACCAGCCAGCGCAGCTGACGGTGCCGCATGGCCGCGGCGCGCTCGTAACGCGCCTTGACCGCAGCCGCCAGGTGCCTGCGTGCATCGCGCACCTCCAGGACCGCCTCTTGCAGCTCCTTTCTGGACAGTGCCGCGGCAGCGCTGTCGTCTCCGCCCGAAGCCCGGGTCACCTGCTCGATCAATCGCTGCACCGAGGGGCGGGCCTGGGTCCAGGCCTGTTGCGCGGCAGTAAGCCGGTCCATCGGCACGTCAGACCCGCTGGCCGCCATCTCCACCGTGGCGAAGCTGCGATCGATGTTCTGGGTGAGCGAGGCGAAATCGGGAACCGATTCGTGCGACTGCGCCTCGAGTTCGTCCACCATCGCACGCTCGAGCAGTTGCTCGAGCGTGGTGAGCGGCAACAGTGCATGCAGCGATTCCTCCACCGAATCGCGAAAGGCAATCTCCTGGCGGTTCAGCACGGCCATGCTGACCAGGCTGAGGGTCGCCAGCGGCACCAGCAACAGGACGATGATCAGGCCGATCCGCCGCCCCACCGTAAACCGCCGCAACGTGCGCTCCATAAACATCTCTTTCCTCCGTCTGTCCGCCTCACCAGCCACCCGTCACATGCATCCGGATATCAGGCAAACGGGGGGCGCGTTCGCGGCTCACTCACCAGAAGCAGTGGACTGGACGGGTATCGGCTCGGGGCCACTCCGACTGGAGTACTGCAGCCAAGAAAACCGGGCAATTGCGTACGGATATCCGTCCAGAACCCGCCTCGCGCGCATAAAAGAAAACCCCGCGACAGGCGCGGGGTTTTCCACAACAGGGTAATTCGTCGATCGAACAATCAGGCAGTAGCGAGCTCGACACCCGAAGCCTGGGCGCCCTTCGGGCCCTGGGTGACTTCGAACTTCACGCGCTGGCCTTCCTGCAGGCTGCGAAAGCCCTTGGCGTTGATTGCAGAAAAGTGGACGAAAACGTCCTCCCCACCGTCCTCGGGCGCGATGAAACCGAAACCCTTGGCGTCGTTGAACCACTTGACCGTACCGAAACGCATTGCGGCAACCTCTGAAGCTTAAGGATGGATGCACCAAGGTCTCGCGCTGAACCCCTTAATCCCCTTGGTCCGCCGCCCCTGGCACCCCCGAAGTATCAGCATGTTTGTGGGTCGAGCGCAATATCCTGAACATGCATCCGGCCAGCGTCCCTCGACCGCCCTCAGGCACCCAGCATCGCGCCGAGGATTTTCGGCACTTCGGCGGTGGCTGCGGCCAGGTGGGCGAAGATCTCCTCGATGCTGATCTCCTCCTCATCGCCGCAGCCGGCGGCGAAATTGGCCACCAGCGCGAGGCAGGCGTAGTCCAGCTCCAGCTCGCGGGCCAACGCCGCCTCGGGCATACCGGTCATGCCGACCAGATCGCAGCCGTCGCGCTTCATGCGGGCAATCTCGGCGCGGGTCTCCAGCCGCGGCCCCTGGGTGGCGCCGTAGCAGCCGCCGTCGATCGCCGGCACGCCAGCGCGTGCCGCCGCGGCGAGCAGGTCGCGCCGCAGCGACGCGGTGTAGGGCTCGCTGAAGTCGATGTGCTTCACCTCGGCCCCTTCCACGTCGCAGAAGCTGGTGAACCGGCCGTGGGTGTAGTCGATGATCTGGTCCGGCACCACGATCACCCGCGGTCCCATGTCGTCGCGGATGCCGCCGACGGCATTGACGCCGACCACCCGGCGCGCGCCGAGCTGGTGCAGCGCCCACAGGTTGGCGCGGTAGTTCACTCGGTGCGGCGGCAGGCTGTGGCTCTCGCCATGGCGGGCGAGGAAGGCAAGTCGCCTGCCGGCGAAATCGCCGGTCACCACGTCGCCCGAGGCCGGGCCGAACGGGGTATCCACCGATTGCCGGCTGGTGTTTTCCAGGCCCGGGAAGTTGTACAGGCCACTGCCGCCGATGACGGCCAGATCGATGCTCACGATGTCGTTTCCGGTTCGGTGGATCAGGAAGCGCGCCCGGTCGGCGCGACGAAATGCTGAAGGTGGCGGGCCAATGCCTCGCGGGTGCGCTCGTCGACGAGCTTGCCGTCGGCGATCTTGGTGTGTGCCTGGAACACCAGCACCTCGCCCTGCGGCTCGACGATGGCGCCGGCGCGACGCAGGACCAGCCGCAGCGCGTCCTGGGCGCGCACGGTACCGGTGATGCCGGGGCTGGCGCCGAAGATGCACACGCGCTTGCCGGCCAACGGCGCGGCGTCACGTGCCGTGCCCTTGCGCGACGCCCAGTCGATCGCGTTCTTCAGCACGCCGGTGATGCCGCCGTTGTACTCGGGCGAGGCCAGCAGCAACCCGTCGGCGGCGGCGATGGCGTCCTTCAGGGCGACCACTTCGGACGGATCGCCCTGGTCCTCCACGTCCTGGTCGAACAACGGCAGGCCGTGCAGGTCGTGGATCGTCAGCGTGTGGCCGGCCGGCAGCAGCTCGGCCGCGGCGTGCAGCAAGGCGGTATTGAACGAGGCCCGGCGCAGGCTGCCGGAAATGCCGAGGAGCTTCATGGCGCATCCCTCCCGTGTGTGGTGGACCCGATCAGTCCTCGCGCAGGGCGTAGATGCCCGGCAGGTTGCGGCCCTGTTCGTAGTAGTCCATGCCGTAGCCGAACACATAACGGTCCGGCAGTTCGAAGCCGTTGAAATCCGAGGCGATACCCTCGACCAGTCGGTCGTGCTTCTTGCTGCACAGGCTGGCGATCAGCACGCGGCGCGCGCCACGGCGCAGGCAGTCGTCGCGCACCGCCTTGAGCGTGTGGCCTTCGTCGAGGATGTCGTCGACCAGCAGCACGGTGCGCCCTTCCATCGGCGCCCGCGGCTCGCGCAGCCAGCGCAGGTCGTGGCCGGTGGTGTCGCCGCGGTAGCGGGTGGCGTGCACGTAGTCGAATTCCAGATCGGTGCGGATCGCCAGCGCGAGGTGGCCGGCGAACATCAGCGCGCCGTTCATCACGGTGAGGAACAGCGCGCGCTCGCCCTCCAGCACAGCGTCGATCTCGCCGCCGATGCGGGCGATGGCGACGTCGATGGCAGCACGGTCGACCAGCAGGTCGGACTTCTTCAGGGCATCGGCGAGCGGCGGCAGGGTCATGCGGGGGTTCCTTCGGCGTCAAGCGCCGTGATGCGCGCGATGAAGCGGTCGCGCTGCGGGTTGTCGGTGAGCGAGTCCCAACTGGCGCCGATCGCGCCGCGCAGAGCCGCGAGGCGATGGGTGGGACCCGGGGCGCGGCCGGCCACGGCGGCGATCGCCTCGTCCACCACATCGGGGAAACAGGCCAGCACCAGGTCGCAGCCGGCATCGAGGTGTGCGTGCACGCGCGCGGCCACATCGCCGGCGGCACCGGCCGCGGCCATCGAGATGTCGTCGCTGATCACCGCACCGTCGAAGCCCAGCCGTCCGCGCAGCATGTCGCCGATCCACACCGGCGAGAAGCCGGCCGGACGCTCGTCGACCGCCGGATAGATCACGTGCGCCATCATCACCGCCTCGACGCGCGACTCCAGGCACTGCGCGAACGGCACCAGGTCCGCCTGCTCGATGGCGGCCAGCGGGCGCGGGTCGATTGCCTGCGCCTTGTGCGTGTCGGTGGCCACCGAGCCGTGTCCCGGGAAATGCTTGAGCACCGCGGCCATCCCGGCCAGGTGCATGCCGCGCACGTAGGCCTGGCCCAGCTCGGCGGCCACCGCCGGATCGGCGTGGAACGCGCGCAGACCGATCGCCGCGTTGCCTCGGGCGAGATCCACCACCGGGGCGAAGCTGAAATCCACACCCATGGCGCGCAGTTCGCTGGCCATCACCCAGGCGTGTTCCTCGGCCAGCCGGATGGCATCGACCGGATCGTGGTCGTACGCCGCTCCCACCTTCGCCAGCGCCGGCAGCCGGGTGAAGCCGTCGCGGAAGCGCTGCACCGGACCGCCCTCCTGGTCGACCGCGATCAGCATGTCCTCGCCACCGACCTCGCGGATCGACTCGACCAGCGCGCCCAGTTGTTCACGCGAGGCGAAGTTGCGGGAGAACAGCAGCACGCCGGATACACCGGGCGCGACCAGCCAGTCGCGTTCACGCGGCTCCAGGGCGAGCCCGGCCAGACCGATCATCAGCATGCGGGGGGTTCTCCGTCGAGGGCGTCGCGTTCGTCGGGGGTCCAGCGTGCGTAAGGGTACGCAATGAGGTTGACGTTGTAGTAGCGCGCCAGCGTGCTGACCTCGCGACCGAGCCAGTCCGGCCGCGGGAACGGTGCATCCACGGCTGGCAGCTCGACCTCGGCGACCAGCAGGCCGGCATTGTCGCCCTCGAACTCGTCGATCTCGAACAGCACGCCGTCGACGGTCACGTAATGGCGCTGCTTGGCCAGCACGCCGTCGCACAGGGTGGCCAGCATGGCCTCGGCGTCGGCCACCGGCACCGCGTATTCGAACTCGGCGCGGGCAATGCCGAGTTGTGCCGACTTGATGTTGAGCCAGGCCCGGTCGCCGGCGATGCGCGCCCGCACCGAAGACTTCGCCGTGCCGTCGCGCAAGGCCCGCGCACCGACCAGATAGCCCTGGGCGATCCGCTCGGTGCGCTCGATGCGCGAGCGCCAGCCGTCGCCGGCGAGGAGGAATTTGCGTTCGATCTCCAGTCCCATGGCGGCCGGCCTCAGCGCTCGAACAGCGCGATGGACTCGACATGCGCGGTGTGAGGGAACATGTCCATCACCCCGGCCGCGGCCAGCCTGAAGCCGTGCTTCTCGACCAGGATACCGGCGTCGCGGGCCAGCGAGGCCGGGTGGCAGGACACGTAGACGATGCGCCGGGTCGCCTTGTGCGGCAGATAGTCCAGCACCTTGTCCGCGCCGGCGCGCGGTGGATCGAGCAGCAGCTTGTCCCACGGCTGGCGGGCCCACGCGGTGCCGCGCTGGTCCTCGAACAGGTTGGCCACGTGGAAGCTGGCGTTGGCCAGCCCGTTGCGCCTGGCGTTCTCCGCGGCGCGCTCGACCAGGCCGTGCTCGCCTTCCACGCCGACCACCTCGGCGACCCGGCGGGCGATCGGCAGGGTGAAGTTGCCAAGGCCGCAGAACAGGTCCAGCACGCGGTCGGTCGGCTGCGGGTCGAGCAGTTCCAGCGCCCGCGCCATCATCTTCGCGTTCATGCCGGCATTGACCTGCACGAAGTCCAGCGGGCGGAACTCCAGCTCCACGTCCTGAACGCCCTCGCCCGCCGCGATGCGGAAGGCCAGCCGGTGATCGGCCGGCCACAGCGGATGCACGCTGCTCACGCCGCCCGGCTGCAGGTAGATGGCGAAACCGTGCTGCTGGCCGAAGGCTACCAGGGCGGCGCGGTCGCGCTCGCTCAGCGGGTTCATGTGGCGGAACACCAGCGCCATGCCATCGTCGCCGGCGGCGAACTCCACCTGCGGGATGTCGCGCGCGGCCTCCAGCGAACCGATCAGCTCGGCCAACAGGCCGATCTTCGGTCCCAGGGCCGGATGCACCACCTCGCAGTGGCTGATGTCGGCGACCAAGCGTGGGTTGCTCTCCTCGCGGAAACCGACCAGCACGCGCTCCTTCTTCGGCACGTAGCGCACCGACAGCCGCCCCTTGCGGCGATAGCCCCAGGGGGCATCCGTGAGCGGCTCCAGCCAGCGCTTCGGCTCGACCTTGCCGATGCGTGCGAAGTTGTCAGCCAGCACCTGCTGCTTGGCATGGATCTGCGCTTCGGCATCCATGTGCTGCAGCGAACAGCCGCCGCAGGCTCCGAAATGGCGGCACTTCGGTTCGACGCGGTGCGGCGAGGGCGCGATCACCTCCACCACCTCGGCCTCGTCGAAGTGGCGATGGCGCTTGCGGATGCGCAGGCTGACCTGCTCGTCGACCAGCGCGCCGCTGAGGAAGGTGGTCTTGCCGTCGATGCGGGCGACGCCGCGACCGTCATGGCCGAGCGCGGTGATGGTGGCTTGGATCTCTTGCATGACGCTCCAAAACAGCACGCCCGGGTCGTGGAAGACCCGGGCGCGTCGATCGGGTGGACAGTGGCGCCGACGGCGCGCTTACTTGCGCTTCCAGGCGCCCGAAGCGTCCTGATAATACCAGCCGGCCGGCGCCCGCTCGATCCAGCCCTTGGCGAAGGTCGCCTGGATCTGCGCCTGCCACTCCGGGTGGCCGTTGGCGTTGGCCACCTCGCGGTAGAGCGCGGCGCGGTCGCGGTTCTCCTCCGCCACGACGGCATTGACCTGGGCACGCTGGCTCAGCGGCACCTTGGAGGCATCACGCACGGCGACCATGCCGTCGTGGGTAAAGCCCACCGCACCGCTGGCGAACAGCGCGCCCAGGGTGCTGTTGAAGCGGGCCTGCATGCGCTGGCGAATCGCGTCGGTGGTGGCGTTCTCGATGCGGATGTTCGGCACGTCGCCGGCATAGGCCGCCGGCACCAGCAGGTCCAGCAGCATCGCCGACGGTCGCACGGCCGGCTTGGCCGGTGGCGGCGTGGAGGACGATGGGGCGGGCGCCGGAGCCGCCTTGTCGAGCACGGTTCCGATGAACTGGTCGGCCGCCTTCTGCGCGGCGGCCTCGGGGAAGTAGACGTTGATGGTGACGCACCCCACCAGGGCGACCATCACCGTGGCCAGCAGTCCAATAAGTATCTTCCGCATGATCAGCTCCGTGGGTGGGGAAAGGGGTCAGCGCACTTGCGGGCCACCGCTCGCGACCGCCGCCTTGAGGCGGCGTACCAGGGTGGGCCAGTCCACGTCGGACTCGTGGCCGATGACTTCGAGATGCGGCAGGCCGCTGCCCTCGACGATAGTGTAGCCGTCCGTCGTCGGCTCCAGACCGCTCATGTGACAGAGCGAGCCCTGCAGCCGGCAGTTCAGCCCGATGCGCTTGTAGCCGAAGGTCTTGAACAGCCGCAGCACGGCACCCTGCAGGCCCGCAGCCACGCCCCCGCCGCCGACCGAGGTGAGGTTGTTCACCGCGCGCTGGCTGATGCGACCACCCTGCGCGGCGAGCAGCTGCGCATCGAAGGCCACTGGCTGCCAGTTAACCAGGCGAAGGCCGCTGACGTGGCCATCGAGCGGGCCGGTGATGCTGCCGAAGTCGAACACGCTGGTGATCGCACCCAGATCGAGCTGGCGCAGAGCGATATCACCGGCAAGCACCGGGTTGTCGCCGAACGGCTGCTGCAGCGACAGGCCGGTGACGTCGACGAAACCGCCGAAAACGTTGACCGACAGTCCACCGTCCAGCGCGATGCGGTCGCCGCTGACAGAAAGACCGGTGATCGCGCCACCCAGCGTGCCCGGGAAGGCTGGCCAGCCCATCGCCCGACTGAAGGCCGTCATGTCGACGCCAGTGACGGCGAGCGAAGCGTCCAGCCGCTGCCCCTTGGCCGCTGCGGGCGACCACGACAGCTGGCTCAGCCGCACTTGGCCGCCCAACAGCCCCATGCTCAGCGGCTGCTGCAGGGCGAGTACGCCGTCCTCGCTCTGCCACTTGGAGCGGGCGGGACCGTTGACCAGCTTGTAGATGCTGAGCGACTGCCAGCCCAGGTCGGTGGACTGGCGACTGTCGTTGCGGCTCCAGTCCAGTCCGCCCTTCAGACCCTGCACGGCAAACCGGCCGTCGCCATCGGCCAGATCGAGGCCGTCGGTGTCGAAATCGAACGCATGCAGGCCGTCCTGGCGCAGGTCCAGGGTCGCCTCCACATCTCCGCGGGCGGTCATGTCATGCAGCCCCATGGTCGCCAGCCACGCCTTGCCGTACCGCTCGTAGGCTGCCGGAAGACCCAGTTCGAGACGGGAGAGGTTGAGTGACCGTAGCTCCCCTTTCGCGTCGAACGCCATGGCACCGTTGAGCACCAGGGCATCGGGATCGCCCACGCGCAGCCGGTCGATGGCCAGCGCTCCCGAGTCGGCCTCGGCGTCCATGGACAGTTGCACCGCGTGGGTGGGCAGCTTGGCGTAGATCGGTCCGAGCAACAGCTCGCCACCGCGTAGGGTGCTCTCCAGATTGATCCGCGCCGGTCCCTGGGTGGTATCGAGCGAGAAGCGGCCGCTGCCACCAAGCCCCTGCGCCGCCAGCTTGCCGCTGGTCGAGTCCACGCCCAGCGCGGAGATGCTGAACTGGCCCGACGCCTGCAGTCCGGGATCACGCTGATCCAAAGCCATCAACGCATCGATCCGACCACCGGTGGCACGTCCCGACCAGACTGTGCCGAGCATCCCCTGCAACCAGCCGAACGGCAGCTTCTTCAGCTGGATCTGCGCATGGGTGGGCTGGTCCAGCGGCACCGCAACCGTCGCCTGTGCCACGCCTTGGCGCAGGTCGAGCAGCAGGGTGTTGGCCGCCACGTCGACCTGCAGGTCCACCGTCGCGTCGCTGAGCACGCCGCCAGGCGCGCTCTTTAGCTTCAGCGCGCCGGCGAGCAGCCAGCGATGCTCGGGATCACGCTGCAGCACGCCGTCGAGATGCAGAGGCACGCGGCGCCATCCCATCGCCGGCAGGTCGAGCCGGTCCGCATCGATGCGAACCTGCAGCCCGCCGCCCGGAGCCGGCGCGATCTCGCCATGCACCTGCTCGAGCGTCGCGCCGGGGAGCTGCAGGGTCCTGGCAGAAAACACCGCTCCGGCATGCGCCGGACCAGCCAGCATGCCGAGCAGCACCAGCAGCAGGACACTGGAAATGCGGCTTGATAGGGATTCCATGTCCCGCCATTCTGCCAAACTCTGCTGAACGACAAGGACCCGGTCATGATGCACCCTGCCCACGCCGACGCAGCGACCCGCCAGGACGCGGCACCGCCGAGCGTCCTGGTCGCCGACGACGACGAGGCCAGTCGCCGCTTCCTGCACGACGCGCTGGAAGCGCTCGGTGCGCGAGTGACCAGATGCTGCGATGGCCCGCAGGCGCTGCAAGCTGCCGTATCCGAACCGTTCGACCTGATGCTGCTGGACTGCCGGATGCCGGGTTCCGGCGCCCGCGAAGTACTTGCCTCGCTGCGGGCCAACCGTGCCGCGGCCTCCCGGGATGCCGTAGCCGTCGCAACCACGGCCGAACTGGCACCCGCCCTGCGCGCCGAACTGCTGGCCCAGGGGTTCGGCGAGATCCTGATCAAGCCGTGCCGGATCGAAGACCTCCGGCGGGTGATGGGGCTCGCGCCTGCCTATATGCGCCAACTGCCTGTTCTGGACGATGCCGCTGCACTGCTGGCCAGCGGCGACTCGGCCACCATGATTGCGTTGCGACAGCTCCTGCAACAGGAGCTGCTCGCCCTGTGCAAGGAGCTCGATCATCTGAGCGGAGACACCGCCGGTCTGCGCGAGCGCCTGCATCGCCTGCGCTCGTCCTGCGGCTTTTGCGGCACCACGGCGCTGTCGGCGCACGTGGTATCGCTGCAGCAGTTGCTGGCCGGTCGCCCCTCGGCTGTCGAGCAGGCGATGACGCGGTTCCGGGGCGCCCTGATCGAGACCCTGCAGGCGCTGGACCAGCCGCGACCGACAGCCTGACACCCGTCAGCGAGCAGCAACGCCCCCCGCAAGAACGTGCCAGGAGCGCAGCTCGCCTCCGCCAAGGTGAAACCGGATCACCTCCCGCATCATGCCGCGCAGCGCTTGCTGCCCGGCAGCATCCGGCGCCAGATCCCGTGCCAGCGCCAGCAGCCAGGCGCCTCGCAGCGCCCCATTGGCAGATGTCGAGCAACGTTCCGGGCCATGCTCGACGCGATATCGGTAAAAAGCATCCGGCTCAAGCGCCTGCCCGGTGCCCGCCTCGCAATCGAGCACCAGTGCATAACCGAGAGCCGCCAGCAGATCGCGCTCGAACCGGCGCAGGCTCCACGCGGGTGGTTCGCCAATGGCCAGGCGGGAGAGCGCAAGCGCATACGCGTCGAACACACCGGCATGGGGATCCTGGCGACCGGTCAGACGCACCAGCAGTTCGTTGAGGTAGAGACCGGACATCCCGACATCACCGGTCAGGCGCCGCGGCGGCCCGGCCGGTTCGGCCGAACGCAGCGTGGCCAGCTCGCCACGCAGCAGCAGGTCCAACGCCAGCGGCTGGAACGGTTCCAGCATTGCCCGCAACGCGCGACCACGCTCGCTGCGAACGCCGCGCGCGATCACGCCGAGCCGGCCGTGATCGCGGGTCAGGCATTCGAGCAGCAGCGAGGTCTCCCGGTAAGGCCGGGCGTGCAGCACGAAGGCCGGCTGCTGGTCGATCCGCACGACCGGCTCAGTCGGTATAGCCGAAGCGCTTGAGCATGCCCTCGTCGTCCACCCAGCCCTCACGGACCTTCACCCAGAGCTTCAGGAACACCTTGCGCTCGAACATCTTTTCCATGTGGCGCCGTGCGGCACTGCCGATGGCCTTGAGCTGGGCTCCGCCCTGCCCGATCACGATGGCCTTCTGCCCCTCGCGCTCGACCCAGATCACTGCGTGGATCTCCGCCACGCCGTCGGGCCGGTCGGCGAACTGCTCGATCTCCACCGTGGTGGCGTAGGGCAGTTCCTGGTCCAGCCTCAGCATCAGCTGTTCGCGCACCATCTCGGCAGCGAGGAAGCGTTCGCTGCGATCGGTGACCTCGTCCTCGCCGTACACCGGCGGCTGCACCGGCAGGCGCGCGAGCAGCGCGCGCTCGAGTTCGGCCAGGCCCTTGCGCTTGAGCGCACTGACGTAGTGGATCTCGTCGAATGCGTGCGTGTCGGCCAGCTTGGCCACGAACGGCAACAGCACGCCCTTGTCCTTGCTCAGGTCGACCTTGTTGATCACCAGCAGGCGCGGTACCGCCTGCTCGACCAGCGCTGCGTAGACCGCTTCGTCCTCGTCGGTCCAGCGCCCGGCTTCGATCACCTGCACCGCCACGTCGACGTCGCTGATCGCCGAACGCGCGGCCCGGTTGAGGCTGCGGTTCATCGCGCGCTTGGCGCCGCGGTGCAGACCGGGCGTGTCGACATACAGGATCTGCCCCGCTTCGGTCGTGTTGATGCCAAGGATGCGGTGGCGCGTGGTTTGCGGGCGCGGACTGACGATGGACAGGCGGAACCCGATCAGCGCATTGAGCAGGGTGGATTTGCCCACGTTGGGGCGCCCGGCGAGGGCTACCAGGCCGCAGCGGTAGTCCTCGTGCGGCAACTCGCGCGGAGCCTGGTCGAAGTCGGGCAGGTCGATGGGGGTGTTCATGGTCTTCGTTCTTTCGGGGGTATGGCGCCAGCATCGCGCCACTAAGGCGTCGGCGCCAGCAGCCGGTCAGTCTTTCGACACTTCCAGCAGTCGGGACAGCACCGTTTCGGCGGCCTCCTGCTCGGCGGATCGACGGCTCGATCCGGTGGCTTCCGCTTCCACCGCCATGGGCTCGCTCACCACGCAGCGCACATCGAACTGCTTGGCATGGTCATCGCCGTGGCTGGCGATCAGCTCGTAGCGGGGCAATGGCAAGCCCTGGGCCTGCAAATGCTCCTGCAGACGGGTCTTGGCATCCTTGGAAGAGCGCGGGAGCGACGCGACGCGTTCGGAAAACAGCTGGCGCACGGCTTCCCGGCAAGCATTGAACCCGCCGTCGAGATAGACCGCCGCGATCATCGCTTCGAAAGCGTCTGCCAGGATCGACTCGCGGCGGAAGCCACCGCTCTTCAATTCGCCGGGGCCGAGCCTGAGCCGATCGCCCAGCTCCAGCTCACGGGCGATCGTCGCCAACGCCTGGCCGTTCACCAGCTGGGCGCGCAGACGCGAGAGCTCGCCCTCGCTGGCGTTGGGGTGTGCCTCGTACAGCATCTCGGCGACGATCGCCCCGAGCAAGGCATCGCCGAGGAACTCCATCCTCTCGTTGTTCGGCCGGCCGACACTGCGGTGGGTCAGCGCCAGGTCGGCCAGCGACGGATCGCGGAAAGGGTAACCGAGCGCCAAGAATCACTCGCCCACGGCGCCGGAGAGCGGCACGCTGTTGTCGAAATGCAGCAGGAAGTCGATGTTGGCGATGAACGGTACCTGCTTGTCGTAGCTTACGGTCAGCGTGTAGGCGCCATTGTTGCGCGAGACGGTGATGTCACTGGGTTTGACAGTGGCATCGTCGACATACTGGAAACCCATCTTGAACATCAGGTCGCGGCGGATCGCATCGACCGAACGGTCACCGCCACCCGAGGTGGCGATCTGGTTCATCGCCTTCTTCACGCCCATGAACTCGACGTAGGATGGCACCAGCTTCATCGCCATGAAGCCGAAGAAAGCCACGATGACCAGGATGAACAGGAATCCGATCAACGTCACGCCCGACTGTTTTGATTTCATAGTCCCCTCGCTCCGCCGCAAAGCGGCTCCCCCTCGGTGATGTAGGTCCAATCCAGCCGCCGAACCGGTTCGCGCCCGACCGCGCCGCAGATTCTGCACGCAGGCGCGGCGATCGTCACGCGCAACCCGTCCCGAATTCAGTGGATCAGCGTGCCGATGCGCTTCCAGTCGACGAAGCCGGTATGCAGCCCACGCCAGCTGAACCAGATCAGGAAGGCTTTGCCAGCCAGGTTCTTCTCCGGCAGGCAACCCCACCAGCGGCTATCCAGGCTGTTTTCGCGGTCGTCGCCCATTACCAGATAGCAGCCCTGCGGCACCTTGGAGGGCACCAGCTCGTTGGGAATAGTGTTGGTGGACATGCGCGCCGGCATGCGTGCGACGAGATGGTTGACGGTCTTGCCGTCCGGGCCCGGCAGGTGCTCGGTCCAGATCGAGGCGCCGTAGTACAGCAACTCGGCGTCTTCCGCGCGCTGCGGATTGCCCACGTACGGGCCAAGCTCGTCCGACTTCACCGGCTTGCCGTTGATCACGATCTGGCTGTCGCGCACCTCGATGGTGTCTCCGGGCAGGCCAATCACGCGCTTGATCCAGTTCTGGCTCTGCACCGGCAGCGCATCGGCCGGGCAACGGTCGTCTGCGCCCAATCGCGGCGGGCCGTTCTCGTCGCCACCGACACGGATCAGCTTGCCGGAGGCATCACGGCACAGGTAACCGGGGAAGCGGAACACCACCACGTCGCCCCGCTTGGGTTCGCCGACGTCGAGGAACTTGGTGTTGAACGCGGGCAGACGCAAGCCGTAGGCAAACTTGTTGACCAGGATGAAATCGCCCACGTCCAGCGTGGGCATCATCGAGCCGGACGGGATGCGGAACGGCTCGGCCACGAAGGAGCGCAGCAGCAACACCACGAACACCACCGGGAACAGCGAACGAGCCCAGTCCACGGGCACGGGGTCGCGGTATTCAACGCCGGCCGCTTCCAACCTGGCTTTGCGGCGGCGGTAAAGCAGCGCCCGATCCAGCCCCCACACCACGCCGAACAGCACGGTCAGGCCGAGCAGGATGGCGGAAAAATCGAAATCCATGTATTGCTCCGTCAGCGGGAAACGCCCTGCCTGGCCTGGCGATCAGGCCGGCAGGCGACCATACGGTTACTTACTTGTCCACCTTCAGCACCGCCAGGAAGGCCTCCTGCGGGATCTCCACCCGGCCGACCTGTTTCATGCGCTTCTTGCCTTCCTTCTGCTTCTCGAGAAGCTTTTTCTTGCGACTGACGTCGCCGCCATAGCACTTGGCCAGCACGTTCTTGCGCAGTGCCTTGACGGTGGAGCGCGCGATGATCTGCGCCCCGATCGCCGCCTGGATGGCCACGTCGAACTGCTGCCTCGGAATCAGGTCCTTCATGCGCTCGACCAGCTCGCGACCGCGGCGCTCGGCGTGGACGCGATGCACGATCAGGCTGAGCGCGTCCACGCGATCGCCGTTGATCAGCACGTCAGTGCGCACGAACGGGCCGGCCTCGAAGCGGTCGAAGTGGTAGTCCATCGAGGCATAGCCGCGCGACACCGACTTCAGGCGGTCGAAGAAATCCAGCACCACCTCGGCCAACGGGATCTCGTAGGTGATCTGCACCTGGGTAGCCAGGTACTGGATCGAGCGCTGTACGCCACGCTTCTCTTCGCACAGCGTGATGATGTTGCCGATGTAGTCCTGTGGCGTGAGGATGCTGGCTACCACGATCGGCTCGCGGATCTCGTCGATCTGCGGCACGGGCGGCAGCTTCGCCGGATTGTCCAGCGAGATCACCGTGCCATCGGTCTTGACGACCTCGTAGACCACGGTCGGTGCCGTGGTAATCAGATCAAGGTCGTACTCGCGCTCCAGGCGCTCCTGCACGATCTCCATGTGCAGCATGCCAAGGAAGCCGCAGCGGAATCCGAAGCCCATCGCCTCGGAAGACTCCGGCTCGAAGAACAGCGCGGCGTCGTTCAGGCGCAGCTTGTCCAGCGCCTCGCGCAAGGCCGGGTAATCGTCGGCAGAGACCGGGAACAGGCCGGCGAACACGCGCGGTTGCATGGTCTGGAAGCCGGGCAGCGGCTTCTCGGCCGGCTTGCCGGCCAGGGTCAGCGTGTCGCCGACCGGCGCACCGTGCACGTCCTTGATCGACGCGGTGATCCAGCCCACCTCGCCTGCCCCGAGCCTCGTCAGCTTCTTGCGCTTGGGCGTGAACACGCCCACCTCGGTCACCTCGTGGGTGCGCCCCGTGGACATCACCAGCAACTTGTCGCCTGGCTTGATCTCGCCCTGCATCACCCGCACCAGCGACACCACGCCGAGGTAATTGTCGAACCACGAATCGATGATCAGCGCCTGCAGCTTGTCGGTGTCGCGCGGCTTGGGAGGTGGAATGCGATGGATGATCGCCTCGAGCACCTCGATCACGTTCTGGCCGGTCTTGGCACTGACCGGGATCGCGTCCGACGCATCCAGCCCGATCACGGCCTCGATCTCGCCCTTGGCCTTCTCGATGTCGGCGGTCGGCAGATCGATCTTGTTGAGAACCGGAATGACCTCCAGCCCCTGCTCGATCGCGGTGTAGCAGTTGGCCACCGACTGCGCCTCCACACCCTGGGCCGCATCCACCACCAGCAGCGCGCCCTCGCAGGCGGACAGCGAGCGGCTGACTTCGTAACTGAAGTCCACGTGGCCCGGGGTATCGATGAAGTTCAACTGGTAGGTCTTGCCGTCGCGCGCCGTGTAGGGCAACGAGACCGACTGCGCCTTGATGGTGATGCCGCGCTCGCGCTCGATGGGGTTGTTGTCGAGCACCTGCGCTTCCATCTCGCGCTCGGTAAGGCCGCCACAGAGCTGGATGATGCGGTCGGCAAGCGTGGACTTGCCGTGGTCGATGTGCGCGATGATGGAGAAATTGCGGATCAGTTCCATGGGCTACGCTGTCAACTTGCACCGCCACGGGGAGGCCACGACGGCGTCCCACCGGGGTGGCGGCACGAACTTCGCATTATCGCATGGAACACCCCTCGCCACCGCCCCGGAGCCTGTCGAGCCCCGGGGCGGCCGCGACTTATTTGCCGCCAGGCACCGTGACGCCGACGAAGCTGCTCTGGTCGCCTCGGCGTACCAGCAGCAGCACCGTGCTGCCAGCCTTCACGTCCTTGGTCGCAGCCTTGAAGCCCTGAATGCTGCCGATGGCCGTCTGGTCGACGCGCAGGATCACGTCACCCGGCCGCAGACCGGCCTGGGCCGCCGCCTCGCCGCTGATGTCGGTCACCTGCACACCCTCGCCCGGACGCAGGCCCATCTGCTTGCGGTCGTCCGCACCCAGCGCGCCCACCGTCAGTCCCAACGCCTTGGCCCCGGTCACGTCGGCCGAAGCGCTGCCGCTGGAAGACACCGCATCCGGATCACGCGGCGCCGAGCCGACCGTCACCTCGAGCGTCTTGTGCCTGCCGTCGCGCAGGATCTCCACCGGCACCTTCGTGCCCGGCTTGGTCAGGCCGACCAGCGGCGGCAGGTCGCCCGGCTGGTCGATTTCCTGGCCGTTGTACTTGAGGATGATGTCGCCGGGCTCGATGCCGGCCTTCTCCGCCCCGCTGTCTGGGCTGACCTGGGTCACCGCCGCGCCTGCCCCCCTTTCGAGCTTGTAGACCTTGACCATGTCGTCGCTGATGCCCTGCACCATCACGCCGAGCTGGCCGCGGGTGACAAAGCCTTTGGTCTTGAGCTGATCGACTGCGTTCATCGCCACGTCGATCGGGATCGAGAACGCCACCCCCTGGTAGCCGCCGGTGTTGGAGTAGATCTGCGAGTTGATGCCGACCACCTGGCCCTGCAGATTGAACAACGGGCCACCGGAATTGCCGCGATTGATCGGCACGTCGGTCTGGATGAACGAAGTGTAGGGCTGGTCGCCACTTCCCAGATTGCGCCCGATCGCGCTGACGATGCCCTGGGTCACGGTGTAGTCGAAGCCGAAAGGTGAACCGATCGCCAGCACCCACTGCCCGGGCTTGAGCGATTGCGAATCGCCGATATGCACCGTCGGCAGTTTGCCCGGGACGTTCACCTTGAGCAGCGCAATGTCGTACTGCGGGTCAGTGCCTACTACCTTGGCGGTGAGCGTGCGCCGATCCTGCAGGCGCACGGTGACCTCGTCAGCGTGGTCCACCACATGGTTGTTGGTGAGGATGTAACCGTCGCTGGAAATGATGAAGCCGGAACCGAGCGACGTGTGCTTCTGGTCCTCCGGCGAGGGCATCATCGGCATGCCGAAGAAGCGACGCAGGATCTCCGCCTGATCGTTGTCACCGGGCGCACCACCTGCGATACGTGGTTGGCTGCGGCCGTTGTATTTGGCCTCGACATGGACCACGGCAGGCGCATTTTGCTGGACGATGCCGGTGAAATCGGGCAAGGCGGTGGTGACCGCCGCAGGTGCTGCCTGGGCCTGCACGCCACCGGCGGCGGCCAGACCCATCAGGACACTGCAGGCGAGCAGGCGCAGGGTGGGACGACTCATGATCTCCTCCTTGTGGATTTATCAGGCATGGGGTGGCAGTCGACGCGCCAAAGGCACGCCGAACTGAAGGTTCATGCAGGGAAAAAGCGCCGCGGCAAGAGCCATGCGGCGCGGTGTCACTGGGCCGCGGCGGCCTCGCGCAGGGAACGCCGCGCCGACTGTCGTGCCGTGCCAGGATCGACCAGCAGCAGATAGCTACCATCCGCGGCCGGGAGCGTGGCCTTGACCCGATACGGCGAGATGGACTGTTCGTAGGGAGAGATCGAATCGCCCTGAGGGTAAGAGGCCATCTGGGTCATGCTCATCGGGTTGCTGTTGCTGAGCCAGCGCGGCACGGCCGCTGGCGCAGGCAGCGGCGATGGCGCCGGACTCGCCACCCGCCCCGGCGTGCTCGCCTGGGCAACGGAGGCCGCACTCTGGGCATCACTGGCGACCGGGCCGGTCGGCCTGCTGGCCATCAGCGCCACCACTGCCACACCCGCGGCAATGGCACCGCCGGCGGACAGCCGGAGCCAGTGATGGCGCCGCGCCCGCGGCATGGACGTCACGACCGCCTCGTCTTCGATCGCGCGCATCACCCGGTCGGCGAACGAAGCTGTGGCCAGTGTCGGCAGCTCGCGGCGCAAACCGGCGGAAGCCGCATGGAAGCGCCCCCAGCGCACCAGCAGCGACCGGTCATGATCGAGCCGGCGCAGCAGGAAGCGAAGCTCCTCGCCGGTCAGCTCGCCATCCATGCCGGCGGAAAGTTGTTCGGGGTGATGGTTCATGCCTGATCCTCGCGATCGGACAACAAAGGACGCAACCTTTCGTCGATGGCCTCCCGCGCACGGAAAATGCGGGAACGCACAGTACCGATCGGGCACTGCATCGCCTCGGCGATCTCCTCGTAGCTCAGGCCGTCCACCTCGCGCAGCGTAATGGCGGTCCGCAACTCCTCGGGCAGGGCTTGGACCGCGGCAAACACGGTTTGTTCCACCTGTTGGCGCATCAATTCGCGCTCCGGGGTGGCCGTCTCCTGCATGCGGTCGGAACCGGGCACGAAGACCGCATCCTCCGCGTCGATGTCATCGGCGGGCGGACGCCGTCCCTGTGCCACCAGATGGTTCTTGGCGGTGTTGACGGCGATCTTGTACATCCAGGTGTAGAAGGCACTGTCCCCACGGAACGAGCCGATCGCCCGCCAGGCCCGGACGAACGCATCCTGGGCGATATCTTCGGCTTCAGCGTGGTTGTTCGCATAACGGGAGACAAGGCCGACGATCTTGTGCTGGTACTTGCGTACCAGCAGGTCGAATGCCCGCTTGTCCCCTTTCTGGACGCGTTCGACCAGCGCCCGGTCCAGCTCGTTGTCGCCCATCCGGGCCGTCTCCTTGATTGCTGTCGCCACGAATACCGCGTTCTCGACGGAAGGATGGAGGCCGGTCAGACAAGCCAAGGCGCCGCAAGTTCACCTCACCCCCGGCTTCACCATGTTGGGGCTGGGCCGATCCGGGTCAAGCGGCCACTGCGCCTCCGGACTCCACCAGTCGCTGACGTTCGGCCAGCAGCCGGTCGAAGCTGGACTGGGGCAAGGGGCGGCAGAAAAGATAACCCTGCAGCTCGTCGCACTGGTTGGCCCGCAGGAACTCGAAGTGCTGCTCGATCTCCACCCCCTCCGCGACAACCCCGCGCTTGAGCCGATGGGCCATTTCGATGGTGGCACGGACGATGGCCTCGTCATCCGGGTCGATGCCGATGTTGCGGACGAAACTCTGGTCGATCTTGATGCGGTCGGCCGGCAGTCGCCGCAGGTAGTCCAGCGAGGCCGCTCCGGTGCCGAAGTCGTCGATGGCGATGCGGCATCCCAGCCCATGCAGGCCCTCGAGGTTCTCCACCAGGTTCGGCACCTCCTTGATCGAGATGCTCTCGGTGACCTCAAGCTCCAGCAGCGACGGATCGAGCCCGGTTTCCTTCAGCACCCGGGCCACCACCTCGAGCAGATCCGGCTCCATCAGCTGAACGGCCGACAGGTTGACCCCCAGCCGCAGGCGCAGGCCATAGGCCTGTTCCCACGCGTGTGCCTGGGCACAGGCGGTGCGCAGTACCCATTCGCCGATCGACACGATCAGCCCGGACTCCTCCGCCAACGGAATGAATACGCCCGGACTGATGCCGCCCAGCTCCGGATGCTCCCAGCGCACCAGCGCCTCCATGCCCACGATGTCCTCGGTCCCCGCATCCACCTGCGGCTGGTAGAACACCCGCAACTCGCCATTGCGCTCCGCGTGGCGAAGGCGCGAGATCAACGCCACGTCCTGCTGCTGCGCCTGGTCCTGGCTCATTTCGTAGATCTGGAAATTGTTGCGCCCCAGATGCTTGGCTGCATACATCGCCTCGTCGGCATGCCTTAGCAGAGTGTCGGCGTCCGAGGCGTCATCCGGGAAGAAGCTCACGCCGATCGAAGCGGTAACCTGCAACTCCTCGCCGCCGTCGAGGTGCAACGGAGCCTCCATCACCTGCACGATCTTTTCCGCCACGCGCAGGACGTCGTCGCTCTTGATGATGTGCCGGAGCACCACCGTGAACTCATCGCCGGCGTAGCGCGCCACGGTGTCGGAGGCGCGGATCGAGCTGCACAGGCGCTGGGTAACCACTCGCAATACCTGATCACCGGCGGCGTGGCCCAGCGTGTCGTTGATGCCCTTGAAGTTGTCGAGGTCGAGGAAGAGCACGGCGAAGCATTCGCCGGTGCGATGAGCCTCGCGCAGGATGGTTTCCAGGCGGTCGTTGAAAAGCAGCCGGTTGGGCAGGCCCGTCAACGCGTCGAGCAGCCCCTCCGCGCGCCCCTGCTCACGCGTGCGCCGCAATTCGATGGACTGCGCGAAACGGGCCGCCGCGCAATGGAGCACGGGCGCGACGATCTCGGCGCGCCCCAGGCTTCTGCGACGACCGACGAGCAACGCACCAATCACGCTGCGACGCTCGTCGAGCAGCGGCAAGCCGGCGAACCCCTCCAGTTGGAGCGACTGCAGCAGCGGGTCGTACTCGGCCAGCCGACGCCCGTCATCGACATGGAACATGCTCTTGCCGCCGAGGACACGCCGCAGCGACACCTGCTCCTGCGGCGATGGCCAGGGCACATCCTCACCCTGCCAGTGCTGCAGCAACTGCACGGGTACGGCGCTGTCCTCGGGCCGGGCCGACCACAGCGCCAGGTAGTCGAGGGAGAGCTCGTCCACCAGTAGCCTTGCAGTGGATGTGTGCGGATCCACGCTCCCTCCCGACTGGAAGATCCGCGACAGGAGCGCCAGCGCCGCCTCGCCACGAGCCTCGGCCCGATCGCTCCGGAAGGCAATCGCGACCGCGTCACGACCGCGATGCCGGACCCGTCGGGCATTCGCCTGGCCAGTGTCGGCGCCATGCTTTGTCCTGCGCTGGCAGGGATACCAACGGCGGTCGGCCTGCGCCAGCACCTGTTCCAGCTCGACACCCTCGAACACCAGGAACTGCGAGAGCGGCTTGCCGAGCAGGTCGGTCACCGCGAGCTGGCAATGCCTGAGCAACGCGCCATTGAGGTCCAGCACGCGGTCACCGGCTGGATCCGTGATCAGCCACTCGCTATCGCCGTCCTCGTCATCGAAGGCGAAGCGATAGGCAAGCGTCTCCTCAGGTGCAACGCGCTGCACAGACGCGGTTCCTTGCCCGTCGACAGGCTGGCGCATGAGCACCCGTTGCCAGCGCGCCACCAGTTCGCGCTCGATATGGGCGCTGTCCAGCCAGTCGGCCACCGACTCGGGCAGCAATGCCGGACCGATCTTGCAGTCAGGCGCAAACACGGCCAGCAAGGGAGCGGTGCGACAGCTTTCCATCGCGCGAAGCTGCTCGCAGCAGGCACGGGAAGCTCGTCCATCGCCCTCGAAAGCCAGCACGACAAGCGACACCGGCCCGCGACCGGCCAGCAGGATCGCCGCGTGTGCGGCGTCGCGCGCACTCAGGATGCGATCGTGGTCCTCGCGATCGAGAACGTCGAACAGGCGGCGACGTAATTCGCGGTGCGAGGCGACCACCAGCATGTCGTTCATGCCGGTCATCTCAGAGCACCCAGCGGCCGTCGCGCAGCCGCGGGCGCGCGGGCAGGCCGGCCTCCGCACTTATGCGCACGATCGCCTCGCCGAAATGCTCGACCAGAGCCGCCGGCGGATCGAGCAACACCACCCGCCGCAAATGGCCGCTGGGCGCGCGCGCCAGCTGGCGCAGCAAGGTGGCATCCATCGCCGAGAGCGGAAGTTCGATGCCCGACATCAGATACACGCCGAAATGCATGCTCTGTTGCATATAGCGCAGGGCGTTGCCGAGACGCTGGCAGCCGGGCACCTTCGAATGCGCCTCGCGCAGGCTGCCCAGCCCGACGTCAGGCTGCCACAAGTAGACCGCCTGCCCGGTGTGCCGGGCAATGGCCCGGAAATCCTGTAGCAGGGCCGTCATGTCCCCGCCCTCGAGCGCAATCAGCCCCCCCGGCGCCGAGAGAATGCGCTCGAAGAGTTCGATGCCCGCCTTGGGCGGGCTGGAAGCCATCATGGACTGCATACAGCGCGGTACGTTTGCGCACTGCCAGGCAATTGGCAATAGCTGGCGTGACGGGGTTCGCATGAAGCTTCGGACACGGGTCTCCAGAAGCGTCCCGGCAACCTCGCAATCGACCGTCCGGGAGGGTATGGTTTGGCTCCCTTTCCCTCGGCAACCCATGCACATGTTCGAAGGACTGCGATTCACCCACTGGAAAACCGGCGTGGACGACAGCGGCATCGTCACGCTCTCGCTGGATCGGGACGGCAGCAGCGTCAACGCCATCTCGCGCGCTGTCCTGGACGAACTCGAACAGATCGTCGAACGCCTGGCGATCGAGAAGCCGGCGGGCGTGATCGTCCACTCGGCGAAAGTGTCCGGATTCGCCGTGGGCGCGGATATCCGGGAGTTCGTCACCTACGCTGCCCAGGGCACGGTGCGCGAGAACATCGAGCATGGCCAGCGCGTGTTCGAACAGCTGGCGCGCCTGCCCTGTCCGACGGTCGCGGCGATCCACGGCGCCTGCATGGGCGGCGGCACGGAACTGGTGCTGGCCTGTCGTCAGCGCATCGCGGCCGACGCCGAGACCACGCGGATCGGGCTACCCGAGGTAATGCTGGGTATCCACCCGGGCTGGGGTGGCTCGGCGAGGCTGCCCCGGCTGATCGGCGCCACCGACGCACTGCCGATCATGCTCACCGGCAAGCCGCTGTCGGCCAGGCGGGCACTGGCACTCGGGGTGGTCGACCGGATCGCACCGCCGGCCGAGCTCCTGGCCGAGGCGCGCGCCCTGCTCCGGCGCCCGCAACAGCGCCCGATGTCGCGACGAGCCAAGGCCTGGGCCACCAACCTGTGGCCGGTGCGCCAGGCACTGGCGCCGATGGTAGTCAAGCAAACCGCCGCCAAGGTGCGCCGCGAGCATTACCCTGCGCCGTTTGCCCTCATCGACGTCTGGCGTCGCGGCGGCGGCTCGATCCAGCAGCGACTCAAGCTCGAAGCGCGCTCCGTGGCCAGGCTGGCCGACACCCCCACCGCCCACAACCTGATCCGCATCTTCTTCCTGCAGGAGCGGCTCAAGCACCAGGGTGCCGGCATCGATCACGGCATCGAACACGTCCACGTGGTGGGGGCCGGGGTCATGGGCGGCGACATCGCTGCGTGGGCCGCACTCAAGGGCTTCCAGGTGACCCTGCAGGACCGTGAGATGAAATTCGTGCAACCTGCCCTGGAGCGGGCACGCAAACTATTCGAGAAGAAGCTCAGGACACCGGAGAAGATCGAGTCCGCCGTCCGCCGGCTGCGCGCCGATGTCGAGGGCAAAGGCGTAGCCGGCGCCGACCTCGCCATCGAGGCGATCTACGAGAACGCCGAGGCGAAGCGGGCGCTCTACGCCGCTATCGAACCCCAGTTCCAGGGGGACGAGATACTCGCCAGCAATACCTCCAGCATCCCGCTGGACGAGCTCTGCGCCTCGCTCGCGCACCCGGGACGCTTCCTGGGGCTGCACTTCTTCAACCCGGTGGCGCAGATGCCTCTGGTCGAGGTGGTGCGGCACGACGGGCTGGATGCTGGCGTGGAAAAGCGTGCACTCGCCTTCTGCAAGGCGCTGGGCAAGCTGCCGATCGCGGTGAAGGGAACGCCGGGCTTCCTGGTGAATCGCATCCTGATGCCCTACCTGCTCGAATCGCTGCGGCTGTACAGCGAGGGAGTGCCCGGCCCGGTGCTGGATCGCGAGGCGAAGAAGTTCGGCATGCCGATGGGACCGATCGAACTGGCCGACACGGTTGGATTGGACGTGTGCGCCTCCGTCGGCAAGGAGCTCGCCCCTTTCCTCGGACTCGAACTGCCACCGGGCATCGAGGACCGGCTCGAGGCCGGCAAGCGCGGCAAGAAGGACGGTGCGGGCCTGTACCTCTGGGAGGACGGCAAACCGAAAAAGCCGGAAGTCGACCCGGACTACGTCCCCGCCGCCGATCTGCAGGATCGTATGATCCTGCCCATGGTGAACGAGGCTGTCGCCTGCCTGGCCGACGGCGTGGTCGACGACGCGGAACTGCTCGATGCCGGCGTCATCTTCGGTACGGGGTTCGCGCCGTTCCGCGGTGGTCCGATCGCCTACGCGCGCAGCGAAGGGGCCGAGGTGCTCAAGGGACGACTGGAGAAACTGGCCAGGGTCCACGGCATCCGCTTTGCGCCGAAGACGGGCTGGGACCTGCCCGCGGTGCACGAAGCCCCGAGGCTCGACGCGAGTTGAGCCGCTCTGGCGGCACCGGCGCAGCGCCGGTGCTCCGCGCTACCAGACCAGGTCGTCCGGTACGCCGTCGTCGGACGAATCCGGCGCAGCCGGGTCGACCAGCAGCGCCAAGGCTTCCGGATCGATTGCCCTCACCTGGTCGGCCACGGTGCGGCTGACCAGAACGTAGCGACCGGCAAACTGGATCACGCCCAGCTCGCCTGCATTCAGCGCCTGCAGTTGGCTGGCGTCCACGTAGACGCGACGGATCTTTCCGCCGTACTCGAAGTGGCGAGCCTGGTCGGCCTCTGCCTTGTTCAGCGACTGCCCTTCCAGGAGCTTCTGTACCCGGCTCCGACGTTCGCGCTTGAGGCGCGCCCGCTCGGCCGCCTCCTGCTCCGTCTTGCGGCGTTCGGCGGCCTCGGTCTGCGCGCGCATGGCATAGGCCTCGGCGAGATCGATCTCGCCACTGTCGCCACGGCGATCGCCATCACGCCGCCCCGCCTTCGGTGGCTTCTGTTTGGCCGCCGGCGACACAGCGCGGCGCTCGTCCCTGACATGTTTGACGATGCCGCTCTTCAGCAGCTGGTCGCGCAAGGAGTCACCCATGCTTCGATCCGTCCCCGTAACGTTTTCAATAGTGCGGCGGTGGTGGCTCGTCGCGAGCGTCACCACCGGCCCCGACACGGACCGATGCCAATTCGGTGCGCAGGTCGCGCACGATGCGTTCGAGCGCGGCAATCCTCAACGCCTGTTCGGCATCGGCCGCACCCAGCGCATGCACCGTGTCGTCGATAAAGGTCAGCCTGACCTCCAGTTCGGTCAGGCGCTGCTCCAGGTCAGGACGATCTGCGGCCATGCTTCAGCCCTTGATCAAGCTGCGGCCGCGACCGATGCCGTAGTAGGCCAGTCCGGCCTCCTCGACCACGGCCGGGTCGTAGAGATTGCGCCCATCGAAGATCGTCGGCGTGCGCAGTGCCGCCTTGATGCGCTCGAAATCCGGGCTGCGAAAGGCCTTCCATTCGGTCACGATGGCCAGCGCATCGGCGCCTTCGAGCGCATCGTAAGGGTGATCGCAAAGCACGAGGTCATCGCGATCGCCGTAGATCCGCCGGGTCTCCTCCGCAGCCTCGGGGTCGAACGCACGCACGCGGGCGCCTGCCGCCCAGAGCATCTCCATGAGGCGGCGGCTGGATGCCTCGCGCATGTCATCGGTATTCGGCTTGAACGCAAGCCCCCACAGCGCGACGGTCTTGCCGGCGAGCTGGCTGCCGAAATGACCGCGGATCAATTCGAACAGCTTTTCCTTCTGCTTGTGGTTGACCTGCTCGACCGCCTCCAGTAGCCGGGCCTCGTAACCATGTGCCCGGGCGGTTCGCTCCAGCGCCTGCACGTCCTTCGGGAAACACGATCCACCGTACCCAGCGCCGGGATAGATGAAGTGGTAGCCGATGCGGGGATCCGAGCCGATGCCCTGGCGCACCAGCTCCACGTCCGCGCCCACGCGCTCGGCGATGTTGGCGATCTCGTTCATGAAGCTGATCTTGGTCGCCAGCATGGCGTTGGCCGCGTACTTGGTGAGCTCGGCCGAGCGGACGTCCATCAGCACGGTTCGATCGTGGTTCCGGTTGAACGGCGCGTAAAGCTTGCGCATCACCGCCACCGCCTTTTCGCTGTCGCTGCCTAGCACGATGCGATCCGGCCGGAGGCAGTCCTCGACGGCGTCGCCCTCCTTGAGGAACTCGGGATTCGATACCACGTCGAACGGAATCTGTACTCCGCGCTTGGCCAGCTCCTCGGCGATCGCCGTACGGACACGGTCCGCCGTCCCCACCGGCACAGTCGATTTGTTCACGATCACGGTATAGCGTTCGAGCTGGCGGCCGATCGTACGAGCCACTGCCAGCACGTACTTGAGATCGGCACTGCCATCTTCGTCGGGAGGGGTGCCCACTGCGATGAAGATCACTTCGCCATGCCTGATCGCCGGCGCAGGATCCGTCGTGAAGTCGAGCTGGCCTTCCTCATGATTGCGAAGCACCATGGGTTCGAGACCGGGCTCGAAGATCGGTATTTCACCGTTCTTCAGTCGCGCCACCTTCGCTTCATCGACATCCACGCAAATCACGTGGTTGCCCATTTCCGCGAGGCACGCGCCGGTAACCAGGCCCACGTATCCCGTACCGAAAATAGTGACTTTCATCGATGGTCATCTTTCCGCGGAAATCAGCAGCAAATTCTAACAGGCTGCAGCGCTGCTTCCCCAAAGAAAAAGAGGGCGCGAATCGCTTCGCGCCCTCTCTCGGTTCAGCCCTGAAACGGAGGCCGGATCAGTTACCCTGCCCCTGGGTGGCCGGGGTCGGGCCGGTCTTCTCGAGCGTGACGTCGAAGATCAGCGTCTCGTTCGGCGGGAAGCCGTTGCCCGGCTGCGCGCCGTAGGCCAGATTGGACGGAATGAACAGCTTGTAGTGGGCGCCGGTCTGCATGAGCATCAGGCCCTCGCGGAAACCGGGGATCACGCCGGCCAGCGGAATCGGCACCGAGGTGCCGCCCTTCGGCTCCGGATGATCCGCCGAAGCATCGAACTTCTCGCCGTTGACGAAGGTGCCGGTGTAGGCGATCTGCACCGTATCGTTCGGACCCGGGCGCGGGCCGCTGCCGGCCGAGATCACTTCGTATTGCAGGCCCGAGGCAGTGGTCTTCACGCCCGGCTTGGCCTTGTTCTTGGCCAGGAACGCGTCGCCCTCGGCCTTGTTCTGCGCGGCAACCTTTTCGTACTCGGCCTTCGCCTTGGCCTGCAGGTTGGCGATGAATGCCTGCTTGACCTGCTTGTACTCTTCCTCGCTCATCGTCGGCTTCTGGCCGGACAGAGCGGACTGCACGGCGCGCGCCACCGTGGCCGGGTCGACCTCGTCACGCACCAGCGGCGGCAGCGAGCTGGCCAGGTCCCAACCCACCACGTAGCTGGCCTTGGTCTTGTCGACCTTGCCTGCTGCGGAGGACTTGGCTGCCTGCGCATGCACGCCGGCGGTCATGCCCAGCGCCACGGCCAGAGCGGCCGTCGTGAGCGTGGGACGCAGAAAATGCTTCATTCGAGACTCCCTCATGTGGAATGTGCCGGCGACGCCGGACGGCCCCCGGAGCGGAGGCTGGCCGTTCATTGTGCGGCCGCCGCCAGCACTTGGCAACGACACCGGACCTGCGACCTTCAACCTAGGGAAAGGTTCCGAAAGTCCTGCCACGGCAGTCGGCTGCGACCGCGTCATGGCTTGGCTATGGTGTCCCGCAGGGCCGCCTGCAGCCTGGCGTGAACCCTGACCAGCCCCCGCCACATCACGACCGCCAGCAACACCCCGGCAGCCGCCAGCGTGAGGGCGATGCCCCGCGGAGGGAGAATGGTGGATCCCAGCGCACCTACCAGCACCGCAAGCGCGAACAACGTGGCCAGTGGAATCAGCCGGGCCAGGACACCCCGGATCGCATGGGTGTAGGCGCCTGCGTGGCGTTCGCGGATACCCAGCTCGGCCAACAGCATGCCAAGCGCTTCCGCCTTGCGATAGACCGCGATCAACAGCGGCAGCGAGAAAAACAGTGCGGTGGCCCAGATCACGGTGTGCCGGGCGTCCCGCGACAGGCCCAGCTGCGAGAACCAGGCCCAGTTGTGGGCATTGACGTAGGCACCAACCACGAACAGCGTGACTACCAGGATGACGTTCACTGCGATATGGACGAGCAGCCGGCGCAACATCGCCGCCACCATGGCGTTCTCGTCGACCGGCCGAAGGTTTTCCAGCCAACCGCTGTAACTGGTCGCCAAGAGCCGCAGGGAGGGCGGCGTGATGCGGCGCAGGCCAGTGCCGAGGCGATCGGCCGAGCGCACCAGATAAGGCGACAGCGCCATGCAGAGCACGGAGACGGCGACCGCCACCGGGTAGATGAAATCGCTGACCGCCCCCAGGGAAAGGCCCAGCGTCGCGATCACGAAAGAAAACTCGCCGATCTGCGCCATGCTGACACCGGTGCGCAGGGCGGTGCGCGGATCGTGACCGATCACGAATACCCCCAGGCTGCACACTACCGTCTTGCCCACCATGACCACCGCGGCGATCAGCAGTGCCGGCAACGCGTACTGGGCCAGCATGGCTGGGTCGATCTTCAGGCCGATCGCCACGAAAAACAGCGCTGCGAACATGTCGCGCAGCGGCTCGATCAGGCGCATCACCTTGCCGGCACTGCGTGCCTCGGCCACGACCGCCCCCATCAGGAACGCGCCCAGCGCCACGGAGAATCCCATCCAGGCGGCGAACAGGCTCGCGCCGAAGCATAGGCCCAGGGTACTGACCAGCAGCACTTCCGCGCGACCGAAACTGGCCACATAGTCCACCAGTCGCGGCACCAAAAGCAGCCCGACGATCATTCCGGCCACAACGAACAGTCCGAGATGGCCGATCAGCGTGAACGCCGTCGACGCCTCCACCGAGCCGCCGATCGCCACCGCGGTCAGCATGGTCAACAGCACGATCGTCAGCATGTCCTCGGCAACCAGCAGGCCGACCACGAGCCGGGCGAATGGCTGTTCGCGCAGCCCTCCCTCGGCCAGCGTGCGCGTCGCCACCATGGTCGAGGAAAGCGCCACGATGCCACCCAGAAACAGTGCATCGGTGCCATGCCAGCCGAATGCCTCGCCGAGTCCATACCCGATCCAGAGCATCACCCCGACCTCGGCGACCGCGACAATGAGGATGCCGACTCCGACCTCACGCAGCTTGCGGATGCTGAACTCCATGCCGAGCGTGAACATCAGCAGCACGACGCCAAGGTTGGAGATGTCGTCGATGGTGCGAGGGTTGGCCACCAGCACTCCCGGCGTGTGGGGGCCGATCAGCACGCCAGCCAGGATGTAGCCAAGCAGCACCGGCTGGCGCATGCGATGAAAAAGGATCGTCGTGGCACCGGCCACGATCATGACGATCGCGAGGTCGCGAATGAAGCCGATCTCGTGCATGCGCGATTCCGTGGGACGGTGTTCCAAGCTTAGTCGGTGCCACCAACACGCAGGTGGAACGATGGCCGAAGCAGTTCGATCAGGCTCGATGAAAATTTTTTGAAAATTTCGCTTGACGGAATCGCGAACCCTGCCTATTCTTTCGGGCTTCCAGCGGCGGGGCCATAGCTCAGCTGGGAGAGCGCCTGCATGGCATGCAGGAGGTCGGCGGTTCGATCCCGCCTGGCTCCACCAACTTAATTTCGTCCCCATCGTCTAGAGGCCTAGGACACCACCCTTTCACGGTGGCGACCGGGGTTCGAATCCCCGTGGGGACGCCAAGTTGGAGCCCGCCATTTCGCGAAAGCGAAGGAAGTTTAGCTGTAGAAAAACGTGGAGCGGTAGTTCAGTCGGTTAGAATGCTGGCCTGTCACGCCGGAGGTCGCGGGTTCGAGTCCCGTCCGCTCCGCCACTTACGAGAAGCCCGCCTTGTGCGGGTTTTTTGTTGTCCGCAAGCCGGGCGTCGCAACGCCTCAGGGCACCGGCGCGGGCGGCTCTGGCTCGCGCGCCAACGTTCCCAGCGAATGCCCCTGCTCGGCGAGATATTCCAGCCAGCGAGTGAGGAATCCGTTCATCCGCAGCCGGTGCTGCAGCACCGTGCGGGCGGGAGGAAACGGTCCGAGCACTTGCCACAGGTGCCGCCCCGGGTGGCAATGCAGCGCCTCGGCCACATGCGCATCGGTGTACACCCGGAGTTGCGCCGAGGGCGTACGCAGCCCGGTCTGTTCATCGATCAGGTCGTAGGTGAGCTCCAACTCTAGTGTGTAGGGGTGACGCTCGAGCACCTGCAGGTGCACGTCGAGCCCGTCATCGATGCTGGACACATACCTGCCGGGCACCAGTTCCTGTGGAGCAAATAACCGTGCGAGCCGATGGTAATTCTCGGCGTACAGCCCCATGAGGAACTCGAAGCGCCCGGGAAGCAGCGCGGTACGTCGATCCAGGACAACACTCATACGGTCGGGAAGCTCCTCTGAGAAGTCAGAACATGGTGCGCTCGATGCCGAAGCGCTCGAAGATCTTGCTGGCGATCTCCTCGATCGAGACGTGAGTGGTGTTGAGGCTGGGTATGGCCTCGCGGCGCATCAGCTTCTCGGCCTGCGCCAGCTCCCACCGGCACTGCTCGATCGTGGCGTAACGGCTGTTGGCCCTGCGCTGTTCGCGGATCTGCGCCAGGCGCTGGGGGTCGATGGTCAGGCCGAACAGGCGGTCCTTGTAGGGGCGCAGGCGGGGCGGCAGCTCCAGCTTGTCCAGATCGTCGTCCGTGAGCGGATAGTTGGCGGCACTGACCCCGTAATGCAAGGCCATGTAGAGACAGGTCGGCGTCTTTCCCGAGCGGGACACCCCCACCAGGATCAGGTCGGCCTGGGCATAGTCGACGTCGATGCCGTCGTCGTGCGTGAGGGCGTAATTGGTCGCGTTGATGCGGGCTTCGTACTTGTCGAAATCGACGAGGCCATGCGAACGGTTCACTGCACCGGAGCGCTTCGCCCCCAACTCCACCTCGAGCGGACCGATGAACGGTGCAAACACGTCGAGCATCAGCGCTCCGCTGGTCGCCACGATATCGCACAGCGCACGGTCGGCCATGGTGTTGACCACGATCGGGCGCTGTCCGGTCTGGGCGTACCTCGTCTTGATGCGAAGCGCTGCCGCCTCGGCCTTTTTCGCATCGTCCACGAACGGCAGGCGATGCTTGTCGAAGGCCATCCCCTCGAATTGCGCCAGAATGCTGTTGCCGATCGTCTCGGCGGTAATACCAGTGGAATCGGAGATGAAGAAAACAGTCCGCTGCATGATTCGATCCGGAAGGGGATATATGGGGAGGTGGCTCACGTTAGCGTATGCCTCAGGTACCGTGTGTCTTGATTTTTCTCCGACTGGTATGCAGGTGGAGCGGCGACGGATTGCATTGGTCTTCTTGTGCCATGCACCATCCGCAGCGGACAATACCAGTTCTTTGTGGCCTGCTTTGGGCCGGTCGCACAACCTACCCCACTTGAGTTCCGAGGAGATCCACCTTGAACGACCTGGTGCTTTGGCTTGACCAGCTTCGCATGACCGACCTGGGCAAGGTCGGCGGCAAGAATGCCTCGCTGGGCGAGATGATCGGCAACCTCAGCAAGCTGGGGGTGTCGGTACCCGGCGGCTTCGCCACCACCGCCGATGCGTTCCAGCAGTACCTCGACAAGAGCGGCGTGGCCAAGCGTATCCGGGGCCGCCTGGCCGATCTCGATGTCGAAGACGTCGATGCCCTGACCCGGGCCGGCAGGGAGATTCGGGAGTGGGTCATCGAGACTCCGCTGCCGGCCGAGCTGGACCAGGCCATTCGTGACGCCTATGCCAAGCTGTGCAGGGACGCCGGCAGCGACGACATCGCCGTGGCCGTGCGCTCCTCGGCCACGGCCGAAGACCTGCCCGACGCCTCGTTCGCCGGTCAGCAGGAGACCTTCCTCAACGTGGTCGGCATCGACGACGTGCTGCACAAGGTCAAGGAGGTCTTCGCCTCCCTCTACAACGACCGCGCCATCGCCTACCGCGTGCACCAAGGCTTCGCCCACGAGGACGTGTTCCTGTCCGCCGGCGTTCAGCTGATGGTGCGCTCCGACGTGGGCGCCTCCGGCGTGCTGTTCACGCTGGACACCGAGTCCGGCTTCCGCGACGTGGTGTTCGTCACCGGCTCCTACGGGCTGGGCGAGATGGTCGTGCAGGGTGCGGTGAACCCGGACGAGTTCTACGTCTTCAAACCCACGCTCAAGGCCGGCAAGCCTGCCCTGCTCCGCCGCAGCCTCGGAGCCAAGCAGCAGCGCATGGTCTATTCGGACAAGCCCGGAGAGCGGGTGAAGATCGAGGAGACCCCAGCCGAACTGCGCCACCGTTTCTGCATCACCGACGCCGACGTGCAGGAACTGGCCAAGCAGGCGCTGGTGATCGAGCAGCACTACGGCCGCCCGATGGACATCGAGTGGGCGAAGGACGGCCACACCGGCAAGCTCTACATCGTGCAGGCCCGCCCGGAAACGGTGAAGTCGCGCGCCCACGCCACCCAGCTCGAGCGCTTCCAGCTCCACGGCAAGGGCAAGGTGCTGGCCGAGGGCCGGGCGATCGGCCAGAAGATCGGCGCCGGCAAGGCCCGCGTGGTGAAGTCGCTGGCGCAGATGAATGAATTCCAGCCGGGCGACGTGCTGGTGGCCGACATGACCGACCCCGACTGGGAGCCGATCATGAAGCGCGCCGCCGCGATCGTGACCAACCGCGGCGGCCGCACCTGCCACGCGGCGATCATCGCCCGCGAGCTGGGCGTGCCGGCGGTGGTGGGCACCGGCAATGCGCTGCAGTCGATCCCGGACGGCACCGAGGTCACGGTCTCCTGCGCCGAGGGCGACACCGGCCTCATCTATGAGGGCAAGCTGCCGTTCGAGCGCATCACGGCGGATCTCGGGGCCATGCCCGAGGCGCCGCTCAAGATCATGATGAACGTGGCCAACCCCGAGCGCGCGTTCGACTTCGGCATGCTGCCCAACGCCGGCATCGGCCTGGCGCGGCTGGAGATGATCATCGCCAGCCACATCGGCGTGCATCCGAAGGCATTGCTGGAATACACGGCGCAGGACGCGCAGACCAAGGCGAAGATCGACGAACGGATGGCCGGCTACGCCGACCCGGTGTCGTTCTACGTCGACCGGCTGGGCGAAGGCATCGCCACCATCGCCGCCTCGGTCTATCCGAAGCCGGTGATCGTGAGGCTCTCCGACTTCAAGTCGAACGAATATGCCGGCCTGATCGGCGGCAGCCGCTACGAGCCGCACGAAGAGAACCCGATGATCGGCTTCCGCGGCGCCAGCCGTTACGTCGACCCGAGCTTCGCCGAGGCCTTCGGCCTGGAGTGCAAGGCGGTCAAGCACGTGCGCGAAACCATGGGCCTGGACAACGTCTGGGTGATGATCCCGTTCGTGCGCACCCTGGCCGAGGGCCGCAAGGTGATCGACGTGCTGGCCGCCAACGGCCTCAAGCAGGGCGAGCACGGCCTGAAGGTCATCATGATGTGCGAGGTACCCTCCAACGCCCTGCTGGCGGACGAGTTCCTCGACATCTTCGACGGCTTCTCGATCGGCTCCAACGACCTGACCCAGCTCACCCTTGGCCTGGACCGCGACTCGTCGATCGTCGCCAGCCTGTTCGACGAGCGCGACCCGGCGGTGAAGAAGCTGCTGGCCATGGCGATCCGCACCGCACGGGACAAGGGCAAGTACATCGGCATCTGCGGCCAGGGACCGAGCGATCATCCCGACCTGGCCGAATGGCTGATGGACCAGGGCATCGAATCGGTGTCGCTCAATCCCGACACGGTGGTCGATACCTGGCTGCGACTGGCCAAGAAGAAGAACGGCTGAGCCGTTCCCGGGTACCGAAAGAAAAGGCGGGGGCATCCCCGCCTTTTTTTCGCCCTCCAATACGCGGCGTCGTGCAGTGCAGCTTGCAGCCCGTCAGGCTCGCCCACTAGCGTCATACGCGCGTTTGACGCTCATCGTGTCAGAGCGATCCATCGGGGCCACAGGGGTTAAGCATGCGCACAACCGGGGGGAATCAGGCCGCGGAAACCCGTCGGCGACTGCTGGATTCCGCCGAGCATCTGTTCATCGAGCGCGGCTATGAGGGCCTCTCGATGCGCCAGATCACGGCCCATGCCGGCACCAACCTGGCAGCCGTGAACTATCATTTCGGCAGTAAGGACGCGATGCTGCGTGAACTGCTCTCCCAGCGCCTCGACCGGCTCAACGAGGAACGCCTGCAACTGCTCGACGCCTGCGAAGCCACGGGGCAAATCCCCGACTGCGAGACCATCCTGGGCATTCTCTTCGTGCCGGCCATGCAGTTGGGCCGGGACCCAGCGGCCGGCCCGGCCTTCCTTCGCTTGCTCGGCAGGGTCTACAGCGACGCTTCACCGTTCATCCGTGACCACCTGCAGCAACACTACCGGCCGATCTTCGGCCGGTTCTTCGACGCATTCGCCCGCGCCCTGCCCCACGTGCCGCGCAGCGAGCTGGGCCTGCGGCTGCACTTCGCGCTCAAGTCGCTCTCAGGGGTACTGGCGACCGATGACATGGACGAGCTTGTCGCCGAGCTGAGCATGGGACGCCCGATCCCGGACACTGAACTGCTCGCCCGGCTGGTGGCGCTGGTGTCCCCGGCCCTCACCGCACCACTGGGAACGCCGGCACAGGTCGACAAGATCCACCGCCTGCAGCAGCTCAGGCAGTCCCGGATATCGGAGTACCAGGAACCGGGCCCAGCCCACGCCGGGCACTCCGGCGCCACGAGCGGAGCTTGACGCCAAAATGAAAAGGCCCCGCATCGCTGCGGGGCCCATCAATTGGCGGAGAGGGTGGGATTCGAACCCACGGTACGCTTACACGTACGCCTGATTTCGAGTCAGGTACATTCGACCACTCTGCCACCTCTCCTGAAGGGGACACGCGGTGGTCCGCGCGAGCCGGCAATGATACGCAGGCACGGCCGCCGTGACAACAGGGGGCGCATCCGGCATGCTGCGCCGGTCAGCCACCACCAGCCCCCATGATCGAATTCGGACACGGAACCCACGTCGGCCTGCGCCGCACGCGCAACGAAGACACCTATTACGCGGATCCCGACCTCGGGCTGTTCCTCGTCGCCGACGGAATGGGTGGACATCAGCACGGCGAAGTCGCCGCCGCGCTCGCCCGCGATGCGGTGGTCGAGCAGGTTCGTCGCGGGCAGTCGCTGCTCGATGCGGTCCGTATCGCAGCGGAACAGCTGGAGCAGCACGCGGGCGGGCGCCACGATGCGCTGCCGATGGGTACGACCCTCGCCGCGCTCCACCTGCACGAAGGCATCTACGATGTCGCGTGGGTCGGCGACAGCCGGATCTACCGGTTGGCCGACCAGTTCGAACTGGTCAGCCACGACCACTCGCTAGTGCAGGAGCTGGTCAATGCCGGCCGACTCGATCCGGAACTCGCCTCGCGCCACCCGCAGCGCAACGTGTTGACCCAGGCGCTTGGCATCACTGCCGCCGAACAGCTGCATGTAGGTGTCGCCGGCGGCAGGCAATGCCCGGGGAATGCCTTTCTGCTCTGCACCGACGGACTGACCGATGGCCTCGAGACCTCGTCACTGGCCGGCACCGTCCAACGAACCGATCTCGCAGCACAGGAATGCGTGGATCATCTACTGCTGGACGGCCTGGAGGCCGGCGGCAACGACAATCTCACCGCGATCCTGATCCGCCTGCGCTGACCCCCTCAAGCCTCGCGACGCCAGAGGCTGGTCCCACCGGCACTCTTGTCCAGGGCATCGAGGCGCTTTTCATGCGCGGCGAGTTCTTCAGCCGCCGCACGCAAGACCCTTGGACGACGCACGAGCACCACCGGCGACACGACGGTGGTCTGCTGCTCCTCGGGCGCTTTTTCGAAGCCGAGGTCGAGCGCAACCTGGCCCGAGGTCATGGCGATGTAGACGTCCGCCAGCAACTGGCAGTCGATCAGGCCGCCATGGAGCTCGCGCGCCGAGTTGTCCACGCCCAGACGCTTGCACAATGCGTCCAGACTGTTTCGCTGGCCGGGGTAGCGTTCACGCGCCATCGCCAGGGTATCGAGCACAGAACACCGGTCCCCGATCGTGCCCAGGGCACCCGGCAGCCTGGCCAGCTCGGCGTTGAGGAAGGCGAGGTCGAACGCCGCGTTGTGGATGATCAGCTCGGCGCCGTCGATGAAGGCAAGGAACTCGTCGGCGACGTCCGCGAAGCGCGGCTTGTCGAGCAGGAATTCGTCCTCGATGCCGGTAACCTGCCGTGCACCTTCGTCGATCGCGCGATCAGGATTCAGATAGGTCTGATAGCGTCGTCCGGTCAGGCGTCGCTCCACCATTTCCAGGCAGGCGATCTCGATCAGCCGGTGCCCCTGGCGCACCTCCAGGCCGGTCGTCTCGGTATCCAGCACCACCTGCCTCATGCACGCCTCCTGTGATGCTCTGCCTGCTCCCGCGCTGCCTCGTCCACGCGCTCGTTTTCCGCGTGCCCATTGTGTCCGCGCACCCAATGCCAGCGGACCGTATGGCGGGCAGCGGCGTCGGACAAACGCATCCAGAGGTCCTGGTTCTTCACCGGCTTGCGGTCGGCCGTGCGCCAGCCGTTGGCACGCCATTTCGACATCCATTGCTCGATGCCCTGCATGACGTAACGCGAATCGGTGGTCAGGTCGACGGCACAGGGCCGACTCAGGGCCTCGAGCGCGGCGATGGCCGCCATCAGCTCCATGCGGTTGTTGGTCGTGTCCGCCTCGCCGCCGGCGAGCATGCGTTCCTTGCCCTTGGCGCGCAGCAGTGCGGCCCAGCCGCCCGGGCCCGGATTTCCGAGGCAGGCGCCATCGGTAAATGCTTCCACTTCGGTCAAAACGTTTCCTCTTGTTCTCGCACCGCTCAGGCGATGTTCCGTCGGGCACCGGGGGCCAGTCGGACATCGGCCGGCGCGCGAATCGGACGAGGTAGCAGCCTCAACGGGGTGGCTGCCCTCCGACGCTTGCGGGCCGTCAGCACATACCCCCCGCCCAGGGCATCGCCCAGACTGACACCACCATCAGCCAACGGCCATGCAGGCCCCAGCCGCCGCACACATTCGACCTGCATGTCGCGTCGCCGCAACCATTCGCCCAATTGCAACGGCATGTGCAGGCGCAGTGGCTGGCGCCGGGTCCGCCAGGCCAGCCAAGGCATCCACAGGCTGAAGGGATGAAGTCCGCTGACCGCAATCAAGCCTCCGGGTGCCAGAACCCGGAGCGCCTCGTTCAAAAGAGCCGCCGGCTCGGCGGCCGACTCCAGCGCATGCCTGAGCACGACCAGTTCGAACGCATCGTCCAGGAACGGCAGCGGCTCGTCGGCACGACCGGCGACATCCCCACCGTAATGCACTCCGGCAACGGCAAGCCGGGTCCAGCAGGAAAGCATCGGTACGGCCGGCAGGTGGTCCTGCTCGATGGCGGAGACGAGCAGGCCGTGATCGCCACGGCAACGCTGCAGATCGGGAGTGAGTCCGCGCACCTCATCCGCCAGCAGGCGCCGCAGGGGCGCGCTGGCGTAGATATCAGTGAAAACAGCGGACATGCGATGTACCTGTTGGCCGATCAGCCGAAGTGTAGCGGCTGACCGCCCTGACCGGCAGCTGCACGCCACGCCCCGGCGTTAACACCTGACTAACGAGACCCCCGCAACCCGAGGCTATAGTCGGCGGCCCGGCATTGCCGCCATCCTGCCCCGCCGGCGCGCAGGCCACGCTTGGAGACAGCCTTGCACCTGATGGCAATACCGGCCCTGACAGACAATTACATCTGGCTGATGCACGACGACCAGGGACGTGCGGTCGTGGTCGATCCCGGCGACGCTGACGCGGTGGAACAGGCGCTCGCGAAGCATGGCCTCTCCCTGCGCGCCATCCTGCTGACCCATCATCACCATGACCACATCGGGGGGGTGGAGCAGCTCCAACGTGCCCACCCGGTGGAGATCTATGCCCCCCGCGACCCGCGGATCGACCACGTCAACCAGCGGGTCGGCGATGGTGACGTGGTCGAGCTGTTCGGGCCGGATCTGTGCCTGGAGGTGATGGCAATACCCGGGCACACATTGAGCCATGTCGCCTATGCCGGTGCGGGATACATCTTCTGCGGTGACACGCTGTTCAGTCTTGGCTGCGGGCGCCTGTTCGAGGGTAGCCCGGAGCAGATGCTCGCGTCGCTCGACCGTCTGTCGGCCCTTCCCGGGAACTGGCAGGTCTGCTGTGCTCACGAGTACACCGCATCGAATGGGCGTTTCGCCCGCGAGGTGGACCCGGAAAACCCAGACCTGGCCGAGCGACTCGCCGAAGTTGCATGGCTCCGCGAACAATCCACGCCGACCCTGCCGGTGCCACTGGCACGCGAACTCGCCACCAATCCGTTCCTGCGAATCGATCAGCCGGCACTGGTGGCCTGGGCCGAACGGAACAATGTGGCGGGAAGTGATCGCGTCGGTCGCTTCGCAGCCCTGCGCCACGCCAAGGACCAATTCCGAGGATGAGGCGGCAAATCGAGCAACGGGCACGACGACTCGCCCCATTGGCAGCGGTGCTGTTGGCCTCGTGCGCAGCCATCCCCCCGGCACAACCGTCCCACCCGGATGGGCAACCGCCCCCCCTGCCTCCCGCCGTCACGCAGCAACCGCCCTCGCCGGCGCAACCAGACGCAGGGCAGCAACCGGCCGATCTCTGGGATGCCTTGCGCGCCAGCTTCGCCATGGACGACTGCGACGCCGATCCGGCCATAGCTCGATGGGCCAGGCGCTTCACCGCAAACCCGGCAGGTTTTGAGCATCACCTGCAATCCTCGTTGCCGCGCCTGCGCTTCATCCAGTCCGTTGCGGCCAAGCATCAAGTCGCCGGCGAGTTCGTGCTGCTTCCCTGGGTGGAGAGTCGCTATCGCCCGGTGCACGGACATGGTGGGCAGCCGGGCGGAATGTGGCAGATCGTGCCGGCGACCGCAGGTGCGATGGGACTGAAGGTCAGTCGGCGCTTCGACGGTCGCATGGATGTCGAGGCGTCCACCGAGGCGGTCATGAGCATGCTGCAGCGCTACTACCAGCAATTTGGCGACTGGCGCCTGGTGGATTACGCGTTCAATGCGGGCGAGTTCGCCGTACGCAGATTGGTGTCGGTGCACGGGACACCACCGCCAAGCCCTGTGATCCCGCGGCTACCAGTTAAAAAAGTCACCCGGGAACACCTGATCAAGCTGCTTGCCATCGCCTGCGTGGTCCGGGAGCCCGAGCGGTTCAACGTCAGGTTGCCGACGCTTCCCGAAGACCAGCACCTGGTGGCCGTGCCCGTCGAGCACCCGATGACGGTGACCACCGCAGCATCGCATGCCGGGATGTCGGTGGATGCGCTGCGCCGCTACAACGCAGCCTTCCTCGACGATCGCATCGATCCGCAACACGCCAGTTCTCTGCTGCTGCCCGGCAACCACGCCGACCAGTTCATTGATGCGATGCGCAGGGCGGGCGCTGCCGCCGATGCTCCGCCCCCCATGCGGGTGGTGGAATACACGGTGCGCCCGGGCGAGAGCCTCTGGGAGATTGCGCGCAGACACGGCCTCTCGGTGAAACAGCTGGCCCGCTGGAATGGACTGCGCGGCTACCGGATACATCCAGGGCAGACACTTCGCCTCGAGCCTCCCGGCAACTCGACTTCGACCCCATGAGCTAAAGAACGAAAGCGGCCCGAAGGCCGCTTTCGTTTTTCGGATGGTGGCGCTGACCTGGTCAGAGCCGCTCCTTGAAGATGGTGATTTCGGTCTGGGACCTGAGCTGCCCGATGAACTCCTGAGTCGCCTCTGCGCCGTAAGCCTTGACCATCTGATTGCGCAGCATCTCCAGCTCCTCGGGGCGAATCTTGCTCATGTCGGCCCCTTCGACCTTGTCCAGAGCCAGCAGCGAGAAGCTGCCATCACCCAGCTCGACCTCCGCATACTCGGGCTTGCCCGGCTGCGGATGCGGCAACAGGAACGCCTTCTTCTCCAGCTCAGGCGCAAGATTGGGCTGAGACCGCATGACCCCTTCGGCCTTCTGAACCGTCGCGTTCACCGAGGCGGCCACGGTATCGAACGACTCGCCCTTCTGAAGACGCGCCAGCAAGGCGTCTGCCTGCGTCTTCGCGGCTGCGGTCTCACGCTGCGCGATCACCTTCTGGCGCACCGCGTCCTCGACGTCGGCCAACGGCTTGGTGGATGCGGCAACGTGCTTGTCGACGCGGATCACGACAGCATGCCCGGTACCGAGCTCGATCAGATTGGAGTTGTTGCCCTGGGCAAGCACGTCGTCGCTGAAAGCCGCCTTGAGCACCTTCGGGTCGGCGGCGATACCGGGCCCACCCGCGCGCGAGAAGAGCGGCGTCGACTGGATCTTCAGGCCCAGCTCCTGTGCCGCCGGCTCCAGCGAGGACGGATTCTGGTAGGTCTTGTCGGTGAGTTTTCCAGCCAGATCGTTGTAGACGCGGTCCTTCGAACCGGCCTCAGCCTCCTTGAGCAGCTCGTCGCGCACCTGCTCGAACGGCTTGGCGATTCCGCTGCGCACATCGCGCAACCAGATGATGTGATAACCCTCATCCGACAGGACGGGCTGGGATATCTGGCCCTTCTGCATCTTGAACATGGCCTCGTCAAACGCCGGCGTGGTCACGCCCTTCTCCAGCCAGCCAAGATCACCACCCTGCCGCTTCGAACCGAGGTCGTCCGAGTCCTGCTGCGCAAGCTTCGCGAAGTCTGCAGGCGTCGCCTCCGAAGCGATCTTCTGTGCCTTGGCCAGGGCGGCCTTCTGCTGGTCTGGGGTCGCGTTCTTCGGCACGTTGATCAGGATGTGCGAGACCAGGCGCTGCTCGGGCTGCACGAACTTCGCCTTCTCGTTCTCGTAACGCTTGCGCAACTCCTCATCCGACGGTGCAGCGGCTGGCTTCAGGTCCGCCTCGTTGACCTCGATGTATTGCAGGGAGACCTGCTCGGGGGTGCCGAACTGATCCTTGTGCTGGTCGTAATACGCCTGCACCTGTTCGCTGGTCACCGGTGCGTTGTCGATCTTGGGCTGAGGCAACTGCGCGTAGCGGACATCGCGACGCTGCAGGCGCAGGTTGATGAAGCGATCCACGTCGGCACCGGCGACGATGGCGCCGGCGGTGATCGCGTCGGGAATCAGCGATGGCTCCAGCGAAGCGAGGACCTCGCTCTGGAACATCTCCGGCGTCTTGCCCTGCATCGAGAGCACGGTGCGATAGGTGGTCGCGTCGAACTTGCCATCCAGTTGGAAGGCCGGGACCGCCGCGATGAAATCGCGCAGCGCCTGGTTGGATACGACCATGCCCAGCTTGCTGTTCGCCTGCTCCAGCAACTTCTCGTCAATGAGCTGGTTGAGGATCGCCAGCTTGGTCGCCGGCTGCTCGAAAATGCTAGCGTCGAAGCTGTCGCCCTGCTGCTCGCTGGCACGCTGACGCAACTGGTTCAGCCGATCCTGGAACTGCTGCTGGCTGATTTCCTGCTTGCCGACCTTCGCGACGAAGGTATCGTTGCGCGACATGAAGTAGGACTCGATGCCGAAGAACGACATGGCAAAAACGGCAACGCCCAGAATGACGATGGATGGCCATCCGTGCATCTTGTTACGCAGAGCCTGCAGCATGGAGATGTTCCCGAGGATCGTGTTCGGCGCGCAAAGCGCGGTGCTCAAATGACAAGGGCGCCACGCGGGCGCCCTTGCTAACTCTGGCGGAGCGGACGGGACTCGAACCCGCGACCTCCGGCGTGACAGGCCAGCATTCTAACCGACTGAACTACCGCTCCGCATGTTTTCTGGTGGGTGCTGTAGGGATCGAACCTACGACCCTCGCCTTGTAAGGGCGACGCTCTACCGCTGAGCTAAGCACCCGAAACCAAGCAGCGAGCCGCTTAGTTTAGGGCATCCTTCAGGGTCTTGCCAGCCTTGAACGCCGGGACCTTCGAAGCCTTGATCTTGATCGTCTCGTTGGTGCGCGGATTGCGACCGGTGCGAGCAGCGCGCTTGCGGACGGTGAAGGTACCGAAGCCGACGACGGACACGTCGTCACCCTTCTTGAGGGCCTTCTGCACGGTTTCGAAGAAAGCCTCGAGCGCGCGGCCAGCGTCGGCCTTGGTCAGCTCGGCCTTGTCGGCAATCGCATTGATCAGATCAGTTTTGTTCATTGAGACACTCCCTTAAACGGTTTGCGGCCCGCGTGGTCAGTTGGGACTGAGACAACGCCGACATGGATGGTTGGCTCCGCATTGGCGCCGTCCGCTACCCCGCATCACTGCGCGAAAAACGAAGGCGCGGGGATTGCGGTACGCCTTTATACCAGTGGCTCGCGCAACTCCGCAATACAAGTCGCAGCAAGGGTTCCGGGCGATCCAGGGGGTATCCGCGGAAAGACTTTCGACGCTTGACAGACGCCCGGAACATGATCGTCGAGGGCATCTTTCTTGCTTCTACACAAAAAAGAAAACGCCCGGCAAAAGCGGGCGTTTTCGAGGTCGAAACAACGGGAAGATTCAATGCGTCCGGGAGGCGTTGGCCGCCGGGTCCTCTCCCTTCACTTCGACCTTGGCGATCTCGCCGTCACCCGAGGCCGTCGGATGCAGCGGGCGTTCGAGAGCGATATCCAGCACCTGATCGATCCAGCGCACCGGATGGATTTCCAGCGAGCGCGTGATGTTGGCAGGGATGTCCGCCAAGTCCTTCTTGTTCTCCTCCGGGATGATCACCGTGGTGATGCCTCCGCGATGAGCCGCAAGCAATTTCTCCTTGAGTCCGCCGATCGGGAGCACACGCCCGCGCAGCGTGATCTCGCCGGTCATGGCCACTTCCGAGCGTACCGGCACCTTGGTAAGCGCGGAAACCAGGGCCGTACACATCGCGATGCCGGCACTGGGGCCGTCCTTCGGCGTCGCACCCTCGGGGACATGGATGTGCATGTCCAGCTTCTGGTGGAACTCGGGGTCGATACCCAAGGCCTCGGCCCGGGCGCGCACCACGGACAACGCGGCCTGGATAGATTCCTTCATGACATCACCGAGCTGACCGGTGTGCACCAGCTTGCCCTTGCCGGGAACGATGGATGCCTCGATGCTCAGCAGGTCACCGCCCACTTGGGTCCAGGCCAGACCGGTCACCAGGCCGACCTCGTTCTGTTGCTCCTTGCGGCCGAAATCGAACCGGCGCACGCCCAGGTAGTGCTCGAGGTTTTCACTCGACACGACCACACCAGCAGGCTTGCGCTTGGCCTTGACCTTGGTCGCAGAGGCCGCCTTGCCTTTCGCCGCCTTCACCTCGCCGAGCGTAAGTTCCTTCACCACCTTGCGGCAGATCTTGGACACCTCGCGTTCGAGATTTCGCACGCCGGATTCGCGCGTGTAGTAGCGGACCGCATCGCGCAACGCCTCTTCCTCAATGGTCAGCTCGCCTTCCTTGAGGCCATTCGCCTTGAGCTGCTTGGGCAGGAGGTAGCGCTGGGCGATCGCCAGCTTTTCGTCCTCGGTGTAGCCCGGAATACGGATGACCTCCATGCGGTCCAGCAGCGGACCGGGGATGTTCAGGGAGTTGGCGGTGGCGATCCACATGACCTCCGAGAGATCCAGATCGACCTCCAGGTAATGGTCGTTGAAGGCGTTGTTCTGCTCCGGATCGAGCACCTCCAGCAGCGCCGACGACGGGTCACCACGGAAATCCATCGACATCTTGTCGATTTCGTCGAGCACGAACAGCGGGTTCTTGCTGCCCACCTTGTTGAGGTTCTGCACGATCCGGCCCGGCATCGAACCGATGTAGGTCCGGCGATGCCCCCGGATCTCCGCCTCGTCGCGCACGCCACCAAGGCTCATGCGCACGAACTTGCGGTTGGTCGCCTTGGCGATCGACTGGCCGAGCGACGTCTTGCCCACACCGGGCGGACCCACGAGGCAGAGAATCGGCCCCTTCATCGTGTTGACGCGTTGCTGTACGGCCAGATACTCAAGGATGCGCTCCTTGACCTTCTCTAGGCCGAAATGGTCGGCATCGAGCACTTCCTGCGCGAGCTGGAGATCCTTTCGCACCTTGGATCGCTTCTTCCAGGGCACACCCAGCAGCCAGTCGAGATAATTGCGCACCACGGTGGCTTCGGCCGACATCGGTGACATCTGGCGAAGCTTGGAAAATTCCTGCTTTGCCTTGGCCAGCACAGCCTTCGGCATGCCCGCCGATTCGATCCGCCGCTGCAGCTCCTCGATTTCGTTCGGTCCCTCCTCGCCCTCACCCAGCTCCTTCTGGATCGCCTTCATCTGCTCGTTGAGGTAGTACTCGCGCTGGCTCTTCTCCATCTGCGACTTGACGCGTCCGCGGATGCGCTTTTCGACCTGCTGCAGGTCCATTTCGCCATCGACCAGGCCGATCAGCAATTCGAGGCGCTGGCCGACGTCTGCCGTCTCGAGCACCTTCTGCTTGTCCGCCATGCGAACGGTGAGATGGGCGGCGATCGAATCGGCCAGGCGCGACGGGTCCTCAATGCCAGACAAGGTCGCCAGCACCTCAGGTGGCAACTTGCGGCTCTGCTTGACCAACTGCTCGAACAGCGACACCAGCGTGCGTGACACCACGTCGAGCTCACGCTCCTTGGAGCTGTAGATCGGCTCGATGACGTGCGAACGGGCCATCAGCATGCCGGCCTCGTCGGTGTATTGCTCGATCGCCACGCGCGCCTGCCCCTCGACCAGCACCTTGACCGTGCCGTCGGGGAGCTTGAGCAACTGCAGCACGCCTGCAAGCGTCCCGACCTCGTGCAGATCGGCGATCTCCGGATCGTCGATGTCGGGGCTCTTCTGCGCGACCAGCAGAATCTGGCGCTCACCCTCCATCGCACGCTCGAGGGCACGCATCGACTTGTCGCGGCCGACGAACAATGGAATCACCATGTGGGGGTAAACCACCACGTCACGAAGCGGCAACACCGGCAGCGCATCGAGCGGAGCCGGCGTACCCGCAGTGACCGGGTTGGTAGAGGCGTTCTTTGCCATGGAGCAGTCTCGATTAAGGCTCGCCCCGACACTGCGCCGGGGACTCTAAGTCGTCAAGTGGAGGCTGGACTCCCCGGGGACAAGCCCGTGAAGACGCTCGAAAAAAAGAAAGCCCGGCGACAGGCCGGGCTCACGCAGGCAACCGTCAGGATGCGGTCAGGCGGCGTCGCCGCCCTCTCCAACCGCCCGCTGCTGGAGGTTGCCCCGGTAGATGAGATAGGGCTCGGCCTGCCCTTCGATCACGGCATCGTCGACCACGACCTTGCTCACGTGATCAAGCGAAGGCAGCTCGTACATGGTGTCAAGCAACACCTGCTCCAGGATGGTGCGCAGACCGCGCGCCCCCGTCTTGCGCTTGAGCGCCTTGCGGGCGATCGCCTGGAGCGCCTCAGGACGAAACTCGAGTTCGGCGCCCTCCATCTCGAACAGCTTACGGAACTGCTTGGTCACGGCGTTCTTCGGCTCAGTCAGGATCTTCACCAGCGCCGCCTCGTCCAGCTCGTCAAGCGTGGCGATCACGGGCAGGCGACCGACGAATTCCGGAATCAGGCCAAAACGCACCAGATCGGCCGGCTCCACGTCGGCGAGCACCTTGCCCACATTGGAAGTGCGCTCCTTGGAGCGAACCTCGGCGGAGAAGCCGATGCCGGTGGTTTCCGAACGCTGCTGGATCACCTTCTCCAGACCTGCGAACGCGCCGCCGCAGATGAACAGGATGTTCTTGGTGTCCACCTGCAGGAACTCCTGCTGCGGATGCTTGCGCCCGCCCTGCGGCGGCACCGAGGCCAGCGTTCCCTCGATCAGCTTCAGCAACGCCTGCTGCACGCCCTCACCCGATACGTCACGGGTGATCGACGGGTTCTCGCTCTTGCGCGAGATCTTGTCGATCTCGTCGATGTAGACAATGCCCGACTGCGCCTTCTCGACGTCGTAGTCACACTTCTGCAGCAGCTTCTGGATGATGTTCTCGACATCCTCGCCGACGTAACCGGCTTCGGTCAGCGTAGTGGCGTCGGCAATGGTGAACGGCACATTGAGCAGCCGCGCCAGGGTCTCGGCGAGCAGGGTCTTGCCCGAGCCGGTCGGACCGATCAGCAGGATGTTCGACTTGCCCAGCTCGACCTCGTCACCCTTCTGGCGCGACTCCATCCGCTTGTAATGGTTGTAGACGGCGACCGCCAGCGCCTTCTTGGCGCGGGTCTGCCCGACCACATACTGGTCGAGCGTCTCCATGATCTCGCGGGGCTTGGGCAGGTGGGTGCGACCTGAAGCGGCCTTCTCCTCCAGCTCCTCGCGGATGATGTCGTTGCACAGCTCCACGCATTCATCGCAGATGAACACGGACGGGCCGGCGATCAGCTTGCGCACTTCATGCTGGCTCTTGCCGCAGAAGGAGCAGTAGAGAATCTTGCCGCTGTCGTTGGAACGCCCCTGCCGCTCGTCGCTCATGCTAGTGATCCTGCCTTTGAATCGGTTTTCGGCCCGAGAATAGCACAGGGCTCCGCGCCTGAATCGAGGCGCGGAGCCCGCTGGAAACCCGTATTGGGAGCCTGATCAGGCCGACTTGACGGTATCGACCGCTCGGCGGTCGAGAACGGCGTCGATCAAACCATATTCCTTTGCCGCTTCGGCGCTCATGAAGCGGTCGCGCTCCATGTCGCGCTCGATCTTTTCGAGCGGCTGGCCGGTATGGTCGACGTAGATCTGGTTCAGACGCCGGCGGAGATACAGGATTTCCTGGGCCTGGATCTCGATGTCGGTGGCCTGGCCACGGGCACCACCCGACGGCTGGTGGATCATCACGCGGGAATTCGGCAGCGAATAGCGCTTGCCCTTGGCACCGGCCATCAACAGCAACGACGCCGCGCTGCAGGCCTGACCGACGCACATCGTGCTGACGTCCGGCTTGATGAACTGCATGGTGTCGTAGATCGCCAGCCCGGCCGTGACCACACCGCCGGGGCTGTTGATGTACAGGTGGATGTCCTTTTCCGGATTCTCCGACTCCAGAAACAGCATCTGCGCGACCAGCAGGTTGGCGACGTGATCGTTCACCTCGCCCACCAAGAAGATCACCCGCTCCTTGAGCAGGCGCGAGTAGATGTCGTACGAGCGCTCGCCGCGAGCCGTCTGCTCGACGACCATGGGCACCAGGTTGAGATTCGTAATCGGATCCATGGTCATTTCTCCAGCTTCGCCGCCATTGGCCTGAACGTCATGCCCGAGGATACGCGACTCAGGCGCCTGCTGGACGCATGACCTCGTCGAAGCTCAGGTTCTGGACGGTGGTATTGGCATGATCGGCCACCCACTCGGCCACCTGGTCTTCCATTACGCGGTTCTGCAGCCCGGACATCAACTGGGGATCGGAGTTGTACAGTTCAATGACCTGCTCCGGTTCCTCGTAGGTCGAGGCGATGGCCGCCAGTTGCTCAGCCACACGCTTGCGATCGACGACCAGCTCGTTCTTCCGGGCGATTTCGCCCATCAGCAGACCGGCCAGCACACGCTTGCGCGCCATCGGCATGGCTGCCTCCACCAACTGCGGCGGCGGCTGCTGCCCCTTCGGCACGCTGCCGGCGGCCAGCGCCCGGGCCTCCGACTGGACCATCAGGTTCGGGACGTCGACCTCGGCATAGGCGTCGGCCAGCTTCTCCGCTACTTCGCCCTTCAGGCGTCCCATCAGGGTGGCCTTGAGCTCGCGCTCCAGATTGGCGCGAACTTCCTTGCGGAAGGTATCCAGATCGCCATCGGCAATGCCGAAGAGCTTGGCGAACTCGGCGTCGACCTCCGGCAGCTTCGGCTCCTGGACCTTGATGACCTTGAAGTCCACCTTGGCCGTCTTGCCGGCCAGGTTCTCGTTGCGGAAGTCGGCGGGGAAGTCGATATCGGCGCTGAACTCATTGGCCGCGCTGCGACCGGTCAGCGCCTCGTCGAGCGCCTTGAACAGGGTTCCCGAGCCCAGCACGCTGCCGGCCCGCTCCAGCCCCTCGACCGGGAAGCGGTAATCGCCGGCCTCGGCCGAATACTCGAACATCACGAAGTCGCCTTCCTTGGATGCGCGCTCGACTTCGTCGAAGGAGCGTCGCTGCAGGCGGAGCGTCTCGATCATCTTTTCGATATCGGCCTCGGTCACCTCGGACACCGGGCGCTGGATCGCCAGCGTGGCGATGTCGATGGCGGGAAACTCCGGCATCACCTCGAAGGTGGCGGTATAGGTGATCTCGCCGTTTTCCGGCTTGCCCGTGGTGTCCACCGACGGGTTGGCGACCGGGCGCAGGTTCTGCTGGTCGAACGCCTCGCGCAGGGTGCTGCCGATCAGGTCGGACAGGACCTCGCTCCGCACCTGGGTGCCAAAGCGCTGCTGGATCACGGTGGTCGGCACCTTGCCCGGACGGAAGCCCTTGAGACGGACGGTGCGGCCCATCTCCGCGATGCGGGCACTGACCTGCGACTCGAAGCGCTCGGCGGGAAACTTTACCGTGAGCTTGCGCTCGAGCTTGCCGACGTTCTCAACCGAAACCTGCATGACGACTCCTGGATTTTCCTGGGTAATGGGGCCTGTCACAGGCACCAGGGCGGCCCACGGCCGCCACAACTCAAACTCAAGGGAATGGTGCGAAAGGAGGGACTCGAACCCTCACGGTGTTACCCGCCAGAACCTAAATCTGGTGCGTCTACCAGTTCCGCCACTTTCGCCAGCCACCGACAAAGCGTCACAAGCCACGGATTTTTCAGACAATTTGCAACCCCGCCAACGACGGGATATCCAGTTGCCCGACCCACCCTGCCCGGCACCGCTAAGTCGATGATTCCCTTACGCGAAAGCCCGCTATTCTAGGATCCTGCGACCCCGCAGTACAAGCGCCGGACCGCCTCGTGGGCAGCAGCCGGGGGCCGGCGCCACAAGCAAAAACGCCGGTCGTTTCCGACCGGCGTTCTGCGAATTGGTGGGCCGTGTAGGATTCGAACCTACGACCAATTGATTAAGAGTCAACTGCTCTACCAGCTGAGCTAACGGCCCTCGAACTTCAAATTTGGGGTGAGCGATGGGATTCGAACCCACGACATCCGGAATCACAATCCGGGACTCTAACCAGCTGAGCTACGCCCACCATAAAACATTTTGTTGGCGCGCCCGACAGGACTCGAACCTGCAACCGTCGGCTTAGAAGGCCGATGCTCTATCCGGTTGAGCTACAGGCGCAGTCACCGCATGGCAGAGCCCAGCGTGGTCGGGGCAGAGGGATTCGAACCCCCGACTTTTGCGTCCCAAACGCAACGCTCTACCAGACTGAGCTATACCCCGCCAGAGACACCGATCACTATCGCTACGCGAAGCTCTCGAATGCTACGGGTGACGTACCGTCCAGTCAATCCGTATTCGAGCACACCAGACTAGAAACCCGCCTGGCCGCAGTGCGATGTTCCGCCCCGCGAACTGGAGAACGCCGCGAGCGGCGACCCCTGTCCTGAAGATGGCGCGCCCGGAGAGATTCGAACTCCCGACCGCCTGGTTCGTAGCCAGGTACTCTATCCAGCTGAGCTACGGGCGCGTACTTCAAAACTGTTGATCCGCCACATCTCAAACGTTGCGAGAGGCGCCGAACCGAGAAGCGGAATTATTCAGATACGGCGTGCGGGCGTCAATACTTTTTTGCAAAAAATTTTCAGCATTCGCGCAACCGACCGGGAGTCTCCTGACGGAAGCATCATCGTTTGGCCGTCCAAACGCAGAAGCGCCACGGACGGCCGCGGCGCTTCCATGTACTCCGCACAACCCTGGTCAGCTCTGCACGGCAGGATTGCCGAGCTTGGTGGAACCAGCATCTCCCCGTGGAGGCAGCGGAGGCACCGGACCGGAAGGACCGCCCGATTTATTCCAGTCCGCCGGCGGCCCAGGGACGCGACCCGCCATGATCTCGTCGATCTGATGCGCATCGATGGTCTCGTACTGCAGCAGCGCGTCAGCCATCAGGTGCAGCTTGTCGATGTTCTCGGTAAGCAGTTGCTTGGTCCGCGCATAAGCGCGATCGAGGATGCCCCGTACCACAGCATCGATCTTGCTCGCCGTCTCGTTGGAGATGCTCTTGTGCTGGGTCACCGAGCGGCCGAGGAACACCTCGTCTTCATCCTCACCGTAGGTAATCGGACCGAGCTCGTCGGACAACCCCCACTTCGTAGCCATGTTGCGGGCCATCTTGGTGGCCCGCTCGATGTCGTTGGAAGCGCCGGTCGTCACCTTGTCGGCGCCGAAGATGATCTCCTCCGCCACGCGTCCGCCGTAAAGAGAGCAGAGCTGCGACTGGATCGCCACCCTGTTGATGCTGTACTTGTCGTTTTCCGGCAGGTACATCGTCACGCCCAGCGCGCGACCACGCGGAATGATCGTCACCTTGTAGACCGGGTCGTGCTCGGGAACCAGCCGCCCCACAATGGCGTGCCCGGCCTCGTGGTAGGCGGTGAGCTTCTTTTCGTCCTCGCTCATCGCCATGGAGCGCCGCTCGGCACCCATCAGGATCTTGTCGCGGGCCTTGTCCAGGTGCGTCATGCGTACTTCGCGGGCATTCTCGCGCGCAGCGAACAGCGCAGCCTCGTTGACCAGGTTGGCCAAATCCGCGCCGGAAAAGCCGGGCGTGCCGCGTGCGATCACCATCGGATCGACGTCGCTGGCCATCGGCACCTTGCGCAGGTGCACCTTGAGGATCTGTTCGCGGCCCTTCACGTCCGGCAGGCCGACCACCACCTGGCGGTCGAAGCGGCCCGGCCGAAGCAGCGCCGGGTCGAGGACGTCGGGGCGGTTGGTCGCGGCGATCACGATGATGCCCTCGGTCCCCTCGAAGCCATCCATCTCGACCAGCAACTGGTTCAGGGTCTGCTCGCGCTCGTCGTGGCCACCGCCAAGCCCGGCGCCGCGATGACGGCCGACCGCGTCGATCTCATCGATGAAAATGATGCACGGCGCGTGCTTCTTGGCCTGCTCGAACATGTCGCGTACGCGACTGGCACCGACGCCCACGAACATCTCGACGAAGTCCGAGCCGGAAATCGAGAAGAACGGCACCTTGGCCTCGCCGGCGATCGCCTTCGCCAGCAGCGTCTTGCCGGTGCCCGGAGGGCCAACCATCAGCACGCCGCGCGGAATCTTGCCGCCAAGCTTCTGGAACTTGCCCGGATCGCGCAGGAACTCGACAAGTTCACCGACCTCTTCCTTCGCCTCGTCGCATCCGGCCACGTCGGAGAAGTTCACCTTGACCTGGTCTTCACCCTGCAGCTTGGCACGCGAACGACCGAAGCTCATCGCCCCGCGCCCGCCCGCGCCAGACTGCATCTGGCGCATGAACCAGATGAACACGGCAGCGATCAGGATCACCGGCAGCCAGCTGACCAGCAGGTTCATCAGGGAGAATCCGGGAGCAGCCTCCTGGCGCACCTCCACGCCCTTCTCCTGCATCTGCTTGACAACCGAGTTGGTCGAGAAGCCGAGAACCGGCGCGACGGTGCGGAAGCTGCTGCCGTCCTTCAGCTTGCCGCTGATGGTGGCCGGGTTCTCGGCACTGATCGTGGCGCTGGATACGTTGCCGTTGTCGACGTTCTGCACGAACGCGCTGTAGGGCAGGTCCGAAGCTGCGCCGCCGTGAGGGTTGAAGCTCTGGAACACGGCGATGAGCACCACCGCGATGATCAGCCAGAGCAACAGGTTTTTCGCCATCTCGTTCATGCGCGGTTTCCGCCCGGTTGCGCGCCCGAGGCCTTCAACCCCGTTGCCAGCGCGTACACCTCCCGCGAACGCGCGCGGGAGGCCTTAGGTTTACGCATAGTCACGCGCGAAAAGTCCGCACGCAAGCTACGCAGGTAATCGTCGAAGCCCGTTCCCTGGAACAGCTTAATGAGGAACGATCCACCCGGCTTGAGCCACTGCCTACTGAAGTCCAGCGCAAGTTCAGCCAGATCCATCGACCGGATCTGGTCGGCCAAGGCCACGCCACTCATATTGGGGGCCATGTCCGAGAGGACAAGATCGACCTTCCGCCCGTCCAGCATGGTTTCCAGTTGCGACAAAACGTCCGCTTCTCGGAAGTCGCCCTGGAGGAAATCGACCCCCGCGATGCCCTGCATCGGCAGGATGTCCAGCGCTACCACCCGACCGGTATCGCCCAGTCGCTGCCGTACCAACTGCGACCAGCCACCGGGTGCCGCTCCCAGGTCGACCACCGAGATGCCGGGCTTGAGCAGGTTGTCGCGCTCGATCAGCTCCTCGAGCTTATAGACGGCACGCGAGCGCGCGCCCTCGGCCTGCGCCCTCTTGACGTAAACGTCGTCGAAATGTTCCCGCAGCCAGCGGGAACTGCTTTTGCTGCGGGACATGACCGGCAACACCACAGATGCGGAAATCGGCCGGCATGATAACCTCTGCGGTCCTTCATCCGCGAATCGAGCATCGGTCCCCATGGCCCTGTCCCCTTCCCAGCGGCGCTACCTGCGCAGCCTCGCCCACGACCTGAACCCGGTGATCCTGCTGGGTGCGAAAGGGGCGACCGAGGCAGTGGTGAAGGAACTCGACCTGGCCCTCGACCATCACGAACTGGTCAAGGTGAAGCTTTCCGGCGGGGACAAGGAAGAGCGCCAGGCGCAGATCGAATTCCTGATCCAGGGCACCGGCGCGGAGAACGTGCAGGAGATCGGCCACGTCGTGGTGCTGTTCCGCCGCAACGCGGACGACCCGAAGCTCGCCCTGCCTCGCTGATGGACCTCTCGCTCGACCTGCCCGGCTCCTTTCTGTTCGTCAGGCGCACTGCGACGGACCGGATTACCGTGGTCGACAGGGATATCTCATCCAGCTTCGTGCTGGCACCGACCCGGCTGGTAGAGGATTGGGCGGTATCCGACGCGCGGCTGCTGGCCCCCGTCCACGCCGATGCGGTGCTCGCCCTGCAGCCGGAACTGGTGCTGCTCGGCACCGGCGAGCGCCAGGTATTCCCCCCCGCAGCCTTCCTGGCTGCATTCCTGGGCAAGGGTATCGGGATCGAAGTGATGGACAACGCCGCGGCGGCGCGAACCTACGACCTGCTCGCTGGCGAGGGGCGTCGGGTCGTGGCGGGCTTCATCCTGCCCGGCGCCGGATCGAATGCCTGAACCGCTCAGCGGGATGGCAGGAAGTCGAGCGGGTTGACCGGATTGCCGTTGCGGCGAATCTGGAACTGCAACTCGTCGCGCGAAGCACCGGTCGACCCCATCTCGGCGATCTCCTGTCCCGCGGACACCCGCTGCCCCTCCTTGACCAGACGCTTGCGGTTGTGCCCGTAAGCCGAGAGGAAGTCGTCGCTGTGCTTGACGATGATGAGCTCGCCGTAGCCGACCAGGCCGTTTCCGCTGTAGACCACCACACCGTCGGCAGCGGCGCGTACCGGACTGCCTGCACGGCCGGCGATTTCGATGCCGGGGATCGCATCGCCGCTCTGGAACTTCGAGATCACTGTGCCATCGGCCGGCCAGCGCCACGTGATGCCGCTGACCGATCGGGACGCACCCGGCGGTGCAATCGGTACGGGAGTTGTCGCCGGGCTGGGAACCGGAGCCTCTCCTGCCACCGGAACCGCGTCGCTCGCAGTGAGCCCGGATGCGGAATGCGCGACAGCAGGAACCACCGGCGCCTGGGCCGTCGTGGTCACGTCGACGCGGGGGACGTTCCGCTCCCGCGACCTCGTGACCGTCGGTCGCACCACTGAAGCGACCGGACGAGTCTGCACGGCCCCGCCGGAGGCATGCATCACCAGCACCTGGCCGGGCCAGATCGTGTACGGAGCGGCGATACCGTTCCAACGTGCCACGTCCCGGAAATCCTTGCCGTGCCGAAAGGCGATGGAATACAGGGTGTCCCCTTTCTCCACTCGATACGTGCCGGAGATCGCCGATGGTGCGGCCACCCGGGCCGGCGACCGATAGGTCGAACCGCCGCGACTCGCTGGCTGCACGACTACCGAACGGGTCGTGCCGCAGGCTGCCAGCAGGCAGCACAAGGTCGCCAGCCCGAGCGCCTGAATGTGTCCTTTCATATTGCAAAGCATACCGAGGCTGCTGCGCCCTGCCCATGCGCCGGCCATGGAGCTCCGGGCCTTCAGCGCCACAAGACCCACCATGCGCCAAGCGCGGCAAGAATCACGATGACGGCCCAGCCGATCCGCTCGATGTTCCGGTGCAGCACCTGCTCGGCACGCTCGCCAACCAGCCGGACCAGCAGGGCCAGCAGCCAGACCCGCTTGCCGCGTCCCACCGCCATGCAGGCCAGGAACGGCAGCACCGGCACACCGACGATGCCAGCCGCCCAGGTCACGAACTTCATCGGGATCACCGGCTGCAGCGCGGCGAGCATCAGCGCGCCGAGCATGGCCAGCCAATGCCGGTTCATGTCGTCCCGCAGGTGACCGACCCAGGTACCGATGGTCTGCTGCATGCCGGGGCTGAGCAGCGGATGGATGCTCTGGTAGGCCCAGTGCCCGAGCGCATAACCGACCAGCGACCCGAGCAACGAAAAGAGCAGGCTGATGTTGGCGTAGAAGAACGCCTTGTGCCGTCGCCCCAGCATCATCGGCGCCAGCATCACCTCCGGCATGACCGGGAAAATGAAGGCTTCGATGAAGCTCAGTCCGCACAGGTAGGGAACCGCCCGAGGATGGCGCGCCCAGGTCAGGGCACGCGCATACAGCGCGCCGAACAGCCGCATCAGCCGATGCCCCCGAGCAGAGGCACGAAGCTCGCGGGCCCCAACTCTTCCTGGATGAAGTCGCCCTGGCCATCGCCGCGCATGCGGATCAGCGTCTGGCTGCTTGGCGAGCCGACCGGGGCCACCAGCACGCCGGTCGGCGTCATCTGGTCGAGGATGGCATGGGGGATCGCATCACCGGCAGCCGTGAGGATCACTGCATCGAACGGACCCTCGTCCGGCCAGCCCAGCTTGCCGTCGTCATAACGCGAGCGGAGGTTGGTGATACCCAACTGGCGGAAGCGGCGCCGCGCCTGGCGCAACAGCTCCTCGATGCGCTCGACCGTGTAGACCTGGGGCACCAGCGCCGCCAGCACGGCTGCCTGGTACCCCGACCCGGTGCCGATCTCCAGCACCTTCTTCGGCATGCCGAACTCGAGCAGCGCCTCGGTCATCCGTGCCACCACCCAAGGCTGGGAGATGGTCTGGCCATGGCCGATCGGCAACGCGGTGTTTTCGTAGGCGCGCGAGTGCAGCGCCTGGTCGATGAAATGGTGCCGCGGCAGATTGCGGATCACGTCGATCACACGGGCGTCCCGGATGCCGCTTTCCTTCAACGTGGCAGCCAGCCGGTCGCGGGCGCGTTGCGAGGTCATGCCCTCGCCTTTCAGGGCCGACGGCGGCAATGGATGGATGTTCATCGCTCAGGCCGCCTCGTCGTCGATCGCATCGGTCATCGCCTGCATCCAGCCGCTGACTTTCTCCAACGCCTGGTAACGGGTGAGATCGACATGGATGGGCGTCACCGAGACGTAGCCGCGCCGCACCGCGTCGAAGTCGGTGCCCGGACCATCGTCCTCCGCCGGGCCCGCCGGACCGATCCACCAGATCGGGCGTCCGCGCGGATCGCTCTGTGCGATGCACGCCGCGGCCCGGTGGCGCTTGCCCAGCCGGGCCACCTCGAAACCGCGGATCTGTTCCCAGGGCAGATCCGGCACATTGACGTTGAGGATGGTGTCGGCCGGCAGTGGATCGACCAGCAGGCGCTCCATCAGCAGGCGCACGGCCCGCGCGGCCGACTCGTAATGTTCGCCGCGGTGGTCCTTGCTCACCAGCGACACGGCGATCGCCGGCAGCCCGAGAAAACGCCCTTCCATCGCCGCCGACACGGTACCGGAGTAGATCACGTCGTCGCCCAGGTTGGCCGAGTTGTTGATGCCGGAAACGACGATGTGCGGCTCCTCATCCAACAGGCCCGACAGTGCCAGGTGCACGCAGTCGGTCGGCGTGCCGGCGACTCGGTAGTAGCCGTTGTCCATCCGACTGACGCGGATCGGCGCATCCAGGGTGAGCGAGTTGCTGGCGCCGGAACGGTCCCGGTCGGGGGCCACCACGGTCACTTTTCCCACCGCGCCGAGGCGCTCGGCGAGCACGCGGATGCCCGGTGCATCCACGCCATCATCGTTGCTTACCAGGACTCGCATGCTGTTCCGTCGAATGGCCAAGAACGGGGCTCGGCCGCTTTGACCGACGCCCTTAGTGCAGGGTTTCGAGTCTAACCGAGCGGCCCCCGCGTTTCACGAAGAAGCCGGCCCGGAGGCTTGCCCCGGACCACAGCCCATTGGGTAGCATGGCGGGATGAAGCGCCGCGCCCCCACCACGATCACCGAGGACGACGCCCGACTGTTCCGCGAGGCGATCGGCGAGATTCGCCGGCTGGAGGCCGAGCCGGCGCCACCGCCGCCACCCCGTCCCGAACCGCGCGCCCGCATGTTCGAGGCGGACGAGGCTGCGGTACCGGGTGAACTGCTGGACATGGCGTTCGATCCAGCCCTGATGGAAGTGGGCGAGGAACTGAGTTTTCTGCAGGACGGCTACCCGCCCAAGCTGCTCAAGCAACTCAGGCGCGGCCAGTTCAGCGTGCAGGACGACCTTGACCTTCACCACATGAACGCTGCGGCGGCCCAGGCCAGCATCGCCGACTTCCTGGCCGAGGCGCGGGAACGCGGCCTGCGCTGCGTGCGCATCGTGCACGGCAAGGGCCTGCGTTCGAAGTCGGCGGGCCCGGTGCTCAAGGCGCTCACCGACCGCCTGCTGCGCCGGCGCGCCGACGTGATCGCGTTCGCCTCGGCGCGCCCCGCACAAGGCGGCACGGGTGCAGTGGTGGTGCTGCTGGCTATGCCTCGCTGAAGCGCCGCTCAGCCGGTCGTGGCCAGTTCGCGGACCACAGTCGTGGCATAGGCTCCCGCCGGAAGCTCGAAGCGCATCTCCAGCACATCCTCGGACAGCCAGCTCCACGCCAGCCCGACCGGAAGCAACCGCAGCGCGCGGCGGTCGTGCGTCATTCGCGCAGCGGCGAGGCCATCGGCGAGATCCCGCCACTCGGCGGCGATGCGTTGTTCCAGCTCGGCCACCACGCCTCGCGATGCAGGCTCGCCCTCGCCCCACAACGGCCCGGTCGGGTGAATATCGCCCTGCGCCAGACGGGCGGCCAGCGTGGCGTCGAACGGCTCCGGGCCGAACCAGGAGCGCGACCCGGCCAGCGCCCAGATCTCACCCTCCAGTGCGGTGTCCCAGCTGCCCTGTTCGACCCGCTCGGCGAGCACGCTGTTGAAGATCTGCGAGCGCGCGGCGGAGAGCAACATGCTGCGCTTGTCGCGGTCCACCCGGCGTCCGGCGAACATCGCGCGGGCCTGGACCAGATTGCCGCCCTCCCGTCCGAAACGCTGCTCGCCGAAATAGTTCGGCACGCCGCGGGCGGCGATCTGCTCGAGCACGCGTCCGGCGCCCTCGCGATCGCCCTGCACTTCACGCAGGACGATCACGAAGCGGTTGCCGCGCAGACCGCCACGCTTCAGCTTGCGGCTGTGCCGCGTCGCGGCGAGCACCTTGACCTCTTCGTGCGGGAAGGCCGACCAGTCAGGATCGGCGCGCCCGGGGAGTTGCACAGAGAACGCCTGGCGGGTGACCGCATGGCGGTCCTTCATCCCGGCATAGCCCACGTTGACCGGCGGCACCCCTGCGAACTTCGCCAGCTCCCGGGCCACCCAGTCGGTATTGGCGCCGCGCTTCTCCACCCACAGCAGAGCGTGCTCGCCGGCCCCGTCGGCGTCGTAGCCGAGCAGCTCCTCGACCTGGAAATCCTCGGGCGTGGCGCGCAGCCGGGCGGTCAGCGGCACCGAGCCGTAGGCGGTGGGCAATTCGGAAACGGACATGGCACTCCGCCGGCCGCGCCGGCATGCAGGAAAGCGTTACATCAGGAACAGCGTGGCCAGCCCGAGGAAGATGAAGAAGCCGCCGCTGTCGGTCATGAAGGTGAGGAACACGCTGGCACCCAGCGCCGGATCGCGCCCCAGGCGGATCAGCGCCATCGGGATGCCCACGCCCATGAACGCCGCCAGCAGCAGGTTCAGCGTCATGGCGGCGGTCATCACCAGGCCGAGCATCGGACTTTCATACAGCAGGGCCGCCACGGTGCCGATCACCCCGCCCCAGATCAGGCCGTTGAACAGCGCCACGCCCAGCTCCTTCTGCCACAGCCGGCGGATCGCGTTGGGGTTGACCTGATCCAGTGCCGAGGCACGCACGATCATCGTGATGGTCTGGTTGCCCGAGTTGCCGCCGATGCCGGCGACGATCGGCATCAGGGTGGCCAGTGCCACCAGCTTCTCGATCGAGTTCTCGAACAGGCCGATCACGCGGGACGCCAGGAACGCGGTCACCAGGTTGATCGCCAGCCAGCTCCAGCGGTTGCGCACCGAGGCCCAGATCGAGGCGAAGATGTCTTCTTCCTCGCGCAGGCCGCCGCGGCTGAGCGACTCGCTCTCGCCCTCCTCGCGGATCACGTCGACCATCGCGTCGATGGTGATGCGGCCGATCAGGTGGTTGCCCTCGTCGACCACCGGTGCGGTGACCAGGTCGTAGCGCTCGAATGCCTGGGCCACCTCGTAGGCGTCATCACCCGGGTGAAACGTGTTGACGTCCGGCGCCATCAGCTCGCCGACCATCCGGTCGGGTGGATTGACCAACAACCAGTGCAGCGGCAGTACGCCGGTCAGCACGTTGTCGCTGTTGACCACGAACAGCTTGTCGGTCTGCGGGGGAAGCTCCTCGAAACGGCGCAGGTAGCGCAGGACGGTTTCCAGGCTGACGTCCTCGCGGATCGTCACCATTTCGAAGTCCATCAGGGCGCCGATCTGGTCGTCCTCGTAGGACAGCGCCGACTGCAGCTGCTCGCGCTGCTGCGCGTCGAGGCTGGCCATCAGCTCGGGCAGCACCTCGGTCGGCAGGTCCTCGACCAGGTCGGCTAGCTCGTCGGCGTCCAGCGGCTCGACCGCCGCCATGATCTCGCCTTGGTCCATGTCTGCGATCAGCGATTCGCGGACCGCGTCGGACACCTCCAGCAGGATCTCGCCGTCGCGGTCCGAGCGCACCCGCTGCCAGACGGCCAGGCGCTCGTCCAGCGGCAACGATTCGAGGATGAAAGCGATGTCGGCCGGATGCAGCGGCTCGAGCTGCTGCTGCAACACCTCGCCGCTGTCCTTCAGGGCTTCGGCGATCGGCGCGCGGGCCACCGGATCGGCGTCGGCATCGCGCAGCGCGTCGAGTTCATCGCGCATCCGCTGCTGCTGGCGCAACAGGTCGACGATGGTGTCCAGTTGCTCCTGCAGCCGTTGGCCGGCGCCGCGAGCCTCGGTCTCGCTCATGCGCGTTCCAGTAACACGCAGGCCTGCGCCGCGATCCCCTCACCTCGACCGGTGAAGCCGAGCTTTTCGGTGGTGGTCGCCTTGATGCTGATGCGGTCGATGCCGCAGCCCAGGTCGGCCGCCAGGTACTCGCGCATCTGCTGCGCGTGCGGGCCGACCTTCGGCGCTTCGGCGATGACGGTGACGTCGGCGTTGCCGAGCCGGTAGCCCTGTCCGGCCATCAGGCCGGCGGCATGACGCAGGAACTGCCGGCTGTCCGCGTCGCGCCACTGCGGATCGGAGGGTGGGAAATGCTTGCCGATGTCACCCATTGCCAGCGCGCCGAAGATCGCGTCACACAGCGCATGGATCACCACGTCACCATCCGAGTGCGCCACCACGCCGCGCCCATGCGGCACGCGCACGCCACCGAGGGTGACGAAGTCGCCCTCGCCGAACGCATGCACGTCGAAGCCCTGTCCGATCCTCACCTTGTCACTCCTTCCCCGCCGGCGCCGTGCGACCGAGCAGGAACTCGGCCAGCGCGAAATCCGCCGCCGTGGTCACCTTGATGTTGTCTTCCGCGCCTTCCACCAGCAGCGGCGCGTGCCCGGCCAGCTCCATGGCCATCGCCTCGTCGCTGACAGTCACCCCGCGACGGGACGCTTCGCGCAACGCTACCGAGAGTGCACCACGACGGAACATCTGCGGCGTGAAGGCGCGCCAGCGGAGGTCGCGCGGCTCGGTGAGCGCACTGCACCCGGCCGGATCCGCCCGCTTGAGTGTGTCGCGCAGCGGCGCACCGAGCAGCCCACCCTCGCCCCGCCCGGCCAGTTCGATCAGCCGGGAGATGTCGGCCAGTCGGACGCAGGGACGCGCCGCATCATGCACCAGCACGAAATCCGTTTCGCCAACGCTATCGGGCAGCGCCTGCAAACCGGCCAGCACCGAGTCGCAGCGCTCGGCGCCGCCGGGAGCCGTGAGCACCGGCTTGCCGTGCATGCTGGCCAGGCCAGGCCACAGCTCGTCACCTGGCGAGAGCACTACCATCAGGCCCGCGACCTGCGCATGCCGCGCCAGCCGGTCCAGCGTGTGCTCGATCAGCGGCCGACCGCCGATCGGCAGGTACTGCTTGGGCCGATCGCCGCCGACACGCAGACCACGCCCCGCCGCCGGGACCACGCACCACAGGCCCGACGCGCTCATGGCGTTCCACTGCTGGCCGGAGCCGCCGCTGCGGATGCTGCGGCAGCCGGCCCCTCCACCACCTGGTAGAAGGTCTCGCCGGGCTTGATCAGGCCGAGCTCGGCGCGGGCGCGTGCTTCAACGGCCTGCTCGCCGCTCTTCAGGTCGGTCACGTCCGCGGCCAGCGCCTGGTTGCGTTGCTGCAGGCGCAGGTTCTCCTCGGTCTGCTTCTTCACCGCCGCACGCAGGGTATCGACCTCACGCATGCCGCCCGCATCGCTCCACAGCTTGAACTGCAGAGCGACGAGCAGTGCGATCAGGATCAGCGCGACCCAGCGCAGCATGGGGAAGGCTTCCCGCTCAGCCAGGCAGGCGGCCGAGGCTCGGGAAGGCGTCGCGGCCGGCATAGCGCGCCGCCGAGCCCAGCGCCTCCTCGATGCGCAGCAACTGGTTGTACTTGGCCACGCGGTCGGTGCGGCACAGCGAGCCGGTCTTGATCTGGGTCGCCGTGGTCGCCACCGCAATATCGGCGATCGTCGTGTCCTCGGTCTCGCCCGAGCGGTGCGAGACGATCGCGGCGTACTTCGCAGCGTCGGCCATGGCGATCGCTTCCAGCGTCTCGGACAGTGTGCCGATCTGGTTCACCTTGATCAGGATGGCGTTGGCGATGCCCTTGTCGATGCCCTCCTTGAAGATCGCCGGGTTGGTCACGAACAGGTCGTCGCCGACCAGCTGGACCTTGCTGCCGAGCTTGTCGGTGAGCAGTTTCCAGCCGTCCCAGTCGCCCTCGCCCATGCCGTCCTCGATGGTGACGATCGGGTACTGCGCGGCCCAGCTGGCGAGCACGTCCACCCACTGCTCCGGCGTGTAGGACTTGCCCTCGCCTTCCAGCTCGTACTTGCCACCCTTGAAGAACTCCGAACTGGCCACGTCCAGGCCCAGCAGGATCTCGCTGCCGACCTTGTAGCCGGCCTTGCCGACGGCCTCGAGAATGGTGTCCAGCGCCTCGATGTTGGAACGGAGGTTCGGCGCGAAGCCGCCCTCGTCACCCACCGCCGTGTTCAGGCCCTTGCCCTTCAGCACGCTCTTGAGCGCATGGAAGATCTCCGCGCCGGCGCGCAGCGCCTCGGCGAAGCTGGACACGCCCACCGGCAGCACCATGAATTCCTGCACGTCGACGTTGTTGTCGGCGTGCGCACCGCCGTTGATGATGTTCATCATCGGCACCGGCAGCGCCCCCGGCTCGCCGGTGGTGCCGTTGATGCCGGCCAGGTACTGCCACAGCGCCTGCTTGCGCTGCGCCGCCACGGCATGGGCCGCCGCCATGGAGACGCCGAGCAGCGCGTTGGCGCCCAGCTTGCCCTTGTTCGGCGAGCCGTCAAGATTGATCAGTTTCGCGTCGAGGCCGCCCTGGTTGGCCGCATCGAAGCCCTTCAGTGCACTGGCGATAGCACCATTGACGTGGCCGACGGCAGTCTTCACGCCCTTGCCCAGGTAGCGCGCCTTGTCGCCGTCGCGCAGCTCCACCGCCTCGCGCGTACCGGTGGAGGCGCCGCTCGGCACCGCCGCACGACCGAAACCGCCACCGGCCAGGGTCACCTCCGCCTCCAGCGTGGGATTGCCGCGGGAGTCGAGGATTTCGCGGGCGTGGATGCGGGTGATCTCGGTGCTCATGGTGGGGTCTACCTTTGCAGGGTTAGGAACGGGACATGCCAAGGATAATCAGCCCGGCGGTGGACAGCACCGTGAAAACGGCGATACCCAGCCCGAGCGAGGCAAACAGTTTGCGGCGGCCGGCCTGGAACAGGCCGCCAAAGCCGAGACCGACGGCAATCAGCGACACCAGCCCCATGAGGATCACCGCCAGGCCGACCAGGATCGAGGCCGGATCGTGGGACCCGGTCGGGATACCGCTGGCGCGCAGCACCCCGGCCACGGCGAAGGTGAGGAACATGCCGACGAAGCTGATCAGGGCGAGCACGAACGAGGCGATGCCCAGCCCGGAATGACGCGGCGCCGGGGCGGGAGTGGGTGGAACCGCGAAACGCGGCGGCGGGATCGGAGCCGGTCCCTGCAGTTCCGCCATGCTCAGGCCTGCTCGAGGAAGCCGTGCCGCTTGGTCACGGCATCGAGTTCGAGCAGGGTTTCCAGCAGGGCTTCCATCTTGCCCAGCGGCCAGGCGTTCGGACCGTCGGACAGAGCCTTGTCCGGATCGGGATGGGTCTCTGCGAACAGGCCGTCGATGCCGACCGCGACCGCTGCCCGCGCCAGCACCGGCACGAACTCGCGCTGGCCGCCGGAGCTGGTGCCCTGGCCGCCCGGCAGCTGTACCGAGTGGGTGGCGTCGAACACCACCGGACAACCGGTATCGCGCATCACACTGAGCGAGCGCATGTCCGACACCAGGTTGTTGTAGCCGAAGCTCACGCCGCGCTCGCAGACCATGATGTCGTCGTTACCAACGGCCTTGGCCTTGGCCACGACATTCTTCATGTCCCACGGCGCCAGAAACTGGCCCTTCTTGATGTTCACCGGCTTGCCGGCGCGGGCCACGTTCTGGATGAAATCGGTCTGCCGGCACAGGAAGGCCGGGGTCTGCAGCACATCGACGACGGCCGCCACCTCGTTCATCGGGGTGTATTCGTGCACGTCGGTGAGCACCGGCACGCCGATCTGGCGCTTCACCTCGCCGAGAATACGCAGCCCCTCCTCCATGCCCGGACCGCGGAAGCTCTGCCCGGAGGAACGGTTGGCCTTGTCGAAGCTCGACTTGAAGATGAAGTTCATGCCGAGCCGGCCGGTGATCTCCTTCAGCTTGCCGGCCACGTCCAGCTGCAGCTGCTCGGACTCGACCACGCAGGGCCCGGCGATCAGGAACAGCCGCTGGTCTAGGCCCACGTCGAAACCGCACAGCTTCATGCCACCGACTCCTTCACCGCGGCAAGGCGCTCGGCGCCCTGCACGGCCTTGTACTCGCGCGCGGCGTGCACGAAGCCGATGAACAGCGGATGGCCGTCGCGCGGGGTGGAGGTGAATTCCGGGTGCGCCTGGCAACCCAGGAACCACGGGTGCTTCTGCTGCGGCAGCTCGACGATCTCCACCAGCAGGTCGTCCATCGACTTGCCGGAGATCACCAGCCCCAGGTCCTCGAAGGACTGGCGGTAGCGGTTGTTGAACTCGTAGCGGTGGCGGTGGCGCTCGCGCACCACGTCCTGGCCGTACAGCTCGCGCGCCAGCGTGCCGGACTTCAGCCGGCACTCCTGCGCGCCCAGGCGCATGGTGCCGCCGAGGTCCGAGCGCTCGGTGCGCTGCTCCACCTCGCCGGTGGCGGTGGTCCATTCGGTGATCAGCGCGATCACCGGGTTGGCGGTGTGGCGGTCGTTCTCGCTGGAGTCGGCGTCGGCAAGACCTGCGACATGGCGGGCGAAGTCCACCACCGCGGCGTGCATGCCGTAGCAGATGCCGAAGTACGGCACGCGGTGCTCGCGGGCGTACTTCGCCGCCAGCACCTTGCCCTCGAAGCCGCGCTTGCCGAAGCCGCCCGGCACGAGGATCGCATCGACGTGGCCGAGCACCTTGGCGGCGCCCTCGGCCTCGATCTGCTCCGAATCGATCCACTGCAGGTTCACGCGCGTCTGCTGCTTGATGCCGCCGTGACGCAGGGCCTCGCCCAGCGACTTGTAGGCGTCCTTGTGCTCGACGTACTTGCCGCAGATCGCGATGGTGACCTCGTCCTTCGGGTGCAGCACGGCATCGACCGTACGCTGCCAGCCGCTGAGATCGGCCGGCTTGGCGTCCAGGCCGAGCTTCTTCACCACGATGTCGTCCAGGCCCTGGCTGTGCAGCCACAGCGGGGTCTTGTAGATCACGTCCACGTCCACCGCGCTGATCACGGCGTTCTCGGGTACGTTGGTGAACAGCGCGATCTTGCGACGCTCGCCTTCCGGCAGCGGCTCCTCGCAGCGGCACAGCAGGATGTCCGGCTGGATACCGATCGAGCGCAGCTCCTTCACCGAGTGCTGGGTCGGCTTGGTCTTGATCTCGCCGGCGGCGCGGATGTACGGCACCAGGGTCAGGTGCATGAACAGGCACTTCTCCGGCCCGTGCTCGATGCGCAGCTGGCGGATCGCCTCCAGGAACGGCAGCGATTCGATGTCGCCGACCGTGCCGCCGATCTCCACCAGCGCCACGTCGAAGCCGCGAGTGGCCTCGTGGATGCAGTGCTTGATCTCGTCGGTGATGTGCGGGATCACCTGAACGGTGGCGCCCAGGTAGTCGCCCCGGCGCTCCTTGCGGATCACCGACTCGTAGATCTTGCCGGTGGTGATCGAGTTCTTGCCGGTCAGGCGGGTATGGACGAAGCGCTCGTAGTGGCCCAGGTCCAGGTCGGTCTCGGCACCGTCGTCGGTGACGTAGACCTCGCCGTGCTGGAAGGGGCTCATCGTGCCTGGATCCACATTGATGTAGGGATCCAGCTTCATCATGGTGACCGAGAGGCCACGCGCTTCCAGGATGGAAGCCAGCGACGCCGCGGCGATGCCCTTGCCGAGCGAGGACACCACACCGCCGGTGACGAAAATCAGGGGGGTCATGGGATGCAGCCGTGCTGGAAATCGGCATTTTACGGGAAGAACGTGTCGGCTGCGAGAGCCGGTGGGCCGGCAGCTGACCGTCCCGTTCAACTTCCCGGCGCCGGAAGCGCACGCCCCGTCTGCCCGCCCCCTCCCCGGGACCGGCCAATGCACGGTCCGGACGCGACGAAGCCGGCGCGAGGCCGGCTTCGTCGTCGGTCATCCCGGACCGGCCCGGGAGCGGGGCGCGGAGGGTCCTACTCCGTCGGCATCTGCGGCAAGGCCGGATGCATCATGTTGACGTTCATGTTGTGCAGCACCCACAGCGAGCCGACCACCACGATGGCCAGGATCAGCAGGGTGAACAGCATGATCGCCAGGTTGCCCCGCTTGCCCGGCGAGGTGCCCATGTGCAGGAAGAACACCAGCTGCACCAGCAACTGGGCCACGGCGAAGACCACGATGCCGGGCATCATCAGGTGATGCGGCACCGCGCCACTCATCACCGTACCGAACGAGGCCAGGGTCAGCAGGATCGACAGGCCGAAGCCGACCACGTACGACTTCAGGCTGCCGTGCGCGTCGTCGTGCCCGTGATGGCCGTGGGAGACATGGTTGGAAGCGGCCATCAGATCGCCCCCCGCAGATAGACGAAGGTGAACACGCAGATCCACACGATATCGAGGAAGTGCCAGAACAGGCTCAGGCAGGACAGGCGACGACGGGTGTCATCGTTCAGCCCGCGGCGACGGACCTGGTCCATCATCACCAGCAGCCACAGCAGGCCCGCGGTCACATGCAGGCCGTGGGTACCCACCAGGGTGAAGTAGCTGGACAGGAACGCACTGCGATCCGGACCCGCACCCTCGTGGATCAGGTGCGCGAACTCGTGCACCTCCATGCCGATGAAGCCCGCACCCAGCAGGAACGTGGCCACCAGCCATGCCATCACCCGCTGGCGGCGACCGGCGTGCATGTCGAGCATCGCCAGGCCGAACGTGAAGCTGGAAACCAGCAGCAAGGCCGTTTCGCCCAGCACGTACGGCAGCTCGAACAGCTCCTTGCCGGTCGGGCCGCCCGCGGTGGCATTGGCCAGCACCGCGAAGGTGGCGAACAGGCCCGAGAAGATCAGGCAGTCGCTCATCAGGTAGATCCAGAACCCCAGCAGGGTCTTGGATCCGTCATCGTGCCCGTGGTCGTGGCCATGGGCAGACGGGACGTGCAGCCCGTCTGCCGGAACGCTCATTGCAACCTGCGACATGGATTACGCCGCCTTCTGCTCGTCTTCGGACGACACCGCGACCTTGACCAGACCGACCTTCTGCAGCGGCGCCAGGCGCGCACGCTCGATGCGCTCGACCTCGGCCGCCGGCACCCAGTAGTCGGTGTCGCGGTCGTAGACGCGGACCAGGAAGCTGCCGACCATGCCGGCCAGGCCCAGCGCGGCCATCCACCAGATGTGCCAGGTCAGGGCAAAGCCCAGCACCACGCCGAACAGGCCCATGAACACGCCGACGCCGGTGTTGCGGGGCATATGGATGTCTTCGTAACGATTCGGGCGCATATAGGCCACTCCGTCTTGTTTGTCGGTCCAGAACTGATCGAGCTCCCGCACCTGCGGCAGCACGGCGAAGTTGTAGAAAGGCGCGGGCGAGCTGGTGGACCACTCGAGGGTCCGGCCACCCCAGGGGTCGCCACTGGGGTCACGCAGCGTCACGCGGTCGCGCACGCTCACGTACAGCTGCAGCACGGTGAAGAAGATGCCGAACAGGATGATCACGGCGCCGATCAGGGCCACGACCAGGTACGGCTGCCAGTCGGGGTTGGCGTAGTGGTTCATGCGCCGGGTCATGCCCTTCAGGCCGAGGATGTACAGCGGCATGAAGGCCACGTAGAAACCCACCAGCCAGCACCAGAACGAGGCCTTGCCCCAACGCTCGGCGAGCTTGAAGCCGAACGCCTTCGGGAACCAGTAGTTCATCGCCGCCAGGCAGCCGAACACCACGCCACCGATGATCGTGTTGTGGAAGTGGGCGATCAGGAACAGGCTGTTGTGCAGCACAAAGTCCGCACCCGGCACGGCCATCAGCACGCCGGTCACGCCGCCGATCACGAAGGTGACCATGAAGCCGATCGTCCACAGCACCGGCACGGTGAAGCGCACGCGGCCGCGGTACATGGTGAACAGCCAGTTGAACAGCTTCACTCCGGTAGGCACCGAAATGATCATCGTCATGATGCCGAAGAAGGCGTTGACGTTGGCGCCCGAGCCCATGGTGAAGAAGTGGTGCAGCCACACTAGGAACGAGAGCACGCCGATCGCCGCGGTGGCGTACACCATCGACTTGTAGCCGAACAGCGGCTTGCCGGAGAACGTGGAGATGATCTCCGAGTACGCGCCGAAACACGGCAGGATCAGGATGTAGACCTCCGGGTGGCCCCAGATCCAGATCAGGTTCACGTACATCATGGCGTTGCCGCCGGCGTCGTTCGTGAAGAAGTGCATGCCGAGGTAGCGGTCGGCACCGAGCAGCGCCAGCGCCACGGTCAGTACCGGGAACGCGGCCACGATCAGGATGTTGGTGACCAGCGCAGTCCAGGTGAACACCGGCATCTTCATCAGGGTCATGCCCGGCGCGCGCATCTTGAGGATGGTCACGATGAAGTTGATGCCGGACAGCGTGGTACCGAGGCCGGATAGCTGCAGCGACCATATGTAGTAGTCGACGCCGACCCCGGGACTGAACTTCAGCTCGGACAGCGGCGGATAGGCCAGCCAGCCGGTCGCGGCGAAGTCGCCGATGAACAGCGAAGCCATGATCAGCACCACGCCGCCGGCAGTGAGCCAGAAGCTCAGCGAGTTCAGGAACGGATAGGCGACGTCACGTGCACCGATCTGCAGCGGCACGATGAGGTTCATCAGGCCGGTGATGAACGGCATCGCCATGAAGAAGATCATGATGTCGCCGTGCGCGGTGAATACCTGGTCGTAGTGATGCGGCGGCAGGTAACCCGCCGCATCCGCCGACGCCATCGCCTGCTGCGTGCGCATCATGATCGCGTCGGCGAAGCCGCGCAGCAGCATCACCAGCGCCATGATGATGTACATCACGCCGATCTTCTTGTGGTCCACCGTGGTGAACCACTCGGACCACAGATAGGCCCACTTGCGCTGATAGGTGACGAAGCCGAGCAGCGCCGCGCCGCCCAGCATCACCATGAGCAACGTGCCCATGATGATGGGCTGGTCGAACGGGATCGCCGAAAGGGTGAGTTTTCCGAACATGCCTTACTCCGCAGCCTTGGCGTGCTTGAGATTCGAGGGGAGCGCTGCGACCCGGGTCTGCGTACCGGCGCACTGGCCGCCCAGCGGCGTGTCGCCCATGTACTTGCCGATCACGCCGGCAAACAGGCCCGACGAGACGTGGCTGTAGTAGGTCACCGGGTTCTTCTCGCTGGGCTTGGCCAGCGCGTCGTAGGTGCTGCTGTCGAGCGTCGTGGCCTGCGACTTCACCTTCGCCACCCAGGCGTCGAAGCCTTGCTGGCTGGTGGCGATCGCCTGGAAGTGCATGTCAGAGAAGCCCGCGCCGCTGTAGTTCGACGACAGGCCGGCATAGGTGCCCGGCTCGCGCGCGATCAGGTGCAGTTGGGTCTCCATGCCCGCCATCGCGTAGATCTGGCTGCCCAGCTGCGGGATGAAGAACGCGTTCATCACCGAATCGGAGGTGATGTGGAAGTTCACCGGCACGTCGGTCGGGAACGCGATCTGGTTGACCGTGGCGATGCCTTGGTCGGGGTAGATGAACAGCCACTTCCAGTCCAGCGCCACCGCCTCGATGGTCACCGGCTTGGCCTTGGAGTCGAGCGGCTTGTAGGGATCCAACGTATGGGAAGTGCGCCAGGTGATGGTCGCCAGGATCGCGATGATCACCGCGGGTACCGACCACACCACCACCTCGATCGCGGTGGAGTGCGACCAGTTCGGCGCGTAGCGCGCCTTCTTGTTGCCTGCCCGGTAGCGCCAGGCGAAGACCAGGGTCATCACGATGACCGGTACCGCGACGACCGCCATCAGGCCGAGCGCGATGAGGATCAGGGACTTTTCCTGCGCGCCGATGTCGCCCTTGGGATTGAGCACCTCGGTGCTGCAGCCGGCGAGGAACAAAAACGCGCTCGCACCTGCATAGCGCAGGCGGGGGATCACTGCTTTCAATTTCACGGGAGAGGGATGTCTTGCGTACTTCGGGTGCGCAAAGGTTAGTGGCCTCGACAGGCTTTTCCGCCGCCCTGAGACACAATGTCGCGCCGCAGCAAGATCTTGCTGGCACGCCCGGTGCGAGGAGGTGCCCTGCTACCATGGCGCGCATGTCCGCATCCTCCAAAGACAAGCTGTCCGCTCTCCGCCAGGCCATGCGCGCCACCGGCATCGCCGCCTGCCTCGTCCCCACCGCCGATCCGCATCTGTCCGAGTACCTGCCCGGACATTGGGCCGCCCGCGAATGGCTGTCCGGCTTCACTGGCTCGGCGGGCGTGCTGCTGGTCACCGCCGATCACGCCGGCCTGTGGACCGACTCGCGCTATTTCTCGCAGGCCGAGCAGCAACTGGCCGGCAGCGGCATCGTGCTGATGAAGCAGAAGGTGGCGCACGCGCCGGAGCACCTGACCTGGCTGCAGCAGCAACTGCACCGGGGCGACGTGGTCGCGGTAGCAGGCGACAGTCTCTCCGTGACGGGCCAGCGGCAGATCGCGCGTCTCCTCGACGAGGTCGGCGCAACCCTGCGCACGGACCTGGACCTTCCCGCCGTGGTCTGGAGCGATCGCCCTCACCTGCCCCGCGCACCGGTGACCGAACACGCCCTCGCGTGGTCGCACACGCCGCGCAGCGACAAGCTCGGCCGGCTGCGTACCGCGATGCGCAAGCTCGGCGCCACGCATCACCTGGTTTCCAGCCTCGACGACGTGGCGTGGCTGACCAACCTGCGCGGCAGCGACGTGGAGTGCAACCCGGTCTTCCTGGCCCATCTGCTGGTGGAAGCCGAGGGCAAGGCCACGCTGTTCGTCGATCGCGGCAAGCTGAGCGATGCCCTGGTGGCCGCACTGGCACACGACGGCATCCGCATCGCCGACTACGCGATGGTGACCGACACGCTTGGCGAACTCGGCGACACCGACACGCTGCTGCTGGATCCGGCCAAGGTCGTCTGCGCCGTCGCCCATGCGGTGCCGGCTTCGGTCAGGCGGGTCGAGGCGGCCAATCCCTCGACCGCCATGAAGGCGCGCAAGAGCGAAGCCGAGCTAGAGCACATCCGCGACACCATGCGACGCGATGGTGCCGCCCTGGTCCGTGCCTTCCGCCGGCTCGAGGAGCGCCTCGCCGCCGGCATGGCGCAGACCGAGCTGGACGTGGATGCGCTGGTCCGCGAAGAGCGTGCCGCCCAGCCGAACTTCATCGGCGAGAGCTTCGCCACCATCGCCGGCTACCAGGCCAACGGAGCCCTGCCGCATTACCGCGCCACGCCGGAACACCACAGCGCACTGGCACGCAAGGGCCTGCTGCTGGTGGATTCGGGCGGCCAGTACCTCGGAGGCACCACCGACATTACCCGCGTGCTGGCACTGGGCGAGACCACGGCCGAACAGCGCCGCGACGCCACACTGGTGATGAAGGGCATGATCGCGCTGTCCCGCGCCCGGTTCCCCAAGGGCGCGAGCGGCCCGCAGCTCGATGCACTCGCCCGCGCCCCCCTGTGGGCCGCTGGCATGGACTACGGCCACGGCACCGGCCACGGCGTCGGCTACTTCCTCAATGTCCACGAGGGGCCACAGGGCATTCGTCCGCCGGTGGCCGGCGGCGCGCTGGTGGCTCTGGAGCCGGGCATGATCACCTCGATCGAACCCGGCCTGTACAAGCCGGCACGCCACGGCATCCGCCACGAGAACCTGGCGGTGGTGGTCGAAGCCGAGCAGACCGAATTCGGCGACTTCCTTGCCTTCGAGACGCTCACCCTGTGCCCGTTCGACCGTCGCGCGCTGGAGCCGCACCTGCTCAACCCGGAGGAGCGCGCCTGGCTGGACGACTACCACGCCACCGTGCGTGCCGCGCTCGCCCCGCTGCTGGACGACGCGGACCTGGCTTGGCTGGAACGCCACTGCGCGCCGCTGTAGCCGGCCCGTCTCGGCGGGCGAGACGCCACGTCGCCATGCTCCGCCCTTCGCGACCGGCCGGCTTGACCCTGCCGGCGCGTCCGCCCATGCTCCCGCGCCTTACCTGATCCGACACGACCCATGAGCAGCCGCTACAACGCCGCCGATATCGAAGTCCTTTCCGGCCTTGACCCGGTCAAGCGCCGCCCCGGCATGTACACCGACACCTCGCGTCCGAACCACCTGGCGCAGGAGGTGATCGACAACTCGGTGGACGAGGCCCTCGCCGGTCACGCGAAAAACATCGAGGTGGTGCTGCACGCCGACGGCTCGGTCGAGGTCACCGACGACGGCCGCGGCATGCCGGTGGACATCCACCCGGATGAGCGCGTGCCGGGCGTCGAACTGATCCTCACCCGCCTCCACGCGGGCGGCAAGTTCAGCGGCAAGAACTACAACTTCTCCGGCGGCCTGCACGGCGTGGGCGTGTCGGTCGTGAACGCGCTGTCGCAGCGGGTCGAGGTGACCATCCGCCGCGACGGCAACGAATACCGCATGGCGTTCGAGCACGGCGACCGGGTCAGCGAGCTGGAGGTGATCGGCTCGGTACCGAAGAAGAAGACCGGCACCACCGTGCACTTCTGGGCCGACCCTAAGTATTTCGACTCGCCGAAGATCTCGGTCTCCAGGCTCAAGCACCTGATGCGCGCCAAGGCCGTGCTGTGCGCAGGCCTCAACGTCACCCTGGTCGACGAGGCCAGCGGCGAGACCACCCAGTGGCATTACGAGGACGGCCTGAGCGACTACCTGCGCGGCGAGCTGGAAGGCGCCGAGGCGCTGCCGGCCGAGCTGTTCGTGCACCACGTGGCGCGCGACACCGAAGGCCTCGACGTGGCCCTGACCTGGGTGCCGGAAGGCGAGCTGGTGCAGGAGAGCTACGTCAACCTGATCCCGACCGCGCAGGGCGGCACCCACGTCAACGGCCTGCGCACCGGCCTGACCAACGCTATCCGCGAGTTCTGCGACATCCGCAACCTGCTGCCGCGCGGCGTCAAGCTGGCGCCGGAAGACGTGTGGGAGCGGCTGTCGTTCGTGCTGAGCGCCAAGCTGCTCGACCCGCAGTTCGCCGGCCAGACCAAGGAGCGCCTGTCCTCGCGTCAGGCCGCCGCGCTGGTCGAGAACGTGATCCACGATGCCTTTAGCCTGTGGCTGAACCAGCACGTCGACCTCGGCGAGAAGATCGCCCAGCTCGCCATCGAGCGCGCCAGCGCGCGCCTGAAGGCAGCCAAGCAGGTGGTGCGCAAGAAGATCACCCAGGGCCCCGCCCTGCCCGGCAAGCTGGCCGACTGCACCGCCACCGACCTGACCCGCACCGAGCTGTTCCTGGTCGAGGGCGACTCGGCCGGCGGCTCGGCCAAGCAGGCGCGCGACAAGGAGTTCCAGGCGATCCTGCCGCTGCGCGGCAAGATCCTGAACACCTGGGAGGTGGAATCCACCTCGGTGCTGGCCTCCGAGGAAGTGCACAACCTGGCCGTGGCGATCGGTTGCGATCCCGGCAAGGACGACCTCTCCGGCCTGCGCTACGGCAAGGTGGTGATCCTCGCCGATGCAGACTCCGACGGTCTGCACATCGCCACGCTGCTGTCGGCGCTGTTCCTCCGGCACTTCCCGGCACTGGTGCGCGAAGGCCACGTGTTCGTGGCAATGCCGCCACTGTTCCGCGTCGATGTGGGCAAGCAGGTGTTCTACTGTTTGGACGAGGGCGAGAAGCAGGCGATGCTCGACCGCATCGAGCGCGAGAAGATGAAGGGGCAGGTGTCGGTGACCCGCTTCAAGGGCCTGGGTGAAATGAACCCGGCGCAATTGCGCGAGTCGACCATCCATCCGGACACCCGGCGCCTGGTCCAGCTCACCGTCGAGGACGGCGACGCCACGGCCCAGGTGATGGACCTGCTGCTGGGCAAGAAGCGCGCGGGCGACCGCAAGTCCTGGCTGGAAGAGAAAGGCGATCTCGCCACCCTCGAAGTCTGACCCTCACCCCCATCGGACCGCAGGCCTGTCGCCATGTCCCTGATGCCACCGATCAACCTGCAGCACTGGATCGACGAGCACCGGCATCTGCTCAAGCCACCGGTGGGCAACAAGTGCATCGTGGACGGCGACTTCATCGTGATGATCGTCGGTGGCCCGAATGCGCGCACCGATTACCACTACGACGAAGGTCCCGAGTTCTTCTACCAGCTCGAGGGCGAGATGGTGCTCAAGGTGCAGGAGGATGGCCGTCCACGCGACATTCCGATCCGTGCCGGCGAACTGTTCTACCTGCCGCCGCGGATGCCGCACTCGCCGCAACGCACGCCGGACTCGGTCGGGCTGGTGATCGAGCGCAAGCGACTGGCTGGCGAACGCGACGGCCTGATGTGGTTCTGCCCGAACTGCAACCACAAGCTGTTCGAGGAGTACTTCGTCCTCGATAGCATCGAGCGCGACCTGCCACCGGTGTTCGAACGCTTCTATCGTTCGCTCCAGGCGCGCACCTGCGCGCACTGCGGCACGGTGCACCCGGCTCCCGAGGCTATCGCCCGGTAGCACTCGTCACGTAGCGGCGCGCCTTTCCATCCAGCGCTTCGCCATCCTGCGCAGCGAAGCGTCGGTGATCGGATCGGCCAGCAGCTCGCCGATCGGCTTCCAGGCCAGCGCCAGCGACTCCTCGCTCACGGCGAACGCCTCGTCACCCGTGGCCCGCACCACGAAACGCACGTCGTAGTGCCAATGGCCGGCCTCGGAGTCGCGCGACGGGATCCAGTGCCGGTCCAGGTCGAAGATCTCCGGCTCGACCACCAGCCCGCCCAGCCCGGACTCCTCTTCCGCCTCGCGCAATGCAACACGGGCCAGGTCCCGGTCACCATCGGCGTGTCCGCCGAGCTGCAGCCAGCGACCCAGCTTGCGGTGATGCGTCAGCAGCACGCGCTCGCCGTCACCGCTCACCAGCCATGCCGAGCCGGTGAAATGCCCGACGACGTGCTCGCGCCGGAACACGTCGGGCGACGAATCAAGGAAAGCGAGGAACGTCGCGGGTGCGAAGGCCTCGTCCGGCGAGGCGGAAAATCGCTGCAATGCAGCGCGAAAAGACGCGAGGAAAGTGTCCAGAAAACGGCTCCAGCCCGGGAAATGCAGAGCGCGCATTCTACGGGGCGTCCATGTGTCCGTCGGCGCTTGTCGCCCCCATCGGGGTCGGCTAAGGTTGCCCGTCACCTCCGACTATCGAGGCACCAGCCCTCGCTCTGGCGCCATGGGGATGGCGTCTGTTTCCACGGGGAATCACCACATGCTTTTTCAGCGCGTCAAACCGCTTGACCAGATCCTTGCCACGGCCGAAAAGAAGAGCCTGAAACGGCAGCTCGGCGCCCTCCAACTCACCATGATGGGCGTTGGCGCCATCATCGGCACCGGTATCTTCGTGCTCACCGCGGAAGCGGGCCAGAAGGCCGGCCCCGGCATGATGGTGGCTTTCGTGATCGCGGCGGTGGTATGCGCGCTGGCCGCTCTCGCCTACGCCGAGTTGGCCTCGATGATCCCCGTCGCCGGCTCCGCTTACACCTACACCTACGGCGTGCTCGGCGAGAGCATGGCCTGGGTGGTCGGCTGGGCGCTGGTACTTGAGTATGCGATCGCCGCGGGTACCGTGGCGGTCGGCTGGTCCGGTTACATGAACGGCTTCCTCCAACATACCAACCTGTTCGGCCTGGTGCAGGAGGGCGCACTGGCCCTGCCCGAATCGCTTCGCGCAGGCCCGTACGCGGGCGGCAGCTTCAACCTGTTGGCCTTCCTCATCTCGCTGGTGATCACCGTCCTGCTGGTGGTCGGCACGTCGAAGTCGGCCAAGGTCAATGCGGTCCTGGTGGCGATCAAGATCGTCGCGCTGACGGCCTTCATCGTGATCGCCGTACCGGCGACCAAGTCCGCCAACTTTCACCCGTTCCTGCCCAACGGCTGGGGCAGCCCGCTCGGCGGCATCGGCGTACTGGGCGCAGCCGCGTCGATCTTCTTCGCCTACGTGGGTTTCGACGCGGTCTCCACGGCCGCCGAGGAAACCACCAATCCGAACCGCAACATCCCGATCGGCCTGATCGGATCGCTGGCGGTCTGCACCATCTTCTACCTGCTGGTCGGCTACGGCGCGGTCGGCTCGGTCGGCGTACAGCCGATGATGGGTCCGGGTGGCGTAGCGTTCCATCCGGGCAGCCCGGAAATGGCCCTAGCCTGCAAGGGCTCCGAGGCGCTGGTCTGCTCGAAGGAGCCGCTGGCCCACGTGATCCGCCTGCTGGGCTTCGAGCGCATCGGCACCTGGATCGGCGCGGCCGCCGTGGTCGCCCTGCCCTCGGTGATCCTGGTGATGATCTACGGCCAGACCCGCATCTTCTTCACGATGTCGCGCGACGGCCTGCTGCCGGCCGGCCTCGCCCGCCTGCATCCGAAGTTCCATACCCCGCACGTGCTGACCATCATCACCGGCATCGCGGTGTCGCTGTTCGCCGCGATGTTCCCGGTCGGCCTGCTCGCCGACATCACCAATTCCGGCACGCTGTTCGCCTTCATGATGGTGTCGATCGCCGTGATGGTGCTGCGCGTGCGCGAACCCGGCCGTCACCGCCCGTTCCGCACTCCGTTGGTGTGGGTGATCTGCCCGCTGGCGTTGCTCGGCTGCCTGATGCTGTTCCTCAACCTGGGCCTGATCACCCTCAAGCTGTTCTTCGGCTGGGCGATCATCGGCATCGTGGTGTACCTCGCCTACGGTCGTCGCAAGAGCCACCTGGCCAACGGCACCGAAGCGGCCTGAGTCTGCCCGCACACTGACGACTGATGCCAGGACGGCACGGTGAAAGCCGTGCCGTCGCCTTTTACGGAACGCCCATGCTCAAGCAACTGTTCGCCCGCAAGACCGACTTCAGCGACATCACCGACGACAGCCACGGCCCCGGCCTGCGCCGCACCCTGGGCCCGTGGGGAATCACCGCCCTGGGCATCGGCGCGGTCATCGGCACCGGCATCTTCGTCGTCACCGGCACGGCTGCGGCCGAGCACGCCGGTCCGGCGGTTCTGATCTCCTTCATCCTGGCGGCGATCTGCAGCGGCTTCAGCGCGCTGTGCTACGCCGAGTTCGCCACCCTGATCCCGGTTTCCGGCAGTTCCTATTCCTACGCCTACGCAACCCTGGGCGAGGTGGTGGCCTGGTTCATCGGCTGGAACATGGTGCTCGAATACGGCATCTCGGCCTCGGCCGTCGCTGCCAGCTGGACGGGCTACTTCACCAGCCTGCTCGACCATGTCGGCATCCATCTGCCCGCCGCGCTCACCGAAGCGCCGCTGGCGTATACGAGCGGCCACCTGGTCGCCACTGGCCACCTTTTCAACCTGCCGGCCGTCGCCATCGTGCTGGGGCTCACCTGGCTCTGCTACGTGGGCATCCGCGAATCGTCGGGCCTCAACACGCTGATGGTGCTGCTGAAGGTCGGCCTGATCGTGATGATCATCATCGCCGGCGCCCGCTACGTGAATACCGACAACTGGCACCCGTTCATCCCCGAGCAGAAGGGTGACGGCGAGTTCGGCTGGTCCGGCATCTTCCGCGGCGCAGCGATGGTGTTCTTCGCCTACATCGGCTTCGAGGCCACATCGACCGCCGCGCAGGAGTGCAAGAACCCGCAGCGCGACCTGCCGTTCGGCATCATCCTGTCGCTCGTGCTGTGCACCCTGCTCTACCTTGGCATGGCCGCGGTAATGACCGGACTGGTGCCGTACACCCTGCTCAACACGGTGGACCCGGTGGTCACCGCGCTGCAAGGCCATGCCGAGCTGGGCTGGCTGCGAACCTGGGTCGAGGTCGGCGCGCTGATCGGCCTGTCCTCGGTGATCCTGGTGATGATCATCGCGCAGCCGCGCATCTTCATGATCATGGCGCGCGACGGCCTGCTACCCAAGGTGTTCGCCAAGGTGCACCCGAAGCACCGCACGCCGCACATCAACACCCTGATCACCGGCTTCGGCATCGCGGTGCTGGCCGCCATCTTCCCGCTGGACCTGCTCGCCGACCTCACCTCGATGGGTACGCTGATCGCCTTCACTGCGGTCTGTGCCGGCGTGCTGATCCTTCGCTACACCGCCCCGGAGATACCGCGCACGTTCCGTGTGCCGTGGGCCCCGGTGATCTGCGTCGCCGGCGTGCTCAGCTGTCTCGGCCTGCTCTCGACGATGAACTGGTTCAACTGGGCGCTGATGGGAGTCTGGACCCTGATCGGGCTGCTGATCTACTTCGGCTACGGGCTCCGCCACAGCAGACTCCACAAGGTCTAATTTCGCCGAATAGCAGATAAAATCGATCAATTGGCGAAAATTTCCGGCAAAGTCACGCAAACGCCCGCCGATTGGTCTTTTTGATGCAAAGCGCAGTAGAAGTCGAGAAAATAATGGCAAGCTGCTGATTTTTATATGTTTTTAAACCCGGCCACCATCCTATGGCATGGTTCGCACTCCCCCGGGCACCGGAGTATCATCCGGGGTCCGCGGGTTGATCACTTGGCAGTGGGCCCCGGATCGCCCCCCGGCGCGTCAGTCAGGGTCAGCTCCTCAAGCTGACGCGCCGGGAGGCACTTTCAGAGGACATCCGACGCGCGATGCGCGCTTCCTCGAGAAACAAAAAAAGGCCGGCAGCAATGCCGGCCTTTTCTTTTCCGAACGACGCGATGTTCGGTCGTCGTCAAGCCTTCGCGGCGTGGGACACGCACCAGCCCTTCGCGCTGACGGCCTTGCCCGGGAACAGCTGGCAGGGACCGAAACCGGTCGGGCCGCCACTGTAGAACTGGCAGTTCGCGCAAATGGCGCCGGCCTTGTGCTTCGGATCCTTGGTCGTGCTGGCATCCTCGACGTAGCCGAGCGCCTTGGCGGTCGGATCCGACTCCGACACATGAGGAAGGTCCGCGGCGCGCGCAACGCGCGGCAGCGTCCCGATCACGGCAGCGGCAGCGGCCGTACCGGCGGCAATCTTCAGAAACCGGCGACGCGACTCGATGCTCTCTTCTTTGGACATTGGTAAACCTCCGTCGTGGATGTAATGCTGCCGTGGCAGCGATCAGCGTGTTGATGCTACGCCGATCCCCGCAATCTGTCCTGACTTGCGAGAATGGCTCTTATTTGCCGGTGGCCGGGTTTGCCCGCATGGTATCCTGAGCGCCTGTTTGGACGTCCAAATCATCATGCCGCAGACCTTTCCCCCGGGTGTCTCCTCCGAAGCGTTCTTCGCGTGTGCCGACGCCATCGCCGGAGCCGCGAAAGATCTCGCGGCCCAGGGCTGGACGCCCGCCACCAGCAGCAATTTCTCGATGCGGGTGGACGAAGCGCATGCCGCCATCACGATTTCCGGCCGCGACAAGGGCCGGCTGGATCGCGATGACATCATGCTGATCGACCTCGACGGCCGAGCCGTCGGGACCGATGCGCGCCCGAGCGCCGAAACCGCCCTGCATACGCAGGTCTATCGCCGCTGGCCGGACATGCGGGTGGTACTACACACCCATTCGCGTACCCAGAGCGTGGCTTCGCGTCTATTTGCCGCACAGGGATCGATCCGGCTGGAGGGCTGGGAGCTGCAGAAGGCGATCACCGGCTTCCACACGCACGAAAGCGTGCTGGAGATCCCGGTGTTCCCGAACACCCAGGACATGGCCGAACTGGTGGAGCGCGTCGATGCCTGGCTGGACTCGGGCAAGCCGCTGCACGCCTACCTGATCGACGGCCACGGCATCTACACCTGGGGGCGCGACATGGCCGAGACGCGCCGCCACCTCGAGGCCCTGGAATTCCTTCTGGCCTGCGAACTCGACCTGAGGAGGCTTTCCGCATGAGCCGCTTGCGCATCTACGACGACCAGATTCCGGGCACTCCGCTGGCGGAGTTCCACGATCATGCAGACATCGAGCACGAGCTGCGCCAGGCCGGAGTCCGTTTCGAGCGCTGGGAGGCGAACGAGCCCGTCTGGCCCGGCGCCAGCCAGGAGCAGGTCATTGCCGCCTATCGAGGTGACATCGACCGCTTGATGGAGGACGAGGGTTACCAGGCGGTGGATGTGATCAGCCTGAAGCCCGACCATCCGGACCGCGCGGTACTCCGCCAGAAGTTTCTCGACGAGCACACCCACAGCGAGGACGAGGTGCGTTTCTTCGTTGCCGGCGCCGGGCAGTTCACCCTGCACATCGCAGGCAAGGTCTACGAGGTGCTCTGCGAGCAGGGCGACCTGATCGGCGTGCCCGACAACACCCGCCACTGGTTCGACATGAGCGAATCGCCCTACTTCGTGGCCATCCGCCTGTTCACCAACAAGGACGGCTGGGTCGCCCACTTCACCGGCACCGATATCGCCAGCCGGTTCCCGCGCATGACGCCACACCCCAGTGCGGCCTCCCTCGCCCCCTGATCCACTGCCCGCCGCCGACACGGAAGACCACTCGATGATCGAAATCCGCGCCATCGTCACTGACATCGAGGGCACCACCAGCTCGATCCATTTCGTCAAGGACGTGCTGTTCCCGTACGCACGCAAGCGCCTGCCGGCCTTCGTCGAAACGCATGGCGACCGGCCCGAGGTGCAGCACTGGCTGCATGAGGCCGCCAAGGAAGCCGGCATCATCGAGGCCAGCCGCCAGGAAATCATCGAGATGCTGCTGCGCTGGATCGACGAGGACCGCAAGTCCACGGCGCTCAAGGCGCTGCAGGGGATGATCTGGAAGGAGGGTTACGAGGCCGGCGACTACCGCGCCCATGTCTACCCCGAGGTACCTGCACGCCTGCGCGCCTGGCGCGCGCAGGGACTGAAACTCTACGTTTATTCCTCCGGATCGGTCCCTGCGCAGAAGCTGTTCTTCGGCTACAGCGAGGCCGGCGACCTGACGCCGCTGTTTGCCGGCTACTTCGACACCGAGACGGGCCCCAAGCGCGAGCAGGCCTCGTACGACGCGATCGCCGAGGCCATCGGCGAACAACCGGCACACCTGCTGTTCCTGTCCGACATCGAGCAGGAACTGGATGCCGCCCGCGCGGCCGGATTCCAGACCGGCTGGCTGCTGCGTGACGCGGCGGCGCTGCCGGCTTGCAGCGCCCACCCCGCCTACCGGGACTTCGACGCCATTCCAGTCTGATCCCATTGCTGGGGCCACCCATGCGTACGCTGATCATTGCCCTGCTCGCCCTTGCCACCGGTGCCGCGATCACCGCGACCGTGTTGCACACGCCGACCGTACCCGTCACAAACCCGATTCCGGCGTCGACCACCAGCGGATCGGCGGCCACCACCACCAACCCGGATACGGACGCGACGACCGACGACGGCCTGCTGCCGACCGACGGCTGGCCCAGGAACGCGCCGTCGCCCGAACAGGTGCTGTATGCCCAGCCCCGGCTGATGCAGCAAGCCCTGGACGGCCTGGCACCGCGCGTACCTGGCGTCCCCAACCTGTACCTGGTGAGCTTCGCCGGCGATGGCAGCGAGGATGTGTTCCGCAACGAGGCCGAGTACGCCGCCACCCTGTTCCGTCATCGCTACGGCGCCCGCGCCCACACGTTGGTACTGGAGAACAATCCGGCCACGCTCGACAGCCGGCCGCTGGCCAGTTGGAGCAACCTGGAGACCGCGCTGACCGGCGTCGCCCGCGTGATGGACCCGCAGCAGGACATCCTGATGCTCTACCTCACCAGCCACGGCGACCCGGAGCACACCCTGCTGGTGGACATGGACCCGCTGCCGCTGGACCAGATCGGCGCGCCGGACCTCGCCGGCATCCTGGCCGAGCACCCGTTCAAGTGGAAGGTGGTGGTGGTCAATGCCTGTTATTCGGGCGGCTTCGTACCGCCGCTGCAAGGTGAGGGCACGCTGGTGATTACCGCCGCCCGCAGCGATCGCAGCTCGTTCGGTTGTGGCAACGATTCGGCCGCCACCTACTTCGGCCGCGCGTGGCTGGTCGATGCGCTCAACCGGACCGCCGACCCGATCGCCGCCTTTCGCCAGGCCCATTCCGAAGTGGCCCGATGGGAGCGGCAGGACCGGCTCACCCCGTCCGAGCCGCAGATCTCGATCGGCAAGGGCATTTCCGACCAGCTGGCCCGCTGGCGCCACGGCGACCCGATCGGGCCGCCGGTACCCTTCCGCCCGGACGCCGCCGGCAATACGCCAGCAACTCGCTGAGGAAACTCACTTCGCCGCGTGGCGGGCCGCCAGTACGTCGGCCACGTCGGCCAGGGACAGGCCACGCTCGCGCAGCAGCACGGTCAGATGGAACACCAGGTCCGCCGCTTCCCCCAGCAACTCCCCGTCGCCCTGGGCCACGCCGGCCAGCGCCGTCTCGACGCCCTCCTCACCGACTTTCTGGGCGATGCGCCGCACGCCGCCATCGAACAGGCGCGTGGTGTAGCTGCCTTCCGGGCGCTCGGCATGGCGCTGGGCCACCAGGGCATCCAGCTCGGCAAGGAAGCCCAACGCCGGCCGCACCGCCTCGCCGAAGCAGCTCGACGTGCCGGTATGGCAGGTGGGACCGTGCGGCAATGCGCCGACCAGCAGGGTGTCGCCATCGCAGTCCACGCGCAGCGAGGTCAGCGCCAGCACGTGGCCCGAGCTCTCGCCCTTGGTCCACAGGCGCTGCTTGGAACGACTGAAAAAGGTGACGTGACCGGTCCGCTGCGTGCTCTCCAGCGCGGCGGCATTCATGTAGCCGAGCATCAGCACCTCGCCGGTCAACGCGTGCTGGACGATCGCCGGCAGCAGGCCGTCGCCCTTGGTCCAGTCCAGGCGGGAGAGATCGGTGGGATCGGGAAGCGTGTCGGTCATGATGCGGTCTGCCAGTGGGTTGCGGACGGGGCCACGCCTCAGAGGCGGACGGCCACGTCCTCGCGCGCGAGGTAGCGCTTGAGTTCGGGAATCGCGATGGCGCCGGAGTGGAACACGCTGGCGGCCAGCGCACCATCCACGTCGGCGTCCTGGAAGGCATCGCGGAAATGTTCCGGTGCGCCGGCGCCACCCGAGGCGATCAGCGGCACGTGGCAGACCGCGCGGGCCGCACGCAACTGTTCCAGGTCGTAGCCTTGCCGCACGCCATCGCTGCCCATGCAGTTGAGCACGATCTCGCCGGCGCCTCGGCGCTGCACCTCGACCATCCAGTCAAGCGTGCCGCGTGCCAGCGCCTGGGTCTTGTCCGGATCGCCGGTGTACTGGCGCACGCGCCACTGGCCGTCGGCGTCGCGCAGCGAATCGATGCCGACCACCACGCACTGCACCCCGAACGCCCCGGCCAGCTCGTCGATCAATTCCGGACGCTCCAGCGCCGGCGAGTTCACCGAGATCTTGTCGGCCCCGGCATGCAGCACCGCGCGCGCCTCGTCCACCGAACGGATGCCACCAGCGACGCAGAACGGGATGTCGATGACGCGCGCCACGCGCTCGACCCAGGTGCGGTCGACACTGCGCCCTTCCGGGCTGGCGGTGATGTCGTAGAAGACCAGCTCATCGGCACCCTCGTCGCGGTAGCGAAGCGCGAGGTCGACGATCTCGCCCATCACCACGTGGTCGCGGAAACGCACGCCCTTGACCACCTGGCCATCACGCACATCCAGGCAGGGAATGATGCGGCGACTCAGCATGCCAGCGCCTCCTCCAGCGTGAAGCGCCCCTCGAGCAACGCACGGCCGAGGATGACTCCGCGCGCGCCGACATCGCGGGCGGCACGGATATCCGCCAGCGAACGCACGCCGCCGGAGGCCTGCACCGCCAGCTGCGGCAGGGTGTTGGCGAGATGGCGATAGAGATCGAGATTGAAGCCGGCCAGCATGCCGTCGCGGTCGATATCGGTACACAGCAGATGGCGGGCGCCGTGGGCTGCGTACCACGGTGCCAGCTCGTCCAGCGTGCGCGATTCCATCGCGGTCCATCCAGCACTGGGCAGAAGCCAGTCCTCGCCGACCCGCCGCGTATCCAGCGCGATCGTGATGCGCTCGCTACCGTGGGTGTCCAGCCAGCGCGCCACCTGCTCGGGCTCACGGATCGCCACGCTGCCCAGCACCACGCGATCGACCCCGACGTCGAACAGGCGACGAAGATCGTCCTCCGTGCGCACCCCGCCCCCCGCCTGCACCTGAATCCCCTCGGCCGCGATCGCACGGATCGTCGACAGGTTCTCCAGATCGCCGGAGCGGGCACCATCCAGATCCACCAGATGCAGCCAGCGCGCCCCTGCATGCAGGTAGCGCCGGGCAAGCTCGGCCGGATCGCTGCCGTAGATGGTCTGCTGCCCATAGTCGCCCTGGCGCAGGCGCACCACGCGCCCTTCCCGCAGGTCGATGGCCGGAATGACTTCGAAGTTCATAGGCTTAGGAAATTCATCAGGAGTCGGGCGCCCACGCCGGCCGAGCGCTCGGGATGGAACTGCATACCGTGGAAATTACCGCGGGCGATCACCGCGGAGAACGGACCGCCGAAGTCGCTGGTGGCCAGCGTGTAGTCCCCGACCGGCACCGCGTAGCTGTGAACGAAATACGCCTGCTCGCCCGCAGCCAGCCCGTCCAGCAACGGATGGGGGCGTACCGGCGCCAGCGCGTTCCAGCCCATGTGCGGCACGCGCAGGCCCGGTGCTTCGTGGAAGCGACGCACCGGGGCGTCGATCACGCCAAGACAGTCGGTATCGCCCTCCTCCGAATGCGCGCACAGTAGTTGCATGCCCAGGCACACGCCCAGCACCGGCTGGGTCAGCGAGCGCATCAGCTCGACCAGGCCCAGCTCGCGCAGCCGCGCCATGCCGGGACCGGCCGCGCCCACGCCGGGCAGGATCACCTTGTCGGCACCACGGATCGCTTCCGGGTCGGCGGTGAGCGCCGCCTCCACGCCGAGGCGCTGCAGCGCATAACGCACCGAACCGATGTTGGTGCCGCCGGCATCGACCAGGACCACAGCCATCAGAGCGTCCCCTTGGTGCTGGGCAGCTCGCTGCCCTCGCGGCGGATCGCCTGCCGCAGCGTGCGCGCCACCACCTTGAAACAGGCTTCGACCATATGGTGCGCATTGTCGCCCTTCACCGTGAGGTGCAGGTTGGCGCCCAGCGTCTCGCACAGCGAGCGGAACACGTGCGGCACCAGCTCGGTCGGGATGTCGCCCACCCGTTCGCGCGGGAAACTGCCCTCGAACACGAAGTACGGTCGGCCGGACAGGTCCAGCGCGGCGCTGGCGAAGGACTCGTCCATCGGCAGCGTGAAGCCGTAGCGGCCGATGCCGCGCTTGTCGCCCAGCGCCTGCTTCAGCGCCTGGCCGAGGGCCAGCGCGCAGTCCTCCATCGTGTGGTGTTCGTCGATGTGGGTGTCGCCGTCGCAGTTGAGCTCCAGCGCGAACCCGCCGTGCTTGCCGATCTGCTCGAGCATGTGGTCGAAGAAGCCCAGACCGGTGTGGATCCTCGGCTCGGCCACCCGATCCAGGTCCACGCTCACCGTGATCCGGGTTTCCTTCGTGTTGCGCTGGACCGTGGCGAGGCGCGGCGCGTCGAGCAGGCGGTGTGCGATCTCGTCCCACGACTGCCCCTGCGGACCCACGCGCAGGCCGCGCACGCCGAGGTTGGCGGCCAGCTGCATGTCGGTATCGCGGTCGCCGATGACGGCCGACGCCGCCCGGCTCCAGCCGTCGTCCGCCAGGTAATGGCGCAGCATGCCGATGCCCGGCTTGCGCGTATCGAGCCCCTCGTGGGGGAAGCTGCGGTCGATCAGCTGTTCGCGGAACACGATGCCCTGCGAGGCCAGGATGCGCAGCAGCAGCTGGTGCGGGCCGTCGAAGCTGTCCTGCGGAAAACTCGCGGTACCGAGGCCATCCTGGTTGGTGACCATGACCAGCTCGTAGCCGGCGGCAACGCAGCGCTGCAGCGCGCCGATCACGCCGGGGAGAAGCTCAAGCTTCTCGTAGCTGTCGATCTGCTCGTCCTGCGGCTCGACGATCAGGCAACCGTCGCGGTCGATAAAGAGGATCTTGCGGCTCATGCAGGTTTTCCCGAGAGAACTTCCAGCACGCGGGCGTTTTCCGCCGGCGTGCCGATGGTGATGCGCAGCGCATCGCCCAGGTTCGGATAGCGGCGCACGTCGCGCACCACGATGCCGGCGGCAAGCAACTGCCGGTAGACCGCACCGGCGTCGTCGAAGCGTACCGCGAGGAAGTTCGCCTGCGACGGCAGCACCTCGCGCACGCCGGGCACCGCGGCGATCGCCGTGCGCATGTGCGCTCGCTCGGCCTTGATCTCGGCAATGTGCCCGCGCGCCTTGGCCTGGCCCTCCGGCGACAGCGCGGCCAAGGCCGCATCCACGCAGGGCAAGGGCAACGGATATGGCGCCATGATCCGGCGCAGCAGCGCGATCACCGCGTCGTTCGCCAGCAGCGTGCCGATGCGCGCACCGGCCAGCGCCCAGGCCTTCGAGAGCGTGCGCAGGATGCCGACATGCTCGTAGCGGTCGATCAGGCCGACGAAGCCCGGTGCGTCGGCGAACTCGACGTAGGCCTCGTCGACGATCAGCAACGCGCGCCCGTCGAGCGCCTGCGCCAACCGCTCCACCGCCGCCAGCGGGATCACCTGCCCGGTCGGATTGTTCGGGGTGCAGACGAAAACCAGCTTCACCGCCGGGGTCATCGCCGCAAGCACGGCGTCGACGTCGAGCGTGAAGTCCGCGGCGAGCGGCGCCTCGATCACCGCCGCGCCCTGCACGCGCGCGCACACCGCGTACATGCCGAAGGTCGGCGGCTGGATCAGGATCGCGTCCTCGCCGGCGCGGCAGAACGCGCGAACCAGCAGGTCGATCGCCTCGTCGCTGCCGCGCCCGACCAGCAGCTGCTCGCGGCGCACGCCATAGAGCGCGGCCAGCGCATCGACCAGCGCCGCCGGTTGCGGATCGGGATAGCGGTTGCAGCCGGCGGCCGCCTCGCCGAACGGCGCCCACGCGGACTCGTTCGCGTTGAGCAGGATCTGCCCGCCGCTGGCCTCCATCCGCGCCGAGGAGTACGGCTGCATCGCGCGGATCTCGGGACGCGCCAGGTCGAGCACGCTCATGCGCGACCCTCCAGCACGTCCAGCCGCATCGACACCGCGCGGCGGTGCGCCTCCAACTGCTCGGCTGCAGCCAGCGTGACCGTGCACGGACCGATCGCCCGCAGGCCGTCGGCGCTCACCTCCTGCACGCTGATCTGCTTGACGAAGCTGGCCACCGACACCCCGCTGTAGCTGCGCGCGTAGCCGTAGGTCGGCAGCACGTGGTTGGAGCCGCTGCAGTAGTCGCCGACCGATTCCGGCGTCCACGGCCCGAGGAAGATCGAGCCGGCGCTCTCGATGCCGTCGAGCAGCGCGCGCGGCTCGGCGGTCTGGATGATCAGGTGCTCGGGCGCGTAGCGGTTGCTCACCTCCACCGCCTGCGCCAGTGAGGCCACGGCGATCAGCCGGCTCTGCGCCAGCGCCTGTCGCGCGGTTTCACTGCGGGGCAAGGTCGCGCACTGGCGATCCACTTCGACGGCCACCGCGTCGAGCATCACGGAAGACGGGCTGAGCAACACCACCTGCGAATCCGGGCCGTGCTCGGCCTGCGACAGCAGGTCGGCCGCGACGAAGGCCGGGTTGGCGCCATCATCGGCGATCACCAGCACCTCGGACGGACCGGCCGGCATGTCGATGGCCGCGCCGTCCGGATCACCGGAAACCTGCAGCTTGGCCTCGGTGACCCAGGCATTGCCGGGTCCGAACAGCTTTTCGCACTTCGGCACGCTCTCCGTGCCGTAGGCCATCGCGGCGATCGCCTGCGCGCCGCCCAGCTTGAACACGCGGTGCACGCCGGTGACCCGCGCGGCATACAGCACTGCCTCATCGCAGCTTCCGTCGGCACGTGCCGGGGAGCACAGCACCACCTCGCGACAGCCGGCAATGGCCGCCGGCACGCCCAGCATCAACGCGGTGGACGGCAGCGGCGCGCTGCCGGCCGGCACGTACAGACCGACCCGAGTGATCGGCCGCAGCATGCGCTCGACCCGCACGCCCGACGCCGTATCCACGCCCACCGGATGAGGCTGCGAAGCACGGTGATAGATCTCGATGCGACCCGCCGCCTCGCAGATCGCCGCCTTCAACGCGGGATCGAGCGCGGCCTCGGCCGCGGCGAACTCCTCCGCCGTCACCTCGATGGCGTCCAGTGCGCAACGATCGTATTTCGCGCTCAGCTCGCGCAGTGCCGCGTCGCCCTGCACACGCACCTGGGCGACGATCGCCGCCACACCCTGCTTGAGCTCCTCCGCACGCGCCTGCGCCGGGCGCGACAGCGCCTCGCGCCGGGCGGTTTCGTCGAGTGCGTTCCAGTCCAGCCGCTTCATCGTCTCGTATCCTCGCGCCCGCTCAGGCGAGCATCTTTTCCACCGGCAGCACGAACATCTCCCTTGCACCGGCCTTCTTGATCTCTTCCAGCTGGCGCCAGCTCACCTCGCCGGCGCACAGCGCCTGCAGCATCAGCTGGTCGGGTTGCCCGGCCACCGGCAGCAGGGTCGGCTGCGGGCCGCCCGGCAGCAGGCGGGTCACCGCCTCCAGGTTGCCGCGCGAGGTCTGCAGCAGCAGCAGGCGCGACTCGCTCACCTGGATCACGCCATCCAGCCGCTTGAACAGCAGCTCCAGCATGTCGCCGCGCTCGTCGGTCGGCAGCGTCGCCGGGCCGGCGAGCACCGCCTCGCTCTCCAGCAATACGTCCACCTCGCGCAACTGGTTGGCCACCAGCGTGCCGCCACTCTGCACCAGGTCGCAGATGGCATCGGCGGTGCCGAGCTTGGGCGCGATTTCCACCGAACCGGCCAGCGTCACCACCTGGGCCTGCACGCCAGCGTCGCGCAGCCACTTGCCCAGCAGGCCGGGATACGAGGTGGCGATGCGCTGACCGCCAAGGCTGGCCGCGCCCTCGTACGTCATCTCCTGCGGCACCGCCACGGACAACCGGCAGCGACCAAAGCCGAGCGGTCGCCACTCCTTCAGCGGTGCGCCGTCGATCCCTGCAGTGAGCGAGAACTCGTCCAGCACGTTGCGGCCGACGATGCCGAGGTCGCACACGCCCTGCTCGATCAGCCCGGGGATGTCGTCGTCGCGGACCAGCAGCAGGTCCACCGGCTCGCCCTCGCCGAAGCAGAACAACTTGTCGCGGCTCTGCCGGAAGGTGAGCCCGCAGCGCTTGAGCAAGTCGAGCGCCGGCTCGGTGAGCCGGCCGGATTTCTGCATCGCAATGCGCAGGCGATCGCGCGTCTTCATGCCTTGTCCTTTTTCTGATTCGTGCGGCGCCGGGCCGCCCGCGCGGCCGCCGCCAGGTAACCGCCGCTGCCCTGGTTGAGATACCGGGCGACCCGTCCGATCGTAGTGATGCTGACCGCGGTCCGCTCGTGGATCTCCCGGTAGGAAACGCCCTCGAGCAGGTACGGCACCACCCGCCAGCGATCGACCAGCACCTCCAGCTCTGCCGGCGTGCACAGGTCGTGCAGGAACGCCGACATCTCATCGGCATTCTTCAGCGACAGCAACGCCTCGCAGAGGCTCAGCTCGGCGGACTCGGCGGGTGTTTCGGGATCGACGGAACGGCGCTTCATAATGTACTAATGCGTTAATACATTTGCACAGTCTAGCGGGCTGCCCTGTGCCTGTCGAGCGCCCGCTCCCGGGCTGGCCAGGCGAGCCAGGGATTCGTGTGGATCGGCGGAGCGTGGCGCTTCCGCCCGGGGAGAACGTCAGCGATCCCGGCGGGAACGCACCTGCTGCAGGCGCCGGTCGAGCGCATCGAGGAAAGCCCCGGGCAACTCCGCCCGGACGGGCGCCCGCCACCAGCCCGGGCGGGCGAAGCGGACGCACTTGATGGCGTCCTTGTCGGTCATCAGCAGCGGGCGCGCACCAGCGAACGCCAGATCCGCCGCATTGAACGCGTGATGGTCCGGAAAGGCATGGCCGTCCACCTCCAGCCCCTGCATGCGCAGGCTCTCGAAGAAGCGGTCGGGGTGGCCGATGGCGGCCACGGCGGCCACCGGCGTACCGGCGAAGCTGGCCAGTGGACGCTCCTCGCCGCCGACCAGCGCGACCGCGGTGCCGCCAACCAGTCGCATCGGGAACTCATCGGGCCCGGCTGCGCCGTTGGCGACGCGGAAATCGACCCGTCGCAGCCGCGACAGGGGCTCGCGCAACGGGCCGGCCGGCAGCAGCCGGCCGTTGCCGAAACGCCGCGCGCCGTCGACCACGCAGATCTCCACATCGCGGGCAAGCCGATAGTGCTGCAGGCCATCGTCGGCGATCACCACGTCGCAGCCGGCCTCGATCAGCAGCGCGGCAGCTGCGGGCCGGTCCCGCCCCACCGCTACCGGCGTGCCCGCGGCACGGATCAGGCAGGGCTCGTCGCCGAACGTCGCGGGATCGGGCTGCGCATCAAGCAACGCCGGCTCGCGCTGCGTGCCGCCGTAGCCACGACTGACCACGCCGGGCTGCCAGCCGCGCCGGTGCAGCGCATCGACCAGCGCCAGGGTCAACGGCGTCTTGCCGGTGCCGCCAGCCGTAAGGTTGCCGACCACCACCACAGGCACCGGCAGACGGACACGACGCAGGATGCCGGCGCGGTAGAGCGCGCGGCGCAGGGCGGCGAGGCCGCCATAGAGTGCGGCCAGCAGGAACGTCCAGGCCGGCGGACGTCGATCGCCGTACCAGCTTTCCTGCAGCTCGTCGGCCAGCGCCATGGCCGCGTCAGTCGCCCGCCGGCGCCTGGAACTGCATGCGGTGGAGCGCAGCGTAGTGGCCCTGCAGCGCCAGCAGCTCGGCGTGGGTGCCGCGCTCGACGATGCGGCCGTGATCCATCACGGCGATCTGGTCCGCCCCCTCGATGGTCGACAGCCGATGCGCGATCACCAGCGTCGTGCGGTGCTCCATCAGGCGCTGCAGCGCGTTCTGGATCAACCGCTCGGATTCGGTGTCCAGCGCGCTGGTCGCCTCGTCCAGCACCAGGATCGGCGCGTTCTTCAGGATCGCACGGGCTATCGCGATGCGCTGGCGCTGGCCGCCGGACAGCATGCTGCCGCCCTGCCCGATCGGGCTGTGCAGCCCCTGCGGCATGCGGCGGATGAACTCCATGGCGTTGGCCGCCTCGGCCGCCGCAACGATGTCGGCCTCGCTGGCACCGGACAGTTCGCCGTAGGCGATGTTCTCGGCCACCGTGCCGTCGAACAGCACCACGCTCTGCCCCACCCAGGCGATCTGGCGGCGCAGCGACGCCAGCGTGTAGTCGAGGTAATCCTCGCCGTCGAGCACGATGCGTCCGGCGCTGGGCTCGTAGAAGCGCGGCAGCAGGCTGACCAGGGTGCTCTTGCCGCTGCCGGAGCGACCGACCAGCGCGGTCACCGTCCCGGGCGGACAGCGCAGGTCCACCCCGCGCAGGGCCTCGGCCTCGCTGCGCGGATAGCGCAGGCGGATGCCTTCGAACACCAGGTCGCCGCGCGTGCGCTGCAGCGCGATCCGGCCGTGGTCATTCTCCGGCGCCATGTCCATCACGTCGAACAGGTCTTCCGCCGCCGACATGCCGCGCTGGATGTTCGACTGCACGTTGGTCAACCGCTTCAGCGAGGGAATCATCGCGCCCATCGCGGTGAGCACGGTGATGAACACCCCCGAGGTGATGTGGTCGATCACGTCCGCCTGCGTGCCCAGGTAGACCAGCACCGCCAGAGCAAACGCGGCGACCGTCTGGATCGCCGTGCTGGACGAGGCGCTGGTCAAGGCGATCTTCAGGTTGAGCCGCCGTGCCCGCCGGGTGACGTCATCGAACCGCGCGCCCTCGTGGGGCTGGCCGCCATAGATGCGGACTTCACGGTAGGCACCCACCGATTCCTCGACCGTGCCAGTGACCGAGCCCATCGACCCCTGGATGCGCCGGCTGATGCTGCGGTAGCGGCGGCTGACCACGGTGGCGATCAGCGCCACGGCAGGCACCATCACCAGCAGGGCCAGCGTAAGGTAGGCGCTGTTGTGCAACATCACGTACAGCATGCTGAGCACGGTGACGCCCTCGGTCACTGCTGTCTTGATCGCATCGGTCGATGCCGACGCCACCTGCTCGCTGGTGTAGGTGATGCGGGAGATCTGCTGGCCGGACGGCTCATCGCCGAAGAACGTGGCCGGAAGCTTCAGATAGGCGCCGAACACGTCCACCTGCATCGCCTGGACCACGTGGCGACCGATGTAGGAGATGCCGTAGCTGCTGAGGAAGGTGCCGACGCCGCGCACGGCGAAGATGATCATGATCCAGATCGGCATCCAGAAGATCAGATGCGGATCCTTGTTCTTGAACAGGTCGTCGAACAGCGGCCGGAGCAGGTTGGTGAACACCGCCAGCGCGCCGCCGTCGATCGCCATGCCCAGCATCGAGAGCAGGCCGACCGTGCGGTAGCGACGGGTGTAGCCGAACAGGCGCTTGTAGACCGCCCAGGTCCGGGCGTCCCAGACCCCGCGTCGTTCCGCGGCATTCACCGATCCGCCCCCGGCTTCTCGGGGGTGGTGGCGATCGACAGCTGGGTGAAGCCGAGCTGGCCCAGCGCATCCATGGCGGTGACCACGTACTGGTGCGGCGTCATCGCATCGGCGCGGATCACCACCTGGCCGTCGCGGCGGCCGCCGGAGTTCTGTTCCAGCATCTGCTTGAGCGGCTCGATCCCCTCGCCCAGCACCTCGTCGCTGCCGACGTAGTAGCGGCCGTCCTTGTCGATCATCACGGTGAGCAGCGGCGCCTGCACGTCGCGCTCCTGCGCGCTCGCCTTGGGCAGGGTCACCTGCATGCGCGAGTGCTGGATGAAGGTGGTGGTGAGGACGAAAAACATCAGCAGGGTCAGCAGCACGTCGATCAACGGGATCACGTTGATCTCGAAATCGTCGCGGCGACGGTCCGAACCGATACGCATGGGGGCTCAGCCTGCCGCCGGGGTGCGACGCGGGCGCGGCGTCGCCGGAGCCGCCGGCGCGCCGAGGGTGAGGTCGTCGAGCAGCGCGATGGCCTCTTTCTCCATCGCCACGCAGTAGCCCGCCACCTTGCTGCGGAAATAGCGGTGCAGCACGTAGGCCGGAATCGCCACCACCAGGCCGGTAGCGGTGCAGATCAGCGCCTCGCCGATGCCGCCGGCCATCTTCATCGGATCGCCCACGCCGCCACGCATCACGTCGAGGAACATGCGGATCAGGCCGATCACCGTGCCGAACAGGCCAAGCAGCGGGCCGATCAGGGCGATCGTGCCGAGCGTGTTGAGGTAACGCTCCATCCGGTGCGCAACGTGGCGACCGGTGTCCTCCAGCCGCTCCTTTATGATCTCGCGCGAACGGTCGCGCACCACCAGGGCGGAGGCCAGCAGTTCGCCCAGCGGCGAGCCGCTGGCGAGCGTGTCCAGGTGCTGCGGATCGAGCTGGCCCTTGCGCGCCCACTCCCGCACCTCCTGCCCCAGCCCCGGCGGCAGCACGGACGAGCGCCGCAGCGTCCAGAAGCGCTCCAGCACGATCGCCAGCGCAATCGCCGAACAGAACAGGATGGGCGCCATCGCCCAGCCGCCAGCCATCAGGATTTCCAGCACGACGCCCCCGCAGGATGCCAAGTAGAACGAAGGCGGCATCATACCAGTCCGTACCATGCGTTCCGTGGGCTGCGTCCGGCTCCCGGAACGACGCCAGGCACGCTAGCGCTCGCGCCAGTAGCGCCTGCGTCGCTTCCGTTCGCCCGGCCACGCATGGGCCGGCGCGCCAACCGGGAAATCCAGCCGCAGGGCGCCCTCCTCCGCCGTGTTCGCCAGCGGCACGCCGGCGTCGCGGTAGCGCGCCACCACGGCTGGATGCGGATGGCCGAAGCGGTTGTGCCATCCGGCCGAAACCACCGCCAGTGCGGGATGCAGCACCGCGATGAACGACGCGCTGGAGGAAGTCTTGCTGCCATGGTGCGGCACGGTCAGCAGCACCGGCCGCCCGGGCGGGACGGCCGCGGCCACGTCCCCCTCCACCCGACGGGTGATGTCGCCGGTGAGCAGCAGGCGGTCGCCGCTGCCCTCCACCAGCAGCACGCAGGAGCGGTCGTTGTCGTGCGATGGCTGCCTGCGCGGATTGAGCACCCGGAACGTCACGCCGTCCCACCGCCACGACTGCCCGGCCTCGCACGGCGTCATCGGCGCCGGCATCCGCGCCGGCTCGCCGGACAGCCGGCGCGGTGGGTCGAACGCCTCCAGCACGGCGCCGGCGCCCCCGGCGTGGTCGTTGTCGCCGTGGCTGATCATCAGCAGATCCAATCGCTGCACGCCCAGCGCATGCAGCGAGGGCACCACCGCCGCCGCCCCCACGTCGAAGCCGGAGGGGTAGCGGGCCCCGGCGTCGTAGAGCAGCGCATGGCGATCGGTCCGCACCAGCACCGACAACCCCTGCCCCACGTCGAACACCCAGGCCCGGAAAGCGCCCGGCGGGATCACCGCCCGCGCCGGCATCAGCAGCGGCAGGAACAGCAGCGCCCCCAACCAGCGATGCGGGGTACCGCGCGGCGCCAGCAGCCAGACCGCCCCTAGCATCGCCAGCCACAGCGCCCACGGCGTGACGGCCGGCAGGTACCAGGCGGCCCCGGGCCATGTGGCCATGCGCGCAAGCACCCACCAGAGCGCATGACCGATCGCAGCAGCAAGCGCCAGCAATGGCGCGGCGAGCGGTGGGCAGGCCAGCAGCGCCAAGACGGCCACCAGGGTCACCGGCACCATCAGCAGGCTGACCACCGGCACCGCGACCAGATTGGAGAGCGCGCCGACCAGCGAGGCCTGGCCGAAGAACCAGAGCGTCAGCGGCAGCAGGGCGATGCTCATCACCCACTGCCCGCGTGCCAGGTCCCGCACGAACCCGCGCATGCCGCAGCCACGGACATCGAGACAGAACATCAGGAACGCCACGCCGACGAAGGACAGCCAGAATCCGGCCGAGAGCACCGACAGTGGATCGACGAGAAGCATCGCCAGCATGGCCACGGACAGCGCGTGGCGACCGTCGAGATGACGTCGGCGGCTGCGCGCGATCACCGCCACCGCGATCATCAGAAGCGTGCGCAGCGTCGGCAGCCCCATGCCGGCCAGCAAGCCGTAGGCGACTGCCGCGACCAGTGCGGCGACCGCCTGCAGCCGGGACCGCGGGCAACGCAGGCCGAGTCCGGGAAACAACGCATAGAACAGCGATGCCACTCCTACCCCGAAGGCCGCAGCAACGCCGACGTGGAAGCCGGAGATGGCAAGCAGGTGCGATACGCCGGTAGCCCTAGCAACGGCCCAGTCGTCGGGATCCAGGCCTCGCGTGTCGCCCACGGCGAGGGCACGCAAGAGGGCGGCATCGTGTGGGTCGGCCACCCGTGCATCGATCGCCGCGGCCAGGTGCTGGCGGAGGCGATCCACGCAGGCCGACGCGGCCAACCGCTGGTTGTCGCGCCCATCGCGGACATAGCCGACCGCATCGACTCCTCGGCCCAACGCGCTGCGCTCGGCATCGCTGCCGCCCGGATTGACCATGCCCCGCGGCCGCTTGAGGCGCACCCGCAACCGCCAGCGCCCGCAAGGACGCAGCACCAGGGATCGGTCGTACCAGGCCAGCTGCACGCGGCCGTGCCACGCCAATGCGCGCCCGTCGAGGCGAGCCGACGCTACACGGAAAGCGAAGCGCGTACCGTCGGCATGCGGATCCGGCAAGTCGAGCAGTTGCCCGGTAACCAGCAGGTCTTCGCCTTCCAGACCGCGCGGCAGCCGTTCGTCCATCGCTTGCGCGCCTCGCCACATCGCCCAGGCCACGCCAAGCAGGAGCCACCCGAGGATGCGCACCCGGCGGGACAGCCAACAGGCACACGCCGCCGCGCCAACGCCCGTCACAGTGATCGCCAGCGACGCGCCGTGTGGCAGCTCGGGAAATGCCTGCACGGCCACTATGCCGACCAGCAGGGCGACGCTGGCCAGCGGCACTCCGGCCCTGAGCGCTTGTTCCGGCAACGTCCGTGTCCTTCCCTCCCGAACCAGCCTCCAAGGCTAGCGCCGGGACGCCCATCGCCCGGATCAACCAGGCGTAGGCGGATGCCGTCGCACGACGCGCGGCAACGGCCCGAGTATCAGATCTCGCCGACCAGCGTGGCCGGATCGTTGCGCTCCTGCTCGGTCAGCACGCCGTTGTGCAGCACCAGGGTGCGATCCATCCGCGCCGCCAAGCGGGTGTCATGGGTGACCAGGATGAAGCTCGTGCCGATCTCGCGGTTGAGCTCGAGCATCAGCGCGTACACCTGGGCCGCATTCGCCTCGTCGAGGTTGCCGGTCGGCTCGTCACCCAACACGCAGGCCGGACGAGTCACCAGCGCACGCGCCACGGCACAGCGCTGGCGCTCGCCACCGGACAGCTCCGAAGGCTTGTGCTCCAGCCGCGCCGCCAGACCGACCCGGCCCAGCAGCTCGGTCGCCTCACGCTGCGCCTTGGCGATCGACTCGCCCCGGATCAGCAGCGGCATGCACACGTTCTCCAGCGCGGTGAATTCGGGCAGCAGGTGATGGAACTGGTAGATGAAGCCGAGCGAGCGGTTGCGCACGCGGCCACGGTCAGCGTCGGACAAGGACGACAGTCGCTGGCCATCCACCTCCACCTCGCCACCGGTAAGCGTGTCCAGCCCACCGAGGATGTGCATCAGCGTACTCTTGCCCGAACCGGAGGCGCCGACGATGGCGGCGGTCTCGCCACGCTTCAGCTCGAAGCTCACATCGGTGAGCACGTCGGTACGCAGCTCGCCATCCTCGTAGCTCTTGGCGACATGGCTGGCGCGCAGCACCACTTCGTTGCGTGCGTTCATCCGCTTACTCATAGCGCAGCGCCTGGGCCGGCTGGGTACGCGAGGCGCGCCAGGCGGGATAGAGGGTGGCCAGCAGCGAGAAGGCGAACGTGACCAGCGATACCCAGCCCACATCCACCGCCTCCAGCTTGCTGGGCACGTTGGAGATGTAATAGACGTCCGGCGACAGGAACTGCACGTGGAACACGTTCTGGATCCAGTCGACGATGTTCGGCAGCTGCCACGACAGCAGCGAGCCCAACCCGACGCCGAGGCCGATGCCGACGAAGCCGACCAGCACGCCCTGCACCATGAAGGTGGCCATGATGCTGCGCGGTGTGGTGCCGAGCGTGCGCAGGATCGCGATGTCTGCCTGCTTGTCGGTGACCAGCATCATCAGCATCGAGATCAGGTTGATCACCGCCACCAGCACGATCAGCGACAGGATGATGCCCATCACCTTCTTCTCCATCGAGATCGCCGAGAAGAAGTTGCTATTCTCCTGCATCCAGGTGCGCACGCTGTAGAGCTGGCCCAGCTCGCGACTCAGCTCGCGCGACACCGGCCCGGCATTCCACAGGTCGTCCAGGCGCAGGCGGATGCCGGTGGGCCCGGACAGCTCGCCCAGCTTCTCCGCATCGGTCATGTTGACCAGCGCCAGGCCCGAGTCGTACTGCTGCATGCCCATCTCGAACACGCCGGATACGCGGAACCCGCGGATCCGCGGCACCGCGCCCATCGGGGTGGCCCTGAACTGCGGCACGAACATCGTCACGTGGTCGCCCACGGTGACGCCGAGCTGCATCGCCAGCTCCTTGCCCAGGATGATGTTCCAGCTGCCGGGCGTGAGCGAATCCCAGCGGCCCTGCACCATGTGCTTGTCGATGTCCGAGGCCTTCGGCTCCAACGTCGGCTCGATGCCGCGCACCATGGTGCCGGTGGAGCCGTAGGTGCCCTGCAGGAACGCCTGCAGGTCGACGTAGGGCGCCGCGCCGCGCACGTGCGGGCTGGCCTCGGCCTGCTTCACCGTGCCCTGCCAGTCGTGGATGCTCTCGCCCACGCCGGAGATGGTGGCGTGGGATACCGCACCGAGGATGCGCGAGCGCAGCTCGTTGTCGAAACCGTTCATCACCGACATCACGGTGATCAGCGCCATCACGCTGATCGTGATGCAGATGATCGACACGGTGGAAATGAAGGAGATGAACTGGTTGCGGCGCTTGGCGCGCGTGTAGCGCAGGCCGATGAAGAGTTCGAGCGGTCGGAACATGGCAACCTGATGTGTGGGGGCCGGCCAGGCGGCCAGCGGAAAGACCTGATCGCCCAGGACGTCCATGGACCGCGCCGACGCGCCAGAGTGCCCGATGCGTCGACGGGGCACAACCGGCTCAGCGGGGCAGCGGCGATGGCCTGCCCAGCCCGGCCGCCAGCCGCATGCGAACGCGGCGACGGATGTCGGGATCGCTGTTGTCGGGCAAGAGCCATAGCACCTGACGCCGTCCCTCTGCCCGCAGCTCCAGCACCAGGCAACCGGCCAGCACGCGGTGCGAGACAAGCTCCGCCCGGGCCTCCAGCCCGTCCCGTCCGAGCAGTGACCAGCCCGCGTCCGGGCCCCAGCCAACCGAGGCGGGCGGCGCGGGCTGCCGCGCCAGGCCGATCAGCACACCCATGATCGCACCAGCCGAGACCGCCAGCCGGCCCCAGTCCGGCAATCCGCTGAATGCGATCGCGAGCAACGCCAGCAGCAGCATGCAGGCCACGCCGACCGCAAGCCAGCACGACCGCCGGTATTCAAAGCCGATGGCGGGCGCGGATGTCATCGATGATCGCCTGCCAGTCCTCGCGAGGCGCACGAGCGTGCCCCATCACCCAGTCCCAGAGGTCGGGGTCCTGCACGTCCAGCAACTCGTCGAAAGCGCCGCGGGTCGCCTCGTCCGCCGCGGCAAAGCGTTCGTCCAACCAGCCGCCGAACAGCGCATCCAGCTCGCGGGTGCCGCGGCGGGTCCGCCAGCGCAGTCGTTTGATCCGGGCTTCTTCCACGATTCCTCGAGCCTCCAACGCATGCGGGCTGCCCTGAGGCAGCCCGCACGAAAAACGACATCAGACCATCGCTCAGGCCGCGCGGCGCTGCACGATCAGCTTCTTGATCTCCGCGATCGCCTTGGCCGGGTTCAGGCCCTTCGGGCAGGTACGCGCGCAGTTCATGATGGTATGGCAGCGATACAGCTTGAACGGATCTTCCAGGTCGTCCAGGCGAGCACCGGTGTCCTCGTCGCGCGAGTCGACGATCCAGCGGTAGGCCTGCAGCAGGATCGCCGGACCGAGGTACTTGTCACCGTTCCACCAGTAGCTCGGGCAACTGGTCGAGCAGCAGGCGCACAGGATGCACTCGTAAAGGCCATCGAGGTGCTTGCGGTCTTCCGGCGACTGCAGGCGCTCGCGATCGGGCGCCGGACTCTGCGTGCGCAGCCACGGTTTGATCGAAGCGAACTGGGCGTAGAAGTGCGTGAGATCCGGCACCAGATCCTTCACCACCGGCATGTGCGGCAGCGGGTAGATCTTGACGTCGCCCGAGGCGCACTCCTCGATGGCCTTGGTGCAGGCCAGCGTGTTGGTGCCATCGATGTTCATTGCGCACGATCCGCAGATGCCCTCGCGGCACGAACGGCGCAGCGTGAGCGTCGGATCGATCTCGTTCTTGATCTTCAGCAACGCGTCCAGAACCATCGGGCCGCACGCGGCCATGTCGACCTCATAGGTGTCGATGCGCGGGTTCTGGCCATCGTCAGGCGACCAGCGGTAGATACGGAAGGTGCGCGGCTTCTTCGCGCCCTGCGCCGGGAAATGCTTGCCCGGCTGGATCTTCGAATTCTTCGGGAGGGTGAACTCTGCCATGTGCGGAACCCTTCAATCTCGTTAGGAGGGCCTGACGGCCCCGACCACCTGCGATGCGCGGGCGGTACCGGCGATACGGATCGCCGGTACCTGCCGAATCAGTAAACGCGCTTCTTCGGCGGCACCACCTCGACCTCGTCGGTCATCGTGTACATGTGCACCGGGCGGAACTCGAAGCTGGCCTTGCCGGCCTCGTCCACCTTGACCAGGGTGTGCTTCATCCACTCTTCGTCGTTGCGGTCCGGGAAGTCCTCGCGGGCGTGCGCGCCGCGGCTCTCCGGACGCTGCTCGGCCGAGTGCATGGTCGCCACGGCCTGCGCCAGCAGGTTGGACAGCTCCAGCGTCTCGATCAGGTCGGAGTTCCATACCAGCGAGCGGTCGGAAACCTTGACGTCCTTGAACGAGTCGTAGACCTCGGAGATCTTGCGCTTGCCTTCCTTGAGCGTGTCGCCGGTGCGGAACACCGCCGCGTCGCTCTGCATGGTGCGCTGCATTTCCGCGCGGATCTTCGCCGTCGGCGTGCTGCCGTTGGCATTGCGCAGACCGTCGAAGCGGGTCAGCGCCTTGTCCAGCGCGCTGGCCGGCAGATCCTTGTGCGCCGCGCCCGGCTTGATCACTTCGGCGCAGCGGTTGGCCACTGCGCGGCCGAACACGACCAGGTCGAGCAGCGAGTTGGAGCCCAGGCGGTTGGCGCCGTGCACCGACACGCAGGCCGCTTCGCCGATGGCGAACAGGCCGGGCACCACCGAATCCGGGTTGCCGTCCTTCAGCTGCACCACTTCGCCGTGGTAGTTGGTCGGGATGCCGCCCATGTTGTAGTGCACGGTCGGCAGCACCGGGATCGGTTCCTTGGTCACGTCCACGCCGGCGAAGATGCGCGCCGACTCGGCGATGCCCGGCAGGCGCTCGTGGATCACCTCGGCACCCAGGTGCATCAGGTTCAGATGAATATGATCCTTGTGCTCGCCGACGCCGCGCCCCTCGCGGATCTCGATCGTCATCGCACGGCTGACCACGTCGCGCGAAGCCAGGTCCTTCGCATTCGGGGCGTAGCGCTCCATGAAGCGCTCACCCTCCGAGTTGGTGAGGTAGCCACCCTCGCCGCGCACGCCCTCGGTAATCAGGCAGCCGGCGCCGTAGATGCCGGTCGGGTGGAACTGTACGAACTCCATGTCCTGCAGCGGCAGGCCGGCGCGCAGCACCATGCCGCCACCGTCGCCGGTGCAGGTATGCGCCGAGGTGGCGCTGAAGTAGGCGCGGCCGTAGCCACCGGTCGCCAGCACCACGGCCTGGCCGCGGAAGAAGTGCAGCGTACCCTCGTTCATGTCCAGCGCCAGCACGCCGCGGCAAACGCCCTCTTCGTCGAAGATCAGGTCGATCGCGAAGTACTCGATGAAGAACGAGGCATCGTGCGCCAGCGCCTGCTGGTAGAGCGTGTGCAGGATCGCGTGGCCGGTGCGGTCGGCCGCGGCGCAGGTGCGCTGCGCGGTGCCCTTGCCGTAATGGGTGGTCATGCCGCCGAACGGACGCTGGTAGATCTTGCCTTCGGCCGTACGCGAGAACGGCACGCCGTAATGTTCCAGCTCGATGATCGCCGGGATTGCCTCGCGGCACATGTACTCGATGGCGTCCTGGTCGCCCAGCCAGTCCGAGCCCTTGATCGTGTCGTAGAAGTGGAAACGCCAGTCGTCCTCGCCCATGTTGCCGAGCGCAGCAGAGATGCCGCCCTGCGCCGCCACCGTGTGCGAGCGGGTCGGGAACACCTTGGTGATGCACGCGGCCTTCAGGCCCTTCTCCGCCAGGCCGAAGGTGGCGCGCAGGCCCGCGCCGCCGGCGCCGACCACGATCACGTCGTACTTGTGCTGTTGGATCTTGTAGCTTTCCACGTCAGGCTCCGAGGGCGATGCGCAGCACGGCCAGCACGCTTGCCAGCGCACCCAGCACCGCGAGGAATTTCACCAGCACCAGCAGGGAGACTTCCTTCCAGCGGGTGTGTACGTAATCTTCGATCACCACCTGCAGGCCGAGCACGGCGTGCCAGAACATGGCGATCACGAAGGCGATCAGCAGGACCGCGTTCCACGGACGGGCCACCAGGGCATGCGCGGTTGCGAAGTCGGCGTGCGCCAGTCGCAGAACGGTCACGAGGAACCACAGGCCGAGCACGACGAGCGCTGAAGCGGTGACGCGCTGCATCCACCAATGGCCGACACCGGACTGGGCCGATCCCAGACCGCGGGCGCGCTTGATCGGATGACGAAGATCCTTGGCGCTCATGCCGCACCTCCCGAGGTCAGCACGAAGGCCCAGACGAGCAGCGTGATCACCAGGCTGCCAATGATCGACAGCCAGCTCGAACGGACGAATTGCGCAATGGCGTAACCGGCGCCCGCGTCCTGCACGAGATGGCGGATGCCGTTGCACAGGTGGTAGGCGAAGGCCCAGGTCCAGCCGAACATGACCAGCAGTCCGAGCGAGCTGCCAATGCAGGCGGCAAATCGCGCGTAGGCCTCGCTGCCGCCGGCCAGGGCCAGCAGCCCCCACAGGATGATCAGGGTACCCACCGCCAGCACGACGCCGGTCGCACGGTGCAGGATCGAGGTCAACATCTGCACCTGCCACTTGTAGATCTGCAGGTGTGGTGAGAGCGGTCGTGGTGTGTCTGCCATGGTGGCTATCCTGGTGTGGAATCGCTTTTACCCAAGCCGATCGTCTCTCGCGTCCGCCAGCAACCGCTGGCGCGATGCGTCAGAAGTCGATGCAGCGCCCGTTCTTTTCCCAGTCGCCGTAGCGCGTGGGATCGGGCGCCGGACGCTCTTCCACCGAGGCCCGCCGGTCATTTTCGGTAGGCAAAACACCATCAGCCGCGGGAACGGCTGGCTGCTTCGATTCGGGATGGGAGCGAGTGTCGGACATGGTTCTTGTTAGCTGAACAAGCGTAATACTTGTGCCTTGCCGGTACAACCTGAGGGGCCACTACCCTTGCCTGAAACGCCTCCGCCCCCAGTAACGCAAACCATGCCCGATACCATCCCACCCCTGCCTGCCGAAATCCTCGTCATCGAGGGCCCCGATGCGGGCCAGTTCATGCATGGCCAGTTCACGTCGAACGTCCACGCACTGCGCGAAGGACAATGGCAGTTCAGCGCATGGCTCGATGCAGCCGGGCGCGTACGTGCCCTGTTCCACCTCGCACGGGTGGCCGATCAGCGCTGGGTGATGCTGCTTCGCGGCGGGCGGGCGGATGCAATGAGAAGCGAGCTTTCGCGTTTCGTGTTCCGCGCGCGCGTCCGCCTGCAGGCACCAACCGCCGGCACGCTGGCCATCGCCCCCATGGTCGCACTCCACGTCGCGAGCGAGGATGGTGGAGAGCTCCTGCTTGGTTGTGGGGATCACGCCATCGCCAGCACAGCGATCGCGCGCTGCGACGACGGCTTGCGCGAGACCCAGATCCGAGCAGGCTGGCCCTGGCTGTCCGACGGAGCGCTCGGCCAATACACCGCTGCGTCGCTCGGCCTGCACCAACTCGGCGCCATCGCTCTCGACAAGGGCTGCTACCCAGGTCAGGAGATCGTGGCGAGGCTCCACTATCGCGGGGGAAACAAGCGCAGGCTCTGCCGCGTCATCCTGTCGCAGGACGTCGGCGTTGATGCAAGACTCAGGCGAGTCGCGGATGAAGCCGAAATACATGTGCTCGACGTCATGAAAGACGGATCCGCGTTTCAGGGTCTCGCTGTCGCGCACGAAGCCTGGATCGCAGGACCGCAATTTGATCTTCAAGGTTTGTGTACGGACGGAACGCGCATCCGGATCGTCGAGTCGTGGGACGAATAGCCTCATGCTGCTTCGCGACAAAAGTGAGCATCACGTGAATTCATCGACCATGGCACTTGCCATTACAGGAGCCCCCCACTAGGCTCCGCCAAAATTTTTGGCCGGCCACCCCGCCGCGGTGGCTCGAGCACGCGACGAACCGGAGGAGTCCGGATCGGCGCGACCCGGCAGGAATGCCGGAGAGAATGACCGCCATACGAGGCGGAGCAGTTGCAGAGGCTTCGGAACCACTTTGTTGGTTGATCGGCTGCAGCTCTGGTCAGGTCAGGCAAATAGACGTCGAACTGACTCGCCACAATCCCGTGGCAAGGACATCCGCGATCCCGAGTTTCGATCCGGTGTCATCAATCCAGGTGGAACGGCCTGCCCGCCCGTCCACCGCAATGGCGCGTGAGATCCGGTTCCGCACCGGCCATGCGTACAGCACGTTGGAGGCAGACATGAAACTTTCCGTGTTGCTGTGGATGGCCTCGCTGCTGCCCCAGCCTGTGGCCGACCAGACCTGTCTGGCGACCACCGTCTATCTGGAAGCCCGCAGCGAACCGACCGTGGGACAGATGGCGGTGGCCGAAGTGGCCTTGCGTCGCCGCGACCGCGGCCAGTGGGGCGACACCGTGTGCAAGGTGGTGACCGCACCCCACCAGTTCGCCACCACCACCACGCCTGGCTCGTTCGACATCACGAACGCCCAGGCATTCGCCAGGGCCTGGAAGATCGCTGGCGAATCGATGATGAACTGGGAGTTGCCGCTCGCAGAACGACGACTTGTGGTTCCCCACGCTGACCACTTCGCCACGGTAGCCATCACTCCTGCCTGGTCGGTCAACCGGACCGGACGCACCATCGGCGAACATCGGTTCTACGCGGTAAACTGAATCACGCAGACAGCAACAAAGAAAAAGCCCTCCAAACGGAGGGCTTTTTTTTGGACGTCCAAATGAAACGCGCGTCAGCGCGGATAGACGTGCCCGTCCTGCACCTGCACGTAGTCACCCTCGCGTACGCGGGGATCTTCCGGCTGGGTCACGGTAACGTACTGACCGTTGTCCAGGCGGACGGTCACCTGCCACGCCACGTCCGTACCGCTGTTCGCGGTCGCCACCTTGTTGCCGACAACGCCACCGGCCACCGCACCGGCGACAGTTGCCGCCTTGCGGCCATCTCCCTTGCCAATCGTGTTGCCGAGGATGCCTCCGGCCACCGCGCCGATGACGGCACCGAGCGTTCCGTTGCTCTTGCGCTCGACGTAGACCTGCTGCACCTCCTTGACCACGCCGCAATTGCTGCAGCGCGCCGGCCCGCTTTGGTAGACCGGCGCCGGAGCAGGACGGGCATAACCACCATTGTTGTAGGGCGTCGTCTCGCAGCCGGCGAGCGCGAGGCTCACCAAGGCTGCGGCCACGACCAGAGGGATCCTGCGTGAATTGGGCAACATGGAGAGCCTCCTCGATGGATGAAAATCAGCGCGCGTCCGAAACCGCGGTCACGCCTTCCTGGACCTGCACGCGGTCGCCCGGGTCGTGGTCCATGCGCACCGTGCGCGTGACCCCGTTGTATTCGTAGCGAACGTCGTAGCCGACGATCTTTGTGGTGCTGTTCGTCACAGTGGTGCAGCGGCGCTCCACCGTCGACGTCGTGTTGGCGTGCTGGCGACTTTCTTCGATCTTCTTGCCGGCGTAACCGCCGCCGATCGCACCCGCCACCGTGGCCAGGGTGCGCCCCTTGCCACCACCGACCTGGTTACCCAGCACGCCGCCGACCACCGCACCGATCGCGGTACCCGCGATCTGGTGCTGATCCTTCGGCGGCGTCGTGGTGTTGACCACCTCGTCGTGGCAAACCTGCTTCGGGGTGTTCACGGTCTGCCGCACCGGGTCGACGCTCACCACCTTGGCGTACTTCGGACCATTGGCCGCGGCGTCTGCCGCAACCCCCGCATCCGCGCTCGCGTCGCGATTGCAAGCCGATACACTGGCTGCCAGCGCAGCCGCCACACCCACGTGAAGCACGTTGACCATCAACCGTTTCATGAGATCTCTCCTAATTGGATTCCCCGCGAGAAAACGCGGCCAGCGCCCCTCGCGTTTCGCCTGTTCATTGAAACCCTGCACAACTGAATACGACCTAGCTCCGATCCGTCATTTTTCCTTCACGTGACCGCCCGCACGGATCGGAGTCACTCACCCCATCCGGAGTGGCGATTCTCCATCATGACACCTCTTGTCGACAGCCACGTACACCTCGATGACGCCCGTTTCGATCCGGATCGTGACGGTGTGCTCGAGCGCGCCAGACAAGCCGGTGTAAGGGCCTTGATCGTACCGGCCGTGGCGTCGTCGGGCTGGGCGGCGTTGGCACGCATGGCAGAAGACATCCCGGACGTCTTTCCCGCGTATGGCATGCATCCGATGTTTCTTTACGAGCATCGCCTTTCGGATGCCGATCTGCTGGACCAATGGCTGGAGAGCCGCCCGGCCGTGGCGGTCGGGGAGATCGGCCTGGATTACTTCATCGAGGACCTCGACCGCGACACGCAGATGACCCTGTTCGATCGACAGTTGTCGATCGCCAGGAATCATCGTCTTCCGGTCATCATCCACGCCCGCCGAGCCGTTGATGCCGTGATCGCGACACTCAAGCGACACCCTGGAATACAGGGCGTGGTGCACAGCTTTTCCGGCAGCCACGAGCAAGCCGAGCAATTGCTACGCCTTGGTTTTTTCGTCGGCATCGGCGGCCCCGTAACGTACCCGAGGGCACGTCGGCTCAGAAGCGTGATCGCCGGACTGCCCATCGAGCAGTTGCTTCTCGAAAGCGACGCACCCGACCAACCCGGCGTCGAGCATCGCGGGCAACGCAACGAGCCGGCCTGGATCGCGGAGACCCTGGCCGTACTTGCCGACATTCGAGGCGAGGACGCGGAACAGCTGGCCGCAGCCACCACGACCAACGCCCGGCGCCTCTTCAACCTGGACCTCCCTCAAGCCTGAGAAGATGCCGCGCTCGCGCTTGCATGACCGCGCGGGCGGCTGTTATCTTTTTTTACTTCACCAGTGAAATATGAGCCAGTGAAGTGGCCAGCCTATCCGACTGCATCTGCATGATGGATGAGGGCGTCGAGCGCCTCAGCGACGCCCTGCCCGATCTTCCTGCCGACAAGGCAAAGCTCAGTCGCCTCATGCTGATGGTGGGCAGCCGACTGCAGGAGGAGCTCGAGCACACCCTGAAGCCGCACCGGCTCAACCACAGCGAGTTCCTGACGCTGATGATCCTGTACAGCAGCCCGGACGGAAGCTCGACGCCGGGAGAGCTCTGCGACTACACCTCGCAAGGCGCGACCAACATGACCCGGATCGGAAATGCCCTGGTCGGGCGCGGACTGGTGGTGCGGTCTGCCAGCGAGGAAGACCGCAGGCGGGTGCGCATCGGCATCACGCCGAACGGGAGGCGCTTCGTGCAGAAGATGCTGCCGACCCTCTTCCCTCGCCTCAGCGGCATGTTCGTCGGCTTCAGCGAGAGCGACCAACGCCAGCTGGGACGACTGCTGCGCAAACTGGCGGACAACCTCGACCGGCTGGACGAGGAGATCGACCGTTGAAAGCCCTGCCCGAGAAGGATCCCTCGATGAAGCACGTTTTCCGTGCCGCACGCCCGATAGCCGTGGCCGCACTCTCGCTCGCGCTGGCCGCATGCGTGATGCCACCCCGCCGACTCGACCCGCCCACGCTCGGCGACAACGTTCCGTTAGCGGGCCTCGACGTCCCCGAGCGGGCGGACTGGCCGTCGCCGGAATGGTGGAAGGCTTATCACGACGACCAGCTCGACAGGCTCATCGGCGAAGCCATGAGCAAGGCCCCGGACCTCGAGGTCGCACGGAGTCGCGTGGGCAGCGCAGAGCAATCCGTGCGCGCCGCCGCGGCACAGGCCGGCCTCAGCATCGACGGAAGCGCCCAGATCAGTCGCCAGCGGATGAGCGAACACGGCCTCATTCCGGCCCGCTTCCTCGGGTTCACCTGGTACAACCAAGCCGACATCGGAGTCCAGTTGCAGTACGACTTCGACTGGTGGGGCAAGACCCGCGCCGCCGTCGAGTCCGCTGTCGACCAGGCGCATGCCGCGGAGGCCCAGCGCAGCGCGGCGGCAATCGCATTGCAGTACGCCGTTGCCGACACCTACTTCGGCTGGCAGGCCGACCAGGCCCGACTGGCGCTCGCCAGGCAGCAGTTGCTCGTCCAGGAGCGCCTGTCCCGCATCGCCCAACTGCGTGTGAAGCAGGGCGTGGACCTCCCGGACGACGCCTCCCGCGCCCAGGCTCAACTCGCCGCAGCACGCGAAATACTGGTGGCGATCGATCGATCCGGGCAGATCCGCCTTGCCGCCCTGGCCTCCCTGGTAGGCATCGCACCGGACCAGTTGCCAAAGCTGCAGCCGCGCCCGCTTCCCGACGTCTCGGGCGGCCTGCCGACAGGGGCCAGTCTGGACCTGATCGCCCGTCGTCCGGATATCGCTGCCAGTCGCTGGCAGGTCGAGGCGGCTCTTCGCCAGACCGATGTGGCGCGTGCGCAGTTCCTGCCCGACCTCAGCCTGCGCGCACTGGCAGGCCTGTCAAGCATCGACCTTGGCAAACTGTTCTCCGCCAGCAGCCGCACCTTCGCCGTGACGCCCGCATTGCACTTGCCGCTCTTCAGCAGCGGCCTGCTGCAGGCAAACTATGGAATGAGCAAGGCCCAGCTCGAGGGCACGGTCGCGCAATACCGGAGCGTGGTGCTGCAGGCCGCACGCGACGTGGCGACCCAGGCGCTCACCGCGGAGATGCTGGCCGAACGCCGCGCACAGCAGCAGGCACAGATCGAGGCCGACCAGCAGATCCTTCGCGCCGCCCAGGCACGCGCCAGGCAGGGCGTACGCGATGCACGCGAACCTCTGGCGGCGGAGACACAGCTCCTGCAGCAGCAGGATGCAGCAACCCAGCTCCAGGCCCAGGCAGTCAGCACCGACCTGGCCCTGATCAAATCCCTCGGCGGTGGCTACCGCATGCCGGATGCATCCGCCCCGGCCACCGCTCCGACCTCCCTTCCCCCATCTTCCGGAGCCCACTCACGATGAGCGCCAACGACTCCCAGACGGCCAACACCTCCAACGGGGCTGGCGAAAGCGGCATGGCGGCAAAGGAGCCTGCGAAGCGCCGGCGCGCGCTCGCCATCGTCGCGGGCCTGTTCATACTGGCCGCGCTCGGCTGGTTCCTGCTCTGGCTGCTGGTGCTGTCCAGGCGAGAGAAGACCGACAATGCCTACGTCGGCGGCAACCAGGTGGCAATCTCGGCTCAGGTGCCGGGAACCGTCGTGGCGATCATGGCCGACGATACCCAGCGGGTCGAGGCCGGGCAGGTGCTGGTGAAGCTGGACAGCACCGATGCCGATGTCCGCCTGCAGCAGGCCCGTGCCGCACTGGCGCAGGCAGTGCGCGGAGTTCGCCAGCTGACCGAGAACGTCAGCGGCGCCGAGGCCCAGCTCGCAGCGCGCAAGCTCGAACTGGAAAAGGCCCAGGCCGACCTCAAGCGTCGCCTGCCCCTCATCGCGGCCAAGGCCGAGTCCCCCGAGATCATCCAGCATCTGCGCGACGGCGTGGCGCAGGCCCAGGCCGCGCTCGATGCAGCCAAGGCGCAACTCGCTGCCGCACGCGCGGCCGTCGAGGGGACCGACGTGGCACATAACCCGGCCGTCATGCAGGCACGCGCCAACTTTCGTGCCGCCTGGATCGCCCGGCAGCGCAACGCGATCTATGCACCGGTTTCCGGCTACGTGGCGCAACGCAGCGTCCAGCTGGGCAACAGCGTGCAGCCCGGCCAGCAGTTGATGACCGTGGTACCGCTGCACAACCTGTGGATCGACGCCAACTTCAAGGAGGGTCAGCTGCGACGCATCCGCATCGGCCAGCCAGTGAAGATCGAGGCGGACATCTACGGCGGCAGCGTCGACTATCACGGCAAGGTCGAAGGCATCGGCGCCGGCACAGGCAGCGTGTTCTCGCTGTTGCCGGCGCAGAACGCCACCGGCAACTGGATCAAGGTCGTCCAGCGCGTGCCGGTGCGCATCAGCCTGGACAACGCCGAGCTGGACAAGCATCCGCTGCGCATCGGCCTATCCACCGACGTGACCGTGGACACCAGCAACGACCACGGCAGGGTGCTGGCCCAGGCGCCTGCGTCCCAGCCGGTGGCGACCACCGACGTGTATGACCGGATGGGTGCACAGGCCGATGCGGAAGCCGACCGCATCATCCAGGCCAATCTCCCCGTCCACCACTGAGTCGCGCCATGGCCGCCACGTCAGACGCCGCTGCACCCCTGAAGCCGCTGCACGGCGGCGCGCTGGTGCTGCTCACCGCCGCTGTCGCCTTGAGCACCTTCATGGAGGTGCTGGACATGACCATCGTCAACGTGGCGGTGCCGCACATCGCCGGCAGCCTCGGAGTGAGCCCCAGCGAGGGCACCTGGACGATCAGTTCATACGCCTTGGCCAGCGCGATCATGCAGCCACTGACCGGATGGATCGCCAAGCGCTTCGGCGAAGTGCGCACGTTCGTGGCTTCGGTGCTGTTGTTCGTCGTGTTCTCGATGATGTGCGGGCTGGCGACCTCCATGCCGATGCTGGTCATTGCCCGGTTGATGCAGGGCGCCGGCTCCGGCCCGATGGTCGCGTTGTCGATGACCCTGCTGCTGTCGAGCTACCCCAGGGAACGCCAGGGCATCGCTCTGGCCCTGTGGGCGATGACCGTGGTGGTGGCGCCGATCTTCGGCCCGATCCTCGGCGGCTACCTCACCGACAATTTCTCCTGGCCGTGGATCTTCTACATCAACCTGCCGGTAGGCCTGGCGGCCGCGGTGATCACCTGGACGCTGCTGCACAAGCGGGAGACGAAGACCTTCAACATGCCGATCGACGTGGTCGGCCTGGTGTTGCTGGTGGTGGGCGTGGGCGCGTTGCAGTTCATGCTGGACAACGGCAACGACCATGACTGGTTCTCCTCGCCGATGATCACCACGCTTGGCATCACCGCATTGGTGTGCCTGACCTTCCTGATCGTGTGGGAGCTGCACGCCAAGCACCCGGTGGTGGATCTGTCGCTGTTTCGCCAACGCAATTTCACCGTGGGGGTCATCGGCCTTTCGCTCGGCATGATGGCCTTCTTCGGCATCAACGTGGTGTTCCCGCTGTGGCTGCAGACCACCCTGGGCTACACGGCCACCTGGGCCGGCCTGGCCACCGCGCCGGTCGGCATCCTGGCCTTCCTGGTGGCGCCGATCCTCGGTCGAAACCTGCACCGGCTCGATCTGCGCGCGGTGGTGACCTTCGCGTTCGTGATGTTCGCCACCACCTCCTACTGGTTTTCGACCTTCGACAGCGGGGCATCCTTCTCCACGCTGGTGCTGCCCCGGTTCGTGATGGGCATTGCCATCCCCTGCTTTTTCATCCCGCTGAACCAGGTCTACCTCTCCGGCCTGCCCGCCTCGGAGATCGCCAGCGCCTCCGGCCTGGCCAATTTCTGCCGCACGCTGGGGTCCAGCGTGTCGACCGCAGTCAGCGTGACGCTGTGGCAGCACCGCGGGGAGTTCCATCACGCCACGCTGACCGAAGCGATCACACCCGACCATCCGGCAGCCACGCACTTCCTGCAGCAGCTGTCCCACGCCGGTTTCGCCCACCGGGAGAGCCTGGGGCTGGTGGATCGGATTCTCACGCGCGAGTCGCTGACCCTGGCCGTCAACGACGTGTTCTTCGCCTGCGCGGTGCTGTTCGTGCTGCTGATCCCGGTGCTTTGGCTGGCCAGGCCGCCGTTCGGGAGCGCCGGGGGTTCCGTAGGCCATTGATCGGCCAGCCATTAGCAGATTCCTGCTGCACCCCGGAGTGCAGCAAGGTGACTGGTGCGGCGCAATACCTTCTGCTAGCTTTCGCCGCATGGCACAAACTATCCGCATCATCAAGAAGTATCCGAACCGTCGGCTCTACGACACGGAGATCTCCAGCTACATCACGCTGGAAGAGATCCGTCAGCTGGTGCTGGACGGCGAAAACTTCGAAGTCCGCGACGCCAAGTCGGGTGAGGATCTCACCCGCTCGGTGCTGCTGCAGATCATCTCCGAGCACGAGGAGAAAGGGCAGCCGATGCTCTCTCCGCAGCTGCTGAGCCAGATCATCCGGTTCTACGGGGATTCGCTGCAGGGCTTCATGGGGCCCTATCTGGAGCGCAGCCTGCAGGTCTTCCTGGACCAGCAGCAGCAGTTCCGCAACCAGCTCAACAGCCTGATGGGACAGACGCCCTGGTCGATGCTCAACGAGCTGACCGAGCGCAACATGGACGCATGGAAGTCCATGCAGCGCGGCTTCCTCGACGCCGCTACCCAGGCGCGCCCTGGTGCGACGACCGGCACCGGCGGAGCAGGCCGCGGCGGCAAGAAGTCCTGACCTTCCCGTCCGGGGCGGCCTCGTGCCGCCCTGTCCGCTTCCAGCATTTGGCCGCTGCAGCACAACATGTGCTGCCTTGCGGCAAGACGAGTAGTACGCATGAACAAGCGACTGGCCGTCGTCACCGGCGGCATCGGTGGCCTCGGCACCGAGATCTGCCGTCACCTCGCCCGTGACGGACGCCGGGTCATCGCCATCGACCTCCCTGCCAGGCAGGAGCGCATCGAGGCATTCCGGAAGGAAGTCGCCGACTTCGATGGTGCGATCGGTTTTGCTCCCGCTGACGTCAGCGACTTCGACAGCTGCCGCGACCTGGTCGGAGACATCGAGTCCGAACATGGTCCGATCGACGTCCTGGTCAACGCCGCCGGCATCACCCGCGACGCCAGCCTGCGCAAGATGACGCCCGAGCAGTGGCATCAGCTGATGCGGGTGAATCTCGACGGCATCTTCAACACCTGCCGTCAGGTGGTCGAGGGCATGTGCGAGCGGGGCTTTGGCCGCATCGTCAACCTGAGTTCGGTCAATGGCCAGACCGGGCAGTTCGGCCAGACCAACTACTCCGCCGCCAAGGCCGGCGTGCACGGCTTCACCATGGCCCTCGCCCGCGAGACCGCGCGCAAGGGCGTCACGGTGAACACCGTGTCCCCCGGGTACTGCGATACACCGATGGTGGCCGCGGTGGCGCCGGCGGTCCGCGAACAGATCGTCGCCGGGATCCCGGTCGGCCGCCTCGGCTCGCCCGCGGACATTGCCCGAGCCGTGGCCTTCCTTGCCGCGGACGATGCCGGATACATCACTGGTGCCAACCTGCCGGTGAACGGCGGATACTTCATGAGCTTCTGATCGGCGAGCACGCGCACGGCCCTGTCGCGCGCCCGTCGATCCCCGCATAACCCGGAACCGGCCTTGCCTCTGCCCAACATCACCCTCGCCGGCGGCGGTCCGGTCGGCGCCCTGCTCGCGCACCTGCTCGCCCTGCGCGGCTTCGCGGTGGACGTCTTCGAGAAACGGCCGGATCCGCGCACCGCCGGCTACGAAGCCGGGCGCTCGATCAACCTGGCACTGGCCGAGCGCGGCCTACACGCGTTGCGCACCGCCGGCCTGGCCGAACGCGTGCTGTCGCTGGCGGTGATGATGCGCGGTCGCATGGTGCACGCCGGCGCGGCGCCACCTGTGCTGCAGCGCTACGGCGTGGACGACCGCGAAGTGATCTGGTCGGTCTCGCGCGGCGAACTCAACAAGCTGATGCTGGGCGCCGCCGAGGCGGCAGGCGTGCGCTTCCATTTCGGCCAGGTGGTCGAACGCGTCGACTTCGAGGCCCGCCGTCTGCACCTGCGCGACGCGGCCGGCGCGCGAAGGGAGCATGATTTCGAGCTCATGCTGGGTGCCGATGGAGCGGGCTCGGCGGTCCGCGCCGCGATGCATCACGTGCTTCCGCTCGGCGAGCGGGTCGAGGCTCTGGGCCATGCCTACAAGGAACTGGAGATTCCTCCCCGGCCAGGGGAAGGCGCGGCACGCTTCGCGATCGAGCCACACGCACTGCACATCTGGCCACGCGGCGGCTACATGTGCATCGCCCTGCCGAACCCGGAGGGCAGCTTCACCGTCACCCTGTTCCTGCCGGGCGTGGGGCCGTATCCGAGCTTCGCCACCCTGCCGGATGCGCGGCACGCGGCGGATTTCTTCCGCGCTGAATTCCCCGACCTGCTGCCGCTGATGCCCGGCTTCGCGGAGGATTTCCAGGCGCATCCCGCGCCGAGCCTCTACACGCTCTACCTCGACCGCTGGCATCTGGATGGGCGCGCCGTGCTGCTCGGCGATGCCGCGCACGCGATGGTGCCTTTCCACGGCCAGGGCATGAACTGCGGGCTGGAAGATGCCGTGGAGCTGGCCGCACTGCTGGCCGGCAGTCCCGCCGACCCTTCCGGCGTGTTTGCCGAGTTCCAGCGCCGACGCAAGCCCAACGCCGATGCGATCGCGGCCATGGCGCTGGAAAATTACATAGAGATGCGCGACTCGGTCGCCGATCCGCGCTACCTGGCCAAGCGCGCGCTCGGCCTGAGGCTGGCTGAAGCGGCACCGTCGCATTTCATGACACGCTACCGCATGGTCACCTTCACACAGCTGCCCTACGCGTTCGCGTACGAGCGCGGCAAGGCACAGGATGTGCTGCTCGACGAACTGCTGACCACGACCGATGGCGATCCCCTGGCCGTGGCCATGGACGACGCGGCCGCCCTGTTCCGTGCCAGGCTGGAGCCGCTGCCAGACATTCCCCATGGATGACCGCCTGCTCGCCGCCTATCGGCGCACCGACTACCGGGTGCGCCTGCCAAGCGGCGGCACGAGCAGCCTGCGCGTGGACGAACCGCTGCCGGCAGCGCTGCACGCGCTGGTCGGAGCGTCGCCCTGGGGCTTCGTCACTGCATGGCATCCCGGCTCACATCCCGCACCAAGGAAGGCCAATCGAGCAGCACAACGGCAATTGCTTGCCGAACTGCTCGGGGAACCGACGACCCAGCGGATTCTTGGCGCCGTCGGCGTGGGAGCAGAGGGCTGGCGTGAGCCCAGCCTGTTGGTGATCGGCACGGACATCGGCGTGCTGGAACGACTGGCCAGGGCATTTGGCCAGCTGGCCTTTCTGGGCGGCGACGGACCGGGTGCGGCACGTCTGCACCGGACGCCGATCGCGCCCTGAGTCGACGGCGACACGGGACCGCATGGACAAGTCCCGCAGGCATTGCGGACAATCCGACGGATGACCGTTTCCGCCCCGCCCCTGCTCGCAGCCTCCGCATTGAGCTTTTACCGCCAGGACGAGCCCGTGTTCGGCCCGCTGCAGTTCGAGCTGCATCCCGGCCAGCTGGCGCTGGTGGAGGGGGACAACGGCAGCGGCAAGACCACCCTGCTGCGCGTGCTGGCCGGCCTGCTGCACGTGGACGAGGGCGAGCTGCACTGGCGCGGAGAGCCCCTTCGGCGCGATGCCTGTGCTGGCGAGATCATCTTTCTCGGCCACCAGCTCGGACTCAAGGGCGACCTCAGCCCCCGCGAGAATCTGCGCATCGCCGCCGGCCTGCATGGCGAGCGCGACGGCCAGGATCCGGCTCGCGCCTTGCGCGAGGTCGGTCTGGCCGGCTACGAGGACGAGCCGGTGCGTCGACTGTCTGCCGGGCAGAAGAAGCGCGCCGCGCTAGCCCGCCTGCTGCTGGTGCCGGCGACGCTCTGGCTGCTCGACGAGCCCTACGCCAATCTCGACCGCCATGGCATCGCCCTGGTCAACCGCCTGCTCGAACGACACGTCGCTGCCGGAGGTGCCGCGCTGGTCACCAGCCATGGGGCCGTAAGTTTCCACGGCGGCGAGCCGCAGCGCATACGGATGCACGCATGAGCCAGGCTCCGCTCGGACGCGCCTGCGCCGCCGTACTTCGACGCGACCTCACCCTCGCCTGGCGCCGCCGCGGCGACATCGCCATGCCGGTGCTGTATGCGCTGATCGTCACCACGCTGTTTCCCTTCGCGCTGGGCCCGGAAAACGCGCTGCTGCAGCGGATCGCCGGCGGCGCCGTGCTGGTGACCGTGCTGCTGGCGATGCTGCTGGCGCTGGACGGGATGTTCCGCAGCGACATCGAGGACGGCTCGCTGGAACAACTGGTGCTGGCACCGCAGCCTCTTGCGCTGATGCTGGGTATGAAGATCCTCGCCCACTGGCTGACCACCGCGCTGCCGCTGATCGTGATCGCCCCGATGCTGGCCAGCATGCTGCAACTGCCGTCGACAGTGATCCCGGTGCTGCTGCTCGCGCTCGCGCTGGCCACGCCGATGCTCAGCCTGCTCGGCGCGGTCCTGGTGGCGCTGACGGCCGGCACCCGGCGCTCTGGTATGCTGCTCGCGCTGATGCTGTTGCCGTTGTGCGTGCCCGTGGTGATCTTCGCCGCCGGTGCGCTGGCCGCGGCCCAGCAGGGCCTGCCGTGGATTGCCCCGATCGCATGGCTGGGCGCCGCCCTGGCGCTGGCCCTGGTACTGGCCCCGCTGGGCTGTGCCGCCGCCCTCCGCATTGCCTTGGACGCCTGAACCCATGTCCAGCTGGATTCCGCTCTGGTTGCACAAGCTCGGCTCGCCGCCGACCTTCTACCGCTTCGCCGGCAAGCTGCGCCCGTGGATGCTCGCCCTTGCCATCGTGCTTGGCATGATCGCGCTCTACGGTGGCCTGGTGCTCGCCCCGCCGGATTACCAGCAGGGTGACGACTACCGCATCATCTTCGTGCATGTGCCCAGCGCCTGGATGGGGCTATTCATCTACGGCGTGATGGCCGTATCGGCGTTCATCGCCTTGGTCTGGCGAATCAAGCTGGCCGAGGTGGTGGCGATGGAGTCCGCGCCGATCGGCGCGGCATTCACCCTGATCACCCTCGTCACCGGCTCGCTGTGGGGCGTGCGCATGTGGGGGACATGGTGGACCTGGGACGCCCGGCTCACTTCCGAGCTGGTGCTGCTGTTCCTTTACCTGGGCGTGATCGGCCTCTACCACGCCTTCGAGGACCGTCGCCAGGGCGCGCGCGCCGCCGCCTTCCTCGCCCTGATCGGCATCATCAACGTGCCGATCGTGCATTTCTCGGTGAACTGGTGGAACACCCTGCACCAGGGCTCCACGGTGCGCCTGTTCGGCCCTTCGACTATGAGCGGCTCGATGATCTGGCCGCTGCTGACGATGATGGTCGCGACCAAGTGCTACTACGCGTTCAGCCTCTGCTCGCGCGTGCGCGCCGACCTGCTGGCACTGGAGAGCGGCAAGGACTGGGTCCGCCAGATCGCCGCGGAGGAAAGCGCTCGATGAATCAGTTCCTCGCCATGGGCGGTTACGCCGCCTATGTGTGGCCAGCCTACGCGATCTTCCTCGTCGTGCTGCTCGCCGATGCGTTGGCGCCTGTGTTGCGCCGGCGCCGCGTTCTGCGCGAGCTGCGTGGCCGCCTCGCCCGCCAGAGCGCGCGCCAGCAGCGCCACACCGATACCGCCACCGACGCCTGACCGCCTGCCATTCCACGGATCGTGCCCATGAACCCCACCCGCAAGCGCCGGCTCGTCATCGTCGTCATAGTTCTGATCGCCGCGGCGATCGCCGGCGGCCTGACCGTGTTCGCCCTGCAGCAGAACATGAACTACCTGTTCACCCCCAGCCAGGTGCAGGAAGGCCAGGCCCGCGGCTACAAGACCTTCCGCCTCGGCGGCATGGTCAAGGAGGGCTCGATCCAGCGCTCCAGCGATTCGTTGAAGGTGACCTTCACCGTGGTCGACGCCGACGGCGCCATGCCGGTGGAATACACCGGCATCCTTCCCGACCTGTTCCGCGACAACCAGTCGGTGATCACCACCGGCCACATGGAAAACGGTCACTTCGTCGCAACCGAGGTCTTGGCCAAGCACGACGAGACCTACATGCCGAAAGAACTGAAGGACGCCATGGCCAAGGCGCACAAGGGTCGCAAAGTCGCCGAGACCGGCGACGAGCCGCCTGCCTCGACCAAACCCTGAGCGACCCAACGCGCCCGCCACGACGGAACCCGCCATGACTCCCGAACTCGGCCAGCTCGCCCTCATCCTCGCCATGCTGCTGGCGCTGGCGCAAAGCATCCTCCCGCTGGTCGGCGCCTGGCGCGGCAACCGCGCCCTGATCGCTACGGCGCGGCCGGCCGCCGCCGGCCAGGCGGCCTTCGTGATCGTCGCCTTCGCCCTGCTGGTGTGGGCCTTCCTGCGCTTCGATTTCTCGGTCGCCTACGTCGCGGACAACTCCAACCTGGCGCTGCCCTGGTACTACCGCATCGCCGCGGTGTGGGGCGCGCACGAGGGCTCGATGCTGTTGTGGGTGCTGATCCTCAACCTGTGGACGCTCGCCGTCGCCGCGTTCAGCCGCAACCTGCCCGATGACTTCGTGGCGAGGGTGCTCGGCGTGCTGGGCCTGGTCTCGGTAGGCTTCCTCGCCTTCATCCTGTTCACCTCCAACCCGTTCGCCCGCCTTTTGCCGATGCCCGCCGACGGCGGCGACCTGAACCCGGTGCTGCAGGACCCGGGCATGACCTTCCACCCGCCCGTGATCTACATGGGCTACGTCGGCTTCTCGGTGGCGTTCGCGTTCTCCATCGCCGCGCTGCTCGGTGGCGGCATGGAGCAGGCCTGGGTGCGCTGGGCGCGCTCGTGGACCAACGTCGCCTGGGCGTTCCTCACCGCCGGCATCGTGGCCGGCAGCTGGTGGGCCTACGCCGAGCTGGGCTGGGGCGGCTGGTGGTTCTGGGATCCGGTGGAGAACGCCAGTTTCATGCCCTGGCTGGTCGGCACCGCGCTGATCCACGCGCAGGCGGTCACCGAGAAACGCGGTTCGCTGCGCGCCTGGACCATCCTGCTGTCGATCTTCGCCTTCTCGCTGTCGCTGCTCGGCACCTTCCTGGTGCGCTCGGGCGTGCTGACCTCGGTGCACGCCTTCGCCTCCGACCCGCGCCGCGGCCTGTTCATCCTCGGCTTCCTCGCGGTCGTGGTCGGCGGCTCGCTGCTGCTGTACGCACTGCGCGCGCCGAAGGTGGCCGGCGGCAAGTCGTTCGCGGTGGTCTCGCGCGAGACGGCGGTGCTGGTCGGCAACCTGATGTTCACCGTGGCCGCGGCGATGGTGCTGCTGGGCACGCTGTTCCCGCTGATCGGCGATGCGTTCAACCTGGGCCGGATCTCGGTAGGCCCACCCTACTTCGGCTTCCTGTTCCCCCTGCTGATGGCGCCGGTGGTTCTGCTGCTGCCGTTCGGACCGTTCCTGCGCTGGGGCCGCGGCGAACCGGGCGTGATCGGCTCGATCGCGCTGCGCGCCGGCATCGCCGCTCTGGCCTGCGCGATCGTGGCGGCGTTCTTCGTGCACGGACGTGCCCGCGCCCTGGTCGGCGTGGCGTCGGCCGTGTGGTGCGTGGTCGGCACCCTGCTCTACGTCTACAAGCGCTACCGCGAGGTCCCGGCCGGCCGGCGCTATCCGGCGGAGATGGCCGGCATGCTGCTGGCGCACTTCGGCGTCGGCATCTTCCTGGCCGGCGTGCTGCTGTCCGAGTCGCTCAGCGTCACCCGCGACGTGCGCATGGCACCGGGCGACACCCAGACCATCGGCAGCTACAGCTTCCGCTTCGACGGCGTGAAGCAGACCAGCGGTCCGAACTGGAAGGGCAGCCAGGGCTCGATCACCGTATCCAAGGACGGCTCGGTGGTCGGCGTGATGCACCCGCAGAAACGCACCTACACCCGCGAGCAGGTGCAGACCGAGTCGGCGATCGATCCCGGCTTCACCCGCGACCTTTACGTGGCGCTGGGCGAGCCGATGAACCCGAACGACCTCGGCGGCGCGTGGGCCATGCGCCTGTACGTGAAGCCGTTCGTCCGCTGGCTGTGGGCCGGCGGCCTGTTCATGATGCTGGGCGGCTTCGTCGCCGCGGGCGACCGCCGCTTCCGCACCCGCCGCGTGGCCGATAGCGAGCGCATCGTGCCGGCGGGAGCCAACGCCGGCGAACGCCTGGCCACGGCGCGGGAGTCGCATGCATGAGCCGGTTGATCCCGTTCTTCGCCTTCCTGGCCCTGTGCGGCCTGTTCGGATTCGGCATCTGGTGGAACAGCCACCACGACCAGACCGCGATCCCCTCGCCGTTGATCAACAAGCCGGCGCCCGAATTCGCCCTGCCCGAGCTGTACGACCCGGCCAAGGTAGTCACCAAGAAGGACCTGCTGGGCAAGCCCTACCTGCTCAACGTGTTCGCCAGCTGGTGCATCGAGTGCGCGGTGGAACACCCGCTGCTGAAGACCGAGGTGCCGGCGCTGGGGATCGAACTGGTGGGCTACAACTACAAGGACCAGCCCGACGACGCCAAGGCCTGGCTGGCCAAGCACGGCAACCCGTACCAGGTGCTGGTGGCCGACGTCACCGGCCAGACTGCGATCGACTTCGGCGTCTACGCGGCGCCGGAAACGTTTCTCATCGATGCCAAGGGCGTGATCCGCTACAAGCGCATCGGACCGTTCACCCCCGAGGTGATCGAGAGGGAACTCAAGCCGGCGATCGCCGCGCTGGCGAAGGAGTCGCGATGAAGCACCTGGCTGTGCTCCTGGTCGTCGTCCTCGCGCTGTTCGCCGGGCTAGCCGGCGCGCAGGCGATCGAGCCGCTGCCGTTCAAGGACCACGCGCAGGAACTGCGCTTCCAGCACCTCACCGCGCAGCTGCGCTGCCCGATGTGCCAGAACGAGACGCTGGCCGACTCCAACGCGCCGATCGCCCGCGACCTGCGGCACGAAGTTTTCCGCCTGATGCAGGAAGGCCGCACCGACGACCAGATCAAGCAATACCTGGTGGCCCGCTATTCCGACTACGTGCTGTACGACCCGCCGGTGAACCCGACCACCTGGGTGCTCTGGTTCGGGCCGCTGCTGATCCTGCTGGCCGGCGCCGCCGTGGTGGCGGTGACCATCCGCAAACGCACTCGCTCCGGCGCGCCGCCGCCGGCCATCGACCACGGGGACGACTGGTGAAGATCCTGTTCTACATCATCGCCGCGATCATGATCGCGGCGAGCCTGCTGCTGCTGCTCTGGCCGCTGATGCGTCACGGTCGCGCCCAGGGCCGTCCGCGCGGGATCTTCGTCCTCGCGCTGGGCATCGCCTTCGTCGTACCGCTTGCCGCGGCCGGCCTGTACCTCACGGTCGGCACGCCGCAGGCGCTCGACGGCGTGGCGAAGCAGGCCCCGGCCATGGACGTGAACCAGGCGCTGGCCCAGCTACGCGCCCACCTGAAGGAAGCGCCGGACGACAGCCAGGGCTGGATGCTGCTGGCGCAGACCACGGCGACGCTGGGCCAGAACGCCGAGGCGCGCGACGCCTACGGCCAGCTGCTGCGACTGCTGCCGAACGATCCGCTGCCGATGGTCGGCTGGGCCGAGGCCGATTCGATGGCGCGGCCGGACCACCGCATCGACGGTCGCGCGCGCGAGCTGCTGCTGCAGGCGGTGAAGCTCGCCCCGGACAACCAGCGCGCGCTGTGGCTGCTCGGCATCAGCAGCTTCCAGCTCGACCGCTACGCCGAGGCCGCCGCCACCTGGCGCCAGCTGCAGCCGTTGCTCACCCCGGGGTCCAGCGTGGCCAAGGCCGTGGCCCAGCAGATCGCGGTAGCCGATGCGCGCGCCGGCGGTGCGGCCGCCCCCGCTGCAACCAGCACCGCACCGGCGGCCGACGCCGACGCGCCGAAGCTGACCGTGCAGGTGAGCCTGACCCCGGCGCTGCGCGACAAGGTTCGCCCCGGCGACACCCTGTTCGTCTATGCCCGCGCCGAGCACGGCCCGCCGATGCCGCTGGCGGTGGCGCGGCTCGATGCAGGCAAACTGCCGACGACGGTGGAGCTCACCGACGCGCTGGCGATGGCGCCCTCGATGGATCTGTCCTCGGTGTCGTCCGTGGTCGTCGGTGCACGCATCAGCCACAGCGGTCAGGCAATCGGCCAGGCCGGCGACTTGGAGGGCAGTGCCGGCGTGGTCCCCACTGCACGGAAGGAGCCCATTGCAGTGGTGATCGACAAGGTGCATCCGTGAGCGACGCCCGTCGCTACGCCGACCTGCCCTCGCCATTCCCGATGAAGCGCGGAGGCGCCCTGGTGGGCGCCCGCGTTGCCTACGAGACCTGGGGCAGGCTGACTCCCGCGCGGGACAACGCGCTGCTGATCCTCACCGGGCTGTCGCCCAGCGCCCATGCCGCTTCCAGCCCCGACGACCCCTCGCCCGGCTGGTGGGAGGCGATGATCGGTCCGGGCAAGGCGATCGACACCGATCGCTGGTTCGTCATCTGCGTCAATTCGCTGGGCAGCGACAAGGGCTCCACCTGTCCCGCCTCGATCAATCCGGCGACCGGCGAGCCGTATCGACTGGATTTCCCGGAGCTCTCGCTGGAGGACGTGGCGAACGCCGCGCACGCTGCGGTGAGCCAGCTCGGCATCGACCGACTGGCTTGCCTGGTCGGTTGCTCGATGGGCGGCATGAGTGCGCTCGCCTACATGCTGCTGCACCCGGGTTCGGTGCGCGCCCACATCAGCGTCGACACGGCCCCGCAGGCGCAGCCGTTCGCCATCGCGATCCGCTCGCTGCAGCGCGAAGCGATCCGGCTCGATCCGGGCTGGGCCAGGGGTGGTTACGACCTGCACCCGGGCGACCGCGCCGACGCCACCTATCCGGACGCCGGCATGAGCATCGCCCGCAAGCTGGGCGTGATCACCTACCGCTCGGCGATGGAGTGGAACGGGCGCTTCGCGCGCATCCGGCTGGACTCCGACCAGCGCGAGGAGCACCCGTTCGGCGTCGAGTTCCAGGTCGAGTCCTACCTGCAGGCGCACGCCGAGCGCTTCGTGCGCACCTTCGACCCGAACAGCTACCTCTACCTGTCCCGCGCCAGCGACTGGTTCGATGTGGCCGAATACGGCCACGGCTCCGTGCGCGAGGGCCTGCGCCGGATCTGCATCGAACAGGCGCTGGTGATCGGCGTCAGTACCGACATCCTGTTCCCGCTGGAGCAGCAGGAGCAGATCGCCGAGGGGCTGCGCGAGGCCGGGGCCGACGTCGAGTTCGTGGCGCTGGACTCGCCGCAGGGCCACGACGCCTTCCTGGTCGACATCGAGAACTACAGCCGCGCCATCGGCGGCTTCCTGGGCCGGCTCTGAGAACGCCCCCTCCCGCTGGCGGCCGACACCGCTGCTAAGATGGCGCAGCTCCGCGCCGTACCGAGAACACCATGCTTGCCCAGGAATTCCCCGGCTGCCGCCAGCTGATCGATGCCATCGACCATGCGGTCAGCCAGCCCGACACCCAGGCCATCACCGACACCTTGCGGCACAGCCTTTGCCGTCTGATCCGTGCCCGCGAGGTCCGGCTGCCCGACTGCGTGTTCGAGCCGGCGGAGGGGCGCTACGCCCGCCGCGAGCTCTACCGCAGCGAGGAGTTCGGCTACTGCGTGGTGGCGATGACCTGGGGGCCAGGCCAGGGCACCCCGATCCACGACCACTGCGGCATGTGGTGTGTGGAAGGCGTCTGGAGCGGCGAGCTGGAGGTTACCCAGTACGAGCGCCTGGCCGACGACCAGGGCCATTGCCGGTTCCAGGCGGTGGGCTCGATCCAGGCCGGCCCCGGGTCGGCCGGCAGCCTGATCCCGCCGCACGAGTACCACACCATCCGCAATCCCAGCGAGGAGGCGGTCGCGGTCAGCCTGCACATCTACTCCGGTCCCATGACCCACTGCGCGATCTTCCAGCCTGCTGCCGAAGCACAGTGTTACGAGCGTCACGACCGCCAGCTGGGACTCGACCCCCTGCACTGAAGCCGGCATAATCGCGTCCCTGTCTTAAGCCGGTGTGGCGGAATGGTAGACGCGGCGGACTCAAAATCCGCTGGCAGCGATGTCGTGTAGGTTCGAGTCCTATCACCGGTACCAGACATGAAAAACCCCGCCCAGGCGGGGTTTTTCTTTATCCGTACGGCACCGTACGACCGACTCAGCCGAAGAGTTTCTCCTCGTCCTCCACGTCGTGCCAGCTGCCGTCGCTCTCCTGTACCTGTACCGGCGGATGGGATACACCCCAGGCTCGCGCCAGCTTGGCACGCATGGCCATGGCGGCTCGCACGGCGTCGGCTCGGCTGCCAAAGGTGCCGACGCGCGCCACCTCGCCGCGCACGATCCAGGGGGTATCGTCGGTATAGGGGACAAACAGGCGGACCGGTTGCGGTTCCATGGCGAGCTCCTCGACGTGAGGTGGAGGTGGCCAAGGGCCCGGGGCCTCCCAACGCGCCGGAGGCATCCCGAAGAGAGCAGTAACGGAACGTTTGTCGCGGGGCGGTGCGGACGGCAGCACCGCCTGAACCTTCAAGATAGCGCGATCCCGCCGGGGATGCGCAATAGGCTGCGAAACCGGTCAGGCAATGCTCAGAGTTCCCGCGCCACCCGGAACCCGACCCGTGCGCTGCGCACGTCGGCATCCACGCCCTGCCGATAGGCCGAGCGGTCCTGGTCCGGCGCGCTGCCCCAAGAGCCGCCGCGGACCACGTGGGCGCGGCAGCCGGGATTGATCCACGCACTGCCGTCGCGGGGCGCGCGCAGGTAGCTGTCGTGCCAGCAATCGGCAACCCATTCGGACACGTTGCCGTTGATGTCATACAGGCCGAACGGATTGGGCTGGAAGCTCATCACCGGCGCCGGCCCCCAATAGCCATCGCGGTAACCGCGGAAGGCGTTGCTCCAGCGGCGGCCATTGCGGGAACGGTCCAGCGCCCCGGTGAGATTCTCCACGCGCTTGTCCGGCGTACCGTTGCCCCACCAGTACAGCGTGGTGGTACCGCCGCGCAGCGCGTACTCGAATTCCGCCTCGCTGGGCAGGCGGTAGGGCTTGCCGGTGTGCTTGGCGAGCCAGTCCACATAGGCCTTGGCATCGTTCCAGGAGATGTTCACTACCGGCATGTCGTCATCGGCGGGATGCCCGGCATAGTCGTCTTCCCAGGTAGCCTGGGGATCGTCGCGCACTACGCCACCGCGCTCGTCGTAGACACTGGAACCACCCTTGGTCACCGACTCGGGCTGGTAGCCGCTGGCCCGGACGAATTCGCGGAACTGCCCCACCGTGACCTCGGTGCGCCCGATCGCCACACCGCGGGAGATCGTCACCTCGTGCTGCGGCGTCTCGGTATCGCTGTGGCCCGGCTCCCCGTCGGCCGCTCCCATCATGAAGCTGCCGGTGGGGATCACCACCATGGCGGGCGCCTTGCCGGGCAGGTCGACGTAACTGTCGGTGAAGACCTGCCCCGGCCGGTAGCTGGCATACAGGCGGGCATTGACCAGACGCTCGTGGAATTCGTCCAGGCCGGCCAGATCCGGCTTCACCGCGGTCGCCTGCGTGGCCAGCGTCTGCGCCAACGCCAGATTGCCCGCGTCGAGCGCGGTGCGGGCCTGGGCCAGCAAGCCGACCGCGCGCTGCTCGCGCATGCCCGCCACCCGCGCGGTCGCGTCGCGCATGGCCGGGGAATCCGGCTGGATCGCTTGTGCCTCGCCGAGCGCTTTGTCTGCGGCGTCGAAGTCGTTCTGCGCCACCGCGGCAAGTGCCCGGTCGAGCACCGCCCGCTGCACCTGCAACAGGCCCTGCTGGGCCACCGCGTTCTGCGGATCGATGGCCAGCACCTGCCGGTAGCCGGCCAGGGCGTTGTCTTCGCCGGCGCCGTCCACCTTGCCCTGGGCGAGCAGCGACGCGGCCCTGGCCAGCATCGGTCGCACTTTCAGCAGGGTGCCGAGGCCGGCATCGAGCGTTTTCACATCGGCCTCGCTGCCCGGCAGGGTCCGCAGCGTCTCGATCAGGTCGCCGGCCGCGTCGGCATCGCCCAGCGCAATGTCCTGACCGATCGCCGCCACTAGCCGCGCGCGCGCCTCGTCCAGGCCCTGCAGCGCCCGTCGGCTGTCCGGTGTGATCTTCAGCGCCTGCTGGTACAGCGAAGCCGCGCTGTCGGCGGCCCCCGCCACCTGGCCGGCATGCAGCGCCTTGTCCGCGCGAGCCAGCAGGGCCACCACTTCGGGTGGATCCTCGCCCTTCTGCATCGGCAACGCGGCATCGGCACGGTGTGTCCGCGCCGCGATCACCGCCGTGGGCGCCAGGGTCAGCGGCGGACCGGCGTCGATCTCGCCCCGGTCCACCACCATCGGCGCACTCGCTGTCCGCGCCGGCTGAGCGACGCCAAGCGACATCGAGCGGCGCGGCGCCACGTCTTCCGGATTGACGTGAAAAACGCGCGGAAAGAAGTGGTACGTGAGCGCGAAGCCCAGCACGACCACGCCGAGCGCGCCGCCGAGCGCGCGCTGTCGGTCGATGTTCGGTCCGTTGGGCATCTTGGGGGGTCCTCGCAGGGGCTGCTATCGTGCCATGCCCACCGCGGGCAATCGACCTCCTGCGCGCGCTTGCGCGGCAGTCCGGAGCCGTCGCCCGTCCAACAAGGAACCCACTACATGCCGTTGCCTGCCCTGCCCTCCGATGCCGTCTGGATCGACCGTCGCGAGACGCTCGACCAGTGGCTTGCCGATCTGCCCGACGAAGCACGGCTGGGGCTGGACACGGAGTTCATGCGGCGCAATACCTTCCACCCGCAGCTAGCACTGCTGCAGTTGGGGTGGGACGGGCGCTACGCCCTGGTCGACCCGCTGGCGTTCGACATCGGCGACGCGCTGCGGTCGCGCCTGCACACGGGCGACGCCGTCACCGTCATGCACAGCGCCGGCGAAGATCTGGAGACACTCGCCCCTTACCTGCCCGGCGGCCCGCGCGCACTGTTCGACACCCAGATCGCCGCCGCCTTCGTCGGCATGGGCCTGGGCATCAGCTATCGGGCGCTGGTGGCCGAGCTGTGTCACGTGGATCTGGACAAGGGCGAGACACGTTCGGACTGGATGCAGCGGCCGCTCACCGACTCGCAGCGGCTGTATGCCGCACTCGACGTGGTCTACCTGGAAAGCATCCACGACCAGTTGGCCGAACGCCTCGAACAGCGCGGACGCACCGCCTGGCACGCGGAGGACTGCGAGCGCCTGAAACATCGTGCTTCGGCGACGGAGGGCGACGCGCAACCCCAGCGCGGCATGCGTGGCGCCGCCGACTGGCCGCGCGCGAAGCAGGCGCTGCTGCGCCGTGTGCTGCGCTGGCGCGACCGCACCGCCCGTGCGCTGGACCGCCCCCGGCCTTGGCTGCTCGAGGACGCCCTGGCGATGAGCCTGGTGCAGCAGCCGCCGACCTCCCAGATCGAACTGGACCAGCGCAGCCGCGGCCAGCGGGCACTGCGCAGCGCGCAGCGCGACGAGCTGTTCAGCCTGCTGCGCGAGCCCGTCGACGAGGCCGAGATCGCGGCGACCGCACCGGTGGCGCATCCGCTGCAGGGCGAGGCCAAGAAGGCACTCGGCGCAATGAAGGACTGCGTCGATGCCCTGGCCACCGAGTTGGACCTGCCCAGCGGGTTGCTGTGTCCGCGCAAGGTGCTGGAGGAATACGTGGCCGGCGCCGAGTGGCCGGAGTTCCTGGAAGGCTGGCGTCAGGAGCTGCTGGGCGAGCGGTTGCCGCCCCTGCTTCCCGGCTGAGTCGGGGACCGTCTGCCTCCCGGTCGCGGCGCTGTGCGCATCAGGCCCGGCGCAGCCTCGTGGGATAGTCGCCGGGCTCGTCGGAGAGCTGCGACTCGGATTGCAGCAGCCCCACGGTGACCCGCCGGCCGCGCTGCGTGGGCCGCTCGCGCACCGCCCCCTCGAACAGGGCCGCCTGGTGATCGATCGCCCGGCGGCCAAGTCCGCTGGCCCGCAGGTGCAGCCTGGGCAGCAGCTGACCCCAGTCGACCCGGGCGGCGCGCTCTGGATCGCATTGGATATCGACCACTGCCACCGCCCAGGAGCGACGTTGCGCCCCGCAGCGGATGCGGATCCGCACGGCGGCGACGTCACGGCGCGAGCATGCGTCGGTCAGCGCCTCCAGCACGACCCGATAGAGCGCCAGATGGGTCCCTTGGCGCAGCAGCTTGACCGGCCCGCGCAGGTCCCAGGCGTAATCCACTCCGGCATCCTGCAGCAGCCGGGCCAGCGCGTCCTTGCCCAGCACGCCGGGCAGCCCCCATTCGGCCAGCATGGACGGGTGCAACGGATCGACCGCCGCATTCGGCGATGCGGTCAGATGGCTGCCTCGCAACGATCCGCCCACCGCGCCCCCCGTCTTCGTGGCACCTCCGGACCGACCAAGCATGTGATGAAGCACGCCCTGGAACGACTCGCGAAACTCCTCCAGCGCGCGGGCAAGGGCACGCAACTCCGCGTCGTCCTCGACGACCTGCCGTTGCGTCTGCGCCAGGGCCGTGCGCATTGCAGACTGCTCACGCTCCGCACGGGTATCCAGGTAAGTGATGCGCGCACCGATCACCAGCATCGCAGCCATCGCGACGACCATCATCGCCTCTGTCTGCAGGACCACCGTATCGTCGTGCGCCAGCATCAGGAACATGATGCCGCTGCTCGCCACCAGTCCTCCCACTGCAGCGCCCCGCCACCCGCGCCGCATGGCCAGGACCACCACCGGCAGGAACATCGCCAGTTGCACGACATCGCGCAACTCGCCGTGGCGGTCACCCACCCAGCACAGCGCACCGATAAACGGAGCCACGGCAAAAGTCGCCTCGATGGCGAGACGACTGTCCATGCACTGACGTATCCATGCGCCCCAACGCCAACCGCTACCGGCCAGGCCCTGCTGCCAGACCAGCAGGACCGGGGTCACCGTCAGGACGCCCAGCAGGTTGCCGAGCAGGAGCCGGGGAATGATCTCCTCGTAATGCAACAGGCTGCCCGACGGCAGCGGCGCAACCTGCATCTGCCCGATCGTGATCATCGTGGCAATGCCCGACACGGCCGCCGCGCAGACCACCAGCGCCGGCATGTTGGTGGATCCCCGCGCGGGATCGAGCCCCCAGTGCTCGCGGAACATAAGCACCAGCGGGGCGTACCAGGCGATGGGCGGAATGAGGTTGACCAGTGCCCATAACGCGCCGAACTGCGCGTAGGACGTGATACTGAGGTATCCCAGCCACGCCACATCGCCGACGAACAGTGCCGGCCAGTAACGGTAGTCCACCAGCAAAAGTGCCCCCAGGTGCAACCCGGTCAGCACGATCCAGTGGGACATCGAGAACCGGCCAAGCAGCGCAACCGACGCGCAGTACACCACCGCCACGCCGAACTGCCGTGGCAGGGCACTGCTCCGCACGATGGGCTTCACGCGCTCCACGAGCGCTGCAACCGACGCCAGTCCATATTCGAGACCACCTTGGGCACCCGCTGGCGTCGGTGGCCTGACGGCCAGCCGGAGTGATTTTGCCACCGGGGTATGAGGAAATGCGCGTCTCCGCCAGCCGGAAACACCCGTGCCACCGCAGCATCCGCGTGGCCGATCGATCCCCCGTCACTCGCCGATGGTATAGCGCCGCACAAAGCGCGGGCAACGTCGCAACCCGCAGTCCGGAGAGCCGAGGGTATTGGCGAGCCGCCTTCTCGCTGCTACCATGCGCAGCTCACGTGGGGCGGTAGCTCAGCTGGGAGAGCGTCGCGTTCGCAATGCGAAGGTCGGGAGTTCGATCCTCCTCCGCTCCACCACGATCAAAGAAGGCCGGGACGTACGCGTCCCGGCCTTCGCTTTTTCGGGGTCCCGTAGCCTCACAACACCGAGCGCAGGAAGGCGTCCACCCGGGTCGTGTATTCCGAGGGAGCCCCCAGGTTCGCGTTGATCTCCTCGTGGGAGAGATCTTCCTCCAGCACGTCGCCGCGACCACCCAGCGAACGAACCTTGGCGACGAAGGTGTGCGCCTGCGGGCAGGAGTCCTGGCGGCGACTCGAGCACACCGCCAGGAACGGCGCGGGGGCGGCATGCATCTGCTGCAGCGGCGAGGCGGCCAGCCAGTCCGCCGGGTTGCTGCCGAAGGCCTCGTCGTAGAGGCGGAAATGACGGCCGTTCATCGTCTGCACGACGTCGAGACTGGCGCTGTCGAGCGAGACGGTGCCGCGCCACGGGCGGGCACCCTGCTCCCGGGCCAATTGCGGCTCGGCAGCCAGCAGGCTGACCAGGTGCGCACCGGCGGAATGGCCCATCAGCACGAAGCGGTCCGGGGCGCCGCCCCACTCGGCAGCGCGGCGCTGAGCCAACGAGAGCGCCCGCGCCACGTCGCGCGCCTGCTCCAGTGGCAGGGTGTCGGGCAACATGCGGTAGTTCACCGAGATCACCACCACACCGCGCGGCACCCAGTAGGCGACCTTGTTCGCCACCACGTTCGACATGGACTTGTCGCCGCGGCGCCAGCCACCACCATGCACCATCAGGATCACCGGTGCATCGTGCGCCCCGGCGGGCGCATAGACGTCGAGGCGTTGCCGCGGATCATCGCCATAGGCGACATCACGCACCACGCGGGTGCCGGCAGGCAAGGACGCGGCGGGCGCGGACTGCGCCTGTCGCTCGCGCCAGCGCTCCAGCAGGCCTCCGCGCATCTGGGCGGATGCACAGCCGGCCGTCGCCAGCATGCACGCGCCGAACCACCACTTGACGATCTTGCGGTCCATCACGGTCTCCCCAGGGCCACTCTCAAAGCGCCGCCGACGCCGCCGGCCGCGCGCATGTCCACGATCAGCCGCCACCACGGCAGGAACACCAGCCGAAGCGGGTTCTGCGTCCCCAGCGGATGCGCCAGACCGTAGCGTACGGGTTCGTCGGCGAGCTCGCTGCGCAGCGTGCCGAACAGACGGTCGAACACGATCAGCACGCCACCGTAGTTGCAGTCCAGGTACGCCGCATTCGACCCGTGGTGCACGCGGTGATGCGATGGCGTGTCAGCACCCACTCCAGCGGCCCCAGCCGCCCCACCGCCTCGGTGTGCAGGAAGAACTGGTAGTGCAGGTTGAAGGCCAGCAGGGCGAACACCAGGCGCGGGTCGAAACCGGCCAGCACCAGCGGCAGATAGCAGACCCAGCCGAACGACAGCAGGTTGGTCCAACCCAGGCGGATCGACGACAGCAGGGTCATCTCCTCCGGCGTGTGGTGCACGGCATGGGTGGTCCACAACCAGCGCACCTCGTGGCTGGCGCGATGGAACACGTAATACGCCAGCTCGACCGCGAAAAATGCCGCCAGCCAGGTGCGCCAGTCACCGACTGGCCAGTGCACAGGAGCCCAGCGCGCCGCAGCGGCGAACAGGCCGCCCAGCACCAGCGCCGGCAACACGCCCGACAGCAGGTGTCCGGCACCCACGGCCAGGGAGGCCAACGCCCCCCGGCCGTCGTAGCCGACGCCTCGCACCCGGCGCCGCCAGACCCACTCGGCGAGCACCAGGGCGAGCATCACCAGCAGCCAGGCCGGCGACCGTGCTGCATGCAGCATCACGGCGCACTCCGCTGTGCCGCGAGGGACTGCATGCGTTGCGCGACCTGCCTCATCTCGGTCGCATCCACGACGCCGTCGTGGTTGGCGTCGGCGAGGGCGAACAGACGGTTGCCGGCCTCGTCGAACTCCTCGCGGGTAATGCGACCGTCGCCGTCCCGGTCGGCCCCGTGTTGCATCGCGTGGATCTTTGCCAGCATCGCCGGATTGCTCCGGGCAAAGCGCGGCAGGTCGTCGTCGGTGAGCACGCCATCGCCGTTGCGGTCGGCCTTGGCGAAGCGCGCGGCCCGGGCGGCCTGGAATTCGGCCAGGCTGACCTGGCCGTCATGGTTGGTATCGGCCTCGGCAAAGCGCTGGGCGGCATCCGGTCGGCCCATCTGGGCATGGGCGCCGGCGGCCGCAACGGCCAGCGTGCCGAGGACGAGAGCACAGGAAAGGTTTCGCATGATTCAGGCTCCTGCTCTGTCCGGTCTCAGCGACCGCAGGCGATTACATTGCCGACGGCGTCCGTGCAGCTGCCGCTGTGCGAGAGCCCCTCGCCCCTGGTGTAGGTGGTCTGGCCGTTGTAGCTGTCGCCCGCCGCATTGGTGGCGGAGGTGGTGTGCTGGGTGGTGCCGTTGGCCGTGGTGGTGCTGGCGTTGTAGTTGCCGCGTGGACCACTGGCGCTGGTCCGCGCGCTGCCGCTGACGCTGCCGTCGGCACTGCGCGAGTAGGCTCCGCTGGTGCTCACCGTGCCGCCGGCTGCCGTGCTGCCCGAGCCGTTGTGCCAGCGGCTGGCCGAACCGTCCGCGTTGCGCATGTAGCCGTTGCTGCCGGCGTAGCTGCCGCCGTTGGCACCTTGCACGGCCCGCCCTGCGCGGTGTTCCACGCTGCCATCGGCGCCGGTGGCGGTGTAGCCGCCGCGCACCACCGAACCGCGAGCCCCCGAGGCGGCCGTGCCACGGGCATGGGTGACGCCGCCCTGCCCGTTGGCGAAGGTGCCGTGGGCATGCAGGCGGCCGGCGCGCTGGGCATCGGCCGGCGAGGCCAGCGCAAGGGCGGCGGCACAGGCCAGGGCGAGGGAGGCGATGCGGAGAGAGGTGGACATGCTCATGACGGGCTCCTGTCGGTAAAGGTGGGCCGCGATGACGCTGCGGTGGAGCCACTGTCGCGTCGGCACCGGGTGGGAGGTGTGTCCGAATTCCGCCGGATGTGAGCGGATGTTGCGGACCTTCCGGACAGAAACATTTGCTTGCAATTGGCCTTGGCGGGCGCTTGTCGGGTCACCGCGGCGCACGACATAGTCGCCTCATGGACTCGCCCCACATCCTCGTCGTCGACGACGACCTCCGCCTGCGCGATCTGCTCGAGCGCTACCTCGACCAGCAGGGCTTCCGCGTCCGCGGTGCCGCCCACGCCGCCGGCATGCGCCGGGAGCTGGCCGCGCACCATGTCGATCTGATCGTGCTCGATCTGATGCTGCCCGACGCCGACGGCCTGCAGCTGTGCCGCGCACTGCGTGCCGAAGGCGTGCAGACGCCGATCATCATGCTTACCGCCAAGGGCGACGACGTGGACCGCATCGTCGGCCTGGAGATCGGCGCGGACGATTACCTGGGCAAACCCTGCAACCCGCGCGAGCTGGTCGCCCGCATCCGCGCCGTGCTGCGCCGCCAGCCGAAGGCGGTGGTCGGCGCGCCGCAGACCGAGCAGGCCAGCGTGCGCTTCGGCCGCTTCACCTTCGACCCGGCCACCCGCCAGCTGCTCGACGGCGATGCGCCGGTGAAGCTGACCAGCGGCGAATTCGCCGTACTGGCCGCGCTGGTCGCACACCCCTTCGAAACGCTGAGCCGGGAGCGCCTGATCGCGCTGGCCCGTGGCCGCGAACACGATGCCTTCGACCGCAGCATCGACGTGATGGTGTCGCGCCTGCGCCGCTGCATCGAGGACGACCCGCGCCAGCCGCGCTGGCTGCAGACGGTATGGGGCGAAGGCTACGTGTTCGTGCCGCAGGGAGACGGCGCATGAAGCGCGGACCGACCACCTTCTCGCTGGTGCTGGCGCTGCTGGTCGCCGCGCTGGTGCTGGCGCTCACCCTCGGCGGATTCCTGTCCACCCGCGCCGGCCTGCGCGCACTGGGGGATTCCTATGGACGGCTGGTCGTCGCGACGGCGACCTCGGTGGACGCGCTGGCCAGTCGCGACGACGCCGCGGCCCGGGAGACCCTGGACAGGCTGCGGCAAAGCGGCATCCGCGTCACCACCGAATCGCCGCCACCGTCGCTGCGACCGGTGGTGCCGGTGGTGGAGGAAGTCGGCCACGTCGCCGGTGAACTGCTGGGAGACCCTTCCCGCGTGGTGACCGTGCAGCGGCCCGAAGCGCAGATCTGGGTGCGCAGCGCCCGCACGCCGGACCACTGGATCGTGATGCAGGCCGTGAGCTTTCGCCGCCAGGTGGTCCGCTCCATGCTGCTGGTCATGCTGTTCGCCGGCGTGGTGGCCATGGGCGTGGCTGCGCTGGCCGCGCGACTGCTGACCCGCCCGCTGGAACGGCTGGCTGCGCATGCGTCGGCCCTGCTCGGCGGCCGCTCGATCCAGCAGCACCTGCGCGGCAGTCCGCGCGAGGTGCGGGACCTCGCTGACGCGCTCGGCGCCGCTGGCGAGGAGCTGCGGCAGAGCGCCCGCGAGCGCGAACTGATGCTGGCCGGCATCTCGCACGACCTGCGCACGCCACTGGCACGCCTGCGGCTGGCGCTGGAACTCGGCGACGCGAACGACCCCCTGCGACGCGATGCGATGGTCAACGACCTGGACGAGCTGGACCAGGCGCTGGGCCAGTGCCTCGCCTACGTGCGCGATGGCAGCGACGAGGCGGTACGCGCGGTGGACGTGCCCACCCTGCTTGGCCAGCTCATGGCCCTGCGCCACCAACCGGACGACTGGCATTACGAAGGCCACGACGATGCCGTCCTGCACGCCCGCCCCAGCCTGCTGCGGCGGGCGCTCGGCAACCTGATGGACAACGCCGAACGTTACGGCGCGGCGCCGTTCCGTGTCCGCCTGCAGCGTGGCGACGGCGAACTGCGGATCAGCGTGGAGGACCATGGCCCCGGCGTGCCCGCCGGGTTGCTGACCCGACTCGGCCAGCCCTTCCTGCGCGGCAATGCAGCGCGCACGGGCGCCTGCGGTACCGGGCTTGGCCTGAGCATCGTCAAACGCGCCGCCGAGGTCAGCGGCGGACGCCTGCACCTGGCCAACCGCGACGGCGGCGGCTTCGCCGCCACCCTTGCGCTGCCGTTGGCCTCCCGCGAACGGAGCCTCTGATGGCCGCCCTGTACCGATTCCTGCTCGGCGTCGGCCTTGCCCTCGCAGCATGCCCGGCGTCGGCGCGGGATCACGTCGAGACCCTCACCGTCGACGGTCGACTGCGACGCTACGTGGTCCACGTGCCGCAGGGCGACGCCGCCGCGCCCCGCCCCTTGCTGCTGGCCCTGCATGGCGGCGGGGGCCGTGCCGAGGGCATGGACCGGCTGACCGGGCTGGACACGCTGGCCGACCGGACCGGCGTGATCGTGGTCTATCCGCAGGGCCTGGGCCGCCACTGGAACGACGGCCGCGCCACCATCAGGCACAAGGTGGACGACGTGGCCTTCATCCGCGCCGTGCTCGACCGGGTCGAACGGGAGTGGCCGGTGGACACGCGACGCGTCGGCGCCACAGGTATCTCCAACGGAGGGATCTTCGTCGAACGGCTGGGCTGCGACCTGGCCGACCGCTTCAGCCTGATCGCGCCGGTCGCCGGCTCGCTGGCGCGTGACTATCAGCCCGACTGTCACCCGGCTCGCCCGCTCGCCGTGCTCCAGTTCGACGGAACGGACGACCCCATCGTCCCCTATGCGGGCGGCTCCGTCGCCGGTTTTGGCGGGCTGGGCGAAGGCGGCGTGGTGATGTCGGTGGACGACACCACCGCCTTCTGGTTGCAGGCGAATGGCTGCCGCGTGGCCGGCCCGGAGCAGCCGCTGCCGACGGTGGCCGATGACGGCACACGGGTCAGCCGCCGCGCCTGGACCGGCTGCCGCGCTGGCGGTGCCGTGGTGCGCTACCGCATCGACGGCGGCGGTCATACCTGGCCCGGCGGATGGCAGTACCTGCCGGAGCGCTTCATCGGTCGCACGACGCACCAGATCGACGCCAGCGCGATCGTCCTGGACTGGTTGGCCCGGCGTCCGCGGCCCTGAGCACCGCGCAAGAAAAAAAGCCGGCAAGGCCGGCTTTTTGGTGCAGCGCAAGATGGTGCCCTCGAGACGATTCGAACGTCCGACCTGCCCCTTAGGAGGGTTACGGTATGCTTTCTAAGCCCTTGAAATCATAATGGCTCGAAGAAGAGCTGGGACAAATCTGGGACAAATGCGCTAAAAAAGTGGTGACCCCGGCGCGATTCGAACGCGCGACCTGCCGCTTAGGAGGCGACCGCTCTATCCAGCTGAGCTACGGGGCCACGAGCCGAGAAGGATACCCGACGGATGGCAACGAAGGCAGCAGGCAAGACCAAGAAGTCGACGGAGAGGCGCGAGCGTGGGGTGTATCTGCGCGAGGATGGGAGGCCACGCTACGAACTGAAAGTGCGTTGGACGCAAAAAGACGGCACCCGAGCTTATCTACCGACCCGCGTGTTCCCGTTCGATCCGAACGCCAAGACTGGACCCACAACGCGCCAGAACGCGCTCGACAGTGCGAACAAGGCAGCGATTGAAGAGCGTGCCGCCCTGAGGCTTCACGACAAGCCGAGGTCACAACTGGCCGAGGCCTGGACCTTCGGTGGTTTGCTGGAACGACTCATCGAAGAGCTGACTCCGACCATCGAAGCCATCGAAGCCGAAGGGGGCAACACCAAGCACCTACGCTTGAAGGTCAGCTACGCACGCATGCTCTTGGGTCGAGCCGACAGGAAACACACGGGCAATCCCGAAGGCTTTCCTGACCTGTGCGCCAAGACAGTGACCAGCCTCAACCCTTCCCACTTCTCTGGCAAGGACGCGCCGTGGAGCTTGGCGGCGCGCTTGAAAGGCAAGGATGGCAAGCCGGCACCCGCCGATAGTGTGCGCCGACTGATGAGCTTCCTGAGCTGGCTCTTTCAGCATGCGAAAAGCGCATGGGCCATTGATGTGGCCAACCCGATTGCCCGATGGAAAGAGCTGGACCTACCGCCCAGCAACAGAGGGCGTGAGCGCACCTTGAAAGACGATGAGTGGCGACGCGTTGAAGCAGCCTTGGGCTCCGCATGGCCCAGCACCCAGGTGGCCATCTACACCGCACGTTTCACGGCAGCTCGAAGGGCGGAAGTCGTCAATCTCGATTGGGAAGACCTGAGCTTGGATGGCAAACATGCCACTGCCCTCCTCCGAGATACGAAGAGCAAGCACAAGAACAAGCAAGGCGCCGAAGCGAAGAATCGCTCCATCCCTATTCCTGAGAGCGTGGCCAAGAAGCTTCGAGAGCTTCGGGACACCATGGGAGGCAAGGACGCGAAAGGTCCTGTCTTTGTGGGCCAGCTTGGCACAAGGCTTGGTGCCGATACCCTCACCCAAGCCTGGAATCGCGCGTGTGCGAAAGCCAAGGTCAAAGGTGCCCGTCTTCACGACCTTCGGCATACCCGCATCACGGAGCTGGGGCACACCCTCAACAACCCACTCCAAGTCGCGGCCATCTCAGGCCATGAGGACTTGGGCGTGTTGAAGCGCTACTTCAACGCCACCGCCGAAGACCTGGCCGCTCTGCTTCATAAGATCGAATCCGAGAAGCAAGGGGAAAGCGTCCATGTGGGTGGCCTGGCACATGCCATCGAAGCATTGCTTCCGCTGACGTCCGAGCAGATGTTCGAAGCCGTAGCCCGAGCGCAGGCGGTGAAGCTTCAACGGGCTTAACCTCCGAGAGCAAACCCCTAGTCGGGTATGCTCCACCGTCAATTCGAAGTCGTAAGAGAAGGGGCACGCATGCCTTGGTTGGAATGGAATGAACGGAACAAAGCATTGACGGAAGCCGCAAAGGCTCCCTACCGCTTGATGATTCCAAACAAGTCGATGAGCTACGGGGAAGAGTCCGAGAACATGCTCATTGAAGGCGACAACCTCGAAGCTTTGAAAGCCTTGCTTCCCTACTATGCAGGAAGGGTGAAGTGCGTCTTCATTGATCCACCCTACAACACCAAGTCGGCCTTTGAGCACTACGACGACAACCTAGAACATTCTCAATGGTTGTCGATGATGTATCCACGGCTCGTCATGCTTTGGGAGCTTCTTTCAGAGGATGGCTCTATCTGGGTCACCCTCGACGATAGTGAAGCGCACTATCTCAAAGTCATGCTTGATGAAGTCTTTGGACGCTCACGGTTTGTGGCAACCGTGATTTGGGAGAAAGCAGACTCTCCCCGCAATTCAGCACGACAGTTTTCGAGTGACCATGACTACATGTTGGTCTATGCGAAAGACCCCATGTGGAAACCAAACAAGCTGCCGCGCACGGACGCAGCAAACTCCATTTACAGCAACCCAGACGGAGATCCTCGCGGCCCATGGCTACCTGGCGATCCCTATGCCAATAAGCCTTATTCGAAGGGGCTATACACGATTCAAGGCCCTTCTGGACGTTCCTTTTCCCCGCCGCCTGGGAGGTTCTGGCGAATCTCTGAGGAAAAGCTGAGGGAGCTTGATGAGGACGGTCGGATTTGGTGGGGACCTAAGGGCGAGGCAAGGCCAAGTATCAAGCGCTATCTCAATGAAGTCGGGGACCTGGTCCCACGGACCTTCTGGCGAAAGGAAGACGTCGGAAGCAACCGAACCTCAAAGAACGAAATGCGCGCGCTTTTTCCTGGCGAGTCAAGTTTTGATACTCCAAAACCCGAAGCACTCATACAACGAGTCTTGACGATAGCCACCGAAGCCGGCGACATCGTTCTTGACTCCTTTCTCGGTAGTGGAACGACCTCAGCGGTGGCTCACAAGATGGGTCGACAGTGGATTGGAATCGAGATGGGCAACCAGGCTCGGACCCTGTGCCGAGAGCGACTCGTCAAGGTGGTCGATGGTGAGCGAGGCGGCATCTCGAAGGATGTTGGCTGGGAGGGTGGTGGAGGCTTTCTCTTCTACACGCTGGGGCCAAAGGTCTTCGAGGAAAACGGCAGCATCAACCCCGCCGTAAAGTTCGAGCACCTCGCCGCCCACATCTGGTTTGTGGAGACGGGAACGCCGAAGAAGACGACCGAGATGAAGTCTCCCTTGCTGGGTGTTCACCAGGGGACCGCCTACTACTTGCTCTTCAACGGAATCCTTGGGGATGAGTCGGAGAGTGGTGGCAACCTGTTGACCTTGGACACGCTCGACAAGCTTCCCGAGCACGATGGTCCGATGGTGATTTACGCGGCAGGCACGATCATCTCAAAGAGCCGCCGTGACCAGCTGGGCATCAGCTTCAAGAAAACTCCCTACGACATCCAGGCCTAATCACATGGACTTGAAGACCTACCAGTCGAACACACTGGACGCGCTCACTCGTTTCTTCTTGGACATCCCAGAACAAGGCCTGGCGGGGTCGTTCGAGACACACGCCTACCCCAATGAAAGGGGAGTGCGGCCGACCTATGTGCCTCTCTCCGATAAGGGTGAGGTCATCGACTCATTGCGTGAGGTCCCCTACGTCGCCATCCGCATCCCCACAGGGGGTGGCAAGACACTGTTGGGTGCACACTTCATCAAGGTTGCAGCCACCACTTACCTCCAACGTGATCGTCCTTTGGTGGTCTGGCTTGTGCCGACGAGGACCATCAAGCAGCAGACCATTGAGGCGTTCAAAAATCCGCGCCACCCCTACCGCATCGAGCTGGACAAGGCGTTCGGGCAAGTCGCTATTTTCGACGCCAACGACATCGACCAGATCAACCCGCAAGACCTCGCCACGCGCATGTGTATCGTCGTGGCAACACTTGCCACTGCTCGCGTGGAAGACATCGACATTCGAGACTTCTACGCGCACAAGGAAGCGCTCGAACCGCACTTCATCAACCTGCCGCATCAGGTCGAGGGTCTAGAACCTGTCTCGGAGACGGACCCAAGGCCGCGCTTTTCCTTCGCCAACCTCCTCCGCCTTCATCGACCACTGGTCATCACGGACGAAGCACACAACGCCAAGAGTGCCCTGTCTGGGAAGCTCTACGAGCGCCTGGCGCCGAGTGCCATCATCGAGCTGACTGCAACCCCAGACATGGCCACCAGCAATGTTCTGGTGCGTGTGTCGGCGTCTCAGCTTTTCACCGAGCAGATGATCAAGCTGCCGGTCATGCTCGAAGAACACTTGGATGGTTGGGACGTGGCCCTTCGCCATGCCCTCCTCCGCCGCCAGTCGTTGGAGGACGAGGCCAAGAAGGAACCCGACTACATCCGCCCCATCCTGTTGGTTCAAGCCGAACATGCGGGTGGCGAAGCCACAGTCGACGTCATCTACGACCACCTCATCAGCGAAGACGGCGAACGGATTCCTGAGGCATGGGTCAAAAAGGCCACGGGTAAAGACCGCGAAATTGATGACCTTGACCTGTTCGCACCTGATTGTGAGGTGCGGGTCATCATCACGATGGAAGCACTCAAAGAAGGCTGGGACTGCGCCTTCGCTTACGTGCTCTGTTCCGTCTCAAACACGAGGTCAGCGACCACCATCGAGCAGCTCCTTGGGCGCGTGCTCCGCATGCCGTTTGCCAAGACGCGCAAGCAAGAAGCACTGAACAAGGCCTATGCGCACGTCGTCTCGAAGTATTTTGGTGAGAACGCGGTTGAGTTCACCGAGCGCCTCAATGAGATGGGCTTCTCACGCCTGGAAGCCGCTCAGAGCATTCCATCACAAGCACCCCTCTTGGAAGGTCATGAGGGCGGCCGACGTGAGGAAGTGATCCGGTTCAACACAATCAAGCGCCCTGATCTCGCCAACGTGCCAGCAGGAGATGTAGGCCGCATCAAGATTGAAGCGACAGAAGAAGGCACCTTTGAGGTGGAAGTCACTGGCTCGATTCAGGACGAGACCGTGGATGTCCTGGTCAAATCCGTGCCCAAGAAGGAGAGTGAGCGCGTTCGCAATCACCTCGACCTCCACAATGTGCGCGCCCGTTTGACCCTGTCGCCAGCTCAGCGCGGAGAGACGCTCACCATCCCGCAGTTGTCGATGATGTTTGGGAAGCGAACCATCCCGCTCGAAACGGACCTTCTTGTCGAACCTGGGTTCTGGAATCCCAACGACAACGCTGGAACGCTCGACCGTCTCACCTTCGACACGCACACAAGGACCTGGGAACTGAACCTGGGTGAGAAGTCCGCCGTGTTTTCAGTTGCGGATGAGCCAAGCTCTACCTTTCTCTCTGGCCTCACCGGAGATTGGCGTGAGGAAGACCTCATCGTTTGGCTTGACCACAAGGTCAGGCAGGACGACGTGAAGCAAGAGGCCATGGTCGAGTGGGTAGGTAAGGCCATCTCGCCTTTGAAGCACAAGGGATACAGCCTCGGCCAGATGGTCCGTGGACGCTTCATCATCGCGCGCCAACTTCTGGCATTGCTCGATGAAGCACGAACCAAACGGGGCGCGTCGGCTTACCAACGAGCTTTCGACTTGCCAGAAGTGGTTGTTGACCCGTCCGTAGTCTTCAACTTCTCCAACTTGGCCTACCCCATGAGCTGGCCATGTGAAGCGCCGACTCAGTGGAAGAAGCACTTCTACACGGTTCCCGGTGACCTCCCCTACCGCAAAGCAAACGGGAAGCCAGCTGAGGAGTATCTCTGTGCCCTGGCCATCGAACAGTGTGAGGATGTGGAGGTGTGGGTTCGGAACCTGAAACACCCTACGCAGTTCCGACTTCCGACAGCCACGGGCTTCACCTACCCCGACTTTGTCGCCCGCTTGAAAGACGGCCTCATCCTTGTCCTCGAATACAAGGGTGAAGACCGCTATGAGTCATCCAAGAACAAGGCCAAGCGAGCCGTAGGGGAGCTATGGGCTCGCAAAAATCCACATGGCATTTACTTGATGGGACGCATCGAAGACGACTTCAAGCTGTCCATATCCGACCAAATAAAAGAAGCCATCGCGGATAAGCGATCCGGTAAAACAACTATCTTGCCTTAATCCGTTGGATGTCTCAGGATCAACCCGCCAAGACCACGGCAAATAAGCTACCACTGAGAGGAAAAACATGAGCATCAATCTCGAATCGCTCTCCCCTGCCGAACTCCAAGCGCTCATCAAGAACGCCGAGGCGCAGATGGAATCCTCACGGAAGAACCACATCAAGGATGTTCGCACCAAGATTGATGGCATCCTCGCTGGCGCCGGCTTGACCATTGGTGAGGTTTACCCGACGCGAGGCGCCAAAGGGGCCAAGGGGCCGAAAGCAGCGGTGGCCCCGAAGTATCGCAATCCCGACAACGCGGCTCAGACCTGGTCTGGCCGGGGCAAGCGTCCGCTCTGGTTCACCGAGGCTTTGAAGAAGAAAGGTGTGACTGCCGAGAGCATGTTGATTGCTGGTGCCACGGTAAAGGCCGCACCTGCAAAAAAGGCAGCAAAAAAGGCTCCGGCTAAGAAAGCCCCAGCCAAGAAGTAAAGCAAAGCATCACAAGAAAGCCCCCCGCATGTGGGGGCTTTTTTATGCCCAAAAGAAAGGCCCCAACCGTGAAGCTGGGGCCTTGGGGGGGGGGGTTGACAGTTTGATAAACCACTGTATCCCTAGATATAAGGCTTTCCGAATAACCAGTTCGAGAAAGCGAGCGTCAAATGAAAAAGATGATGGAAGCAAAATCCAACGCCCAGGCAAAGCCCCTTAGATTCACCATACAAGGCTTTTGGAAGTTGGCAAGCCCCCTCCCCGTCTTCATTCAACGTCTCGCCTTTTGAACCTCATTCGAGAAGTCTGCGGGCCAGGTGCTATGCGTCCAGGGCGCTGAAAGTCGGTGTTTTCCGATCGTCTCAACGTGACGGCATAACCCTACACGATTCTCATCTGGCACAAGGATGAAGGTTCATTTTCATGCTTGGTCAAACCGCGCCGGAACCCATGTAAACGGGAAGGAATAAAGCACCGTGGAAAGTGGGGTCGCATGATAGATGTCCATGCGGCGAATGGGGGTAACCACCGGCACCGGAGAGGCACCCATCGGAAGATGGCAGGGGGAACCCGGAACGTGTGGTGTTGGCGCACCATGAATCCCCCTTACCAAACATCGCGCCGATGATGTTTGGCTCCAACGGTCAATCCCGTGGAGACCAAGGCCAACTGGATACCCCCCGTGGGTAGGGGCAAACGTGAACACAGAGCCCCGGAGGCATGAGTAAAGCAATCACCCCTGCGATGTCGCTTCGCGCTTTGGCTATGGCCGCTTCGCGCTTAGACCAATGCCCCCTTCCGCCGGACGTCCCCCAGGGGACTGGCGGTTTTTGGGGAAAGGTCTTTCGCCGTTGGCGCCTGAGGCCTGGTTCGGTCCTTACCTGGCCACAGCACAAGCCGCTGAGGCGGTTTGCCCTCTTCCCATATATCTCCCCCCTTGGGGGGATGGGGGGGTGTGATGGAACAAGGCGCTGAGGCGCCATGACCTAAGCCGCTGGGGCGGTAAGAACAGGCAAGACACACCCACCGCACAAGATCCCTTGATGTCAGAAGCCTTAGAGCTTGAGGGAAGAACCAACCTGCACAACCTACACAGCTCGATTTCAGGTAAGGGAAGAGCCAACCCAAGAGCACATGAAGAAGAGAGGACTTCGAGGAGAAGGTGTGTTGGTTGTGTATGCTGTTCCAACGGCGGCGCGGCGCCGATTCGAACGTTCGATGAGGGTGTGAAGATGGTGGGACTGACTGAGCTTGGCCGTGCCATCTCTGAGACCTGGCCCCAAGGCAGTGACGACTACATTACGCACCAGAAGTTGCTTGGCGTGGCCGAGTATGTGCCCACCATCGCAGAGCAGATCCGCGCCAACATCATCGACCGCTTGAACGCAGAGGGCAGAGCATGGGTCACCCTCCCCCAGGCTTGCGTGGTCTTGGGTGTCACGCGCCAAACACTTACCAGGAACCGCGAGGCCTGGGCCACCAAGCATGGTCAGGGGTGGCACAAGGGAACAAGCAAGAACAGCCCTGTGCTCTTCTCGATGGAGTGGCTCAGAATCGTGAAGGCCAAGGAACTGAGCGAGGGTGAGCCCGAGGACGCATTCGAAGCGAACAAGGGCGAGTGGCGTCACCTTCGAGGCCTGAACGCGCTGAACAAGATGGTCCAGGTGCTCATGTCATCGGGAGGCAAAGTCGAGGACATCGTGGTCACGGGCCTCTCGGCAGAAGCGTCCAAAGCTCTTCGCGCGGCGGGCATGTTCGTCAAGCGCATGCCATTGCTTGCCGCTCTCACCCAACACCCTTGGGCCAACAGCAAGCGCCTGGCTGAGTTTGAGGCGTGGTTCGAGCACCAGGTCAGTCTGATCAGGCAGCGAATCGACCAGATGAAGGCTCAGGGTGAGCAGCAGCGAATCGAGGGCTTGCGCATGAAGGCCTTGGGTCCGAAGACCCCACGCAAAAGCAAATCGACCCTCTAAGTCAACAAGCACTTAGGGCGAATGTGGGAACTGTTCCCACGCCAAGACCCAGCGATGAATAGCTTAGGCGTCGCTTGGCGGGTGTCGTGACTTGACAGAACGCAAAACCTTTTTAGGGTGAAAGGAGTTCTTTCACTACAAAGGTATCGCTATGTCAAAGCAAGACCCCATTCAAGATTTCAAGCCATCGATTACGCCTCGAAGCCGTCTGGTGGACAAGTCATTGTTCGTTCGGATTGGCCAACGGGAAAAGCAGCTCTTCGAAGAAAAAGCAACAAAGCTAGGGTATTCGCCCTCGGCCTTGGCACGTGCGCTCATCGAAGAGTTTCTAAAACAACCCAGCTAATCGGCGCGAAGTCTTTATCCAAGCAAGCGGGCCTCTCCATTGGGCAGGCCCATGGATTCGATTTGCTTGGAGATAGCTCATGGCCTTCAAAACCAAAGCCTCAGCCCCGAAGCCGAAGAAGACCGAGCACAGCGTCGAGACGATTTTTTGTCAGGCCTATTTGAAAAAGCCCGATTGGGCTTGCGAGTGGACCGACAAGAACTCTCCCGCACTCATGCGCCGTTGGAACGGACAGTTTTGGGAGATGGTCACCCCCACGGAGCTTCGGATGGAAGCCACCGACTGGCTCATGAAGAACGCACCCGACAAGCACAGCGCACGGCGGGCAACCTCATGTGCCGAAACGCTGCTGGACCACATGGCGAGGAACAAGCCGCTCATCCAGCCTCAGACCAAGGATGTGGTGGTCTCCACCCCTGGCGGCTACATCCACATCGACCCCCAGGGTGTCATTCGGGTCAAGAAGCCTGACAGGTCTCTTGGCGTCACGCATGGGATCACCTTGTCGGTGTCGACTCAGCCTGGTGCGATTCATCAGCCCAAGCCCCTCGACCCCAGCTCCAAGCTCGGGAAAATGTTGGCCTATGCCCACCCTGATTCTGAGGTGTTGGCCTTCGTCCAAGAGCAGTGCGGAGCTGTGCTCTGGCCCGGTTCTCTGAGTCAAGCCGCCTGGTGGTTCGGTGTGCCAGCGGCCAGTAAGTCGACGCTGGCTGAAATGGTGGCCTCGGTCTCTCGCCAGACCGTGCGTTTGAACTTGAAGCAGCTCAACAAAGACTTTGGCCTGGAAGGGTTGCTGGGAGCGAACCTGGTGCTTGTGGATGAAGCCGATGGCGGAAGGATTTCCGACGAATCCATTTTCAAGACGCTGGTTACGGGCAACGGAGCTTCCGTCAATCGGAAGCACGAGAAGATGGTCCACAACTATCACTCCCAGGCCAAGTGGATCATCTCGTGTAACGACGCACCATTCATCCGTGACAAGTCGGGAGCTGTCGAACGACGCTTGGGCATTGTCGAGTGGTGCCATGCGGTGCCCGAATCAGAACGAGTGACCGCATATCACAAGGTGCTCTTGGACGAGGAAGGCGAACAGTTCTTGGATTGGCTCTTGGAAGGGCTGGTCCGAATCATCAAACGCGGCGGCAAGATGATGGAGCAGAGCCAGCGCCCGATGGCTCTTCGGAATCTTGGCGAGAGCATTCGTTTGGAGACCGATTCGGTGATGGCCTGGACCAAGGATGTGGGACTGGTTCATTCGCCCACCAGCAAGGCCAGCAAGAACGACGTTTATGCCCACTATGCCGAATGGTGTCAGGACGCTCAGCGTGAGCCCTTGGACCGCGATGTGTTTTGGCGGCAGTTGAAGGGCCGGCGCTATGTCGAGGGATGGAATGGAGGAGACACGCAGCAGAGCGTGAATGGGCGGCGAGTTCGGATGGTGCCCTTCAAAGCCAAGGAGGCATTGGTCAGTCGGAAGTTGTATTGAACGGCTCTTTGGGAACACATGGATGTGAACCCAAGGGTCATCTTGACAGAACGCAAATCCTCGCCAAGGTGGAAGGTATGAATCCCTTGTTAAACGCGTTCTTAAACGACCATGCTCACTGTCACTGCGATTACACCCAAAGGCTCGAAAGAAGGAGGCAACCACCTTGCCTACCTTTTGGCTGTCGAATATCTCCGCGATGAGCACGGACATGAAATCACCGCGTCCACCTGGGCCGGGTCACTGACCGAAAAGCTGGGACTTCAAGCAGGACAAGAAGCCGACCCCGAGGTGATGAAGCTCTTGGCCGATGGCTATGGTCCTGAGGGCAAACACCAAAAGCTTCGAAACAGTGCGGGCAATGGACGGTCAGGACATGACCTGACATTCAGTCCTCCCAAGCCCGTTTCTGAGGCGATGGGTCTGGCCTTCGCGGAAGGTGACCAGGAGATGGTCGCCAAGATCATCGAGGCGAGCAGGAAGGCCGTGGAAGCCACGTTGAAGCAGGCCGAAGAATGGAAGCTCTTGGAGGTCAAGCGAGGCAAGGATGGGGTTCATCGACATGCCAGTGAAGGCCTCTTGGCGTCGGTCCACACACACCTGGCGAACCGAAATCTCGAACCCGACCTTCATCACCACGTGCTCCTCTTCAACGTCGGCTTTGCCGAAGGCAAATGGGGCGGGAACGAGACGGATGTCCTCTGCTCGCACACCACCGCCCTAGACAAGCTCTACTTGGCCGAGACGGTGAAAAACCTTCAACAGCTCGGGTTCGGCGTGGAGAAGAAATATGGCGTGGATGGTCTGGGCAATCAGACCGGAATCGACAGCTTCACGCTGACGGGCATGCCGGACTATTTGTGCGAGAAGCATTCGACCCGACGCCAAGAGGTCTTGGCCTACAAGGAAGCTCATCCTGGTGCGAAAGACGCGGCCTTGAAGACCCGCAAGCACAAGGACGAGCCCACCCTTCATGAGATGGCGGACGCCTGGAAAGAAGACTTCAAGCTGTTCGAACAGGAAAAGCCTGGTCTGGTGCCGAAGGTCCGGGATTTGCTGGGCAGAGAATCGAACATCAAGCCCATCAACGATGAGGAGATGTTCGACAAGCTTCATCGAAACGAAGCCGTCATCACCAGGAACACATTGGTCGCCCGCATTGCGATGGAACGGCCAGACCTGGGCATTGCGGGTGTGACCAGAGAGCTGGACCGTATCGACAAGCACCCTGAGATCGTCCACATCCAGCCCGAGCATTCGCAGGGCAAGAAGCTCTTCCCTTCCCTTCGCCACACGCTTGGCCGTTGGTCGACCAAGGGCATGGTCCAGATGGAGCAAGACACGCTTGCTCTTGCGGTGTCGCATGCCCAAGACCAAGCCCACACCTTGGACCGGCAATCGCTCAACGACCGCATGGACGCGTTCGAGAAGAAGCAGCAGGACACCAAGCCTGGCTTCGCGATGACCGACGAGCAAAGGAAGGCCGTGCTTCATGCGACCACCGAAGATGGCGCAGTGAAGATCATTCAAGGCCGTGCGGGGGTGGGAAAAACCACGACCAGCAAAGTCATCGTGGACGCATACAAGGACCAGGGTTACCAGGTGCTAGGCGCGTCGACTTCATGGCGCGCAGCGCAGCAGCTTTCGGTGGACTCAGGTGTCAATGGGATGGCCCTGGCCAAGCTCTTGAAGCAGGTTGAGAAAGGTGACTTGAAGCTCGATAGCAAGACCTTGCTGGTGGTGGACGAAGCCGGCATGGTCGACACGAAGACCAGCTATGAGGCGATGACGAAGGTCATCCAAGCCGGAGGCAAGGTCATTGCGATGGGGGATTTCCACCAGCTCCAAGCCGTGGGTGCGGGCGGCATGATGAGGTCACTCATCGACAAGGTGGGATGTGCGGAGGTCAACACCATCCGGCGTCAGAAGAACCAGGCCGACCGAGATACCGCCCAAGAGCTTTACACCGGCTACAAGCAAAAGCGCGGCACACGAGACCCACGGCAAGCTGCCGCATTGGGTCGGAAGGTGTTCGAGCGCATGGATAAGGCGGGCCAGATTGATAGACACGAATCGGCTGGCGATGCTGTGAAGGCGATGGCCAAGGACTACATCAAGAATCCTGACCGGCCAGAAGACAAGCTGGTCCTGGGCCTCGACAACGCGTCCGTGAAAGCACTCAACAAAGCCATTCGCGAGGAGCGAAAGCAAGCCGGTGAGCTGGGCATGCGCGAGGTGATGGTCACGAGCAGAACCCGCTTAGGCGTCGAACAGTTGGCGATGGTCAAAGGTGACCGAATCCAGTTCAAGGAACGCTTGCGTGGAGGCCTGGCCGACAACGGTGAGTTGGGCACCCTCTTGAAGGTCTCCAAAGACCGATTTGGCGTGGCCACGTTCGAGGTGAAGATGGATACACCAGACGCCAAAGGCAAAGAGCGAATCGTTCGTTTCAACGAGGTCGATACTCAGGCCATCACTCATGGGTATGCGGTGACCAACCATTCGGCCCAGGGATTGACGGTCAAGCATGTCCAAATGCTCGGCAACGCCAAGATGATGGACCAGCACGCGGCCCTGGTCGGATTCACCAGACAGACCGACAGCTTCAAGCTCTACCTGGACAAGGACGACGAGCAAGACATCCAGCGGCGCATGGGCACGCAGCGATTGAAGGCGGTAGCCGTGGAAGAAGGAGTGACCCACAAGGCCCCTTCCCCATCGCCATTCGAGCGGCTCTTGAACCTGTTCAAGAAGCCAAAGCCGGAAGCAACGCCGAAGCTTCCCGAAGCCGAAACGCCGACACCCAAACCCAAACGCGGCGTGACGTTGTAGGAGGCACCATGGCGAGCAGTCTGACCGATATCGAACAACTCAATGACACCCTGGCCTGGGCCGCTTACCAGGGCTTTCAGAAGACCTGTGAGGTGCTTCTCAAAGCAGGTGCCCATCCCACCCTCTTAGCTCTCTCTGAGGCGCTCTCGCAAGGGCACCTGGCCTTGGCTGAGCAGCTCTTGGAAGCAGGCGCAGACCCAAACGGTGAAGGTCCTCGGGTGCTGTCGCTATGTGCGCTGACGGGAGACATCCCTGGCGCCTTGCTCTTGCTCCGAAACGGTGCGATTCCAAACAAGGACGCGCTGACCAGTGCCTCGATGGAAGGACACATCGAGATGGTCAAGGTGCTCTTGGATTGGGGAGCGAATCCTTGGAATGAGGAAGCCATCAACTACGCCAAAGGCGACCAGGACATTGAGCAAGCGATTTTGGCGTATCAAGAAGCGAACATCGTCCAGCGATTGATTGAAGAACATCAAACCTCAGAACCCGTTCCGTTTAAACGACATCGGCTTTAATCCATCTTGACAGAACGCAATCGTTGGGCATGGTGGAGTTATCCCTCTTATTCCTAAGGAAATCATCATGTCATCGAATTACATCACAGTGAATGCCAACGGAAAATCCTATAAAATATCTAACTTTGACGCCTATCTCCCAAGAGAGCCCGAAATCGACGGCGATATCGAAAATCATGACGGCTCAGTATCGAGAACGATTCAGTCAACTTTTCGCATTGAAGATGATGAATATGAGAAAGAGATAAACCATTTTTCATCCCTTGTAGTCCCTTTCAGTAATCGCGAAGAAGAAGTCCTTGCCATGTCTGGTGACTTTGATCTCATGAAAAGCAACACCGCTTACTTTTGGTCGGAAACCGATGACGAGACCGAGAGAGCCATCATGGAATACATCGAGGACGATAAGCCCGACGATATGACCCCGGAAGAGCGCGAAGCTTGGTCGCGAGACATGGAGGAAGCTGGAAGTCAGATCCACCAGTTTATAGGCCAAGATTCACAATATGGGCTATTGCCAGAAATCTCCAAAGAAGTCATGAGTGAGTTTATTTCTAACGCAGAGCCTTCCATGGTCGATGAATGGATTCAGCTCGGAGGAGATGTCAATGCTCACGATGGAGAACCATTAAGATCAGCAGGTCGATACGACAAGCCGGACATCGCTGAACACCTTCTTGCCGCAGGAGCAGAGCCCACCCTGGAAATCGCTCAACAGTCCAGAGGGGAAGCACAGGATTTGATTCAATCAAAGTATGAGCAAGACCTTTTGAGGCGGCACCTCCCCCAGGCTTCATCAGACCATACCCAAACTCCATCCATTCAACCATCACGAAGACCAAGACTCTAAGTCCAACAAGACCAAGCCCCCTTCATCGGGGGCTTTTCTTTTGGACCATCTTGACAGAACGCAAAGCCTCGCCATGGTGGAAGGTAGAGCCACACTGAGGATTCAACCATGACCAAAGGCATTAGACGAGACGATATCAAGACCAGTAACCCAGAGCTTTACGAGATTTTTTCAGGCGAAGAGCATGCGAGAGACCTGACCGATGAAGAGCAATACATCTTGGATGATGTGATTCGAGCGTGTGAGGACCAAAACGACGGCTGCGTCTTGGCTTCCTACAAAGGGATTGACCCAGGCTCTTGCGACGAACGCCTCTACGAGGCAGCACGACGATACGACATTGGCCTGACTGACAAAGGCTACGACTGGCGTGTTCAAGTCTACGACGACTATCTTGAATCACATTCCATCGAAGGTGCGGTCACGAAAGCAGTGGCCGAGGGTAAGAATCAAGCGCTAGGACCCCTGATTAAAGCCGGAGCTGACGTAAACAAGGATCAAGGCTTGTTGCTCTTTACGGCCATCGCCAAAGGTCACCAGGAAACAGCTCAGATATTGATTGACCATGGCGCCGATGTCGAAACACCCAGGAGCTATTACGAGGCCTACAACGCGTTCGGAGAAGCAGAGGGGCGTTTGACAGAGGATGAAACGCGACCAGGTGGCCCGCTGAGATTGGCCATCGATATCAACAATGCGCCCATGGTCTCGATCCTTATCCAGGCTGGCGCAGATGTGAACGCCAACGACGGCGAGCCTCTTCGAATGGCAGGAGCCAATGACTTCCCTCAGGTCGCGGAGGTGCTGATGAATCATGGTGCTGAACCCACCCTGGAAATCGCAGAGCAATCGAGGGGTTCAGCCCAAGACCTCATCAAAGCCAGGTATGAGCAAGACCTTTTGAGGCGGCACGTGGGCCAAGTCTCACCATCGGAAGGGTTGAGCCAAACGCCCCAACCATCTCGAAGACAAAGACTTTAAGTCATACAAGAAAAAGCCACATTTATTGGGGGCTTTTCTTTTGGCGATGAGCTTGACATATCGCAGAAAAAGCGCATATTGGTCATTATTCAAAAAATGGGGACCACCACATGAAACCTATCCATGAAACAGATTCCAACACAACCATTCTAAGCCGCAATGATAAAACCACCTTGTGTCCCGAGCTTATTAAAATACTTGACTCAAAAAAATATATTCGTGGACTTGATTGGACTCAGCGACTTTCAATGGAGAGAATATTGGAAGAAAACGAAAAGATGAACGGTGGTGGTATGGTTCAATCTGTCAACAACATCGACATGAATATCGGCGGATATTTTGAGGTTCTTGAAGATGTTAACAGCCCCGAAGATGTCTTTCGCTACATGGAATCTCAAACTTTAAATGGCGCACTGATTCTCGCCGCAAAAGATGGAAAGCCAGAAGCCGTCAAGCAGCTCTTAGAAGGCGGGGCAGACGTTAACAGCGAATATGGCATACCACTGTGTTTAGCGGTCGCAAATGGACACCATGATGTAGCCAAACTTTTGATTGAAAACGGCGCCGACGTCAATGCGGGAACCAACATCCAAAAATATGAAGGATTCGCGCGATTTGATGGAGAACTTACGGAAGACAATTGGTCCATCGAAGGGAAAAGTTACACCTTTACCGATGGCGTTCCTCTTCGCATGGCTGCCCAATATGGTGATGTGGCCATGATCCAATTGCTTGTTGATTCGGGTGCAGATATCAACGCAGGCATGAATACGGCTCTCTACCACGCGGCTAGGGAAGGTCATCTCGATTCCCTTAATCTTCTCATCAAAGCTGGTGCCGATGTGGACGCGGGAGATTTCTCGCCACTCTTAATCGCGATTATTTACAACAACCCCGACATCATTCGCAGCCTTGCTCAACAAGGCGCGGATGTCAATTATCAAGATGGTGCTCCGCTGATGAAAGCCGCCTTACTTGGACACATGGACGCTGTTGAGATACTGATTGAACACGGCGCCGAACCGACGATTGAAGCCGTAGAGGCAGCCCGAAGGGATGACAATGAAGAAGTAGCCCACTTCATTTATTCTCATTATGAAAAGTCTTTGATTCGTCGACACATGCCAGGCGGGGATAGTAGTCCAAGTATGAATCCTGACATTCCCCGAAAACAACGACTCTGAGCCAGACAAGAACAGACCCTCTTCATTGGGGGTTTTTCTTTAAGAGGGAGCTTGACAAAGCGCCAAACAAGCGCACGGTGAATATAAAAATGATTGACTTATTTTCATCTAGGCACTTGACAAAATGCAAAACAAGAGCACGTTGATTGTATGAGTTACATTTTATCGGGGGAACACATCATGTTTTATTTCTGCCAATCCATAGTTGATTATCTTGAAGACGTAGGCGCCGCCAACATCATTGCCGCCATCGGTTTACTTGGCTTGATGTATTGGGGCTTCTGTTAATCCATATCCTTTTAAAGCCATGTTGGCCTCTCCAAGCCCGCTCCCCTTGGCGGGCTTTTTTTCGTCTATGGCTTGACAACTGGCTTATTGATCGTATGAGAAGAGTATTCGTCTAAGGAACTCTTTTCATGTCATATCAACAATGGGCCATGCTTTTACATCGCCGCACCTTCAAAGACTTGCTTCGTCAAAGGCGAACACATGCGGCCATTTCTTTTTATGCGCTGGTGTTCTGTATTGGACTGGTCTTCGCGGCCATTCATGCCATCCAAGCACATCAACCCGGCTACCTGGTCGGGTTTTCAGGTGCGGGGCTCATCATGGCGTCACTCGCCATCCAGCAGCTCACGCTATACCGCCGAGTCAAGCTCTTCCTGGCCCAGGCAACCTCGAATGCCACGGAATCGAAGCTCTTACGTCTGGCTTGCCTGGCAGACCACTCGGCAACGCCCAGGGTGGAGGCGCTCCATCAAGCCATCGACCGTTGGTCAGACGAACAGCAGCGGTTGACCGAGTGGGATGAAAGCCATGATTGATCCCTTCACCATCCCCTCCTCTGACCAGTTCAAGAGCATTTTCCTCGACTCGCTTTTCGGCCCACTGATGGGTGGAGCGATTGCCGGCAGCAACCCGTTTGGCGAACTCCTCAGGGCCTTCAACGCGGGTGTCCTCATGCTGGCGGGACTCATGGTGTCCTACACCCTGGTTGCCGGCACCATCCAAACCGCGCACAACGGACAGATGTTGGGTGGCCGCTGGTCCTCGCTCTGGCTCCCCATCCGAATCGCCGGGGGTTCAGGGGTGCTCCTGCCGATGAAGTCTGGGTTTTGCCTGGCTCAAATGGCCGTGATGTGGATGGCAAGTCAGGGGATTGGCCTTGCCGATAAGGTGTGGTCATCGTTCGTGTCGGACCCCATGGCAGGTGCTTCCTATGTGCTACCAGATCAATCGACAGCCATTCGCTCACTGGCAGCGAACATGCTGGCCATCGAAGCGTGCCGTCAGAGCTACATCGAAGAGCAAGCCCAGGACAAGGACACAGGTGGCTTCGGACAAGTCTTCTCTGGCCCACTCACCGACCAGGTAGCTCCTGTTTCCAACGGACAAGGCACCACCAGCTTTGGTCCATGTGGTTCTGTCTTTCAGGCCACGAGTGCTCAGATTGTCGGTGATGGCAATGTGCCCACGAGCAACACAGGAAGAGCCCTCACGAACGCCAGACAACTGGCCGCAGGACTCTGGCCCATCCATGCCCAGCAGATTCGGGCGATGGAATCAGACGCCGCCGCCCTGGTGGCCCAAGGTCCGCTCACCCAAGACGCGGTGAACGCTTACCTGGACCGTGAAACAAGCCGCTACCAAGACGCGCTCCAAGCAGCGCTTCAAGCCAGTCACGCGGCGACGATGAACCAAGATGTCCTGGCCAACATGCAGAAGGATGGTTGGTCGATGGCAGGCGCCTACTACCTTCAACTCTCAGAGGCGCAAGACCAACTGACCAATGCGGTTTCCACGCTTCCGACCGTGAGTGTGGGTGACACCAAGGCCACAGACCTTCACCCGAACGCACGACAAGCCGTGCTCGACACTCAGCGATTCACCCAGAACGCCAACAGCTCTTCGAAGCTCGGACTTCAAGCGAACTCGGACATGGACACAGGCTTGGGTGCGAAGGTGTTGTCCTGGTTCACCCAGGGAAAGGGCGTGTCGCTTTCCAGTCCAACGACCCTCAACGAGAACCCCATCGTCCGGGCCAAGCAGCTTGGCAACTCGATGATCACATGGGGATGGGGAACGCTTGGTGCTGGCATTGGCGCGGGTGGTGTGGGCGGTATTGCGGCAGGCAACATCGGCGGAAAGATTGTCGGTGCCGACACCAGCTTCATGGCAGGTATCACCCTGGTCGCACCCTTCGTCTTCGCCCTCAGCTTCTCTCTCATTTCCACCGGCTATGCCCTGGCCGGCTACTTGCCGATGGTGCCTTACATCTTGTGGCTGGGCTCGATGATTGGCTTCCTGATTCTTCTGGTCGAAGCCATCTTTGCGGCCCCGATTCTGGCCTTCACCCACATCATCCCTGACTCCGATGGTCTGGTGGGTCGAGCGGGTCAAGGCTACATGCTGATTCTCTCGATGACCCTTCGCCCTGCCCTCATGGTCATGGGTCTGGTGGCGTCCATCGTCTTGATGAAGCCGATTGGGTTTTTCATCAACGAAACGTTCGAAGCGGCCTACAACCTGGCCGTGTTCCAGCGTAGTGGTTGGGGTGGTCTGACCCTCACCATTGGCGGCTGTATCCTTTATTTCGTGGTCTTGGTGTCCACGATTCACCGCGTGTTCTCTCTCATCCATGCGATTCCCGATTCCATCATGCGTTGGATGGGTGGACCTGGTGGTGGAGAATTAGGAGCACAGGCGGAGAAGACCGAAGGCCGAGCCCATCATAGTCATGTGGCAAGTGTGGGGGCGATGACAGGTGTGGCCACTTCCATTTCGGCAGTAGGCTCGAACATCAAGTCCGGCCTTCAAGAGCGGGACAGGCAGAAGAATCGAAAGGAAGCGCTCGATTCATTGCCCGCACAGCCGAGCGATAAACAGGACGAGAAACCCAAAGCAGATTGACAGAACGCAAAGCCTCGCCATGGTGAAAGTAAGAGGATTTTTCCTCATCACCATCACGAGGTTTTGTCATGAAACACATCATTGGTTTTGCCCTGCTCGCTTCTTTGCTTCTTTCACCCCTGGCCCAAGCCGATGAGCCTTCCATCGACGCGTTGGGCACGAATCCGTCTTGCTTCATCTACCAAGCCAACGATGGACCGCACGCCCTGGTTCAAGGGGCGGTGTTGGGGTTTCAAATCTGAACGCGTGGCTTGAAGCAAGAACTCATCGACAACCATGGAAAACGATACGTCGTGGATGTGGTGGGTCACCGATATGAGCTGGATGTTCCCGCCAAAGACATCACCTCTTTTATGGAGGGAAGATTCACCAGGCATGGCTTTTATATTCCGACCCAGCGCTTTAAAGCCGTGTGTCGAGGCAATGCCATGGTGCGAACAGGCGATTTGACGGCGATAAAAAAAGATTGAAAACACCCTTGACAGATGTCGATTCTTTGGCACCTTGTAGATATCACTTGACATTTGTCAGTCAAGTAACTCATCGGGGAGTTAATCATGAATCAATCAACAAAGAATCAAATCATCGTTCAAGCAGCCTATCAACTGGCCACAGCACATCAATACCGCGTTTTTCAAAAGCACGAAACCAAAAAGGTGGGATCAAAGATGGTGGACACCGTGGTGTGGTTCATCGCTAAGGATGGCGACTGCCGTGCCTTTTCTACCTTCGAACAGATGGCCGACCAGCTTGGCGTCTTTCGGTTGTTAAACGTCGCCCAATCCAAAGACATCAAAATCGAGTTTGGCGAGGACGAGATCAGTGGGGAATGGATGTGGACCGCCATCACCCCAGGTCAAATCGAATCCTTCGAGGACATCCGAGACCTTCGGCATTTCGTTTTGATGTTCCAAACCCAGGTCGAACAAGCACCTCCCAGCTCATCCACACCCACCGGCCATCGGCCTTCCTTCGTCAAGAAAACCCCAGCTCAGCATGGGGACACCTTCCGCCAGATGTTGCCGTTCTTGTTGGGTCGTGCCAAAGCCATCAGTGAGGGACGGGAAACCTCATCGTGGGAACTTCGGAAGGAAACCAGCTCATGCCCAGAGTTTCCCTCCATTGACGAGTGCCGTCGAATCAACGCCATGCTTGCCGCCAAAGAGCAAGAGAAAAAGCGACAGCGACTCATCGAGCGAGACCGCTTGATTCGATGGTTCCAGGAGCGAAGCGATTGTCTTCAAGGAGTCGCTCATGTGGGTGGATGACATGCCCGAAGATGAACTTCGCCTCTTCCTTCACTTACGCAAACAAGCCACACCGTTTGGAAACATGGGTCCGGGTGAACCACCGCCCATGCTGGCCTTCAACACCCAAGAAGACTTGATGAATGTTCTGGGCCAGGTCGGGATTCATTCCATGCGCGCAGAAGATCTCTTCGAACGCTGGGAAGAGCGAGGGTGGTTTTGCTACATGGGGAAACGTCGTGACATGGGACTCTTTGTGTCGTCATGTCCCACGTTCGAGGAGGCCCAGGCGTTTGTAGAGCAAAGCCGTCTCGCCAAGCTTGTGGATGAGACCCACACCACCTCTCACGCGCGCAAGGTTCGACTATGAGCTGGTGGGCCAAGGTCAGATGGACACGGCTTTGGTCCCTCATCTCGAACCGCCTACGCATGGGCCGGCGCCATGGCTGGCGAATCCGAAAGAGCCGACGTCTGAGAAAGGTCATGCGCCAACTGGCCAAGCAACCTGATGGATGGGCCAAGGCGCTGGGTTACCTGAGGAAGGTTGACCCGTTTGTGTTCGAGGAAGTCATCCTCACCAGTTTTGAGGAAGCGAACCTGATGGTGAAACGAAACCTTCGCTACACAGGCGATGGAGGATCTGATGGTGTAGTCGTTTTTCAACGCCAAACCATCCACATCCAGGCCAAGCGTTACGGCAGCCATGTCCAGCAGAGCCACGTTCGAGACTTCGCACGCATGTGTGAGCGCGAGGGGACGATGGGGCTTTTCGTCCACACCGGGAAGACCGGACAAGGCACGAAAGACGTGCTGATGGGCACCTCTCACGTGCGTGTGGTCAGTGGCCGTCGACTCATCGAGCTGGTGTCCGAGGAAGGCGCAGCCAGGGCATGTCTGGCGCACCTGGTCGAGCACCATCGCGGCTCAGGCCATGCCCTTCATCGAAGGTCATCCATAGGGCCAAAACTTCATGCGGCAGGTCAAGACATCCCGAATCAGACGAAAAGAAGAAAACTTTAAAAATGATTGAATATCTTTTCATTTATAGGATTGACAAAGTGCCAAACGAGAGCACAGTGAATCCATCACTTCATCTATTCGGGGATTCATCATGGCTAACTTCAACCATCTCAACATCATCGCAGAAATGAACGGCTATACCTTGGCTAAGGCGACGGCTCGCGAAAAAGACGAAGCAAAGCAAAGAGGCGAAACCGTGCGGTGGGTGCTTCATAAAGGAACCCACCACAACTCATTCGATACTCTGGAAAAAGTGGATTTCTATTTCGACTCTCACGGCTGGATCAACAAGGACATCAACAGTCGACATGAAAGACGACGCTGAGTCACTCATCCCATCAGAGCCCCCTTCATCGGGGGCTTTTTTTGTGCTCTTGTAGGAGTCATCCGAACCAGGTGGTGGAACCCGAGACATGGACGAGCAGACCATCATCACCGTGGACTCATGGCGAGAGGAGTGGGTCAAAGGCAAGGTCCGCATGGCCTTGTCGTTCGGGCCAGGTGCGGTCGATGTTCCAGGCTATGCGGAGGCCACACTCGTTCTGTGTGCGGTGCTGAGCGCCATCGCCGCAGAGCTTTGGCCAGGCGAGAGGAAAGACAAAGCCCGATTCGTGGAGCTGCTTGCTCAACACACCCCACCAGAGCTTCGAGCGAAGACCATCAGTGTTCCTCTTCTAGAAGCATGGCTTCGGGCACAACGCCGCGAGTCAGAGGCCCAGACCATCCAAAGGACCTTCATGCCTTACGGTGAGACCCGAGTCATCCTGGGTGAAGAGGTCGATGTTCCAGAGGAAGACATCACCAAGGCGTGCCCTGAATTGACCCTTCCCGAGATCCGAGCATGTAGCTATGCGGCCTTGCTCTACTCCGAGCTTCGAAGCAGCTACGCGCACGAGTATCGGCCAGGAAAGAAAGCAGTGTCGTGGCCCATGTCCAGTCGACCGAACCAGGCCGTGAGCTACGCGAACCAGATAGACGCTGAGACCAGGAAGCCCGAACGCCTCATCCACTTTGCTGTGGCTTGGATGGGTTCGCTTGCCATCGAAGCGGAGCAGCGGACCCGCACCCTTCGCCCAGACCCGAACTTCAAGGACTGGTGGATCAGCGGTCGGAAGAAGAGCGCGGCCACCTGACCCGTCTCACCCTCTGAGCTGGGGACCATGCCATCTTGATTTATGACCCGGAAATCAAACGATAGGTGTTGTCCATGAGTCCCCGAGGCGGATACCGCCCCAATGCTGGTCGTCCCAGCGCCCCATCTGAGAGGCTTCGGATTCCCAAGCCGCACGTGCCTGCCGTGCTTGACCTGGTGGAACGGTTGAAGCGTGGTGAGACCGAGGGTGTGGATGAGCTGGGCATGCTGGCCTGGTCGAGCAGCTTCACCCTGCCCCACTACACCGAGGTGCCTTGCGGATTTGCGAGCCCTGCCGAGGACTATCTAGAAGGCGCGATCGATCTCAACGAAGTGGTGATGGACCCTCATCATCGGGAAGCGACCTACCTGGTCCGTGCCAAGGGTCACTCAATGACGGGTGCCGGCATTTTCGATGGGGACGAGCTGGTGGTCGACCGTGCGCTCACCCCGAAGAATGGTTCCATCGTGGTAGCCGTTTATCAGGGCAAGGCCACTTGTAAGCGTCTTCGCTTCATGCCAGATGGACGTCCATACCTGAAAGCAGAGAACCCGCACTTCGAGGACAGGGTGATAGCCGAAGGCGATGAGTTCGAGATTTGGGGGGTGGTGAGGTATGCCCTACACAAGCTCATCTAGGTTTGCCCTGGTCGACGTCAACAACTTCTATGTCTCGTGCGAGCGACTGTTTGACCCCAGCTTGGTTGGGGTCCCCACTGTCGTGCTCTCGAACGGAGATGGATGTGTGGTCGCACGAAGCCCCGAGGTAAAGGCGTTGGGTGTGCCGATGGGTATGCCCTGGCACCAGATGAAGGACCTGGTGAAGCAGCACGGGATTCAGTATCGGTCTTCGAACTACACGCTCTATGGCGACATGAGTCGACGCGTGATGTCGGTCATCGGTCAGTTCGTGGCCGAGGAAGACCAAGAGGTCTACTCCATCGATGAGTCGTTTCTCGACCTGGCCAGCTATCCACACTCGGACGGCCAAACCCTGGGACGAGACATCAAACAGCGCGTCTATCAGTGGTGTGGTCTACCCGTGTGTGTAGGCATAGGCGCCACGAAAACACTCGCCAAGCTTGCCAACCACATCGCCAAGAAGAACCCCGAGCTTGGAGGTGTGCTGGATCTCACGGCAGTGAACCAGGACAGGTTCGAGGGATGGACGGGTGCGATGGATGTTTCATCGGTGTGGGGCATTGGTCGAAAGCTCACCGAACACCTTCACGCCATGAACCTTCGCACGGTGTCGGACCTGATGAAGGCCGAACCCAAACGACTAAGAGAACGGTTTGGCGTGGTGGTGGAACGAACCGCGCTCGAACTTCGAGGGATTCCATGCCTGGGGCTCGATGTGGTTGAGCCGCGTCAGCAAATCATCGCGTCAAGAAGCTTCGGTGGTCCGGTCTACACGCTCGATGATCTGAAAGCCGCAGTCCAGACCTTCATGGGTCGCGCAGTCCACAAGCTTCGAGGTCAAGGAAGTTGTGCAGGACAGGTGCGCGTGTGGCTCGAAACGAATCGCTTCCGTGCGCAAGACCCTCAGTATCACCCCGCTGCTGGAATCAAACTTCCGACGCCAACCGATGATGGCCGTGTGCTCTCACATGTCGCAAGCACCGTGCTTGAACACATCTATCGACCAGGCTTTCGCTACACGAAGGCGGGCGTCATGCTCGAAGAGCTGGTGGGTGTAAGTGAGGTCCAGCAAGACTTGTTTTCAGTGGCCACCCCGAACCCCAAGCGACATGCGTTGATGTCGGTGCTCGACCACATCCAAGGGAAGTTTGGGCGTGAACAGGTGGGCGTGGGACACGCGGGAGTAAAGGAGCGCCAGGTGTGGACCATGCGTCAGAGTAGACTCTCACCGAGCTACACCACGAGCTGGAAGCAGTTGCTAAGTGTCAACGCCTGAGGGGGGCAGGACCATGGAAGAATCCGAGTCAGAGAATCAGACGTCGTTGACGCGCGACTTCGTAAACGTCCTGACCGGTGCTGGGATGACGATGGAGCGATACCGCACAGCGATTGCCGAGATCATCAGTTCAGATGGATTGAGAAACCTCAGCAAGCAACTGACGTCGTTTGGGGATTTCATCCGACGAAACCAAGAGCAGATTCACAGCTTCTTGGTTGCCCTGAACCATCTACCCGAGCGCTTGGAAAAAGGCGTTGGCGCACTGGCGCAACGTGGGTGGTTCGTTGATGGCGAGATGAGTCTGTCCTTCATCATCGAGACGGCCAAACTTGGCCTGGAAGGTCAGAAGGAACTCAGCGACACCCATATGGTGTCCCACTTCGAGGACCAACTGGACAACATCGAGGCAAGGCTGATCGCATTCGCTCCAAAGCGAGAACACGTCATCAGGTCAACCTTTGCCGCCGTGCGACGTGGCGATGACGCACTTGCGGTGCCCATGCTCTTCATCCAAGCGGATGGGCTCTGCCACGACCATGGCCTTGGCTCATTCTTTATGAGAGATCGAAAGAATCAGACTGTCCCGGCCGCAATGGTCAAGATTAGCGATGAGGGGCTCAGGAAATCCCCTCTCATCGCACCCGTGTTCCAAGTTCTACCGCTCTACATGAGGCCAGATGAGCGCGGACCATCGTTCATTGGCCTGAATCGGCACCTGGTGCTTCATGGTGAGGCCGTCGATTACGGCACACACGAAAACAGTCTGAAAGCAGTCTCATTTCTCAACCTCATCTCTTGGATCTTGGAGAAGTGGTTGGAAGAGAAGGAGTCTAGTGAGGACGCGTCCATGACAGCCCAAGACCATTCTTGAACACGCGGGTTGGACCATCACCGCACCCAAGACCTAACCACCTCAGCAAGGACGCGCCCCATGCGTATCAGCAAGATCACCGTCAAGAACTTCCGCTCGATTGAGCGTGTGGTGCTGACCGTCAACCACTTCAACGTGCTGGCAGGGCAGAACAACCACGGCAAGACGAACCTGTTCGAGGCCATCGAGTGGTTCTATACCGGGTCAGGCAACATTGAAGACATCCGGTTCAAGCATGAGGGTGGACGCGAAGTCCTGGTGGAAATCGAATACGAGGACGCTCAGTCCGCGATAGACGACATCACGAACGAGACGACCAAGACGAAGTTCTCAAACCTACTGGCGGGTCGGGATGTGGTGCGCTTCCGCCGAACCAGCGCTGAGAGCAAGCGCCAGATTTGGGATGAGGGAAAAGAGAAGTGGCTCGACAACTTTTCGGGCTTCGACAAGGCCCTGAACGATTGCGTGCCTCGACTCCAATACGTGTCGACCCGAACGTCACTCAACGAAGTATCTAAGTGGGGCAAGAAGACACCCATCGGTGAGATGTTGTCAGGAGTCCTCACCGCAATCCTCGAAACAAGCGAGCAGTATCGGGAGTTCAAGGAGAAGTTCGACGAGCTTTTCACCCATGAACAATCGCAGGTCAGACGGGAACTCGACCGCTTGGCGGGCAAGGTGCGTGACCACTTAGGGCAACAGTTCCCCGAATGCAGCAAGGTGGGCTTCGGTGTAAAGCCTCCGATGTTCGATGAGCTGTTGAAGTCCTTCGAAACCTCGGTGGACGATGGAATCGAGACATCTGCTGAGGAGAAAGGCGACGGCATGCAGCGAGCCCTCATGCTCGCCATCTTGAAAGCCTACTCAGACCATCGACGTGAGCACGAAGAACTCGGCAAGCGATTCCTCTTCCTCATCGATGAAGCAGAACTCCACCTCCACCCTACTGCCCAACGCCAGCTCAAACAGGCACTCATGGAGCTTGTGGCCAACGGCGACCAGGTGTTCATCAACACCCACTCTTCTGTCTTGGTCACCGACGACCACACCCAACAGACGTTGTGGCGTGTCGAAAAGAAGGATGGAGCCACACAGATTCGCCCCATCACCGAGCAAGACAAGCCGGATCTGGTATACGAGCTGCTGGGTGGATCTCCTGCCGACCTCCTCTTCCCGCAGAATTTCCTTATCGTTGAGGGTGCCTCCGAGGACTTGTGTCTTGGCTTGGTCATGCGCCGCTTCTATGCCGACAAGCCCCACGTCAAACTCATTCGTTCCGAAGGCGACCACAAGACCCAGGGACGCTCGATGGAGGCCATCAATCGGGTGTTCGTCCCGCTCGCCCACACACCCGTCTACCGCAACCAGCTCGTGGTGCTCTGCGATAAGCCATCGCCAGAAAAGCAAGCAGACTTCGAAGTCTTCAAGCGCAACTACCAGGAATTTTTTCAGCGAGGGCAATTCGTAGAGAGCCCGTTCGGGTCTCTCGAAGAGTGCTACCCCGAACCCTGGCGGAAGACAGCGGAACAGGCGAAGGCCATGAAGAGTGGTGAGAAGACTGCACTTGCTAAGGACGTCGGAGCCAACATCTCAAAGGAGCAGTTCGAAGGTGAGATGACTCATGTGTTCGCTTCGCTGACCAAGGCGTGGGCGAACGCTCACAAGTAGCCACATACCGAGAAGCCACATGTCCAGAACCCCCGAAGCTGATGAGCTACGCGAAGACCTCCTCGCAGAACTTCGTTCGCAAGGTGCGAAGCTCGAAAAGCTCTCGGACATGGCCGAGAAGGAAGAGCACACCGCGTTGAAAGTTCTCTTCCAAAAGCTTGGCGGCTCCGGCCGTGAGGTCTACATCCTTGGTGGTGTTGGCTTGCTCAACATCCATGTGTCGATGGACCGACCCGCATGGTGGAACGTGATGAAGTCGGTCAAGGCTTCCTTCGATTGGTGGACCAAGCAGACTGGTCAGCAGTGCTTCTATGTCTTCCTCACTCCCAGGAAGGATGGAATGCTCACGGGATATCTGGCCTCAGACTTCGACGCAGATCCCTTCGTTCAGCACCCAAGTGAACAGCAGACTAAGTTCATGGTGAAGGCGGACAAGCACCTCAACCCTTTGAGAAGGATTGCCTCAGCAAAGCGAATCGCTGAGCTTCTCCTTGGTTCGTCACCCACGCCCTAGTCAGCACTTACCGACGCAAGAACGACGAGTGTCCTGGTGACATCCAGCAGCGCAATCTCGTAGTCTGACCCTGCCCCATCGTCTGGCCCGAACCGACGGATTGTCTGGCGTTAGTGAGCCGACATGTAAGTCAGGTGGAACCGACGTTGGGGTTTTTCTTATCCGCCATTCGGGACGACTTCACCCTCGGCTAAGAGAAGCTCGCAAGCAAACGAACAAGGTCACGGAGTGACCGAGCACCTGTCTTATGGAGTAGTGCTCGGACCTGGGTGCGAACGGTGTTGATGCTTACCTGGTGCTTCTCTGCGAATGACTTTGGCTCTTGACCATCGCATAGAGCGAAGGCTAGGCGAGCTTCCGAGCGGGTGAGACCAAAAATCTCGCGGAGCTGAGCTTCTCCGATGGGACTGGCCTGCTCCGTGCTTCGAATGAGCACCACCAGGCTCGGCCGGCGTACCGCATGAAAGAGCGACTCCCCCGTAGTTGCGATTTCGCTGCCCCCCAATCCTTGAAGCCCAACTGGTGTGTTGTGACCGTCCCCTGACGTTTCCACCGGCACTGCAAAGGCAGTGACTGCTAGAGAGGTAACCCCTCGCTTACTTTGAGCAAGGAACGTCTTCGACTGCCGGGATGAGTTGGCTTCCCTCAGAAAATCACTGCCATCCCTACCCAAAGGATGAGTCGCGGTAAGCCCAAGTCCAGGCCGCATAAGGCCGGCACCAAGGACTCTCTGGGCCACAGGGTTCGCGTAGAGCACCCTTAGCCTTCCATCAAGCGCAACCACTCCTTGGGTGAGTTGTTCCAGGGCATGGAATCCCGTAGCCAAGGCCATTCTGAGCGATGACGCCTGCTGCATCATCATCGTCCACTGGTGAAGGTGGGGGAGGATACGCTCCGCGATTCGCCTCTGGCGCGTCGAGAACTGGGGCCGCCCTACCAGGTGGTTGAAGGCGATGACAATATCCCGGTGGTCATCGTGAAAGATGTTTCCACCGAGCACGTAACGCGCCCCACCCGGAATCAGAAGGTCTTGGTAGAACTCGCTTTTCGCCACATAAGCGTCGTCGAAGAAATCGTGACACGCCAGTGCCACACCCGGCGATTTGGCCAAGGTCAGGGCAGTTCTAGGATCGATACGCTGGTAGTGGGGTGACGAGCGATAGCGCTCCTCCACAGAGCGAAGATGGTCGCCCACCAGCATGCTCACAATCATCTGATTGGCGTGACGGTCCCAGCCTACAACGTGGACACCGTCGCAATCCAAGTGCTGGTTGATGTCCGACAACGTCGGAAGGAACGATCCCGGCTCCAAGACAGATCCGTAAACCTTTGCGATGAGTGCATCAACTGCTTCCATGCCATCTCCGTGCCGTTCTTTCATCACTTTTGATGATGCGCGCTGAGGCGCCTATACCCCATCTTTCTCTAAAGCTGCCGCCGCCATCAAGAGGGCTGGGAGCTTAGGCATACCAACAGGGGAACAGCATGAGAAAGATGATCTTTGGCGCTCTCGCGACCTGCGTCTTGGCCGCATGCGCAACGGCAGGCAAGCCCATCGACGTCGACCAAGTCAAGCAGCTCAGGCCTGGCGTTAGCACGATCACGGATGCAGAACGGATCTTCGGGCAGCCGATGAGCACCACGCATAACACCGACGGCACAACCCAACTTTTCTACGAATATTCAAGTGAAAAGATGGACCCCAAGTCGTTCATTCCGATTGTAGGCACTTTCGTCGGTCATGGTCCGAAAAGCCATACCCAGTACCTGGCCCTGATCTTCGATTCCAACGGGCACTATCTCAACCATACGGACAATGAACAGAACATTCAGTTCTGACGGGATCAGCTTGAACAGGTAAAGCATATGAATCAAATCGATGTTGCCAATACCACCCGCCAGCCACATAGCACGATCAAGATTGAAGAAAATTCGACGCGAACGGTCGTCACGCTCGTACCCGCCCAAAAGGAGCCACAAAGGGTTGGCCCAATCCTCACCGGACTGGTCTTTGGTGGAATTGGAGGATTTATCGGCCTAGCTTTTACTTCGGCCACCCACAACCCAATCTATTTGCTTGGCGGCCTTGGGTTCGGTGTAGGCATGGGCATGCTCAGCAACAAACAGCTTAATACCGACCCCAGGGGACGAGTATTCGCAACTCGCATTGAAGCCACGCAAGATCGAATTGAAGCTCAAGATGAGAATGGCGCGGCTCATATATACAACGCAAAGGACATTGCGCGATTGCTCTGCCGCCAAACGTACAACGTAGTTGTCGGACGGACACAAATGTTCGGACGCCCCACGGTTGCGACCATCATGGGGAACGCCATTGAGAATGCAGGGGCGAATTCCCGCCAAAAGCGAGCAGACTGGTATGCCGAACGCTCATTCGTCGTCGAACTAGAAGCGAAAGGGAAACGCGTTGTCCTTGCCAACGGGCTTGATGAACCAACCGCCTTTGCCGCTTATCAGGCCATCTCACGTCAAGTTGCCATCCCGAAATAAGAAAACTAGTAAGTGGAGATCATTTTCTACTTGGCTTCGCCCGCCAAGCAGCCCGGAACTGTGCAAGCGACTCGCCAGTCATGGACCACCAGGCAAGGATGCCACTTCTAACTTCCGCCGGCTTCCAGCTCTCCAAGCCGAAGCGAGAGAGCAACACGTTCGTGTCGATAAGCGCATGAAGAGCTGCTTCATGGTGTGAGCTTTCCCACGCCAGGATGTCGAAGCCCTGAACCAGGTGGTGTTCGGTTTCCACCTTCAAGAGCCGTAAGCGTTGACGCAACAACGCGAGCCATTCGTCGTCGTGGTCGCGCACATCGAAGGCCACGATTCCACAGTGCTCCCCGACGAAGCAGCTTCCCTTCGCACGCGGATACGCCCAGCGTTCGACCAGGTGAGCCCTCAGTTCTCCCTCTCCCCTCGCTTTAACCTTGCTCGGCACCCACACGTGGTTGGCCGACCGTTCGAGCGCGTATAGCCTTCGCTTCATCGACTCTTCCCTGTTCGAAAATCCAGGGACCAAGAGCGGGTCACGGTGCCGAACTGATTCGACGCACCCAGCACAAACGAGCCAATCGTTGACCGTTTCCTTCGAGCCGCCCAGGCGATGAGGGATGACATTCATGAGCCGACCAGGTGCGGAATCATCGAGCGCCGTCCCACAGACTGCGCACGCTTTCCCATAGACATTGCCCGTGAAGTGTTTCTGCCAGGCCTTCCGTTTGAGGCCCCTCGGCTGTTCGTCTTTGCTCAGCTCCACGATGAATCGAAGCACCGAACGCGACAGAGGAAGCGCGGGTTCTCCCCTCTCCTCTTGATCCAACTTTGAGCTTTCTGATTCATCGCTTCGCGTTGAAGTGTTCATGCGTTCCCCCGAAATATTTTGGTCTTCATTTCAGACTAACGAGGGATTGCGAACGCGCAAGAGGTTGAAAAACGTCGCCCAGGTAAATCCAAAAATGATGGGCGGGTCCATGCGTTTTGAATGCCGCACCCCTCACAGCAGAAGGCCGACTTCTGTCAAAGCAAGAGCGGTCGCCTTTATCGCATGAAAAGACAAAGCGTTTGGGGGTGGCAGAAAAATAACATACACAAAACGCATTCACTGAGGTGTCTGAGAAATGCCCAAAATCCCTTGTAAAGCCCGATGTGAAACCATTTGATCCGGCGTCACATTTTGAAAAGCGTGACATCTGACGCCGCCCTTTTTGACCCAAGAATGGCTTTACCACGCCATTAAACCCGGCGTCACGATTAAAGTCTTGACATCACCCTCTTGACAGAACGCAAAACCTCGCCATTGTGAATTATATAAGACCCACATTGGAGACATTCATAATGAACAACGACGAAAAACATCGACTCACCATCAGGATTCCGCAGTCCATGAAGGAGTCTCTTCAATCGATGTCGAAGCACACAGGATTACCCATGACTGAGCTGGTGGTCTCGGGAACTTTATTGCTCTTAGGACATGAGGAAGCGATGAGAGTCTACGAGAACAGAGTCGATGACTTCTTAGACAAAGCAGACGAACGATTCGACCACTTGCTCACCGAACACAAGGCGGCTGTCAATGTCTTGATGGATGAGATGGCGGACATCATCGCCGCCGACCGAGCTGTCCTTGATAACTTCATTCTTCAGCTCAAAGCATTGAACACCACCAACACCGGCCGTCCCACTTCGGGGAGTTCAACCTCTCGTGTTGGCCCAACAGGAGCACCCATTTTGGGTTGATGGAGACATGGACATGAACATCAAGAGCATTCGAATCAGCATGGTCGCCGCCTACACCGTCAACCTTTTCATGGCGTTTTGGATGGCGGTCATTTGGAACATCACGACGAACTTCGTCGGTCATATGTCGATGGTCGCGGTGTGTCTTGCCACCGCCCACATCACGTGGATGGCCTTACATATCCAGCCCACACCCGAAGAGATTCAGGAATACCGAAAGAAAGATTGGCAAAACTTTTTCAAACCGGAGAAATGACATGAGCGATGACTTTGACTTAGAAACACTCGCTGAAAGCGCGAGGAAGAAACGACAGGAAGCATTGAAGAGCGATGGAGTCGACATGACCGAAGCCATGGAGAAGCTCGGCCAAGTCGGCAAGGTTGCGGTTCAAAAAGCCAAAGAGTCCACGCAGCACGTGGTCGAGAAAGGCAAACAAGCGGCCAGCTCAGAACAAGGCAAGCAAGCCACCGAAGCCGCAGGCAAAGCCATCGGCAAGGCGGTGGGCGTGACGAAAGCTTTGAAGGGTCGATTGGGTTCGGCCTGGTGGAGCACGGGCCTGGCCTTGGTCATTGGACTGGTCTTGGTCGGGCACCGATTCAGCAGCACACCCCCAACCGATGACCAAGTGTTCGCCGCAGTCGCGACCGCTCAGAACATCAACAACATGTGGCCCTACTCGACGGGAAGCACCCGAGGGAAGGAAGGAATCTTTTCGAACGTCGAACAGAGCCCGCTCGATTCCGCTCATCCCTTTGTGGATGTCGCGAACGTTCGAGTCGGATCTTGCCGACGTTCATTCGGCGGGTCGAAGGGTCTGCCCGCAGGAGTGAATGGTGAAGCGTGGACGTGTGGTGTGACGTTCGACGCAGTGGTGAACGGGCAACCGAAGAAGGACCTGACCGAATCGGTTCGTCTCATCCGCGCCACATCCGACAAGGACCAGAGCGGGCGGTCGGCCGTGTTTTGTTCGTCTTGTTCGATGTCGTGGGCCTTCGCTTCCACCAATGCCGCCACCGATCTCTCAGCGAAGGACGGAAACATCGTTCACATCGCTTCCCTTCCCACTTCCAAGGAGGCCCAACCATGAAGACCTGGACCAAACATCTCCCCGCCGTCGCGATTCTCGCGGGCGCATTAGCCATCACCTATTCGGTTCCGAGCACACCCGTGCCGAGTGCCAATGAATCGCAGGCCATCGCCCAGGCGCAGATCAAGCAAGCCGAGCAACAAGCCATCGCCGCGAAGCTTGCGCTCACCAAAAAGGCGCAAGAGGAAGCTCAGGCAAAGGCAGCAGCAGAGCAAGCCGCCCAGGAAGCAGCGGCCAAAGCCGAAGCTGAGAAACAGCAAGCCGCACGTCTGGCCGCACAGCAAGAAGCAGAGGCCAAGCAGCAAGCCGAGCGTCAAGCACGTGATGACGCTCTTGCCAAGCAGCGTGCTCAGCAACAAGCCGCACGCGAAGCCAGGTTCAAAGAGCAGCAAGCCCGAGCCCTTGAAGAGAAGAACAATGCGCGTGTGGAACGAGCCAAGCACGTGGTGCCCCAGGCCAATGAAGGGGTCAATGCGAAGTATCGGCTGAGCACCACCGTCGACTCTCAGGGGGTGAATGCTCGCTATGGAACAGCGGCCAGTCGCGCCGCAACAGGTGAAGCCTCACCAACGCAAGAGACCGCACCACCCGCTTCAAAAGAAAGCGCGGTGAAGAAAGCGAAATCCAAGTTGGGGTCGTTTTTCCATCGCTTGAAGAACGACATTAAGGGAGGCAACTGATTCATTACCAATGTTCTATTGAACTACTTGACAAAACGCAAATCATCGTCACTGTTAGATTATAAATCTTATTTATTCGTATACACATAAAGAGAGGAATCATCATGTTGGGAAATCTTCGAAACGCTTTTTTATGGAAAGACAGCTTAGCGACTCGCTTCTTTATGTGGAGCGGCCGGATGTTCTATCAGGTTCCCCAGGACTTCGATGTTCGTGAGTTTTGGGCTTTGACGGAAGACAGAAAGATTCCAAAGCCATCAGACATATCGGATCAACAAAAGGTCAAAGCACTCATCACGCTCAATCGGTTTCGGTTTGAGTTTATCTCAGACTTTGGGCGATGGCTGGTGGTCGTCACGGCCATCATCGTCTCAGCCCTATCCATCTTGATTGGCTTTGGAAACCTCATCAAACACTTATTCTAAATCGGGAGACATACATGTTATTAAACACACTTATTCCAACGGACAAGCTGCTTCAAAAGAGCAAAGAAGAAGCTGACCTGGTGGTAGGGCGAGAAGACTTGCCAAACCCCAAAGCCATGGCCGCGCTCTTCGTCTTCGCCTATTCAGATAAAAACTTCGTGGACAAACTGTGCCGAGCGAACGGTGGCCGTGAGACGCTCAAAGAGGATTTCGAAGAAGCCAAGCAAAAGCTCACCAGCGATGAAGCCAGGTCCTTGATGGAGCGAAAGCCCCACAGCTTTGAGGACGCTTGTCTCGCTCTCAAAGACCGCTTGAATCTCAACGACGACGCTCGAAAGCTTTGGGAGACCGAAGAAGCGAAGTATATGGAGCGCGTCAAGGACCTCATCCAGACCCGTCCGAATTTCGATTTGACGATGGATGGCAAGTATCCCGTTGCCTCCATCATCACCGAGTCGGACTTATGGCAAGGCAGCACAAGCCCAGGCGTGTTCATCGCCATGTGCGCCCAGGTGCTCATCGGATTTGCCGCGTGGAACCTGATACCCACTCATTTCCTGGCCATGATTGCTGGGGGTGTGTCACTCATCCTCTCGTTCTTTCTGACGAAGATCATCGAAGCAGGACGAAAGGGACATTCCGAGGATGGGAAGCTCTCTTGGGTGATGATGTATGCCCTGCCTGCTTTCGGACCTAAGCTTTGGATGTTGGGTGCTGGGATTGGACGTGCCTTGGGATTTGGTGGCGGACACTTCGATTCAACTGGTCTTGTTGGCGCGGGTGTCCTCACGGCTTCATTGGTGCTTCTTTTGTTTACTGCGGTCACTTTGTTTGGTGGTCACGCCCATGACCACAACTCGGAGCGACTGACTGTTTTCAGCTCAATGAAGCATGTCGTGATGTTGGCCGTGCTCATCGACGCGCTTTTGGTCTTGCCTGGCGTGTTGATGACGATGAATGATGTCACCTTTGTTCTGGGTTCGGTCCTCAACCTCATCGTGCCAAGCCTGATTGGGCTTTGGATGGGTCCATGGCATTTCGTCAAACACATGGAGCGCTCCCGAACCTTTGCGCTCAGTCTTCGGGATCTTAATGCGCAGGGAACGCGGAACGGGTTGACGAAGAATGCTCACCGCATCTTCCGCTTTGAGCAACTCATGCGCGCAGCCAAAGACCCCACTCCGCCCATCAAAATCGGTGAAGCGACGGGATATCTGATTCAAAAAGGAAGCCGGATTGCGCCGGAAGCTGGGCAATATGCTCTTGCTTCCCAAAACGACTTACTCCAACACACGCTGGTATTAGGAAAATCAGGTTCGGGCAAGACATCGAGCACGATTTTACCCATCGCCACGCAGTGGTATATCAACAAGCTCGGCGGATACCTCATCACGTGCGGTAAGGGAGTGTTGCCTCTGGACTTCAAAGATGTTTCTGGCTTCACGCTTATCAAACCAGGCCTCGCGCTGGGCCTTTATGAAGGGATGACTTCCCAAGGCATCACACGAGCCTATGAGGCAGTGAACGAAACCAGCAAGTCTCAAACTGGCAATGGAGCATTCTTTGTGCTGGCGGGTCAGAGGCTCTTTCAAAACATCACGAATCTGATGTTCTACGTTGCTGAGGCCGAACTCCAAAGCATCGAGACGAAAGTGGGTCAGGGACAGGACAAAGAATCACTAATGGAGTCCAGGGCTTACAAAATCACGCCATGGACTCATTTGAACTTGATCAATGTGGTCAAGATTTGGTCGCCAGACAAGGAGTTGGGCCAAAAGAACATCAAGCTCTTAGCGCTGATTGACTTTGTCCATGACCATCACCCGCTGGTTAAGGTGACGAAGTTCATGTCCGAGAAACCTGACGGGACCAAGCGCACCGAACGAGAGATTGAATATACCGACACGCCTGAGGGTCAGATGATGAAGATGACCTTGGACGACCTGAAAGCGCTCGGGTTACAGGACCCAGAAACTCGTTCGAGCGTGTTTGAGACGGTCGCCAACTGGATCAACCCGTTGTTTTCTCACCCAGACCTTGTGGCTTGGACGCAGCTCGAACAGGGAGTCCGGCTCGAAAGCGTGCTCGAAGGCGCTGGCATGGGTTTGTATCTGCCTGCGGACAAATATGGTCAAGGTGCGGTGCTCATTCAAGCGCTGATCAAAAACCGTGTCATGACGAAGATTCACCTGCGAGACAACGATTGGAAGAACGACCCGACGCAGCGAGAAGTGCTTTTGGTGACGGATGAAGCTCATGTGCCTGGTCTGGTCACGGAACAAGACCGGCTTGCTGTTTCGCAGTTCCGCTCCAAAGGTGCAGCTCTGGTCTATGCGGCCCAAGCCGTATCAAGTTTCGTCGCGGCGATGGGTGCGGACCGTGCTCAAAACCTTCGAGACAACTTCTCAACGGTCATCTGTCTCGACCCAGGCACTGCCACTGAGACGCGAGACTTCATGCAGCTTGTCATCGGTGAGGGCAGAGTTCAGACCCCCATGTATCCAAGTGGTCGATTGCTGGTCGACGCCACCATTTCGTATGCCGCTCAGTTGGCCGCGTTCGATGACGACCATCCCGACAGACTGGCCTTCTTGCGCCTTCGTCGCCAAGGCTCGCACGAGTTCGAAGAGCTTGTGGACGGGTCGAACGTGGACCACGGGAATGTCAGTCACATCAACCGCAATGGCTTAGGTGCCATCAACACGAGACTGCCCCTCATTCGAAGCGTAAGGACGGAATTCGGTCCTTGGTTAGAGAAGGGTGAGATCGACGCCAACCTGCGACAAGGCGTGGCGCTGGTGAAGTGGTATCGCGGTGGCTATGCCATGCACGACTTTGTGAAGCTGCGATACATGCCGTCCACGACTTCGGCCCCGAAATAATCCCCTTTCCCATATCAAGGAGTTTCCATGGATACACAACAACAGCAAGAACTTGAACAGCGATACATCTCTTCCGAACCCGTGATGTATCCCCACAACACCCCATCACTGGCCGGGAACTATCCCAAGGCGGGTGATGAAGGTCTTCGCTTGGCTCACTTGGAGCCATCTCTGACTGCCAAAGAACTAAGCAAACGGCATGAAGACATCCGAAAGGACATGACCTCCGACATGCCGAAGGTCGACAAGGCACGCCTCGAACTGACCATGCGGGTGGAGATGTCATCGCTCCATCTGAGGGATAAGCCCACCGACAATTTGACGCAGCGAATCTACGACCGCAGCTTTGAGAAGCTGGTGGACTTCGACACCAAACACGAACATCCGGTGGTCACCGGAGTCGATATGAAGGATGAATACAACCAGCGCATGTGGATGAATCGGGAGGGTCGAGAGCACCCCAACGAGAACAGCCCACGCGCTCAGCAGGAGAGGACCTTCAAGGAAGAAGCTGGCTTGAACAACGCCATCATGCCTGAGGATTTATCGGCCACTCCGACCTGGGAAGACAACTATGCGCGTGAGCAATATGGCCGCTTCGTTGACCTTCAAAAGGCAACCGGCCTGGGTGACCTCAATCCCGCTCGGCAACAGCAAGCACCCGAACCCAAGACCGAGCCCCAAGTGGAGCAGAAGGTCGATTCATTGGCCCAAGCCCCTTCCCCCGAGGGTCCTTCCAATGAACCTCCCAAGCTGGACTTCGCGAACCTGGGAGCCAGGATTGAACAACGCCGAGACCCTGATTTCGCCATGCTCGACAAGTATCGCGACAACGCAATGCTCCAAAACGACTTGCGCCAACACGAGTTGAATGGAGGGATGTCGATGAAAGAGCGAGTCGAGACCTTCAAGGGTTCCTATGAAAATGCGGTGCTGGTCAGTAAAGGCAAAGAACCGAGGAATCCTTTGTCGATAGATAGTCGATCTCCAACCCATAGCCCGCAGCAAGGCATGGAACAGTCCATTGAAAAACCAGCCATCAACAGGCACCGGATGTGAAGCAAGCGACAGGTCCAAAAGCCCCTGATTCGTCGGGGGCTTTTTTTTGATCTTTTTTTTCATTAGGTGACTTGACAGAACGCTAAACAGGAGCACATTGAATCTATGAGTATTTATTTATCGGGGATTTACCATGACATCATTACCTATTCATCAAATGGAGCAAGAAGCGCCACACTTATCCTTTGACACTCTTCACCGCGCTCAAATGGCGCTGATGTGTGAAATTCAAAAGACAGGCATTCAACCCAAGCGGCTTTTGATTGCCGATATGTCTCTTCCATCCAATCAACCACGGGTTTGGGTCTTCACCTTAGATGGCCAAAAGCCACGCCTGGTGATGAAAGAATGGGTCGCACACGGCGCCGGCTCTGACCCCGGAAAAACGGGTGTTCCAGTTCAATTTTCGAACCGCATCAACTCGAACGAAACGAGCTTGGGTCTCTATGAGATTGCCAGCCCCTACATCGGTGGCCATGGCTGGTCATACAACTTGGAAGGCCTCACCCCTGGATACAACACGAATGTGGCCAAGCGCCACGTGGTTTTACACCCTGCCGACTATGTAAGCCGTGGTCATGCGGGTCGAAGCCTGGGCTGTCCAGCCATGAGGCCTCAGGCAGTCCAAGCCCTAAGAAAGCTCGGCATGGAGGACGCCTTCATGTGGATCGATGGTCCAGGGGCACCCACGGTCTCTTGCGGACAAGGAGGCCAGGCATGAGCACGCACACCGAACAACGAATCAGCCAGGTCGAACAGTGGCATTTCGAGGACGATGAAGAGCTGGAACTCTTCATTCCCCTGGATGATGACGAAGATGAAGAGCTTTCATGTGAAGTGTTGGGCCATGCCTCGGAAATGATGGTGTCTGAAATCCTCGGGCTTCACGGCTTTGGTTCCATCATTGAAGCTGTCACTCATATGTCGGATGTGGTCGACTTGGCTAAACGCCCTATTCCGCGCCAAGCCATGGTCAACGCCATCATGGCCTTCAAACGCAATCCTTATCGCACGCCAGGAAACCGAAAGGGTGTGTGGGTGCGCTTTTACGCCAAAGCCCGAAAGCCTCAGTGTCGTTTGGTTCAACAGGTCACCCATGTCCAAGTGCCGAACGCAACACCGAAGGCCATTCCCCAGGTGGCCGCTAAACCCAAGCCCGCATTCAAAAGCGCCTTTACCCTGCCCCAGCCTTCCATGAAACCCAAATGGGCTCGCGGTCGGTAAGTGGTCTTGACAGAACGAAAAACACCTTCATCTTGAAATCATAGGAGCACTTCATGAAAAAAATTTCCAACGAAGACATTCAACGCGCATGCGATGAATCATTGATTCAGGCCGCAACGGCGAACAACCTTCATGACATCCAAGTCTTGCTTGAAGCAGGCGCTAATCCTTTTTGGAACCATTGCGAAGCCATCAAACGCTCTATCAACGCATTAAATCTTCAAGCCGTTCAAATGATGGTCAAGAACACCGATACGCTTTACTCCACCACAGCAATTGAATGTGCCGCCTACTACAACGAACCCAACATATTGGGCTACCTCATTCCGATGATGGACGAATCGCTGAATCTCCATCCCGTGCTTATCGTTGCTGCCAAATACAGCAAAGCATGCTTTGACCTGGTGCTGTCGATGTGTGACCCAAGAGCGGTGATGGCAAGGATCGAGCAGGCCATCCAAGGGCGCTACGACCCCAGCGAAGCCCCAGAGATGATTCAGGCCTTGGGTGAACGTTGCGCTGAGCTGGATTGCCGCGACCGACTGGCCGCGTTGGTCGAGCAGGCACAGATCAGTCAGGCCCCTACCCCATCCCTTCGCAGACGAATCTAGGAGTCCACCATGTCCCTCTTTTCATGGCTTGGCCTAACCAAGCCCACCACGCCCACCAAGGCACCCGCTGAATCCTATTCATGGACTGAGGCAGAACAGATGGGAGCCTTCGAGGAAACCGCACACGACATCAACCCAGAGTCATCGGGGACTCGCAACCAGGAGCCCCCGTATGGCCAGAACACGCAAAGACCACGCGACTGAGGTCGCCAATCGACTCATCGAGCAGTTAGAGAAGGGCACAGCACCCTTCCAAATCCCTTGGTCCAAAGGCAAGCGTGGGACCCTTCCCCACAACGGCTCAACAGGACGCCGATACAAGGGCGCCAATGCGATCTGGCTGGCCATGCAGAATCGGCAGGACCCTCGCTGGTTCACGTTCAACCAGATTGCCAAGGACCCCCGTGGCTTGAAGCTCATGAAGGGGTCGAAGAGTGTGAAGATCGAGTTCTGGCAGTTCACGCGAGAGGAGGTGGACAAGGAGACGGGCAAGAAAAGGAGGGTGAGGCTCGAAAGGCCCTTCGTGAAATACCACGACGTCTGGAATGCCGAGCAGATCCAAGGCCTGACCCCATGGAAGGATGAGCCGCAACCACCGCTCACCTGGGACCCCATCGAAAGGGTGGAGTCCTTACTCAAACAGTCAGGCGCAGACATTCGGCATGGTGGAGATGAGGCCTACTACTCGCCCATCCGTGACCACATCCAAATGCCTGACAAGCAGCAGTTCGCGGAGCCTTCGCTTTACTACGCGACCGCGCTTCACGAGCTGGGACATTGGACAGGCCACGGCTCACGTTTAGACCGTGACCTCACGGGAAGCTTTGGGTCTGAGAGCTATGCCAAGGAAGAGCTGAGGGCTGAGATTTCATCCATGCTCTTGGGTGAGGAGCTGGGGATAGGTCATGACGGTCAGCGTCATGCGTCTTATGTCCAGTCCTGGATCAAGGCGCTGAAAAACGACCCCCAAGAAATCTTCCGTGCCTCAGCAGACGCAGAGAAGATCACGACCTTCGTGATGGGCTTCGAGCAAGGACTCACCCAAGAGCAAGAGGTGGATCTGGAAGAAGAGCCAGAGCAGCGCGAGACCATCATGGAGGCCATCCCAGAGCCACGTGCGGCGATGGGGATTCCAGTCGAGCCGTTTGTTGGCACCGACGCCCTCAACAGCAAGCTGGCCTGGTCCATTGATGTGCTCGAAGCCACCGATTCAGCCCTGCCCTTCAACACCGCCAGAAGCGTCTTCGCAGGCTTGGAGCGCAAGGAAGATGAGGAGCTGGGACGCGTGTTCTTCAACTTCGCCGGCATGCCCATGGCCGAGCTGTCCGCCAAGCGTGAAACCAAGCAAGACTTGCTCGACGCGATGAAGGAACGCCTCGGCACCTGGCCCAGGCCCGAAGGTTGGGACATGGCCGTGCGTGAGCATGTGCGATCGATCCAGGCGATGAGGGATGTTCAACCCAAGAGTGTGGAAGGCTATCGACCACTCGACAGCTTTCAGGATCTTCGAGAAGCAGCACAAGCACGAGGATGGGAGCCCCGCGTCACCATGGGGGATGGCTTCGACATCGAGTATTGGAAGGATGGGGTCCAAACCCCTGTCACCACCTCGATGGGTTATGACGGAAAGTGTCTGACCAAGGTCAACGGTGCGCGTGTGCCGATGTCCTCTTACACCTCCGAAGCCGAAGACTTCAACAAGCACCTGAACCGGGCCATTGATTCGGTCGAATCGAAGACACCCTTACGTCAGGCCCCATCTGCCGACCCCGTTCAGACCTACATCGAGCGGGCGATGATGATTCCTGCCGACTGGAACCAGGAGCTGTCGCTTCAACCCATCCGCCGAACCGAGAGCAACGACATCGAGTTCGCCAAGGTGGGTGAGGAATACCACGCGGTGGCCCTCTATGCCTTCAACGACAAACGGCAGCGAACCTATCTTGGTGATGTGGCGACCATCGAAGAAGCCAACGCTTTTACCGCCTACCTCAAAGGCCACATCGGCGCCTCTCCCATCGTAGTGGACGAATCACGTGCGCCCATGAGGGTCGTGCCGCTGGTGCCACCCAAAGACGAGCCCCTTCGCTACTACCCAGCACTTCAAGCCTTCAAGAACGACTTGGAAGCAGGTAAGACCCAGGCCATCGAACACCATGCGTCTCTGCTCTTGGATGAATACGCCGCCATCAGACGAGGCGAACATCCGAGCGTGGCCCCAGGCTCAGACCGTGTGGCACATGCCGAGTATTGGGAACGGACCTTTGGCATGACGTTGCCAAGAGCGGCGGAAGATGTGGGCCGTTTGTGGCACCACGAGGCACAAGCCTTTTCCGACCAATCTGGCCTCTCACCTGACCGTGTTCGGATGGTGGCTGGTTCCATCGCATGGGAAGGCAACAGGGAACTGAGCCGCCAGAAACGTCCCTTGGTGGCCGATGAGCTAAGCGGTGAATGGTCCGCGATGAGTGGCCAACTGATGGGGCGCACGCGAGTGTGGCCGAACCAGGCAGACGCCCAGCATGCGAGAGCTGAGCTGGCCCAAGCCCAATCGAGTTTTGCCGCAGGCAAATGGGATGTGGGGGTGGAAGCCCTCAGCAAAGCGAGTGCCTACGAGGCCCTTCAAGAAGGTCCACATCGAGACACCGCCATTGCCGATTTGGCCATCCAAACCAGAATGGGATGGGAGACCTGGCAGAAGCAGCAAGGCTTGGGTCCCTCCATCACGCCAGAAAAGAAAGCCGCCTTCGAAGCCATCCCCAAGGACCTGTCTGGTCTGGCCCCAGGCATGCGCGATGATCTGGCCGTTCAGCGTGAGAAAGCCAAGGCTTTGTCACCGCGTCCGGGTCGTGGTCGAAGCATGTGATGAGCATGATCAGAGACCACTTTATCGGACCTCTTCCCACCCTATCGCCCAGCGAAAAACTGAGGCGATGGGATTGGGCGCTGATGACAGGACTGATGACCCTGGTGATGTCGTTCCTGGTCTTGAACCTGGTGTTGTGGCGCACCCTTCCTGGTCTGGGGTCCAGCAGTGAAGGAGTGAGCTTTCACCTCTCGGGCATGGCGTGGGCTTTGGCCCACATCCTCACGGGTTCAGAGATGGATGAAGCCGCGCGCTATCTGGCCTGGTGGCACCAAGCACCGATGAGCGCATGGGTTCGCTTGTGTCTCATCCTGGTGATGTCAGGGAGTGTCAGCACATGGGTGTTCATTCGTTCCCTGGTCCCGATTGATGGAGTCAAGCACATCGAGGGAAATCGCTTGTGGCGAGGGAAGGAAGCCGAGCAGCGCGCCGCGATTGAAGCCAGAAGAATGGGAGGCGGCAAGCATGGATGGCTTGCCATTCACCCCAAGGTGCGGTGGAGCCGGGAACACTGGTCCAAGACGACCCTGATTGTCGGTGGTGTGGGTTCGGGCAAGACCCAAATCTTGCTGGGGCTCATCGAGCAGCTCTTCGAACGGAACACCCGCTTTCTGTCGTTTGATGTGAAGGGAGATCAGACGGCCATCTTCCCCAAGGGCAGCATTCTTAGTCCCTTCGACAAGCGTTCCCTGGTTTGGGATGTGGCGCGTGACATTCGAACGCCGCAGCAAGCAGCCATCTTTGCCAACACCTTCATCCCAACACCCGAGCACGGAGATCCATTCTGGTCGACCGCCGCACAAATGCTGACCGAAGGTTCGATTCGGCACCTTCAAGCAACCAAGCCTGGGGAGTGGACCTTTCAGGACTTGTCCAAGGCCTTGACCCAAAGCGGTGATGAGCTGGCCAACATCATGGCGTCGAGCTTCGCCAAAGCCGCCAACCTCATCGCAGATGGAGAGTCCCAAACCACCTCTTCCATCCTGGCTTCTCTTGCCGCTTCAACCCGACTCATCGACCACCTGGCGATGGCCTGGCCGGAGCGTATAGACGACCACATGTTTTCACTCCTCGATTGGATGAGAGATGGCTACAAGGGCAAGCACCGTCAGATTTTTCTGACCGCAGGTAAGGACGCCAAGCTCACCTCTGGCTTCGTATCCACACTCATCAACGTGCTCGAACCTGAGCTTCTATCGGCCAAACTTCCCGACACCAGCCTCTTGCCCAGCAAGAAGCGAGACCTGGTGTTTTTGCTCGATGAGCTGACGAGCTTGGGTCACATGCCGATTCAGTCCCTCATCGAACGAGGACGCTCGAAGGGAATCAAGCTGGTGCTGTTGTTCCAATCGTTGGAGCAGCTCAAAAGGGTCTATGGTGACCACAACGCCAAGGCCATCTTGGACATGGTGGGCTCACGCATTTATGCGAGGGTCGGACCTGGCGAAAGTCGCCAAGCGATGGTCCAAGAAATCGGCAAGCGAAGGGTTCGAGTGAGCAAGGCGAGCGTCAGTCACTCCGATTCTGGCCGAAGCCAATCAAACAGCGCCGATGAGGAGCTGGTAGACATTGTGCTTGGTTCTGACCTGACCGACCAGCTTGGCCCGGTGATGAAGGGCAAGACCTTCCTGGGCAATCGAGCCATCCTGAGGATGGGAGGAGACCTCTTCGAGCTGTTGTTCCCACCGATTGTTCGGCCAGCACAGCGCCCTGGCCAAATCGAAGCGGATTGGGTCAACGCCCCTGTTCCTGTGCGTGTGGTTCAGGAGTCTGAGCCTGAGCCCTTGGTGGTGTATGACGGTCCCTATCAAGGTGAACCGCTGAATCCGTGGCAGCAGAATGCGGTGGACGTTTTTCAAGACCTGAGAACGAGCCAATCGGCCAAGGTAGACGAGGCCTTGGCCAAGCTGAGGCGTGGACGATGAGAAGCGTTTGGACGTCTAAGCGTTCGCGATGTCTTTGAGATACTTGGGTTCAGAGAAGCACTTGCGGTGACGCTTGACCCATCGGGCAAACCGCGTGTCATCGGGGTCAGACAATCCGAAGCTCACGTCGGACCCAGGGACATCCACGTTCCTCATGAACCAGTCAGAGCGACCATAGTCGGTGGTCTTCACCGCCGTCATGGTCCGACCTTTGAGAACCAGTGATGTCCCAAACCTTTCCACAGTCCCCCCATCTGTGCGATAGGCCTGCCCATAGGTAGGTTTGAACACAGACTTCGTTGTGCCTTGGACTCGCCCAGTGATATCGGTGACAGGGCTTTGGATGAATTCGTCCGCTTCCTTGTAGTCATAGATGAGCGTGGACTTGTCACGCTTCCGTGAGACCGAGAGCTTGCCAATCGGAGCGGTGATGGATGACGCCCTCCGTTGGATGAAGACCACACCCTTCGTTCTATCGATGGTGGCTTTCATGGCCTCGCTCTCATAGAAGTCACGCCCATCACGAATGCGATACGCCTTGCCCTTCACCACATAAGGCGTTCGAAGCATGGTCAGGAGCAGAAGACCGCCTAGGACAACACCTGGGAGGCTCACCAAGAGGTGGAACTCATCCGCGAAGATGGCTTCCACCAACAGAGCTGGGATGGTGAGGGTGACCAACAGGCGCTCGAACCAAGTCAGAAGCTTCCACCGCCGCACGAGAAGCCACAACGAATAGACGGCCAAAAGAAGAAAGCCGATTTGAAAGTCGTCTGTCACCGCTCGGGCCGGAGGAACGGCCCAACGAAACACGAATGGAATCGGTAGCAGCAGCGCCACCGCCACAAACATCAGCTTCCAACGAAGAAACAACCGCTCTTTCATCCCTATCCCCTTAGTCCAAGTGAAGCGTGATCGCGCACCGATATCGTAGAGATCCCGACAAAAAAAACATCCCCCCTAGCTCCACACCAGGGGGGACGGTCTCGGCACACATCGGGGGATGTGCCTCAACAGGGTTAGGCTTAGAAGCCCGCAGAGAATCCGACGCCAATCGAAGCACCACCACCTTGGGTCACGGTGCCAGAAACGTTCCAGGCGTATTGGCCAGAGTCGGAAACGTGCTGATACATGATGGTCACGGCATGAAGCCCGCCTTGCTCACCAAAGCCACCGGCAATGCGATTCTTGTAGCGAGAATCCACACCAGCCAATGAAGCCGCAGCGTTCGATTGAGCCGTGCTCATCGCACCCACAGCCGAGATACGACGACCAAGGGTGTTGAAGCGAGAATCCGTGTATTGGTTGGCCTGGGCGAGCGCCTCTTGGGTCTTCAAATCGGTGTAGCTCTTCGCCCAATCCTGAGCCGCTTGCTGAGCTTGCTTGACCTGGCCCACATTGGCCGCGTCCATATCAGCCACACCGGCCCGCACGTTCGAAATCGTGGTGCCACCTTGACCACTCATCGTCACGGTCTGATGGGTGCTGTCGTCGTAGGTCACCGCATTGGGGTTGGACACCGGAGGAGGCGTAGGCGTGGTGGTGGGAAGACCACTGATTCGGTTGTCCAAGTAGCTCAGAGCCGAACCGACATCCTGGAAGGTGCCACCACTGAGGGAATAGGTGGGAGCCACAAACTGGCCGTGGACCACACCAGCTCCACCACCCAAAGCCCCAGCGATGGGATAGAGCTGACCCACGGTTGCGGCATCGGAGAAGTCCTGACCCGCAGCCAAGGCCACCAGACGGCGGTTGCCCACGGCGACCGTGTTGTCCTGGTCGCAGGTTGAACCCGCACCCAGAGCGATACAGTTGTTGGCCGTAGCCGAAGAGGCATAGCCGATGGCCGTCGAGAACTGACCCGACACCTGAGAGAAGGTGCCGATGGCCGTGCCTTGTCCTGCCGTCACCGAGCTTTGAGCACCAATGGCCGTGATACCTGCCACCACTGGATTGTTTGCCGTGTTGGCCGTGCCAGTCGGATCAGGTGAGACAAGATTGGGTGACCCACAGGTGATTTGGTCACCGATACAGGTGGAGTCATCGCCATAGACGTTCGCGTGATTGCCCAAGACGTTGGTCGAGTTACCTAGAACAGTGTTCGAAGAACCGACCACATTCGTGCCAATGCCGTTGACCGCATTTCCACCACCTAAGATCGAGGTGTAGTCACCGCGCAAGGTGTTGTTCGTGCCATAGATAGAGCTGATGGTCACTTGACGGGTGGGGTCAAGCACATTGCCTGAGCCATAGACCGTATTGCCATTGGCATCGGTTTGAGGTGTCGCCGTTTGCGCCTGGATGTCTCCGATGTGAGACAAGAGCGTAGCCCCCAAAAGAATCGATAAATAAACCGCAATGTTCCAAAATCGTTTCATGATGAATCCCCGTATGAATGAATAGAATGAATAAATGAAAAACTCTATACATTCACAATGACGAGGATTTGCGGTCTGTCAATACCCCAATAAAAAACCCGCCATGAAGGCGGGATTGATAAGGAAACGGTTTTTGGAGTTTCGCGCCAAGCGTCATTCGCGCCTTGGCCGATAAGGAGAAGGCCTGTTCAAATAGATCACGAGTACAATGAAGAAGCCGACAATGATCCAAATAGGCACATAGCCAAGGATGTATCCGAAGGCCAAATCAATCACGGTGCCGCCCACAATAATCATGACCAGGTATAAAAGCGCCTCACCTATTTGTTTTATTACCTTCAACATGAACACACCTTTGCCTCTTAGGCCGAATCGGACGAACCAGTCATCCCACTCTCCAACATGGCGAGGATTTGCGGTCTGTCAAGATGGCCCAAAAGAAAACCCGCCATATAGGCGGGCTCTTATGGGATATCCATGCGACTTAGAGTCTTTGCTTTCGTGATGGTTGAATGGATGGGGCTTGGGTATGGTCTGACGCAGCCTGGGGAAGGTGCCGCCTCAAAAGGTCTTGCTCATATCGAGCCCGAATCAGGTCCTTGGCTTCACCAGTGGACCACTCTGCGATTTCCAGTGTCGGTTCGGCGCCGTGATTCATCAGCGTTTCGGCTACATCCGGGTGATTGTTTTCGCCCGCCAGGAGTAACAGATCAACATCGGCTCCATTCATATCAGCGCCGTGTTTGAGAAGCGTGGATACGACCTCTAACGCCTGTCCCCTTTCTTCGGGACGACAACCATAATGGTTATAGTTCCAATCGAGACTTGCCCCCAATGCTTCTCCACCATAAGTCTTGATGTCCGCGCCAGCGTCAATCAAGGCATGGAGTTTGGGAACATCATGGCGAATAGCGACATCCTTCAAAGCCAGATGCGGATTCCGGTCCAACTGGTCACTTATTCCGGAAGCGGCTGGTCAGCCTCTACGATGGTGATCGTTCTGCTGGTGCCGATCAGTATGCAACCGTGCG
>NCKB01000021.1 GCA_002279065.1 Lysobacterales bacterium 15-68-25
AGCTGCCGTGGCCGAGCAGGGCCGATCGTCCGGCAACGTGGCGCTGGCGTTGATCGACCTGGACCATTTCAAGCAGATCAACGACACCCACGGCCACGTCACCGGCGACCAGGCGCTGCGCCACATCGTGTCGGTGGTGCAGGCATGGCTGCGACCGGGCGACCTGTTCGGCCGGCTGGGTGGCGAGGAATTCGGCCTGCTTCTGACCGGATGCGCGCACGATGAATGCGTCGCCCTGGCCGAACACATCCGGGAGGCCGTGGCAGCCACGCCCCTGCGTCTGGAAGGCGAGCCGGTCGTGGTGACCGCGAGCATCGGCATGGCATTCACCGAGCAGGTCGGTTTCGACCTGTCGCGGCTGTTCCACCACGCCGACGCCGCGCTCTACGCCGCCAAGCGGGCCGACCGCAACCGCGTGATGACCGAGCTGACCGACGACGACCTGCTGGGCCGCTCGGTGCGGGATCCCCGTCCCGTCTGAGTCCGCCCCGCCGCCGCTACAGGTGGCGCCGCACGGTGCCCGGCACGGAACGCGCCGCGGGGACATGGACGCAGGGCGAAAGCACATCCCCCTGCCCAGGATGCTTCGCCCGCATCTTGCGCAGACACCTGCGCCCATACATCCTCGACGCGCTGGCCGGGACTTCACTTTCCGTCGATTCTGCCGTCAGCATGGGGATCCCCTGTGGTTTGGATCGTCGCTTCGTCGAGGGAAGGATGTTCTCCAGTGATACCTGCGGCATGCCGTTGTTCCCGCCAGTGGCTGCCAGCCATCCGCGCCTCCGGCCATCGGCGCATGCGCCGGACGCGACTGGTTGGGCGCATGGCCGGCCCATCGCCCGTTAGATAGCTCCCCGGACATGCCTCGCCACCGCTTTCCCCGCCCGCTCCGCATCGCCACCGTCGCGCTGGCCGCGATGCTGTGGCTGTGGGCCGCATGGGCGGCTGCCGCGATCACCGACGTCGGCCACTTCCTGGACCAGACCGAGAGCGTGCGGCTGAGCGACCATCCGCGCTTCGTGCGGATGCTGGCGCAGATCCACCGGGAAAACCCATCGATGACCTCGGCGCAGCAGTGGCGCCTGCGCTACCTGGATGGCTGGGAGCTGGCCTTCCGTGGTGACTATGTGGGGGCGGAAGCACCGCTCAGAGATGTGATCGAGCACGCGGGAGACGCCCCGCTCGTGGCCAGGGCATCGGCGCTCCTGATGAACAACCTGAGCATCGGCCATCGCTACGAGGAGGCCTACGCGCTTGCCGGCAAACTGGTGGTCAAGTTGCCGGAGCTTCACGATGAGGGCGCCCGCGTAATGGTCCTGCAGAACCTGTCCCAGACGCTCAACGCGGCGGGACAAACCGATCTGGCCCTGCGCTACGCGCGCATGGTCGCGAGCGAGTCCAACTCGCCGGGCACCCTCTGCCTGTCGCACTCGCTGGAAGCCGCCGCCCTTTTCGCCGGAAAGCTGCTCAACCCCCAAAGTCCCGAACTAAACCTCGCCATTGAAGCCTGCAATCATGCAGATCAACAAGTCGTCGCGGCCACGGCGCAGCTGATCAAGTGTTCGACCTACATCGACGCCAAGCAGCCTTCGCGGGCACTGGAACTGCTCCAGCAGATCGATCCGATCATCCATCGCAACCGCTACTCCATCCAGATTCCCTACCTGCAGGTCGAGACGGCGCAAGCCCTGGCCCAACTCGGCAGAGACAATGAAGCGATCCAGGCTGCGAAAGCCGCACTCGCATCGGGCAGCTCCAGCGGCGTGAGCGAAGTGCTTCGCGACGCCTACCACGTGCTCTACGAGATCGAGAAAAAGCGCGGCCACGGCATGGCGGCGCTGCGCTTCTACGAGCACTACGTCACCCAGAACACCGGCTACCTCAACGACGTGTCCGCCCGCGCCCTGGCCTACCAGCGGGTGCAGCAGAACCTGCTCGCGCAGAAGATGCAGAACGAGGCGCTGGTACGGCAGAACCAG
>NCKB01000010.1 GCA_002279065.1 Lysobacterales bacterium 15-68-25
GATAGTTCCCTCGGTTTAGTGGACACCCTGATCTAACTTTTCAGGAGTGCCCCATGCCCAAACCAGGCCCAAGAACGACCACCCGCTACAGCGAGCAATTCAAGGCCACGGCGGTGCGCCTCAGCCGGCTCCCCGGCGTCCAGGTGCAGGACGTTGCCGCCTCGCTTTACATCCATCCCTTCATGCTGTCTCGTTGGCGCAAACAGGCGCGCGAGGGCACGATCATGGTCAAGGGTGTGGACGTCGATCCGGCCGTCGCGGCCGAGCTGAAGGAGCTGCGTCGGGTGAAAAAGGCCTACGAGCAGCTGAAGGTCGAGCATGACCTTTTAAAAAAAGCGATCGCGTTCACTTCCGAACGAAAAGCGAGCGCTTCGCCTTCATCCAAGCCCAGCAAGAGCACTACCCGGTGAGGCGGCTGTGCCGCCTGTTCGGGGTCAGTGCCAGCGGCTTCTACGCTTGGTGTGCCCGTCCGCTCAGTGAGCGCGCGCAGGAGGATGCACGCCTGGTGAAGCGAGTTCGCCAGGTGCATCGGGCGAGCCGGGAAACCTACGGCAGTCCGCGCGTGCACGCCGAGCTGCGCCGGCAGGGCGAGCCGGTCGGGCGCCGCCGGATCGAGCGGTTGATGCGCGAGCACGCGGTGCGCGCCTGTTCGGCTTCGCTTTATCGCTGCCTGCCCAGCCTGGGCCGGTTCTATGCCAGCGTCGACAACCAGGTCCACGCGTTGACCATCGAGCGCTGCGATCAGGTATGGGTCACTGACGTGACGTACCTGAAGGTTGCGGGTACCTGGCGCTATCTGGCTACGGTGATGGACCGCTATTCACGCCGCCTGTTGGGCTGGGCTCTGGGCCGGGAGAAATCGGCCGCGCTGACCTGCCGCGCGCTTGCTGCGGCCGTACGCCACCGACGCCCTGCACCCGGAACGCTCGTGCATAGCGACCGGGGCGTCGAGTTTCTCGCCAGCGACTTCAAGCAGGCTCTGAGCAGGGCCGGACTGGTGCAGAGCGTGAACCGCCCCCGACGCATGACCGACAACGTGCACATGGAGTCGTGGAACAAGTCGATGAAGTCGGACATGTATCACCGCCAACGCTTCACCGACGACCGGACACTGCGCCACGCGCTTCGTAGCTACATCGATTTCTACAACCAGCACCGCTTACACTCGGCCTTGGGATATCGCAATGTGTCTGACCTACGGTGTCCACTTTTTCGTAGGAACTCTCCGCGCGTATCGCGCGGCGCTCAACTCCAGCATTAGGCGCCTTAGCATGCGCATTGAGCATATCGCCCTCTGGACCACCGACATCGAGCGTTGCAAGGCGTTCTATATCTCGTACTTTGGTGCTGCCGCCGGGCCTTCGTACGTAAACCCCGCAAAGGGGTTTGAGTCCTGCTTTCTGAGCTTCTCGGAGGGCGCACGCATCGAGGTCATGAAGACAACTACCCTGTCTCCTGTGCCCATTGAGGCAGGTGCACAGCGTATGGGGCTCACCCACTTCGCAATATCGGTCGGATCGGAGGCACGCGTCGATGCGCTCACCGCACAACTGAGGGCCGACGGGCACCCAGTCGTCGATGGTCCTCGCTGCACAGGCGACGGCTACTACGAAAGCGTGGTACTCGACCCGGATGGGAACCGGGTTGAAATCACTGCCTGAGGTGCAATTGGCGCCGGATCCCTCCATCGAGGGGACTTGCTCCAGCGGGCTCCACCCGACTGCGAATCAGGGGTCAGAGTCGACTTTTCGCTTGCGTGCTCAATCGTTCGGTCTTCAGGGCTGGGGACTGGTCGCTCGGTGGTCGACACATGCGCTGGGCAATGCTTCGGCGGAACCCAGTGTCGGTGTTGCTGCGTGGCGCATCCTCGCCGCAGTGCCTCTTCGTACCCGCTGGCCCGCCGATTCACGCCTCACGACGCGTCCCCCGTCATACCGCCGGGCCCGAGGGGTATCGGAGCAGGCCAGGTTCACTTGATCCGCGATGGAAGCAAGTCTGGGTTCGCCCTTTCAGAGTGACGGCGATCGGCGAGAGCTGCGCATGGGGAGAAAAGCGCGCTGCGCTTCCCGCTTCAAATGTATAGCAGCCAGCGGGGCTTGCAGGAAGACGCGCGCCGTGGCCTAGGATCGCCGCCCTGCCGATCGGGCAGGAGGCATGGGGCGTTCCGGATCATGCACGAGGATGAGTGGATTCCCGTGTCCCTCGAGAACTTCGGCCGGGTGGAAGGGCCGTTCTATCACGGCACGAAGGCGGATCTCTCCGTTGGCGACATACTGACGGCAGGGTTCACGTCCAACTACGACGAACGCGTCGTGATGAACCATGTCTACTTCACGAGCTTGCCCAAGGGGGCGGGCCTCGCCGCCGAGTTGGCGCGCGGTGGGGGACGGCCGCGGGTCTATGTCGTTGCGCCGACCGGGGCGTTCGAAGACGACCCGAACGTCACGAACAAGAAATTCCCGGGCAATCCGACGCGGTCCTACCGGAGCGAGCAGCCCCTGAGGATCGTCGGCGAGCTGGAGAGCTGGGAATCCCATGATCCGGAATTCATCCTGGAACTGCGGCGTCGGGTCCAGGCGGGGATGGGGGAGATCATCAACTGATGCGGATGACGGGAGCTTCGCCGGATCGGGGGCGGCACCGGTCGCACGCGGGCAACCCGGGGTCACATCGGGAGCTATCATCCGCGACAACCCGCGCTGCGCGAGAGCCGTCATGTTCAAGCCCTGGGGATGGATGTACCGGCCCACGTCCGTAGTCGGCTGGGCGGTCAGTTTGCTGGTGCTGGCGTTCTGCGTGCACGTTTTCTTGTGGGTGGACGCGCGTTCGCATTCGGTCAGCGACACCTTCTACGGTGTGTTTCCCTTCATCGTGCCGGCGGTCACCGTCTGGTACGTGGTGGCGATGCGCACGTCGTGTCGTCGTGGGTGAATGCCTCCTGCCGCCCGCGGCGGGGCAGGCGCTCTTCGTGCTGTACCTCACTTCCGGAAGCCTTTGCCCGTGACCACCGATACCTTGCTCATCCGTTCCGTCGCTCGCTCCGACCAGCCCGGATGGCGCCCGTTATGGGACGGCTACAACGCGTTCTATGGCCGGGAGGGTGAGACGGCGTTGCCCGAGGCCATCACCGCCTGCACGTGGGAGCGGTTCCTCGATCCGGCCGAGCCGGTGTTCGCGCTGGTGGCCGAACTGGATGGCGCGATCGTCGGGTTGGCGCATTACCTGTTCCATCGAAGCACCACCCGCGTCGAACCGGTGTGCTACCTGCAGGATCTTTTCACCCGCACCGACCTGCGCGGTCGTGGGGTGGGGCGGCGGTTGATCGAAGCGGTATACGAGCGGGCGGGGGAGGCCGGCGCACGTCGCGTGTACTGGCAGACGCAGGTCGGCAACGTGGCCGGTCGCGCGCTGTACGACAAGGTGGCGCGGCACCTGGGCTTCGTCGTGTACACGCACGAGATCGCCTGATCCGGTGCTGACGAGCGGCCGCACCCTGCGAGCAAACGGGGCCAGATCCACGTATCCGTCACGCGGAAGCGGATCTGGCCCCGTTGAGGCCTTTTGTCACTCGGCCGGCACCGGGTTGTCGTGCACATACTCGATCACCGCACGCGCATCATCCGCCGCCTGGGTGAAGGCATCGAGTTGCGTCCCCGTGTAGTTTTCACCGCCGAACACCGCATCGATGATCGAGGCGGTTTCCTTCGTGTAGCTGCCGTCCTCGTTCTTCTTCAGGTAGGTCACCGTGCCGGGGTAGGCGGTGCTGCGGTCGTAGGTGACGTCGGCGAAGTTGACGTACTCCTTGCCATCCGGGCCGGATAGCGGCGTCGTACCGGTGATGCCGAGGATCGAGTCGGTGTAGACGACCACGTCATCGTTGATCGAACCGGATTTGTCGGACGCGGCCGCCAGGAACGAGGCCGCCTGCAGCATGTCGCTGTTGGTGACGCTCTTGTCGACCAGGAACGACAGCGTGTCCGGCGCCGCGCCGTCCTTCGGCACGAAGCCCGGCAGGTAGCCGTTGTTCAACAGCGCCTGGTACAGGGCCAGGTTTTCCAGTGGCGAGTCGATCGTCTTGGCGACACCATCGATGGTCGTCACCAGGCGGCCGGATGCGTCGGTGCTGATTTCGGTCGCTGCATTCAGCGCCGCAATCGCCTCGTCGTAGGACTTGTCGATCACCTTGGACGGCGAGCGCGACACGCTGAGGCGACTGAACTCGACCGGCACGACCAGGTCTTCCGAGCCCGCCACGATGTCGCCTTCCGGCGTCAGCGGGATCAGGTTGCCATTCGCATCGAGCGGCTGCACGTGGCCGTACTCGTCCAGGATGGGCAAACCGTTGGCATCGCGCAGGATCACGTTCAGGTCGCCCAGCTGGTCACCCTTCTTGGTGCCGGCGCCGGTCGGCTTGCCCGTGCTTTCGCGCCCGCCGCCGTATTTCGGGCCGCGGCGATCCGAACTCTCTTCCTCGGCGGCAGCGGTGTCGCCCGAGCCGTGCAACACCTTCGACTCGACGGACTTGCTGCCGCTGCTGCCGTGGCCGTCAGAGCCAGCGGTCGTACCGCCCTTGCCCTTGCCGCCCTTGCTCTGGCTTCCGTGGGTTCCCGAGCTGTGCGAACCGCCGTGCGAGTCCTGCGCCGAGGCCGTGGCGATGGGCGACCAGCCTGCGTCGGTCGCGCCGAGCGCCAGGGTGAGGGCCAGGCCTGCCAGGGCCACTACCAGGGTCTTTCGATGAAGCACATGTTGCGTAGCCATGTCGGTTTCTCCAGATACATGCAGAAGTTGTGGTCTGCGCCCTGACCACAGGATTTCGCCGGGTGATGAGCGGGCGCAGGCCCTGCCATCGGCGCTCATTTTTCTGTCTTGTGATCCGTCGATCAGAAACGCACTCCTATTCCGATGCGTGCGAGGTACTGCCAGTTGGCGAAGCGCAATTGATCGGCGTTCGCCTGCGTGGTGGTGAAGGCGATGGCGCCGTAGTGGGTCGCGGTGTAATCCAGGCGCACGAAGGTTGCCTTCCACAGCGGCGCCTCGATGCCGACACCGAACCGGTCGCCGGTACGGGTGTCGTTGCGATCCACCCAGGCGCTGCTGTTTTCGCCCTTGATATAGGTGGTGTGGAACCGGGCGCGCGCGCGGCCGGCGCGCAGGTAGACCAGCGCGCCATAGCGGGTGGCGTAGCCCACTCGGAGCGAGGCGCCATAGCTGGCGCGGCCTTCGACGGAGAAGTCGCGTCCTCCGGGTTGTTTCTCGTGGTACCAGCCCGAGTCGCTGGCGTCGCTCTCGATTTCCACGCCGGCATACAGCGGTCCGAAGGCGTGCCCGTAGCCTGCGAACGCGCCGAAGTCAGTGCCTCGGCCGCCGAAGTTGGCGTGGAAGTCCGTCACGGGTGGAACCTCCGCCTGGCGTTGCACGGCATCGAGCGTGCTGCCGAAGCGGTTGTCCCCGCCGTGGGCGCCGGCATAGAACCCATCCAGCGCACGCTTCGTGCGCGCGTCATCCGGCACCGCTCCCAGGCGCCACCCCAGTCCGAACTGGAACTGCCCGGAGCTGTCCGCGAAGCGGTCACTGCCGGTTTCGTTGACCACGTCGTAGCCGCGGTAGTGCGCAACGTCATAGCGCGCGCGCGCGAACAGGTGGCGCGTCAGCGGCACATCCAGCCCCAGACCATAGGCGTTGCTCCAGCGCGTGTCGGATTGCGACGAGCTGGTGCCGTCTTCGACGGCATACGCACTGTCGAACCGGGTGCGCGTGCGGCCGGCGCTGGCGAACAGCAGGTTGTTGCCCGGCAGCATCGGGCCGGCCAGCAGGGCGACGGTCGTGTCGCGACGCTGGTCGGTCGAAAAGATGCGGCTCGTCGGGGTCTTTTCGTGCACCCAGTCGACGCTGGAGGGCGCGCTCGATGCCTCGATGCCCAGGTACCAGTGGCCGAGCGAGAAGCCGTAACCGACGAAGGCGGTGCGCACGAGGCCGCTGCCTGCGAAGTCGCCGCGATAGGTGCCGTGCTCGCCGCGCATGCCGGTCACCTGCGTGTCGACGTTGCCGTGGCCAGCGGCTGCGCCAATATAGAAGCCGGAGGCCATGGACGAGTCGCCGAAGATGTCCGCCGATGGCACGTCACCGGCAAAAGGACGCGCCCCGCCGTCCATGCGCACGCCCAGATAGATTTCGTTGCGGTAATACTCGGCGTCGGGAGCGTTCGAGTGGCGCTGCAGCAGGCGGTAGCTGGCGTCGATAAGCCAACGGCGATGCAGTCGGTAGCTCACGCCGAAGCTTCCGATGTACAGGTCGTCCCGTCGTCCCAGGCCCCGGAAGTCGCTCCGCGTGACGTCGACACCGGCATGTGCGGAGACGCGCTCGCTGACGTCCCGGTTGATGTGCAGGCCGACGTTGGTGTCGACGTAAGCGGATGCGCCAGGCAGGGTGGTTTCCTGCGCCGAGCGATCGATGGAGGCATCCAGTGTCGTCAGTGGCGACATCCTCCACAGCAGGCTCGCGCCGACGGTCGGTGCGGAGACTTTGGCCAGCCGCGGATCGACGTATCGCTGCGAAAGCCAGCCGGCATACAGTTCGCCACGGACGTTGGGCGTGTCGCGGGTGGACAGTCCGACTACCCAGCTGCCGCCCTGGGAGTCGCGTCGGTAGCCGTAATCGTCGACCTTCCGCAGGTAGTTCCGTTCGTCGTACGTGCCCTGGGTGAACAGGTCGAGGTGCGGCGAAATGCCGTAGCCGAGACGCAGACCGATACCGACGACGTTCCGGCTGCGGTCCGCGTTGTCGATCACCTGGCCGGACGCGTTGGTGGCGTTGCTGAAGATCAGGTGGTCAAAGGTGGCCCCGACGGTGAGCCACACCGGGGACCAGCGCTGCGTCAGTCCGACATGCGCGCTGGCATCGTTGAACACGGTGGGGCGCTTGCCGAGTACGTCATCCGGCGAAGTGCGGTCTTCGTGCGCGCGGCCGTAGCCCAGCCCGCCGAAGAGTTCTCCATACGCATTCAGTCGCTGCCGACCGGTGGCGTCGATCCGGTAGTCGGTACTGTTCTCGCTCGCATAGTGGCGGTAGCGCGTTTCCGTGCCGCTTGCGGTCAACGCGAAGCTGTGCCCGTCTGCCTGCTTTTGCACACGCAACGAGGGCGACACCGTCAGCAGCGCATCGCCCTGAGGCTGGTTGGGCGTAGCGTAGACGTTGCTGTCGTAGGTGATTCCGGTCGAGAGCTCCGGGATCACCTTCCAGGCCGAGTCCACGCCGGTGCCTGCTGGCGTGGTCGGCGCGCTGGTGCCGACCGGCGGTCGACCGGTCGACGATTCCGACGACTGTGCGAGCGCGGTGCTTTGCCACGAGGCCGAAAGGGCCAGCGAGATGGCGGCACAGAGCACGCGTGCGGACAACGCGCGAATCTGTGGACGCTTCATGTCTTCCTTGAGCCCCGCCCAAATCGTAAGTTCATGACAACCCCCTGTAGGTTGGCTGACATGATCGCCGCGCAATTCGCAGGGGCACTTGATGCGCGTCAACTGGTCGCGAAAGTCGCGCGATTCGTTGCATCTGTTGACGTCGATCAACAGGTGCCGGACGGATTGGGCCTTGTGCGGGCGCACGGTTGGCCAGCACATCGAGGCGTTGTGGCGGACCGCGGTGTTCATCCATCGTGGGCGCGACCTGGGTGCGCCTGGAATGATTCAGCCCGGTCAATGCGTGCCTAGAAATTGGAATACGCGCACTGTGGCAGGTAGGCCTGCGGTCTGATCGGAGATGACACAGGGAGGTGTGGTCACCTCCTGGTTGGCTCGAAGGGGTGCGGCGGAAGTGGGAGTTCTTGACTCTTGACCTGACTCAAGAGTCTAGACTTCGCTCATGGACACGAATTCCGCACTCACCATCGGTGCCGTCGCCAAGCGTGCCGGCGTTCCCATCGACACCATCCGCTACTACGAACGCGAGGGCCTGCTGCCCGAACCGTTGCGTCGCGCCTCTGGCTATCGCAGTTACGGCGAGGGCGCGGTGGCGCAACTTCGCTTCATCCGGCGCGCCAAGGAGCTGGGCTTCACGCTGGAGGAGATCCGCGAGCTGCTGGCGCTGTCGCGTGACCGGCAGCGCGGCGTGACCGCGGTGAAGAAGCGTGCCCAGCAGCGCCTGGCAGCAATCGAGGCGCGTATCGCCGAGCTGCAGCGCGTGCGCGACGGGCTGGTGGAACTGGTGGCCTCATGCCCGGGCCATGGCGCACCCGAGCAATGTCCGATCCTGCGTGCGCTCAACGACGGGGAGAGTCTCTGATGGAAAACGCATCCTCCTGCTGTCACGGTGGCGCGCCTGCCGCCAAGGCGATCGATCCGGTGTGCGGCATGACAGTGGACACCGAGGCCGGCAAGCCGAACACGGTGCACGATGGCCAGACCTTCCACTTCTGTTGCAACGGCTGCAAGGCGAAGTTCGAGGCCGATCCGGGCAAGTACCTAGCGGCCAGGGCGGACGAGGGTGGCTGCTGCGGTGGAAGACCGCCGAAGGCCAAGGCGATCGATCCGGTCTGCGGCATGACGGTGGACACCGCGGCCGGCAAGCCGAGTACGGTGCACGAGGGCCAGACCTTCCACTTCTGCTGCAATGGCTGCAGGACCAAGTTCGAGGCCGACCCGGCGAAGTACCTGGCGGCGAAACCGGCCAGCGGCAGTTGCTGCGCGGGCAAGACGGCTTCGCATGCGGGGCACGACGACGCAGACGGCCATCATCACAGCCACGCCGGCGACCATGCCCACGCAGTGAAGGACCCGGTCTGCGGCATGACCGTGGACCCGCACACCGCAAAGCATCGCGCCGAGCATGGCGGCCACACCTACTACTTCTGCGCGGCCCGCTGCCGCGAGAAATTCGTGGCCGGGCCCGAGGCGTATCTCGGCGAGCGGAAGCCCGCGCCGCCGGCGCCAGCCGGCACGATCTACACCTGCCCGATGCATCCGGAAGTGCAGCAGGTCGGCCCTGGCGACTGCCCGAAGTGCGGCATGGCGCTGGAGCCGATGATGCCCACCGCCGAGGACGACGGCAGCGAGCTGAAGGCGATGGCGCGCCGCTTCTGGACGCTGGTGGCGCTCACCGCGCCGGTGTTCGTGGTGGCGATGGGGCCGCATCTTACCGGTCGGCATCTGCCGCCGCCGTGGGATACCGTGGCGGCCTGGGGCGAGGCGCTGTTGGCCAGCGTGGTGGTGCTGTGGGGCGGCGCGCCGTTCTTCCGGCGCGGCTGGAATTCGCTGCGGCCGTGGTCGCCGAACATGTACACGCTGATCGCGCTGGGCACCGGCGTGGCGTGGACCTACAGCGCGGTGGCGTTCCTCGCGCCGGGCGCGTTCCCGGCCAGCTTCCGCGACATGCATGGCCGCGTGGCGGTGTACTTCGAGTCGGCGGCGGTGATCGTCACCCTGGTGATGCTGGGCGACTTCCTCGAGCTGCGTGCCCGCCGGCGCACCGGCGAGGCATTGAAGGCGCTGCTCGGCCTGGCGCCCAAGACCGCGCATCGGGTCGATGCCGACGGTCGCGAGGCCGACGTGCCGCTGGACGAGGTGCAGCCCGGCGACACGCTGCGCGTGCGGCCGGGCGAGAAGGTGCCGGTGGATGGCGTGGTGCTCGACGGAGACAGCCACGTCGACGAGTCCATGCTCACTGGCGAGCCGATGCCGGTGGCCAAGACAGCCGGCGACCCGCTCACCGGCGGCACGGTCAACCAGGACGGCACGGTGCTGATGCGCGCCGAGAAGGTCGGCAGCGAGACGGTGCTGTCGCAGATCGTGGCACTGGTCGCCGCCGCCCAGCGCAGCCGCGCGCCGCTGCAGCGGGTCGCCGACAAGGTCGCCGAATGGTTCGTGCCGATCGTGGTGGCCTGCGCGGTGATCGCTTTCGGGCTGTGGGCCTGGCTGGGTCCGGACCCGCGGATGACGCGGGCGCTGATCGCCGCCGTGTCGGTGCTGATCATCGCCTGTCCCTGTGCGCTGGGCCTGGCCACGCCGATCTCGATCATGGTGGCCAGCGGCCGCGGCGCGCACCTGGGCGTGCTGTTCAAGGATGCCGGCAGCATCGAGGCGATGCGCGACATCGACACGCTGGTGGTCGACAAGACCGGCACCCTGACCGAGGGCAAGCCGGCGCTGCGCGAGCTGGTGTCGCTGGGCGGGCGTTCGCACGACGCGCTGCTGGCGCTGGCCGCCGCGCTGGAGGCGCCGAGCGAACATCCGCTGGCGCGCGCCATCGTGCGCGCGGCAGGGGAGCAGACGTTGCCGTCGGTGGAGGATTTCCGCAGCCTGACCGGGCAGGGCGTGCAGGGGCGCGTCGACGGCCGGGCGGTGGCGCTGGGCAACCTGGCGATGATGCAGGCGCAGCAGGTCGAGGTCGCTGGCGCGGCGTCGAGCCACGCCGATCGCCTGCGCAGCGACGGCGCCACGGTGATGTACCTCGCCGTGGACGGCACGCTCGCCGCCCTGATCGCCGTGGCCGACCGGCTGAAGGACGGCGCGGCCGACGCGATCCGTCGCCTGCATGCCGACGGTCTGCGGCTGGTGATGCTCACCGGCGACCACGCGCTGAGCGCGCAGGCGGTGGCGCGCGAGCTGGGCATCGACGAGGTGCACGCGGAGGTCTCGCCGGCGGACAAGGCCGCGGTGGTGAAGTCGCTCAAGCAGGATGGCCGCCGCGTGGCGATGGCCGGCGACGGCATCAACGACGCCCCGGCGCTGGCTGCGGCGGACGTCGGCATCGCCATGGGCACCGGCACCGACGTGGCGATGGAGAGCGCGCAGGTGACCCTGGTGAAGGGTGATCTCGCCGGCATCGTGCGGGCGCGGGCGCTGTCGCGCGCGACGGTGCGCAACATCCACCAGAACCTGTTCTTCGCCTTCGTCTACAACGGCATCGGCGTGCCGCTGGCGGCCGGCGCGCTGTATCCGTGGCTGGGGCTGATGCTGTCGCCGATGGTCGCCGCGCTGGCGATGAGCTTCAGTTCGGTGTCGGTGGTGAGCAACGCGCTGCGCCTGCGTTCGGCGAGGCTGTGATGCGGCGGTGACGGTTGTCACCGGCGGTCGCTGACGGAACGGACTGCCGTGGAAGAGGGTGGCGGTCGATGATGTTTTCACGCCAATCGCGGCGAGGGAGAGCACTCATGAACACCATCAACGACACCCGCGGCCTGCTGGATCGCCACCTGCCCCTGCTGGTCGGCCTGCTGGTCGCGCTGCTGGCCGGCAAGGCCCTGAAGAAGTTGCTCTGGACCGCCTTCGGCATGTACTGGGCACTGCGTGCCAGTGGGATCCATCCGTTCGGCTGAGCGGCGGCGGGAGCGGGTGATGGCTTACACTTTCGCGTCCCCGCCACGCCCCGGAGCCCCCGCTATGTCCGACGCGATCGCCCTGATCCAGCGCTACTACGCCGCGTTCAATGCCGGCGACTGGGAGGCGATGCTGGCCTGCCTGACCGACGACGTGACGCACGACCTCAACCAGGGCGGGCGCGAGCACGGTCGCGAGGCGTTCCGCGCCTTCCTCGCGCGGATGAACCGCTGCTACGCCGAGCGGCTGGAGAAGATCGTGGTGATGGCGGCCGCCGACGGCACCCGCGCCGCGGCCGAATACGAAGTGCACGGCAGCTACCTCGCCGACGACGAGGGCCTGCCGCCGGCGCACGGCCAGCGCTACGTGCTGCCCGGTGGTGCGTTCTTCGACCTCCGCGACGGGCGCATCAGTCGCGTCACCAACTACTACAACCTCGCCGACTGGATCGCGCAGGTCTCCGGCGGCTGACCCGATGGCCGTCCGCACCATCACCTGCACCGGCGAGGCGGTCGCGCCGTACCTGGCCGATCTCGCGCGGCTGCGCACCACCGTGTTCCGCGACTACCCGTATCTCTACGAAGGCAGCGCCGACTACGAGAGCGAGTACCTGACCGCCTACGCGCGCTCGCCGCGCAGCGTGTTCGTGCTGGCCCTCGACGGCGACACCGTGGTTGGCGCGTCCACCGGCATCCCGCTGCTGGACGACCAGCCGGCCTTCCAGGCGCCGTTCCGCGAGAAGGCTCTCCGGCTGGAGCAGGTGTTCTACTTCGGTGAATCGGTGTTGCTGCGCGACTACCGCGGGCTGGGACTGGGGCACCGCTTCTTCGACGAGCGCGAGGCGCACGCGCGCCGGCTCGGTGGTTTCGCGCTTACCGCGTTCTGTGCGGTCGAGCGCGCCGATGACGATCCGCGCAAGCCAGCCGATTACCGCCCCAACGACGCCTTCTGGATCAAACGGGGGTATCGCCGGCAGGACGATCTGTTCTGCACGCTGGACTGGAAGGAGCTTGGCGACGCGGTGGCCAGCCCCCACCTGCTGCGGTTCTGGTTGCGTCCGCTGGAGGGCTGAGCGTTGAGCGTGAAAGTGGCGGTGGCGCAGTGGCCGATCAGTGCCCCGGCGCGTTTCGAGGATTTCGCGGCCCGCGTGGAAAGCGAGCTGGCCGGCGTCGCCGCGCAGGGGGCGCAGATCGCCGTGCTGCCGGAATACCTGGCGCTTGAGCTGGCGCATGCGTTCGGCCCCGCGGTCCACGGCGACCTGCAGCGTTCGCTGGCGGCCGTCGACGGGCTCTATGCCGATTGGCGCGCGCTGTTTTCCGGGCTGGCGCGCCGGCACGGCATGTATGTGGTCGCCGGCAGCTTCCTGCGCCGGCAGGGCGATGCGTTCCGCAACCGCGCGCTGCTGTTCGCGCCGGACGGATGCGTCGGTTGGCAGGACAAGCTGCGCCTGACCGGCTACGAGAAGCAGGCCGGCTGTATCGAGCCGGGCGATGCGCTGAAGGTGTTCGATACCGACTTCGGCCGCGTCGGCATCAACATCTGCTACGACGCCGAGTTCCCGCTGTTCGCGCGCGCGCAGGCCGAGGCCGGGGCGGCGCTTCTGCTGGTGCCCAGTTGCACCGACACCGAGGCGGGGGCCTGGCGCGTGCGCATCGGCTGCCAGGCTCGCGCGCTGGAGAACCAGGTGCCCGTGGTGTGTGCGGTCACTGCGGGCATCAGCGACTGGAGTCCGGCGCTGGACGTCAACACCGGCCGGGCCGCCGTCTACGTGCAGCCGGACCGCGGCCTGCCGGAGACGGGCGTGCTGGCCGCGCTCGACGCCGACGCAGGCTGGCTGGTCGCCGACGTGGATGTGGCCGCGGTGCGCGAGGCCCGCGCCATCGGCCAGGTTGGCGTCGCCGCCGACTGGCCAGGGCAGCTCCTACCCGCCGTGCAGCGCGCGCGGCTTGCCGGATTCGAAAACGCGTGAACACCCGTACCCTTGCCGACTGGCTGGCTTACCAGGAGCAGGTCAATCCCCGCGCCATCGAGCTGGGCCTCGAGCGCGTGCGCGCGGTGTGGCAGCGGATGGGCGCGCCGAGACCGGCGTGCCACGTGATCACCGTCGGCGGCACCAACGGCAAGGGTTCCACCGTGGCCCTGCTGGAGGCGATGTTGCGCCGGGCCGGGCGGCGGGTGGGCTGTTTCACCTCGCCCCACCTGCTGGCCTACAACGAGCGCGTACGCATCGACGGCGCCGACGTGGACGACGCGTCGCTGGTCGCTGCGTTCGAGCGCATCGAGTCGGCACGCATGCGGGGACCGGGCGAGCCGATCCCGCTGACCTACTTCGAGTTCGGCACGCTGGCCGCGCTGGACCTGTTCGCCCGCGCCGACCTCGACGTGGCGGTGCTGGAGGTGGGTCTGGGTGGACGGCTCGATGCGGTGAATATCGTCGATGCCGACGTGGTGGCGATCACCACGGTGGATCTGGACCACATGGACTGGCTGGGATCGGACCGCGACAGCATCGGCCGGGAAAAGGCGGGCATCGCCCGCGCCGGGCACCCGGCCGTGGTGGGTGAGACCGACCCGCCGGCGGGTCTGCTCGATGCGCTGCATGCGCTGGGCGCGACGATTGTCCGCGCCGGCGTCGATTTTCGCGTGGAGCGCCTGCCGTCCGGCTGGCGCTGGACGCATCGCGACGGTACGACGATGACGCTGCCCGATCCCGCGCTCGCCGCGCCGGTGCAGTACGCCAACGCCGCCACGGCGATCGCTACCCTGCATGCGCTGGGTCACGGGCTGCTGGGCCGGGACCCGGAGCATGCGGTCGCCGCGGCGCTGCGCGGGGTGTCGGTGTCGGCAAGGTTGCAGTCGCTGGGTGGCGATCCGGCGCTGTACGTGGATGTTGGCCACAACCCGCAGGCGGCCCGCGCGCTGGCGCAGTGGCTGGATGCCACGCCACACGGGCGCGTGCATGCGGTGTTTGGCGCGCTGTCGGACAAGGACGTGGCCGGCGTGATCGATGCGCTGGGTCCGCGCGTCCACCACTGGCACCTGGCCGGGCTGGAGCGCGACACGCCGCGCGGCCTGCCGGCCCGGGCGCTGGCCGACGCGCTGGCGGCAACGCGACCGAACGCCCGCTGCGACCTGCATCCGGGCGTGGTGCCGGCGCTGGCGGCGGCTCGTGCCGCGGCGTGTCCCGGCGAGACGATCCTCGCCTTCGGTTCGTTTTTCGTCGCCTCGGCCGTGCTGGCCGCGGATCGCGCCTGAACGCAGCGGTCCCGCGGTTTCCGGCGGCGCGGGCGCGCCGGGTATAATTCCGCCGCTTCGCGTCGCGCCCGCCACCCCCTGGAGCCCGTCTTGAAAACTCGCCTGCTGGGAGCCGCCGTTCTCATCGCGCTGCTGGTCCTCATCGTTCCGATGTTCTTCCCGAGCCATCCGCCGACGGCACCGGGCGACCAGTCGGTGAGCCTGGCGATCCCGCCGGCACCGGACCGCGACCTGCAGACCCGCACGATGAGCCTGAACCCGGACGCCTCCGCGCCGGCGATTCCGGCCAGCACCGGGGCAACCGTGATCCCCGCTGCCAACAACGGCAGCAGCGACCAGCTCGCCACGGTCGACATCCAGTCCCATCGTCCAACCGACGTGGAGACCGGCACGGTTGGCGGCAGTCCCTCGGCCCCGGCCGCCGCCGCGGCGCCGACGCAGGCTCCGCCGGCCGCGAGCCAGCCGGTGATCGCACCGCAGCCGCCCGCACCCAAGGCCAGCACGGCGCCGAAGCCCACCCCCGTCGCGCCGGCCAGCAAGCCGGCCCCCGCTCCGGAGCCGGCGCTGCCGCCGGCCACCGCCGCGCGCGGCAGCTACACGCTCAACCTCAGCGCCTACTCCTCCAGCAGCGGCGCGACCACCTTGATGCAGAAGGTGCGTGCGCTCGGGTATCCAGTGCGCAGCCACGTCATCCACCAGGGCGGGCGGACCCTCACCGCGGTCGAGGCCGGTCCGTTCCCCACGCGCACGGCCGCCGAGGCCGCGCGACTGAAGATCACCCAGAGCATCGCCGGCGTGCCGGCGAAGCTGGAGAGCGGCGCCAGCACTCCAGCCGGCGACGAGCCGGCCAGTACACCGTCCAGGACGAGCCGCGTCGGTGGCTGGGCGGTGCAGGTCGCCGCCATGAGCAGCCAGTCCGAAGCGGTCGCCCTGCGCGACAAGCTGCGCGCGAACGGCTTCGACGGCTTCGTCGACTCGGTCAGCGTGGGCGGCAAGAAACTCTGGCGCGTGCGTGCTGGGCCGCAGACCCAGCGGGACGACGCCCTGCGCGTGCGCGAACAGATCAAGTCCAAGCTTGGCCTGTCCGGCAACGTCGTCAGCGTCCCTTGAGCGCCGGCCGTCGCGGAGTGACCGCAGGATGAACTGGGCCGACTACGCCATCGCAGCGGTGATCGCCATTTCGGTGCTGGTCGGCCTGTTCCGCGGGCTGGTCGCCGAGGTGCTGTCGCTGGCGATCTGGATCGGCTCGATCTGGGTGGCCTGGGCGTTCGGGCCGGACGTCGCCGCGTACTTCGACCACAGCATCCACACGCCGCAGCTGCGGCTGGTGGCCGGCTACGGCATCTGCGTGGTCGGCGTGCTGATCGTCGGGGCGCTGGTCAACGCGATCTTCCACCGGCTGGTGACGCGGGCCGGGCTGACCGGGCCGGATCGCGCGCTGGGCGTGCTGTTCGGTTTCGCGCGCGGCGTTCTGCTGGTGGCGCTGATGGTGTTCCTGCTGGGCTTCACCGCCGTGGTGCGCGAGCCGTGGTGGCGCCAGTCGCTGCTGCTGCCGCAGTTCCAGGGCGTGGCGATCGCGGTGGGGCACTACCTGCCGGCGAGCACCGGCCGCTACCTGCATCCTTCGCCGGACGTGCTCGACGGCCTGCCGAAGCTTCCGGGCGCGGTACAGACCGCCAACCTGTCCAGCATGCGCCAGCTGCTCGACGCCCAGGCCGCGACCTTGCGCGGCGCCGGGCCGGCACCCACATCGTCCGCTCCGGCGGCTTCCTCCCGCGCGACGGTCCCTCCGGCCGCCGCGCCCACGCACCCGTAATCGCAACACCCACGCAGGCATCCAACATCATGTGCGGAATCATCGGCATTGTCGGCATCACCGAGGTCGCCTCGGCGCTCTATGACGGGCTCACCGTCCTCCAGCACCGTGGCCAGGACGCCGCGGGCATCGCCACCGTGGATGGATCCCGCCTGCGTCTGCACAAGGGCAACGGCCTGGTGCGCGACGTGTTCAACCAGACCTCGATGAGCCGCCTGCGCGGGCGCATCGGCATCGGCCATTGCCGCTATCCCACGGCCGGCTCCGAGGGCGTCGACGAGGCGCAGCCGTTCTACGTGAATTCGCCGTACGGCATCGCCTTCGCGCACAACGGCAATCTGGTGAACACCGACGTGCTGCGCAAGGAGATGTTCGAGGACGACCGGCGCCACATCAACACCGAATCCGACTCCGAAGTGCTGCTCAACGTGCTGGCGCACGAGCTGCAGATCCAGGAACGCATGGCGATCACCCCGGACAACATCTTCAAGGCGGTGGCCGGCGTGCACGCGCGCGCCAAGGGCGGTTACGCCTGCATCGGCCTGATCCTCGGTTATGGCCTGATCGCCTTCCGCGATCCCAACGGGATCCGTCCGCTGGTGCTGGGCGAGCGCATCACCGACGAGGGCCGCGAGTACGCGGTGGCCTCCGAGTCGGTGGCGCTGGATGTGCTGGGCTTCAAGCGCCTGCGCGACATCGAGCCGGGCGAGGCGGTGGTGATCACCGACGACGGCCAGCTGTTCAGCCGCCACTGCGCCGAGGCCGCGGTGCACGCGCCGTGCATCTTCGAATACGTCTACCTGGCCCGCCCGGACTCGATGATCGAGGACGTGTCGGTCTACAAGGCGCGCCTGCGCATGGGCGAGAAGCTGGCGCAGAAGATCATGCGCCTGCGCCCGGATCACGGCATCGACGCGGTGATCCCGATCCCCGACACTTCGCGCACCGCCGCCAGTGCGCTGGCTGGCGCGCTGGGCGTGCCGTTCCGAGAGGGCCTGGTGAAGAACCGCTACGTGGGCCGCACCTTCATCATGCCGGGGCAGGGCGACCGCGTGAAATCGGTGCGCCGCAAGCTCAACGCGGTGGACCTGGAGTTCCGCAAGAAGACCGTGCTGCTGGTGGACGATTCCATCGTGCGCGGCACCACCTCCAAGCAGATCATCCAGATGGCGCGCGATGCCGGCGCCAAGCGTGTGTACTTCGCCTCCGCCGCGCCGCCGGTGCGCTATCCGAACGTCTACGGCATCGACATGCCGTCGGCGCACGAGCTGGTCGCGGCCGGCAAGACCGAGCAGGAAGTCGAGGAGATGCTCGGCGCCGACTGGCTGATCTACCAGGACCTGGACGACCTGGTCTGGGCGGTGCAGGACGGCAACGAGGACCTGAAGCAGTTCGACACCTCATGCTTCTCCGGCGAGTACGTCACCGGACTGGACCAGAACTACCTGCAGCAGATCGAGATGCTGCGCTCGGACGACGCCAAGGCCGCCCGCCGCACGGCTTGAAGCGTGGGAGTGAGTGGAGAGAAGTGAGGAGTGAGACGGAGCGTCCGCGATAAAGTGGCCTTCCGTCTCCCGCCTCCCCGGCGCCGGCAGATTTCCGAGCTGCACGAATTGGAGGCGCGAACGGGCATGGCACCGTAGTCCCGCTTTTCTCTCACTCCTCACTTTTCTTTCCTCTCTCCTCGCTCATGGATCTGCACGCCGCCGCCAAACGCTGCCTCGACGCCGCCGATCCGGCGGAGAAGCTGCGCCTCACCCGCGAGGCGTGGCAGGCCTTGCTGGCCGGGGAGCTGACGCCGGACCCGCACGCGCCACCGCCATCACCGATCGGAGCCCCGGGGCGTCCCGCCAGGCCACGGCTGGTGCCGGCGCGCCAGGTGCCTCAGCGGGGCCTGGGTACGCCGCAGGGGCGCGCCGCCCTGGTCCACGCCGTGGCCCATATCGAGTTCAATGCGATCAACCTGGCCTGGGACGCGGTGTACCGGTTCCGTGGCATGCCGGCCGACTACTACCGCGACTGGGCCAGCTGTGCGCACGACGAGGCGCGGCACTTCGCCATGCTGGCCGAGCGGCTGGCCGAACTCGACCATGTCTATGGTGACTTCGACGCGCACAACGGCCTGTGGGAGATGGCCGAGAAGACTGCCCACCACGACACCGCCCGCATGGCGCTGGTGCCGCGCGTGCTGGAGGCACGCGGGCTGGACGTGACGCCCGGGATCATCGAGCGGCTGACCCGGGTCGGCGACGCACGGACAGTGGCCGTCCTGGAGGTGATCCTGCGCGAGGAAGTGGCCCACGTGGCCGCCGGCACGCGCTGGTTCCGCTGGTGCTGCGCGCGCGACGGCATCGAGCCGCGCGAGACCTTCATCGGGCTGTTGCGCCAATACATGGGCCCTGGCCTGCGCGGGCCGTTCAACCACGAGGCGCGTCGCAGTGCCGGCTTCGACGCCGAGGAAATGGATCGCCTGCTGGAACTGGCGAACGGCTGAATCGGCGCCGCGCCGCAAGTTTCGCTGAGTTCGACAGGCGGGGTGGGATGATGGCCACAAAAAAGCCGGCGCTGGGCCGGCTTTTTCGTCGAATTTTGGTCGGGGAGACAGGATTCGAACCTGCGACTTCTACGTCCCGAACGTAGCGCTCTACCAGGCTGAGCTACACCCCGTGGGAGCCGCGCATTCTAGCGATGGTCCCCGGCCTTGGCAACAGGGGGCGCGACATTTCGATGCCGTCCACGCGGCCGGGCGCGGTCGGCCATCTGCTAATCTTAAGGGCTGCCGTTCCGCGGCGTTCCACCCCGTCAAGCAGAGGATTCCATGGCGCTTACCCCGGCCCGCACCATGCCCGGCGTGCTCGAGCTGTTGCCGCTCGACCAGATCGCGTTCCAGCGCATGCTCGACACGATTCGCCGCAACTACGAGCGCTTCGGCTTCCTGCCGGTGGAAACGCCGGTGATCGAATATTCCGATGTGCTGCTGACCAAGACCGGCGGCGAGACCGAGCGGCAGGTGTACTTCGTGCAGTCCACCGGCGCGCTGCAGTCGGAAAAGTCCGCAGAGGGCGTGCCCGAACTGGCGCTGCGCTTCGACCTCACCGTGCCGCTGGCCCGCTACGTGGCCGAGCACGAGCGCGAGCTCAGCTTTCCGTTCCGGCGTTACCAGATGCAGCGCGTGTACCGCGGCGAGCGCGCCCAGCGCGGCCGCTTCCGCGAGTTCTACCAGTGCGACATCGACGTGATCGGCAAGGACAGCCTGTCGATCCGCTACGACGCCGAGCTGCCTGCGGTGATCTACAGCGTGTTCCGCGAGCTGGACATCGGCCCGTTCACCATCCAGCTCAACAATCGCAAGCTGATGCGCGGCTTCTTCGAGAAGCTGGGGATTGTCGACGCCGAGCAGCAGATGCTGGTGCTGCGTGAAGTGGACAAGCTGGACAAGCGCGGCGAGAGCTACGTGCGCGACACGCTCACCGGGGAAGGCTTCGGCCTGAGCGCCGAGGTGGCTGGGCAGATCCTCGCCTTCGTGCAGGTGCGCTCCACCTCGCTGCAGGACGCCTACGACAAGCTCGACGCGCTGGGCGAGGGCCCCGAGGCGATGGAGCAGGGGCGGGCCGAGCTGAAGGAAGTGCTGGGCCTGATCCACGCTTTCGGCGTGCCGGAGACGCACTACGCACTGAACCTGTCGATCGCCCGCGGCCTGGACTACTACACCGGCACCGTCTACGAGACCACGCTCAACGACCACCCGCAGATCGGCTCGATCTGCTCCGGCGGCCGCTACGAGAACCTGGCCGGCCAGTACACCAAGTCGCACCTGCCGGGCGTGGGCATTTCGATCGGCCTGACCCGCCTGTACTGGCAGCTGCGCGATGCCGGCCTGATCAACACCGCGCAGAGCACGGTGGACGTGCTGGTGACCCAGATGGACGAGGCCCAGCTGCCGGCCTACCTGGCGCTGGCCAGCGAACTGCGCAGCGCCGGCATCGCCACCGAGGTGGTGCTGGAGCCGGGCAAGCTCGGCAAGCAGTTCAAGTACGCCGACCGCGCCGGCATCCGCTTCGTGGTGGTGCTGGGCGAGGACGAGCTGGCCAAGGGCGTGGTGACGGTGAAGGACCTGCGCCGCGAGGACCAGTTCGAGGTGGCGCGCGGCGAGCTGATCAAGACCCTGCGGGTGGAGCTGGAGCAGGCAGCCGTGATGGGCTGATGTTCCTGCGATGGCGCGGCGCAGCTTGCCCGCCATCGCCGCAACCCCGAGCATGCGCCGTCGCCGCGGGCCCCCGGGTGGTTCGCGCGACGGCTTTTCATTTCCGGCGCCGGTCACGACCGCGCCCCACCATCCGGTGACCCCGCGACACAGGCGCGTGTCACCCGCAGGGAGAATCGAGTGACTTCGCAGGATTTCATCACGCTGGACGGCTCCAGCCTGACCCGCAAGCAATTGGTGGCCGCGGCACGTGGCGGTGCATCGGTCCGGCTGGATCCCGCGCAACTGGCTCGCGTGCAGCGCGCGGCCGACTTCCTCGCCGAGAAGGTGAGCTGCGGCGAGCCGACCTACGGGGTCACCACCGGCTTCGGCTCCAACGCCGACAAGCTGCTGGGCGCGCATCGCCTGCGCGACGAGCTGCCGGGCGGCAATCCGCACCAGCCGGAAGGCACCTTGCTGGACGAGCTGCAGCACAACCTGATCATCACCCACGCGGTGTGCGTGGGTAAGCCGTTCGCCGAGGACGTGGTGCGGGCGATGCTGGTGATCCGCATCAACACCCTGATGCGCGGCCATTCCGGCATCCGCGTGTCTACGCTGGAAGCGCTCACCGCCATGCTCAATGCCGGCATCGTGCCGGTGGTGCCGGAGAAGGGCTCGGTCGGCGCCAGCGGTGACCTCGCGCCGCTCTCGCATCTGGCGATCGTGCTGCTGGGCGGCGGCGAGGCCTTCTATCGCGGCGAGCGCCTGCCCGGCGGCGAAGCGCTCAAGCGCGCCGGCCTTGCGCCGATCCGCCTCTCGTTCAAGGAAGGCCTGGCGCTCAACAACGGCACCGCGCAGATGCTGGCTACCGGCGCGCTGGCGCTGGACACGCTGGAGCGCCTGCTGGACACCGCCGATCTCGCTGCGGCGATGACGCTGGACGCCTTCGCCGGCCGCAGCGGCGCGTTGCGCGAGGAAGTCCACGCGCTGCGTCCGCACCCGGGCCAGGTGGACACCGCCGGCCGCGTGCGCGAGCTGCTCGATGGCTCCACCCTGGTCGACATTCCCTACCACCTGGTGCCGCGCTTCCGGCAGTGGACGTCCGATGCGTGGACGACGCCGGAGGACCAGGCGCTCAGCTTCGACATCGGTTGGGAATGGGTGCCGGCCAACCAGCGGCACGGCCGCGAGGCCTTCTACAGCCGCTTCCTGCCGTTCAAGGGCGGCAAGAAGCACCAGCCGCAGGACGCCTATTGCCTGCGCTGCATGCCGCAGGTGCACGGCGCGGTGCGCGATGCCTGGAACCAGGCCTGCCGCGTGTTCGACATCGAGTTGAACGCGGTCACCGACAATCCGCTGATCTTCCCGGACAACGACGGGGCCCAGTTCATCGAGGAGCAGGTGATCTCGGCCGGCCACTTCCACGGCATGCCGCTGGCGCTGGCGATGAGCTACGTGAAGGCGGCGATCCCGGTGCTGGCCTCGATCTCCGAGCGGCGCCTCAACAAGCTGGTCGATCCGGCCACCAACGACGGCCTGCCGGCCTTCCTCACCGGCAACGAGGACGCCACCGACTCCGGTTTCATGATCGTGCAGTACACCGCCGCCGCGCTGGTCAACGACCTGGCCACGCGGGCCCATCCGGCCAGCGTGTACTCGGTGCCGACCAGCGCCAACGCCGAAGATCACGTGTCGATGGGCGCCAACGAGGCGCGCCACGTGCTGGAGATGTGCGAGGACCTCGGCCACGTGCTGGCGCTGGAGCTCTACACCGCGGCGCAGGCGCTGGACTACCGCCAGGAAATGCTCAACGCCGCCCGCCGCCTGGCCGCGCGCGGGGACTGGCGCGCGCTGGCCGCCAAGATCACCAACGCACCGCGCGAGGATAGCCCGCACTACGCGCAGTTCGTCGAGGAGGTGAAGGCGCTCACCGCCGCACTCGCCGAGGTCGGCGATTACCATGCCGGCGCCGCGGTGCGCCGTGCGCACGAGCGCCTGCGCGAGCGGATCGCCTTCATGCACCGCGACCGCGCGATGGACGGCGACGTGCGTGCCGTGTGCGAGCTGATCGCGCAGGGGGCAGTGCTGGACGGCGCCGCCTGAAACGTCCACGGACGGATCCTGATCCGCCGATTTTCCTGGTGCGCCTGCCGGCGCGCCGCACGACTCCGGAGTTTTCGATGAGCCAGATCCAGACCCCCGTCTCCTACGGCGAACTGATCGACAAGATCACCATCCTGGAAATCAAGTCGCAGCAGATCCACGACGCAGCCAAGCTGGCCAACGTGCGCACCGAGCTGGATCTGCTCAACGCCACCTGGGCCGCCCATCCGGCCTCGCACACCGACATCGCCGACGAGCGCGCCCGCCTGCTGGCGGTGAACCAGGCGCTGTGGGACATCGAGGACCGCATCCGCCTCAAGGAGAAGGCGCAGGCGTTCGACGCCGAGTTCATCGAGCTGGCCCGCGCGGTCTACTTCCGCAACGACGAGCGCGCCGCGGTGAAGCGCGAGATCAACCTCAAGCTGGGTTCGCAGCTGGTGGAAGAGAAGTCCTACCAGGACTACCGCGCGCCGTAAGCGGCGGCGGTGGCCTCACTCAGCCGAGTCCGCGCTCGGCGGCGAAAGCCTCGAAGCGCTCGACCACGTCGTCGACGGTGATCAGGTCCATCACGCCCGGCTTCTCGATCTTTGCGCCCCAGGCCAGCTCGGTGGCCGGCTTGCCCAGGAACTGGCGCGCGGCGTCATCGTAGCGGTTCACGCACCAGCGGCGGTCGGAGTAGGGGCCGGAGCGGTCCGGGTTGCTGGCCGCGTGCAGGCCGAGCACGGCGGTGCCCGCCGCGTTGGCCATGTGCATGGGACCGGAGTCGGGGGTGAGCAGCAGCTGCGCGCGCTCGAACATGGCCAGCGCGCGCTTCAGCGTGTCCTTGCCGGTGAGATCCAGTGGCCGGTGCCGGCAGGCGGCGAGCACAGCGTCCGCCATCGTGCGCTCGGGTCCGGACGGACCGCCGACCAGCGCCACGCGCCAGCCCTTGTCCATCGCGTGGTCGATCACCGCCGCGTAGCGCTCGGCGCGCCAGTTGCGCAGCGCGTGGCTGGAGGTGGGGCTGACCAGCAGGGTGGCGCGCTCGCCGGGCAGCTGCTCGGCCGCCCAGGCGCGGTCGGCGTCGGGGATCGGGATGTCCCAGCGCACCTCGGTCTGCTTCAGACCGAGTGGCTCGCAGAAGCTGCCGATGGCGTCGAGCACGTGCTCGCCGGTGCGCGCCGGGATGCGCTCGTTGATCACCAGACCGTGCAGGTCCTTGGAGCGGGCGCGGTCGTAGCCGATGCGCCGCTCGGCGCGGATGCCCAGGCTGAGCAGGTTGGAGCGCAGCGCCACCTGCATCTGCAGCAGGGCATCGAAACGCTCGCCTTTCAGCTCGGCGTGCACCGCACGCATGCCGGCGCGGCCGGCGGACTTGTCGAAGGTGACGAAGCGAACGCCGGGCAGGTCGCCGACCAGCCGGCGTTCCAGCTTGCCCACGATCCAGGTCAGGGCGGTGGCCGGCAGCGCCCGCTGCAGGGTCCGCACCAGCGGTACCACGTGGGTGACGTCGCCGATGGCGGAGGTGCGCAGCAGGCAGATCGAGGCGGGGGCGGTCATCGGCTTGGGCTAGAATCGGCGCGCCATGAATGCAGACAGCGCCCCCGACGTGCCCGGCACGAGCATGCGAGAACAAGTCCGCCGGGGCGCGGGAGGGGTGATTCTGTTCGACCCCGGCGTCTCGCCACAAGTCGACGGCGACTGGTTCGACCTGGACTACTGGCGACGCCACGGCGTGCTCAAGACCCAGAAGGGTGGCCGCGGCGGCGTGGCGGTGATCGAGACCCCGGTGGGCGAATGCGTGCTACGCCACTACCGTCGAGGTGGTGCCGTCGCGGTGCTGATGGGTGACCGCTACCTGTGGACCGGCGCGGCGCGGACCCGCTGCTTCGCCGAGTTCCGCCTGCTGCAGGTGCTGCACGCGCGGGGTCTGCCCGTACCCGAGCCGGTGGCGGTGCGCTACCGGCGTCGCGCGCTCTGGTACAGCGCCGACCTGATCACCCGGCGCATCGCCCGTGCCGAGACCCTGGCCGACCGTCTCACCGTGGTAGGCATCGGTGCCGAGCTGGCCGAGGAGGTCGGTTCGCTGGTGGCGCGCTTCCATCGCGAGGGCGTCTGGCACGCCGACCTCAACGCCCACAACATCCTCATCGCACCGAAGGGGTTGTTCCTGATCGACTTCGACCGTGGCCGGCTGCGCGTGCCGGCCGAGAGCTGGCGGCTGGCCAACCTGCAGCGCCTGCGTCGTTCGCTGCTCAAGCTCGGCGCCATGGAAGACCAGCAGGATGCCTTCGAGCAGCGCATCTGGGCGCCGCTGCTGCGCGGCTACGAGCGGACCTTCAGCGCGTGAGCTGGTCGCTGCATTTCCTCGGCACCGGAGCGGCACATGCCGTGGAGCTCGGTTCCTCGTCCGCGGTGCTCGAGCGCGACGGTCGCCCGCTGCTGCTGATCGACTGTGGCCCGGACACGCTGGACCGCTACGAGGCGGCCTATGGCGAGCCGCCGGGTGCGCTGTACATCACCCATACCCACATGGACCACGTGGCGGGCCTGGAGCGGCTGTTCTTCAAGCTCTGGTTCGACCCGGCGCGGCGTGGGCGTACCAGGGTTTTCCTGCACGCCGCGCTGCTGCCGTGGCTGCAGATGCGGGTGGCCGACTACCCCAGCGCGCTCGCCGAAGGCGGCGCGAACTACTGGGAGGCTTTCCAGCTGATCCCATGCACGCGCGGCTTCTGGCTGGACGGATGCTGGTTCGACGTGTTCGCCACGCGCCACCATCGGCCGGGCACCTCGTTCGGACTGGCCCTTCGCGGCAGTTTTCTCTACACCGGCGATACCCGGCCGATTCCCGAGGTGCTGGCCGAACAGGGCGCGGACACCGCCTGCATCGCCCACGACTGCGGGCTGGTCGGCAACCCTTCACACACCGGCGTCGACGACGTCGAGCGCGAATACGACGCCGACCTGCGCGCGCGGCTGTGGCTCTACCACTACGGCAGTCCGGCCGATGGCGACGCGCTGGCCGCGCGCGGTTATCGCGTCGTGCGCCCGGGCGGGCGCATTCTGCTGAACGCACCGCCGCCGGCGGGCGCGGATGCCGGCTGAACGTCGGGCCGCTTGTCTCGGTTCGGGCCTGCCGTTATTCTTCCGCTTCTTTGCCGGGGCAGGTCAGTCCGGCACGCATCTCACCCTGGCCGGGTGCGTGCGAACCGGCGCCGCTGGATGCAGCCCGGGAAGGTTTCGCGGAGAGGTGTCCGAGTGGTTGAAGGAGCACGCCTGGAAAGTGTGTATACGGCTTATCCCCGTATCGCGGGTTCGAATCCCGCCCTCTCCGCCAGTTTTTGAAGCGCGCGACAGCATGTGGCTGGCGCGAAGTGGAAGTAGAAATCGCAAGAGAGGGTGGGTGAGAAGCCGCCCGGTTCGACGGATTCGTCGGGAACGAATCCGAACAGCCGAAGGCTGGCCCCGAGCGAAAGCGAGGGGTGAGGCCCAGGAGGGGCCGAATCATCCCGCCCTCTCCGCCAGTTTCTGAAGGTTTTTCGGTGGCCCGAGCGCCATCGCGATGAACGTCTATGGTGGCCCCGTCGGTCCCCCCGCGACGATAGTCCGCAAACCCCGCCAGGTCCGGAAGGAAGCAACGGTAGTGGATGATTCGGGTGCCGGGGTGTGGCTGGCGGGGCTGCCACCTTTTCGGGACACGTGCGGCTGACTTGCCCGGTCCGACTTGGCACAATCGGCCTTTGCCCCCAAGTCCACGCGGACTGATCCGGCGCAGCAATACAGGCCTTTTCCGCATGTCCTACCAGGTACTCGCGCGCAAGTGGCGCCCCCGCAAGTTCGCCGAACTGGTGGGCCAGGAACACGTGGTGCGCGCGCTGACCAATGCGCTCGACACCGGCCGCATGCACCACGCCTACCTGTTCACCGGCACCCGTGGCGTGGGCAAGACCACCATCGCGCGCATCTTTGCCAAGTCGCTGAACTGCGAGCGTGGCGAGTCGGCCGATCCATGTGGCGAGTGCTCGGTGTGCACGGCGGTGGACGCCGGCCGCTTCGTCGACCTGCTGGAAATCGACGCGGCCAGCAACACCGGCGTGGACGACGTGCGCGAGGTGATCGAGAACGCGCAGTACGCGCCGTCGCGCGGCCGCTTCAAGGTGTACCTGGTCGACGAGGTGCACATGCTCTCCAAACCAGCCTTCAATGCCTTGCTGAAGACGCTGGAGGAGCCGCCGCCGCACGTGAAGTTCCTGCTCGCCACCACCGACCCGCAGAAATTGCCGGTGACCGTGCTGTCGCGCTGCCTGAAATTCAATCTGAAGCGTCTGCTGCCGGAGCAGATCTCCGGCCAGATGCGCCACATCCTAGGTGCCGAGGGCATCGCCTTCGAGGACGCGGCGATCGTCGAGCTGGCGCGCGGCGCCGACGGCTCGCTGCGCGACGGCCTGTCGCTGCTCGACCAGGCGATCGCCTACGGCGGCGGCGCGCTCAAAGCCGACGACGTGCGCGCCATGCTCGGCAGCGTGGCGCGTGGCCAGGTGCTGGGCCTGCTGCAGGCGCTGGCCGTGGGGCAGGGCGAGGCGCTGATGCTCGAGTGCGCCCGCATCGCGTCGTATTCGCCGGATTTCGGCGGCGTGCTCGACGACGTGGCGGCGGTGCTGCACCGGATCCAGCTGATGCAGCTGGTGCCGGGCTACCAGGCCGAGGGCGACGAGGGGGCCGGCGAGGAGCTGGCCGCGCTGGCGCAGCAGTTCGCTCCGGAAGACGTGCAGCTGTACTACCAGATCGCCACCACCGGCCGGCGCGACCTGCCGATGGCGCCGGATGCGCGCACCGGCTTCGAGATGACGGTGCTGCGCATGCTGGCGTTCCGGCCGGGCGAGGTCGGCGATGCGCCGGCAGCCCGTTCGGTGCCGGCCCGCGCGACACCGGCCGCGGCCACGGTCTCCAGCCCGGTGCGTCCGGCTCCCGAGCGCGTCTCGCCACCGGCTGCGGTCGCAGCTCCGCAGGCGCCCACGCCGGTCGCGCCCGCGCCGGCGTCGCGTCGCGCCGTGCCGACGGATGCCCGCGGCCTGCCCGACTGGGTCGCGCTGATCGACCAGGCCGGGCTGCGTGGCCCGCTCGGCCAGCTGGCGCAGAACGCCGCGCTGCGCGACCGTGACGGCCAGACGCTGACCCTGGTGCTGCAGGAGGCGCACATGCATCTGGCGGTGGAGCCGATGGTCGGCCAGATGGAGGAGCGGGTCAGCGACGCACTGGGCGAGCGCATCCGCCTGCGCTTCGTCAGCGACGCCAGTGCCGCTACCCAGACCCCGGCCGCCCGCGCCGCCGAGGCGCGCGATGCCGCGCAGGCGCGCGCCGAGCAGTCCATCGAGGAAGATCCCCTGGTGCAGGCGCTCAAACGCGATTTCGGCGCCCGCGTCGTACCCCAATCCATCAAGCCCGTGTCGGGCTGACCCCCAAGAACGACGGAGTACCCCATGAGAGGACAGATCGGCCAGCTGATGCAGCAGGCGCAGCGCATGCAGGAAGACATGAAACGCGCGCAGGAAGAACTGGCGAAGATGGAAGTCACCGGCAGCGCCGGCGGCGGCCTGGTGAGCGTGGTGATGACCGGTGCGCACGAAGTGCGTCGCGTGCAGATCGACCGCAAGCTCTTCGCCGACGATCCGGAGATGGCCGAGGACCTGGTGGCCGCGGCCGTGAACGACGCGGTGAACAAGGTGGCTGCTGCAAGCAAGGACCGTCTCGGTGGCGTGACCGCCGGTTTGAACCTGCCGCCCGGCTTCAAGATGCCGTTCTGAAAGCAGGAGTGAGTAACGAGAAGTGAGGAGTGAGAAGGGCACCGGCCCTCGAATCTCCGCTTTTCTCTCACTTCTCACTCCTCTTCCCTCACTCCTCGCTCCTCGCTCCCATGTCCTCCAGCTCCCCGCTTCTTGCCGAACTCATCGACGCGCTGCGCTGCCTCCCCGGCGTGGGTGCGAAGAGTGCCCAGCGCATGGCCTTCCATCTGCTCGAGCGCGAGCGTGAGCGCGGACTGAAACTGGCCGGCGTGCTGGAGCAGGCAATGCAGCGCATCGGCAACTGCAGCCGCTGCCGCAATTTCAGCGAGGAGCCGGTGTGCGCGTTGTGCGCAAGCTCGAGCCGCGATCGCCACGTGCTGTGTGTGGTCGAGTCGCCGACCGACCTGGCTGCGGTGGAACAGGCCACCGGCTACCGCGGGCAGTACTTCGTGCTGCTCGGCCGGCTGTCGCCGCTGGACGGCCTGGGGCCGCGCGAGCTGGGTCTGCATCTGCTGACCGAGCGGCTTGGCGAGGGTGAGGTGGAGGAGCTGATCATCGCCACCAGCCCGACCGTGGAAGGCGAGGCGACTTCGCATTACCTGGTGCAGCTGGCACGGGCCGGCGGCGTGAAGGCCACACGTCTCGCCCATGGCGTACCGCTGGGTGGTGAACTCGAATACGTCGATCGCGGCACGCTGGCGCACGCCTTCGGCAGCCGGCAGGCGGTGGAGTGAGGCGATGGAGCCGGAGCTCTCCCTGACGATTCCCGGCGAAGACGAATACCGCGCGTTGCGGGTCGCGGCCGGGCTCAGTGCGATGAGTCCCGAGGGCGCGCGGCTCGGCCTGCCGGCCAGCTGGTGCTCGGTGTGCCTGCGCCATGACGGCGAGCTGGTCGGTATGGGGCGTGTCGTGGGCGACGGCGGGTTGTTCCTGTTCGTGGTCGACATCGCGGTGGCGCCGGCGTGGCAGGGAAAGGGTCTGGGGCGGCGCATCATGCAGGCGCTGATGGGCGAGGTCCGCGCACGCGCGCCGTCCCGCACCATGGTCGGCCTGATCGCCGACGGCACGGCCCACCAGATCTACGAGAAGTTCGGCTTCAGGCTCGTTGCGCCGGGAGCGCAAGGCATGCTGCTGCGTCTGTAAAACAAGAGGAGCCACGCCATGGGCGATACGATTTTCGGCAAGATCATCCGGCGCGAGATTCCCGCCGACATCGTCTACGAAGACGACGAGGTGCTCGCCTTCCGCGACCTGAACCCGCAGGCGCCGGTGCACGTGCTGTTCATCCCGAAGCAGCCGATCGCCACGCTCAACGATGCAGCCCCCGATGATGCGGCCCTGCTCGGCAAGGTGCTGCTGGCGGCCGCGAACTACGCGAAGCAGGAGGGTTTCGCCGAGGACGGCTATCGCACGGTGGTCAACTGCAACACCCACGGCGGCCAGACCGTCTACCACCTGCACGTGCATCTTCTGGCCGGTCGCAAGCTGACCTGGCCGCCGGGCTGAGGCTCAGGCAGCAGGTACGAAAACGCCGGCCAGTGGCCGGCGTTTTACGTTGGTTCGCGTTCCGATCACTTCTTCGGCGGCGGGGGCGGCGGCGGAGGCACCACAATCACCCGCGGCTGGTACCAGTACGGGTAGCCGAAGCCCGGTCCCCACGGTCCCCAGAACGGGTCGTAGAAGCCCGGCGGGTACGGGTAGTTCACGACCACCGGACGGCGCGGCCAGAGGTACACCACGTCGGCTTCCACGCGGGGGTAGGCGTAGTCGTAGTCGCCCACCTTGCGCGTGACCATGCCGTGCAGGGTGCCGGTGACGGTCACTTCGCGGCCGCGCGAGAACACTTCCGGATCGTAGAAGCCGGTGTGGCAGGCGACGAAGCGGCCTTCCTGCTTGTCGTCGCCGCGACCGGCGCGCGGGCGAGCCTGCGAATCGAGCGGGCGCGCCAGCATGTAGAAGCAGGTCTCCTGCGGACCGGGTTCGGTCTTGATGATCTCGCCGCCCCAGCGCACCTTGGTGCCTCCGGCACCGCCCTGCTGGGCGTTGAGCGTACTGACATCGGCGTAGGTGCCTTCCAGCGGTTTGGGCACGGTGGCGCAGCCGGCCAACAGGGCGACGGCGGCAGCGAGCGTGAGCGTTCGGTACTGAGCCATGGGTTTCTCCAGCAGGGACGATGGGCGTGCCATCGCGTCAACTTTATTGGACCACGCGGGCGGTCCGAAAATCCCGCACCTTCCTTCGGAAGTCCCGCAGTGATTCACTCGCCGGTTCGTCGCTGGCGTAGCGCAACTGCAGGTACTGCTCCATCAGTGCCTGCAATGCATCGCGCTGCCGGGGCAGGGCGCGCGCCGCGCGGCGCAGGTAATGCTGTGGTCCTTCGCCTCTTCGACGGGCCACGCCCGCATGGGCGAGCTTGCGTTCGAGTCGGCGAAGTGCAGCCAGCGCCGGGTCCATCCGGCTGCGTCGCGCCATCGCCCAGGCCAGCCCGGCGCCGCCGAACAGCATGCCACCGGCGACCAGCAGCCAGGCCAGGGTCCGGTTGTCGGTCTGCGGCACGCCGAAAGGAGTGAGCAGACCCTTCTGGCGCAACGCATCGAAGCCGACAACGCCCTTGTCCCACCAGCGGTTGACGATGTCCCAGCGATTGCGCATGCCCTGCAGCCAGGCATCCTGGTACCAGGCCCGCCCGTCGCCGCTGGCCGCGGCGGCGCCCAGGCTCACCCGCTCGGGCCGCACCGCGGCGGTGGGATCCACGCGGACCCAGCCGCGACCGTCGATCCACACCTCGCTCCAGGCATGCGCGTCGGATTGCCGCACGAGCAGGTAGCTGCCCATCCGGTTCCAGAAACCGCCCTGGTAGCCGGTAACCACGCGGGCGGGTACGCCGGCGGCACGCATCAGCACGGTGAAGGCGGAGGCGTAGTGCTCGCAGAAGCCCTGCCGCGTGGCGAACAGGAAGTCGTCCATTGCGTCGCGCCCCAGAGGGGCCGGGGCCAGCGTGTAGCTGAAGCCGTCGTTGTGGAACATGTCCAGCGCGGCCTTGACGATGGCGCCGGTGTCTTCGCCGTAGCGCTGACGCCACGAGTGTCCCAGGGCGATCGTGCGCGGGTTGAAGTGTGCCGGCAATTGCAGCGCGGCCCGCGCGTCCGCGCTGCTCAGTCTGGCCTGCATCCGGTAGTGCAGGGCCGAATCGAGGTGATAGTTGAGCGTGTCGTTCACCGGTTGGTCCCGCACCAGGACACGCCCGAGACGCAGCGTGGCACCGGCTACCGACTGCAGAGGAACATCCAGTGCGGGCAGGACACGTTGCCCGTTCGGCAACAGGGTCACGGTGTAGCCCTGCCGCCCATACGACTCGAGCGGCTCCGGTTCAGGGCTGGGATTGTTGGACGCGTGCCAGCTGCTGCCGTCGTAGAACCGCATCACGTAGGCACGGAAATACAGTGCATCGCGTGGCGGCGGCGTTCCGTCGAAGGTCACCCGCATCGCGGGGCTGTCGTCGATCAGCAGCTCGGTCATGCCGCCGGGTGACATCTCGCTGCTCAGGCCGGTGCGGGTCTCATCGGCCTGCGGCGCCCCCCACAGCGGTGAGCTGAGCCGCGGCACCACGGCAAAGGCAAACAGCGTGAGCGGCAGCGATACCGCCAGCAGGGTCAGTCCCGGAAGCAGCTGGCGCAGCAGGGTGGCGGAGGCCTGTGCCGGTTCCAGCGAACGCAATGCCGCCAGCACCGGGAGCAGGCCGAGCGCCACGCCGAACGTGGCCACCAAGCCCTGGTCGAACAGCAGTGCGGCCATGAGCGCGAAACAGGCGAAGGCGATACCCACGCGTGCGTCGCGGGGTGTCTCGGTCTCCAGCAGTTTCAGCACCAGCAGGCCGACCGCCAGCGCGGCGCCGGGGGCGCGGCCGAAGATCGTGCCGTAGGTGGTGACGATCGCCAGCGTGAGCAGGGCGATCAGCGGCAACTTGAGCCAGGCCGGAGCCTTGCCCGGGGCGCGGCGGCGCTGCCACCAGCGCAGCGCCAGCACCGCGCCCAGCGCGGTGCTCAACCACGCGGGCAGATGTGGCGCATGCACCGCGAGCACCATCAGCATGGTGAGCACGGTGAGGTCGAAGCTGCGCGGTGCCAGCAGCGGCCCCTCGACGCGGCGTCGCCAGCGCAGGCCCCAGTTCATGGCAGCAGCGCCAGGGCGCTCATGCAGCGCGCGTAGTGGTCGCGGCCGCTGTCGGCGACGATCTCCTGGGAGGGCAGCCACAGCCCGTAGCGACGACGCTGCGCATGCGCCTCGCCGACCCAGCGGGCCAGCCGGGCGATGCGCGCCTCATGGTCGAGGTTGCCCAGTTCGCGCCAGTCCAGCCGCCACTCCTGGTGGGCGCGGGGCTGCTCGAAGTCCTTCACCAGCAGTCCCTCGTGGCGGGCGCTGGCCTTCCAGGCCACGTGCCGCGGCGGGTCGCCTGCGCGGTAGTCGCGCAGTGCCGCGAGGTCTTCGCCGCGGTGGAGCTGGCGTTCGGCGGCGTCGTTGTCGGGCAGGCGCGGCGGCGGCCCTTTCGCCTCCGGCTGCGGCCAGACCAGCACCGACTGGTCCGGATACAGCCAGCTCCAGGCACGGAAAAGACCCAGTGGCCACGTGCTCCAGACGCGCATCCGCGGCAGCGGCTGCCAGCCACGGCGCGTCGTGGGGAGCTGGAAAACGAGTTCGGCCTCGCCGCCGGTGGCGAGGTGGAAGGCCTGGGTCTGGCCGGCCAGATCCACCTGGATCGATTCCCGCGGCCGGCCGGCGAAAAAGACCAGATGCAGGTCGACCGGCTGCCCGGCGATTGCCTCGCCGGAACGCACCGAGGCCAGGGTAAGGCCGTCCAGCGCGCGGAAGGTCAGCAGCATGCTGGTCATGCTGGCCGAGCCGAGCAGGCAGGTCAGCAGCAGGGCGGCGTTGTTGGTGTAGTTGAGCGCGCCGACCAGCATCACCAGCAGCAGCACGCCGAAACCCAGCCCGAAACCGGTTGGCACGATGTAGATGCGCCGCCGGTGCAATTCGATCGGCAGCGGCTCCGGACGACGGTAGCGGGTAAGCGCCGGCAGGCGCCGTTCGGCCCACTGTTGCAGGCGTGCCAGCAAGGCCCGCATCAGTCCACCGCGACCTCGGCGAGCAGTTCGCGGGCCAGCGCCTCGCCGCTGCTGCCGCGGCTGGGCACCAGGCGGTGGCCGGCTAGTGGCACGAACAGCGCCTGCAGGTCTTCCGGCAACACGTGGTTGCGCCCGCTCAGCAGTGCCCAGGCGCGCGCCGCGGCCAGCAGCGAGAGGCCGGCGCGTGGCGATAGGCCTACGCGGATCTCGGCATGGCGCCGGCTCGCCGTGAGCAGGGCCTGCAGATAGTCGAGCAGTGCCGCGCTGGTGGTGACGGCGAGTGCCCGTTCGCGCAGTGCGACCAGTCCGACGCCGTCGAGCTGTGGCACCAGCCTTGCCAGTAGATCGCGGCGGTCGGTGCCGGACAGCAGTGCCCGTTCCGCCCCCGCATCGGGATAGCCGAGCGAGATGCGCAGCATGAAGCGGTCCAGCTGCGAGTCGGGCAGGGCGAAGGTGCCGTGCAGGTCCAGCGGGTTCTGCGTGGCGACCACGTAGAAGGGCTGCGGCAACGCGTGGGTCTGGCCGTCGACGGTGACCTGGCCTTCGGCCATCGCCTCGAGCAGGGCGCTCTGCGTTTTCGGCGTGGCGCGGTTGATTTCATCGGCGAGCAGCAGGCCGGCGAAGATCGGCCCCGGGTGGAAGCGGAACTGCGACGTCTCGCGCTCGTACACGCTCACCCCGATAATGTCCGACGGCAGCAGGTCGCTGGTGAACTGCACGCGCTGGAAGTCGAGCGAGAACGTGGCGGCCAGTGCATGGGCCAGCGTGGTCTTGCCCACGCCCGGCACGTCCTCCAGCAGCAGGTGGCCGCCGGCGAGCAGGCCGGTGAAGGCCAGCTTGACCTGGCGCGGCTTGCCGAGCAGTACCTGGTTGACCTGCGCCAGCGCCGCTTCCAGGCGTTGCATCAGCGGATCGTCGCGGAGGGGAGTGGCAGACATGGCGATGGGTGGTTTCCTGGCAGCGGACCGCAGCGTGACGCATGCATGACCGGGTCAGTGTAGTGGCGCCCGCCGCGCGCTGGCGAGCCGCCTTCCTCACGGTTTTCGCCTTCCAGCAGGTGCTCAAGTGCTGGCTGGCGGCCACGCTCGCGCCGTTCACCGATGAGGCCTTCTACTGGCTGGAAAGCCGGCATCCGGCGTGGGGTTACAGTGACCTGCCGCCATTGACCGCCTGGCTGATCCGGCTCGGCGAGGGCGTTGCCGGGCATGGCGTATTCGGCATGCGCTGGCCGTTCCTGGTGCTCGGTGCGGCACTGCCGTGGATCGTGGTGCGTTTCGCCCGCGAGGCTTTCGATGCGCGCACCGGCTGGCAGGCCGGGCTGCTCTGCCTGCTGCTGCCGCTGGCCGGCACGCTCGGCGTGCTGGCACTGCCGGATGTGCCGCTGACCGTGGCGATCATGCTGGCGGTATGGGCGCTGGCACGGGTGACGCGCGAAGACCGGCGACGCGACTGGTGGCTGCTCGGCGTGTCGCTCGCGCTGGCCTGGATGACCCATTACCGCGCGGCGATGCCGATGCTGGTCGGACTGCTGTTTCTGCTGTTCGCCCCCCGCGGGCGACAGCTCTGGCGCCGCCCGGGGTTGTGGCTGGCGCTGACGGTGGCGGCGCTGGGGCTGGTGCCGCTGGCGGTATCGAACTGGCGGCAGCACGGCGCCGGGATCGCCTTCCAGCTGGTCGACCGCAACCCCTGGCGGTTCCACGCCAGCGCGCTGGTGCAGCCGCTGGAGCAGGCACTGGCCTGCACGCCGCTGCTCAACGCGATGCTGCTCTGGGTGGCCTGGCAGGCCTGGCGACGTCGTCGAGAGGGGGCGCCCTGGGACGTGATGGCCTTCGTCTCGGGCGGCTTCCTGGGGTTGTACTTTCTGCTCGGCCTGTTTGCCGACGATGTGCGCTTCCGTGCCCACTGGCCGCTGCCGGGCTATCTGCCGCTGCTCGCCGGGCTGCCGGTGCTGGTGGCGTCGAGACCGCGACCGGCGGCACGCTGGTGGCTCGCTGCCGCCGCGGTCCTGGCCATGTTGGGGCAGGGTCTCGGGCTGGCTTACCTCGGCATGGCCGCAACGCCGGGTGGCGCCACCCGGCTGGCGAATCTCAAGGCATTTCCCTATGCCTTCGTCGGCTGGCGTGAGGCCGCGGCACTGGTGGCGCCGGCGCGGCATGAGGGCGTCCTGGTGGCGGACAACTTCGCGCTGGCGGCCGAACTGGCTTTCGCGCTGGACGACCGGCAACCGGTCTACAGCCTGGACAGCCCGTTGAACGTCAAGCACGGCCGCGCGCCGCAACTGGCTCGGTGGCGGTTGGATGAGGCGGGGCTGCGTGCCGCGCACGCCGGGCAACCCATGCTGCTGGCCGTGGAGGAGACTGCGCAGAGCGAGCGCGAGCGGTTCGTGTGGCTGGGCACGATCTGTCGTCGCATCAACGGCCCCCGGGAGGTGGCGCGGGTGTCGCTGTACGACGGGCGCAAGCGGGTGGCGCTGTATCTGGGAGCCGTGCCGTTGCAAGCGCCTGCCGCAGCCGAAGCCGTACCTGCCGAGCGTGGCGCCTGCCCGATCTGGCGGGCCGCCCATGCCGCCGACGTTCCCCGCTGATCGCTTTTAGGGAATGGCGTAGCCGGCGCTGCGCAGCAGGCGCGCCAGCGCGATCAGCGGCAAGCCCACCAGGGCGGTGGGGTCCTCGCTCTCGATGCGCTCGAACAGGCTGATACCCAGTCCTTCGCATTTGAAGCTGCCCGCACAGTCCAGCGGCTGCTCGCGGGCGACGTAGCGTTCGATCTCGCTCTCGCCAAGCGGGCGGAACACGGCATGGGTAAGGTCCACATGCACGTGCGCAGTGCCGTCGCGGGCATCGAGCAGGCACAGCGCGGTGTGGAACCGTACGGTCCGGCCTGACGAGCGCCGCAACTGCTCTCGCGCGCGCTCCGACGAGCCGGGCTTGTCCAGCGGAAGGCCATCCAGATCAGCCACCTGGTCGGAACCGATCACCAGGGCACCGGGATGCCGCTCGGCTACCGCCGTGGCTTTGGCGACCGCAAGCCTTCGCGCGCGCTCGCCCGGTGGCTCCCCGGCGATGTGGAGTTCGTCGATGCCGGGGGCTTCCTGGGTGAAGTCGTCGTGCAGCCTGCGTAGCATTTCGGCCCGGTAGCGTGAGGTGGAGCCGAGGATCAGCGGCGGCCTCATGCGCCCGGCCCCCGGTGGATGTGCTCGCGCATCGCGCTGTCCAGGTCGTGCTGGGCCTGGCTGAGCGCTTCGAGCAGAGGTTGCAGGCGGCCGCGGGTGTCCCGCATCGACTGGGCCGTGGCCTCCAGTTGCTGTCGGCTGGCCTCGCCGGCGCAGTCGCGGATCCACAGGCGCTGCTGGAGCAGGGCACGCAGGCCGGCATCGATCGCTTGTCTGGCATCCTTCTCACTGGCCTGCGGGCTGTCTGGGTTGAGCGACATCACCGCGTGGGCGCGCTGCAGCCCGGTGCGGCAGGTCTTCAGATCGCCTTCCAGCCGGTCGGCCAGGTCGAGCAGGGTCTGCAGGCTTTCGTGATGCTGCCGGTCGCGTCGGCGCTGGCGCAGCAGCAGGATCGCCACGGCCGTGGCCAGGCCGAACAGGGCCGCGCCGCCCGCTATCATCATTTCGGGAGTCACTGGGGGCGTTCGCCGCAAGAAAATCGGGCGACCAGTCTGCCTGAACCGGCACTTTGCAGGCAAAATGCCCGCCCTGCCGCCGGATGGACGCCGGTTTCATGCGTGGTTGACTTGGATCGCCGCCAAACCGATAATTTCGCGATTATGTCCGTGACACTGCCAGAGTCCGTGGACGCTTGGCGCATGGTTTCGGCGCGGCGTTCCTTCGCGGGAACGCTTCCGGTGGCCTCGATGCCCCGCCTTTGCGGGATGCTCGCAGGCGATGCGGGGGAGGTCGCCTACGAGCTCGAGTTCGGCCGTGACGAACTCGGCATGGCGTATCTCGATGTTCGCGCGGATGCGCCGCTGACAGTGACCTGCCAGCGATCGCTCGAGCCGTTCGTGCTGCCGGTGTCGGTCAGCAGCCGGTTGGGGTTGATCCGCTCGGAGCGCGAGGAATCCGGGTTGTCGCCCGAGTCCGAGCCACTGCTGGTGGAAGGGGATGGCAAGCTGGCCATGGCCGATGTCATCGAGGACGAGTTGTTGTTGGCGCTGCCGCTGGTGCCGATCAATCCGGACAGCGAACTGCCCGAAGAAGTCACCCGTCCGTCGTCGGACTCCGAAACCGGCGACGAACGCACCGAAAACCCGTTCGCGGTGTTGCGCGAACTGAAGAAATAACCCGCTAGCTACAAGCGATTACGTTGGAGATCCGCCATGGCCGTTGCCAAGAGCCGCAAGACCCCGTCCACCCGCGGCATGCGTCGTTCGCACGACAAGCTGAAGACCGTGCAGCTGTCGACCGACCCGACCAGCGGTGAGGTGCACCTGCGCCACCACGTGACGGCCGACGGTTACTACCGCGGCAAGAAGGTGATCGACACCGCCACGGCGGTGGTCGAAGAGGATTGATCGAATCCTGCCGGGATTCCCTTGGCAAAGCGGCGCGGTGACGCGCCGCTTTGCTTTTGCGTGCGTGCGAACGTAACTTTGCCGGCTTCGGCGCGGTTTTCCGATCTCCCTGTGGGGACGGCCAACGCCCGACGACCGCACTGACTGGATAGTGGCATGACCCCGATCTACTCCCGCATCACCGGTACCGGCAGCGCGCTGCCGGCGCGCATCCTCACCAATGCCGATCTCGAGAAGCTGGTCGAGACCAGCGACGAGTGGATCCAGACCCGCACCGGCATCCGCCAGCGCCACGTAGCCGCCGAGGGCGAGACCACGGCCGACTTGGCCACGGCGGCCGCCCAGCGCGCCCTGGAGGCCGCCGGCGTCAAGGCATCCGAGATCGACCTGATCGTCCTGGGCACCACCACCCCGGACATCATTTTCCCCTCCACGGCCTGCCTCGTGCAGCACCGTCTGGGCGCGAACGGTTGTGCGGCATTCGACGTCAACGCGGCGTGCTCGGGTTTCATGTACGCGCTTGGCGTGGCCGACAAGTTCATCAAGAGCGGCCAGTCGAAGAAGGTGCTGGTGATCGGCGCGGAGACGCTGACCCGCATGGTCGACTGGACCGAGCGCGAGACCTGCGTGCTGTTCGGCGACGGCGCGGGTGCCGTGGTGCTCGAGGCTTCCAGCGAGCCGGGCATCTACGCCACCTGTCTGCATGCCGACGGCGGCCACAAGGAGCTGCTGTACAACCCGGTCGGCGTGTCGGCCGGCTTCACCGACGAGCCGAACCATGGCGTGCGCATCCGCATGGCCGGTCGCGAAGTGTTCAAGGTCGCGGTGAAGACGCTGGACTCGCTGGTCGACGAGACCCTGCAGGCCGCCGGCATGCAGGAATCGGACATCGACTGGCTGATCCCGCACCAGGCCAACCTGCGCATCATCGAGGCAACCGCCAAGCGCCTGAAAATGTCGATGGACCGCGTGGTGGTCACGGTCGACAAGCACGCCAACACCTCGTCGGGTTCGGTGCCGCTGGCGCTGGACTACGCGGTGCGCTCGGGCAAGGTGCAGCGCGGCCAGACCCTGTTGCTGGAGGCGTTCGGCGGCGGCTTCACCTGGGCGTCGGCGCTGCTGCGCTACTGAGCCGGCGCGGTCGCAGGCCCCGCAAATGCCGTCCTCCGGGGCGGCATTTGCGTTCTACGGCACGGAACGTCGCGATACGGCTGCGTACGTCATCGATTGCTGGCACCATGCGCGTTTTCCCCGACCGGTTTCCGTATCCATGACTGCACCCGTCTCTTCGCTGGCCTTCGTGTTTCCCGGGCAGGGCTCCCAGTCCGTCGGCATGCTGGCCGAACTGGCCGAGCTGCATCCGGAAGTGCAGGCGACCTTCGAGGAGGCCTCCGAGGGTGCCGGCGTCGATCTGTGGGCGTTGAGCCAGCAGGGGCCGGAGGAGCAGCTCAACCGCACCGAGTACACCCAGCCCGCGCTACTCGCGGCGAGCATCGCGGTGTGGCGCGTGTGGGGCGCGCAAGGTGGCGCCATGCCGGCACAGCTGGCCGGCCACAGCCTGGGCGAGTACAGCGCGCTGGTCGCCGCCGGGTCGATCGCCCTGGTCGACGCCGCGCACCTGGTGCGCATCCGTGGACAGGCCATGCAGGACGCCGCGCCAGCTGGCACCGGCGCGATGGCCGCCGTGCTCGGCGCCGAGGATGCCGTGGTCGAGCAGGCTTGCCAGGACGCGTCCGGTGTGCACGTCGTGGTCCCGGCCAACTTCAATTCGCCCGGTCAGGTCGTGATCGGTGGTCATGTCGAGGCGGTGGACAAGGCGCTGGCGCTGCTGGCCGAGCGCGGCGTGCGCAAGGCGATCAAGCTGCCGGTAAGCGTGCCGTCGCATACGCCGCTGATGCGCGAGGCCGCCAACCGACTTGCCGAGGCGATGACCGCCTACGACTGGCGCGAACCGGCGATCCCGGTGGTGCAGAACGTGGACGCCAAGGTGCACGATGGCGTCGTCTCGATCCGCGAGGCGCTGGTCAGCCAGCTCTACCAGCCGGTGCTCTGGACCCAGTGCGTACAAGCGCTGGCGTCCGGTGGCGCCACCCGTTTCGCCGAGTGCGGCCCTGGCAAGGTGCTGGCCGGGCTGGTCAAGCGCATCGACAAGAGCCTGGAGGCGCGAGCCCTGGGTACGCCGGGCGACCTCGAGGCCGCCCGCACCGAGTGGGCCTGAGCCCTTCCGATCACGAACTGCAAGGACACACGCATGAACGACGTACTAAAGGGTGAAGTCGCCCTCGTGACCGGAGCCAGTCGCGGCATCGGTGCGGCCATCGCCGACGAACTGGCCGCCATGGGCGCCACGGTGATCGGCACCGCCACCAGCGACGCTGGCGCCGCCGCCATCGGCGAGAGGCTGGCCGCGGGGGGCGGCCACGGCCGCAAGCTCGACGTCACCGACGGGGCGGCGGTCACGGCCCTGATCGACGCCATCGGCAAGGAGTTCGGCCCGGTCTCGATCCTGGTCAACAACGCTGGCATCACCCGCGACCAGTTGCTGATGCGGATGAGTGACGAGGACTGGCAGGCGATCCTGGACACCAACCTGTCCTCGGTCTACCGCACCTCCAAGGCGGTGATGCGCGGCATGATGAAGGCGCGCAAGGGGCGCATCATCTCCATCGCATCGGTGGTCGGCGTGACCGGCAATCCGGGCCAGGCCAACTACGCGGCGGCCAAGGCCGGCATCATCGCGTTCTCCAAGTCGCTGGCGCGCGAGATCGGTAGCCGCGGCATCACCGTGAACGTGGTCGCCCCGGGCTTCATCGACACCGACATGACCCGCGCCCTCACCGAGGAACAGCGCGGTGCGCTGCTCGGCCAGATCGCACTGGGCCGGCTGGGCGAGGCGACGGACATCGCCAAAGCGGTCGGCTTCCTGGCCTCGCCGGCGGCCGCCTACATCACCGGCGAGACGCTGCATGTCAACGGCGGCATGTACATGCCCTGAGTTTCCGGGGCGGGGTGTGGTCCCCGTCCCAGTCCATTTGGCCGGTTGTCGCCAGCCGACGTTTTTTGGGCGACAATGGCCACTTCGCGCCGGTCGACAGGCCAGCGCTGCTCCACTGTCCGCGGCAGGACACCGGTCCCTCGGGAGCCGGGCGACGCCGGGCGCGGGCCTCTGCCGGAACAAGCCGGCGCAGCACGAAAATTTCTCCTTGGGAGGTTTTGCAACATGAGCACCATCGAAGAACGCGTCAAGAAAATCGTCATCGAGCAGCTGGGCGTGAAGGAAGATGAAGTCACGGCGAACGCTTCGTTCGTGGACGATCTGGGCGCGGACTCGCTGGACACGGTCGAGCTGGTGATGGCTCTGGAAGAAGAGTTCGAGACCGAGATCCCGGACGAGGAAGCCGAGAAGATCACCACCGTGCAGCAGGCGGTGGACTACATCAAGGCCCATTCCAAGGAGTAATCGCGACGCGGGCGATGCCGTTCCACGGACGTTCCGCCCGCGCCCCGATCGCGAAAGCTGCGCCGACCCGGCGCAGTTTTCGTTTCCGCATTTCGTAACCTGCGACCGCGTATGGTTCGCGCGGCCTCAGTGAAGGAAAAGACGCATGAGCAAACGACGCGTGGTAGTGACCGGCATGGGCATCGTCTCGCCGGTCGGCAACGACATCGCCACCGCCTGGAAGAACGTGCTCGAAGGCAACAGTGGCATTGGTCCGGTCACCGCCTTCGACGCCTCCGCCTATGCCACCCGCATTGCCGGCGAGGTCCGTGACTTCGACCCGGTCGAGGCCTATTTCGCCGGGACGGACACGCCCGACGACGAGCGGCGCGCGATCGCCAAGGACTTCAAGCGGATGGATCCGTTCATCCACTACGGCATCGTGGCGGGCACGCATGCGTTCCGTCAGTCCGGTCTGGTCGTCACCGACGAGAACGCCGGGCGCATTGGCATCGCGGCCGGCGCCGGCATCGGCGGTCTGCATACGATCGAAGCGACGACGCTGGAGCTGGCCGAGAAGGGGCCGCGCAAGGTGTCGCCGTTCTACGTGCCGAGCTCGATCATCAACATGGTCGCCGGCAACCTGTCGATCTACCACGGCCTGAAGGGCCCGAACATCGCGCTGGTGTCGGCCTGCACCACGGCCGCGCACAACATCGGCATGGCGATGCGTCTGATCCAGTACGGCGATGCCGACGCGATGCTGGCCGGTGGTGCCGAGTTCGCCACCACGCCGACCGCGATGGCGGGTTTTTGCTCGGCCAAGGCCATGTCCACCCGCAACGACGATCCCCTGCACGCCAGCCGTCCGTGGGACACCGGTCGCGACGGCTTCCTGCTGTCCAATGGTGCCGGCATGCTGATGCTCGAGGAGTACGAGTTCGCCAAGGCACGTGGTGCCAACATCCTGGCCGAGATCATCGGCTTCGGCATGAGCGGCGATGCGTATCACATCACCGCGCCGAGCGGCGATGGAGCCGAGCTGGCCATGCGCAATGCGCTGCACGACGCCGGCCTCAAGCCGGAGGATGTGCAGTACGTCAATGCCCACGGCACCTCGACCCCGGTCGGCGACCTGGGTGAGGCCAAGGCCATCCGCAACGTGTTCGGTGAACACGCCACGCGCAAGGGCAAGTTCGCGGTCAGCTCGACCAAGTCGGTCACCGGCCACCTGCTGGGCGCGGCGGGCGGCGTCGAGGCGATCTTCACCGTGATGGCACTGCGCGAAGGCGTCATGCCGCCGACCATGAACCTGGTGGACCTCGATCCCGAGGTTGCTGCGCTGGGCATGGATCTGGTGCCGAACAAGGCGGAAAAGGCCGAGCTCAACGTGGCGATCTCCAATTCGTTCGGCTTCGGCGGCACCAACGGCACGCTGGCCTTCCGTCGCATCTAGGCGACGGATGGACGGCCATCGCCGCACCCTCGGCGGCCGGCGCGATCTGCTCGCGCCGGCCGCTTCGTTTCCGCAGCGCTATCCGGGCCTGCTGCAGAGCGTGGTCTCCGGCACGCCGCAGGCGCGCCGCGACCTGTTGTTTGCCACGACCGGTGAATCCATCGCGCTGCATGCCGACGGCGTGGTGCGCGACGAGTCGGGCCGCGCCTTGCCCGGCCGCTTTCTCGATCTGCTCGACGCGCGCTGGAGCGAGCTCCGGATCGACCAGCCAACCGACGAAACGCTGCCGTTCCGCGGCGGCTGGCTGTTGTTCCTGGGCTATGAACTGGCCGGCGAGATCGAGCCGCGCCTGCGCCTGCATCCGCATGCCGTGCTGCCCGTCGCGCTGGCGCTGCGCTGTCCGGCGGCGGCGATCGTCGATCACGCGCGCGGCGTGACCGAGCTGGTCGCAGAACCGGGGCACGGGGCACTGCTCGAGCAGATGGCGGCCGACCTTGAAGGGCCGGCCCGCTGGCCCGACGCGGCGGCGCCGCTGGCGATCGAGGAGGACGATCCGCAATGCTTCCTCGATGGCGTGGCGCGCATCCATGAGCACCTGCGCGCCGGGGACATCTTCCAGGTGAACCTGTCGCGCGCCTGGCGCGCGCGCTATGCCGCTGCGCCCTCACCGGCCGCGCTGTACGACGCGCTGCGCCGGGCCAATCCCGCACCCTTCGCCGGCCTGCTGCAGCAGCCGGGCTGGTCGATCGCCAGCTCGTCGCCGGAGCGTCTGGTCGAGTCGCGTGCCGGCCTGGCGCAGACCCGGCCGATCGCCGGCACGCGCCCCCGCCTGCCCGGTGAGGACGAGGCCGCGCGCATCCGCGAGCTCAGCGGCCATCCGAAGGAACGCGCCGAGCACGTGATGCTGATCGACCTGGAGCGCAACGACCTCGGTCGCGTCTGCGTGCCGGGCACGGTCGAGGTGGACGAGCTGATGGTGGTGGAGAGCTATGCCCACGTGCATCACATCGTCTCCAACGTGCGCGGCCGGCTGCGGCCGGGCATCACCCCCGGCGAGCTGATCGCGGCCACTTTTCCCGGGGGCACCATCACCGGCTGTCCCAAGGTGCGCTGCATGGAGATCATCGCTTCGCTTGAGCAGGCCCCGCGCGCGGCATACACCGGCGCACTGGGCTACCTCGACCGCTCGGGCGACATGGACCTCAACATCCTGATCCGCACGCTGACCCAGGTCGGCGACGAGGTGAGCCTGCGGGCGGGGGCGGGCATCGTGGCCGACTCGGTGGCCAGGAACGAGCTGGAGGAAACCCGAGCCAAGGCGCGCGGCCTGCTGCGCGCGCTCGGAGCCAGCGACGCATGACCGCGCGCACGCTCGTCGACGGCGTCCCCTGCGACACCCTGTCGGTGCTGGACCGCGGGCTCAGCTATGGCGATGGACTGTTCGAGACGGTGCGCGTTTTCGGCGATCGCGCGCCGTTGTGGTCCAGGCATATGGCGCGGCTGGCCGAGGGCGGTCGCCGGTTGGCGATTCCGGTGCCGGCGCCCGACGCGTTGTGGCACGAGGTGCTCGCGGTGATCGCCGGCATGGCCGAGGCCGTGGTGCGCATCACCGTGACCCGGGGGATCGGGCAGCGTGGCTACGCGCCGCCTGGCGAGCCGGTGCCGGCGCGCATCGTCGCCGCCTTCCCGATGCCGACGCCGGACTCACGCCTGGCGGCCGAAGGGCTGCGCCTGCGCGTATGCGACCTGCGGCTGGCCGCGCAGCCGGTGCTGGCCGGCCTCAAGCACCTCAACCGGCTGGAGCAGGTGCTGGCCCGGGCGGAGTGGAACGATCCGTCGATCCACGAGGGCCTGCTGCTCGACGCGGAGGGCCGGGTGGTCTGTGCCACCATGTCGAATGTGTTCGCGGTGATCGGCGGCACCGTGGTCACGCCTTCGGTGGTGCGGTGCGGCGTCGCCGGCGTGGCGCGGGCCGAGGTCCTGGCGGCGTGGCAGGGGGTGCAGGTGCGCGATCTGGCGCTGGACGAGCTGCATTCGGCGCAGGAGGTCTTCCTCGCGTCGAGCGTACGCGGCATCCTGCCGGTTCAGGCCGTCGGCGATAAGGTCTTCGCCCCCGGCCCCGTAGCGCGCGCGATGCAAAGGCATTGGCGCGCGCTGGGCTTTCCCTTGGAGCTGGCATGAGTCGTTTTTCGATGCGTGGCCGCGCGGTCTGGCGGGCGCTGATCCTGTTGTTGCTGGTGGCGGCGGTCGCCGCGGCCTGGCTGTGGCGTGACCTCGACCGCTTCGCAAGGACGCCGCTGGACATCGCCTCGACCGGGCAGACCCTGGACATCGCGCGGGGCACCGGCTTCAAGCAGATCGTCGACGACCTGCGCGGCCGCGGCATCAGCCATGCGTCGCCGCTGTACTGGCGCGTGTTGGCCGAGCAGATGCACGTGGCCGGCCGCCTGCACGCGGGCGAGTACGCGCTGGCGCCGGGCCTGACGCCGCGCGGACTGCTGGAGAACATGGCCCTTGGTCGCGTGCTGCAGCACGACTTCACCATCGTCGATGGCTGGAATTTCGCCGAGCTGCGCGCCGCGCTGGACAAGGCGACGCCGCTGATCCACCTCACCCAGGGGATGGACAACGCGACGATCATGCAGAAGATCGGCGCGCCCGGGGAAATGCCCGAAGGCCGCTTCCTGCCGGAAACCTACGCCTACGTGAGAGGCGACAGCGACCTCGATGTGCTCAAGCGTGCCTATGCCGCCATGCACAAGACGCTGGACGCATTGTGGCCCGGACGCGATCAGGGGTTGCCGCTGGCCACGCCCTACGATGCGCTGATCCTGGCGTCCATCGTCGAAAAGGAAACCGGCCGCGCCGACGAGCGCAAGCGCATCGCCGGCGTGTTCGTGCGCCGGCTCGAACACCACATGCTGCTGCAGACCGACCCGAGCGTGATCTACGGCATGGGTGCCAGCTACACCGGCAACATCCACAAGCGCGACCTGACCACCGACACGCCTTACAACACCTACACCCGACCCGGCCTGCCGCCGACGCCGATCGCGTTGCCGGGCAGGCCCGCGATCGAGGCCGCGCTGCATCCGGCGCAGGGCGACGAGCTGTATTTCGTGGCCAAGGGCGACGGCACGCACGTGTTCGCCAGGACCCTGGCCGAGCACAACCACAACGTCGCCTGCTACCAGCTCAAGCGGTGCCAGTGACGATGCGCGGCTTGTTCATCAGCCTGGAAGGCGGCGAGGGCGCGGGCAAGAGCACGCTGCTGGCCGGCCTGCGCGATTACCTTGTCGCGCAGGGCGTGGATCTGGTGCAGACGCGCGAGCCCGGCGGCACGCCGCTGGGCGAGGCGCTGCGGACGATCCTGCTCGACCCGGCGATGCGCGGCATGAGTGCGGAGAGCGAGCTGCTGATGATGTTCGCCTCGCGCGCCCAGCTGGTGCGCGAGTGCATCGCGCCGGCGCTGGAGGCCGGCCAGTGGGTGCTGTGCGATCGCTTCGCGGATGCCAGCTACGCCTATCAGGGCGGCGGTCGTGGCCAGCCGGTGGAGCGCATCGCCGCGCTCGAGGCCTGGGCCTGCGCGGGCATCACGCCCGATCTGACCCTGCTGCTCGACCTGCCGGTGGCCGATGGCCGCGCGCGTGCGGCCGGTCGTGGTGAGGCCGATCGCATCGAAAGCGAGGCCGACGCGTTCTTCGAGCGCGTGCGCGACACCTATCGCGCGCGCGCCGCAGCCGAACCGCAGCGCTTTCGTGTGCTTGATGCCAGCGCGACGCCCGAGCAGGTGCTGGCGGCCGCGATCGCTGCGGTAAGCCCTCTGCTGGAGCGTGGCCGATGAGCTCGATGCCCTGGCAGGACGACGCTTGGCGCCGGCTGCAGGCGCGCCGCGAGCGCGATGCACTGCCACATGCGTTGCTGGTCTGCGGTCCGGAGGGCCTCGGTAAGCGCGATTTCGCCAATCGTTTCGTCCGCGGCCTGCTGTGCCAGCAGCCGGAGCAGGGCGAGGCCTGCGGGCATTGCCGCAGCTGTGCGCTGCTGGATGCCGGCACCCATCCGGACCGCGTCGCGGTGGGCTACGGCCTGCGCAAGGACGGCGTGCAGCGCAGCGAGATCGTGATCGACCAGATCCGCGAGCTCTCGGCCCGCCTGGCCATGGCCAGCCAGTTCGGTGGCTGGCAGGTGGCCACCATCGACCCGGCCGACGCGCTCAACGCCGCGGCGGCCAATGCCCTGCTCAAGACGCTGGAGGAACCGGCCGGGCAGACCATGCTGGTGCTGGTCGCCGACGCACCCTGGCGTCTGCCGCAGACGATCCGCAGCCGCTGCCAGCGGATCGAGTTCCACCTGCCCGAACCGGCCCAGGCGCTCGCCTGGTTGCAGGCCCAGGGGGTGGCCGACCCGGCTTCCGCGTTGCAGGCCGCCGGGGGCAACCCGGGGCTGGCCCGGCGCTGGGCGGAGGAGGGCGCGCTGGAGCGTCGCCGCGAGGTGCGCCGTGATCTGGCTGCGCTTGCTGCCGGTCGCGGCGAAGCCACTGAGGTCGTGCGCCGCTGGCTGGACAGTGAGCCGGGCCAGCGGGTTTGGTTCGCGGCTCAGGCGGCCGCCGACGAGAGCCGGGCCCGCACCGTTGGCGAGACGGGGCCGCTGGCCAGCGGCATGGATACGGCGGCACTGGCTGACTGGTACGACCGTGCCAACCGCACGCGCGAATCGCTGCGCGGTCCGCTGCGCGGCGACCTGGCCTTGCTGGAACTGCTGGCCCGCTGGCGCTGAGCGCCCACCCGGACGGCGATCGGCGATGGATTCCCTGTCGGCACGCACGCGACTGCTGGTGGTAGCCCCCCATCCGGACGACGAGACCCTGGCCACGGGCATCCTCATCCAGCGGGTGGTCGCCGCAGGCGGCTCGGTGCACGTGCTGCTGCTGACCGATGGCGACAACAATCCTTGGCCGCAGCGTTGGCTGGAACGGCGACTGTGGATCGGTCGCTCGGCCCGTTCGCGCTGGGGGCGACGTCGCCGGGGTGAATTCGATGCGGCGCTGGCAGAGCTGGGCGTGCCGCCCGGCAGCGTGACCGCGCTGGAGTGGCCGGACCAGGGGCTCACCCGGTTGATCGCGGATGCTTCCGCGCCGTGCATCGCCGTGCTGGACGAGGTGATCCGGCGCCAGCAGCCGACCCTGGTAGCGATGCCGGCGCTGGATGACCGGCATCCGGACCACGGCGCCGCGCACGTCCTGATGCGGCTGGCGCTCGAGCGGCGGACGGTGCGGCCGGATGTCTGGCTCTACCGGGTGCATGGGGGCGCGCGGGCCTGGCGGCCGTCGATCGCCTGCGTTGCCGATGCACCGACCTGGCTCCGGAAGCGGGCGGCGCTGGCCCGCCATGCCAGCCAGTTGGCGCTCGGCTTCCGACGGATGGAGCGCCTGGCCGCGCGGACAGAGCGCTTCGAATCCCTGTCGGCGGCAGCCAGCTCGCAAAGCTTGCCTTGGGCGCCTCGATGGCCCGGGCGAGCGTGCATGCGCCTGACCGCGGCCGCCGCCGGCACCGGAAATACATGGCGATGGGGTGTCGCTCCGATCCTCCGCGAGCGGGAAGGCGGATGTCGCCTGGCCCCCGATGCGCTGCCGGGTGGGCCCGGTCCGCTGTTCGTCAAGCTCGAGCTGACCCTTCCCGCGATCTGGATCTTCGATCACTGGGGCTGGTGCGAACTGCATCGCTAGTGCAGCGTCCGTGCTTTGCGCAAGCCCGTGCGCATCGCTACGATTCGACATCCGATGCGCTCGCGGATGGTCCGCCAGGAGCAGGCATGAATCCGGTCGTCGCCCGCCAGGGCATCATCTCGCTGAAGATCAAGGACATCCCGACGCTCTACAGCGCCTATATGCCGTTCCTCAAGAACGGCGGCCTGTTCGCGGCGACCACCCAGCGCTACACACTCGGCGACGAGGTGGTGCTGCTGCTCAGTCTGATCGACGAAAGCGAACGCATCTCGGTGGCCGGCAAGGTGGTCTGGATCAGTCCGGTCGGCGCGCAGGGCAACCGGCCCGCGGGCATCGGCGTGCATTTCAACGAGTCCAGCGACGGCGAGGTCGCGCGCCAGCGCATCGAGAACCTGCTCGCCGGCATGACCGCCTCGGACCGCGTGACCAGCACGATGTGACGCAACCGCGTGGGGAGCACCCGCGCGCGGCTTTCGAAAGTCCGTTCGAAAGCGGCTGAATACTTGTCGTGTTACCTGCCCTCGCTGGTACAATGGCGCGATCCCCGAACCAGACCGTGGTCAGTCGGACGCTTGCGAAAGGACTGCGAGCGATGGAGATGGCACCCCGCGTGACCGTCGCTTTCCGCTGAGCCACTTCCGGACCGTCATCCTCACGGTCACTGATGCGCCTGCGGGCGCGGAGGTACGCTGCATCGTGCTTGCCGAATACTGGCCCATCCTGCTTTTCATCGGCGTCGCCACCGGGCTCGGCCTGGTGCTCCTCGCCCTCGGTCTGCTCGCAGGCCCGCGCCGTCCCGAATCGGAGAAGCTCTCGCCCTACGAGTGCGGCTTCGAGGCCTTCGAGGACGCCCGCATGCGCTTCGACGTGCGCTACTACCTGCTGGCCATCCTGTTCATCATCTTCGACCTGGAAATCGCCTTCCTCTTCCCGTGGGCGGTGGTGTTCAAGTCGATCGGCCTGACTGCGCTCATCGAGATGGCGCTGTTCCTGCTGCTGCTGGTGATCGGTTTCGCCTACGTCTGGAAGAAGGGAGCACTGGAATGGGAGTGATGTCTTCCATCGACCGGGTGATGCACAACCCGCAGCCGCTGAACCTGGTGGACGACATCCTGCGTCCGGCCGGCGACAACCCGGTGATCCAGCGCGGCTTCGTCACCACCAGCGTCGACGCGCTGATGAACTGGGCGCGCACCGGCTCGATGTGGCCGATGACCTTCGGGCTGGCCTGCTGCGCGGTGGAAATGATGCATGCCGGCGCCGCGCGCCTGGACCTGGACCGCTACGGCGTGATCTTCCGCCCGTCGCCGCGCCAGTCCGACGTGATGATCGTCGCCGGCACCCTGGTCAACAAGATGGCCCCGGCGCTGCGCAAGGTCTACGACCAGATGCCCGACCCGAAGTGGGTCATCTCGATGGGCAGCTGTGCCAACGGCGGCGGCTACTACCACTACTCGTACTCCGTGGTGCGCGGCTGCGACCGCGTGGTGCCGGTGGACATCTATGTGCCGGGTTGCCCGCCCACGGCCGAGGCGCTGATCCACGGCATCCTGCAGTTGCAGAAGAAGATTCGCCGTACCAGCACCATCGCGCGTTCCTGAAGGCATCGGCCCCATGACTGATACGCAAGACACCTCGCTTGCCGGCCGCCTTGCCGCGCGCTTCGGCGACACGCTGTCGATCCGCGTCGAGCGCAACGAGACCATCGCCGACGTGCGCCCGGTCGACCTCATCGCCGTGGCGACTGCGCTGCGCGACGAGGCGCCGTTCCGTTTCGGCCAGTTGATCGACCTATGCGGCATCGACTACCTCGGCTACGGCCAGGTCGAGTGGGAAACCAACACGGCGGCGGGCGAGGGCTTCTCGCGCGGCGTCGAGGGTGAGGCGGTCGGCCGCTTCAGCTGGGCCAACCGGCCGCACCCCGCGCGCGATCCGCGCCGCTTCGCCGCGGTGATCCAGTTGCTGTCGATCGAGCACAACCACCGCCTGCGCCTGCGCGTGTTCTGCGAGGACGACACGCTGCCCGTGATGCCCTCGGTCACCGGCGTGTGGCCGGGATCCAACTGGTTCGAGCGCGAGGCGTTCGACCTGTACGGCATCCTGTTCGAAGGCCACCCGGACCTGCGCCGCATCCTCACCGACTACGGCTTCGTCGGCCATCCGTTCCGCAAGGACTTCCCGCTGATCGGCAACGTCGAGGTGCGCTACGACGCCGAGCAGAAGCGCGTGGTGTACGAACCGGTCTCGATCGATCCGCGCGTGCTCGTGCCGCGCACCATCCGCGACGATGCGGACCTTTTGCAGGCCCAGGCCGAGGCCGCCGACGACTGGCGCAGGAACTGACATGGCCCAGGAAATCCGCAATTACACGATGAACTTCGGCCCGCAGCATCCGGCTGCGCACGGCGTGCTGCGCCTGGTGCTGGAGATGGACGGCGAGACCATCGTCCGTGCCGACCCGCACGTGGGCCTGCTCCACCGCGGCACCGAGAAGCTGGCCGAGTCCAAGCCGTTCAACCAGTCGATCGGCTACATGGATCGCCTGGACTACGTGTCGATGATGTGCAACGAGCATGCCTACGTGCGCGCGATCGAGACCCTGCTGGGCATCGAGGCGCCGGAGCGCGCGCAGTACATCCGCACCATGTTCGACGAGATCACCCGCATCCTGAACCACCTGATGTGGATCGGCTCGAACGCGCTCGACCTGGGCGCGATGGCGGTGTTCCTGTACGCGTTCCGCGAGCGCGAGGAGCTGATGGACTGCTACGAAGCGGTCTCCGGCGCGCGCATGCACGCGACCTACTACCGCCCGGGCGGCGTCTACCGCGACCTGCCGGCGCAGATGCCGCAGTATCGCGAGTCGCCCTGGCACAAGGGCAAGGACCTCAAACGCCTGAACAGCTGGCGCGAGGGCTCGATGCTCGACTTCCTTGACGCGTTCACCGCGGATTTCCCGTCCAAGGTCGACGAGTACGAGGAGCTGCTGACCAACAACCGCATCTGGAAGCAGCGCACCGTCGGCATCGGCGTGGTGTCGCCGGAGCTGGCCCAGCAGTGGGGCATGACCGGCGCGATGCTGCGCGGCTCGGGCGTGGCCTGGGACCTGCGCAAGAAGCAGCCGTACGCGAAGTACGCCGAGATGGACTTCGACATCCCGCTGGGCGTCAACGGCGACTGCTACGACCGCTACCTGGTGCGCGTGGAAGAAATGCGTCAGTCCAACCGCATCATTCGCCAGTGCGTCCAGTGGCTGCGCGCCAACCCCGGCCCGGTGATGCTGAAGAACTTCAAGGTGGCGCCGCCCTCCCGTGTCGAGATGAAGGACGACATGGAAGCGCTGATTCACCACTTCAAGCTGTTCACCGAGGGCTACGGCGTGCCGGCCGGCGAGACCTATGCCGCGGTCGAGGCGCCGAAGGGCGAGTTCGGCTGCTACCTGGTTTCCGACGGCGCCAACAAGCCGTTCCGTGTGCACCTGCGTGCGCCGGGCTTCGCCCACCTGTCGTCGATCGACACCGTCGTCAAGGGCCACATGCTGGCCGACGTGGTGGCGATGATCGGCACCTACGACCTCGTGTTCGGCGAAGTCGATCGCTGAGCGCACGGGAGCCAAGACCATGAAAGCCACCGGACATTACGACCAGGTCAAGGACGTCGATCCGCTGGTCGTGCTCAACGACCACACCCGGCATCACATCGATGCATGGGTGGCCAAGTTCCCACCCGACCGCAAGCGCTCGGCGCTGATCCAGTCGCTGTTCGCCGCGCAGGAGCAGAACCACGGTTTCCTGACCGACGAGCTGATCACCGCGGTCGCCAAGTACCTCGGCCTGCCTGCGATCTGGGCGTACGAGGTGTCCAGCTTCTACTCGATGCTCGAGACCAAGCCGGTCGGCCGCAACAACGTGGCCATCTGCACCAACATCTCGTGCTGGCTCAACGGCGCCGAAGAGCTGGTGAAGCACTGCGAGCAGAAGCTCGGCATCAAGCTGGGCGAGAGCACGCCGGACGGCCGCGTGTATCTCAAGCGGGAGGAGGAGTGCATCGCGGCCTGCGTCTACGCGCCGGCGATGACGGTCAACGGGCATTACCACGAGCGTCTCACCACCGAGAAGCTCGATGCCATCCTGGACGGGCTGGAGTAAGACGATGGCGAACACCACCACCGGTCCGGTCGGACCGGCACCCCAGGACCATCAGGTCGTCTACACCACGCTGCATTTCGACAAGCCGTGGGCGATGTCGAGCTATGAGCAGGTGGACGGCTACAAGGCCTGGCGCAAGATCCTCGCCGAGAAGACCGATCCGGCGGCGATCGTCGAGGAAGTGAAGAAATCCAACCTGCGCGGCCGCGGCGGCGCGGGCTTCCCCACCGGCCTGAAGTGGTCCTTCATGCCGAAGGGCGACATGCAGAAGTACATCCTCTGCAACTCCGACGAGTCCGAGCCGGGTACCGCCAAGGACCGCGACATCCTGCGCTACAACCCGCACGCGGTGATCGAGGGCCTGGCGATTGCCTGCTACGCGACCGGTTCCACGGTGGCCTACAACTACCTGCGCGGCGAGTTCCACCACGAGCCGTTCGAGCACTTCGAGGAAGCGCTCAAGGAAGCCTACGCGGCCGGCCTGCTGGGCAAGAACATCCAGGGCAGCGGCATCGATGTCGACATCTACGGCGCGCTCGGCGCCGGCGCCTACATCTGCGGCGAGGAAACCGCGCTGATGGAGTCGCTGGAGGGCAAGAAGGGCCAGCCGCGTTTCAAGCCGCCGTTCCCGGCCAACTTCGGTCTGTACGGCAAGCCGACCACGATCAACAACACCGAGACCTACGCCTCGGTGCCGGCGATCCTGCGCAACGGCGCCGACTGGTTCCTGGGCCTCGGCAAGCCGAACAACGGCGGCCCGAAGATCTTCTCGGTCTCCGGCCATGTGGCCAAGCCGGGCAACTTCGAGATCCGCCTCGGCACGCCGTTCAAGGACCTGCTCGAGATGGCAGGCGGCGTGCGCAACGGCAACAAGCTCAAGGCGGTGATTCCGGGCGGCTCCTCGATGAAGGTGCTGCCGGCCGCGATGATGATGGAAGCCACCATGGACTACGACTGCCTGCAGAAGGCGGGTTCGGGCCTGGGTTCCGGCGCGGTCATCGTGATGGACGAGACCACCTGCATGGTCAAGGCCTGCCACCGCATCTCGCGCTTCTACTACGCCGAGTCCTGCGGCCAGTGCACGCCGTGCCGCGAAGGCACTGGCTGGATGTACCGCGTGCTCAGCCGCATCGTGGAAGGGAAGGGCACCGAGGACGACCTGCATCGCCTGAAGGCGGTCGCCGGCCAGATCGAGGGCCACACCATCTGCGCCTTCGGCGAGGCCGCTGCCTGGCCGGTGCAGGGCTTCCTGCACCACTTCTGGGACGAGTTCGAATACTTCGTGCGCAACGGTCGCTCCATGACGGACGACAAGCTTGCCGCCGCAAACCAGGGAGTCGCCGCCTGATGAGCGCGCAGCCAACCCCCGCCGCCCCCGATCTGCTGAACATCGAGATCGACGGCAAGCCCACCCAGATCCGCAAGGGCGCGATGATCATCGAGGCGGCCGACGCCATCGGTGTCTCGATCCCGCGCTTCTGCTACCACCGCAAGCTTCCCATCGCCGCCAACTGCCGCATGTGCCTGGTGGACGTGGAGATGGGCGGCCGGATGATGCCCAAGCCGCAGCCGGCATGTGCCACGCCGGTGGCGGAAGGCATGAAGGTGATGACGCGCTCGGAGAAGGCGCTGAAGTTCCAGAAGGACGTGATGGAGTTCCTTCTGATCAACCACCCGCTGGACTGCCCGATCTGCGACCAGGGCGGCGAGTGCGAACTGCAGGACGTCTCGCTGGGCTACGGCCGCAGCGTGTCCCGCTACACCGAGCGCAAGCGCACCGTGGCTGACGAGAACATCGGTCCGCTGGTCGCCACCGAGATGACCCGCTGCATCCAGTGCACCCGCTGCGTGCGCTTCACCAGCGAGATCGCCGGCACCTACGAGCTCGGCGGCATGAACCGCGGCGAGAACCTGCAGATCGGCACCTACATCGGCAAGACGATCGAGACGGAGTTGTCGGGCAACATCATCGACGTCTGCCCGGTCGGTGCGCTGACCAACAAGCCGTTCCAGTTCAAGGCACGCGCTTGGGAACTGGTGGCCAAGCCGTCGATCGGCTACCACGACGCGCTCGGCTCCAACCTTTGGCTGCACACGCGCCGCGGCGAGGTGCTGCGCACGGTGCCGCGCGACAACGAATCGATCAACGAGTGCTGGCTGTCGGATCGCGACCGCTACAGCTACCAGGGCCTGTACGCCGCCGACCGCGTCACGGCACCGGAGGTGAAGCGCAACGGCCAGTGGCAGCCGACCACCTGGGAAGATGCGCTGTCGTTCGCCGCCGAGGCGCTGCGCAAGGTGCCGTCCGGCGAGCTGGGCGTGCTGGCCAATCCGGCCACCACCAGCGAAGAGGGCGACCTGCTGGTGCGCCTGGCGCGTGGACTGGGCAGTGCCCACGTCGACCACCGCCTGCGCCAGCTCGACTTCGCCGATGGTGCCGTCGCCATGCCGTTCGCCATGCCGGTGGCCGACGTGGCCAAGGTGCGCGCCGCGCTGCTGGTCGGCTCGAACCTGCGCCACGAAATGCCTCTGCTCAACCATCGCCTGCACCAGGCGGTGAAGAAGGGCGCGAAGGTCTACACGGTCAACCCGGCCGCGTTCGACTTCAATTACAAGCTGGCCGGCGAGTCCGTCGTGGCTCCGCACCAACTGGTCGATGCGCTGCTTGGTCTGGCCAAGGCCGCCGTCAACGCGGGCGCGACCGCGCCGGCCGCGCTGGCCGAGGCGATCGCCGCAGCCCCGTCCGACCAGGGCGATGCCGACGCACTGGCCCAGCTGAAGAACGGCCCGGCGGTGATCGTGCTGGGCGAGCTGGCCGTGACCCATCCGCAGGCCTCGTGGCTGCGCGCGGTGACCCGTTTCATCGGTGAAGCCACCGGCGCGGCGGTCAACGAAATCCCGGTCGGCGCCAATGCGCTTGGCCTCGCCCGTGCCGGAGTGGTGCCGGGCAACGGCGGGCTGGATGCCCAGGCCATGCTGGCCAACCCGCGCAAGGCCTATGTGCTGTTCGGCGTCGAGCCGCCGCACGACTTCGCCGATGGCGAGATGGCGCTGAAGGCGCTGCTCGGCGCCGATGCGGCGGTGGCGTTCGCCGCGTTCGCGAGCCCCACGCTGCGCGACGTGGCCGACGTGATCCTGCCGATCGGCCTGTTGCCGGAAATGGACGGCAGCCTGGTCAACGTCGACGGCCTGCCGCAACAGGTTCAGGCCGGCGCCAAGCTGCCGGGTCAGGCCCGTCCGGGCTGGAAGGTGCTGCGCGCACTGGGTGGCCTGCTGCAGTTCGCCGGCTTCGAGTTCGACGACCTGGCCGGCCTGCGTGCGGGCATGGCCGAGGCGGCGGCCCCGGGCAGCTCCGGTGCGCTGGCTCCGCGTCCGGCCGTGTCCGGGCTGTCCCGTCTGGCGACCTGGCCGATCTATCGCACCGACGCGGTGCTGCGTCGCGCCGAGGCGCTCAACGCGCATCCGCTGAACCGCGATCCGGCGGCACGCCTGAACGCCGGTGAGGCCGGGCGGCAGGGGCTGTCTGCCGGCGCTTCGGTCAAGGTGGGGCAGTCGGTGCTGCCGGTGGTGATCGACGCCGCAGTACCTGACGGCGCCGTCTGGATCGAGGCCGCGCACGACCTCACCGCCACGTTGCCGGCCTACGGCGCAACCCTCACCCTGAGCAAGGCTTGACCATGGGCGACCAGATCCTCAACCAGCTCGTCTGGCCGATCGTACACATCCTCGCCATCGTGCTCCCGCTGGTCCTGGCGGTGGCGATGTTCGTGTACTGGGAGCGCAAGATCATCGGCTGGATGCACGTGCGCATGGGACCGAACAAGATCGGTCCGCTCGGCCTGCTGCAGGCCTTCGCCGACGTGGTCAAGCTGCTGATCAAGGAAGTGATCCTGCCGACCAACGCGAACCGTTTCCTGTACTACCTCGCGCCGCTGATCGCGCTGGTGCCGGCGCTGGCCGCCTGGTCGGTGATCCCGTTCGGCACGAAGATGGTGCTGGCCAACGTCAACGCCGGCCTGCTGTACCTGCTGGCGATGACCTCGCTGGGCGTGTACGGCATCATCCTCGCCGGCTGGGCCTCCAATTCGCGCTACGCGCTGCTGGGTGCCATGCGCTCGGCGGCCCAGGTGATCTCCTACGAGCTGGCCATGGGCCTGTGCCTGGTCTGCGTGCTGGTGCTGGCCGGCTCGCTCAACCTCACCGACATCGTGATGGCGCAGGCGGGCAGCAAGGGCATCGGCGAGTGGTTCATGTGGCCGCTGCTGCCGGTGTTCGTCATCTACTTCATCTCCGGCGTGGCCGAGACCAACCGCGCGCCGTTCGACGTGGCCGAGGGCGAGTCGGAGATCGTGGCCGGCTTCCACGTGGAATATTCCGGCTCGGCGTTCGCGCTGTTCTTCCTGGCCGAGTACGCCAACATGATCCTGGTGAGCTTCCTCGCCTCGATCCTGTTCATGGGCGGCTGGCTGAGCCCGTTCCCGGAAAGCTGGGGCTGGATCGGCCACGGCAGCTTCTTCTGGCTGTTCGCCAAGGCCTTCGCCTTTGCCTTCCTGTTCCTCTGGTTCCGCGCCAGCTTCCCGCGCTACCGCTATGACCAGATCATGCGGCTGGGCTGGAAGGTGTTCATTCCCATCACCATCGTGTGGGTCCTCGTCGCCGGCTGCCTGAAGTATTTCGGCTGGGTCACCATCGGCACGGGGGTCTGAAGAAAGCCATGTCCCGCATCATCAACTACTTCAAGAGCCTGCTGCTCATCGAGCTTCTCAAGGGCATGGCGCTGACCTGGCGCTACCTGTTCGCGCCCAAGTACACGATGCGCTACCCGATGGAGCACATCCCCAAGTCGAACCGCTTCCGCGGCCTGCACGCGCTGCGCCGGTATCCGAACGGCGAGGAGCGATGCATCGCGTGCAAGCTGTGCGAGGCGGTGTGCCCGGCGCTGGCGATCACCATCGATTCGGCGCCGCGCGCCAGTGACGGACAGCGCCGCACCACGCGCTACGACATCGACCTGTTCAAGTGCATCTTCTGCGGCTTCTGCGAGGAGAGCTGCCCGGTCGACTCGATCGTGGAGACGCACGTGCACGAGTATCACTTCGAGCAGCGTGGCGAGAACGTGGTGACCAAGCCGCAGCTGCTCGCCATCGGCGACCGCTTCGAGGCCGACATCGCCGCCGCCCGCGCGCAGGACGCGGCGTACCGCTGAGGGCAGGGGAAACACATGATCAATCCACAACTGTTCCAGCTGATCTGCTTCTACGCCTTCGCCACGGTGACCGTGGCCTCGGCGCTGGCGGTGATCACCCTGCGCAACTCGGTGCACGCCGTGCTCGCGCTGGTGCTGACCTTCTTCAGCTCCGCCTGCATCTGGCTGCTGGCCGAGGCGGAGTTCCTGGCGATCGCGCTGATCGTCGTCTACGTCGGCGCAGTGATGGTGCTGTTCCTGTTCGTCGTGATGATGCTCGACATCGATCAGGAAAAGATGCGCGAGGGCTTCGTGAAGTTCCTGCCGGTAGGCCTGATCGTGGCGCTGGTGATGCTCGGCGAGATGCTGGCGCTGATCGGCGTGCGTGCCATGCACGCCAAGGTGCTTGGCCCGAACCCGGCCACCGAGGCAGGCCTGTCCAACACCGCGTGGCTGGGCCATGCGCTGTACACAGACTATCTGCTGCCGTTCGAGGTCGCCGCGCTGATCCTGACCGTTGGCGTGGTCGCGGCGGTCGCGCTGACCCTGCGCCATCGTGGCGGCGTGCGCTACCAGTCGGCCAGCCAGCAGGTGGCGGTGAAGGCCAGCGACCGCGTGCGCATCGTCAAGATGGCCGCGGATACCAGCTACGGCCGCCCGGCGGCCGAGGCGCCGGCTGCTTCCGAGGAGTCCAAGTGATGCTCACGCTTTCGCACTACATCGTGCTCGGCGCGGTGCTGTTCTGCATTTCCGTGGCCGGCCTGTTCATCAACCGCAAGAACGTCATCGTGCTGCTGATGGCGATCGAGCTGATGCTGCTGGCCGTGAACATGAACTTCGTGGCGTTTTCGCGCTTCCTGGGCGATGTCTCCGGCCAGGTTTTCGTGTTCTTCATTCTCACCGTGGCCGCGGCGGAATCCGCCATCGGCCTGGCGATCCTGGTCCTGCTGTTCCGCAACCGCAGCACGATCAACGTCGCCGAAATCGACAGCATGAAGGGTTGATTGGATGGAACTCTCGACGGCAATCCTTCTCACCATCCCGCTGGCGCCGCTGGTCGGCTGCCTGCTGGCGGGCTTCTTCGGCAAGTTCATCGGCCGGGCCGGCGCGCACAGCGTGACCATCCTGGGCCTGCTGGTCGCCTGCGGCCTGTCCTTCTACGTGCTGTACCAGATCACCGCGGGCGGCGCGCCGGTCTACAACCACAACCTGTACACCTGGTTCGAGATCGGCAAGTTCAGCGCGAGCGTCGGCTTCCTGATCGACCGGCTGACCGCGATGATGATGGTGGTGGTGACCTTCGTGTCGCTGCTGGTCCACGTCTACACGATCGGCTACATGGCCGATGACCCGGGCTACCAGCGCTTCTTCAGCTACATCTCGCTGTTCACCTTCTCGATGTTGATGCTCGTGATGAGCAACAACTTCATGCAGCTGTTCTTCGGCTGGGAAGCGGTGGGCCTGGTGTCGTACCTGCTGATCGGCTTCTGGTACAAGCGGCCGACGGCGATCTTCGCCAACCTGAAGGCGTTCCTGGTCAACCGCGTCGGCGACTTCGGCTTCCTGCTGGGCATTTCGGCGGTGCTGTACTTCCTCGGCACGCTGGACTACGCCACCGCCTTCGCCGGTGCCGATTCGCTGGTCGGCAAGACGCTGACGATCACCCAGGGCATGCACTGGGATGCGCCGACCGTGATATGCGTACTGCTGTTCATCGGCGCGATGGGCAAGTCGGCCCAGGTGCCGCTGCACGTGTGGCTGCCCGATTCGATGGAAGGCCCGACCCCGATCTCGGCGCTGATCCACGCCGCGACGATGGTGACCGCGGGCATCTTCATGGTCGCGCGCATGTCGCCGCTGTATGAACTGTCCAGCTCGGCGCTCAGCTTCATCATGATCATCGGCGCTACCGGCGCACTGTTCACCGGCCTGATCGGCATCGTGCAGAACGACATCAAGCGCGTGGTCGCGTACTCGACGCTGTCGCAGCTCGGCTACATGACCGTGGCGCTGGGCGTGTCGGCCTACTCGGGCGCGGTTTACCACCTGATGACCCACGCGTTCTTCAAGGCGTTGCTGTTCCTGGGTGCGGGCTCGGTGATCATCGCCATGCACCACGAGCAGGACATGCGCTACATGGGTGGCCTGCGCAAGTACATGCCGGTGACCTGGATCACCATGTGGATCGGTTCGCTGGCGCTGTGCGGCGTGCCGTTCTTCTCCGGCTTCTACTCGAAGGATGCGATCATCGAGGCGGTCGGCGAGTCGCACCGCTGGGGTGCCAGCTACGCCTACTTCTGCGTCATGGCCGGTGCCTTCGTCACGGCGCTGTACACCTTCCGCCAGATGTACCTGACCTTCCACGGCAAGGAGCGCTTCACGGTGAAGGCCCATCACGGCCATGGCCATGACGCGCACCACGACGACCATCACGACGACCACGGCCATCACGAGCCTGGCGTGCTCGACCACGCGCCGACCGAGTCGCCCTGGGTGGTGACCCTGCCGCTGGTGCTGCTGGCGATCCCGTCGCTGCTGATCGGCTTCTTGACCGTCGGTCCGATGCTGTTCGGCGGCTGGTTCGGCCAGGCGATCCACGTGGACGAGGCCAACAACGTGCTGGGCGAGCTGGCGGGTGAATTCCATGGCGCGGCCTCGATGGCGCTGCATGGGTTCAACCCGATCGGCCCGTTCGGCCTGGTACTGCTGGCCTTCATCATCCAGACCTACATCTACCTGTTCAATCCGGCGATGGCCGGCCGGATCAAGAGCGCGCTCAAGCCGCTGTGGACCGTGCTGGACCGCAAGTACTGGGTGGACGACGTGTATTTCGCGGTCTTCGCCCGCGGCGGCGTGAAGCTGGGTCGCCTGTTCTGGAAGGCCGGTGACGCGGCGGTGATCGACGGCGCCCTGGTCAACGGCTCGGCCGGCCTGGTGCAGAAGATCGCCGCTGCGATGCGCCGTCTGCAGTCCGGCTACCTCTACCACTACGCCTTCGCGATGATTCTCGGCCTCATCCTGCTGCTCGGCGGGTTCTGGCTGGTCGGGCACTAAAGGGAATCCAGCTCCATGTTCAATCACCTGCTCAGCCTGCTGATCTGGCTTCCCGTGGTGGGCGCCGTCCCGGTGCTCCTCGCGGGCTCCGGCCGTCCCTCGCTGGCCCGCTGGCTCGCCCTGGCCGTCGCCGTGCTCACGTTCGCGGTCAGCCTGTTCCTCATTCCGCAGTACCACCTCGACGGCGCCGTCATGCAGCTGCGCGAGGACCATGTGTGGATCGCCTCGCTCGGCGTGCACTACGGCCTGGCCGTGGACGGCATCTCGGTCGCGCTGATCCTGCTCACCACCTTCGTCAGCATCCTGGTGATCGTCGGTGCCTGGGAGGTCATCCAGGACAAGCCGCACCAGTACATGGCCGCCATGCTGGTGCTCGAAGGCCTGATGATCGGCGTGTTCTGCGCCACCGACGCGTTGCTGTTCTACGTGTTCTTCGAGGCGATGCTGATCCCGATGTTCATCCTCATCGGTATCTGGGGCGGCCCGCGTCGCGTCTACGCCACGATCAAGTTCTTCATCTACACGTTCCTCGGTTCGATCTTCATGCTGATCGGGCTGATCTACCTCTACCAGAAGGCCGGCACGTTCGATCTGCACGCGCTGGCGGCCCTGCCGCTGTCGATGACCGAGCAGACCTGGCTGTTCTTCGCCTTCCTGCTGGCCTTCGCGGTGAAGGTGCCGATGGTGCCGGTGCACACCTGGCTGCCGGATGCCCACGTGGAGGCGCCGACCGGCGGCTCGGTGGTGCTGGCGGCGGTGATGCTGAAGATCGGCGGATACGGTTTCCTGCGCTTCTCGCTGCCGATCACGCCGGATGCCGCCGCGCACTTCGCGCCGCTGGTGATCGTGCTCAGCCTGGTCGCGGTGGTCTACATCGGCTACGTGGCGCTGGTGCAGGACGACATGAAGAAGCTGGTGGCCTACTCGTCGGTGGCCCACATGGGCTTCGTGACGCTGGGCATCTTCATCGCTTTCATGCTGGTGCGTGATGCCGGCAACCTGGATGCCGCCAAGCTCGGCATGCAGGGCGCGATGGTACAGATGATCTCGCACGGCTTCGTCTCCGGCGCGATGTTCTCCTGCATCGGCGTGCTCTACGACCGCCTGCATACCCGCCAGATCAAGGACTATGGCGGCGTCATCAACGTGATGCCGTGGTTCGGCTTCTTCTACGTGCTGTTCGCCATGGCCAACTCCGGTCTCCCTGGCACCAGCGGCTTCGTCGGCGAGTTTATGGTGGTGCTGGCCAGCTTCTCGGCCAACCCGTGGATCGCGCTGTTCGCCGCCTTCACCCTGATCATCGGCGCGGCCTACACGCTGTGGATGGTCAAGCGCGTGCTGTGGGGCGACATAACCAACCCGCACGTGGCGGAGATGAAGGAGATCAACGGGCGCGAGACCTTCGTGCTGGTCGCCTTCGCCGCCGCGGTGCTCGCGCTGGGCATCTGGCCGCAGCCGCTGATCCATCTGATGGACAACTCGGTGGCGCAGCTGGTCCAGCAGCTGGCTGTTCACAAGATCTGATCGGGACCGACCATGCCCTCAATGAATGACATCCTGATCCTTGCGCCGGAGTTCTACCTGGTCGCGGCCGCGTGCTTGCTGTTGCTGCTCGACGCGTTCATGAAGCCCGAGCAGCGCGGCCTCCTTCACTGGCTGTCGATCGCCGTGCTGGCGGTGGCGATCTACATGGTGGTCGGCGCCGCCCCGCCGGTGTCGCTGAGCGCGTTCCACGGCATGTTCGTGCGCGATGGCGTGGCGACCATCCTCAAGGTGTTCGCGCTGCTCACCACGATTCTGGTGTTCGTGTACTCGCGTCCCTACCTGCGCGACCGCAAGCTGTTCATCGGCGAGTTCTACACGCTGATGATCTTCGCGGTGATCGGCGTGATGCTGCTGGTCTCTGCCGGCAGCCTGGTGACCGTGTATCTCGGCCTGGAGCTGCTTTCGCTGTCGTCCTATGCGCTGGTGGCGCTGAACCGCGACGCGCCGCTGCCCTCCGAGGCGGCGATGAAGTACTTCGTGCTGGGCGCGCTGGCCTCGGGCATGCTGCTGTACGGCATGTCGATGGTCTACGGCGCCTCCGGCATGGGCGGGCAGGCCACGCTGGACCTGGCCCAGCTGAAGTCCGTGATGGGCTACACCCAGGCGCCGACCCTGCTGCTGTTCGGCCTGGTGTTCATGGTCGTGGGCATCAGCTTCAAGCTGGGCGTGGCGCCGTTCCACATGTGGATTCCGGACGTGTACCAGGGCGCGCCGACCCCGATCACCACGTTCATCGCCTCGGCCTCCAAGCTGGCGGCGTTCGGAATGGCCTATCGCCTGCTGGCCGGCGGCATGGCCGAGGTGTCGCACCAGTGGCAGCTGATGCTGGCCGTGCTGGCGGTGCTCTCGCTGGCGATCGGCAACCTGGTCGCCATCGTGCAGACCAACCTCAAGCGCATGTTGGCGTACTCGACCATCTCGCACATGGGTTACCTGCTGCTCGGCCTTTCAGCGGCCAATCCCGAGGGCTACTCGGCGGCGATGTTCTACGCGATCAGCTATGCACTGATGAGCACGGCGTCGTTCGGCGTGATCCTGGCGTTGAGCAGGGCGGGCTTCGAGTGCGAGGAGATCGACGACCTGCGCGGTCTCAACCAGCGCTCGCCCTGGCTCGCTTTCCTGATGATGCTGGTGATGGTCTCGCTGGCCGGCGTGCCGCCGATGTTCGGCTTCTTCGCCAAGCTGCTGGTGCTGCAGGCGGCCGTGCACGCGAACATGCTCTGGCTGGCGATCGTCGGCGCGGTGTTCGCCATCATCGGCCTGTACTACTACCTGCGCGTGGTGAAGGTGATGTACTTCGACAAGGCGGTCGAGGGCTCGGAGCTGCGCATGCAGGCGGACGGTTCGCTGCGTGTGGTGCTGTCCCTCAACGCGCTGGGCCTGCTGGTCATCGGCCTGTACTGGGGGCCGCTGATCGCCTGGTGCCGCAACGCACTGGCCGGTTGATGGGGTTTCCCGGCGAAAATTTCTCCGGGAAACGCTTGCAAGAATTCGGCCATATCGCTATAGTCTTCGGACTCTGATGCGGGGTGGAGCAGTCTGGCAGCTCGTCGGGCTCATAACCCGAAGGTCGCAGGTTCGAATCCTGCCCCCGCTACCAGATCTTTCTTAGAACAAGAAAGCCTCCTCGTGAGGCTTTTTTGTTGGGCGCAAGGAAGCGTCGCCAGCCGGCCGAGGGCAGCGCCCCAAGGGTGCCGCGGCTCGGAGAGGCTGGAGAGCCGGTACATCGGCGAGTTGAGGGAATGGGCCACTATGAGCCCATTTTTTGTTTCTGGCACCGGAAAACCGACCATGGATACCCTGGCACTGGCACAACGGTTCAGCGAAGTTCTGGCGGATCTCCAGCTGGAATGCCTGGGCGTGGAGTTCACCCCGTCGCAGGGGCAGAGTACGCTTCGGGTTTACCTGGACGTCCTGGACCACTCGGGCGGGCGCGAGGTCGGCATCGACGACTGCGAAGCGGCCAGCCGCGAACTGTCGGCCCTGCTGGACGTCGAGGATCCCGTGCCAGGCCATTACGTGCTGGAGGTGTCCTCGCCGGGCATCGATCGGCCACTTTTCACGGCCGAACAGTTCGGGCGGGTGCTCGGGCAGGAAGTGAAGGTGCTGCTGAAGGCGCCGATCGAAGGTCGCCGCCGCCTGCGCGGCAAGCTGCAGCAGGTGGAAGGCGAGCGGATCGTGCTGGAGGCGGAAGGCATGTCGTTCGAATTCGACCAGGCGGACGTGGAAAGTGCCCGCGTGGTGCCGGACTGGGTGGCGCTCGGTTACGTGCCGCAGCCCAAGCCGGGTGGCAAGAAGCCGGCCAAGAAGGCCAAGTAAGACCTATCCCTAGCGAGCGGGCGCCGGCGTGCGGCGGCCCACGGAGTAGCTGCAATGAGCAAAGAACTGTTGCTGGTCGTCGACGCGGTCGCCAACGAAAAGGGCGTGCCGCGCGAGGTCATCTTCGAGGCGATGGAAGCCGCGCTGGCGTCTGCGGCGAAGAAGCGCTACCCCGATGAGGACCCGGACATCCGTGTCGAGATCGATCGCCAGTCCGGTGAGTACGAGACCTTCCGCCGCTGGGAAGTAATCGCCGACGACGGCGAGATGGAATCGCCGTTCTACCAGGTGCGCCTGATGGACGCCGTCGACGAGCGTGAGGACGCGCAGGTCGGCGAGTTCATCGAGCAGCAGATCGAGAATGCCGAGTTCGGGCGCATCGCCGCGCAGGCCGCCAAGCAGGTGATCGTGCAGCGCGTGCGCGAAGCGGAGCGCCAGCAGGTGGTCGATGCCTTCCGCGACCGCGTGGGCGAACTGGTGGTGGGTATCGTCAAGCGCGTCGAGCGCGGCAATGTCTACCTCGACCTGGGCAGCAACGCCGAGGCCTTCATTCCCCGCGACAAGACGATTCCGCGCGAGTCGCACCGCGTGGGCGACCGCGTGCGCGGCTACCTCTACGAGGTGAAGTCCGAGGTGCGTGGTCCGCAGCTGTTCGTGTCGCGCGCCGCACCGGAATTCATGATCGAGCTGTTCAAGCTCGAGGTGCCGGAAGTCGGCCAGGGCCTGGTCGAGATCAAGGGCTGCGCCCGTGATCCGGGCGACCGCGCCAAGATCGCCGTGCTGGCCCACGACAACCGCACCGATCCGATCGGTGCGTGCATCGGCATGCGCGGTTCGCGCGTGCAGGCGGTGTCCAACGAGCTCAACGGTGAGCGCGTGGACATCATCCTGTGGCACGAGAACCAGGCCCAGTTCGTGATCAACGCGATGGCGCCGGCCGAGGTGCAGTCGATCATCATGGACGAGGAAAAGCACTCGATGGACATCGCGGTGGCCGAGGACAAGCTGTCCCAGGCGATCGGCCGCGGTGGCCAGAACGTGCGCCTGGCCAGCAAGCTCACCGGCTGGCAGCTCAACGTGATGACGCAGGACCAGGTCACCGCCAAGAGCGAGGCCGAGCAGCAGGCGGCGCTGGCGCTGTTCATGGAAAAGCTCGAGGTCGACGAGGAGATCGCCAACATCCTGGTGCAGGAAGGCTTCTCCAGCGTCGAGGAAATCGCCTACGTGCCCAGCGCGGAACTGTTGGCGATCGAGGGCTTCGACGAGGACATCGTCGAGGAACTCCGCGCCCGTGCCCGTGACGCACTGCTGACCGAGGCGCTGGCGGTCGAGGAAGGGCTGGAGGAGCACCAGCCGTCCGAGGAGCTGCTGGCGCTGGAAGGCATGGACGAGGCCACGGCCTACGCCCTGGCCGCGCGCGAGATCAGTACGGTGGACGATCTGGCCGACCTCGCGGTCGACGACCTGATCGATATCGATGGCATGGATGAGGAACGCGCAGCGGCGCTGATCATGGCGGCACGCCAGCCGATGATCGAGCGCCTGGAGAAGGGCGGCTAACCGCGAGCGGCCGCGCCCTGGGACGGGCGCGCCGGGGAGGGTCCACGCGGACTCTCCACCAGGGACGGTGGTGGACGTGCAGGCGAGGCCGCACGGACGTGAAGCGCGGGAACGGCGGAGAAAGAACACGATGTCGGATGTCACGATCAAACAACTTGCCAAGGTCCTTGGCATGCCGGTGGACAAGCTGCTCGGCCAGCTTGGCGAGGCGGGCATGAAATTCTCCGATCCGGAGCAGGTCATCAGCAGCACCGAAAAGGTGAAGCTGCTCGGCTTCCTGCGCCGCACCCACGGCAAGAACGAGGCGGCTCCGGAGGTCGACGATGCGGCGCCCCGGCAGATCACCCTCAAGCGTCGCAAGGTCAGCGAGCTGAAAGTCGCCACCCCGGGCGGGCGTGGCGCGGCCAGCAGCGCCAAGACGGTCAACGTCGAGGTGCGCGCCAAGCGCACCTACGTCAAGCGCAGCGTGATCGCCGAGGAGACCGCGGTCGACAGCGAGCGCGAGGAGGCTGCCCGCAAGCTGGCCGAATCCCAGCGCCAGCGCGAGCAGGAAGAAAACGAGCGCATCGAGGCCGAGCGCCGGCGCGAGGAAGAGGCGCGCCAGCGCGCGGCCGAGGAAGCGGCCCGCTCCGCCGAGGAAGCACGCAAGCAGGCCGAGGCCGAGCAGGCTCGCCGAACGGCCGAGGCCGAGGCATCGGTCGAGCCCGAGCCCCGTCCCGAATCGGCCGTGGCGCCGGTCGAAGAAAAGCCCGCCGAGCAGGCGGAAGCGTCTTCTGCGGCCACCACGCCGAGCGGAAGCACCGACCACAGTGCTTTCGGCCTGATCGTGCCCCGCATCCACGAGCCGCGTCGTCGCGAGAAGAAGGTCGTAGCCGCGCCGGCACCGGCTCCGGCTCCCGCGCCGGCGGCAGCACCGAGTTCGGACGCTGCGCGCAATGCGAAGGCGCGCCATGGCCGTGATCGGGACGACGTTGCCGGCGGCAAGCGGTTCGCCTCGGGCGAGCTGCACCTGTCCGACGCCGACCGCGCGCGCCGTTCGAGCAAGCGCGGCAAGCCGGGCCGGTCCGGTCGGGATGTCGGCCGCAGCGCGTCGGCAGCCTCGGGCAGCGGCCCGCACGGCTTTACCCGTCCGACCGCCGCGGTAGTGCGCGAGGTGGTGGTGAGCGACGCCAACCTGGTCGCCGACCTGGCGCAGAAGATGGCGGTCAAGGGTTCGGAAGTGGTCAAGGCGCTCTTCAAGATGGGCGTGATGGCCACCATCAACCAGACCATCGACCACGACACCGCGGTGCTGGTGGTCGAGGAGCTCGGCCATAAGGCCGTGGCCGCGAGCGAGGACAACGCCGAGGCGGCGCTGGCCGCACACACCCAGAACGCCGAGCTGGAAGGCGAGAAGGTGGCGCGTCCGCCGGTGGTCACCATCATGGGCCACGTCGACCACGGCAAGACCTCGCTGCTGGACTACATCCGCCGCACCAAGGTGGCGGCGGGCGAGGCCGGCGGCATCACCCAGCACATCGGCGCGTACCACGTGGATACGCCGAAGGGCGTGATCACCTTCCTGGATACCCCGGGCCACGCGGCGTTCACCTCGATGCGCGCCCGCGGCGCCCAGTCCACCGACATCGTGGTGCTGGTGGTAGCGGCGGACGACGGCGTCATGCCGCAGACCAAGGAGGCCGTGCAGCATGCCCGTGCCGCCAAGGTGCCGCTGATCGTCGCGCTCAACAAGATGGACAAGTCCGACGCCAACCCGGACAACGTCAAGCAGGGCCTGGCGAACCTGGAAGTGGTCCCGGAAGACTGGGGCGGCGACACCATGTTCGTGCCGGTGTCGGCCAAGACCGGCATGGGCGTGGACGAGCTGCTCGACGCGATCTCGGTGCAGGCTGAGGTGATGGAGCTGAAGGCGGTCGAGGACGGTCCGGCGTCCGGCGTGGTGATCGAGTCCAGCCTGGACAAGGGTCGCGGCCCGGTGGCCACGGTGCTGGTGCAGCAGGGCACGCTCAAGCGCGGCGACTTCGTCGTCTGCGGCATCGAGTATGGCCGCATGCGTGCGCTGGTGGACGAGCGCGGCAAGACCGTGCAGGAAGCCGGTCCTTCGATCCCGGTGCAGGTGCTCGGCCTTTCCGGTGTGCCGGAGGCGGGCGACGATTTCGTGGTCGTGGCCGACGAGCGCCTGGCCCGTGAGGTGGCCGCCGAGCGCCAGCAGAAGCGCCGCGAGACGCGCCTGGTCAGCAAGGCCAACCGCCTTGAGGACATCATGGCGCAGATGGGTCAGGGCGCCGAGCAGCAGACGCTCAACATCCTGGTCAAGGCGGACGTGCAGGGTTCGGTCGAGGCGCTGCGCGAGTCGCTCAGCGCGATCGGCAACGAGAACGTGAAGGTCAACGTGATCGCCGCCGGCGTCGGTGGCATCACCGAGTCCGACGCCACCCTGGCGGCAGCGTCCAAGGCGCTGGTGATCGGCTTCAACGTGCGCGCCGATGCCTCGGCACGCAAGGTGATCGACACCGCAGGCCTGGACGTGCGCTATTTCTCGATCATCTACGACGTGATCGACCAGGTGAAGCAGGCCGCGTCCGGTCTGCTGGGCGTGGAGATCCGCGAGGAGATCATCGGCATCGCCCAGGTGCGCGAGGTGTTCCGCAGCTCCAAGTTCGGTGCGGTGGCCGGCTGCATGGTCACCGAGGGCTCGGTCAAGCGCTCCAAGCCGATCCGCGTGCTGCGCGACAACACGGTGGTGTTCGAGGGCGAGCTGGAGTCGCTGCGTCGCTTCAAGGATCTCGTCGACGAGGTGCGCAACGGCATGGAGTGCGGTATCGCCGTGAAGCAGTACAACGACGTCAAGGTCGGCGACCAGATCGAGTGCTTCGAGCGCATCGAGGTGGCCCGCACGCTGTAACGGACCTTCCGGGCCGGCGTTTCCCGCCGGACCCGCGGCCCGAGATACGGAGCCCGGGCAGGCCTGCCCGGGCTTCCTGCTTTTTTGAACATCCGGCGCGATGCGCCCGAAGGAGGCCCCATGCCCTCACGTGATTTCAAACGGACCGACCGGGTCGGCGCCGAGCTGCGCCGCGAGCTCGGCCTGCTGGTGCACGCCGCCGTGCGCGATCACGCGCTGCCGTCGGTGAGCGTGTCCGACGTGGAGGTGACCCGCGACATGGACTGGGCCACGGTGTGGATCACCGCCCTGCAGGCCGAACAGGCCCCAGTGGCGCTGAAGGCGCTGAAAGAGCTGGCCGGCGAGTTCCGTCGCTCGCTTGCCCGCGGCATGCGCCTGCGGCGGGTGCCTGAGCTGCGCTTCAAGTACGACGACTCGGTCGACAAGGGCGAGCGCATCGATCAGTTGCTGCGCGCCGACGAGCCGACGGCGGCCGACGGAGCCGACGAGGACTGATGGGTCGGATCGTTTTCCGCGAGCTGCACGGCCTGGTGCTGCTGGACAAGCCGCTGGGACTGAGTTCCAACCAGGCGCTGCAGGAAGTACGCCGGCTGTTCCGGGCCGCAAAGGGCGGTCACACCGGTGCGCTCGATCCGTTGGCCACCGGCCTGCTGCCGCTGTGCTTCGGCGAGGGCACCAAGCTGGCCGCGCACCTGCTCGGCGCACGCAAGGCGTACCGGGCCACGTGCCGGCTGGGCGTCACCACCACCACGGGCGACCTCGAGGGCGAGGTGGTCAGCGAGCGTGCGGTACCGGCGCTGGACGACGCGATGATCGAGGCGGCGCTGGCGCCGTTGCGCGGGCGCATCCGCCAGGTGCCGCCGGCGTATTCGGCGATCAAGCAGGGCGGCGAGCCGCTCTACCTCAAGGCGCGCCGTGGCGAGGTGGTCGATGTGCCGGCCCGCGAGGTCGACGTGCATCGGCTGGTGCTGGTCGGCAGGGAAGGCGACCTGCTGCATCTGGAGATCGAGTGCGGCACGGGGACCTACATCCGCAGTCTCGCGGTCGACCTGGGTGAGGCGCTGGGTTGCGGCGCGCACCTGACCGCCCTGCGCAGGACCTGGGTCGAGCCATTCATGTCCCCGCGGATGCATACCCTGGACGAGCTGCGTGAGCGAGCCACGCAGGGCGACGAGTGCCTGCTGGAGGCGCTGCTACCGGTGACCGCGGCGGTGGCTCATCTGCCGGCGATCCATCTCGATCCCGCGCAGAGCCGGGCGCTGGCCCAGGGCCAGCGGATCGCTCTGGGCGGGGATACGGTTCCTGCCGGTCTTTGCGCGGCGTTCGCCGACGATGGGGCCCTGTTGGCCCTGGTCGAGTACGGCCCCGATGGATTGCTGCGTGTGCAGCGTGGCTTCAACCTGCCGCCGGCTGGCTGACGCGTCGACGGAGTTCGGCGACACGCAGATGGCAGCGGGACGACGGTCTTGTTGTGGTACGGCTCCCGTCGCTACAATAAGGAGCTTGATTCAACCGTTCCAATCAACCAGGCGAAGCTTGCGCAACGTCATCGCGCGGTGACGTTGCGCAAGCTTCGCATTCGCTTTTGAGGAAGAGATACCCATGTCCCTGACCGCAGAACAGACCAGCAAGATCATTGCTGAATTCGGCCGCGTGCCCAACGACACCGGTTCGCCGGAAGTGCAGGTGGCCCTGCTGTCGGCCCGCATCGAGCACCTCACCGGCCACTTCAAGACCCACAAGCAGGACCACCACTCGCGTCGCGGCCTGCTGCAGCTGGTCAACCGCCGCAAGAGCCTGCTCGCGTACCTGAAGGATCGCGACCTGGCTCGCTACCAGACCCTGATCGAACGTCTCGGCCTCCGCCGTTAATCCACGAGGAGACCCAACGTGGCGAAAGTAACCAAGTCATTCCAGTACGGTAATCACGAAGTCACACTGGAGACGGGCGAAATCGCCCGGCAGGCATCCGGTGCGGTCATGGTCAGCATGGGCGGCACCGTGGTGCTGGTCACCGCGGTCGCGGCGGCCAAGCCCCGCGAGGGCCAGGACTTCTTCCCGCTCACCGTCGACTACGTCGAGAAGTTCTATTCCGCCGGCCGCATCCCCGGTGGCTTCTTCAAGCGCGAAGGCCGTCCGACCGAGAAGGAGACGCTGACCTCGCGTCTGATCGATCGTCCGGTGCGTCCGCTGTTCCCCGAAGACTTCAAGAACGAAGTCCAGGTGATCGCGCAGGTCGTCTCGCTGAACCCGGAAATCGATGGTGACATCCCGGCCATGCTGGGCGCTTCCGCGGCCCTGTCGCTGGCCGGCATCCCGTTCAAGGGCCCGATCGGCGCCGCCCGCGTCGGCTACGCCAACGGCCAGTACCTGCTCAACCCGACCGCCAGCGAGCTGAAGGGCTCGGATCTGGACCTGGTCGTGGCCGGTACCTCCGGCGCGGTGCTGATGGTGGAGTCCGAAGCCAAGCTGCTGTCCGAGGACGTCATGCTCGGCGCGGTGATGTTCGGCCACCAGCAGATGCAGATCGCGATCAATGCGATCGCCGAGCTGGCCGCCGAGGCCGCCAAGCCGTCGTGGAACTGGCAGCCGCCGGCCCGCAACGAGTCGCTGGTCGCCGCGCTCAAGGGCGCCGTGGGCGATCGCCTGGAGCAGGCGTTCCAGGTGCGCGACAAGCTGCAGCGCCGTGACGCCATCGCCGCCATCAAGGCGGACGTGATGGAGTCGCTCAAGCCGCAGGCCGAGGAGCACGCCTGGTCGTCCGCCGAGCTGGCGAAGGAGTTCGGCGAGCTCGAGTACCGCACCATGCGCGACAGCGTGCTGAAGACCAAGGTGCGCATCGACGGTCGCCAGCTGGACGACATCCGCCCGATCACCGTCCGCGTCGGCGTGCTGCCGCGCACCCACGGCTCGGCGCTGTTCACCCGCGGCGAGACCCAGGCGCTGGTCGTCACCACGCTGGGCACCGCGCGCGACGCGCAGATCATCGACGCGCCGGAAGGCGAGTCGAAGGATCCGTTCCTGTTCCACTACAACTTCCCGCCGTTCTCGGTGGGCGAGGCCGGCCGCTTCGGCGCGCCGAAGCGTCGCGAGATCGGCCACGGCCGCCTTGCCAAGCGCGGCGTGCAGGCGGTCAAGCCGAGCATGGAGGAGTTCCCGTACGTGGTGCGCGTGGTCTCGGAAATCACCGAGTCCAACGGCTCCTCGTCGATGGCCTCCGTGTGCGGCTCGTCGCTGGCGATGATGGACGCGGGCGTGCCGCTGAAGGCGCCGGTCGCGGGCATCGCGATGGGCCTGGTGAAGGAAGGCAGCGACTTCGTCGTGCTGTCCGACATCCTGGGCGACGAGGATCACCTCGGCGACATGGACTTCAAGGTGGCCGGTAGCGCCGACGGCATCTCCGCGCTGCAGATGGACATCAAGATCGACGGCATCACCGAGGAGATCATGAAGGTGGCGCTGGAGCAGGCCAAGCGTGGCCGCCTGCACATCCTCGGCGAGATGGCCAAGGTGATCAGCACGCCGCGTTCGGAGATGAGCGAGTACGCCCCGCGCCTGCTCACCATCAAGATCCACCCGGACAAGATCCGCGAGGTCATCGGCAAGGGCGGCGCCACCATCCGCTCGATCACCGAGGAGACCGGCACCACCATCGACATCAGCGACGACGGCACCGTGGTGATCGCCTCGGTCAACCGCAGCGCCGCCGACGACGCCAAGAAGCGCATCGAGCAGATCGTCTCGGACGTCGAGCCGGGCCGCATCTACGAGGGCAAGGTCGCCAAGCTGATGGACTTCGGCGCGTTCGTCACGATCATGCCGGGCAAGGATGGTCTGGTGCACGTGTCGCAGATCTCCTCCGAGCGTGTCGAGAAGGTGTCCGACAAGCTGAAGGAAGGCGACATCGTCAAGGTGAAGGTGCTGGAAGTTGACAAGCAGGGCCGTATCCGCCTGTCCATGAAGGCCGTGACCGAGGACGAAGCCGCCGGCGCCTGATCGGCTGGTTGCAGTGTTCACGCGAAGGCCCGGCGGCGACGCCGGGCCTTCGTCGTTTTATCGCCACGCCCATTTGCTACGATGCCCGGTGACCCGCATCCGGAGGCAGGCATGGCCGATCAGGCAAGCGATTTCATCAGGCAATCCCAGGCCATGGCCGAGCAGTCCTGGTCCCAGTGGATGCGCTACCTGCAGCAGGCCGCCGGCCAAACCGCCTCGCCGCTCACCGGATTCGGCATGCCTGGCATGGCCGGTATGGCAGGCATGCCGGGCATGCCGGGCATGGCCGCGCCGGGGGCCCCGATGGGCGACATGCTGGAGCGTAGCCTGGCAGGCATTGCCCCCTATCTGGAATGGATGCAGCGGGCGGCGTCCGCGCAGGCGACCGTGCCCGGGACCGATTGGCAGGCCGCGATGAAGGAGCTGTTCGGTGCCGCAGGCCAGCCGTTCACGCAGGCATTCGGCGGCATCGACAGCACCGCGGCACAGGGTTTCGTGCAGCAGTGGCAGGCCTGGCTGGAGGCCGCCGGCCAGGCCGGCATGACCGACTGGCTTACGCCGCCGCACCTGCCCGGTTTCGGGCTGCACCGGGAACACCACGCCAAGCAGCAGTCGCTCATGGCCGCGATGATGGAGAGCGCCGCGCAGCAGCGCCGCTACCAGGCGCTGATCCTCAAGGCCAACACCCAGGGACTGGAACGCCTGCAGGACAAGCTGGCTGACCACGTCGAGCCGGGTCGTCAGCTCGATTCGCTCAAGGCGTTGTATGACCTGTGGGTGGATGCCGCCGAGGATGCCTATGCCGAAATCGCGCTCAGCGACGAGTTCCGCGAGGTCTATGGCGCCATGGTCAATGCGCAGATGCGCGAACGCCAGCTGGTGCAGGAGCATCTGGAAGACCTGTGCCGGCAGCTGGGCCTGCCGACCCGCAGCGAGGTCGATAGTCTTGGGCGGCGCCTGCAGGAGGTGCGGCGCGAGCTCCGTGCGGCGGCCGCTGGCCAGGTGGCCGCGGAACTGGCGGCCCTGCGCGAGGAGTTGCGGGTACTGAAAGCGTCGCGGCCCACGGCCGACGGGGTGCCTGCGAAACCCGTCTCCGCCGACCGGCCCAAGGCGAAGGCGACCCGCACGAAGACTTCGGCCCGGAAAGCCACGTCCGCCAAGGCGCGGCCGTCCAAGGTGAAGTCGACGGCCGCGAAGTCCGCGCCGGCGGTCGAGCCGTCGGCCAGGGCAGAGGGTACGGTGGCGTCGAAGCCGAAGCCCAAGCCGAAGCCGAAGCCGAAGCCGAAGAAGGTTGAGGCCGAAGCGTCCGGCAAGGGAGGCCGTCCGCGCCCGTCCGCGCGACCGCGCCGCGCGGCGGCCGCCAAGTCGGTTCCCGGTGCCCGGCGCTCGATGGTGAGCCCAGGCATTCCCGCCCCGCATCGCGCACGGCGCAAGTAAGGAGTGATCATGGACACGCCACTGCGCATCGACCCGGCCGAAGCCCTGGCCGAGATCAACCGTTTCCAGCGCAAGCTCGCCGCGGGGTTGCGGCACCTGCCGGGGATGGGCGAGCCGGAGTACGCCAACACGCCGCGCGAGCTGGTCTATGCCGAGGACAAGCTCAAGGTCTGGCATTTCACCGGCACCCGGCCGACCGCCAGGACGCCGGTGCTGATCGTCTACGCGCTGGTCAACACGGTGTGGATGACCGACCTGCAGGCTGACCGTTCGCTGGTGCGCAACCTGCTCGAGCAGGGCGAGGACGTCTACCTGATCGACTGGGGTTATCCCGACGGCGCCGACCGCTGGCTGACCCTGGACGATTACCTCAACGGCTACCTCGACCGCTGCGTCGACGCCGTGCGCCACCGCCACGGGCTGGACGCGATCAACCTGCTGGGCATCTGCCAGGGCGGCGTGTTTTCGCTCTGCTACACGGCGATGCACCCGGACAAGGTGAAGAACCTGGTCACCATGGTCACCCCGGTGGATTTCCACACGCCGGACAACATGCTCTCGCACTGGGTGCAGCAGTTGGACGTGGACCGCTTCGTCGACGTGATGGGCAACATCCCGGCGGCGCTGATGAACTGGGTCTACCTCACGCTCAAGCCGTTGCGGCTGAACCAGCAGAAGTACATCGGCCTGGTGGAGATCCTCGACAACCCGGCCGAGCTGGAGAACTTCCTGCGCATGGAGCGCTGGATCTTCGACTCCCCCGACCAGGCCGGTGAGGCGTTCCGCCAGTTCATCAAGGATTTCTACCAGGGCAACAAGCTGGTCCGGCACGATCTTTCGATCGGCGGCCGCCCGGTCGACCTGGGCCTGATCCAGCAACCGGTGCTCAACATCTACGCGCAGCAGGACCATCTCGTGCCGCCGGACGCATCGCGTGCACTGGGCAAGCACATCGGCACGCAGGACTACACCGAGATCGCCTTCAAGGGCGGTCACATCGGCATCTACGTGTCCGGCCGCGCCCAGCGCGAGGTGCCGCCGGCGATCCATCGCTGGCTGCGCGCGCGCGACTGACGGCCAAGGACAGCAAGCCATGAACGAACCGAAGCGACTGATCCGCTCTCGTGCCAACCGCAGCATCGCCGGCGTCTGCGGTGGCATTGCCGAGTACTACGGCTGGGACCCGACCGTGGTGCGTGTGGCCTGGATCGTGCTGACCCTGCTGGGCGGCTCCGGCATACTGCTCTACCTGATTCTCTGGCTGGTGATGCCCGACGCTTCCTGAGCCGTCGCTTCGCACCCGCCGCTGCCCCGGCGCTCCCGCCGGGGCGCTGCTTTTTCCTTCCTGAAGAACGAACCCGATGGATTACGACCGTTACGACCGCGTCCGTGCCGTGCAATGGCAGGGCGACCATCTGCGCCTGCTCGACCAGCGCCGGCTGCCGCGCGAGGAGCAGTGGATCGACTGCCGCAGCGCCGCCGAGGTGACCCAGGCCATCCGCGACCTGGTCGTGCGCGGTGCGCCGGCGATCGGCATTGCCGCCGCCTGGGGTGTGGTGCTGGCCGCGCAGCAGGGTGAGGCCCTCGACCCCGCGCTGGCGATGCTGCGTGCGGCCCGCCCGACCGCGGTGAACCTGATGTGGGCGCTCGACCGCATGAAATCGCGGATCGCCGCGGGCGCCGATGCCGCGGCGCTGGCCGTCGAAGCACAGGCGATCCAGGACGAGGATCTGGCCGCCAACCGCCACATGGGCGAACTGGGTGCGGCACTGATTGCCCCGGGCTCGGGCGTACTGACCCACTGCAACACCGGCTCGCTGGCCACCGCCGGTTTCGGTACGGCGCTCGGCGTGATCCGCGCCGGCGTCGCCGGCGGCCGTATCGATCGCGTGTATGCCGGCGAGACCCGGCCATGGCAGCAGGGCGCGCGCCTGACCATGTACGAGCTGGTGCGCGACGGCATTCCCGCGAAGCTGATTGCCGACTCGGCCGCGGCCCATCTGATGAAATCCGGCGAGGTGCAGTGGGTCATCGTCGGCGCCGACCGCATTGCCGCCAACGGCGACACCGCGAACAAGATCGGCACCTACCAGCTGGCCATCGCCGCGCGCCACCACGGCGTGAAGTTCATGGTGGTGGCGCCGTCGTCCACGGTGGACATGGCCACGCCCGACGGCGAAGCGATCGAGATCGAATTGCGCGATCCGGCCGAACTGCTGGCCACCGCGGGCCAGCGGACGGTGGTCGAAGGTGCCGAGGCGTGGAACCCGGTGTTCGACGTGACGCCCGCCGGGCTGATCGACGCCATCGTCACCGAGCGCGGCGTGATCGAGCATCCGAACGCGCTGGGGATGCAAGCGGTGTTCGGACGGTGAGGGGGGTGCGCACCATCGGCCTGTTCGCCGTCGGCGGCGTGATCGGTCTGGTGGTCGACGCCGGTATCTCGCAGGCCCTGGTGAGCTTCGGTCACTGGAATGCCTACGTGGCGCGCATCCTCTCGTTCCTCGCCGCGGCCGTGGTGACCTGGTGGTGGAACCGCCGGCACACCTTTGCCGAGCGTTCCAGCGGCCGCGCCGCGCATGCCGAGTTGCTGCACTGGCTGGCCCTGATGAGCGTGGGCGCACTCGTCAACTACGGCATTTTCGCCGCCTGCCTGATGTTGTTCCCGGTGCTGCACCGCTGGCCGGCGGTGGCCGTCGCCGCCGGTTCGGCGGTGGCCGCGCTGGTCAATTTTTCGACAGCCCGCGGGCTGCTTTACCGCCACCCCAAAGCTGCGCAGTAAGTTATTGATCTGAAAGATCAAAATACTGTCGCGAAATAGCCTTTCGTGATACACTCCGGCAGTTGATTTCAGGGCCGCTCGCGCACGCACCTGAGGTGTTGGCGAAGCGGCCTTTTTTCGTCCACTGGGAAGCCGATTGATGGCAGAACTCGCCAAAGAAGTCATCCGCGTCAACATCGAAGACGAGATGCGCCAGAGCTATCTCGATTACGCCATGAGCGTGATCGTGGGCCGCGCCCTCCCGGACGTGCGCGACGGCCTGAAGCCGGTCCATCGCCGCGTGCTCTACGCGATGAACGAACTGGGCAATGTCTGGAACAAGCCCTACAAGAAGTCGGCCCGCGTGGTCGGTGACGTCATCGGTAAGTACCATCCGCACGGCGACTCGTCGGTCTACGACGCGATCGTGCGCATGGCCCAGCCGTTCTCGCTGCGCTACATGCTGGTCGACGGCCAGGGCAACTTCGGTTCGGTCGACGGCGACAACGCCGCGGCGATGCGATACACCGAGGTGCGCATGTCGCGCCTCACCCATGAGCTGCTCGCCGACATCGACAAGGAAACGGTCGACTTCGGCCCCAACTACGACGAAAGCGAACACGAACCGCTGGTCCTGCCGACCCGCGTGCCGAACCTGCTGGTCAACGGCTCGGCCGGTATCGCGGTGGGCATGGCCACCAACATCCCGCCGCACAACCTCAGCGAAGTGATCAGCGCGACCATCGCGCTCATCGACGATCCCTCGCTGGGCATCGACGAGCTGATGACCCACATCCCGGGGCCGGATTTCCCGACCCACGGCATCATCAACGGCGCCGCCGGCATCGTCGAGGCCTACCGCACCGGCCGCGGCCGCATCCTGGTGCGGGCCAAGACCGAGATCGAGACCGAGCCGAACGGCCGCGAGACGATCATCGTCCACGAGCTGCCGTACCAGGTGAACAAGGCGCGGCTGATCGAGAAGATCGCCGAGCTGGTGAAGGAAAAGAAGCTCGAGGGCATCAGCGAACTGCGCGACGAGTCCGACAAGGACGGCATGCGCATGGTCATCGAGATCCGCCGCGATGCGATGGCCGACGTCGTGCTGAACAACCTGTTCCAGCAGACGCAGATGCAGGTCACCTTCGGCATCAACATGGTCGCGCTGTCCGACGGCCAGCCGAAGCTGCTGAACCTGAAGGAGATCCTCGAGGCGTTCATCCGCCACCGTCGCGAGGTGGTGACCCGCCGCACCATCTTCGAGCTGCGCAAGGCGCGCGCCCGCGCGCACATCCTGGAAGGCCTCACCGTCGCGCTCGCCAACATCGACGAGATGATCGAGCTGATCAAGACCTCCGCCTCGCCGGCCGAGGCGCGCGAGCGCATGCTGGCGCGCAAGTGGCAGCCCGGCGTGGTCGGTGCGCTGCTCTCGGCCGCCGGCGCCGATGCCTCGCGCCCGGAGGACATGGATCCGCGCGACGGCCTCAAGCCCGAGGGCTACCAGCTGTCCGAGACGCAGGCGCAGGAAATCCTCGCCATGCGCCTGCACCGCCTGACCGGGCTGGAGCAGGAGAAGCTCAGCGACGAGTACCGCCAGATCCTGGAAACCATCCGCGGCCTGATCGAGATCCTCGAGCACCCGGACGTGCTGCTGCAGGTGATCCGCGAGGAGCTGGAAGCGGTCAAGGCCGAGTTCGGCGACGCGCGTCGCACCGAGATCCAGGCCTCGCAGGAAGATCTCAACGTGCTCGACCTGATCGCCCCGGAAGACGTGGTGGTCACGCTGTCGCACACCGGCTACATCAAGCGCCAGCCGGCCAGCACCTACCGGGCGCAGCGCCGCGGCGGCAAGGGCCGCTCGGCCTCGGCGCTGAAGGACGAGGACGTGGTCGAGCAGCTGTGGGTGGTCAACACCCACGACACGCTGCTGACCTTCTCCAGCACCGGCCGCGTCTACTGGCTGAAGGTCTACCAGATGCCGGAAGCCGGTCCGGCCGCGCGCGGCAAGCCGATCGTCAACCTGCTGCCGCTGGCCGAGGGCGAAAAGGTGCAGGCGGTGCTGCCGGTGCGCGAATACGACGAGGATCGCTTCGTGTTCTTCGCCACCAAGAGTGGCACGGTGAAGAAGACCCCGCTGACCGAGTTCGCCTTCCAGCTGCAGAAGGGCAAGCAGGCAATCAACCTCGCCGAGGGCGACGCGCTGGTCAACGTGGCCCTCACCGACGGCAACAGCGACGTGCTGCTGTTCGCCTCCAACGGCAAGGTCAACCGCTTCGACGAGAACACCGTGCGCTCGATGGGCCGCACCGCCACCGGCGTGCGCGGCATGCGCCTGGCCGACGACGCCGAGGTGGTGTCGATGATCGTGGCGGCCGAAGGCGACATTCTCACCGCCACGGCCCGCGGCTACGGCAAGCGCACCGCGCTGGACGAGTTCCCGAAGAAGGGCCGCGGCACGCAGGGCGTGATCGGCATCCAGTGCTCCGAGCGCAACGGTCCGCTGGTGGCCGCGGTGCAGGTCACCGAGGCGCACGAGCTGATGCTGATCTCCAACCAGGGCACCCTGGTGCGTACCCGCGTGGCCGAGGTCTCGCAGCTCAGCCGCAACACCCAGGGCGTCACCCTGATCAAGCTGCCGGCCGACGAGGCCCTGGTCAGCGTGGTGCGGCTTGATGCGGAAGAGGAGAACGGCGAGGAAGGCGAGACGGCAAACGCCGAGGGCCTGCCGCCGCAGGGCGAGGGGGATACCACCGCCGCCGAGCCGGCGGGTGGCGACGAGGCCTGATCGGCCCCTCCGCGCACGAAAAGCCCCGGCTCCGGCCGGGGTTTTTCGTTTCCGGAAGCGGCGTCAGCCGCCGACGGTATCCAGCATCGCTTCGGCCGACGACACCCGGAATTCGCCCGGTGCCTCGACCGCCAGCGAGGTCACCACGCCGTCCTCGGCCACCAGCGCGAAGCGGCGTGCGCGCAGGCCCATGCCGTAGGCGCTGCCATCCAGCTCCAGGCCCAGTGCACGGGTGAACTCGCCATTGCCGTCGGCCAGCATCTTCAGGCCGGGCGGCACGCCCTGCGCCAGGGCCCAGGCCTGCATCACGAAGGCATCGTTGACCGACAGGCAGAACACCTCGAAACCACGCGCGCGGAAGGCATCGAACCGGGCGACGAAGCCGGGCAGGTGCTTCTCCGAGCAGGTGGGCGTGAAGGCGCCGGGCACGGCGAACATCACCACCTTGCGTCCGGCGAACAGTTCGCCGCTGCGGGTGTTCTGGCGTTCGCCGCCGTCGACGACGGTGAGGGGCACGTCGGGCAGCGGCTGGCCGGTCTGGATGGTCATGGCGTCTCCATGCTGAAAGGTGGGCAACCGCCGGATGCTAACCCCCGCCGTGGCGTTCTGTCGCCTTGAATCGCCGCCGCCCGCACCTACTTGACAGGGCAAGCGGCGACCACGCCGTACCCAATTCGAGGAGTCCGACATGAGCAACCGCAACCCGATGCACTGGAGTGCCACCCGCATGTTCCCGGAGGAGGTTCGCCAGGCTTTCGATCGTTTCTTCCAGGCCGAGGAAAGCGATGCGTCCAACGTGGTGACCAGCCAGTGGGCCCCGCGCGTGGACATCCGCGAGGACGAGCAGCGCTTTGTGATCCTGGCTGACATCCCCGGCGTGGACCCGGCGCAGATCGAAGTGAGCATGGACAAGGGCATCCTGACCATCAAGGGCGAGCGCCAGGCGCCGAACGGCGAGGGCGGCAAGTACACCCGGGTCGAGCGCGCCCACGGCGTGTTCCACCGCCGCTTCACGCTGCCGGACAGCGCCGACGCCGAGGGCATCACCGCGACCGGCAAGTTCGGCGTGCTGGAGATCGTGATCCCGAAGAAGCCGCTGGCCACGCCGCGCCGCATCACCATCAACGCGGCCGAGTAAGCTGGGGGTCCTTTGAGCCGTGGCGGGCGATGCCCGCCGCGGTTCGCATGCCGTATCGGTCGGGGGAAGCTGAGTGGAGTTCAAAGACTATTACGACATCCTGGGCGTGAAGCCCGATGCCAGCGAGGCGGAGATCAAGGCCGCCTACCGCAAGCTGGCGCGGCAGTTCCACCCGGACAAGAACAAGGAGCCGGGCGCCGAGGAGAAGTTCAAGGCCGTCAACGAGGCCAACGAGGTGCTGCGCGACAAGGAGAAGCGCCGCGCCTACGACCAGGTGCGTGCCGGCGGCTACCGCGGTGGCGAGCAGTTCCGTCCGCCGCCGGGCTTCGGCCAAGGCTTCGATTTCGGCGATGGCGGCGGCGAAGGCGACTTCAGCGACTTCTTCGAGAGCCTGTTCGGTCGCGGCGGTGGGCACCGGGGCCAGCCACGGGCGCGGCGCGGCCGCGACGTGCAGGCGCAGGTGCAGATCGACCTGCAGACCGCCTTTGACGGCGGTCGCACGCGGGTCGCGCTGCACGACAGCCACGGCCACGAGCGCGTGCTCGAAGTGAAGATTCCGGCCGGCATCCAGCCGGGGCAGGTGATCCGCCTGTCCGGGCAGGGCCATGCCGGCTCCGCCGGCGGACCCAGCGGCGACCTGCTGCTGGAGGTGGCGATCCGCGACGACGCCCGCTTCAAGCTCGATGGCCGCAACGTGCTGCACGTGCTGCCGATCACTCCATGGGAAGCGGCGCTGGGCGCCACGGTGCCGGTGCCGACGCTCGGTGGCGCAGTGGACCTGCGGATCCCGGCCGGCTCGCAGTCCGGCCGCAAGCTGCGCCTGAAGGGGCGCGGCATGCCGGGGGCCCATCCGGGGGATCAGCTGGTGGAGCTGTCCATCCGCACGCCGCCCGCCGAGGACGACAAGCAGCGCAAGGCCTACGAGGCGCTGCAGAAGCAATTCGCGGACTACAACCCGCGTACCACCTGATCCGTTTTCGGAGCGAGATAGCAGAACGGCGCCCCAGGGCGCCGTTCTCGTGTCCGGAAACGTGGAGGCTCAGCCAGGCAGCAGCTCGGTCAGTGTGGCCACCAGCTCGTCTTCCTTGATCGGCTTGGTCACGTAGGCCTTGGCGCCCTGGCGCATGCCCCAGACCTTGTCGGTCTCCTGGTCCTTGGTGGTCACCAGCACCACCGGGATGTGGGCCGTGGTCGGGTCCTTGCTGATCGTCCGGGTGGCCTGGAAACCGTTGAGGTTCGGCATGACCACGTCCATCAGGATCAGGTCGGGCAGCTCGCGCTTGGCGGCTTCCACGCCGGCGGCGCCGTCCTCTGCGGTGAGCGCCTCGTGACCAAGCTTCTCCACGACGCGTTTGAGACCGAGCAGCTGCGACGGGGAGTCGTCGACGATGAGGATGCGGGCCATAAGGTGGGGATCCCTTGTTCGAAGTGAATGGATTCTAAGGCGCGCCCGACGTGCTTCCAAGTCGAGTCGCGGGTATGTCAGGGCACTGCGTGGCGCACCACGGTGCGGCCGAAGGAGTCTCCGGCGAGCATGGCGGGAAAGACCCCGGGCAGCTCCTCCAGCGTGACCTCGCGGGTGGCGATGCGCTCCAGGTGCAGGGGCCTCCAGGGGCCGGCCAGGTGCTCCCAGACGCGCTCGCGCTGGTCGCGCGCGGTACCGGCGGAGGCCACGCCCAGCAGGTTCACGCCGCGGATGATGAAAGGCATCACTGTGCTTTCGAAGGCGATGCCGCCGGCATTGCCGCACAGCGCCACATTGCCGTAGGGCGCCACCTGCGGCAGCAGGCCGGCAAGCATCGCGCCGCCGACGTTGTCGAGCACGCCGCCGAACCGGGCCGAGTCCATCGGCTTGCCGCTGAAGGCCAGTTCGTGGCGGTCCAGGCATTGCGCTGCGCCCAGCTGGCGCAGGAAATCGAAGTGATCGGTCTTGCCGCTGATCGCGTGGACCTCGAAACCGGCACGGCTGTAGATGTCGATCGCCAGCATGCCCACGCCGCCGGTCGCGCCGGTCACGGCAATCGGCCCCAGGTCTGGCGTCTGGCGGTTGTCGAGCATCTGCAGCAGGCCCAGCGCAGCGGTAAAGCCGGCGGTGCCGAGGATCATGCTTTCGCGCAGCGAGAGGCCGGCGGGCAGGGGAATCGTCGAGCGTGCGTCCAGCCTCACGTATTCGCCGTAGCCGCCGTCGCGCGTCTCGGAAAGGCCCGAGCCGGTGCACAGCACGGCATCGCCTTCCCTGAAGGCCGGGTCGGTCGAGGCAACCACGTGACCGGCGACGTCGATGCCGCCGTTGAGCGGGAAATGGCGCAGGATCCGGCCCTTGCCGGTGCCGGCCAGCGCGTCCTTGTAGTTGACCGAGGAATACGCCGCCCTGACCAGCACCTGGCCCGGAGTGAGGTCGGCGGTAGTCATCGCCTCGATCCCGGCGCGGTAGCCGGCATCGTCCTGGTGGATGCGGAAAGCACGGAAGGTGGTCATGGGCGGCTCCTCCTCGAATCAGGCCCGGATGCTGGCGGGGCCGATTACCCGGGCGGCCTTGCCGCCGTCGTAGCTGGCCATCCAGTCGAACAGGGCTGGCATGGAAGAGCCGAACCATACACTGTCGCGCTGCCCCGGTTGAACGAAACCCTCGTCGACCATGTGGTCCATCAGCGCCCTCAGCCCGGCGTAGTAGCCGCGGACGTCGAAGAAGGCACAGGGGTAACGGTGCAGGCCGAGCTGGGCCCAGGTAAGCATCTCGAACATCTCGTCCATGGTGCCGAAGCCGCCGGGCAGCGCGACGAAGGCGTCGGACAGCTCGTACATGCGGGTCTTGCGCTGGTGCATGGTCTCCACCACCACCAGCTCGGTCAGGCCGGTGTGGGCCACTTCCTTCTCGACCAGCTGGCGCGGGATCACGCCCACCACCTTGCCGCCGGCGGCCAGCACCGCATCGGCCACCGTGCCCATCAGGCCGACCTTGCCACCGCCGTAGACCAGCGTGATGTCCCGCCGCGCCAATTCGACGCCGAAGTCGCTCGCCAGCGCGAGGTAGGCCGGATCGTTGCCGTTGGCGGAACCGCAGTAGACGCAGAGGGAGGTGGGCTGGGGCATGAGGGCGAGAAGTGAGAAGTGAGAAGTGAGAGGCGTGGGGCGCGATGGATTGAATGGGGCGCTTCGAACGGGTGTGATGTTGCGGTGCCAGGAGCATGAGACAGCCTCGGCTCTTCTCTTGCTCCTCACTCCTCTTCACTCACTCCTGAAAAGATGCGGCCCGCCCATGTCGCCACGAGCGGGCCGCGGTGTGTCACCCGGGCGATCAGTTGCCCTTGTGCAGAGCGCGCTTGTCGACCGACAGGGCGGCCTCGTGCACGGCTTCGGACAGTGTCGGATGCGCGTGGACGATACGGGCCAGGTCCTCGGACGAACCCTTGAACTCCATCGCCACCACGCATTCGGCGATCAGCTCGGATACGCCCGGGCCGACCATGTGCACGCCGAGGATACGGTCGGTCTCGGCGTGGGCCAGCATCTTCACCTGGCCGATCGCCTCGTTCATCGCCACGGCGCGGCCGATGGCGGCGAACGGGAAGGTGCCGACCTTGTACGGCACGCCTTCGTCCTTCAGCTGCTTCTCGGTCTTGCCGGCCCAGGCGATTTCCGGCTCGGTGTAGATCACCCACGGAATCGTGTCGAAGTTGACGTGGCCCGCCTTGCCGGCGATCCACTCGGCCACCGCCACGCCTTCCTCGGAGCCCTTGTGCGCGAGCATCGGGCCACGCACCGCGTCGCCGATCGCCCACACGCCATCGACGCCGGTGTGGTTGTGCTCGTCGACCACGATGCGGCCGCGCTCGTCCAGCTTGACGCCGGTGTCGTCAGCCAGCAGGCCATCGGTGTAGGCGCGGCGGCCCACGGCCACCAGCAGCTTGTCGACCACCAGGCTCTGCTCGCCGTCCTTGTCGGCGTAGACCAGGTGCACGCCGTCCTTCTTCACCTCGGCCTTGGACAGCTTGGCGCCCATCTTGATGTTCAGGCCCAGCTTGGTGAATTCCTTGAACGCGATCTTGGCGATGTCCGCATCGGCCGCGCCGAGGAAATCCGGCATGGCTTCGAGCACGGTCACTTCCGCACCCAGGCGACGCCACACGCTGCCCAGCTCCAGGCCGATCACGCCGGCGCCGATCACGCCCAGGCGCTTCGGCACCTCGGTGAAGTCGAGCGCGCCGGCGTTGTCGACGATGTGCTTGCCGTCGAACTTGGCGAACGGCAGCTCGATCGGCACCGAGCCGGAGGCCAGCACCACGTTGGTCGCGCTGATGGTCTGCTTGCTGCCGTCCTGGGCGGTGATCTCGACCTGGTTGCCCTTGAGCAGCTTGCCCTTGCCGTAGAACGGGGTGACCTTGTTGGCCTTGAACAGCTGGGCGATGCCGCCCGTGAACTGCTTGACGATCTTGTCCTTGCGGCCGATGAAGGTGGTCAGGTCGACCTTGGCGCCGTCGACGGTGATGCCGTGCACCGGCAGGTTGTGCGCGATGTTGTAGAACTGCTTGGACGAGTCCAGCAGCGCCTTGGACGGGATGCAGCCCACGTTGAGGCAGGTGCCGCCGAGGGCCTGCTTGCCGTCCTTGCCGGTGAACGCATCGACGCAGGCCACTTTCAGCCCGAGCTGCGCGGCGCGGATCGCGCCGACGTAACCGGCGGGGCCGGCACCGATGAAGATGACGTCGAATTTCTGGTCGCTCATGGCGGGATTCCTTGCGGGCGAGCGCAGCGGCTCGCGGATGAAGCGGAAGATGGGCTCTGGCATCGATAAGGCAACCGGCAAGGCCGTGGTTTCAGGCGCTTGCCGGCGTCAGAGCGTCGTGCCTATGGCATTCGAGCGGGGGCGCCCAAATGCGCGCTCAAATGCCGAGCAGCATCCGCTGCGGGTTCTCGAGCTGGTTCTTGATGTCGACCAGGAACAGCACCGCGTCCTTGCCGTCGATGATGCGATGGTCGTAGGACAGCGCCAGGTACATCATCGGCGCGGCGATCACCTGGCCGTTCTCCACGATCGGGCGCTCCTTGATGGTGTGCATGCCCAGGATCGCGCTCTGCGGCGGGTTCACGATCGGGGTGGACAGCAGCGAACCGAAGGTGCCGCCGTTGGTGATGGTGAAGGTGCCGCCCTGCAGGTCGTCCAGGCCGAGCTTGCCGTCGCGCGCCTTCTTGGCGTAGTCGGCGATGCCCTTCTCGACATCCGCGAAGCTCATGTCCTGCACGTCGCGCAGCACCGGCGTCACCAGACCCTTTTCGGTGGCCACGGCGATCGAGATGTCCTGGTAGCCGTGATAGATGATGTCGTTGCCGTCCACCGAGGCGTTGATGATCGGATGGCGCTTGAGCGCTTCGGCCGCGGCCTTCACGAAGAAGCTCATGAAGCCGAGCTTCACGCCGTTCGCCTTCTCGAACGACTCGCCCAGCGTCTTGCGCATCTTCACCACCTGGGCCAGGTTCACCTCGTTGAACGAAGTCAGCATGGCGATGGAGTTCTTCGACTGCATCAGCCGCTCGGCGATGCGGGCGCGCATGCGGGTCATCGGCACGCGCTCTTCCGGTCGGGCGCCCGGGGTCGGCTTCGCGGCGGGCGCGGCGGCCGGTGCCGGGGCGCTGCCGCCCTTGGCGTAGTTGACCAGGTCTTCCTTGGTCACGCGGCCGTCGCGGCCGGTGCCGGCGACCTTGGACGGGTCGATGTGCTCTTCCTCGGCGACGCGACGGCCGGCCGGGGACAGTTCCTCGGTGCCCTTGCCGGCGGCCTTCGGCGCAGCGGCCGGTGCCGGGGCGGCAGCCTTCGGTGCTTCCGCGGCCGGAGCCGGCGCGGCGGCCACGGCGCCTGCCTCGATGATCGCGATCACCTGCTCGCTGTTCACCGTGTCGCCTTCGGCGTGGCGGATCTCCTTCAGCACGCCGTCGACGGTGGCGGGCACCTCGAGGACGACCTTGTCGGTTTCGAGATCGACCAGGTTCTCGTCGCGCTTGACCGCGTCGCCGACCTTCTTGTGCCAGGTCGCGATGGTGGCGTCGGAGACGGACTCGGGGAGAACGGGAACTTTGACTTCGATGGACATACGGGGTCCTTGCTTGGGTGGGCATCCGTCCCTGGACGCGGGTGCAAAGCGGCCGTCCCGGCCGCGTTATTCGAAAAAGATTACTCCGCGGAGTGGTCGGTGCCGATCGGGGCGACCAGCGCCTGCTCGACCAGTGCCGCCTGTTCGGCGTTGTGCTCGTTGAGGTGGCCGGCAGCCGGAGCGGCCGACCGGGCGCGACCGGCGTAGGACAGCGTGTGCTTCGGACCGATGCAGGCCTGCAGGTGGTGGCGGATCTGGAACCAGGCACCCTGGTTCATCGGCTCCTCCTGGCACCAGATCACTTCCTTGGTGGCGCTGAAGCGGGCGATCTCCTCGGTCACCTCCGGGCGCGGGAACGGGTACAACTGCTCCACGCGCACCAGCGCCACGTCCTCGAGTCCGCGCTTCTCGGCTTCCTCGAGCAGGTCGTAGTAGACCTTGCCCGCGCACAGCACCACGCGCTTGACCTTCTTGACCGGCAGGTTGCGGTGCTCGCCCAGCACCAGCTGGAACGAACCGTTCGCCAGTTCGTCCAGGGTGGACACGGCCAGCTTGTGGCGCAGCAGCGACTTCGGAGTCATCACGATCAGCGGCTTGCGCACCGGGCGCAGCATCTGGCGGCGGATCATGTGGAAATCCTGCGCCGGGGTGGTCGGCACGCAGACCTGCATGTTGTTCACCGCGCAAAGCTGCAGGAAGCGCTCGAGGCGGGCGGAGGAATGCTCCGGACCCTGACCCTCGTAGCCGTGCGGCAGGTACAGCGCCAGGCCGCACAGGCGGTTCCACTTCGACTCGCCGGAGCTGATGAACTGGTCGATCACCACCTGTGCGCCGTTGGCGAAGTCGCCGAACTGGCCTTCCCAGATGTGCAGTGTGTCCGGATCGGTGGTGGCATGGCCGTACTCGAAGGCCATCACCGCCTCCTCGCTGAGCAGCGAGTCGATCACCTCGACGTTGGCGCCGTCGCGCACGGTGGCCAGCGGCATGTAGGTGTGGCCGTCCTTCTGGTCGTGCAGTACCGCGTGGCGGTGGAAGAAGGTGCCGCGGCCGGAGTCCTGGCCGACCAGGCGCAGGTTGTGGCCGCCGTCGATCAGGGTGGCGTAGGCCAGGTTCTCGGCGAAGCCCCAGTCGGCGGGAACCTCGCCGGCGGCCATCTTGCGGCGGTCGTCGTAGATCTTGCCCACGCGCGACTGCAGGGTGAGATCGCCCGGCAGGTCGAGAATGCGGTTGGCCAGCTCCACCAGCTTCGCCTTCGGCACCGTGGTGTCGGTCGGCATCGACAGCTTGTTGTTGTAGAAGCGGCTCCAGTCGATCTCCAGGTCGCGCACCGGGGTCGGGTTGAACTCGGCCAGTGGCGCACCGGCCTCGAGCCGCTCGCGGTAGGCGTCCAGCCGCTTCTGGCCGTCGCCCTCGGCGACCACGCCTTCCTGCTGCAGCGCCTGGGCGTACAGGTCGCGGGTGGTCGGGCGCTTGCGGATGATCTGGTACATCAGCGGCTGGGTGGCCGCCGGCTCGTCGGCCTCGTTGTGGCCGTGGCGGCGGTAGCACACCAGATCGATCACCACGTCCTTGCGGAAGGTCTTGCGGAATTCGTAGGCGAGGCGGGTGACCTGGATCACCGCTTCCGGGTCGTCGCCGTTCACGTGGAACACCGGCGCGTTGACCATCTTGGCCAGGTCGGTGCAGTACATCGTGGAGCGGGCGTCCTGCGGATTGGAGGTGGTGAAGCCCACCTGGTTGTTCACCACCACGTGCAGGGTGCCGCCGATGCGGAAGCCGCGGGCCTGCGACATGTTGAACAGCTCCATGTTCACGCCCTGGCCGGCCATTGCCGCGTCGCCATGCACCAGCACGGCCATCGATTGCCTGTGCTCGGTGTCGCGGCGGCGCAGCTGGCGCGCGTGCACGGAGCCGGCCACCACCGGGTTGACGATCTCCAGGTGCGACGGGTTGAAGGCCAGCGCCACGTGCACGCCGCCCTTGGGCGTCTTCAGGTCGGACGAGAAACCCATGTGGTACTTCACGTCGCCTGAGTAGGCCGGGTCGTCGATGTGCTCGAACTTGCCCTCGAACTCGTCGAACAGGGTCTTCGGCGGCTTGCCGAGGATGTTGACCAGCACGTTGAGGCGGCCGCGATGGGCCATGCCGATCACCAGCTCCTTGATGCCGTTGTCGCCGGCCATGCGCACGACGTCGTCGACCAGCGGGATCAGGCTGTCACCGCCTTCCAGCGAAAAGCGCTTCTGGCCCACGTACTTGGTGTGCAGGTAGCGCTCCAGGCCCTCGGTGGCGGTAAGCACGTCGAGCACGTGGCTCTTCTCGGCCTTGTCGAGGCCGGCGGTGCCGTTGGCCTGCTCCAGACGGGAGTAGATCCAGTTCCGCTGGGCGTGATCGGAGATGTACATGAACTCGGCGCCGATGGTGCCGGTGTACACCTTCTTCAGGCGCGCCCAGAGGTCGCGCAGCTTCATGCGGTGGCCGCCGCCGGCGTAGGTGCCGCAGTCGAACTCGGTGTCCAGGTCGGCCTCGGACAGGCCGTGGAAGGCCAGGCCGAGATCCGGCGCTTCCATCTTCTGGGCCAGACCCAGCGGGTCGAGATTGGCGCCCAGGTGACCGCGCGAACGGTAGGCGGTGAGCAGTCGGAGCACGCCGGCCTGCTTGCGCGCGTGGGCGTCGTCCACGGTGGCGACGGCGGTGCGGCGCTGCTTTTGGGCGGCCTCAATACGCGCAATGGCCGCGGTGTGGGAGACATCTCCCGACGCGCGGCCATTGAAGGTCTGGAAGTAGCTGTTCCATTCGGCGGGCACGGAGCCCGGATCGCTCAGCCAGGCCTCGTACAGTGCTTCGACGTAATCGGCGTTGCCGCCTGCGAGTTGGGAGGACTCGAAGAACTCGCGAATCAGGTTTGTGCTCACGTTACCACCGGTCGGGGGAAGGGGGCCGTCGACGCTGCCCGTGGCGCAGCGGAGGGCTGGCAAAAATCTTGTTAATTATAGCGCCGGGCTGCTGCGTCGCGACAACCCGGGCGTGGGGTTGGACCATGGTCGATGCAAGGGGGCGGATCGGCACGGGCGGCGGTCTGGCGGGACTTTCCCCATGCCGGGGGCGAGGGCGGGGCGGGCCGACCCGTTCAGCGGCCGTCTAGAGGCCGAGCGCCAGCAGCTCGGTGGCCGGCACCGAGCGCTCCCAGACCTCGTCGAACTGCTGGGCCAGCGGCATCTGTCCGGCCCGGTCGTGGCGCCCGGCACGTCCTTGCGGGCGATCGTATTCGGGCAGGAACAGGTAGCCCCCGGCATCGTTGAGCAGCCAGCCGGCACGGTTGGCCAGGTCCACCTCCTCGACCGGCCGGCGGATCTGGATCACGCTGGATAGCCTTTGCGCAAGGGCGATCAGCCGATGGCCGTCGCGCAGGGCGGCACCGGTGTCGTGCAGCAGGATCCGGATGCGCGCGCCACGCCCGGACGTGGCGATGCGGCGAAGCTCGGCCAGTTCCTCGGCGCTGGCGTAGTGCTCGCTGTCCAGCTTCGGCAGGTGGATTGCCAGCACGTGCTGGGCATCGGCCAGCAGGGTGCGCCGGGCGGCCTCGACCGAAGGGCGGTCCTCGGCGGGCAACAGGTCCGCGGCGCGCGGGGCGCGGGCCGCGGACGCGGCCGGTTCCAGCACCCGGCGCAGCGGCTGGTGCATGCGTCCGGCTGCTTCGAAGAGCTCGCCGGACTCCGCGAAACCTTCGCGGGCATAGAACGGTATCAGCTCCACCGGTGCGTCGAGCCGCAGCTCGTTCCAGCCGAAGGCGCGTGCCCGCTCGATCAACTGGCGCAGCAGGGCGGTGCCGACACCATGACGCTGCCAGGTGGGCAGCACGGCGACGCGGCTGATCCGCTGGTCGGGGGTGAGCCGGGCGGCGCCGATCGGGCAATCGGTGTCGTCGCGGGCGATCAGGTGCAGCGCCTGCGGATCGCCGTCGTCGAACTCCCAGGCGGCGGGCAGGCCCATTCCATCGATCAGCACCATGCGGCGCAATTGCCTGACCGCCTCGCGGTCGCCGTCGCGGGCCCAGTCGGCGCTGACGATGTGGAAGGGTTCGAGCTTCATCGGCGCTTTGCCTTGCGGGGAACCAGGTGGCCATCGTCCAGCAGGGCGGTCAGCAGTGCCCGCTCGGTGGCGTCGGGTGCTTCGATGATCGTGATCTCCCGCTCCGCGCACAGGTGCTGCGCGAGCGCCGGCGTGGCCGGATAGGCCTGGCCGTTGACGAACAGCGTGCAGCCGCTGCGGGTACGCGCCCAGGCCATGCGCGACCAGGGGTGGCGCACGAACGACGTGTTTCCGGCCAGCAGCTTGTCCAGCGCGGAGGTGGTGACCGGCCGCTCGGCCGGCGCCGGCTGCTGTGCCAGGCGGTAGCGGGTGATGAACTGGCCGAACCAGTCCAGCAGGGTCGCATCGTTGTAGGCGCTGGCGAACGGCAGCGCGGCCCGCAGGCGCTCGAGCGCGTTGCGGTCGATCTCGCCGGGGTTGCGGGCGGGCGCAAGGTCCGGGTCGGTGTAGCGCGCCTCCTCGGGCAGGCGGTCGGCCAGGTAGTCGGCGAAGTCGCCGATCAGCTCGGCCTGCGACGGCGCGCGCATGCCCACCGAGATGGTCATGCAGGGGCCACCAAACGCCACGCCGTCGTGCGGCACGTTGGGCGGCAGGTACAGCATGTCGCCCGGTTCCAGCAGCCACTCGTGGGTGGGCTCGAACTGCGCCAGCTGCTTGAGCTCCACGTCGTGGCGAAAATCCTTCGGCGCGTCCGGATCGGTGCTGATCGCCCAGTGCCGTTGGCCCAGGCCCTGCAGCAGGAACACGTCGTACTGGTCCACATGGGCGCCGACCCCGCCGCCGGGCTCAGCGTAGGAAATCATGATGTCGTCCACCCGCCAGCTCGGCAGGAAGGCGAACGGCTCGAGCAGGGCGGCCACGTCGGCGTCCCACTTGTCCACGTCCTGTACCAGCAGGGTCCAGTTGGCGTCGCCGGTGGTGGCGAAGTCGGCCTCGTCCAGCGGGCCGGTCTTCACGTGCCAGCGGTCGCGTTTCTCGTCGTGGCGGATCAGCCTCGACAGCGCGCCGTCCTCGCAGGCGAGGCCAGCGAGGTCTTCAGGCGCGATCGGGGGCACGAAGCCGGGGAAGGCGTTGCGGACCAGCAACGGGCGCTTCTGCCAGTAGTCGCGCAGGAACTGGGCGGTGGACATGCCGAGCGGCTGGCGGGCGGAGCCGCGCACCTCGATCGGCGCCGGCTTGCGGGAGGGGGAGGAAATGGCCATGGGCGCGATTGTAGCCATTGCCGGGCGTGCCATGCCGGGCCGGCATAAGGACATCGCCAATCATCCTTTGGGTGCCGCACCCGCGCGGGGGCAAGCTGCGGCGATCGCCGTTTGGACGTCCAAAGGATTCGCCCGTGAACGCAACGCAGCCCGCCCTAGCGGCACCGCCCGGCCTGGGCGAGGAGCGTCAGGCCCTGCTGCGCCAGCTGGTCGACGGCCTGGAGCCTGCCCAGCTGTACTGGATCGCCGCCTACGCCGCGCAGCAGGCGAGCCAGCCGGCGGCTCGCCCGGCCGCTGCCTCCGTCACCCGGCTCACCGTGCTGTACGGCAGCCAGACCGGCAATGCCCGCCGCGTGGCCGAGCGCTTCGCCGCCGAAGCCGAAGCTGCCGGCCTGCCGGTGCGGCTGGTGCGGGCCGGCGCGTACGCCACCCGCGAGCTGGCCAGCGAGCGCTACCTCGCCGTGGTGGTCAGCACCCAGGGCGAGGGCGAGCCGCCGGACGACGCGCGCGGTTTCGTCGAATTCCTCGCCTCCCGCCGCGCGCCGAAGCTGCCGAACCTGCACTACACCGTGCTCGGTCTGGGCGATTCCAGCTACCCGCAGTTCAACGCGATGGGTCGCGCCGTGGACGCTCGCCTGGCCGAGCTTGGCGCGCACCGGCTGGCACCGCTGGCAGAGGCCGATGTCGACATCGAGCCGGTTGCCGTGCCGTGGACCGAGGGCGCGCTGGCGCGGGTGCGCGACCGGTTCGCGCATGACGTGCCAGTCGCCTCGGTGACGCCGCTGCGGGTCGCCGCGACACGCCCCCAGTTCCATCGCGACCGCCCGTTCCCGGCCCCGGTGCTGGCCAACCAGCGCATCGTCTCGCGCCACGCCGGCCGCGATGTGCGCCACGTCGAGCTGTCGCTGGAAGGCTCTGGCCTGCGCTATGCGCCGGGCGATGCGCTGGGGGTGTGGCATCGCAACCCGGCGTCGCTGGTCGAGGCCTTGCTTGCCGCGCTGGCGCTGGACGGCGATGCGTTGGTCACCCTTGGAGGCAAGGCGCAGCCGCTGCGCGAGTGGCTGGCGCGCGACCGCGAGCTGACCCGGCTCAGCCGCCCGCTGGTGCAGGCGGTCGCCGAGCGCGCATCCAGCACGGCGCTGCGCGCCACGCTGGAGGATTCCGGGGCGATGAAGGCGCTGCTCGCCGATCACCAGCCGATCGACCTGCTGCGAGCCCATCCGGCGGACTGGGACGCGGCGGCGCTGGTGGCCGCGTTGCGTCCGCTGACGCCGCGGCTTTACTCGATTGCCTCCAGTCCCGGGGCGGTGGGCGAGGAGGTGCATCTCACCGTCGCCGTGGTCGATTACCACGCCCACGGCGAGCCGCATCTCGGCGCCGCCTCGCGCTGGATCGCCGATGTCGGCGAGGACGCCACGCTGGATGTCTTCATCGAGCCGAACGAGCGCTTCCGCCTGCCGGCAGACGGCAACCGTGACGTGATCATGATCGGTCCCGGCACCGGCGTGGCGCCGTTCCGCGCCTTCGTGCAGGAGCGCCAGCAGGCCGGTGCGGCGGGCCGCAACTGGCTGGTGTTCGGCAACCGGCACGCCGCCGACGACTTCCTCTACCAGCTCGAGTGGCAGCAAGCGCTCAAGGACGGTGCGCTGCATCGGCTGGATGTGGCCTTCTCGCGCGACCAGGCCGAGAAGCGCTACGTGCAGCACGTGCTGCGCGAGCGCGGTGCCGAGTTGTACGACTGGCTCGCCGGTGGCGCGCACCTCTACGTCTGCGGCGACGCCGCGCAAATGGCGAGGGACGTGCACGCCGCGCTCGCCGAGATCGTCGCCACCTACGGCGGCAAGACCCCCGAGGCCGCCCAGGCCTTGCTTTCCGAATGGCTGCAGGACGGGCGCTACGCCCGCGACGTGTACTAGAAATGAGCGAGACCACTTCCTTGCCCCTGTCCGAGATGGAGCGCATCAAGGCGGCCAGCCGGCTGCTGCGCGGAACCCTCGTGGAAGGGCTGGCCGACCCGGTCACCGGCGCGATCAGCGACGACGACAACAAGCTGCTGAAATTCCACGGCAGCTACCAGCAGGACGATCGCGACGTGCGCGACGAGCGCCGCCGGCAGAAACTGGAGCCGGCGTATTCCTTCATGATCCGCGCGCGCCTGCCGGGCGGCGTGGTGACGCCGGCGCAGTGGCTGGCGTTCGACCGCATCGCCACCGAACACGCCAACGGCACGCTGCGCATCACCACCCGGCAGACCTTCCAGTGGCACGGCGTGATCAAGCGTCGTTTGAAGCCCACCCTGCGCGCCATCCATGACGCGCTGGCCACCACCATCGCCGCATGCGGCGACGTGGTGCGTACCGTGGTGAGCAGCGCGAATCCGGAAGTGCCCGAGACGCACGCACTGGCCTACGCCTGGGCTGCCAGGCTCTCCGAGCACCTGGAGCCGCAGACCCGGGCGTACCACGAGATCTGGCTGGACGGCGAAAAGGTCTCCGGCGAGGAGCACGAGCCGCTGTACGGCCCGACCTACCTACCGCGCAAGTTCAAGATCGGCCTGGCGATCCCGCCGCTCAACGACGTCGACGTGTTCGCCCAGGACCTGGGCCTGATCGCCATCATCGAGAACGGCCAACTGCTCGGCTTCAATGTCGCCATCGGCGGCGGCATGGGCGCGACCCACGGCGATCCCACCACCTACCCGCGGCTGGCCAGCGTGATCGGTTTCGTCACCCCGGAGCAGCTCATCGCCGTAGCCGAAGGCGTGGTCGGCGTGCAGCGCGACTGGGGCAACCGCAGCGAGCGCAAGCACGCGCGGCTCAAGTACACGCTGGACCATCGCGGGCTGGAGGCTTTCGTCGCCGAGCTGGAGTCGCGCCTCGGCTTCACGCTGGCGCCGGCGCGGCCGTATCGGTTCGAGCACAGCGGCGACCGCTACGGCTGGGTGCAAGGCGAGGGCGGCCGCTGGCACCTCACGTTGCACATTGCCGCCGGACGATTGGCTGATGTCGGTACGGTGCGCGCGCTGAGCGGACTGCGTGCGCTGGCTCAGGTGCACACCGGCACCTTCCGCATGACCTGCAACCAGAACGTGATCGTCGCCGACGTGGCGACGGCAGACCGGGCGCGCATCGACGCGCTGGTCGCCGAGTACGGCCTGGATGGCTACACCCAGGCCAGCCCGATCCGACGTCATGCGGTGGCCTGCGTGGCGCTGCCCACCTGCGGACTGGCGATGGCCGAGAGCGAGCGCTACCTGCCGGACCTGTTGCCGAAGCTGGAAGCGCAGCTCGATCGCCACGGCCTGGCCGACGCGCCGATCCTGCTTCGCCTGTCCGGTTGCCCCAACGGATGCTCGCGGCCCTACCTGGGCGAGATCGCACTGGTCGGTCGCGCTCCGGGTCGCTACGACTTGCGGCTGGGCGCCGATTTCCGCGGTCAGCGGCTCAATCGGCTGTACCGCGAAAACATCGACGAGGCGACCATCCTGTCCGCACTCGATCCGCTGTTCGCCCGCTATGCCGCCGGGCGGGAGGCGGGCGAGGGCTTCGGCGACTTCCTCGTGCGTACCGGCGAGGTCGCCGTGCCGATGAAGATTCCGGCCGAGGTGGTGGCGTGAACCCGTCCTACCTCGACGATGCGGCGCGCGAGCCGGCGATCCTTGGCCGGCTCGACGCCTGGCTGGGCCGGCTCGATGCAGTGGAGCGCGTGCGCTGGGCGTTGCGCAACGTGCCCGGCCCGTTAGTGCTGTCCTCCAGCTTCGGTGCGCAGTCGGCGTTGATGCTGCACATGCTTACGCGCGAGCAGCCCGACATCCCGGTGGTACTGATCGACACCGGTTACCTCTTTGCCGAGACCTATCGTTTCGTGGATCAGCTGGTCGACCGGCTCGAGCTCAACCTCAAGGTTTACCGCCCGGTGATGAGCCCGGCGTGGATGGAAGCCCGCCATGGCCGGCTGTGGGAGCAGGGCGAGGAGGGCATCCGGCGCTACAACGAACTGCGCAAGGTGGAGCCCATGCAGCGCGCGCTCGGCGAGCTCGGTGCCTCCGGTTGGTTCTCCGGCCTGCGCCGCGTGCAATCGCGAAGCCGTGAGTCGATACCCTTCGTCCAGCGCCGCAACGGCCGCTGGAAGTTCCATCCGGTGGCCGACTGGCGCGACCGCGACGTCGGCCAGTACCTCGCCCAGCACGGTCTGCCTTACCACCCGCTGTGGGACCAGGGCTACGTGTCGATCGGCGACGTGCACACCACGCGGCCGTGGGCTCCGGGCATGGACGCCGAGGACACGCGGTTCTTCGGACTGCACCGCGAGTGTGGCCTGCACGAGGCGGTGTAGACGCAGTACGCACCTGCACCTCGCTTGACGCCCTGGCGCCCCCGCGTCATGGCAGCGTGCGCCGGAATCCGGCGCCTTGCGGCCTCGCGAACCAGGCCGCCGGGTTCCTGCTCTCGCCGGAACGACGAACATGCGAACCTTTTCTTTCCGGAGCGCTTGCCTGCAGTCCGAAGGCGGCGCGCTCAAGGGCGCCGCCCCGATAGCTTAGGCCCTGGCCGCCACCGGCTTGCCCGCCACCTTCACCGCCCGCTCGCGCCAGGTCGGCGCAGTGGGCCATTCCACCGCCTCGCCGGCGGACAGGTGTCGGGCCAGCGCCTTGCGGTCGAGTTGCGGCGCAAAGTCGGCGATGAAGGCGAGCGCGAACTCACGCGGCACGCCGTCCCGGCGCAGCGCCACCCAGGTGGTGCAGGGGGCAAACAGGCCGTCGGCGGCGAGGATGCGCAGGTCGGCGCTATCGGCGGGCAGCAGGGCCATCTCGGCCAGCACGCCGACCCCGAGGCCGGCGCGTACATAGGTCTTGATGAGGTCGGCATCGGCTGCGGTCATCGCGATCTGCGGGGTCAGGCCGCTGGCCTCGAAGGCGCGCCGCAGCGAGGATTCCGGTTTGAGCGACGAGTCGTAGCTGACCAGCGGATGCGCGGCCAGCTCCTGCAGTGTGGGGGCGCGGTCGAGCGCCGCCAGCGGATGGTCTTTCGGTACCACCACGCGGCGCTGCCAGCGGTAGGCAGGCAGGGCGATCACGCCGGCTGGCGGCGCGCCGGCTGTGCTGACGACCGCCATGTCCACGCCGCCCCCGGCGAGCAGCTCCATCAGCTCGGCGTCGGCTGCCGGTTGCAGGTGGACGCTCACCTCGGGGTACTGGCGGTTGAGCGCGGCGATCGCGCCGGGCAGGGCGAAGCGCGCCTGGGTGTGCGTGGTGGCGATGCGCAGGGTTCCGCGTGCCTCGTTGCGCAGGTTCGCGGCCACCGACTGGATGTTGGCCACCTCGGCCAGGATCGCCCGCGCGCGCTCCAGCACCTTGCTGCCGGCGTGGGTGATCGCGTCCAGGCTCTTGCCCTTGCGGTTGAACAGCTGGAAGCCCAGCTCCTCCTCCAGCTGCTTGAGCTGCTTGCTCAGCCCCGGCTGGGTCGCGTGCACGCGCTCGGCGGCCAGGGTGATGTTGAGTCCGGAGTCGGCGATCGCGATCAGGTAGCGGAGCTGGGTCAGCGTCATACGGCTGCCCCTGCCGGGCGAAGGTGGGTATCGGTCGCTGGTTTCGCGACAGAGGGAGTGCCGATGAGCGAGGTAGACATCTTCATTTGGACGTCTATACATCCATTTGTTGCAATGCGTCAAGCGAGGGCGGTTTCGCCCTGTTCATAACCGGCCGGAATAAACACCTTCCCACAAATCATTTGTGGACGTGGGCTTGCGTTCCTAGCTTGGCTGGATGCGCCGCCCGGCGCGCCCTCGAGCGAGTGCCTGACCGCGATGAAGCTGTATCCCCTGTTCGCCGACCTGCGCGACCGTGCCGTCCTGGTGGTGGGGGGCGGCGCCGTGGCCGAGCGCAAGGCGGCGATGCTGGTCGATGCCGGAGCCCGCGTCACCGTGGGAGCGCCGGTGCTGTCGCCCGCGCTCGCCGACCGGGTGGCGTCCGGGCGCCTTGCCCATCGCTCCGGCACGTTCGCGCCGGACTGGCTCGACGACGCCTGGCTGGTGGTGGCGGCCACCGACGATGCCGCTCTGCACCAGCGCATCGCCGAGCTGGCCGCGGCGCGGCGCATCTTCGTCAATGTGGTGGACGACGCGGCGCGCTCCAGTTTCCATGTGCCGGCGGTGATCGACCGCGCGCCGATCACCATCGCCATTTCCAGCGGCGGCGATGCGCCCATGTTCGCCCGACTGTTGCGCGAGCGGCTGGAAACCCTGCTGGACCACTCGCTCGGCACGCTGGCGATGCTGGCGGCCAGGCTGCGCCGGCGCATCCGCCTGCGCCATCCGCAGCCGGCGGCGCGGCGCGGCTTCTACGAGCAGCTGTTCGCCGGCCGCGTTGCCGCGCTGGTGCGCAGCGGGCGCGTCGGCGAGGCGCAGGCCGAGGCCGAACGCCTGCTGGCGACGCAAGACGGTGCGCCGCAAGGCAGCGTGGTGCTGGTCGGTGCCGGTCCCGGCGATCCGGGCCTGCTGACCCTGCGCGCGTTGCGTGCGCTCAACGAGGCCGATGTGATCCTGCACGACCGCCTGGTCAGTGCCGAGGTGCTGGCACTGGCGAGACGGGATGCCGAACGCATCGAGGTGGCCAAGGAGGCCGGCCACCACCACACCACGCAGGAGGGCATCCACGCGCTGATGCTCGAGCACGCCCGTGCCGGCCGCCGGGTGGTGCGTCTGAAGGGCGGCGACCCGTTCGTGTTCGGTCGCGGCGGCGAGGAGCTGGAGTTCCTGCGCGCCCACGACATTCCCTACGAAGTGGTGCCCGGCATCACCGCCGCGGTGGCCTGCGCCGCGTACGCCGGCATCCCTCTCACCCACCGCGACCACGCCCAGTCGGTGCGTCTGCTCACCGCGCACTGCAAGGCCTCGCACGACACGCTGGACTGGCCCGCACTGGCGCGCGAGCGGCAGACCCTGGCGGTGTACATGGGCGTTTCGCAGCTCGATGCGTTCCAGCGGCAGCTAGTGGCCCACGGTCGCGCGGCATCCACCCCATTCGCCCTGGTCGAGAACGGCTCGCGGCCGGATCAGCGGGTGGTCACCGGTACGTTGGGCCAGCTCGCCCGGCGCGCCGCGGAGCATGCGGTGACATCCCCGGCACTGCTGATCGTCGGCGAGGTTGCCTCACTGGCGCAGTCGCTGGCCTGGTTCGGCGCAGCTCCGGCGGGCGCGGAGCTTGTTCCTCGCCCGTCCCGTCCCGATAGACCGGCCGACGCCGACCGCCTGCTCGCCGCCATTCACCAGGCCTGAACACCTTTCCTCCGGAATGGGCGCACCATTGCCGATTCCGTTCCCCACCTTCCGGTCCCAGGAGCGATCCATGATCTACGACAACATCCTCGATACCATCGGCGACACCCCGATCGTGAAGCTGCACCGCCTCGCGCCGAAGGGCGTGGACGTGTACGTGAAAGTGGAGGCGTTCAACCCCGGTGGCTCGGTGAAGGACCGCCTGGCGCTGGCGATCATCCTGGACGCCGAGAAGCGCGGCGTGCTCAAGCCCGGCCAGACCGTGGTGGAGGCCACCTCGGGCAACACCGGCGTCGGCCTGGCGATGGTCTGCGCCGCGCGCGGCTATCCGTTCGTGGCGGTGATGAGCGAGACCTTCTCCATCGAGCGCCGCAAGCTGATGCGCGCCTACGGCGCCAAGGTCATCCTCACGCCGGCCGCCGAGCGCGGCACCGGCATGGTGAAGAAGGCGCAGCAGCTGGCCGAGAAGCATGGCTGGTTCTGGGCCAGCCAGTTCGAGAACCCAGCCAACCCGGCCTACCACCGCAGCACGACCGCGGCGGAGATCCTGCGCGATTTCGCCGGCAAGCGGCTGGACTACTTCGTCACCGGCTGGGGCACCGGCGGCACGCTCACCGGTGTGGGCGAGATGCTCAAGCTGGCGCGGCCGGAGGTGAAGATCATCGCCACCGAGCCGGCCGGTGCCTCCCTGCTGGGCGGCAAGGAGTGGCAGCCGCACAAGATCCAGGGCTGGACCCCGGACTTCGTGCCCGCCGTGCTCAATCGCGAGGTGGTCGACGAACTGCGTCCGGTCACCGACGAGCGGGCCCGGGAAGTGGCCCGCGCGCTGGCCAAGGAGGAGGGCATCTTCGTCGGCCTGTCCTGCGGCGGCACCCTGGCCGCGGCGTTGGACGTGGCCAAGGATGCGCCGCAGGGCTCGGTGCTGCTGGCGATGCTGCCGGACACCGGCGAGCGCTATCTGTCCACCTACCTGTTCGAGGGCGTCAACGAGGGCTCGGACGAGGTGGAGTAATCCACCGCAGTCGCGCATCGGGGTGGTCAGTCCGCCCCGATGCGCGGGTTCCCGCGTGCTTGCGGCCTGCCGTGACGATCAGGGACCGGCGTTGCGCTTCACCGCAAGGTCACCCTTGCGTGTGCCGGGAACCACGAACCAACCCGGCTTCAACACGAGTTTCCAGCCGTGACCGTGAAGACCGGAAGCGTCGATGCCCGCGGCCGATACCGTGGCGATTCCCGTCTGCCGGTCGACCCGCGCATCGCCGTCCACCTCGAGCACGCCCCAGTCGTCGTCCAGGCGAAGGGTCGGATAGACGGTGCCGAGGTCGCCCAGCGGCACCAGCGTCTGCGGATTGAACTGGAGGCGGTTGCGGTGCAGCGGCAGGACCAGCACCGGTCCGTCGACCAACTTCGCCCTCAGTTCGGCGAGATGCGTGCGCCGCGCCTCGTCCCGCTTCACTTCGCTCGCGCGCAGCGTCCCGTCGTCGTAGACCGCCTCCCGTGTCTTGAGCGTGGCGAACGCCGACGGCGGCAGATGCAGGGCGGTGCCCAGCAGCTGATCCAGCCGTTGGCCGGGGACGAAGCGGCGATGCCAGCCCGGATCCGCCTGGTCGAGCAGCAGCCCGTAGGCCGGGCCGGTGGCATAGGCAAACGAGCGCACGAAGCTCGGCGCTTTCACGAAGGCCTCCAGGTCGTGCAGGGCATAACGGGTGCGCGCCTGCGGCGTGGTCAGGCCGAGTCGCATACCGGTGTACTCGGCGATGCCCTCGTTCGACTCCAGGTCGTTCTCGTTGGTCGCGGCTCCCGGGAACAGCCGGTAGCGCTCGCGCCGGAACAGCAGCGCATCGGCGACGGCCTGCCGGCGCGCGACGGCCGACGGTGCGCGCAGTGCGGCCGCCAGGGCACGCCATTCCAGCTGGAGCAGGTAGCGGCCCTCCAGGGTGTCCAGATGCCGGTTGTCGCCCTCCGAAAGCACCATGTTCAGCGCCGGCTGGATGCGGTGGAACATCTCGTGGGCGAGCGTCACTCGCCGCTGGTCGGTGTCGCCCGGGATGGGCCAGAGAATCTCGCTCCAGCGGATGCCGGACCACTCGATCGAGGTGTTCGCCAGGATCACCGACGCCGGCAGGGTGCCGGTGAAGACCGCGCCGGACGGTTTCAGTACGCCGTGGCCGTCGGTGCGGTTGGCGACGACGCTGCGGTCGACCGGATCCACCAGCAACATCGGGCCGCACAGGCTGTGCCCCCAGAAGGCGCCTGCGTCCCGTGTGCAGATGGCCTTGGCTTCGCCGAGGACGTGGGCGGCACCGGCCGGATCGATCGTGCCGAATGCCGGCGCCGCGGCGAAGAGGACGGAGGCGGCGAGGCCGAAGGCAAGCGCCTGCCGGGAGCGTCGCGAAGCGAAACCGGATGCCATGGTCGTTCCTCTACGATGGGTGTCGTAGTTTGTACGACGGGCATCGTAGCAAGTCAATCCGGCAGAAGGCCTGCTACGGGCGGCCGTCCCATTCGATGCGGTCCTGCGGCGTCACCGTCAGGGCCAGGATCGGCTGCTGAGCGGCGTCCAGCAGGGTGACGCGGTCGCCGCGCTGGCGGATGCGGTCGCGGGCCAGCGGTTGCTGTCCCACGGTGGCGGCGAGCACCTGCCCACGCCGGATCCGCAGCGCGAACGAACCCGCGTCGTCGTGTGCAAGGACGGATACCGTCGGCCCGAAGGTGCTGGCGTGGTAGAGGTCGGCCATCGAGGTGTCGGTTTGCCCCAGCCGTCCTCCGGCCAGCGCCAGCAGGCACAGTGCCGAGAGTGCCAGGGCCACAGGACGTGCTCCTGCCGCTGGCGTCCCGGGCGTGGTATCGACACCGAGCAGGCGATGGATGCGCGCGACGAAATCGCCGTCGCCGGTGACCGCCATCGCCAGCGCCGCCGGGGCGCGGTGCTCGGCCAGGCGTATCAATCCCCGGGCGAGCGCCAGCGGCGAGGCCCCGTGGCAAAGGGCAAGCGCGTCGCAACGTATCTCGCGTTCGCGCATCACCCGGCGATAGAGCATCCACGCGGCGGGGTGGAACCAGAGTGCCGCCAGCGCGATGCGCTGCAGGAGATTCCAGCGAAAATCGCGCTGCTTCACATGGGCCAGCTCGTGCAGAAGCAGGGCATCGCATTCGGCCTGCGGCAGATGCACCAGGGTTTCGGGAACCAGCACGACCGCACGCCACAGGCCGACGACCTGCGGCGAGGCGACCTGCGCCAGCTTCACGTCGGGCGTAGGCATGCCCATGTGTCCGCGCGCCAGGCGATGCACGGTACGACGCAACCCAGCCGGCGCCGGTCGGCAACGCAGGTGGGCCAGTTGCCGGGCCTCCCGCACGAGTCCCAGCAGCATGGCCAGGCCACCCACCATCCACACGCCGGCCAGCGGCAGGGCCAGGGCGAGAAAGCTGCGATAGCCGGCCATCTGCCGCGCCAGTTCCGCGACCGGGGAGCCGTGCGGCGGTGCGATGCCCATGCGGCTCACCGTCCAGTGCAGCACCATCACGGTGATCGCCGGCAGCACGGCGAGTGCCGCGAGATGGATGCAGGCCAGGCGATGGCGCGCGGTCGGCGACGAGCGCCGGGTGGCGCGCTCCCAGCCGAACCACGAAAGCATCACCAGCGCGCCCTGCAGGCATATGGCCGCCAGTCCCCACACTTCCAGCCGTGCGAGGTAGGCGACGGTGAAGAAGCTCACGATCCGCCCTCGAGCTTCTCGATCATCGCCTTGAGCTGGGCGAGTTCTTCCGGTGCCACCGGGCGTGCATCGAGCGCCTGCATGGCCAGCGCCAGCGAGGAGCCGGCGAACGCGCTGTCCATCCAGCCGCGCACCAGCCGGTTGAGGGTGGGGCGTTCGGATACCGCCGCCGCGTAGACGTGCTGGCGGGCGTCCTCGCTGCGGCTGACCAGGCCCTTGGCCAGCATGTTCTGCATGATCTTCAGCGCGCTGGTGTAGCCGGTGTCGGTATCCGCATAGACGGCTTCGTGCACCTCACGCACCGTCGAGGGGCCGCGGCGCCAGAGCACCTGGAGGATCGCCAGTTCCGCGGTGGTGGGGGAAGGTGTCTTCATCCGCGCAGCATGCGACGGGGAAGGGTGGCAGGCAAGCCGGGCCAACGGCTTCGAAGGCATTGGGCAACGAGGCCCCTCAATGCCTCCACGCCCGTGGGGGTGCCCTGCGATGTCGTGGCCCATCGTGCGGAGATTGGTCACCGGCCATCCGTCCCGCAGCCCCGATCGCGATGCGGCGGACACACCCCGGAACCGAGGCGGCCGACCCTGCGTAATGATCGGGGTGGCTGCCGTGTCCCGTATCCGCAATCGGGATGCCGCGCGCTAGCATCCGCCTTTTCCCCCGCCCCCAAAATGGAGATCCTGCATGAAGCTCTACTACCTCCCCGGTGCCTGCTCGCTTTCGCCCCACATCGTGGCGCGCGAACTCGGCCTTGCGCTCACCCTGGACAAGGTGGACGGCAAGACCAAGCTCACTGCATCGGGCGAGAACTTCCTCGAGGTGAACCCGAAAGGCTACGTGCCGGCGATCCGCCTGGACGATGGCGAAGTGCTCACCGAAGGCCCGGCGATCGTGCAGTACCTGGCCGACCTCAGGCCGGAAAGCGGACTGGCGCCGCCGAACGGAACGCTGGCGCGCTATCGCCTGCAGGAGATCCTCACCTACATCAATTCCGAGCTGCACAAGACCTTCAGCCCGCTGTTCAATCCGGCGACCTCGGACGAGACACGGGCCGAGCGCGTGGAGTACCTCAGGCGCCGCTACGGCTACATCGAGAGCATCCTTGCGCGCCAGCCGTACCTCATGGGCGAGCATTTCAGCGTCGCCGACGCCTATCTGTTCGTGGTCACCAACTGGTCCCGCGTGATCAAGCTGGACCTGAGCGAATTCCCTGCGCTGCTGGCGTTCCAGAAGCGCGTCGCCGAGCGGCCTGCCGTGCAGGAAGCGATGCGGGCGGAGGGGTTGATCAAGTAAGCGGCAGGATCGCAGCCGTGAGCTCGCCATGCAAAACGCCCCGGTACTGCCGGGGCGTTTTGTCTGGGATCCAGCGGACCTGGGTCAGATGTCCCTGGCCAACCCTTCCGCCAGGCCGATATAGCCACCCGGGGTGAGGTCCAGCAGGCGCTGCTTGTCGGCGGCGGGCAGGGCGAGACCGTCGATGAACTGGCGCATGGAATCCTTGGTGATGCCCTGGCCGCGGGTCAGTGCCTTGAGCTGTTCGTACGGCTCGGGCAGGCCGTAGCGGCGCATCACGGTCTGCACGGCTTCGGCGAGCACTTCCCAGCTGGCGTCCAGGTCCGCCGCGAGGCGGTCCGGGTTCACCTGCAGCTTGCCCAGGCCCTTGGCCAGCGATTCCAGCGCGACCAGGGTGTGGCCGAAGGCGGTGCCCAGCGCGCGCAGCACGGTGGAGTCGGTGAGATCGCGCTGCCAGCGGCTGATCGGCAGCTTCTCGGCGAAGTGGCCGAGCAGCGCGTTGGCCAGGCCGAAGTTGCCCTCGGCGTTCTCGAAGTCGATCGGGTTGACCTTGTGCGGCATGGTCGAGGAGCCGACTTCGCCGGCCTTCAGTGCCTGCTTGAAGTAGCCCAGCGAGATGTAACCCCAGATGTCGCGGGCCAGGTCGACCAGCACGGTGTTGGCGCGGCGCACCGCGTCGCAGTACTCGGCCACGCCGTCGTGCGGCTCGATCTGCGTGGTGTAGGCGTTGTAGTCCAGGCCCAGGCTCTCGACGAAGCGCTGCGAGAACGCGCGCCAGTCCAGCTCGGGGTAGGTGATGGCGTGGGCGTTGTAGTTGCCCACCGCGCCGTTGATCTTGCCGCTGATCTCCACCTCGGCCAGCTGCTTGCGCTGGCGCTCCAGGCGGGCGACCACGTTCGCCAGTTCCTTGCCCAGCGTCGTGGGCGAGGCGGTCTGGCCATGGGTGCGCGAGAGCATCGGCAGCGCGGCGTGGGTATGCGCCAGGCTGCGCAGGGTGGCGATGATCTTGTCGAACGCCGGCAGCAGCACCTGGGTGCGGGCGTCGCGCAGCATCAGCGCATAGGACAGATTGTTGATGTCTTCGCTGGTGCAGGCGAAGTGCACGAACTCTTTGGCCTTGGCCAGCGCCGGATCGGCGTCCATGCGCTCCTTGATGAAGTACTCCACCGCCTTGACGTCGTGGTTGGTGGTGGCCTCGATGGTCTTGATGCGCGAGCCGTCCTCCACCGCGAAGCCGTCGGCGATGGCCTTGAGCGTGGCGACCTGGGCGGCGGAGAACGCCGGCAGCTCGGCGATGCCCGGCTCGGCGGCCAGCGCCAGCAGCCAGGCGATCTCCACCTGCACGCGACGGTGCATCAGGCCGTATTCGCTGAAGATCGGGCGAAGCGGCTCGGCCTTGTTGGCGTAGCGGCCGTCCAGCGGGGACAGGGCGGTGAGGGCGTGCGTGGACATCGAGGGCGTTCCGGCAACGGGAAAACCACCATTTTACATGGCGACCCGCGGTGGCGCCTCGCGCGGGGGATCCTACGGGGCCGGTAGGCAGGACGTTTTCGCGGTGCTTACGGGCAGGCGCTTATAGTGCGGCGGTCTTTCCCAGGGAGAATTGCCATGAGCGGATTCCGCATCGAACACGACAGCATGGGCGAGCTCCGGGTGCCGGCCGACGCGCTTTACGGCGCGCAGACGCAGCGGGCGATCGAGAATTTCCCGGTCTCCGGTCTGACTCTGCCGCGCGCGTTCATTCGTGCGCTCGGGCTGATCAAGGCCGCCGCCGCCGAGGCCAACCTGGCGTTGGGGCACCTGAAGAAGCGTCAGGCCGCGGCGATCCGCAAGGCCGCCCAGGCGGTGGCCGACGGCCAGTTCGATGACCAGTTCCCGATCGACGTGTTCCAGACCGGCTCGGGCACCAGCACCAACATGAATGCCAACGAGGTGATCGCCCACCTGGCCACCAAGGCCGGCGCCAAGGTGCATCCGAACGACCACGTGAACTACGGGCAGAGCTCCAACGACGTGATCCCCACGGCGATCCACGTCAGCGCGACCCTGCTGGCCGCCGAGGACCTGTTGCCGGCGCTCAAGCACCTGAAGAAGACCATCGAGCGCCGCGCGCGTGAACTCAAGGGGGTGGCCAAGACCGGACGCACCCACCTGATGGACGCGATGCCGGTGACCTTTGGCCAGGAGCTGTCCGGCTGGGCGGCGCAGATCGGCGCGGCGATGGAGCGCATCGAGGACGCGCTGAGGCGCCTGCGCCGGTTGCCGCAGGGCGGCACGGCGGTGGGCACCGGCATCAACGCCGACCCGAAGTTTGGCGCTATTTTCGCGCGCGAGCTGAAGAGGCTCAGTGGGCAGAAGTTCGAGACCGCGGCGAACTACTTCGAGGGCATGGCCGCGCAGGATGGTGCGGTGGAACTCTCCGGCGCGCTGAAAACGCTGGCGGTGGCGCTGATGAAGATCGCCAACGACCTGCGCTGGATGAACTCCGGTCCGCTGGCGGGCCTGGGCGAGATCGAGCTGCCGGCGTTGCAGCCCGGTTCGTCGATCATGCCGGGCAAGGTGAACCCGGTGATCCCGGAAGCCACCGCGATGGTGGCGGCGCAGGTGATCGGCAACGACGCCACGATCACCATCGCCGGGCAGTCCGGCAACTTCCAGCTCAACGTGATGTTGCCGGTGATCGCGTACAACCTGCTGCAGTCGATCGGCCTGCTCGCGAACGTGTCGCGCCTGCTGGCGGACAAGGCGATCGCCGGCTTCAAGGTGAACACCCAGCGGGTGAACGAGGCGCTGGCGATGAACCCGATCCTGGTGACTGCGCTGAACCCGGTGATCGGTTACGAGAAGGGGGCCGCCACGGCCAAGCAGGCCTACCGGCAGAAGCGCCCGATCATGGACGTGGCGCTGGAAACCACCGGCCTGTCGAAGGACGAGCTGAAGAAGCTGCTCGATCCGGTGGCGCTGACCAAGGGCGGCATCCACGGTGGCGGTGGCGGCGGCTGAGCACCGCCATCGCCTCCGTGTCGATCAGTCCTTGTCGTTTTCCACGTCCTTGCCGCAGTCGTCCACGTCCTTCTGCGTCATGGTGGCGTAGGGGCGGAACTCCGGCATGGCCGAGGCCAGCTTCTGCTGCGAGGCCAGCATGTCGGGCAGGCGCGCGCACAGCTTCAGGGCGTCGGCCTTGATCCGCTCGGCCTGCGGCTTGATGTGGGCCTCGATCTCGTCGCCACTCTTGCCGCTCAGGGCACCGAAGATCGCTTCCTTGGCGGCCTGGGTGCCAAGGGCTGCGCCGCTGGCGCCGATGTCCATGCCGGCCTCGGCGATCCCGACGATCTGCTGGCGGTAGTCCAGCAGCAGGGTGTGCTGTTCCGGGGTGGCCGGCACCGTCTTGCCGGCGATCACCAGGTCGCCCTGCGGGGTGATCGCTGCCTTGGGCAAGTCGCTGCGGCCGTCGTGATCACGATGACCGACGTGGACTTCCCCGATATCGATATCCTTGGTGACCAGCTCCTGCTTGGCCAGGTCGATACCTTTCTGCACCTCGGCGGCAACGAACGACGGCGAGGTCTTCTGTTGCACTTCCTTTGCCACCTCGGCCGTTCCGCTGGTGGTGTCCGAGTCGGTGTGGTCGGACCTGCCGCAGGCTGCGAGCGGCAGGGTGAGGGCCAGAGCCAGCAGGCCGGAGGTGATCGCACTGCGCTTCATGGGATGCCTTCCTGTTCGAGAGGGAGGGGGGGCCGTTCAGGGCGGGGCCACGGGGAATCAGCCGTTGTCGCCCTTGCGGCACTCGTCCACGCTGTCGGCCGTGATCAGGCTGCCGTAGGGCTTGAAGGCCGGGAGCTGGTTGATCAGCTGATCCTGCGCGTCGCGGATGCTGGCGAGGTCGTCGCAGATCTTCATCGCGGCCTGCTTCACTTTCTCGCCCTGGGCCCGCGCGTTGGCCGAGGCCGACTTGTCGCTGCTCCCGGCGATGCTGGAGACCACGCCCTTGACCGCTTCGCCGGCGATGGCCGCACCGGCCTTGCCGGTCTCCAGGCCATGCTCCCTTACGCCGATCGCGCCGATGTAGTACTGCACCAGCAGCGCACGCTGCGCGGGGGTAATGTCGACGGGCTTGCCGTCCACGGTGAAGTCTCCATTGCCACCGATGGCGGCCGGTGCGGCGTGATCCGGATGCAGCGTGACCTCGTCGTTGGCGACTTCGATGGCGCCGTTGTCGATGCTGGTATGGCCCGTCGACACCAGGGTGAGGTGATCACCGTGGCCGTTGCAGCCGGCGAGCAGGAGTGTCGCCAGGGTGAAGGGGATCAATCGCGTGCGGTTCATGAGGGCTCCGGGGTTCCTTTGCCGGGAAAGAGAGTGCGGCGGCCTTGCGGCCGCCGCAACAGGGGAAAGCCGTATCAGCTGTCGTCGCTCCAGCGGCGGAACCAGATGGCCCCGGCAATCAGGGCCGCACCGACTGCCACGCCGATCCACAGGTTGAGCGTGCCGATGGCTGCCCAGCTGTGGCCGAGGTTCAGCACGTCCAGACCGCTTTCGCCGTTGATGGTCAGGGTATGCGCGGTGCCGTTGGTGGCCGTGAAGCTACCGCCAGGGAACACGCTGAACAGGCCGCGGACGACTACTTCCCTCCAGAACCAGCTGGTGGGCAGGTTGAACAGGCCCATGATCCCGAACCAGCTGATCAGCAGGCCCGATGCCACCGGCAGCACCACCGCCCAGAGGAAGGGCTTGGTCCGCGCCCAGGCCGAGCACAGCAGCAGCCAGCCGGCGGAGGGCAGGGCCCACAGCACGTAGACCGGAATGTAGCCGAGCAGATTGCCCATGACGCGGAATGGATGGGCCAGGGTGAGCAACTGCCACACGTTGATGCCGTGGAAGGACAGCGTGATCGCCACCATGACCAGTTGGGCCATGCCCGCAAGGATACCCACCGCCACCGCGATCGTCGGGGCCAGCACGGTGGCACTGACTACCTTGGACAGCACCGTGCTGGTGTCGGAGATCGGCAGCGATTTCCAGAACAGGATGCTGCGGTCACGGCGGTCGTCGTACAGGGCGCCCAGGCAGTAGAAGAACACCACGAAGCCCAGCACCACCGTGATGATCGCCATCGAGGAGTACATGGCCACGTCCAGAGCCATGCCGACCTTGCTCATGTCGCCGGCATCCATCTGCGACATGACGTTGCGCAGTTCGCCGCTGGCGCCAAAGCTGATGCCGTGGCGCGCGCCGATCACCTCGGCGGTGATGATGCCCATCAGGTTCAGCAGCAGGAACACGCCGCCGGTGATCACCGGCGCCCAGAGGAAGCCGCCGCGGTGCTCCCAGAACTCGCGCTTGACGAGCCAGAGGAAGGTCTTCATTTGTAAGTCCCCTTCATGGTGGCGACGAACAGGTCGCTGACGGATGGCCGGCGGGTCTCGCCCAGCCCCTCCAGCACCGTCTTGTCGGCGCCGTCGAACAGGAAAATGCTCTTGCCGAACACCTGGCGCTCGTCGATCGGGCGCAGGGCTCGCGCCGCGTCGGCGCGGTCGACGCTCACCATCACCTCGACGAAGCGGTCGCCCATGGCTTCCATGTCGGTATCCAGGACGATCTTGCCATCGCGGATAAACATCAGGTCGGTGAGGATGTGCTCGATCTCTTCCACCTGGTGGGTGGTGACGATGATCGTCTTGTCGTCGTCGAAGTAATCCTCCAGCAGGCGCTGGTAGAACTCCTTGCGGTAGAGGATGTCCAGGCCGAGCGTCGGCTCGTCCAGCACCAGCAGGCGTGCGTCGATCGCCATCACCAGGGCCAGGTGGAGCTGCACGATCATGCCCTTGGACATCTGCTTGACGCGCTGGTTGGAGGTGAGCTTGGTGCGCTTGAGCAGGGCCTCGCACTTGGCGCGGTCGAAGCGCGGATGCACCGCCTCGACGAAGTCGATCGCGTCGTGCACCTTCATCCAGCGCGGCAGCACGGCCACGTCGGCGATGAAGCAGACCTGCTCCATCAGCTTGTTGCGCTGGGTGCGCGGGTCCAGCCCGAGTACGTGCAACTCGCCCTCGAACGGCGTGAGCCCGAGGATGGCCTTCAGCGCGGTGGTCTTGCCGGCGCCGTTGGGGCCGATCAGGCCCACGATGCGGCCGGACGGGATGGTGAAGTCCACGTCGTCCAGGGCGATCGTGTTCTTGTAGTGCTTGCGCAGACCGCGCGCGGTGATCACGGCGTTCATGCGGTTTTCTCCGTGCCGTCGCCGGCTTCTCGCAACAGGGTTTTCAGGTCGAGCCCGAGCCGCTGCAGCCGGGCGAAGAGGGCAGGCCACTCCTCGCGCAGGAAGCGCTCGCGCTCGGACTTGAGCAGTGCCTCGCGCGCTCCATCGTTGACGAACATGCCCAACCCCCTCCTTTTTTCCACCAGTTGATCGTCGACCAGCTCCTGATAGGCCTTGGAGACGGTCAGCGGATTGATCTGGAAATCCGCTGCCACCTGGCGTACCGACGGCAGCGGGTCGCCCTCGTTCAAGGCGCCGTCCAGGATCATGGCCACCACGCGTTCGCGCAGCTGACGGTAGATCGGGACGCTGTCGTTCCAGGTGATGGTCATGAAGTTATTCCTTGGTGCTGATGCGGCCGAGCTTGTTGCCAAACGAATAGTAGGGCATGGCCATCGGCGCCCCGATCAGCGGCAGGTCGGCTTCGGCGCGCAGACCCAGGCCGCCGGTGGCCTGCTGGCCGGTGACGTTGGTGACCGCGGTCAGCGCGGCGGCACGCATTTCCTCGGCCGAGGGGGTGACGTTGACGGGAGCCAGATCGATCACCTTGATGCCGTTGATTTCGGCGACCGGGACCACGGTGATGCTGTGGTTGACGGCGGCGAGGCTGGCGGCGGTGATCAGGACGGCGGCGGACAGCGCGAGCAGGTTCGGTGCTTTCATGACGAGTCTCCTCTAGTGATCTCGTGGACCGGTGTTGTAGTGAACTATAACACCATATTTTGAGTCGTCAATAGCAGAGCGCGAAATTCGCAACATGACTGATGGCCTATGCCGGAATATCCCGTCGCCAAGCCATTTGCGGCGGATGCGGACGGATCGGCGCTAGGCTTTGACGGCCTTCCGCAGCAGGAGTCGAAGCGATGGATCTGGGGCTTTACGGCCGCCGGGTGGTGATCACCGGGGCCAGCAAGGGGATCGGGCTGGCCTGTGCCCGGGCGTTCGCTGCCGAGGGCGCGCGGGTGGTGGGGCTGGCCCGTTCGGCCGAGGGCCTGGCGGGGGCGCGCGAGGCACTGGTGGCTTCCGGTCATGTCATGGTCGTGCATCCGGTGGACCTGCGCGATGCCGCGGCGACCCGGGCCGTGTTCGACCGCATCGCGGCCGAGCACGGACCGGTCGACGTGCTGGTGAACAGCGCCGGCGCCGCTCGCCGCCGCTCGCCGGACGAGCTGGACGCCGCCGCGCTGCGCGAGGCGATGGACGCCAAGTACTTCACCTACATGCATGCCATCGACGCGGTGATCCGTGACATGGCGGCGCGGGGACGCGGCGCGATCGTCAATGTGATCGGGCAGGGCGGCCGGCAGGCGAATGCCCTTCACATCGGTGGCGGCGCGGCCAACGCGGCACTGATGCTGGCTACCGTGGGCTACGCCCAGGCCTATGCGGCGCAGGGCGTGCGGGTAAACGGCATCAATCCCGGCATCACCCGCACCGATCGCATGGAAGAAGGCCTGGCCGTGGCGATGCGCGCGTCCGGCCTCGATCGCGCCGCGGCGATGGCGCAGCAGATGGCCGGTGTGCCGATGGGGCGTCCCGCCGAGCCGGAGGAGGTAGCGGATCTGGCGGTGTACCTGGCCTCGGATCGCGCCGGCTACGTGACCGGCGCGATCGTGCCGATGGACGGCGGCAAGGTCTCGGTGCCCTGACGCCCGGTCGCGCGGCCGTTACTCGGCCGCGTACACCTGCTTGCCGCCGACCCAGGTCTGCAGCACGCGGGTCTTCCAGATATCGGCGGGCGGGCCGGCGACGATGTCGCGGTCGATCAGGATGAAGTCGGCCCACTTGCCCGGCTCCAGCGTGCCCTGGGTGGTTTCGGCGTGCTCGGCGTACGCGGCATCCAGGGTGAAGGCGCGCAGCGCTTCGACCAGGGTCATCTTCTGCGCCGGGTACCAGCCGCCGGGCGGGCGGCCCTGGTGATCCTGCCGGGTCACCGCCGAGTACAGGCCGAAGAACGGGTTCGGCGATTCCACCGGGAAATCGGAGCCGCCGGCGATCACTGTGCCCTGGTCGAGGAAGGTGCGCCAGGCGTAGGCCCCGGCCATGCGTGCGTGGCCGATGCGGTCCTCGGCCATGTTCATGTCCGAGGTGGCGTGGGTGGGCTGCATCGAGGCGATCAGGTCCAGCGTCTTGAAGCGCGGGATGTCGCTCACCGCCACGATCTGCGCGTGCTCGACGCGGTTGCGGTAGGCCTTCGCTTCCGGATGCACCCTGTAGGCGGCGGCGAAGCTGTCCAGCACTTCGCGGTTGGCGCGATCGCCGATGGCATGGATGCACACCTGGTAGCCCTTGCCGAAGGCCTTCTCGATCATCGCCGTGAGCTCGGGCTGCGGCTGGAACAGCAGGCCGCGATTGTGCGAGTCGTCGGAATAGGGCGACAGCAGGGCGGCACCGCGGCTGCCGAGCGCGCCGTCGGCGTAGAGCTTGACCGCGCGCACGGTGAGGAAGTCGTCGCCGTAGCCGATCAGCGGGCCGTCGCGGCTGATCGTGTCGAAGTCCGCCCCGGTGTTGTGGATCATCGCGTAGATGCGCGCGGTGAGTTTGTGCTGGTCGGCGTACTGGCGGTACAGACGGAAGGTGGCCAGGTCGATACCCGGGTCGCCGACGCCGGTCAGACCGACCTTGGCCATCTCGTGCAGTGCGGCGTCCAGTGCGGCCGTGCGCTGGGCCGGCGTCGGTTCCGGCACCTTGGCATTGACCAGGTCGGTGGCGCCATCGACGAACACGCCAGCGGGATTGCCGTGCGCATCGCGCTCGATCCGTCCGCCGTGCGGATCCCTGGTCGCGGCCGTCACCCCGGCCAGCTTGATCGCGGCAGTGTTGGCCCACGCGGCGTGGCCGTCGACGCGACTCAGCCACACCGGGCGGTCGGCGACCACGGCGTCGAGTTCCTTCGCGGTGGGGAAACGGCCGAGCTTCCAGATCTCCTGGTTCCAGCCACCGCCAATGATCCAGGGTGCCTCGGGGTGGGCCTTGGCGTAGGCCTTGATGCGGGCCAGTGCCTCGTCCAGCGAGCGGGTGCCGGTAAGGTCCACCTGCACGGTGGCGTAGCCCAGTTCCATCACGTGACCGTGGGCATCGATCAGGCCCGGCAGCAGGGCGTGCCCGCCGCCGTCGATCACCCGCGCGGGCCCGGCTTCCGGTTGCAGCTTGGCCAGGTTGCCGATGGCTTCGACCTTGCCGTGGTCGACCAGCATCGCGTCGAAGCGTTGCAGTCGGCCCTGGGCGTCCAGCGTGTAGCCATGCACGTTCTTCACCAGCAGATCGGCAGCAAACGCCGGCCCGGCCAGGCCGAACAGCAGCGGTAGCGCCAGGCGCAGCGTCTTGATCATGGTGTGTCCCCTTGTCGTCACGGCCTCCGGCGGACGCGCGTCCGCCGACGGTCGGCATTGGAACACAGCGCGGGCGGCCGCACCGCCCGCGTCCTGGTGGCGATGCGGGCGGCGGGGCGTCAGGCAGCCTTGCGCAGCGCGAGTCCGCCGATCACGGCGTGTGCCTGTCGCAGCGCGGCATCGCGGCTTTCCTCGCCCATGGCCACGCCCTCGGCGCGGACGAATTCGACATCGGTGATGCCGATGAAGGCAAAGGCCGCGCGCAGGTAGGGCTCCTGGAAGTCCATCGCCGCCGCCGGTCCGCTGCTGTAGATGCCGCCGCGGCTGGAGGCGACGATCACCCGCTTGCCGCCGGCCAGTCCCTCCGGTCCGTTCGGGCCGTAGCGGAAGGTGCGGCCGGCCACCATCACGCGGTCCAGCCATGCCTTGAGCTGCGTGGTGATCGAAAAGTTGTACATCGGTGCGCCGAGCACCACGATGTCGGCTTCGAGGAACTGCTGCAGCACGGCCTCGTCGCGCAGGGCGCCTTCGCTCGCCGTATCCGGGTTCGGCAGCCAGTGCGGCAGCGGCTCGGCGGCGAGGTCGCGGTAGTCCACCCGGGTGGCGACGCCGTCGCGTTGGAGTTGGTCGACGATGGCCGCGGTGAGCTGGCGGGAGATGGAATAGGTGCCCAGGGCACTGGTATCGAGATGCAGGACGTTCATGGGAATCCTCGTGCTCATGCACATGCCGGCTGATCCGGCGTTGCAGAGACGATAGATTCGAAACAATAAAACGATAAGATGGATATTTCAGGACGTATCGTCCCAAAAAGGAAACGATCATGAATCCGTTGAGCGGCACCCTGCAGGATCTCAACGATCTCTACTTCTTTGCCGCCGTGGTCGAGCACAAGGGCTTCTCCGCGGCAGGGCGGGCGCTGGGCATCCCCAAGTCGCGCCTGAGCAAACGCATCGCGCAGCTGGAGGATCGCCTGGGCGTCCGTCTGCTGCAGCGGACCACCCGCCGCTTCGTGGTGACCGAGGTGGGCGAGCGCTTCTACAGCCATTGCCGCGCCGTGCTGGAAGAGGCGCAGGCCGCCCAGGACGCCGTGGACGAGCTGCGTGCCGAGCCGCGCGGGATGGTGCGGCTGAGCTGCCCGGTGTCGCTGACCCAGACCATGCTGGCCGACGTGCTGCCGGATTTCCTGTTGCAGTACCCGAAGGTGCAGGTGCGCGTGATGGCCACCAACCGACGGGTGGACGTGATCAGCGAGGGGATCGACGTGGCCATCCGCGTGCGCACCAAGCTGGACACCGACGCGACCCTCGTGGCGCGCACCTTCGGCCAGTCCCGCGTGTTGCCGGTGGCCAGCCCCCGGCTGCTGGACGAGCGCGGTCGCCCGTCCACGCCGCAGGAACTGTCCGCGCTGCCGGCGCTGTCGATGCAGGAGCACGACGGCGCGCAGAGCTGGGAGCTGATCGACGCGGCCGGTGAGCGGGTGGTGGTGGACATCCAGCCGCGACTGGTCTGCGGCGACTTCGCCATGCTGCTCTCGGCGGCCCAGCGCGGCGCGGGCGTGGCCATGCTGCCGGAGTTCGTCTGCGCCCCGGCGGTGTCGCGCGGTGAACTCGAGGTGCTGCTGCCGGAGTGGAGTGCGCCGGAAGGCATGATGCACTTCGTCTACCCGAGCCGGCGCGGACAGCTGCCGGGCGTGCGTGCGCTGGTGGAGTTCCTCGCCGAGCGCCTGCCGGCCGCCGCCCGGCGGGAGAGCGACATCTGCACCCGCAACAAGTCCGCGGCGCCAGCCGCGTGACGCGTGCTAGCATCGTCGTTTAGCCATCCAAACGGATAGACACCACCCATGCAGATAAGCAGCAAGCTTCCCGCGGTCGGCACCACCATCTTCAGCGTGATGAGCCAGCTCGCGGCGGAGCACAAGGCGGTGAACCTGGGGCAGGGCTTCCCCGACTACGAACCGCCGCAGGCGTTGCGTGAGGCGGTGGCCCGGGCGATGGCCGAGGGCCGCAACCAGTATGCGCCGGGCATCGGCCTGGCGCCGCTGCGCGAGGCGATCGCCCGCAAGACCCAGCGCCTGTACGGCCATGCGGTGAACCCCGACACCGAGGTCACGGTGACCTCCGGCGCCACCGAGGCGATCTTCTCGGCGATCGCCGCGCTGGTGCGCCAGGGCGACGAGGTGATCGTGTTCGATCCGGCCTACGACTGCTACGAGCCGGCGATCGACCTGCAGGGCGCGCGGGCGGTACACATCCCGCTGACCCCGCCCAGCTTTTCGATCGACTGGCAGCGCGTGCGCGATGCCATCACGCCGCGCACGCGGATGATCCTGGTGAACTCGCCGCACAATCCTTCCGGCGCCGTGCTGTCGGCCGACGACCTGGACCAGCTGGCGGACCTGCTGCGCGACACCGGCATCATCGTGCTCTCCGACGAGGTCTACGAACACATCGTCTTCGACGGCGCCGCGCACCAGAGCGTGCTGCGCCATCCCGAACTGGCCGCACGCAGCGTGGTGGTGTCCAGTTTCGGCAAGACCTATCACTGCACCGGCTGGAAGGTCGGCTACGCGGTGGCGCCGGCCGCGCTGAGCCACGAATTCCGCAAGGTGCACCAGTACGTCACCTTCTGCACCTTCCATCCGGCACAGGTCGCCTTCGCCGAGTTCCTGGAGAGCCATCCGGAGCACTACCTGGAGCTGCCGGCGTTCTACCAGGCCAAGCGCGACCGTTTCCGCGCGCTGCTGGCACCCTCGCGCTTCAAGCTGCTCGATGTGCCGGGCGGCTACTTCCAGCTGGTCGACTATTCGGCGATCCGGGATGAGGACGACCTCGCTTTCTGCCAATGGCTGGTACGCGAGGGCGGTGTGGCGGCGATCCCGCTGACGCCGTTCTGTGCCACGCCGCCGGGTACCCGGTTGGCACGGCTGTGCTTCGCCAAGAGCGACGCCACCATGGAGCAGGCGGTCGAACGCCTGGTGCGTCTGTGAGCGCGCTGCAGCCGCTGGTCGTCACCCTGGTGCAGGGCGCCACGCGCTGGCACGACGCCGAGGCGAACCGCGAATACTACGGTGGCCTCGTGCGTGCACATGCCGGCACGACGGACCTGTTCGTGTTGCCGGAGACCTTCCTGTCCGGCTTCAGCAACGATACCCGCGTCAGCGCCGAGACGATGGACGGCCCGGGCGTGGCGTGGCTGCGCGCGCTGGCCACCGAGGTCGGTGCGACGATCACCGGCAGCCTGGCCATCCGCGAAGGCGACACGGTCTACAACCGGCTGCTGTGGGCGACCCCGTATGGAGACCTGCAGCAATACGACAAGCGCCACCTGTTCCGCATGGCCGGCGAGCACACCCGCTACGGCGGCGGCAGCGAGCGGCTGATCGTCGAGCTGAAGGGTTGGAGGATCCTGCCGCAGGTCTGCTACGACCTGCGTTTCCCGGTATGGCTGCGCAACGGCCGCAACGAGGAAGCGCCCGGCGGCATGGACTACGACCTGGCGCTGTTCGTGGCCAACTGGCCGGCGCCGCGCCGGCAGCCATGGCGCACGCTGCTGCGCGCCCGCGCGATCGAGAACCTCAGCTACGTGATCGGCGTGAACCGCGTGGGCGTGGACGGCAACGATCTTCCGTATGCAGGCGACAGTGCCGTGCTGGATCCGGTGGGCGAGCCGCTGGTCGAGCTGGGCGCGCAGGAACAGGTGGTGACGGTGCGCATCGATCCGGCACCGCTGCTGGCGCATCGCGAACGCTTTCCCGCGTGGATGGATGCCGACGCGTTCCAGTTGCAGTCGTGAAGGACGATGGGCGTGTAGGTATTTTCTCGGCACGCCTGTCGGGTCAGCGCGCGACCATCGCAAAACGCGGGAAATCGTGATTTCGTCGGACTTTTCCGCTTGATCCGGTGCATCGCCGGCCCGTAGCCTTGCGCGGCGTTCGGCGGGACATCGGCACTGGAGTGCCTACTCGCAGCGGACGCGAAGCCAGGGGATGCCCACCGATGCTCAAGGACGAGTTCGTGCGCGCGCCGTCGCGCATGCCTTTCACGCACCACGTTGTCGTCGTTCCAACGATGCCGCCCGATACCGGGCCATCGCACTAGGCTGTCGCTGAGCCTGCCGGTTCCGCTGGCCCAGCAACCACGTCGATCTTCCGACCATCGATACCCCTTCAGCGAGGGGCGGGATGGTTTTGCCCTCGCATGGCAAGGCTCGACTGATCGGCGGTCGCTTCGCTTTTCCAACCTGTTTCAACCATGGAGTAATCATGAGAATTGACTCTCTCAAGCAGGGCGCCCTTGCCCTCGCGTTCGTCGCCACCGCGGGCCTCGCCGGCTGCTCGACCCTGCAGACCGGCGGAGGCAAGAACCCGGTCGCCGGCTCGGCCGGTGGTGCGCACAGCGCCAATGCCAATCCCACGCTCGAGCACTGCACCAGGCCGCTGGGAACGCTGGCAGTGGAGGAGGATGAGGGCGAGCCGTGGTACGCCGTGCTGACCCAGCAGTACCACCTGCCGTCGACGACGCCGCTGATCCGCATGATGATCCAGCAGAGCAACTGCTTCGTGGTGGTCGATCGCGGCCGTGGCATGACCTCGATGATGCGCGAGCGCGATCTGGCAGCCTCCGGTGAGCTGCGTGGCAGCAGCAACCTGCGGCCACATCAGATGGTGGCAGCCGACTATGTGGTGACGCCGAACATCCAGTTCTCTCAGGGCACAGGCGGCGGGGCTGCCGGACTGGCGGGCCTGGTGCCTTACGGCGCACTGGTCGGTGCCGTGGTCGGCTCGATGAAGACCAGCGAAGCGTCCACCACGCTGATGCTCACCGACACCCGCTCGGGCGTACAGGTGGCGATCGCACAAGGCAGTGCGAAGAACGTGGACTTCGGCTTCGGCGGGCTGTTTGGCGGTGGTGGCGCCGTGGGTGCGGCCGGCGCCTATGCCAAGACTCCCCAGGGCAAGGTGATTGCCGCGGCGTTCCTCGACTCCTACAACCAGATGGTCAAGGCGGTGCGCGAATATGCCCCGCAGCACGTTGCCGGTGGGCTGGGCACCGGCGGTACGCTGGCGGTGGACGGCGAGTCGAAGCCGGGCGTGGAGGATCCTGCAGGGATCTCGCTGCGCGATGCGCAGCGCAAGCTGGCGGCGCTCGGCCTGTACAAGAGCCGCATCGACGGACGTCCGGGCCCGGGAACCTCGTCGGCCCTCAGCAGCTTCCAGCGCACTCGCGGCCTGGCCGTGACCGGTGAGCTCGATCCCGCCACCGCGCGGGCGCTTCAGCAATAGGAAAAGCGGGATCGGGCGGAACTCCGCCCCGAGACGAGAAAGCCGCCCCGATGGGCGGCTTTCTCATGATGTCGCATGCCGTGGGGCTGTCGATCGGTCAGCGATTGCCGCCGCGATTGCCACCGGGTCGCTTGCCGCCGCGACCGCCACCGGTGCCGCCTCCCGGACGGGGGCCGCGGTTGCCTGCGTTGCCACGGTTGCCCGCGTTGCCGCGGCTGCCACCCGGGCCACCCGGGCCACCCGGGCCGCGCTTCTCGCCGCCGAAGCCGGTGTAGGGCGCCGACTGGCCTACTGCACCACCAGCACCGCCACGGCGGCGCTTGCCGCCGGGGGTGCCGCGGCCGGCGCCACCCGCCGGCTGGCCGTCACGGGTTTCGCCGGCGAACCAGGTGCGCACCGAGGGCAGCTCCTGGCCCGGTGCCACGCCGCGCTTGTTGCGGCTCTTGCGCGGCTTGCCCGGACGCTCGGGGCGGGCCACGTTGCCGTTGACCTCGCGCCCGGGACGGCGCGCCTTGCCACGTGCGGGCTCGTCGCGAATACGGTCGAAAGCGCGCAGTTCGCGTGCCTCGTCGGCGGCGGCGCTGCTCCAGGCGGTCGCGGCACCACGCTCCGGACGGTACTCGGTGACGTTGCGCGGTGCGCGTCGCTGGTGAAGCACCGGGCTGAGGGTCAGCACCGGCTGCGGTGCTCCGAGGCCGGTGAGCTTGCGCAGCTCCTTCACCGCCTCTTCGCCCAGCGCCTCGCAGTCGCCGCGGCGCAGGGCGCGCGGCAGTTGCACGTTGCCGTAGCGGATGCGCTTGAGACGGCTGACCAGAAAGCCCTGCGAGTCCCACAGCCGGCGCACTTCGCGGTTGCGGCCCTCGCGGATCACCACGCGGAACCAGCTGTGGCTGCCGCCGCGGCTGATGATGGCGATGTCGTCGAAGCGTGCCGGGCCGTCCTCGAGCTCCACGCCGGCCTTGAGCTTCTCGATGATCTCGTCGGGCACTTCGCCGTGCACCCGGCACAGGTACTCGCGCTCGAGCCCGCTCTTGGGATGCATCAGGGCGTTGGCCAGCTCACCGTCGGTGGTGAGCAGCAGCAGACCGGTGGTGTTGATGTCCAGGCGGCCCACCGCGACCCAGCGCGCACCCTTCAGGCGCGGCAGCTCCTCGAACACGGTGGGGCGACCTTCCGGATCGTCCCGGGTGGTCATCACGCCTTCGGGCTTGTGGTAGATCAGCACCTCGGTCTCGTCGCGGTTGTCGGTCGCGACGACGAACTGCTTGCCGTCGATCACCACGCGATCGCCGGCATGGACGCTGGCACCGATGGCTGCCGGCTGGCCGTTGAGCTCGATTTCGCCGGCCTGGATGCGCTGCTCGAGCATCCGGCGCGAGCCGAGGCCGGCATTGGCCAGCACCTTGTGCAGGCGCTCTTCCAGCGCGGGTTCGTTTTCGGCGCGCGCGGGGCGCTTGAGGGTAAGTAGGGATTTCTGCGGCGCAGTCATGCGCGTGACTCCTCAGGAATGCTTGTCGGCGTCGCCGTCGTCGGCGTCCGCGGGGATCGCTGCCTCGTCGGCAGTGGTCGGTTCGGTGGACAGCCCGCCGGGGGCTGCCGTGGCGTCGTCGCGATCTTCCGCGACGACGGTGGGTTCTTCTTCTTCGGTGCCGGGTTCGGCGTCATCGCCGGCCGGTGCCGTAGCGACATCCATGATCTCTTCGGCGGCTGCCTGGCTAGCGGCGCTGGCGAGGTCCTGTACGTCGATGTCGTCTGCCGGCTCGATTTCACCGCGGTGAGATGCATTTTCGGCATCGGCCGGGGAGCCAGCGTCCTCGCCGGTCGCGGCCAGGGCCTCTGTCTCGGCCTCCGGATCGATCGGCAAGTCCTTGACCACGCGCGCCGGCAGCGGCTCGGGCTCGAAGCGCAACTGCGGGTCTTCCATGTCACGGATTTCCGACAGCGGCGGCAGCTCGTCCAGCGACTTCAGATTGAAGTAGTCGAGGAACGCGCGGGTGGTGCCGAACAACGCGGGCCGGCCCGGTACGTCGCGATGGCCCACGACGCGGATCCAGTCGCGTTCCTCCAGCGTCTTGATGATGTTGGAGGACACCACCACGCCGCGGATCTGTTCGATCTCCGGACGGGTGATCGGCTGGCGGTAGGCGATCAGCGCCAGCGTCTCCAGCAGCGCACGGGAATAGCGGCTGGGCCGCTCGGTCCACATGCGCGACAGCCAGGGGTGCACGTCCTGCTTCACCTGGTAGCGGAAGCCGGAGGCGACCTCCATCAGCTCCACGCCACGGCCCTCGCAGTCACCGGCCAGCGCCTCGAGCGTGCGCGCAACCAGCTCGCGGGTCACTTCATGCTCTTCGCCGAACAGTTCCACCAGCTGCGCCACGGTCAGCGGGTTGCCGGAGGCGAGCAGCGCCGCCTCGATGATCGGCTTGAGCTGCGCGATGCCGAGCGGCTCCGGGCGGACCGGTTCGTCGCGGACCGGGCTGGCGAGTTCCTGGTTGTCACTCATAGGCGGAGGCTTCTCCGGCGGATTCGTCGTTGGGCAGATCGGCTTCGGTGGCGTCCTGGTAGTCGCCTGCGTCGGCCTTGGCCCGGAGGTAGATCGGCGCCAGCGGCGCTTCCTGCACGATCTCGATCAGCATTTCCTTGGCCAGCTCCAGCATGGCCAGGAAGGTCACCACCACGCCGAGGCGACCCTCGGTAGGGTCGAACAGCGTCTCGAAGCGCTGGAAGTTGGCGCTTTCCAGCTTGCCGAGCAGTTCGCCCATGCGCTGACGGACGCTGAGTGCCTCGCGCTTGATGGCGTGGTGGCCGAACAGTTCCGCGCGGTGCATCACGTCCTTGAGCGCCAGCAGCATCTCCTTCAGGTCCAGCGGCGGCGGCAGGCGGATCACCGTGCGCTCGCCCGCGTCGACCTGCACCGGCACCGTGTCGCGTTCCACGCGGGGCAGGGCGTCGATGTCCTCGGCGGCCTTCTTGAACCGCTCGTACTCCTGCAGCCGGCGAACCAGGTCGGCGCGGGGATCCTCTTCCACGCCCTCCTCGGAGGGTGGCCGCGGCAGCAGCAGCCGCGACTTGATCTCGGCCAGGATCGCGGCCATCAGCAGATATTCGGCCGCCAGTTCTAGTCGCATCACATCGCGCATCAGCTCGATGTAGGCCATGTACTGGCGGGTGATCTCGGCGACCGGGATGTCCAGGATGTCCAGGTTCTGCCGGCGGATCAGGTAAAGCAGCAGGTCCAGCGGGCCTTCGAACGCTTCCAGGATGACTTCCAGCGCGTCCGGCGGGATGTACAGGTCCTGCGGCATTTGCAGGATCGGCTCGCCGCGCACGATCGCCAGCGGCATCTCCTGCTGCTGCGGCATCGACGCGAAAACGTCCGCTGGGCTGGTTGTCTGAGGCTCGCTTGGCTCAGTGCTCATCAATGCATGTCGTTGGGCCACCGCCTTGGCGGGCGGGGATTGCACACGATTGGAACCGGACCCGTCCATCCGGCTTGCGCCGACGGATACGGGGGTTTCGCGCGCCGAGGTAGCCGCGCAATCTGGAAACGCTCCTGCTGCAGATGCCCGGCCTGGCTGGCGCCTTGGTCGCTAATGCCCGGCGAGATCCCTGGGGAATCATCGGGCGGGTCGCGACCAACCGCTGGGCGTCCGGTCCGGGATATGAGCCACGGTCGAGGCGCACGTGCCGTTGGGCGTCCGGGACGCTACGGGCATGTCAGTCGGTCGGCGGAGAGCATCGAATGTGGCTCTCGGGACGCTCTCCACTGCCTCGCCGGCAGGCTGGCGCCCTGTCTTAACCCCACGAATGGCCACAGCGTACTGGCTGGCCAGCCGCAAGTCCAGCCGCCGGCTGGCGGTCGCGTCATCGGGGCGCAATGTGCCGCTCATCGTCCATCCGCGGCATGCCTGCTTTCGGCGGCATCATGGGTCCGTCCGGCCGGATGGCGGTTTGGTGCGAACGGTGCGCTTCTGGGGAGCTCTGGCACATCGCTTGCTTTACCTGCTTGTCCCTGCGCGGACTTCGTGCCCCAATACGCTCTTGCCGGATTGGGGCCCGCGCGTCGGGGCACATTTGTTCACCGGCAGGTCTTCCAAGGCTTCCCGGTGCAACCGGGCCAGGCCCGCGGGAGACGGGCAAGCGAGGGAGCATGATGGCGATTGACAAGAATGCGGCGAGCGCCGACCAGGAACACCTGCGGCCGGCCCGGATGCGCATCGAGACCACGGTGCTTATGAGCCGAGGCGACCAGTCGCATCCGAGCGAGCTGGTGGACATCTCCGCGACCGGCCTGCTGGTCCGGCGCCCCCTGGGCTGGAAGGGCGAGCTGGGCGAGCCGTGGGTGCTGGACATGATCTTCGGCAGCGACCTGCACATCCATCTGGAGGCGACGGTGGCACGGATCTCCGACCATCATGTCGGCTACGCGTACTCGCGCATCCCCGAGGACAAGCAGGTCCCGCTGTGGAACCTGCTCGGCGGCTACGCCGACATCCTGGAGCAGTGGAACAACTGAGCGTGTCCTTTCCGCGGTCTCAAGCAAAACGCCCGCGTCATGCGGGCGTTTTCGCATCCGGCGGCGTCGCCGGTCAGTGGGCAGTGGCAGGTTTCTTGTCGTCCCGCAGCTCGCGTCGCAGGATCTTGCCGACATTGCTCTTGGGCAGGTCGGTGCGGAACTCGATGAACTTCGGCCGCTTGTAGCCGGTAAGGTTCTCGCGGCAGAACTCCTTCAGTGCGTCGGCGGTGAGGTTCGGGTCCTTGCGCACCACGAACAGCTTCACCACTTCTCCGGAATGCTCGTCCGGCACGCCGACCGCGGCGACCTCCGACACGCCCGGGTGCTGCATCACCGTGTCCTCGACCTCGTTCGGGTACACGTTGAAGCCGGACACCAGGATCATGTCCTTCTTGCGGTCCACGATGTAGAAGTAGCCGTTCTCGTCCATCCGGGCGATGTCGCCGGTATGCAGCCAGCCATTCGGTTCGAGCACCTTGGCGGTTTCCTCCGGCCGCTGCCAGTAGCCCTTCATCACCTGCGGGCCGCGCACCATCAGTTCGCCCACCTCGCCGACCGGCAGCGGCTGGTTCTCCTCCGACCAGATCGCCACCTCGGTGGAAGGAATCGGCAGGCCGATCGAGCCGTTGTATGCCTTCAGGTCGAGCGGGTTGATGCACGCAGCGGGCGAGGTCTCGGTGAGGCCGTAGGCTTCGGCCAGGGTGCAGCCGGTGACCTTTTTCCACCGCTCGGCAACGGCACGCTGCACCGCCATGCCACCGCCCAGCGTCAGGTGCAGGCGCGAGAAATCCACCTCGGCGAAGCCGGGCGTGTTGAGCAGGCCGTTGAACAGCGTGTTGACGCCGGTGAGCGCAGTGAAGTGCGACTTCTTCAGCTCCTCGACGAAGCCGGGCATGTCGCGCGGATTGGTGATCAGCCAGTTCAGGCCACCCAGGCGCATGAAGACCAGGCCGTTCGCGGTCAGCGAGAAGATGTGATAGAGCGGCAGGGCGGTGATGATGACCTCTTCACCTTCTTTCGCATTCCGGCCGATCCATGCCCCCGCCTGGAGCATGTTGGCCACCATGTTGCCGTGGCTGAGCATCGCGCCCTTGGCCACGCCGGTGGTGCCGCCGGTGTATTGCAGGAACGCCAGGTCGTCGTGGCCGAGCGCGACCTTCGGCAGCGGGTGGTGCGCGCCGCGCGCGAGGGCGTCGTTGAAGCGCACCGCCTGCGGCAGATCGAAGCTGGGCACCATCTTCTTGAGGTGCTTGGCGACCGCGTTCACCAGCATGCCCTTGAGGCCGCCAAGGAGGTCGCCGACGCCGGTCGTCACGATGTGCTCGACATGGGTCTCGGCGACCACCTGCTCGAGCGTCGCGGCGAAATTGTCCAGCACCACGATCGCCTTCGCGCCGGAGTCCTCCAGCTGGTGCTTCAGCTCGCGCGCGGTATAGAGCGGGTTGGTGTTGACCACCACCAAGCCGGCGCGCAGCGCGCCGAACAGAGCGATCGGATACTGCAGGACGTTCGGCATCATGATGGCGATGCGGTCGCCCTTGGCGAGCTTGAGTTCGCCGACGAGAAAGCCGGCGAACTTCGCGCTCATCGCATCGATCTCGCCATAGCTGAGCTGTTTGCCGAAGCTGGCGAAGGCCGGCCGATCCCGGAACTTGCCGAAGGCTTCCTCGAGCACCGCGACGACCGAAGCGTAGGCGCCCAGGTCGATCTCGGCAGGGACGCCTTCCGGATAGTGGTCAAGCCACGGACGCTCTTTGCTCATGGTGATCCTTGCGCTCCTGGATACGGATGGCCGCCTGCCGCGGCCGGTCATCGACATGACGCGGCATTGGAGCATACGCTCGCGTATAGCGGCAAGCCGCGCCGCAACGACCCGGAAGCCTTCCGCATGAGCCTGCGCCGACTGCTCCTCGTCCTCTGCCTGTCCATCGTTTCCGGCCTGCTCGCCGGGTGCCACCGGGTGCCTGCCGAGGAGGCCGTCCGGCAGGCGGTGGCGGGGGCCGCGCAGGCGGCTGAGGCCGTCGATGCGGGGGCGTTCCGGAACCGTCTGGGCGAGGATTTCACCGGCAACCGCGGCGAGGTCGACCGCAGGCAACTGGTCGACCTGCTGCGCCTGGCGAAGCTTCGCGGCGAATCGATCCACGCGCTGATGGGGCCGGTCACGGTCGAGCCGCGCGGGGATCGCTTCGTGGCGACGTTCACCGTGACGCTGACCAGCGGCGGCCGCCTGCTACCCTCGGACATGGGCGTCTATCGGGTCGAGAGCGCCTGGCGCAAGGAGGGCGGCGACTGGGTGTGCTACGCCGCCACCTGGTCGCGGCCGCTCTAGGTTCGCCCGCAAGGCTCCCTCAAAAGCAAGACGCCGCCGGGAGGCGGCGTCTTGCCTGTTGCGTATGCGGGCGTACTCAGGCTGCCTTCTTGCCTGCCAGCTGGCGCAGCACGTACTGCAGGATGCCTCCGTGGCGGAAGAACTCGCGCTCCTTCGGCGTCAGCAGCATGACGTTGACCTTGAAGGTCTTGCTGCCGCCGTCCGCGGCTCTTGCCACCACCGTGGCTTCCTTCGCATTGCCGTCGGCCAGGCCGGTAATGTCGAAGGTCTCCTTGCCGGTGAGGCCCAGCGACTGCGCGTTCTCGCCATTCTGGAACGTGCAGGGCAGCACGCCCATGCCGACCAGGTTGGAGCGGTGGATGCGCTCGAAGCTCTCCGCGATCACCGCCTTCACGCCCAGCAGCAGGGTGCCCTTGGCAGCCCAGTCGCGCGACGAGCCGGTGCCGTATTCCTTTCCAGCCAGGACGATCAGCGGGGTGTTCTCCGCCTTGTACTTCATCGCCGCGTCGTAGATCGCCATCTGCTCGCCCGAGGGCACGTGCAGGGTGTAGCCGCCCTCGACGCCGTCCAGCATCAGGTTCCTGATGCGGATGTTGGCGAAGGTGCCGCGCACCATCACGTCGTCGTTGCCGCGACGCGATCCGTAGGAGTTGAAGTCCTTCGGGTCGACGCCCTTGGAGACGAGGAAGCGGCCCGCCGGGCTGTCCTTCTTGATCGAACCGGCGGGCGAGATGTGGTCGGTGGTGATCGAGTCGCCGAACAACCCCAGCGCCCGGGCGCCGTGCACGTCTTCCACCGGCGCCAGCTCCATCGTCATGCCGTCGAAGTAGGGCGGATTCTTGATATAGGTGGAGTCGCTCCACTGGTACACCGCGCCGTCGGGGGATTCGATCCGGTTCCAGCGGCTGTCGCCCTTGAACACGTCGGCATAGTTCTTCTCGAACATGGCCGGGTTGATCGCGCCGGCGATGGCGTCGGAGATTTCCTGGTTGGTCGGCCAGATGTCCTTGAGGAACACGTCCTTGCCGCTGGCGTCCTGGCCGATCGGCTCGCGGGTCAGGTCGATGTCGAGCGTGCCGGCCAGGGCATAGGCGACCACCAGCGGCGGCGAGGCCAGGTAGTTCATCTTCACTTCCGGATGCACGCGGCCTTCGAAGTTGCGGTTGCCCGACAGCACCGAGGCGACGGCCAGGTCGCCCTCGCCGATGCCTTTGCTGATCTCCGCCGGCAGCGGGCCGGAGTTGCCGATGCAGGTGGTGCAGCCGTAGCCGACGATGTAGAAACCGACCTTCTCCAGCTCCTTCAGCAGACCGGTCTTCTCCAGGTAGTCGGTGACCACCTTGGATCCCGGGCCGATCGACGTCTTCACCCACGGCTTGGCGGTCAGGCCCCTGGCGGCGGCCTTCTTCGCGACCAGGCCGGCGCCGAGCATCACTGCCGGGTTGGAGGTGTTGGTGCACGAGGTGATCGCAGCGATCACCACCGAGCCGTCCCTCAGGTCGAAGGTTTCGCCGTCCTTGCTGACGCGCACGCTGCCTTCGCCCAGGCTGTTGGCCTCGTTGCCGATAGCCGCCGAGCCGCCCTCGTTCTGGAAGCCGGCGGCGTCGCCGTTCTTCTTCTTGCGATTTGCGGTGAGGCCGCCTACCGCATCACGGAAACTCTTCTGCACGCCTTCCAGCAGCACGCGGTCCTGCGGGCGCTTCGGGCCGGCCAGAGACGGCTTCACGTCGGCCAGGTCCAGCTCCAGCGTGGTGGTGAACTCCGGCTCCGCGGCATGCTCGTCGTGCCACATGCCCTGTGCCTTGGCATAGGCTTCCACCAGGGCGATCTGCTCCTCGCTGCGCCCGGAAAGGCGCAGGTAGTTCAGCGCTTCCTGGTCGACCGGGAAGATGCCGCAGGTGGCGCCGTACTCGGGGGCCATGTTGGCAATGGTGGCGCGGTCGGCCAGCGGCAGGTGCTTGAGGCCGTCACCGAAGAATTCGACGAACTTGCCCACCACGCCAAGCTTGCGCAGCATCTGGGTGACGGTCAGCACCAGATCGGTCGCGGTGACGCCCTCGGACAGCTTGCCGGTGAGCCTGAAGCCGACCACCTGCGGGATCAGCATCGACGAAGGCTGGCCCAGCATGGCCGCCTCGGCTTCGATGCCGCCCACGCCCCAGCCCAGCACGCCGATGCCGTTGATCATGGTGGTATGGGAATCGGTGCCGAACACGGTGTCCGGATACGCCCAGCGTTCGCCGTCGATCTCGCCAGTGAACACCACGCGGGCCAGGTGCTCGAGGTTCACCTGGTGCACGATGCCCGTGCGCGGCGGCACCACCTTGAAGTTGTCGAAGGCCTTCTGGCCCCAGCGCAGGAAGCCGTAGCGCTCCTGGTTGCGCTCGAATTCGATCTCGACGTTCTTCTCCAGCGCCGACTCCGAGCCGTACGCGTCCACCTGCACCGAGTGGTCGATCACCAGCTCGGCCGGAGCCAGCGGATTGATCTGGGTGGCGTCGCCGCCGAGCCTGACCACGGCATCGCGCATCGCGGCGAGGTCGACCACGCACGGCACGCCGGTGAAGTCCTGCAGCACCACGCGCGCGGGCATGAAGGCGATCTCGGTATCCGGCTCGGCCTGGGCCTTCCACGTGGCCACCGCCTCGATCTCCTTCGCGGTGACGCTCACGCCGTCCTCGTGGCGCAGCAGGTTCTCCAGCAGGATCTTCAGCGAGTAGGGCAGGCGCTTGAGGTCGAACCGCTGGCCCAGCTTGGCCAGGCTGGCGAACCGGTAGGTCTTGCCGTTGGCCGAGAGGGTGTCGTGGGTGGCGTAGGTGTCCAGCATGGCTAACTCCTTTGTTGCTTGAGGCTGGCGGACGCGGGGAGGCGGAACGAATCCATGGTACGCGCGTCGGGGTCAAGGCGACGTGGCGAGACGGCGGCGGCATGGGGGACATCATGCCGGTCCGTCCGCGTGTGATCGCGTCCCATCGTGCGCACCACGATCTCGGGTCGCTGGCCGATGACCGCAAGCGCCGTTGAAAGCCCTTGCCTTGCACGATTTCGAACGCTCCCGGAAACAGTGTCTTGCGTTGCGGCTGGGTTGCTGCGACTGGCAAAATATCGCGGTTTACCGCCGCCGCGAGGCGGCTTCTGGCCTTGCTTCCAGGCCGGTCGACGTTGCCGTGCTGGCCGTACCCGTCCGGACAGTTGCGTGTCGTCGAGCGGCTCACGTGAGGCCACCCCGGTACCCGCGCGCACCCACCCCAAGGGACTTGAGATCATGCTTACCGCCTATCGCCAACACGCCGCCGAACGCCAGGCCCTCGGCGTTCCGCCGCTGCCGCTCACCGCACAGCAGACGGCCGAACTGATCGAACTGCTGAAGAATCCCCCGGCTGGCGAGGAAGCCTTCCTGGTCCAGCTGCTGAGCGAGCGCGTGCCGGCCGGCGTGGACGACGCGGCGAAGGTGAAGGCCTCGTATCTCGCGGCCGTCGCGTTCGGCACCGAGGTCTGCCCGCTGATCAGTCGCGAGAAGGCGACCGAGCTGCTCGGCACCATGCTGGGTGGCTACAACATCCATCCGCTGATCCAGCTGCTCGACGACGCGCAGCTGGGCGGCATCGCCGCCGAGGCGCTGAAGAAGACCCTGCTGATGTTCGACTCCTTCCACGACGTGAAGGAAAAGGCCGACGCCGGCAACGCCCATGCCCAGGCCGTGCTGAAGAGCTGGGCCGAGGCCGAGTGGTTCACCTCGCGTCCCGAGGTGCCGGAGTCGCTGACTGTCACCGTGTTCAAGGTGCCGGGCGAGACCAACACCGACGACCTGTCGCCGGCTCCCGACGCCACCACCCGCCCGGACATCCCGCTGCACGCGCTGGCGATGCTGAAGAACAAGCGCGAGGGTGCGCCGTTCCAGCCGGAAGAGGACGGCAAGCGCGGTCCAATCCAGCTGATCGCCGACCTGAAGAACAAGGGCCACATGGTTGCCTACGTCGGCGACGTGGTCGGCACCGGCTCCAGCCGCAAGAGCGCCACCAACTCGGTGCTGTGGTGGACCGGCGAGGACATCCCGTTCATCCCGAACAAGCGCTTCGGCGGCGTCTGCCTGGGCGGCAAGATTGCCCCGATCTTCTACAACACCATGGAAGACGCCGGCGCGCTGCCGATCGAGCTGGACGTCTCGAAGATGGAGATGGGCGACGTCGTCGAGCTGCGCCCGTACGAGGGCAAGGCGCTGAAGAACGGCGAGGTGATCGCCGAGTTCCAGGTGAAGTCCGACGTGCTGTTCGACGAGGTGCGCGCCGGTGGCCGCATCCCGCTGATCATCGGCCGCGGCCTCACCGCCAAGGCGCGCGAGGCGCTGGGTCTGCCGGCCTCGACCCTGTTCCGCCAGCCGCAGCAGCCGGCCGATACCGGCAAGGGCTACTCGCTGGCGCAGAAGATGGTCGGCCGCGCCTGCGGGCTGCCGGAAGGCCAGGGCGTGCGCCCGGGTACCTACTGCGAGCCGAAGATGACCTCGGTCGGTTCGCAGGACACCACCGGCCCGATGACCCGCGACGAGCTGAAGGACCTGGCCTGCCTGGGCTTCTCGGCCGACCTGGTGATGCAGTCGTTCTGCCACACCGCCGCCTACCCGAAGCCGGTGGACGTGAAGACCCACCACACCCTGCCGGAATTCATCTCCACCCGCGGCGGCATCTCGCTGCGCCCGGGCGACGGCGTGATCCACAGCTGGCTCAACCGCATGCTGCTGCCCGACACCGTCGGCACCGGCGGCGACAGCCACACCCGCTTCCCGATCGGCATCTCGTTCCCGGCCGGCTCCGGCCTGGTCGCGTTCGCCGCGGCAACCGGCGTGATGCCGCTGGACATGCCGGAATCCGTGCTGGTGCGCTTCAAGGGCGAGCTGCAGCCGGGCGTCACCCTGCGTGACCTGGTCAACGCGATCCCGTACTACGCGATCAAGCAGGGTCTGCTCACCGTTGCCAAGCAGGGCAAGAAGAACGTGTTCTCCGGCCGCATCCTGGAGATCGAGGGCCTGCCGGACCTGAAGGTGGAGCAGGCGTTCGAGCTGTCCGATGCCTCGGCCGAGCGTTCGGCCGCCGGTTGCACGGTGCGCCTGAACAAGGAACCGATCATCGAGTACCTCAACAGCAACATCACGCTGCTGAAGTACATGATCGCCCAGGGCTACAAGGACGCCCGCAGCCTGCAGCGCCGCATCGCCAAGATGGAGGAGTGGCTGGCCAACCCGCAGCTGCTCGAGCCGGACGCCGACGCCGAGTACGCTGCGGTCATCGAGATCGACCTGGCCGACGTGCACGAGCCGATCGTGGCCTGCCCGAACGATCCGGACGACGTGAAGACCCTGTCCGAGGTGGCCGGCGCAGTCATCGACGAGGTGTTCATCGGTTCGTGCATGACGAATATTGGTCATTTCCGCGCCGCGTCGAAGCTGCTGGAAGGCAAGCGCGACATCCCGACCAAGCTGTGGGTGGCCCCGCCGACCAAGATGGACGCGCAGGAGCTGACCAAGGAAGGCCACTACGGCACCTTCGGCACCGCCGGCGCGCGTATGGAGATGCCGGGCTGCTCGCTGTGCATGGGCAACCAGGCGCAGGTGAAGGAGGGCGCGACGGTGTTCTCCACCTCCACCCGCAACTTCCCCAACCGCCTCGGCAAGAACTCCAACGTCTACCTCGGCTCGGCCGAGCTGGCGGCGGTGTGCTCACGCCTGGGCCGGATCCCGAGCAAGGCCGAGTACATGGAGGCCATGGGCGTGATCAACGCCAGTGGCGCGGCGATCTACAAGTACATGAACTTCGACCAGATCGAGGACTTCAAGGAAGTCGCCGACACCGTCGCCGGCTGAACCGGCCCGCGATGAGCCCGACGAAGCCCGGCCCCGTGCCGGGCTTTGTCGTTATGCTGTGCGGCCAAGCGGCGGGGGCAGGCGCGCCCGCGCGGAGCGGAGCCCGACGCCCGGATGATTTCCAGCCTTCTCTCGGTCGTGTCCCTGCGCGACCTCACCCTGGTCCAGGCGGTCAGCCGCCATGGCAGTTTCAACAGTGCGGCGCGGGCCATGCACATCAGCCCGTCGGGACTGTCGCACCAGGTACAGAAGGTCGAGCAGGCGCTCGGCGCGCCGTTGTTCGAGCGGGGCGGTCGACGCATCGTGCCCACTGCCGGCGGCCAGCGCCTGCTGGTACAGATCGCCGCCGTGCTGACTGCTGCCGAGCACCTGCAACAGGCCGCCCGGGCCGGCGAGGTCGCCTTTGGCGGCGAGCTGCGGCTGGGCGTGCCGGCCTCGCTGGGTCCCTACCTGCTGCCGCATCTGATCGCTCCGTTTCCCCAGCATTTCCCCGGCACCCGGTTGAGCCTGTCCGAAGGCAAGCCGAAAGGGCTGCTGCGGCGCCTGCACGAGGGCGAGCTGGACGCCGTGCTCGCTCCGCCGCCGGCCGTCTCGCCGGCCGGCATCGCCAGTCGGCCGCTGTTCTTCGAGCCGTGGGAAGTGATGTTGCGGGCCGACCACCCGCTGGCCGGCAAGTCGACGCTGGCGCTCAACCAGCTCGATGCCGCCGAGGCCACGGTGATGGCCGAATACCACCAGGACGGCGTGGTCGAGGCCGGGCAGGTGCAGGACGTGAGCCTGGAGAGCCTGGCTGCACTGGTCGAGCTGCGTGGCGGCTATGCACTGGTGCCGGCACTGGCGCGCGATCGATTGTCGTCGATCCCGGCCGTGACCCTGGCCAAGATCCGCGGTCCGGCGCCCGGCCGGGAAATCGCCCTGTACTGGCGCGAGGCCTCGCCCTGGGGGGCGGATCTGGTCTCGTTCGCCGAGCTGCTACGTCAGATCGCTCGCCGTCGGCCGGGGCTGCGCCTGCTGGACTGAGGATCTCAGCCGTTATCCAGGGTGGAGCCGGTCAGCAGGCCGCGGGCCAGCATCGCGCACTGCTTGCGATGCAGGAGGAGCTGCCACTGCCGCCCTCCCACCTGCCGCCACAGCACCGCCGAGCGGACGGCGGCGAGCAGGCTGGTGCGCACGCGCTCGACGATCGCCTCCTGGCGCAGCATCTGCGGGTTACCGGTGACCATCACGCGCGGCTTCAGGGTGGAGAGCGTGGACACGTACAGCGCGGCCAGCCGGCCGATCACCTGGCTGGAGTACCTGCCGAAATGATCGACCTGCCGCTGTGCGGCCAGCAGGCCCTGCTGCAGCTCGTTGCGCAGGGCGGGATGGCGGCTGAGGGTGCGCTCCAGGCGCATCACGGTGATCGCCATGCGGGTGACGGCCATGTCGCTGGAGCTGTCTTCCAGTTGGCCGATCAGGGTGCGTAGCCCCAGGCGGAGCGCGGACGTGCGGCCGTAGACGCCGACCACAGAGTCGGCGTCGATGCGGAACACGCTGTCCACGCTGGCCTCGAAAGCTGCCTCGTCGCAGCGTCCCTGGTTCGCCAGTTGATGGGCGAGGGCGGTGGCCTGGAACAGGCCGGCCAGCGCGAGCACGCGCTCTTCGTTCATGACAAACAGGCTGGGTACCACTTCTTACGACTCCGGTGAAACGGGCGGCAGGCCGCCGAACGGGGCGTCGGTGGCAGCGATCACCGCGCCACCCAGGCAGACCTCGCCGTCATAGAACACGACCGACTGCCCCGGCGTGACGGCGCGCTGGGGTTCATCGAAGCGCACCTCCAACTGCTCGCCGAGCAGTCGCACCTCGCAGGCCTGGTCGGTCTGGCGGTAACGGGTCTTGGCCGTGCAGCGGAAGCGGCTGGCGGGCGCTTCGCCCGCGATCCAGTGAGGGTTGTCGGCCACCAGCCGCGTGGACTGCAGCCAATGGTTCTCGCCGCCCTGGGCAACGTACAGGATGTTGCCCGGCACGTCCTTGCCGACCACGTACCAGGCTTCGCCGCTGGCACCATGGCGGCCGCCGATGCCCAGACCCTGGCGCTGGCCGAGGGTGTAGTACATGACGCCCTGGTGCTGGCCGACCTCGCGTCCGTCGGGGGTGCGTATCGCGCCGGGCCGGGCCGGGATGTACTGGCTCAGGAACCCGCGGAAGTCTCGTTCCCCGATGAAGCAGATGCCGGTGGAATCCTTCTTGGCGTGGGTCGGCAGGTTGGCTTCACGGGCCATGGCCCGCACCCGCTCCTTGGGCAGATGGCCGATCGGGAACAGCGTGGCGGCCAGCTGGGTCTGGCCGATCGCGTGCAGGAAGTAGGTCTGGTCCTTGGTGCGGTCCGCCGCGCGCAGCAGGCGATAGCGGCCCTCGTGCTGGTCGACCTGCGCGTAGTGGCCGGTGGCGATCTTTTCCGCCCCCAGTGCCCGGGCCTCGTCCAGGAAGGTCTTGAACTTGATCTCGCGGTTGCACAGCACGTCCGGATTGGGCGTGCGGCCGGCGCGGTACTCGGCGAGGAAGTGCTCGAACACGCCGTCCCAGTACTCGGCGGCGAAGTTGCGCGCATGGAACGGGATGCCGAGGCGTCCGCACACGCCCAGCGCATCCTTGCGGTCGGCGTCGGCCGTGCAGGGGCCGGAGCGCTCGTCCTCCTCCCAGTTCTGCATGAACAGGCCCTCGACCTCGTAGCCGGCCTGCTGCAGGACCAGGGCGGCAACCGACGAGTCGACGCCGCCGGAAATGCCGAGCATCACCTTCACGGGTAGCGATCCCCGTCGAGCAGGCTGGTCAGGGCGGTCAGCGGCAGGCGCTGGCCGGCGAGCCAGGCGTCGATGCTCTGGAGTACCAGCGGACTGCGCAGGCGATCGCCGAACGCGGCGATTTCCTCCCGGGTGAGCCACAGTGCACGCCGGATGCCCTTGTCGAGCGGTCGCGCCGGGTCATGGCTTAGCGGTCGCGCGGCGAAGCTGAAGCGCACCACGCCGTCGCCATGCTCGGTGCTGCGCCACTGGTGGATGCCGATCAGGTGCTGCAGTTCGACCGTCCAGCCGGTCTCCTCCAGCGTCTCGCGAACCGCCGCGGTGGCGAGGCTTTCGCGGTCGTCGAGATGGCCGGCCGGCTGGTTGTAGGCGAGGCGGCCGCCGACCTCCTCCTCGACCATCAGGTAGCGGTCGCCGTCCGTCACCACGCAGGCAACGGTCACATGCGGGCACCACACGGACGAGGGAGAAGAGACGGGCATGTCGGCTTGCCTTGCGGCACTGGAAAAGCGTTCATTGTGCCATCACCTCTGTCCGCGTCGCCAAAGCTGCATCCCCGGCGTCGTAGAATCCGTATCAACCGGCAAGTGGTCTTCTTTTTCTCCATGGCAAACCAACCCGAACACGAGCAGAGCCCCGGACACGGGCTGGCGCTGGAACCCTCCCGCCCGGAGGTGGCACGGCCGCCGCTGTATCAAGTTCTGCTCATGAATGACGATTTCACCCCCATGGACTTCGTGGTGGAGGTACTGCGCGGGTTCTTCGGTATGGACCAGGAGAAGGCCGTACAGGTGATGCTTCACGTGCATACCCGCGGAAGAGGCGTGTGCGGCGTGTTCACTCGCGAGGTGGCCGAGACGAAAGTCACCCAGGTGAACGAATATTCACGTGCCCATCAGCACCCGCTGTTGTGCACTATGGAAAAGCTGTAGGCGACCCCACTTTTGGCGATAACGCGGCTCCCCCAGGCCGCAGCCATATAACCGGGAGACGGTCCGGATGTTCAGCAAGGATCTCGAAGTCACCATCGGCCAGTGCTACAAGCAGGCGCGCGAACAACGTCATGAGTTCATGACGGTGGAGCACCTGCTGCTTGCCCTCACCGACAATCAGTCCGCGTCCGGGGCCTTGCGCGCCTGCGGCGCCGACATCCCGCGGCTCGCCGCCGAGCTCGAAAAGATCATTGCCGAGACCGTTCCCGTGCTTCCGCATGGCGACGAGCGCGACACCCAGCCCACGCTGGGCTTCCAGCGCGTGCTGCAGCGGGCGGTCTACCACGTGCAGTCCTCCGGTCGAAAGGAGGTCACCGGCGCCAACGTGCTGGTGGCGATCTTCGGCGAGAAGGACTCCCACGCCGTGTACTTCCTGCACCAGCAGGAGATCACCAGGCTGGACGTGGTCAACTACATTTCGCACGGCATCGCCAAGATTGGCGAGGAACCGTCGGCTGGCCCGGCGGCCGGCGAGCGCGAAGGCGAGGACGGTGGCGAGGGCAAGGGCAACCCCCTGGCCGAATACGCCAGCAACCTCAACGAGCTGGCGCTGGAAGGCAAGATCGATCCGCTGATCGGACGCGCCGACGAGATCGAGCGCACGATCCAGGTGCTCTGCCGCCGCCGCAAGAACAATCCGCTCTACGTCGGCGAGGCTGGCGTGGGCAAGACCGCCCTGGCCGAGGGCCTGGCCAAGCGCATCGTCGATGGCGAGGTGCCGGAGGTGCTCGAAAGCGCGACGATCTGGTCGCTCGACCTCGGCGCCCTGGTGGCCGGTACCAAGTACCGCGGCGATTTCGAGAAGCGCCTGAAGGCGGTGATCGGCCAGCTCAAGAAGCAGCCGGGTGCGATCCTGTTCATCGACGAGATCCACACCATCATCGGTGCCGGTTCGGCCTCGGGTGGCACGATGGACGCGTCGAACCTGATCAAGCCGATGCTGGCCTCGGGCGAGCTGCGCTGCATCGGTTCGACCACCTTCCAGGAATTCCGCGGCATCTTCGAGAAGGACCGCGCGCTGGCCCGTCGCTTCCAGAAGATCGACGTGGTCGAGCCGACCGTGGCCGACTCCATCGAGATCCTCAAGGGCCTGCGCTCGCGCTTCGAGGAGCATCACTCGGTGGCCTACACCAACGAGGCGCTCAAGGCGGCGGTCGACCTGTCGGTCAAGCACATCCCTGACCGGCTGCTGCCGGACAAGGCGATCGACGTGATCGACGAGGCCGGTGCGCGCCAGCGCCTGCTGCCGGAGGACCAGCGCAAGTCGACCATCGACGTGCCGGAGGTCGAGTACATCGTGGCCAAGATGGCGCGCATCCCGGCCAAGCAGGTCTCGGCCTCCGACCGCGACGTGCTGAAGAATCTGGAACGCAACCTCAAGATGGTGGTGTTCGGTCAGGATCAGGCGATCGAGGCGCTCACCGCGTCGATCAAGATGGCCCGTTCCGGCCTGGCCGACCCGTCCAAGCCGATCGGTTGCTTCCTGCTGGCCGGTCCCACCGGTGTGGGCAAGACCGAGGTCACCAAGCAGTTGGGCATGCAGCTGGGCATCGAGATGATCCGCTTCGACATGTCCGAGTACATGGAAGCGCACTCGGTGTCGCGGCTGGTCGGTGCCCCTCCGGGATACGTCGGTTTCGACCAGGGCGGCCTGCTGACCGAGGCCGTCACCAAGCACCCGCACTGCGTGCTGCTGCTGGACGAGATCGAGAAGGCGCACCCGGACGTGTTCAACATCCTGCTGCAGGTGATGGACCGCGGCGTGCTGACCGACACCAACGGACGCGAGGCGAACTTCAAGAACGTGATCCTGGTGATGACCACCAACGCGGGCGCCCAGCAGGCCTCGCGCCGCGGCATCGGCTTCGTCAAGCAGAACCACACGACCGACGCGATGGAGGTGATCCGTCGCATGTTCACGCCGGAGTTCCGCAACCGGCTGGACGCGATCATCCAGTTCAACTCGCTGGACTTCGACCACATCCTGCGCGTGGTCGACAAGTTCCTGATCGAGCTGGAGTCGCAGCTGGCCGAGAAGCACGTCTCGCTGGACGTGGATGCCGATGCCCGCCGCTGGCTGGCCGAGCACGGCTTCGATCCGCAGATGGGTGCGCGGCCGATGGCCCGGGTGATCCAGGAGAGGGTCAAGCGGGCGCTGGCCGACGAGCTGTTGTTCGGCAAGCTGGCCGACGGCGGCAAGGTGCGGCTGGGTGTGCGCGACGGCGAGCTGACGGTGGACACCGAGTCGGCCGAAAAGCTGCCAGCCGTGGTGGAGTGATGGCGGATCCTGCGGGGCGTGACCCCGCGGGACCGGGCACGAAAAAAGGCGACGCCACGGCGTCGCCTTTTTTTGTCCGTCGCGGCGCCGAGGGGCCGCGACCGGACATTCCGCTTACTTCATGCGATAGGTGATGCGACCCTTGGTCAGGTCGTACGGGGTCATTTCGACCTTCACCTTGTCGCCGGTCAGGATGCGGATGTAGTGCTTGCGCATGCGGCCGGAGATGTGGGCGATGATCACGTGCCCGTTCTCCAGCTGCACCCGGAACATGGTGTTGGGCAGGGTCTCCTGGACCGTGCCTTCCATTTCGATGACGTCGTCTTTGGCCATGCTTTCCGTCGTTCGATCGCGGGCCGTTGTGGCCGCGTAAGCCGACGAGTATGCCACGTCGGCGGTCCTGGTTAAAGATTCATCAGGCCAGGTGCTCGGCCAGCTTGCGGCGGATCTCGTCCTCGACCATGCCCTTGAGTGGGGACAGCATCAGGCCGAGCTCCGCGTGTACGGTCACCTCGCTCGCAGCCACCGCGATACTGCCCTTCACGCCGGAGCGGGAGAAGCGCAGGGTGTCGCCCTCCCAGCGGCTGTCCATGTCGAATTTCTCGCGCATGCGGGCGGCGACCCGGTCGACCCGGGCACGGGCCTCGGCGAGGGGAAGCTGGTGGGGTTGGCGCAGGTCGATGGAAGGCATGTCCGCATTGTCGGGCAGGCGGGCAAGCGGTGTCACGCAGGGTATGCCCGTGGCGGTGCGGCGGGCGGTCCGGCTTCTGCTAGAGTCCCCGCGTTCGTCGACTGGTTCACAGATGCGCATCGAGTTTCCCCACGCGGCCCGCGAAGACATCCCCTGGGACACCCCTGTCCTCACGGTCGGCAGCGCGCCCGGCAACACGGTGGTGCTGGGCGCACATCAGGCGGCACCCCACCATCTCGAATTGCGCAAGGACGAGCGCGGCTGCCTGCTGCGGGTCCTGCCCGGGGCTGGCCGTATCTATCTGAACGCACGGCCCGTGCGCGAGCGGGCGCTGCTTCGCGCCGGCGACGTGCTCAGCGTGGGTGACTGCCGGATGCTGATCCGGGAGGATGGCGATCCAGCCACTCGCGAGCCGTTGCATGTGCCGCAATCCAGTCGCTGTACCGTCGCGTTGCGCGCCGTGGCCGGTCCGCTGTCCGGGCGGGTACTGCCGTTGCGTGATCGCCTGCAGTTGGGGCCGGCATCGACACCGCCGCTGGACTTGCCACAGGGCGAGTCGGCCGCACTCAGCCTGTGCTGGTCCGATGGACAGCTGCGCCTGCGGCTGGAGCAGCGCTCGGCGCGTTACCCGCTGTGCGTCAACGGCATCGAGGTGGCGGAGCTCGCGTTGCAGCCAGGCGACCAGATCGGGCTGGCGACCCACCGCTTCGTCGTCGATGCCCCGGGCATGCAGCCGGAGCCCGAGCTGCCGGCGCTGGCGGCCCATGGCGATCTCCTGCCGGAAGAGCAGGCCGGGCCGCGCGGCGAGGTGTGGTGGCTGATCGTCACCGCTGCCGTGCTGGCGCTCGGCATCGCCCTGGTGCTGCTGGTTCGCCTCTGATCCACGCATTGACGCCGGCTTGTTGCGGCGCGCCATAATGCGGCGGTCCGTCGGCAGTCCATCGGGAGAGAGCGGTCAGTGAGCAAGGTGTGGAATTTCAGTGCGGGCCCCGCGGCGCTGCCGCGCGAGGTGCTGGAGCAGGCGCAGCGCGAGCTGCTGGACTGGAACGGTTCGGGCATGTCGGTGATGGAGCAGTCGCATCGCGGCAAGCGCTTCATCGCGCTGGCCGCCCAAGCCGAGGCCGACTTGCGCGAGCTGATGGCGATTCCCGACGACTACGCGGTGCTGTTCCTCCAGGGGGGGGCGACCCAGCATTTCGCGCAGATCCCGATGAACCTGGCCGGCCCGGAGGATCGGGCGGACTACGTGGTGACCGGCCACTGGGGTGAGAAGGCGGTCCGCGAGGCGGCACCGTACGTCCAGGTGAACATCGCCGCGACCGGATATGGCGACGGCTTCCGCAGCCTGCCGCCGCGCGAGGGGTGGACACTCGATCCGCGCGCGGCCTACGTGCATTACACGCCGAACGAAACCATCCACGGCGTGGAATTCGGCGACGTGCCGGACGTGAGCGAGGTGCCGCTGGTGGCGGACATGTCCTCGAACATCCTCTCTGCGCCGGTCGACGTCTCGCGTTTCGGCCTGATCTACGCCGGCGCGCAAAAGAACATCGGCCCCTCCGGCCTGGTGGTGATGATCGCTCGTCGCGACCTGCTGGCGCGGCCGGGCCGGCCGATGGCCAAGATCCTGCGCTATGCCGAACATGCCGGGCAGGATTCCATGCTCAACACGCCCAACACCTGGGGCTGGTACCTGGCCGGGCTCACCTTCAAATGGCTCAAGGCACAGGGCGGCGTCGCGGCGATGGCCGAGCGCAACCGCACCAAGGCCGAGCTGCTGTACCAGGCGATCGACGGCTCTGGCGGCTTCTACGCCAATGCGGTCGATCCGGCCGCGCGCTCGCGCATGAACGTGCCGTTCACCCTGCGCGACAGCGCGCTCGACGCCGAATTCCTCAAAGAGTCGGAAGCGGCGGGCCTGATCGCGCTCAAGGGCCACAAGGCGGTCGGCGGCATGCGCGCCTCGCTGTACAACGCGGTGCCGCTGGAGGCGGTGCAGGCGCTGGTCGCCTTCATGCGCGACTTCGCCAATCGTCACGGATGAAACCAAGGCGCTTCGTCGCGCTTTCAGGCACCATGGCGTTCCGAGTGTTTGGACGTCTATCCATCCAGGTTGTTTTTCATGGCTGATTCGAAGAACCCGCTGAGCGAGGTGCGCGAGCGCATCGACAGTATCGACCGGCAGATCCAGGAGCTGATCGCCGAGCGTGCCGAGCGCGCCCGCGAGGTGGCCAAGGTGAAGGGCGAGGGCCTGTCGGCGATCGACTATTACCGTCCCGAGCGGGAGGCCCACGTGTTGCGCATGGTGGTGGATCGCAACAAGGGGCCGCTGTCCGACGCGGAGATGGTGCGGCTGTTCCGCGAAATCATGTCGTCCTGCCTGGCGCAGGAGGATCCGCTGAAGATCGGCTTCCTCGGCCCCGAGGGCACCTTCAGCGAGCAGGCCGTGCGCAAGCATTTCGGCCATGCCGCCTACGCGCTGCCGCTGGGCAGCATCGAGGAAGTGTTCCAGGAAGTGGCCGCGGGCCACGCCGATTTTGGCGTGGTGCCGGTGGAAAACTCGGGGCAGGGCATGATCCAGGTCACCTTGGACATGTTCCTCACCTCCGAGGCGACGATCTGCGGCGAGGTGGAGCTGCGCGTGCACCAGTGCCTGCACTCGCTCAGCGGCGACCTTGCCGATGTGCGCCACGTCTATGCGCACGCGCAGTCGCTGCAGCAGTGCAAGACCTGGCTGCGGTTGAATCTGCCGGGCGTGGAATGCACCGCGGTCAGCAGCAATGCCGAGGCTGCGCGGATGGCGCGTGCCGACGAGCAGGCCGCGGCCATCGCCGGCGAGAGCGCGGGCAAGATCTACGGGCTGAAGACGGTCGCCAAGGCGATCGAGGATCGTGCCGACAACACCACGCGCTTTCTGGTGATCGGCCGTTCGGTGTTCCCGCCGTCGGGCAACGACCGCACCTCGCTGCTGGTCACCGTCAACGACAAGCCCGGCGCGCTTTACGACGTGCTCAGTCCCTTCGCCAAGCACGGTGTCAGCCTCAATCGCATCGAGTCGCGTCCGGCGCACACCGGCAAATGGCAGTACGCGTTCTTCATCGATGTCTCCGGCCATATCGACGAGGGCAACCTGAAGGAGGCCGTGGCGGAGATCCGCCCCAGCGTGGCCAGCCTGCGGGTGCTCGGTTCCTACCCGGTGGCCCTGCCGTGAGCGGCGGCCAGCGTGTGGACTGGACCAGCCGCCCGGCCGGTCCGCTGAGCGGTGTCGTGCGCGTGCCCGGTGACAAGTCGGTGTCGCACCGCGCGATGATGCTCGGCGCCCTCGCCGAGGGCGTGTCGCATATCCATGGCTTCCTCGAAGGCGAGGACACCCGCGCCACCGCGGCGGTGATGCAGCAGCTCGGCGTGCGCATCGACGCACTGGCCGATGGTGAGCGCGTGGTGCATGGCGTGGGGCTGCGCGGCCTGCGTGCCGCCAGCGGTCCGCTCGACTGCGGCAACGCCGGTACCGGCATGCGCCTGCTCACCGGTCTGCTGGCCGGCCAGGCGTTCGACAGCACGCTGGTCGGCGACGAGTCGCTTTCGAAACGGCCGATGCGCCGGGTCACCGATCCGCTGGCGGCGATGGGGGCACGTATCGACAGCCACGATGGCCTGCCGCCCCTGCGGGTGCACGGCGGCCAGCCGCTGCATGGCATCCGCTACACGCTGCCGGTGGCCAGCGCCCAGGTGAAATCGGCGCTGCTGCTGGCCGGCCTGTACGCCGAGGGCGAGACCGAGGTGATCGAGCCGCACCCGACCCGCGACTACACCGAGCGCATGCTCGCGGCGTTCGGCTGGCCGATCGAGTTTTCGCCGGGCCGTGCGAAGTTGACGGGCGGCCATGCCCTGCGCGCCACCGACGTGCGCGTGCCGGCCGATTTCTCCTCGGCGGCGTTCTTCCTGGTCGCCGGCAGCATCGTGCCCGGCGCCGAGCTGCGCCTGCCGGCGGTGGGCCTGAACCCGCGTCGCACCGGCCTGCTGCAGGCGCTGCGCCTGATGGGAGCGGACATCCGCATCGAGAACGAGGGCGAGAGCGGCGGCGAGCCGGTCGGCGACTTGGTGGTGCGGCATGCGCCGCTGCGCGGCATCGAGCTGCCCGAGGTGCTGGTGCCGGACATGATCGACGAGTTCCCCGCGCTGTTCGTCGCCGCGGCCGCCGCCGAGGGCGCGACCGTGGTCAGCGGCGCGGCCGAGCTGCGGGTGAAGGAGTCCGATCGGCTGGCCAGCATGGCCGCCGGCCTGCAGGCGCTGGGCGTGCGGATCGACGAACGGCCGGACGGCGCCACCATCCACGGCGGCCCGATCGGCACGGGCAGCATCGACAGCCATGGCGACCACCGCATCGCGATGAGCTTCGCCGTGGCTGGCCTGATCGCCGGTGGCCCGGTGCGCATCGGCGACTGCGCCAACGTCGCGACCTCGTTCCCCGGCTTCATGGAACTGGCCAACGGCTGCGGCTTCGACCTGGGCGTGGCCGGATGACGGTCTCGTCGCCGCAAGGGCGTGCAGGTAGGCTTGCACGCCTCGTCCGCAGCTCCTGAGCGCCATGCCCGATCCGTCCTTCATCGTCGCCATTCCCGCCCGCTACGGCTCCACCCGCCTGCCGGCCAAGCCGCTGCGCGCCATCGCCGGCGTGCCGATGGTGGTGCGCGTGGCGCGGCGCGCGCTGCAGGCCGGCGCCCGCCAGGTGGTGGTGGCGGTGGACGACGAGCGCATCGCCGGCGCGCTTCAGGGGCAGGGCGTGGACATCTGCATGACCCGCGCCGACCACGCCTCGGGCAGCGATCGCCTCGCCGAGTGTGCGGCGCACTACGGCTGGCCGGACGACGCCATCGTGGTGAACCTGCAGGGCGACGAGCCGTTCGCGCCGGCCGCAGGCATCCGTGAGGTGGCGCGCGCGCTGGCCGAGGACGATGCGCCGATGGCCACGCTGGCCACGCCGATCACCGAGGCGCACGAGCTGTTCGATCCCAACGTGGTGAAGCTGGTGCACGATGCGCGCGGGCGCGCCCTGTATTTCAGCCGGGCGCCGCTGCCGTGGGCGCGGGACGCCTTCGCGGCGAGCCGCGACACGCTGCCGGCCGACGTGCCATTCCTGCGCCACATCGGCATCTACGCCTATCGTGCAGGCTTCCTGCGCCGGTACACGGGCCTGTCGCGCACGCCGCTGGAGCAGGCAGAGTCGCTGGAGCAACTGCGTGTGCTCGAACACGGCCATGCGATCGCGGTGCGGCTGACTCCCGAGCCGTTTCCGCCGGGCATCGACACCGAGGCCGACCTGGAGCGTGCCGAGCGCTGGCTGGCGGGGCAGGCATGAGCGGTGGCGAACTGCTGATCGTCTGCCTGGGAAACATCTGTCGTTCGCCGGTGGTGGCCGAGGTGGTGCGCCAGCGTTTCGCCGCGGCTGGTCGGGCCGTGGCGGTGGATTCCTGCGGCACCGGCGGCTGGCACGTGGGGCACCGGGCTGACGCCCGCATGCGCGAGGCAGCCCGTGCGGCCGGTTACGATCTCTCCGCGCACCGGGCCCGGCAGATCGAGGTGGCGGATTTCCAGCGCTTCGAGCGTGTGCTGGGCATGGACCAGGCCAACCTGCGCGACCTCGCCGCGCGCTGTCCGCAGGCGTTGCGGCACAAGCTCGACCTGTTCCTGCCTGCGGCCGGCATCGAGGACGTGCTCGAGGTGCCCGACCCGTATTACGGCGGGCCGGAGGACTTCCGCCATGTGATCGCCCTGGCCGAGCGTGGCGCCGAGGGGCTGCTGGCTCGCCTGGGCGGCTGACACGGGGCTCCGGACGGGCGGTGGATCCGCCCGCCAGCGGCTACACTTGCATCCCATGTCGCATGCTTCCGAGCCGGCCTTCGACGGCAAGGCCTTCGTCCGCACCCTGACCACCTCGCCCGGCGTCTACCGCTACTTCGACGCGTACGGCGAGCTGCTCTACGTGGGCAAGGCGGCGAACCTGAAGAAGCGCGTCGGCAGCTACTTCCTGAAGCCGCGGATGGAGCCGCGGATCGCCTCGATGATCTCGCAGATCGCCCGCTGCGAGACCACGGTGACCCGCACCGCGGGCGAGGCGCTGCTGCTGGAATCGCAGCTGATCAAGTCGCTCAAGCCGCGCTACAACATCATGTTGCGCGACGACAAGAGCTACCCGTACGTCTACCTGTCGGGCGGCGAGGATTACCCGCGGCTGGCCTTCCACCGCGGGGCGCGCAATCTGCCGGGACGCTTCTTCGGGCCGTATCCCAGCGCATTCGCGGTGCGCGAAAGCCTCAGCCTGATGCAGAAGCTGTTCAAGGTGCGCCAGTGCGAGGACAGCTACTTCCGCAACCGCTCGCGCCCCTGCCTGCAGCACCAGATCGGCCGCTGCACGGCGCCGTGTGTGGGCCTGATCAGCGTCGAGGATTACCGCGCCGACGTGCGGCATGCCGAGATGTTCCTGGAAGGGCGCTCCAGTGCGGTGATCGACGAACTGGCCACGTCGATGGAACAGGCCAGTGCGGCGCTCAACTTCGAGCGTGCGGCGACCCTGCGCGACCAGGTGGCGGCGCTGCGCAAGCTGCAGGCGCAGCACCACGTGCACGGTGCCAGCGCCGACATGGACGTGATCGCCTGCCGCATCGAAGCAGGACTGGCCTGCGTCAGCGTGCTGTTCTTCCGCAACGGCATCAGCCTTGGCACACGCGACTTCTTCCCGCGCCTGCCGCTGGACGCCGAGCCGGGCGACCTGCTGGCGCAGTTCGTGGCGCAGTACTACCTGGACCGGCCGGTGCCGCGCGAGCTGGTCGTCGGCGAGGAGATGCCCGACCAGGATGTGCTGGCCGAGGTGCTGGCGGGGCAGAGTGGGCATGCGGTGGAGATCAAGCATCGCGTGCGCGGTGACCGGGCGCAGTTCCTGCAGCTGGCCCAGCGCAACGCCCAGGCCTCGCTGACCCAGCGCCTGGCCAGTCGGCAGACCCTGGGGACACGCTTCGACGACCTGCAGAAGTTGCTGGAGCTGGCCGAGTCGCCGAAGCGCATCGAGTGCTTCGACATCAGCCACACCCGCGGCGAGCTGACCGTGGCCTCCTGCGTGGTATTCGGGCCGGAAGGGCCGGACAAGTCGCATTACCGCCGATTCAACATCACCGGGATCACCCCGGGCGACGACTACGCGGCTATGCACCAGGCCCTGACCCGGCGTTTCCGCAAGGTCGCCGAGGGCGAGGGCGCGAAGCCCGACGTCCTGCTGATCGACGGCGGCGGCGGGCAGGTGGCGCAGGCGCTGGACGTGCTGCGAGAGCTGGGGGTGACTGGCATCACCGTGGTCGGCGTGGCCAAGGGGCCCGGCCGGCGCGCGGGCGAGGAGACCCTGGTGCTGGCCGACCAGGGCCGCGAGATCCACCCGGGCGCGGCCTCGCCGGCCCTGCACCTGGTCGCAGCCGTGCGCGACGAGGCGCACCGGTTCGCCATCAGCGGTCACCGCAAGCGACGAGAGAAGGCGCGCGAGCGCAGCGTGCTGGAGGACGTGCCGGGCGTGGGCGCGCGCCGCCGCGCCGCCCTGCTCAAGGCCTTCGGTGGGCTGGCCGGCGTGGAAGCGGCCGGTGTCGAGGAGCTGATGAAGATCAAAGGCATCGATCGCGGGCTGGCCGAACGCATCTACGCGGCGATGCACCCGTGAGGCCAGGCGCCCGCTGGGGGCGCCGCCCGCATCGTGCGACACTTGGCGGTGCCGCCACCCGAGAGTCCGATTACGTGATGCGTATCAACCTGCCCACCTGGCTCACCCTGTTCCGCGTCGCGCTGCTGCCGGTGATGGTGATCGCATTCTACCTGCCGTTCCGGGGCCACAACATCGTGGCGGCGGTGGTGTTCCTGCTGGCGGCGGTGACCGACTGGCTGGACGGCTACCTGGCCCGGCGACTGAAACTGACCTCGGCCTTCGGGGCGTTCCTCGACCCGGTCGCGGACAAGCTGATGGTGGCGATCACGCTGTTCCTGCTGGTGGAGTCGCACCACCGGGTGGTCGAAGCGCACTACAGCTCGGCGCTGCCGGACCACGACTGGTTCGGGGTGGTGATGGCGGTGACCGCGGCGATCATCGTCGGGCGCGAGATCAGCATCTCCGCGCTGCGCGAGTGGATGGCCGAGATCGGCATGCGCGCGGCGGTGAAGGTGGCCTTCATCGGCAAGCTCAAGACGGTGATGCAGATGGTCGCGCTCACCGTGCTGATCGTGCAGCACGACGCCGAGACGCTGCGCCTGTACCACGTGGGCGAGTTCCTGCTGGTGGCAGCGGGCGTGCTCACCATCTGGTCGGGCCTGTACTACGTGCGCGCCGCCTGGCCGGCGTTGAGCGGCGACCTGTCGCGCCCGCCCGCGTCCGGCGACGATTCGTGAAGAAAAGGGGTTGACGGGTCGCGATCTCACGCTAGAATGCGCGACTCCGATGCGGGAATAGCTCAGTTGGTAGAGCACGACCTTGCCAAGGTCGGGGTCGCGAGTTCGAGTCTCGTTTCCCGCTCCAGATTGCATCGCACGAAGCCCCGGTCCTGACCGGGGCTTCGTCGTTTCCGGGCAGGGCAGATGGAAGGAGCGATGTCCGCCGGGAAGAGTCGAAAGCCGTAAAGAAACCTCTTCCCATCCGTCATCCTTCTGCTATCATTTCGGGCTCAGACGCGGGAATAGCTCAGTTGGTAGAGCACGACCTTGCCAAGGTCGGGGTCGCGAGTTCGAGTCTCGTTTCCCGCTCCATCTTCGGCAAAACCTCGGGCTTCCGGGGTTTTGTTTTTTGAAGCGATGGCCTGGTGGCAGAGTGGTCATGCAGCGGACTGCAAATCCGCGTACGCCGGTTCGATTCCGACCCAGGCCTCCATCGTTTTTCGGGACGATTCGTTGTTCCGCCGAGCCCGCCCAGTGCGGGCTTTTTTGTGCCCGGCCATCGCGTCAGGTCGGCCGGGACGCGCATGCTACGATCCGGCCGCACCGCGCCTTTTCGCGATGCCGCTCTTCGGGCCCGAGTGGCGAAACTGGTATACGCAAGGGACTTAAAATCCCTCACCCTCGCGGGTATGCGGGTTCGATCCCCGCCTCGGGCACACCTCATCCGACGCGCTTTTCCCGGTCGTGCCGCCGACCGTCAGTGGAAGTCGCGCGAGCTTGTTGCCAGTGCGCCGAGCAATTCGCTGAGGTCGGTCAGGCGATGGGCGAGCAGGTGGCGTACGCCGTCCACGTGCTGCCACTGGCCGTCGACCATCAGCAGGCGCGAGCCGATCAGCGCGCGGCGCTGCTGCTCGGCGATGTGCCGCCAGACGATCACGTTGATCGGCCCGTATTCGTCTTCCATCGTGACGAAGATGACGCCGCTGGCGGTGCCCGGCTGCTGCCTGGTGGTGACCAGGCCGGCGGTACGTACGGTGATGCCGTGGCGGGCGTGTTCCAGCTCGCGCGAATCGCGGCAGCGTCGCGCCCGCAGTCGTGCGCGCAGTTGTCGCAGCGGATGTGCGCCGAGGGTGAGGCCAGTGCGGGCGTAGTCGGCCGCGGTGTCCTCGGCGCGGGTGGGTGGCGGCAGCATGATGGTGTCCTCGCCGCTGGCCTGCCCCTCGAATAGCGGCAACTGGGCCTGGATGCCGGTCACTGCCCAGCGCGCGCGGTGGCGGTGGCCGGCCAGTCCGCGCAGCGCGCCGGCTTCGGCCAGCGCTTCGCGTTGCGGACGGCTGAGGTCGGCGCGCAGGCACAGGTCTTCGGCATCGCGGAAGGGGTGCTGTTCGCGTGCGGTCACCAGCGCTTTCGCCGCCGCCTCACTGAAGCCGGCGATCATGCGCAGCCCCAGCCTTAGCGCTGGTTGTCTATGGGGATCGCGTGGATCGTCCTCCAGCGTGCAGTCCCAGTCGCTGTGGCGCACGTCGACCGGATGCACGGTGACCCGGCCGACGCGGCGCAGCTCCTGCACGATCTGGCTGGGCGCGTAGAAGCCCATCGGTTGCGAGTTCAGCAGGGCGCAGGCGAAGGCCGCCGGTTCGTGCTTTTTCAACCAGCAGCTCACATAGACCAGGTTGGCGAAGCTGGCCGCGTGCGACTCCGGAAAGCCGTAGGAGCCGAAGCCCTTGATCTGCTCGAACAGCTGCGCGGCGAACTCGTCCGTGTAGCCCAGCTTCAGCAGGCCGGCGGTGATGCGCAGGCGATGCGGCTCCATGCCGCCGTGGCGTTTCCACGCGGCCATCGAGCGACGCAACTGGTCGGCCTCGCCCGGGGTGTAGTCGGCCGCGACGATGGCCAGCTTCATCACCTGCTCCTGGAACAGCGGCACGCCTTCGGTCTTGGTGAAGATCGATGCCACGCTCGGGTGGTGCGGCATCTTCGGGCCGCGACCGTGCCGGCGTTCCAAGTAGGGGTGCACCATGTTGCCCTGGATCGGCCCGGGTCGGACGATCGCCACCTGGATCACCAGGTCGTAGAAGGTGCGCGGACGCAGGCGCGGCAGCATCGCCATCTGCGCGCGGCTTTCGATCTGGAACACGCCGACGGTCTCGGCGCGGCGGATCATTTCATAGGTGGCCTCGTCCTCCTGCGGCAGCGAGGCGAGCGTGGGGAAGTCGCGGTCGCCGCGCTGGTTGCGGTGCGTGCGCAGCAGGTCCAGGCACTTGTGCAGGCAGGTGAGCATGCCCAGCGCGAGGCAGTCAACCTTGAGCATGCGCATGTACTCCAGGTCGTCCTTCTCCCACTGGATCACGGTGCGGTCGGCCATCGCCGCGTTCTCCACCGGTACCAGGCTGTCCAGCGCGGCGTCGCTGATGACGAAGCCGCCGACGTGCTGCGAGAGATGCCGCGGGAAGTCGATCAGCAGGCGGGTCAGGTGCATCACGCGGCGGATCAGCGGGCTGTCCGGGTCGAAGCCGCCTTCGCGCAGCAGCACCGGCAGCGGCGTGTCGCCGAGCCCGCGGCCAAAGATCCGGCTGAGCGCGTTCACCTGGTCCATCGGCAGGCCCAGCGCGCGGGCCACGTCGCGCACCGCGCTCTTGCCGCGATAGCGGATCACCGTGGCGGCCAGCGCGGCGCGTTCGCGGCCGTACTTGTCGTAGATGTACTGGATCACCTCCTCGCGGCGTTCGTGCTCGAAGTCGACGTCGATGTCGGGCGGCTCGCGGCGCTCGACCGAGATGAAGCGTTCGGTCAGCAGGTCGATCTTGTCGGGATCGACCTCGGTGACGCCGAGCGCGAAGCACACCGCCGAGTTGGCCGCCGAGCCCCGTCCCTGGCAGAGGATGTCGCGGCTGCGGGCGAAGCGGACGATGTCCGACACGGTGAGGAAGTAGGCCTCGTAGTCGAGCTGGCGGATTAGCTTGAGCTCGTGCTCGATGCGTGCGCGTACGTCGGGTGTCTCGCCCTGCGGCCAGCGCCAGCGGATGCCTTCCTCGGTGAGCTGGCGCAGCCACGAGGCGGCGGTGTGGCCGTCGGGCACCAGCTCCTTCGGGTAGCGGTAGTGGATGCTGCGCAGGTCGAAGCTGCAGCGTGCGGCGATGCGCAGGCTCTCCTCCATCAGCGCAGCCGGGTAGTTCGCCGCCAGCACCTCGCGCCGACGCAGGTGGCGCTCGCCGTTGGGGAACAGCTTGTCGCCGACCGCGGCCACCGGCTGGCGGTGGCGGATCGCGGTGAGCGTGTCCTGCAGGGCGCGACGGCTGCGCACGTGCATGTGCACGTCGCCGCTGGCGACCAGCGGCAGGCTCAGCGTGTCGGCCAGTGCGGTGAGCGTCTGCAGGCGCTGGTGATCGTCCGGGCCGTGGTGCAGTTCCACCGCCAGCCAGCAGCGGCCGGCGAAGGTGTCGGCCATCCACCGGCCATGCTCGGCATCGGGCGTGGTGTCCGGCAGCCACAGCGCCAGCGTGCCGGGCAGGCCGTCGGTGAGATCCTCGCGGACGAGGTGGTATGCGCCCTTGCCGGCGCGGCGCCGGCCCAGGGTGATCAGCCGGCACAGCCGGGTGTAGCCGGCATGGTCCTCGCACAGCAGCACCAGCTTGGGGCCGTCGGCGAGCTGGAACTCGGCGCCGACGATCAGCCGCACGGCGGGCGGGGCATCCTCGGCTGGACGGGTGGCGTCCTGCGCCCGCAGCGCCTGGACGATGCCGGCCATCGAGCATTCGTCGGTGATCGCCAGCGCGGTATAGCCCAGCGCCTGCGCGCGGGCGAACAGTTCCTCCGCATGCGAGGCGCCGCGCTGGAAGGAGTAGGGCGACAGGCAGTGCAGCTCGGCGTAGCCGGGTGGCTCGGACGCGGCGGGCGTCGATGGCCGCATCGGCTCGGCGGCGGGTTCGTCGCCTGTCGCGACGACGCGCAGCTGTGGCCTGCCGCCCCGGCTCATGCGAACCACCCGTGCAGCATCCAGCCGGCCTGTGGACCCGGTCGCTCGCCGGCCGGACAGAACGCCCAGGCACGCTGGCCTTCGGCGGTTTCCAGCACGTAGTAGTCGCGGCGCAGGTCGCCGCCGTCCCACCAGCCGCTCTCGATGCGTTCCGGGCCGGCCAGCACGCGCAGGCCGTGGGTGCGCAGCGGCACCGGCTGCGGCAGCAGCCAGGTCGGGCGCGGCAGCGTGGTCGGTGTGGCGGCCCGGCTGTCGTCGGTGGCGATGCGCTGGGCGTGTTCCGGGCGCGGGTCGGGGGTGGCTTCCAGCCGGTATACGGCGTCGTCGCCGAGGCGGGCGCGCAGCCGTTCCTGCAATTGCGCCAGCGGCAGGGCGTGCTCGGGACGCAAGTCGAACAGGTCGCGGCCGCCGGGCACGAACGGCGGCAGCTCGTCGGCGCGCAGGCGCAGCCATTCCACCGGCCGCGCGAGCACGATGCGCTCGAGCCGGCTGCGTGCCGATTCGAACAGGGCGCCTGCTTCGCGCTCGGGTTGCAGCAGGCCGATCACCACCCGCGTCGGTGCCCGGCCGCGATGGCCCAGGCCGAGCACGAAGCGCTGCACGCCGCCGTCGCGGCCGGCCAGGAACGTGGCCAGGTCACCGGTGAGACGGCGCAACGGGAAGGCCAGCGCGGCGAGGTTTTCCACGTCGAAGTTGAACGCGATGCGCGTGTCGAAGCGGTCCGGCGGCACGTAGCGCGGGCGCGGGATCGGGCGCTCACCGAGCAGGTCGTCCAGGTGCTCGAGCAAGGCCGCACCGAAGCGGCGGCGCAGGCCGGCACGCGGCAGCGCGAGCAGGGCGCCGAGGCGATGCACGCCCATGCGGGCGAAGGCCTCGTGCAGGTCGTCGGGCAGCTTGGCGTGGACCAGCGGCAGCTTCGCCAGCTGCGCGCGCAGCTGGCCGGGTTCGGTCAGCGCGGCACCGTCGGCGGCATCGGCCAGTGCCCGCGCGGCCAGCGGTGTCGGCGCCAGCGCGAGGCGGTGACGGAAGCCCATCGCGGCCAGGTCGTCGCGCAGCTTCCTTTCGAAGCCGGGCCAGTCGCCGAACAGCCGCTGGCTGCGCTGCACCTCCAGCGCAATGGCATCGCCGGACAGGCGCAGTACCTCGGCGCTGTAACGGTAGGCCCAGGCGGCGAGCAGGTCGTGCTGGCGGATGGTGAGCGCCACGTCGTGGGCCACGGCATCGAAGCGGGCAAGCAGGGCGTGGGCGGTGGCCAGCGGCTGGCCGGGCGCGATGCCGGCGGCGCGGGCGACCTCATCGGCGTCGAGGACGTGGCGTGCCTGCAGCGGCCCGTCGATCAGTACCAGCGGCGGCGCTTCGGCGTCCGGCGGTTGGCGGCGGAGGAGCGTATCCAGCGCCAGGTGCGGCAGCACGATGCAGGCCCACAGCATGGCGCGACCTCATGCGCCTGCGCGCGACAGCGCAAATGCCTGCGCCGGAGGCTGGCCGCCGCGGCATTTGCGCACCCGCCACTGCGGCTGCGGCCGGGTTTCCAGCTCGATGCGCAAGGCGGCGGGCGAAGCCTGCGCGGCATGGCGGCGGTCGCGGAACAGGAAGGCTGGCGTGCGGCCGGTATCGGCGGCGACCTGCAGGCGGCGCAGCGCGCGGTCGTCGGCTTCGCCGGGCCAGCCCAGCACCGCGCCGCAGGCGGCGCTGCGCAGGCCCTGTTCCATCGCCCACAGAATCTCGCTGCCGACGGCGCCCACCACCAGCACGTGACGCATGTCCACGCCGCGTGCCGACCAGCCGGCGACGCCGGGCAGGTAGGGCGGCGCCACCACCAGCACAGGGCGCTCACGCGTGGCCAGCCGGCCCAGCGCCGGCAGCACCAGTTGCAGCTCGCCCACGCCGTCGGCCGGCAGCAGGATCTCGCTCAGCGCATGCGCCGGCCACCCACCTTGTGGCAGCGCCTGGTCCAGCGTCGGCCAGCCGCTGGGAATGCCGTCGGCCGGTGCCGGCTGCGCGCGGCCGTGCCAGACCCGGCGGCTTTCCAGCAACGGTGACAGGAAGCGCGGTTCGCCCATGGCTCAGCCCGGGCGGATCAGGCCGGCGAACAGGCCCTCGATGGCGAAGTCCTCGCGCGGGTCGGGGATGATCGCGGTGTATTCGGCGTTGCGCGGCAGCAGGTACAGCTGGCGGCCCTTGCGATGCAGCCGCTTCACCGTGAAGCCGTCGCCGACCCGGGCCACCACGGTCTGGCCGTGTCGGGCCTCGGGCGTGGCGTGCACGCCGATCAGGTCGCCGTCGAGGATGCCGTCGTCGCGCATCGAGTCGCCCTGCACGCGCAGCAGGTAGTCCGGGCGCAACCGGAACAGGGCTGGGTCCAGCCGCAGCACGCGCTCGGCCTCGGCACCCGAGTCGATCGGCTGGCCGGCGGCGACGCGACCGAGCAGGGGCAGGGCGAGCAGGTCGTCGGCCGTTGCCTGCGCGGGCATGTCCAGCAGGCGGATGCCGCGGGCCCGGTTCGGCAGCAGGGCGATGTGCCCCTTGGCCTCCAGCGCGCGAAGGTGCTTGGCCACCGCGTTGACGTGCTCGATACCCACTGCCGCGGCGATTTCCTGCAGCGTCGGCGGCATGCCTTCGGCGGCCACGTGGCGGTGCAGGACGGCGAGGATTTCGGCCTGGCGGGGGGTGAGTGTCATGGTGTAAATCATTCCACCTGTCGGGCGGCTTGCCAAGCCGGTGCCGGCAGTGGAACCGGCGGTGCTCTCAGGGGCTGCGACGCCGGCCTCGATGCGGCGGCGCGTCATCGCCGGAAGCCGGCGGCGCAGGCTAGAATGGCGGGATTACTCGACCCGCTGGAGGCTGCATGGCTGTCCGTCTTGACCCGCTCGATCTGTACGATGTCCGCTCGCTGCTCACTGATGAGGAGCGCATGGTGCAGGATGCAGTGGGCCGCTTCGTCGATGAGAAGGTGCTGCCGATCATCGGCGACTGCTTCGACCAGGGCCGCTTCCCGAAGGAACTGATCCCGGAGATCGCCTCGCTGGGCCTGCTCGGCGCGACCATTCCGGAGCAGTACGGCTGCGCCGGCATGAACGGCGTGAGCTACGGACTGATCTGCCAGGAGCTGGAGCGCGGCGATTCGGGCCTGCGCAGCTTCGCCTCGGTGCAGAGCTCGCTGTGCATGTATCCGATCTACGCCTACGGCACCGAAGAGCAGAAGATGCAGTACCTGCCGAAGATGGCGGCGGGCGAGATCATCGGCTGCTTCGGCCTGACCGAGCCGCATGGCGGCTCCGATCCGGCCAACATGAAGACGCATGCCAAGAAAGATGGCGGCGACTGGGTGATCAACGGCGCCAAGATGTGGATCACCAACGGCAACCTGGCGAACATCGCCATCGTCTGGGCGCAGACCGAGGACGGCATCCAGGGCTTCATCGTGCCGACCGACACCAAAGGTTTCACCGCGCAGGAAGTGCACAAGAAGATGAGCCTGCGCGCCTCGGTCACCTCGGCGCTGTTCTTCGACAACGTGCGCGTGCCGGAAGCCAACCGCCTGCCCAACGTTAAGGGCCTCAAAGGTCCGCTGGGCTGCCTGACCCAGGCGCGCTACGGCATCACCTGGGGCCCGATCGGCGCCGCCCAGGCCTGCCTGAAGGAAGTGCTCGACTACACCGCCGAGCGCGTACTGTTCGGCCGTCCGCTTTCGGCCAACCAGGCGGTGCAGATCAAGATGGCCGACATGGCCCGTCGCATCACCGCGGCGCAGCTGCTGTCGCTGCAGCTCGGCCGCCTGAAGGACGCCGGCAAGATGCAGCCGACCCAGGTCTCGCTGGCCAAGTGGAACAACTGCCGCATGGCCATCGACATCGCGCGCGAGTGCCGCGACATCCTCGGCGGCGCCGGCATCACCACCGAGCACACCGCGATCCGCCACGCGCTGAACCTGGAGTCGGTGATCACCTACGAGGGCACCGAGACCGTGCATCAGCTGGTGGTCGGCCGCGAGCTGACGGGCATCAACGCGTTCTGACGGTTGGTGCAAGGAACACCCGCGCCGTCATCCCAGCGCAAGCTGGGATCCAGTGCCTTTGCCGTCACGGCAGAGAGACGCTGGGTTCCGGCCTGTGCCGGAATGACGGTGAGGGCGAACAGATATCCCAGGCCAGAGTGTCCCTAGCATGAGCTGGCAAGACCTCCGCATCGAAACCGATCGCCTGATCCTGCGTCCGACCCGGCCGGAGGATTTCGAGGGCTGGGCGCAGCTGATGGGCGACGGGGAGAACTCGCATCACATCGGCGGCCCGCAGCCGCGGCCGGTGGCCTGGCGTGGCTTTCTCTCCATGGCCGGGGCCTGGGCGATCCAGGGCTACGGCATGTTCTCGGTGATCGAGAAGGCCAGCGGCCGCTGGCTCGGCCGGCTCGGGCCGTGGTGCCCCGAGGGCTGGCCCGGCACCGAGGTGGGCTGGGGCCTGCTGCGCGAGGCCTGGGGCAAGGGCTACGCCACCGAGGGTTCGGCCGCCGCGATCGACTGGGCGTTCGACCATCTCGGCTGGACCGAGGTGATCCATACCATCGCGCCGGACAACCTCGCTTCGCAGCAGGTGGCCCGGCGACTGGGCTCCACCTTGCTCGGGCCGGCACGCTTGCCGGAGCCGTTCCAGGATCTCGCCGTCGAAGCGTGGGGCCAGAGCCGCGAAGCCTGGCGTCGCCGCCGCGCATGAGCCACGTGCCGCCAGCGCTGTTCGTCGCGCTCACCGAACTGGTGCCCGAGCTGCACGTGTACTGTGCCGATCCTTGGTGCCTGATCGGCAGCGCCGGAGCGCTGATGCTCGGTGCCGAGGTGAGCGTGGCCGATGTCGACGTGCTGGTTTCGCGCACCGATGCCGACGCGCTGATGGCGCGGTGGGTCGATCGTCGCGACGACACCCATGCTCCGGCCGATGGCGACCGCTTCCGCTCGCACTTCGCCCGCTTCCGCTTCCCCGGCCTGCCGGTGGAGGTGATGGGGGGCCTGGAGCTGGACGCTGGCGAAGGCTGGCAGCCGGTGTCGCCGGGCAAGCTGGTGCTGGTCGGCCTGCAGGGCCTTGCGGTGCCGGTGCCTTCGCTGGACGACCAGATCCGCATCTTCGAATCCTTCGGTCGCGACAAGGATCGTGCGCGTGCCGCAGCGTTGCGCAAGCTGCGCCAGCCACCCTCCGTGCTGCCGATCGTGTCCTCTTCCTGACGGCTGTCCGCAGCCATCTTCCGCCTCCAAGACGAACCCGCCATGACCGCCATTCCGTTCGCCATCACCGCCCGCCACAAGGGCTTCAACCGCGCCGAGATCGTCGACCAGAACTTCACCGAGTTCGTGCAGTTGTGGCAGGGCGAGGTGCGTGCCGCGCCGCGTGACGACCAGCCGGTACTTCCGGGCAGCGCGCTCGACGCGCGCGGCTTCCGCGAGCTGTTCGAGTCGCAGCTGATCAGCCGCCATCTCGACCTGATGGCGCGCGTGCTGCGCGTGCAGAACAAGGTGTTCTACACCATCGGTTCGAGCGGCCACGAAGGCAACGCAATGGTGGCGCGGCTGACCCGCCACACCGACCCGGCGTTCCTGCACTACCGCTCCGGCGGCTTCATGGCCGAGCGCTTCCGCAAGCTGCCGGGGATGGATCCGGTGATGGATTCGGCGCTGTCGTTCGCCGCCAGCAAGGACGACCCGGCTTCGGGCGGCCGCCACAAGGTGTGGGGTTCCAAGCCGCTCTGGGTGTTGCCGCAGACCTCGACCATCGCCTCGCACCTGCCCAAGGCGCTGGGTACCGCGGTCGCCATCGATCACGCCCGCCGCATCGGCCACACCCTGCCGATCCCGGACGACTCCATCGCGATCTGCTCGTTCGGCGATGCGTCCAGCAACCACGCCACCGCGCAGACCGCGTTCAACGCGGCGGGCTGGACCGCCTACCAGAAGCTGCCTGCGCCGGTGCTGTTCGTGTGCGAGGACAACGGCATCGGCATCTCGGTGAAGACGCCGACCGGCTGGGTCGCCAGCAACTACCGGCAGCGTTCCAACCTGGATTATTTCTTCGCCGACGGCCTGGACCTGGCCGAAGGCTACGCCCAGGTGCAGCGCGCGGTGGAACACTGCCGCAGCACGCGCCGGCCGACCTTCCTGCACCTGAAGACCACCCGCGTGATGGGCCACGCCGGTACCGACTTCGAGATCGAGTGGCGCTCGATCGAGGAACTGGTGGCGGTGGAGTCCACCGACCCGCTGCTGCGCTCGGCAGCGATCGCACTGGAGTCCGGCCTGTACTCGAAGGACGATCTGCTCAATCTCTACGAAGCGACCCGCAAGCGCTGCTTCGCCGCCGCCGAGGAGGCCGACCGCCGACCCAAGCTGGAGCGCCTGGACGACGTCATGGCCCCGCTGGCGCCATACACGCCGGCCAAGGTGAAGGCCGAGGCCGAGCGCGCCGACTACGCCGAGGCCCGCCTGAAGGCGTTCGGCAGCGAGGCCAAGCTGCCGGAGAACCAGCCGCCGCGGCACCTGGCGATCCAGATCGGCCAGGCGCTGCACGACATTATGGCCAAGTACCCCGAGTCGCTGCTGTTCGGCGAGGACGTGGCGCAGAAGGGCGGCGTGTATACGGTCACCAAGGGCCTGCACAAGACCTTCAAGAACACCCGCGTGTTCAACACGCTGCTGGACGAGACGATCATCCTCGGCCTGGCCCAGGGCTACGCCAACATGGGCATGCTGCCGATCCCGGAAATCCAGTATCTGGCCTACTTCCACAACGCCGGCGACCAGATCCGCGGCGAGGCGGCCAGCCTGCAGTTCTTCTCCAACGACCAGTACCGCAACCCGCTGGTGATGCGCGTGGCGTCGCTGGGCTACCAGCGCGGCTTCGGCGGCCACTTCCACAACGACAACTCGATCGCCGCGCTGCGCGACATCCCGGGACTCGTCGTCGGCTGCCCGAGCCGCGGCGACGACGCGGCGACGATGCTGCGCACGCTGACCGCACTGGCGAAGGTGGACGGCCGCGTCTGCGCCTTCCTCGAGCCGATCGCGCTGTACATGACCAAGGACCTGTACGAGGCCGGCGACGGCCAGTGGCAGTTCGCCTATCCAGCACCGGGCGAGGCGATGACGCTGGGCGAGGGCCGTGTCTACGACGAGGGCGCCGACGACCTGGTGGTGTTCACCTTCGGCAACGGCGTGCCGATGGCGCTGCGCGCCGCGCGCACCATCGAAGCGGAGCTGAAGTGGACGGTGCGCGTGGTCGACCTGCGCTGGCTGGCGCCGCTCAACGACGCCTTCATCGCCGCGCAGGCGAAGAACGCCAAGCGCATCCTGGTGCTGGACGAGGGTCGCAAGAGCGCTGGCGTGGGCGAGGGCGTGATCACCGCGATCGTCGAGGCGGGCTTCGGTGCCACGCCGCTGACGCGTGTGGTCGGCGCCGACACCTTCACTCCGCTGGCCGGTGCCGCCTTCCTGGTGCTGCCGGGCGAGGCCGACGTGGTGGCCGCGGCGCGCACACTGGCCTGAAGCCGGTCCGCCGGACGGGCCGGATCAGCCGGCCATCCGGCGCGGCACGTTCGGCTCTTCCGGTCGCCGCTGCAGGCAGGCCCGGTTGCGACCGGCCATCTTTGCGTCGTACATCGCCTGGTCGGCACGTGCCACCAGACTGTCGATCGAGTCGGTGGCGCGGCGGATCGCCACGCCGATGCTCACGGTCAGGGTGAGCCGATCGCCGTCCACCGGAATCTCCAGTCGGTGGATGCGCCGGCACATGCGGGTGGCGACCAGCATGGCTTCCTCCGCCCCCGCACCGTCGACCAGGGCGACGAATTCCTCGCCGCCGTAGCGGCCCAGCAGGTCGCCCGGGCGCAGCTCCTGGCGCAGCGCATCGGCCACCGCCACCAGTGCCTCGTCGCCCGCGGCGTGGCCACGCTTGTCGTTGAGCTTCTTGAAGTGGTCGAGATCCAGGAACAGCAACGCCTGAGGTCGCGAGGACAGGGTGCTCATGGCCAGGATCGCGGCCTCGTTCCATGCGCGCCGGTTGAGCAGTTGGGTCAGCGAATCCCGGTCCGCCAGCACGCGGACCTGGTCGCGGTCGCGACGGATCAGCAGGGCGCGGTCGGCCAGGCCGAACGACAGCACGATCGCCTCGAACGCACCCGCCGCCAGGCCTGCGTCGTTGAGCCAGGGCAGGGCAGGCAGGGCGCCGTTGACCTGGGCGCTGGTCATCGCGGTGAGCGCCAGCAGCGGCGTCCAGCCGGCCAGGAAGAACCAGGCGTGGCGCGAGCCGCGGAAGGCGGCAATCACCGAGGCCAGCAGGAGCAGGGCGGCTCCCAGCGTGAGCAACGGATTGACCAGCAGTTGCCCGATACCTTCCAGCGCCGGGATCTGGCTGCAGCGCATCAGCACCACGGCGACCATGCCGACGGCCAGGGACAGCACCGGCACGCGCAGCAACGGTGCGAAACGCTGCAGTTCGCAGAAGCGCGTCATGAACAGCGAAGCAAACGCGACCGACAGAGCCACCGCGGCCGAGCCGACGGTGATCGACAGGCCCGCGAGCCAGTCCATCCCCAGCGGGTGGTAGACGAAACCGGTCTGGATGCCCTGGATCGCCGCGTAGCAGACCAGGTAGGCCGCGTACCAGGCGAAGGTGAGGTCGCGCAGGATCAGGCCGAAGCAGGTCGCCATCAGGGCCATGGCCAGCATCACCGCCAGCGCGGAACTGGCGAACACCAGCCAGTGCGCGTCTTCGCCGAGGTAATGGTTCCAGTCCTGCAGCCGGAAGGTCACGGGTGCAGCGATGCGCGAGGAGGGTTCGAACTTCAGCAACAGCGGCCAGGAGGCGGGCAGTTCGCGGCCGAGCACGAAAGCCAGGCGCCCGTGTCCGTGCGGCCCGTTGCCGAAATCATCCAGCGCAAGTGAAACGTTGTGTCCGTTCTGGTCGTAGAGGGTCACCGTGCCCAAAGGTGGCGGATAGATGCTGAGGACGCGCTCCTCCTGTACCCAGGGCGCCCCCGGACTGAGCACCACCCAGGTGCCCAGGGGGCCTTTCGGGAGGCGGAACAGCAGGTTGGGATCGAAGCGTTGCAGTTCGCCGCCGCGATATTCGGCCAGGATCTTTTGCGGGGTGTCGCCGGCGCGCACGTCGCGCCACGCACCGCCAAGCGGCGATGCGGCGAAAGCCTCCCCGGCCAGCAGCAGTCCGAGCAGGCAAAAGGCGAGCGCCACCAGCCGCTGTCGGCAGCCGACGCGCTCCGGTTTGGCCTGCATGCGACGCATGTACCCGTCCCTTCATGCCCGGCATGTGCCGGTGGATGGCGCAAAAGCGCCGCCTCGCCAGTCCCGCGCCGGTTGGCGCAATAACTGACCTGACAAACTAACCCAGGTCAGGAAAAGCACGGAACGTGCCATGCGTCACACTTTTGGCGACGAACGGTACGGAGGGCCGCCGCAAGCCCGACCGGCAGGTGGTGCGATCGATGCGTGCCCCGGCGCAGCTCAGCCAGCCGGCGCGCCGGCACCGCAGAGCTTCTCCAGCAGCAACTGCTGCACGTTGCGCATCGCCTGTCCGTTGGACGGCGATGCACGCACGTAGCTGCCGTCGGCCTGCAGCAGTGAGGCGCTGCAGTTGTCCGCGAGGTACAGATCCAGCTCGCGGCGCACGCGCTGGACCAGCTTCTTGCTCTCGATCGGGAAGCCGGTCTCGACGCGGTGGTCGAGGTTGCGCTCCATCAGGTCGGCGCTCGCCAGGTAGAGCACCTCGTCGCCGCCGTTGGCGAACCAGTACACCCGGCTGTGCTCGAGGAAGCGGCCGATGATCGAGCGCACGCGGATGTTGTGCGACACGCCCGGCACGGCCGGGCGCAGGCAGCACATGCCGCGCACGATCAGGTCGATCTTCACGCCGGCCATGCTGGCCTTGTACAGCGCGCGGATCACTTTCGCGTCGGTCACCGCATTGACCTTGATGATGATCTGCGCCGGCCGGCCGGCTTCGGCGTGCGCGGTCTCGCGCGCGATCAGGTCGAGCAGGGTCTTCTTCAGGGTGAACGGCGCATGCAGCAGCTTCTTCATCGCCTGCACCTTGCCCATGCCGGTGAGCTGGCCGAACAGCTTGTGCACGTCCTCGCACAGCGCCGGGTCCGAGGTGAGCAGGCTGTAGTCGGTGTAGATGCGTGCGTTGCCGGTGTGATAGTTGCCGGTGCCGAGATGGGCGTAGCGCACCAGCTCGCTGCCCTCGCGACGCTGGATCAGCATCAGCTTGGCGTGGGTCTTCACGCCGACCACGCCGTAGATCACCACCGCGCCGGCCTGCTGCAGGCGGGCGGCAAGGGTGAGGTTGGATTCCTCGTCGAAGCGCGCGCGCAGCTCGATCACCGCGGTGACCTCCTTGCCGGCGCGGGCGGCGTCGACCAGCGCGTCGACGATCTCGGAGTTGGCGCCGCTGCGGTACAGTGTCTGCTTGATCGCCAGCACCGCCGGGTCCTTCGCCGCCTGCCGCAGCATGTCCACCACCGGGGTGAACGACTCGTACGGGTGCAGCAGCAGCACGTCCTGCTTCGCCAGGGTGACGAAGATGTCCTCGGACTTCTTCAGCGCCTTCGGGATCGCCGGCGTGAACGGGCGGTACTGCAGCTGCGGGAAACCCGGCTGGCTGGCCACGCTGAACAGTCGCGACAGGTTGACCGGACCGTTCACCTCGTAGACGTCCTGTTCGGCGAGACCGAATTGCCCGAGCAGGTAATCGACGAGCTTCCTCGGGCAGTTGTCCGCCACCTCCAGCCGCACCGCGTCGCCGAAGCGACGGGTGTAGAGGCCGCCGCGCAGCGCGCGGGCGAGGTCGTCGACGTCCTCGGGGTCGATGTCCAGGTCGGCGTTGCGGGTCAGGCGGAACTGGTAGCAGCCGTGCACCTGCATGCCGGGGAACAGTTCGTCCACGTGGGCGTGGATCACCGAGGACAGCATCACCTGGTTCTCGCCGCCCTCGCAGATGTCGTCCGGCAGCCGGATCAGCCGTGGCAGCACGCGCGGTGCCGGCACGATCGCCAAACCCGAGTCGCGGCCGAACGCATCCACGCCCTCCAGCTGCACGATGAAGTTCAGGCTCTTGTTCACCAGCAACGGGAACGGGTGGGTTGGGTCCAGGCCGATCGGCGTGACCAGCGGAGCGACTTCATGCCGGAAGTACCGGCGTACCCAGGCCTTCTGCCGGGTGGTCCACTCGTGGCGACGCACGATGCGGATGCCGGCGTTGGCCAGCGCCGGCAGGATGCGCTCGTTGAGGATCGCGTACTGCCGCTCGATCTGCTGGTGGGCGGCGCTGCTGATCATCGCCAGTGCCTGCTTCGGGGCGATGCCGTCGGGCCCGACCCGCTCGTGCTCGAACGCCACCTGGTCCTTCAGGCCGGCCACGCGGATCTCGAAGAACTCGTCCATGTTGCTGGAGAAGATCAGCAGGAACTTCAGCCGTTCCTGCAGCGGGGTCTGTTCGTCCAGCGCCTGTTCCAGCACCCGGATGTTGAACTGCAGCTGCGACAGCTCGCGATGGATGTACAGCGACGGATCGGACAGGTCCGGCGATGCCGGCTGGACCGCCGGCACGATCTCCGGCGACGCGACGGGAGCCGCTTTCTGGCGTGACTTGGAGGCGTCGCGTCGGGTCATGGGCATTCCTGCATCGTCATCGTTCGGACATGTTGCTGCGGTTGATTGACAGGGCCATGACGGTAGCTGTTTCGGCATCCATCCGCCCGTCCGGTTGAAGGTAGCGGCTGGGCGGAGCACCCAGCACCCGTCGAAATGCCGCAGTGAAGGCACTCGCGCTGGCGTAGCCGATCTCGGTGGCGACCCGGGTCACCGGCAGTCCCTGGCCCAGCAATGCAAGGGCGGCGAGCAGGCAGGCCTGCTGCCGCCAGAGCGCGAAGCTCATGCCGGTCTGGGCGCGGAACAGGCGGGTGAAGCTGCGCCGGCTCATGCCGGCCTTGTGCGCCATGGCGTCGATGTCGATTTCCAGCGCAGGGGCTTCGAGCAGGGCACGGCACAGGCGGGCGAGCCGGTGGTCGCTGGGGAGCGGCGTGGTGAGCGGCAGTTCCGGTGCCGCCGCCACCTCGTCGAGCAGCAGCGCCATGACCCGCCCATCGCGCCCGTCCAGCGCATATTCGGCGGGAAGATTCACCGCCTCCATCAGCAGCGCGTGCAGCAGGGGCGAGACGTGGATGACCCGGCAGCGGTCGGGCAGGCCAAGCCGCTGCACCGCGTCGCAGTGCACGTAGGCGCTGCGGGTGGAGACGCCGCCGCTCATGCGCACCTCGTGCGCGACGCCCGGCGGAATCCACAACGCCCGGTGCGGCGGGACCACCCAGCCGCCCACCTGGGTGATCACGGTGAGCACGCCGGTGGCGGCGTACAGCAGCTGGCCGCGCTTGTGCGAATGGCTGGGCAGGACCCGATGCGGCAGGTAGTCGTTGCCGGTGGCCACCACGTCGCGCGGCGTGTCTTCGTAGGCGGTGACGCGGGTATTGCGCATGGCGGACCCCTGGTCTGGCCCGGATTCGACAGCAGATGACCCGAAAGCGTACACGGGCCGCCACCCGCATCACTAGAGTGGCCGCCTTCCCCCCTCTGTCGACCCTCCCGCCCCCATCCCATGGATACCCGCGTCGTCCCTGCCGCCAAGGTGGCCTCCGCAGCTCATCCGGGTGCCGTGCCGGATCCGTCCCGGCCGGTGTTCCCCGTGCTCGGCGCGATCAGCTTCGCGCACCTGCTCAACGACATGATCCAGTCGCTGATCCTGGCCATCTATCCGTTGCTCAAGAGCGGCTTCGGCTTGAGTTTCGGCCAGATCGGACTGATCACCCTGACCTACCAGCTGACCGCGTCGCTGTTGCAGCCGATGGTCGGGATGGCGGCCGATCGTCGTCCGATGCCGTATTCCTTGCCGGTCGGCATGGGCTTCACCCTGTGCGGCCTGCTGCTGCTGGCCGATGCGTCCAAGTTCTCCACGCTGTTGCTGGCGGCCGCACTGGTGGGTACCGGCTCCTCGGTATTCCATCCGGAGTCCTCGCGGGTGGCGCGGGCCGCCTCCGGCGGGCGGCTCGGCCTGGCGCAGTCGCTGTTCCAGGTGGGCGGCAACGCTGGCGCGTCGCTGGGACCGTTGCTGGCCGCGTGGATCATCGTCCCGCATGGGCGCGGCAGCGTCGCCTGGTTCGCGCTGGCGGCCCTGCTGGCGCTTGCGGTGCTGGTGCGGGTGGGGCGCTGGTATCGCGACCACCAGATCACGCGCCGCGCGCTCGCGGCTGCGCCGGTCGCGGGACTGCCGCGGGGCAAGGTGGTCGGGGCGATCGCGGTGCTGGTGCTGCTGGTGTTCTCCAAGTACTTCTACCTGGCCAGCATCAGCAGCTACTACACCTTCTACCTGATCCACACGTTCGGCGTGTCGGTGCAGAACGCGCAGACCCACCTGTTCGCGTTCCTGTTCGCGGTGGCGGCGGGCTCGCTGATCGGTGGGCCGGTGGGCGACCGCATCGGCCGCAAGCGGGTGATCTGGGTGTCGATCCTCGGCGTGGCGCCGTTCACCCTGTTGCTGCCGCATGCCAGCCTGTTCTGGACCGGCGCGCTCAGCGTCGTGATCGGCCTGGTGCTGTCCTCGGCGTTCTCCGCGATCCTGGTCTATGCGCAGGAGCTGATCCCCGGGCGCGTGGGCATGGTCTCGGGCCTGTTCTTCGGGCTGGCCTTCGGCATGGGCGGCATCGGCGCCGCGGTGCTGGGGCGGCTGGCCGACACGCACGGCATCGACTACGTCTATCACCTGTGCGCCTGGCTGCCGCTGATGGGCCTGATCACCGTGTTCCTGCCCGATCCGGGACGGCCGGAGCGGGCCCGGCTGCGGGCGAAGTAACCGGATGGTGCGCTAGGATCGCGGGCATCGCCACGCGGGTCGTGGCATCGGTCAGGAGATCCAGATGCGCACGGGCAACCCGGTATTGCAGGAAAAGACGTTCCAGGGGCTGTTCGCCGAGGGCGAGCGGATGACCATGAACGGCACCATTGCCAAGAGCGGCCTGTTGCTGCTGTTGATCGTGGTCACCGGCAGCTTCACCTGGCAGCGCTTCCTCGGTGCCGCGGCCGGCGGCAACCTCGCCCAGGCCGTTGCCGCGGTCTCGCCGTTCCTGTGGGGCGGGCTCATCGCCGGCTTCGTGCTGGCGATGGTCACCACCTTCGCTCCGCGCTGGGCGGGGATCACGGCACCGCTCTACGCCATCGCCGAAGGCTTCGCGCTGGGCGGGCTGTCCGCGATGATGGAGCTGCGCTACGCCGGCATCGTGCTGCAGGCGGTGATGCTCACCCTGGCCGTGCTGGCGGTCATGCTGACGCTCTACCGCACCGGCGTCATCAAGGTCACCGACCGCTTCCGCACCGGCGTGGTGGCCGCCACCGGCGGCATCGCGCTGCTCTATCTGGTGGACATCGGCCTGCGTGCCTTCACCCATGTCCAGATCCCCTTCATCCACGAGTCCGGCGCGCTGGGTATCGGCTTCAGCCTGCTGGTGGTGGGGCTGGCCGCGCTCAACCTGACGCTGGATTTCGACCTGATCGACCGCGGTGCCGCGCAGGGCGCACCGAAGTACATGGAGTGGTACGGCGCGTTCGCGCTGATGGTGACCCTGGTGTGGCTGTACCTGGAAATCCTGCGCCTGCTGTCGAAGTCGCGGCGCTGATCAGCCATCCGCTGCCGGTGCCGGCGGCACCGGCAGGGTGATCCGGATGGTGGTGCCGCGGCCGTCGCCGGGCAGCGCCTCGACGCTGCCGCCATGGGCGCCGATCATGCCGCGGCAGATCGCCAGGCCCATGCCGGTGCTCTGCGGGGTGCGGTCCCCGCGCGCCACCGAATAGAACATGTCGAAGATCCGTGCGCGTTCCTCCTCAGGGATGCCGGGGCCGCGGTCGGCGACGTCGATCATCAACTGTCCGTCGGCCAGGCGCGCATCCACGCGCACCGCTTCCCCGGACGGCGAGAACCGTGCGGCGTTCTCCAGGATGTTGAACAGCGCCTGCTCGATCAGCGCCGGATGCACGTGCAGCAGCACCGGCCCGGGCGTGCCGTGCACCTGCAGGCGCAGCTCGGGAAACAGCTTGCGCACCCGCGCGCTGGCCGAGGCGACGATGTCGTCGGCGGCGATCCAGTCGCGATTCAAGGTCAGCGTGCCGTGGCCGAGGCGGGTCATGTCGAGCAGGTTCTGGATGTAGCGGTCCAGCCGCTGGCCTTCGCCGAGGATCGACTGCAGCAATTGGTCGAGCTCCTGGTCCGGCAACTGGTGGCGATAGGACACCAGCGTGCCGGCGGCACCGATCATCGCCGCCAGCGGCGAGCGCAGGTCGTGCGAGACCGACGACAGCAGGGCGTTGCGCAGGCGTTCGGTCTCGCCCTGCACGCGGGCGCCCTCCAGTTCGTCGGCGAGCCGGGCGCGCTCGAGCGCGCGGGCAAGATCCTGCGCCATGGCCAGCGCCAGGCGCCGGCGCTCCGCGTCCAGCTTCGCGTCCGTCGGCAGGCGTACGAAGGCGATGCCGAGCCGGTGCTCGTCCACCGCCAGCGGCAGCGCCCAGCCGCTGGCGCCGTGCAGGGTGTCGGTGAAGCGGCCGGCCGGCTCGTGATGGCGGTCGCACCAGTCCGCTGCCGCCATGTCCTGTGGCGACAGCTGGATCGCACGGGGCGCCGCGTGGGCGACCTGCAGTTGCCCGTCGGCGCTGCGCGCCAGGATGGCTACTTCGGCGTCCAGCGCGGTGGCCATGGCGCGTGCTCCGGCCTGGCGCGCGCCGCCCGCGTCGGCGCTGGCGGTCAGTTGCTGGCCCAGGCCCAGCAGGGCACGCGCATGCACCTGCGCGATACGCAGCGAGCGGACCTGGGTCGCCAGGCGCGTCGCCAGGCGGCTGCAGACCAGCGCCGCGAGCAGGAACAGGCTCACCGCCAGCACATCGTCCGGATGACTGATGCGCAGCGTGTAGCGCGGTTCGGTGAAGAAGAAGTTGTATCCCAGGAAGCACAGCAGCGCGGCATACACGGCCACCGCCATGCGCGAGCGCACCGCGACCACCAGTACCGCGGTGAGGAAGATCAGCGACAGGTTGGCGACGCCCAGCCAGGTGTTGGCGACGAAGGCGAGCGCGAAGGCGACTGCGATCACCGCGGTGGCATAGCCATAGGCGCCGCCCGATGCGGTGCTTACCGGCTGCCGTGCCCGCCGGCGCGCCTGCATCCGCTCGGCCGGCGTGGCGATGATGGTCAGCTCCATGTGTGCGCCGCGGCGCATCAGGCGCTGGGTCAGCGAGACGCCGAGCAGCCGCGCGAGCGGACGCTCGCGCGTGCGGCCGATCAGGATCTGGCCGACCCCCTCGCGGTCGGCATGCGCCAGCAGTTCGTCGGCGATGCCCTGGCCGCGCAGCGTCACCGGTTCGCCGCCGAGCCGCTGGGCCAGGCGCATGGCGGCGTCCAGCCGTTCGCGGCGCTCCGGCTCCAGCGGTGCGCCGGTATCGACGAACACCACGCTCCACGGCGCGCCGCGTCGCTCGGCGATACGCCGCGTCACGCGCACCAGGTATTCGCTCTGGCCGTGGCCGTCGATCGCCGCCATCACCCGCCGTCGCACCGTCATCGCGCTGCCGCGCGCCAGCATGTGGTCGCGCAGGTCGCTGTCGACGTGATGGGCGATGGTCTCCAGCGCCAGCTCGCGCAGGGCGGCCAGGTTGCCCGGCGAGAAGAACGCATTGAGCGCGGCGGCGGCCGTCTCCGGCACGTAGACCTTGCCCTGCTTGAGCCGGCCGATCAGCTCGCGCGGCGGCAGGTCGACCAGCACGATGTCGCGCGCGCGATCGAGGAAGGCATCCGGCACGGTCTCGCGCACGGCGACGCCGGTGATGCGCCGCACCTGGTCGTTGCGGCTCTCCAGGTGCTGCACGTTGAGCGTGGTGTAGACGGCGATGCCCGCGTCGAGCAGCTCGGCCACGTCCTGCCAGCGCTTGGCGTGCCGACCGCCGGCCAGGTTGGTATGGGCCAGCTCGTCCACCAGCAGCACGGCGGGGCGTCGGAGGAGCGCAGCGTCGAGGTCGAATTCCTCCATCGCGTGGCTGCCACGCTGTTCGCCCGGCCGCCGCGGCAGCATTTCCAGGCCATCCAGCAGGGCGGCGGTTTCCGCACGGCCGTGGGTTTCCACCAGTCCCACCACCACGTCGACACCCTGGCGCCGCAGCTCGCGCGCGGCCGAGAGCATGGCGAAGGTCTTGCCGACGCCGGGCGCGGCGCCGAGGAAGATCTTCAGGCCGGCCTCGCGCGTGTCCTCCTGCACCGCCTGCAGCAGGGCGTCGGCGCGGGCGTCGCGGGGCGCGTCGGTCATGGTCGTGGGCTCAGTGCGAGGCGGCGTCCAGCGCCAGGTTCAGCGCGAGCACGTTGACCCGCGGTTCGCCGAACAGGCCCAGCCAACGGCCCTGCGTGTGCGCGGCGACCAGTCGGCGGACCTGCTCCGCGTCGAGATGGCGGGCCCGCGCCACGCGCGCCAGCTGGTACTGCGCCGCCGCCGGACTGATCTCCGGGTCCAGGCCGCTGGCCGAAGCCGTGACCAGGTCCACCGGCACCGGCTGCGTGTCGCCGGGATCGGCCGCACGCAACGCCGCAATGCGCTGGCGCACCGCATCGGCCAGCGCGGGGTTGGTCGGGCCGAGGTTGGAGCCGGACGACGACGCGCCGTTGTACGGCTGCGGCGAAGTCGCCGAGGGGCGCCCCCAGAAGTAGCGCGGGTCGTCGAACGGCTGGCCGATCAGCCGTGAACCGATGACATGCCCGTCGCGCACGATCAGGCTGCCGTCGGCCTGGCGCGGGAACATCGCCTGGGCCAGGCCGGTGACGGCGAGCGGATAGAGCACGCCGGTGATGACGGTCATCACCAGCAGCATGAGCAGGGAAGGGCGCAGCAGCTTGAACATGGGAGACCTCCGGTCAGAACGTGCCCTGCAGCATCACGAAGCCGCGCGCGCCACCCACGTTGCGGGTGTCGCTGGCGTCGAGAAAGTTGGCGGTGCGGCGATAGAACGCCGCGTTGGTGGCGTGGGTGACGCCGCCGCTGAGCGACCAGTGCGGATCGAGCTGGACCTTGAGCGTGGCGCCGACATCGCTGTAGCCCGGATCGCGTGCCCCGTTCGCCAGTGGCACGGCGAGCGCGGTGGTGACGTGCGTGTGGCCGGCGTGCAGGGCCAGGCTCCAGGCATCGGCCAGCGGAAACGTCGCATCAAGTTGCAGGTAGCTGGTGCCCCTGGAGTCGCCGGCATAGCCCTGTTCGGTATCGACGCCGAAGTAGTCGGTGAGCGCACGGTTGTACTTCAGCGTGAGCTGCTTCCAGCCCAGCGCGGCGTTGATCTCCGCGGTATCGAGCGAGCAATGCGGCAGGCCTGCCTGGTCGAGGTTGGCGCCGGGATAGACGTAGCCATACAGGCCCACGCGCCAGGACCAGTCGGCGTCGATGGCGCGGCCGTAGCTGGCGTAGAGATCCAGTTCCATCGCGCCGCCCGGATAGCTGCGTTCGCTGATGCTCGAGCCCCAGAAGCCGGCGGCGAAGCCGTCCGGGGCGGCGTAGTCGGCACCGCCCTGGATCGCCGGACGGCCCCAGCTCTGGGTGAGTCCGCGGAACACGTAGTCGGAGGTCACCGCGAGGTTGCCGGTGACCGGCGGCATCGCGTCGTCGGCATGAACGACCGCGGTGCTGGTGAGGAGGGACAGGGCCGCCGCGGCGGCACGAAAGCGGGACATGCAAGGGCTCCGGGAAGAAAGGCGCTCAGGACAGGCCGAGCAGTACCAGCAGCAGGTCGATCAGCTTGATGCCGAGGAAGGGCACGACGATGCCGCCCAGTCCGTACACCAGCAGGTTCCGCCGCAGCAGCGCACCGGCGCCGAGCGCGCGGTAGGCCACACCCTTCAGCGCCAGCGGAATCAGGAAGACGATGATCAGCGCGTTGAAGATCACCGCCGACAGGATCGCGCTGCGCGGCGTGGCCAGGTGCATCACGTTGAGTGCGTTGAGCGCCGGGTAGGTGCTGGCGAAGGCGGCCGGGATGATCGCGAAGTACTTGGCGATGTCGTTGGCGATCGAGAACGTGGTCAGCGCGCCGCGGGTGATCAGCATCTGCTTGCCGATCGCCACGATCTCGATCAGCTTGGTCGGGTTGGAATCGAGGTCGACCATGTTGCCGGCCTCCTTCGCCGCCTGCGTGCCGCTGTTCATCGCCACCGCGACGTCGGCCTGCGCCAGCGCAGGCGCATCGTTGGTGCCGTCGCCGCACATCGCCACCAGCCGGTTCTCGGCCTGGATCTCGCGGATCAGCGCGAGCTTGGCTTCCGGCGTGGCCTCGGCGAGGAAGTCGTCGACGCCGGCCTCGGCGGCGATCGCGGCGGCGGTGAGCGGGTTGTCGCCGGTGATCATCACCGTCTTGATGCCCATCGCGCGCATCTCGGCGAAGCGCTCCTTGATGCCGCCCTTGACGATGTCCTTCAGCTCGATCACGCCGAGTGCGCGGTGCTGGTCGGCCACCACGAGGGGCGTGGCGCCGCGGCGGGCCACTTCCTCCGCCGCACGTTTGACCGCTGCCGGCAGCGCACCGCCCGCGGCAGCGAGATAGCGCTCGACCGCATCGACGGCGCCCTTGCGGATCGTGCGGTCGGGCAGGTCGACACCGCTCATACGGGTCTGCGCGGTGAACGGCACGAACTCGCCGATGGCTTGTTCGCATTCGTGCGCCGCCAGGCCGTGCCGCTCGCGCGCCAGCATCACCACGCTGCGACCTTCCGGTGTCTCGTCGGCCAGCGAAGCCAGCTGTGCCGCCTCGGCCAGCGCGCGTTCGTCGATGCCCGGCGCGGGCAGGAAGGCGACCGCCTGACGGTTGCCCAGGGTGATCGTGCCGGTCTTGTCCAGCAGCAGTACGTCGACGTCGCCGGCCGCCTCCACCGCGCGGCCGGAGGTGGCGATCACGTTGGCGCGGATCATCCGGTCCATGCCGGCGATGCCGATCGCCGAGAGCAGCGCGCCGATCGTGGTCGGGATCAGGCACACCAGCAGCGCCACCAGCACGGTGAGGGTGATCGGGCTGCCGCTGCCGGCCGCCTGCACGCTGTAGATGGAGTACGGCAGCAGCGTGGCGCAGGCGAGCAGGAAGATCAGGGTGAACTTGGCCAGCAGGATGGTCAGCGCGATCTCGTTCGGCGTCTTGCGCCGCGCGGCGCCCTCGACCATCGCGATCATGCGGTCGAGAAAGCTCTCGCCCGGGTTGCGGGTGATCCGTACCACCAGCCAGTCCGACAGCAGCTCGGTGCCGCCGGTGACCGCGCTGCGGTCCCCGCCGGCCTCGCGGATCACCGGCGCGGATTCGCCGGTGATCGCCGCCTCGTTGACGCTGGCCGCGCCGGCGATCGCCTCGCCGTCGCCCGGCAGGATGTCGCCGGCCTCCACCAGCACCACGTCGCCGGCGCGCAGATCAGCCGAGGACATCACCGTCACCGCGGCGTCGCGCCGGGGCGCGGCGAGCTTCTTCGCCGGCACCGCGCGGCGCGTGCTGCGCAGCGCATTGGCCTGCGCCTTGCCGCGCCCTTCGGCCAGCGCCTCGGCGAAGTTGGCGAACAACAGGGTGAACCACAGCCACAGGCTCACCCAGAAGATGAAGCCGGTCGGCGCCTCGCCGTGGCCGGTCAGCGCCTGCAGCCACAGTCCGGTGGTGAGCAGGCTGCACAGGAACACCACGAACATCACCGGGTTGCGGAACTGCAGCCGTGGCGACAGCTTGCGAAAGGCGTCGGCGGCGGCGTCGAGCACCAGCTCGCGGTCGAAACGTACGCTCGCCTGGGTATGCGAAGTCATGGATCAGTGCCCCGAGAGAGATTCGACGATCGGCCCGAGCGCCAGCGCGGGCAGGAAAGTGAGCGCGCCCACCACGATCACCACGCAGGCCAGCAGCACGACGAACAGCGGCGTGTGGGTGGGCAGGGTGCCGGCCGAGGGCGGCACGTGGCGCTTGGCGGCCAGCGAGCCGGCCATGGCCAGCATCGCCACGATCAGCGGGTAGCGCGCCAGGAACATGCAGATGCCGAGCAGCACGTTCCAGAACGGCGTGTCGGCGGAGAGCCCGGCGAACGCGCTGCCGTTGTTGTTGGAGGCCGAACTGAGCGCGTAGAGGATTTCGCTGAAGCCGTGCGCACCCGGGTTGGCGACCCCGGCCACGCCGGCCGGCGCCATCACCGCGATGGCGGTGCCGATCACCACCAGGGCGCAGGGAATCAGCACGGCGATCGAGGCCATCTTCATCTCGTGCGCCTCGATCTTCTTGCCGAGGTACTCCGGTGTGCGCCCGACCATCAGGCCGGCGATGAACACCGCGACCACGGCGAAGGCGAGCAGGCCGTACAGGCCGGAACCGACGCCGCCGAAGATCACCTCGCCCAACTGGATCAGCCACATCGGCACCAGGCCGCCGAGCGGGGTGAACGAATCGTGCATCGCGTTGACCGAGCCGTTGGACGCGGCGGCGGTGGCGGTCGCCCAGATCGTCGAGCCGACGATGCCGAAGCGCGTCTCCTTGCCCTCCATGTTGCCGCCGGCCTGCAGCGCACTGGCGTGCTGGTCCACGCCCAGGTGGGCCAGCAGCGGCGTGCCGGCCTGTTCGGCGGCGGTGCAGGCGAGCAGCAGCGGCACGAAGATCGCCAACATCGTGGCCAGCAGTGCCCAGCCCTGGCGGCGATCACCGACCATGCGGCCGAAGGTCAGGCACAGCGCCGCAGGGATCAGCAGGATCGACAACACCTCCAGCAGGTCGCTCAGCGGCGTCGGGTTCTCAAACGGATGCGCCGAATTGACGTTGAAGAAGCCGCCGCCGTTGGTGCCCAGCTGCTTGATCGCGATCTGCGAGGCGGCCGGGCCCATCGGCAGGGTCTGGGTGGTGATGGTGACGTCGTGCGTATGTGCCACGCCGGCTGCATCCTTGACCGTCTCGGCGACATGCGCGGGCTGGACCAGCGTGGCCTCGGTGTAGGGATGGAAGTTCTGCACCACGCCCTGCGAGACCAGCGCCAGCGCCAGCAGCAGCGACAGCGGCAGCAGCACGTACAGCGTGCTGCGGGTCAGGTCGACCCAGAAGTTGCCGATGCCCTGCGCGGAGCGCCGGACGAAGCCGCGGACCACCGCCACCAGTACGGCGATGCCGGTCGCCGCGGAGAGGAAGTTCTGCACCGCCAGGCCGAGCATCTGGGTCAGGTAGCTCATCGTCGACTCGCCGCCGTAGCCCTGCCAGTTGGTGTTGCTGGCAAAGCTGATGGCGGTATTCATCGACGAGTCGGCGGAGACCGCCGGCAGGTGCGCCGGATTGAGCGGCAGCCACGCCTGGCAGCGTTGCAGCGCGTAGACGGCGAGTAGGCCGGCCAGGTTGAACGCGAGCATGGCCAGCGTGTAGCGCTTCCAGCCCATGTCTTCGTCGGGGTGGATGCCGCACAGCCGGTAGATCGCGCGTTCGACGCGACCGCCGAGGCGGGTCACTCGGTTCGGCGTGTCGGCGAACACGCGCGCCATGTAGCTGCCCAGCGGGATCGCCAGCAGCAGGAGCAGGCCCAGGAACAGGCCCATCTGGAGCCAGTCGTTGGCGTTCATTCGAACCACTCCGGTTTGAGCAGGGCCACGCACAGGTAGCCGGTGACGGCCACCGCGAGCACGGCGGCGAGGGCATACAGGGCAGTCATGGGAATGTCCGTCTTGGAGTAGTGAGGCGCGCCTCAGCGGCGGCCGAGGCGGTCGCACAGGCGCACCAGGCCGGCCGTGACGGCGACCAGGGCGGCGATCAGCAGGAGATAGGCAAGGTCCACGGGAGAAGCCTCCGTCGCGATGACGGCGCGCATTCTCGGAATCGGCGCATAAGAAAGGGGTAGCGAAAAAGCGCTACCCCATATAGATCGCGTAAAAAGTCGCGCGGCCTCGGGCGGCCGCGTGTCCTCAGGCGCCGATGACCCGCGGTTCCGGTTCCAGCCTCACGCCGAAGGTGGCTTCGACGCTGGCGATCACCTGGCGTGCCAGTGCCCACAGCTGCGGGCCGGTGGCCTGGCCGTGGTTGACCAGCACCAGTGCGTGGCGCGAGGAGATGCCGGCGTCGCCTTCGCGATAGCCCTTCAACCCGGCCGCCTCGATCAGCCAGGCGGCGGACAGCTTCCAGCGGCCGTCGGCCGTGGGCCAGGCGACCAGCTCCGGGTGCTCGCGCTGCAGCACCTCGCCGGTGGCGGCGTCGACGATCGGATTCTTGAAGAAGCTGCCAGCGTTACCGATCACCGCCGGGTCGGGCAGCTTGCGCGTGCGCAGGTGGATGATCGCCTCGGCGACGTGGAACGGCGCCGGCTTGTCCACACCCATGCGGGCCAGTTCCTCGCGGATGCCGGCGTAGTCCAGGCGCAGCTCGCGGGTGCGCGGCAATGCGAAGCGCACCGCGGTGACCACGTAGCGGTCGGGTTCGCGTTTGAACAGCGAGTCGCGGTAGCCGAAGGCGCACGCCTCGCGGTCCAGCGTGACCACGCGATGCCCGCGGGTGTCCCAGGCCTCCACGCTGTCGATGAACTCGGCCACCTCGGTGCCGTAGGCGCCGATGTTCTGGATCGGCGCGGCGCCGACCGTGCCGGGGATCAGGATCAGGTTTTCCAGCCCGGCGATGCCCTGGCCCAGGGTCCAGCGCACGAAGTCGTCCCAGCGCTCGCCGGCGGCCACCGCCAGCCGCACGATGCGGCCATCGTCCTCCACCTTCACGCCTTGGGTGGCCATCGCCAGCACGGTGCCTTCGAAGTCGCCGGCGAACAGCACGTTGCTGCCTTCGCCGAGCACCAGCAGCGGCCCCTGCTTCACGGCGGGGAAGGCGAGCAGCTCCGGCAGCTTGCTGGCGTCGCGGATCTCCGCCAGCAGACGCGCCTTCGCGGCCACGCGCAGGGTGTTGCGGCGGGCCAGCGGGGCGTTCTCGATCAGCGTGTAGCCGCCCATGTCGATGCGCTCAGCGACCATCGGCGCCTCCGCGCTGGCGGCGGATCTCGTTGACGCACTCGGCGATCAGCTCCGGGCCGCGGTAGATCAGGCCGGAATAGACCTGCACCAGCGATGCGCCAGCGTCGAGCTTGGCCACCGCATCGTCGCCGTCGAGGATGCCGCCCACCCCGACGATGCCGACCTTGCCCTTCAGTCGCTCGGCCATGCCGCGCTGCACGGCGGTGGCGCGCGCCATCAGCGGCCGGCCGGACAGGCCGCCGGTCTCCTGCCATTGCGGGTCGGAAGCCACGGCGCTGTGGTCGATCGTGGTGTTGGTGCAGATCACCCCATCCACCTGGCTGGCCAGCAGCACCTCGGCGATGGCGTCGAGCTCAGGCTCGGACAGGTCCGGGGCGATCTTCAGCAGCATCGGCTTGCGCACGCCGTGCCGTGCGCCCAGCCGCTCCTGCGCCTCGCGCAGGGTGCCGATGAAACGCCGCAGCGTCTCCTCTTCCTGCAGGTCGCGCAGGCCCTGGGTGTTGGGCGAGGAGATGTTCACCGTGACGTAGCTGGCGCGGGCGTAGACGCGCTCGAGGCAGAACAGGTAGTCGTCGACCGCCTTCTCGTTCGGCGTGTCCTTGTTCTTGCCGATGTTGATGCCGAGCACGCCGGCATACGACGACTTCTCGGCATTGCGCACCAGCGCGTCGACGCCGTCGTTGTTGAAGCCGAGGCGATTGATGATTGCCTCGTGCGCGGCCAGGCGGAACATCCGCGGCTTCGGGTTGCCTGGTTGCGGGCGGGGCGTGGTGGTGCCGACCTCGACGAAGCCGAAGCCCAGTGCGCCGAGCGCGTCCAGGTGGTCGGCGTTCTTGTCCAGGCCCGCCGCCAGGCCGACCGGGTTGGGAAAGCGCAGGCCGAAGGCCTCCACCGGCAGCTCGTCCGGCGGCGTGGCGACGAAGCGCAGCAGCTCGCTGCGGTAGGCGACGTCGAGCCCGTACAGGGTCAGGCCGTGGGCGGTTTCGGGGGCAAGCGCGAACAGCAGGGGGCGCAGGTATCGGTACATGCGGTCAGCTCAGGGTGCCCACGTAGACGCGGGTGTCGTAGGTGAAATCGATGCGGCCGTCGACCGCGGTGGCGTCGAACAGCTTACGCAGGGCTTCGATCATCGGCGCGTGCTGCCGATGGCCTGCCTGCGGCGCGTAGGAGGAGGACATCAGGCGGCCCTTGAGCGCGTCGAAGTCCAGTTTCTGGCCGTGGTCGAAGCGCCCCGCGCCGCGGAAGCCGCTACCGAACCAGGCGCGCATGCGCGATTCGTCGGCGTAGCGCTCGGCCACGCTGTTGTAGTCGGTGCCGTACCGCTGGAGCAGCGCCTCGTAGCCTTCGAGGAACGGCGTGCCGGTGAGACGACGCGAGTTCCACATGATTGCCGCCAGTCCACCCGGGCGCAGGATGCGCGCAAACTCGCGGCGGGCGGCGGCTTCGTCGAACCAATGGAAGGCCTGTGCCACGACGATCAGCGCGACGCTGCCATCGGCCAGGCCGGTGGCGTCGGCACGGCCGTCGACGGCGCGAAAGCGCGGGTTGTCGCCCAGCCACTGCTCGGCGGCCGCGCGCATCGGTGCGTTCGGTTCGACGGCGGTGACACGGTGGCCTGCATCGAGGAACAGCCGGGCCGAAATGCCGGTGCCGGCGCCGACGTCGGCCACGTCCCAGGATGCGTCCACGCCATGTTCGCGGTGCAGCCAGTCGACCAGCGCGACCGGATAGTCGGGGCGATAGCGCACGTAGTCGGCGACGCGGTCGCCGAAGCGCTCGGTGCTGCGCAGGTCGGACATGGGCATCAGCCGTTGAGCATCTGGCCGCCGTCCACGGCGAGGGTCTGGCCGGTGATCCATCCGGCCCAGGGGGAGGCGAGGAACAGGGCGACGTGGGCCACGTCCTCGGGCGTGCCGAAGCGGCCGAACGGAATCTTCGCCAGCGTCGCCGCGTGCAGTTCGGGTTCTTCCTCGCGCCGGCGTTCCCACAGGCCATCGGGGAAGCTGATCGAGCCGGGGGCAATGGCGTTCACGCGGATGCGGTCCGGCGCGAGCGCCAGTGCCTGCGAGCCGGCGTAGTGGCTGAGCGCGGCCTTGATCGCGGCATAGGGGGCGCCGCTGGCGCGCGGGCGCAGCGCGGCGATGGAACTGGTGTGCAGGATGCTGGCGCGGCCGCTGCGCCTGAGGTGCGGCAGGGCGCAACGCGAAGCGCGCACGGCCGCCATCAGGTCGATCTGGAAGTTGGCGGTCCAGCCCTCGTCGTCCTCGGCGAAGCCATAGCCGGTGGCGTTGTTCACCAGTACGTCGATGCCGCCGAGCGCCTCGGCCGCCGCGTCGATGTAGGTGGCGATCGCCTGCGGGTAGGCGAGATCGCAGGGGTGGGTATGGGCCGTGCCGCGGAGTGCCTCGATGGCGCCCCGGACTTCGGCCAGCGACGCCTCACCGCGCGCACAGACCGACACCGCCGCTCCCGCCCGGGCAAAGGAGAGCGCGATGGCGCGTCCGATACCACGGCTTCCGCCGGCGACGACGACGCGGTAGCCGTCCAGGCGGAAGGGCGCGTCGGGCGAGGAGGGAATCTCCATGGTCAGGCGTGCTGGAGCATGCCGAGCACCACCGCGCCGAAGAACACCATAGCGAAGATGGCGAGCACGGACAGGGCCAGCTGCGCGTAGCCGAGCACCAGCCCGGTCACGGCGAATCCGTCGCCGCCGAGCGGCTCGGACACGGTCTGGCGGATCTCCCGGCGGGCGAGGTGGCCGCAGATCACGGCAACGATGGCACCGATCAGGGGCAGCACGGTCCAGGCGGCGATGCCGAAGCACAGGCTGACCACGGCCAGGGTGCAGGTGGAGCGGGGGGCGGACGTCGTGTTCATCGCGGAGATCCCCTTCGATCACGGGCGGAAGCGATCGCCTCCGCCGGGTGCACGCGGGCCGAAGCCCGCGTGCGCGTGCAGCTTACACGTGGAACTTGATGCCCTGGGCCAGCGGCAGCGCGTCCGAGTAGTTGATGGTGTTGGTCTGGCGGCGCATGTAGACCTTCCATGCATCCGAGCCGGACTCACGACCACCGCCGGTTTCCTTCTCGCCGCCGAAGGCGCCGCCGATCTCGGCGCCGGAGGTGCCGATGTTGACGTTGGCGATGCCGCAGTCGCTGCCGGCCGCCGACAGGAACTGCTCGGCCACCTTCAGGTTCTGCGTGAAGATCGCCGAGGACAGGCCCTGGGGCACGTCGTTCTGCATCTCGATCGCCTCGTCGATGCTGTCGAAGGGCATCACGTAGAGGATCGGCGCGAAGGTTTCCGACTGCACCACCTCGTCCGAGTTCTTCAGGCCGGTGACGATGGTCGGCAGCACGAAGTTGCCCTTGCGGTCGGTCAGCGCCGCACCGCCGGTGGCGATGGTGCCGCCGGAGGCCTTGGCCTTCTCGATGGCCGCCAGGTAGGCCTGCACGCTCTCCGGGCTGTTCAGCGGGCCCATCAGGGTGGTCGACAGGGTCGGATCGCCGATCTTGCCCTCGACCTGCTTGTACGCCTTGACCAGGGTCTCCAGCACGGTGTCGTAGATCGAGGTGTGCACGAACAGGCGGCGGGTGGTGGTGCAGCGCTGGCCGGCGGTGCCGACGGCGCCGAACACGATGCCCGGGATCGCCAGCTTCAGGTCGGCGCTCTGGTCCAGGATGATCGCGTTGTTGCCGCCAAGCTCCAGCAGCGAGCGGCCCATGCGGTGGGCCACGCGCTCGCCGACCATGCGGCCGACCTTGGTCGAGCCGGTGAAGCTGATCAGCGGAATGCGCTTGTCGTCGACGAAGCGCTGCGCCAGCTCGGTGCCGCCGTCGTTGAACAGGAAGAACAGGTCAGGGAAGCCCGCATCCTTCAGCGCCTCGTTGCAGATCTTCATCGTGGCGATCGCCGACAGCGGCACCTTCGGCGAGGGCTTCCAGATGCAGATGTCGCCGCAGATCGTGGCCAGCATGGCATTCCACGCCCACACGGCCACCGGGAAGTTGAATGCCGAGATGATGCCGACCAGGCCCAGCGGCTGGTACTGCTCGTACATGCGGTGGCCGGGGCGTTCGGAGTGCATGGTGTAGCCGTAGAGCATGCGGCTCTGGCCCACCGCGAAGTCGGCGATGTCGATCATCTCCTGCACTTCGCCGTCGCCCTCGGGCTTGATCTTGCCCATCTCCAACGCGACCAGGCTTCCCAGCGCGTCCTTGTGCTTGCGCAGGGCCTCGCCGCACAGGCGCACGGCTTCGCCGCGCTGCGGCGCCGGGGTGGTGCGCCATACCTTGAACGCAGCCTGGGCACGCTCGACGATCTTCTCGTAGTCGGCCTGGCTGGAGGCATGCACGCGGGCGATCACCTCGCCGGTGGCCGGGTTCACCGGCTGCAGCGTGCCCGCATCGGTGGTCGTGGACCACTCGCCCTGGCCGAGATACGTGCCGGACAGCTCGGCGGAAAGGCCAAGTGCCTTGAGGATTTCGTGGGACATGCGCACTCCTTCAGATGGCTACTGCGCGACGAGATGTGGTGTCGCGGCTAAAACCGCAAGTCTAGCAGGCCTGCCGCGACGGGCCGACCCCATGCCGTCGCCCTGGAGTGGCGATCCATGCCAAAATCCGGCTGTTGCCCTCGTAGCTCAGTTGGATAGAGCGGCCCCCTCCTAAGGGGACAACGGGTCATTTTGAGGACCCCCGAAAAGTGGCCTCAGCCCTTGAAAAACCTAGATTTCAAGCGGTTACCCGGCGATGAGGCCAAGCTTCGAAAAACACCCCGAAACACCCAAAAACACCCCCCATTTGTCCCAGATTTGTCCCAGGTTAGAAGGGGTCGGCGCTACTTGTCGCGCATGCTCCAAGGCGCATGCTTCTTGCTGCTACGACGGAAGCAACCATGCTTCATGGTGGCTATCGCTGAGGTGGGGATGAGCACAAAATGCAGGGATAACCGTGCAGCTAAGGGAATGCCATGGTCCGCTTCCTCGCAGTCAAGATTCACTACGACCACAGGGGGCTTCCTGCCCACAACAAGTATTCAAGGCCGGCAAGTGCCAACGAATACGATGAATACAACGCGCCAGTAATTCGCGGCGGGGAGGGGTTCCACGAGTGCATGAACTTCATGCTCAGGGAGGACGAGGACGTCAAACTCTATCTGCCTCCAACGGCAATCCCAGGAAGCGATAAGGCGGGCGACGAGTTCGTCATTTTTTGGTTCACCTACAAGGCGGACAGAGAGAAGTCGGCCCAAATCGTGGGGGTCCATGGCGGCGCAGTGTTTGTCACAAGCCCCATCCAAGATGTGATTCGCAAGGACGTGGCGCACCTCTCAGGTCGCTACAAATGGGTCTACCAGGCAACTGCCCCGGAAGAGCTGGCCACTCTCCTTGTGCCTTCTATCCCCTATGACTCGGCTAAGGGTCGCCATATGCCGGTCTTGGAGAACTGGGGAAATGGCAGACGCTACCTAGACAAGAGACACGCGGCCAACATCCTCTCCGATGCACTCAGGGGCGCAAGGCAGCGCCTAGAACATGCCAATGTTGCTGAGCGGGTCGTGGTCAAGCGAGAGATTGACGTGATCTTGCGTCTTGCAGACCGCTACGCAATGACGTTGAAGACAGACCAGCGCACGGAGCGACAGAAGAAAGCAGGGGCTGGCAAGTTCTCGCTTCCTGACAAGGAACTAGGCGAGCTGGGCGAGAAGGTGGTCTACGAGCGTGAAGTAGCCTACGCCAAGTCGATTGGTGTCAGCCCTTCCCGTGTTGATTGGACTTCGAAACAAGCGCCTCAATCCCCCTTCGACATCAAGACTATCCGCAAGGTCGGAGGAAAGATCCGAGATCACTTCTTGGAGGTGAAGTCGAGTCGAGTGAACGAGCTTGGCGGCAACACCTTCCTCTCGATCTATCAGCTTCAAACCATTGAGGAATACGGCGAGGCGGGTGAGTTCGTCTTCGTCCGTTTTGATGGGATCAAGGCTGTAAGCGTGGACTTCATGACCGTCGAGCAGATGAAGAAGAAGTTTTCGCTTGCCCCCATCAAGTTTCGGCTGACTCCGAAGACGGACTAAGCGCGCGAGGCCAAGCAAAAAATCCGTTCTCGAAGGTTTCTACTTTGGGCGGCGCGGCTGCTCAGGTGCGATGGGTCCCCTACAACACACCTAAACAACCCCTCAAGCCTTCGTCTGCCGCTTCCCTGGCCTGCTGTTCAATCCGTTTATCGTGGTGGTGAGCTTCTTCATCCAGAGCGCTTCGAGTCGCAGGATTTCGGGTTCCGAAGCGCTCGAGGAGGCGACCTCGAGGATTGATACCTGATAGTCCTCGTCGGCGGTGTCTTTCATGAGTTCGTTCCCGCCGTGCCCATCCCTGACATAGGCCTGCCATCGCCCCCAGAATCCTTCGCTACCTGTGGCGCTTCCGACGTATTGCTGGCCTGTCTTCTTAGAGACTAAGAGATAGACGCCTCGCGAGTTCGTCAAGTTCGACTTCCACGTGGCCGGCACATCGGCCAAGGCCTGGATGGTGCTGATGAAGTGAATGTGGCCAGGAAAGGGGGCTTCGGTGACGTTCGCACGGATTTCAAGGATGGCCTTGGGCTGCCGACCGGCCCACTGTACCCAGGCGATCTTGGCCTTCCCCCACTCGATAACTAGGCGACCCACATAGGCGTCGAGCACATCAAGGCGTTCCATCGTGTAGAAGTGGTGGTCTAGGACACTATGGCCGCCAATCGGACAGGTCATCGACGGGTCTTTATTCATCACCATCGTAAGCACGCGGTACAGGCCGACAAATAACGTCTCGCCGTTTGGTCCTGGTACAAATGAAGCTAGCCAATGGCCGACCGCGAACTCAGGGTCACTTTGGATGCACTGGTACCGTTCGAAAGAGCCGTCCCCAGCGCGCCACAAGTCAGCCGGAGACTTGCCTAGTGGTCCGCGTTTAGATTGGTGGCGAGCCATGTGGGTCTGTTTTGGCGGAATCCCGACAGAATCGAGAAGCTGATTGAAGGTGAGCACGAGCAGTTTCCTTGTGGTCGCTGTCCAGCGAACATAACCCATGGCTGGATGTTCGGTGGTGCGGGTCTCAGGCTAGGAGACCAAGGCAGGTGCACCTTCTCAGATGGGCTCGTGGAGGGAATGCTGGCATGTGTTACTCAGCGCAGGTATGGGCGGACTGGAACCGCTACCGAAAACTTGGCGGTGATCTGGACATCCACGCATTCGCTCGACTGATTGACGAAATGGGTGGTTCAGCGGGCTGGATTCGGCGTGTCCCCAAACGCACACGTGACTCCCTTCTGGATGTTCGTTCCGAAGAGGGGATGGCTTTGGCCAAGGCTGTGCGAGAGGCGAACGCCGCCGCCGAAGGCATGCTTCGTCAAGAGCTTCGTGCTCAGTCTGAGCGCCTGGCTGCCGCAGAGGTCGTGCTTGCTGGCCCTAAGCCAACCAAAAAAGCCGCCAACGACCAGCGGATTGCGACCGACAAGGTGAGTCGGGCGCGCCGTGACCTTGATGACCTCGTGCGCAGGGATTTTCTCGATAGGGACAGCAGAATCTATCCCGGCAACTATGCTCCGGTACTTGTGGTTGAAGAGGGGCGGCGAGTCATCAAGCCCATGCGGTATCAATGCCGCCCCGCTGGCACGCCCGCCTTCTTTGATACCAAGTTCCCAGGTACATACAACGCGCGCAGGGACAGCCTCGAAGGCTTCTGGAAAGGGCTGTTTGGCCGCTCTCATGCCCTCCTTGTCGTCGATACGTTCTATGAGAACGTGGAGGGGCCAGATGGGAAAAACCAAGTCTTGCAGTTTACGCCGCGCGACCGTGAGCCCATGTTGGTTGCCTGCTTGTGGTCCAGGTGGACAGACCCGAAGGGTGTGCTGCCGGACCTAGACAGCTTTGCGGCGATCACTGATGAGCCAGAGCCTGAGGTCGCAGCCGCTGGCCACGACAGAACGATCATCAACATCAGGCCCGAGCACTTGGATGCTTGGTTGTCACCTGATCCAGCGAACCTGGCTGCGCTTTACGCAATCTTTGATGACAAGCGACATCCGTACTACGAGCATCAGCTTGCAGCGTAAGCTCTCGGAATCACACTGTTACACCTACACACTCGACCGTTAGAGCTTTGGAGCATCATGAGCATGAAGAAGGGAAGAGGGGTCAAGGCTCGTCCCCCAACGCCGGAAGAACTGGAACTCATCGCAAGCTGTAAGGCCTATGCTGATAAGCACGGCTTGGCTTACAAGACAGTTCCTATGCCTTTCCCTGAGGCTCGGATTGGCCTCCGCGTGGCACCAGATGGTGACCTAGATCCCGTGGTAGTGCGCTTTCGCATCTTGAAGAGAGGGCCAATGCTCAGGGCCTACTCAACGCTTCGGCCTCATCAGGCTGAGCCATTTGGGGCGAGTGAGGCTCGTATTGAGGGACGGATGCAATCTCAGACCCTATGGCAGTGGCCGATTGACCAGAGCGTGCTCGACCGGTTCCTTGGCACATGCGTCGAGTTCGTTCGTCAGTCGAATCACTTGCATTCCAAGCCATCCGAGTCGCACCAATGAGTGAGCGCACCCTAAAACACCTTCGTGAGGTCTTCGGTCGTGAGGTGTGGGCTCTGGATGTGGACCAGGTGGCCATGGTCTTGGGACGCACATCGAGGGGTGCGAAGCAGAAGATTCGCGACCAGATGAAGCACGGTGGATTTCCTGGCGCGACGAAGCGAGGAAATCGGATTCTGCTGCCGGTGGAAGATTTTGCGGAGATCCTCGAGCCGTCACACAAGGCACCCCACACCCCTTCGATTCCTGTCGTCTCAGGGCAGGCCTCAGGACGCACGGGAAGGAGGAGGGCGGCTCATGGTCCTCGACTCACCTTCATGCGCCAGGCGATGTTCTGGGAACAGGTATGCGAGGCGATGGGCTGGGATGAGGAAGTCGCTTTGCTCGACCGCCAAATCCAGGACGCTCGGATGGAGGGTGAGCGGCTTGCCAATGAAGCGGTGAGGGACCGATTGATGGCGCTGGTTCGAGAGGCCACGCTTAGGGAACCCGATAAACCCAATCCCATCTAAATATTGGATGGATGGCACTTGACGAACCGAAATAATCGATCAATGGTGGATCATCGTTATTGATTCAAAAAGGGGAGTGCCATGGAAAAGGTCTTAACGAATGATTCGGTTCCAATGGTCTTTTGCGGCCACTGTGCCTGTCGAACGCCCCACCACCATGCGCCGAGGAAACAGAGCTTCTTGGCTCATGGTGTGTTCCTCACTCCTCCGGCTTTGATGCTCGCGGCTTCGGTCTATGACCCGCTCTTTCGGGGCATGGCGTTCTTTGCTGCGATGTGGCTTGCCATCTATGCGGCCATGGCCATGAATGGCGTTCAGCGGCGAAAGGGCCACTTTCAGTGTGAGCGGTGCCATACCGTCCAGCAGCTCTAAGCATTAATCAGCATTCAACCCTTCTTAGGGTCCTCATCTTGCCCGCCTATATGGCGGGATTTTTTTGCTTCGATGGGCTTGACATATCGCCAAACAGGAGCATGGTTGATTTATAAACATCAAGCCATCGGGTCCATTCATGAAAGAAAAAGAACCATCCAAGGAAAGTATAGAAGCTGCGCGCTCATTTCGTTCCGTGCTTGAAGATGGGACTCATGATGACCTTCGAGAGGAAATCGAATGTGCGCCTGAAAGGCTTCATCTTGAAGGGGCTTATCCTTTGGCCCGTGCGGCAAGAATGAGGGATTTGGAAGCTGTCAAGATACTGGTTGAAGCGGGTGCTCCTTTGGATGCGTGTGGCACCGAACGATATGTTGGATTTGAGTCAGGGCGAGAGCGAGATAAACCCCAAGAGTTTAAGCCACCCTTGGTTGAGTGTCTGAGTCAACGACACGATGAGGGACGTCCTGACAATGAGGACCAGGTGTTCTCTTACTTGCTTCAAGCCGGTGCCAACCCCAATCTGGCTGCGGGTGCTGGACCGAACTGGACACCGTGCCGGTTGACGCTGGTCACTCGCGCTGGAGCGACTGAACACGCATTCCGGTGCTGGTCACCCCTGACTA
>NCKB01000018.1 GCA_002279065.1 Lysobacterales bacterium 15-68-25
TTGCTCGCTGTAGCGGGTGGTCGTTCTTGGGCCTGGTTTGGGCATGGGGCACTCCTGAAAAGTTAGATCAGGGTGTCCACTAAACCGAGGGAACTATCGTGTCCGCCTTGAACGAGTAGTTAGAGCTAGCGCGCATGGTACCTACTGCCGATGTATGCGCCAGCTGACGGCAGCTGCCTGGTGAGGCCTTGCCACGAAATGGTGGCGGATTGACCCTGCTTGAGGATTGAAACTTGGGCCGGGTACAGAGCCCCAGGGATGGGGTCAAGCGTCGGGGCGGCGCCGAGCATACCCACCTCGATGTGTTGGTCACTTGGGGCGAAGTATGCGGGCTTGCCGCAGCTTGGGCAGTTGAAGGCAACAGCGCCACTTGCCCAGCAGAACGCGGCAGCAAACGCAGCGGCGAACTCAATGCGAACTTGGCACTCAGGGCAAGTGATGTTCATGGGCTCTAACGCTGGAGTTAAGCGGCGGCGAAGCCGTCCGCCTTGAACGAGTTGTTAGACGCCGCCGACAAGCGCGCCGCCCGTATGCAAAGCCAAGAATCGTGCTGCTTGGGAAGCGAGCGACTCATGGGTTGAGCGAACACCAAGAACTAACGGCTCTGTTGACACCGGATCAATGTCAACGCGCTGGCCCACATCGCTGCGAAGAACCAACGATAGCTCGGTCCACTCGCCATCTTCGGGAGTGTGACTATTGCCGTCCGAGTCGAAGTCACAGCCCGCGCCCCAAAGAAGCTCTGCGACTAGGTAGTAGGGCGGTCGAATGCCGGGGGCTTTGACGTGAACTATGTGCTCAGTGGTCATGACGTCTAACTAAAAGTAGGTTTGAAAATGCAGTGTAATCCTGCAGCCTAATCCCTGCCGCGCGGTCAACCACCTAGCCCCGACACGTTCAACATCAACAACCTACCACCTTCCCTGCAGCCTAACCCATCCGTCTAAACCCGCAGCCTATCCCGGCATCGCGACGCGTCGCCCGCTGGCTGTGGTTGCCGTCATACACCGCCGAAAATCGACGCCACGTCCCCCTCCCCCAGCATCCGCCACTCCCCCGCCGGCAGCTCGCCCAGGCCCAGCCCGCCCACCGAGACCCGGTGCAGTGCCTCCACGTGGTTGCCGACGGCGGCGAACATGCGGCGCACCTGGTGGTAGCGGCCTTCGTGCAGGGTGAGGCGGGCCCTGCGGGGTTCCAGCACTTCCAGTTCGGCGGGCAGCAGCGGGGTGGTTTCCGATTCCAACATCAGGGTGCCGCTGGCGAAGGTGGCCGCTTCGTTGCCGCGAAGGTCGTTGGCGAGGGTGGCCTCGTAGACCTTGGGCACGTGCGACTTGGGCGAGATGATCCGGTGCAGCAACGCGCCGTCGTCGGTGATCAGCAGCAGGCCGCTGGTGTCGCGGTCGAGGCGGCCGACGGTGGAGAGCGCGGGATCGCGCACGCGGTAGCGCGGCGGCAGCAGGTCGTAGACGACGCGGCCGCCGTCCTTGCGCGAGCAGGTGACGCCCAGCGGCTTGTGCAGCATCAGCACCATGCCGGCGGGCGGGTCCAGCGGCTCGCCGTCGATGCGGATGTTGGCGTGCTCCACCTTGTCGTCGGCGTACAGCACCTCGCCGTCGGCGTCGGTGATACGGCCCTCGCGGAACATCCACTGCACGTCCTTGCGGCTGCCATAGCCAAGGTTGGCGATGAGCTTGACCAGTTTCATGCGCGCACTCCGCGGGCGGTGATGACCTTGAAGCCGCCCTCGTCGGCCACCGTGCGCACCTCGGCGAAGTGGGCGGCGAGCGTGGCCTCGTACGGCAGGTGACGGTTGGCGACCAGCCAGAGCTGGCCGTCGGGCGTGAGCGCGCGGGCGGCGGCAGTGATGAAGGCGCGGCCGAGTTCCGGCTGGTCGGCGCGCCCCTGGTGGAACGGCGGGTTGCTGACGATGGCGTCGTAGCGCCCGGGCAGGCCAGCGGTGACGTCGTGCCAGTGCAGCGTCACGGCCACCGGACGCCCTGCCCTCGCCTGCGCTTGAGCGAGGTTCTGGTGGGCGCAGACCAGGGCGCGTTGCTCGGCCTCGAAGCCGTCCAGCGCGGTGACACCGGGGCAGCGCGCGATCACCTCGCTGGCGAGGTAGCCGTAGCCCACCCCGAGATCGGCGACGTGGCCGGCGAGATCGGCAGGAAGATGCGCGGCCAGCAGAGCCGAGGCCGCGTCCACACGATCCCAGGCGAACAGGCCGGGCCGGCTCCAGTAACCGGCGGGGTTGCGTCGCGGCGTGTCCAGCTCCAGCCATTGGGCCAGCAGTTCGGCATCGTGCGTGCCGTCCAGCGGCGCGGTCCAGAACACGCGGCATTTGTGCTTGGAGAGGTGGCCGCCCGGCTTCGCCAGCGCGGCAAGGTCGGCCTGTGCGGACTTGGCGCCCTCGGCGTTCGGCACGCAGGCCAGTACCACGCCGCCGGGTGCGGCGAGCTGCACGGCGCGGGCGAAGGTGGCGCGGGCTTCCTCGCGCTGGCGCGGCGGCAATACGAGCACCAGGTCGAATCGCTCGTCGTCGATCTGGGCATCCACGCTCAGGCGGCTGCGCGCCAGCACCTCGGCGAACGGCTTGAAGCTCTGCTCGCAGCGCCAGCCCGGCTTGGCCATCTCGCGCAGGCGGAAGCCGTCGCGGGCGCGCAGGAACAACACGCGGGCATTCGCCGGCAGGCGCAGGACGCCCTCTTCCAGCGGCAGGAACAGGGCATCGAGCACGTCGTCGACGGGGGCGGCGGCTACAGGGGACATCGGCACGGCATCACGCTACGGGCGGGCCGTGATTGTACGCGGGGGAGACGGGACGAGCCGGGGTCGATGAGGCACTGCGGGCCGGAGCGATGGCGCACGGGCGCTCCCGTCGGTGACTACTTCCTGTTGCGCTCCATCATCGCCTTGAGGTCGGCGAAGGGATTACCGGTGGCCGGCGCCTGGGTGTCGCCAGCGTCGAGCGTGCCGGCGTCGTAATCCAGGTAACGCTGGTGCTCGTTGTCGTGGCAGTACAGGCAGAGCAGCTCCCAGTTGCTGCCGTCGGGCGGGTTGTCGTCGTGGTTGTGGTTGCGGTGGTGCACGGTGAGCTGCTGCACGTTGCTGCGGTCGAACTCGCGGGCGCAGCGGCCGCAGATCCACGGGTACATCTTCAGCGCGCGCTCGCGGTAGCCGTGGCCGCGCTGCTCGGCGGCGCGGCGGGCTTCGGCGACGATGCGGTCGAGCTTGGAAGCGTTGTTGTCGGCCATGGCTGTCGGGGTCGACGGGATTCTCGTTGGGTCCGGGGAGCATCGTCGGCGCATGCGGGCGTCCGCCGATGCTCCCGCGGCCGGATCAGGCGCCGTTGCGGCCCATCTTCGCCACCCAGCGATACAGCACGAACACCACGATGGCGAACGCGCCGCCGCCCAGCCACACGGCGTAGTCGGCAAAGCCCGGGCCGACCAGGGCCAGCGGGCCATCCTTGCGCAGGCCCAGCTTGTCGGCGAAGGCGACGATGGCGGCGATCACCACGCCGATGATGCTCTCGCCCACGATCAGGCCCGAGGCCAGCAGCACGCCGAGCTGCTTCACCGGCTCGGCCCGCGGGCCCTTGTCGGCCTGGCGGTCGTAGACCCAGCCCACCACCGAGCCAACCACCACCATCAGGGTGGAGACGGTCGGCAGGTAGATGCCCAGACCCACCGCCAGCGGCGGCAAACGGAAGCGACTGACCCGGGCCAGCACCTCGTCGATGAGGATGATGGCTGCGCCGATCCCCACGCCAACCCAGATCAGGCTCCAGTCGATGTTGCCCTGGATCACGCCCTGCGCCAGCGCGGAGATCAGGCCCGCCTGCGGCGCCGGCAGCGCGGTGGCCGGGTTCACGCCCGGCGCGCCGAGGAAACCGTAGGCCTGGTTGACCAGGTCCAGCACCGGCGGGATCACCGCCGCGCCGGCGATCACGCCGACAACGAGCGCCGCCTGCTGCTTCCACGGCGTGGCGTCGACCAGCTGGCCGGTCTTGAGGTCCTGCAGGTTGTTGTTGGCGATCGCCGCCACGGTGAACACCACCGCGGTGACGAACAGCGAGAAGGCCACCAGCGCCTTGCCGGTGTCCGGCGGCAGGTGCGGCTGCACGAACGCCGCCAGCAGCAGCGAGGAGCAGATCACCACCAGGATGCCGATGCCGGACAGCGGGCTGTTGGACGAGCCGATCAGGCCGGCCATGTAGCCGCACACGGTGGAGACGAAGAAGCCCATCAGCACCACGAAGGCGACGCCGCCCACCGCCAGCACGCCAATCTCGCCACTCAGGCCACTGGAGTGACCGAAGTAGCCGAGCAGCCAGGCGATCGGCACGAAGCAGGCCAGCGTGATGATGCCGACCAGGCCGATCGGCATGTCGCGCTCGGTGCGCGGCAGGGTGTCGGCCTTGCCCGCCTTGCGCACGCGCGCGGCGGCCATGGCGCCGGCCAGGCCGCTGGCCACCGGCTTGACCAGCTTGGCCAGGGTCCAGATTGCCGACACGGCAATGGCGCCGGCACCGACGTAGCGCACTTTGTGGCTCCAGGTCGCCTGCGCGATGTCCGCCAGCGCACCGGTGCCACCGGCCAGCGCGGCGTAGTGCGGCACGCCCCAGCCCCAGCCGATCAGCGCACCGACCAGCATGGCGATGCCCACCGAGATACCGACCAGGTGGCCGATCGCGAACAGCGCGAACGACAAGCCCAGGTCGAAACCGGTGACGCCGCCGCGATCGTTGACCTTGAAGTACTTCACCACGTCGGAGGCGAAGATCTGCGTCGCCACCACCACCGCGAACACCGCCGAGACGATCGAGCCCCACAGCACGGCGAGCAGGCCGGCGCGGCTGTCCTCGGTCGGCGTGTCGGTGCTCTGGTCGCCGGCACCGACCTTCAGCACCTCGGCGCAGGCCACGCCTTCGGGATACGGCAGGTCCGAGCCGGTGACCAGCGCGCGGCGCAGCGGGATCGAATACATCACGCCGAGGATGCCGCCCAGCGCGCAGATCGCGAACGACAGCCAGAACGGGAACCCGGTCCACCAGCCGATGATGATCATGCCGGGCAGCACGAAGATGATCGACGACAGCGTGCCGGCCGCCGAGGCGATCGTCTGCACGATGTTGTTTTCCTGGATGGTGGAATCCTTGAAGCCCTTCAGCAGGGCCATCGAGATCACCGCCGCGGGAATCGAGGTGGAGAACGTGAGGCCGGCCTTCAGGCCGAAGAACACATTGGCGGCGGTGAACACGACGGTGATCACCACGCCGATGATCAGGCCGCGTACGGTCAGTTCGGTGCGCGGTTCGAGGCCCGGCGCTTTCGGTTGGCTCACGTGTGGGACTCCCCGGATGGACAAGGCGCGAACGATAGCGTGGAACGCCCTCCGGTGGCAGCGCGCACCGCCGCATGGGTGTAACGGCTCAGCCGCCCGGCGGGAAGGCCCAGCGCAGGAAATCCGGCAGCACGGCGGCCCACGCGGCCTGCTCGTGGTGCGCGCCGGGCACCACGTCCAGCGCGACCTGGCCACGGCGCGGCGGATCGCCGGGGCCGCCCTTGACCACCCGGTAGCCGGACTGGCCCAGGCCGCGAAGGACCCGGCCATCCGGGGCACGCCAGCCGTTCACCAGGTCCTGCACGTCGTCCACTGCGTCGATCACGCCGTCGTGGTCGCGGTCGGCGGTTTCCTCGCCGGTCCCCACCGACAGCCACAGCCGCAGGTCCGGGCGCGGCGGCCCCCGGTCCACCATGCGCAGCGCCAGCCGCGAGCGCTGCACCGCCCCGGCGCTGCCGCGGTCGGCCGCTACCCAGAACGAGGGCGAGAAGGCGCCCACCGTGCCGAACCGGTCCGGCGCGTTCCAGCCCAGACCGAAGGCACTCAGCCCACCGAGCGACCAGCCCAGCACGGCACGTCCGCGCGGCGTGGGTTCGGTGCGGTAGTGGGCGTCGACGTAGGGCAGCAGCGCGCCGATGAACCATTGCGCGTAGGCGGCCGCGTTCGTACCGATGGGCCCGACCGGCGAACCACCGACGATCGGGCGGTTCCGCCCGCGGTCGAACAGGCCGTACTGCGCAAGCCGGTCCGGCAGCGCATCGACGGCGATCACGATGACCGGCGCCATGGCGTGCGCATCCTCCAGCCGGGCCAGCGTGGCGCGCATCGCCACGGCATCCATGTCCTGGCCATCGTTGGCGTACAGCACCGGGTAGCGCGCCGTGCTCCGCGCATAGCCCGGCGGCAGGAACACCCGGACATGGAAGCCGTCGGGCGCCAGCGCGCCACCAGGGAGCGTGACCTGCTGCGTAGTGACGGTCGGCGGTGGATCTGCCGCCCATGCGGCCCCCGTGCCCAGGGCAGCCAGCCAGATCAGCGCGCAACAAACACGAACGGACCCCATGCCGACTCCCGGGCAGCGAAATGCCACCACCCTACCGCAGCAGCTGCCCGCTCTCGAAATGCCGCGGCTCGCCCGTCAGCGGATCGACGAAATCCAGCGCGCGCGCCAGCAATTGCAGCGGGCTTGCCGGGTCGTCTGGCGCCGGCCCGGCAAGCTGCGGATACAGCGGATCGTTCGCGATCGGCGCACCCAGCGCCGCCATGTGCACGCGCAACTGGTGCTTGCGGCCGGTGACCGGACTCAGCCGGTAGCGCCACAGCGGCGCGGCCCGTTCGATCACCTCGACGCGCGTCTCGCTGTTCGGCTCGCCCGGCACCTCGCGCATACGGAAGAACGGCTCGCCGCGCTCGATCCGCGAGCGCCTCACAAGGGGAAACTCCCGCGCCGGCAGCGGCGGTGCCAATGCTTCGTAGGTCTTGCCGATGCGACGCTCGCGGAACAGGCGCTGATAGGCATCGCGGGTATCCGGCCGTACGGAAAACAGCACCAGGCCCGAGGTCAGCCGGTCGAGCCGGTGCAGTGGCGCGAGATCAGGATTGCCGGTTGCGGCCATCAGCCGGGCCAGCAGGGTCTGGGCGACGTAGGCCCCGGCCGGCGTCACCGGCAGGAACGGCGGCTTGTCCGCCACCAGCAGATGCCCGTCGGCATGCAGTATGCGCACGTCGCCGGGCACCTCCGGCTCCTGCGCCACCTCGCGGAAATAGCGCACCGGCATGCCCTCCCGGTAGGGCGTCTGCGGGGTGATCGGCACACCGCGGGCATCGAGTACGCGGCCACGGGCGATGCGGTCGAGCCAGCGCTCGCGCGGGATCGCGGCGAAGTGATCGCACAGGCAGTCGAGCACCGTGGACCAGGCGCCGGGCGGCAGGTGCAGGGTGCTGGCGGGAATCGGGGACACGGCAGGCGGTCGACGGGAAACACCCGCCAGCGTAACGCGCCCGCCGCCCACCCGGCCACGAACGCTGCGACCGGGGACCGCGCGTGCGGCCATCCCTGCCACTAGACTGGGCGGCTCACTTTCCGGAATGCGTCGCATGGCCCTCAACGCCACCATCTACAAGGCCGAGCTGCAGGTCAGCGACATGGACCGGCATTACTACGCCACCCACGCGCTCACCCTGGCCTGCCACCCCTCCGAAACCGGAGAACGCCTGATGGTTCGGCTGCTCGCCTTTGCGCTGTATGCCGACGAACGGCTGGAGTTCGGCAAGGGCCTGAGCAACGAGGAGGAGCCCGACCTCTGGCGCAAGAGTTACGCCGGCGAAATCGAGCTGCTGATCGAGCTGGGCCAGCCGGATGAGTCACGCATCCGCAAGGCCTGCGCCCGTGCCCGGCAGGTGGTGGTGATCAACTACGGCGGCCGTGCGGCCGACGTCTGGTGGGACAAGATAGCCAGCAGCCTCGCGCGGCACCGCAACCTCACCGTGCTGGACATCCCCGAGGCCACCGTTCGGCAACTGGCGGACCTGCTCGAGCGCAGCATGCGCCTGCAGGCCCTGATGCAGGACGGCGAGCTGCAGCTGATGGACGGCAGCCGCAGCGTCGGCGTGCGTGCCAGCCGCCGCATGGGGCCGGGCTGACCGGCCACCTCGCCACCGCGCGCAACCCGCCGATGCCGGGCAATGACGGGGGCCGACGCCCGGGCCGGGCCGGCGTGGCAAGCCGTACTGCGGCGGTGTAACGTGCCCCTACCCGCAGGCAGCGACACGCGCAGTGCAGCCGCCCTTGGAATCGGCACGACGCCAGCAGAGCGAGGCAGTGGATCATGGGCAGCGCGATGGACCTCGGGAGCATCACGCCGATACTTTCGACCGTCTCGGACGGCATCGTGCTGGCCGACGCCGAACGCCGCGTCACCTACGTCAACCAGTCGTTCACCGACATCACCGGCTTCACCGGCGCCGACCTGCTGGGCAGGACCTGCTCCATGCTGCAGGGACCGGATACCGACCCCGACACCGTACGCGCGATGCGCGCGGCGATGGACGCAGGCAAGCCCTTCTCCGGCGAGATCCTCAACTACACCAAGACCGGCGAGACGTTCTGGAACGAGCTGACCGTCACCCCCGTCTTCGAGCAGGGCGTGCTGTCGGGCTTCCTCGGCATCACCCGCGACAGCTCCGCACGCAGGCAGGCGATGGAAGTGCAGGCTTCCCGCGAGCGGCTGTACCGGTTCCTGTTCGAGCACGTGCAGGCCGGCATCGTGCTGCACCGGGCCGACACCGAGATCATCTACGCCAACCAGACCGCGCTGCAGCTGTTGGGCATGAGCTACGACGCACTGCTGGGCGCGTTCTACACCGACGAACGATTCGATTTCATCCGCGAAGACGGTTCGCCGATGCCGCTGGAGGAGTTCCCGGTCGCCCGCGTGCTGACGAGCCGCGTCGCCCTGGGCAACTACGTGATCGGCCTGCGTCGGTGCAGCGACCATCGCCTCGTCTGGGTCATGTGCAATGCCATCCCCAACCTCGACGAGAAAGGCGAGCCCACCGAGGTGGTGGTGAGCTTTACCGACATCACCGCGATGAAGCTGGCCGAACACGCGGCCAGGAAATCGGAGGAACGACTGAGCCTGATGCTGCGCGGCGCCAACGACGCCGCCTGGGACTGGGACCTGGTCAACGACGAGCTGTACTACTCCCCACGCTGGTGGCAGATGCTCGACCTCGAGCCCGGCGCGCTGCCGGTGGACTCGCAATTGTGGAAGCGGCGCATGCATCCGGACGACATGGATCGCGTGCTCGCCGCGTACGAGGGCTTTCTTGCCGGCGATACCGAGAGCTACGAACTGGAATTCCGCCTGCAGCACCGCGAGGGCCACTACGTGCCGGTGCTGTCGCGCGGTTTCATCCTGCGCGACGCCGGCGGCCGTCCCACCCGCGTCTCCGGCACCAACACCGACCTCACCGAGCGCAAGCGCAGCGAGCAGCAGATCCACCGGCTGGCCTACTACGACATGCTCACCGGCCTGCCGAACCGTCGCCTGCTGATGGAGCGGCTGGGCCAGATACTGGCCATGCCGGCCGACGTGCGCGAACTCGGCGCGATGCTGTTCGTCGACATCGACAATTTCAAGCTGCTGAACGACACGATGGGCCACGAGGTGGGCGACCTGCTGCTCAAGCAGGTGACCCGCCGGCTGCATGCCTGCGTGCGCGGGCAGGACGTGCTGGGCCGCCTTGGCGGCGACGAGTTCGCGGCCCTGCTCGACGGACTCGGCCGCGATCGCGAGGCCGCGTTGGGCCGGGCCGAGGCCGTGGCGCACAAGATGCGCGACGTGCTCGCCCTGCCCTACACCCTGGACGGCATCGATTACCGCTGCACGGTGAGCGTGGGCATCGCGCTGTTCGACGAGAGCGTGCGGGGCGCCGAGAACACCCTCAAGCATGCCGACCTGGCGATGTACCACGCCAAGGCGGCCGGCAAGAACACGCTGCGCGTCTACGATGAGGCCATGCAGGCGGCCATGCAGCAGCGGCTGGCGCTGGAGCACGACCTGCGCACCGACCTGCAGGCGCGCCGACTGAGCCTGCACTTCCAGCCACAGGTCGACAGCGAGGGGCGCACGGTGAGCGCCGAGGTCATGCTGCGCTGGAAGCATCCCTCGCGCGGAGACGTGCCGCCCTCCCAGTTCATTCCCCTGGCCGAGGCCACCGGGCTGATCCTGCCGCTGGGCGAGTGGGTGCTGGAAACGGCCTGCCGCCAGCTCGCCAGCTGGGCCCGCCATCCGCGTACCGCCGGATTGAGCCTGTCGGTGAACGCCAGCGTCCGGCAGTTCCACGACCCGGGCTTCGTGCAGGGCGTGCTCGACGTGCTGGAGCGCACCGGGGCCAATCCGTCCCGGCTGGTGATCGAGGTGACCGAGAGCCTGTTCGCCGAGAACGTGGACGAGATGATCGACCGCATGGCGCGCCTGCGCGAGCGCGGCGTGCGCTTCGCGCTGGACGATTTCGGCACCGGCTACTCCTCGCTCAGCTACCTGCAGCGCATGCCGCTGGACGAGATCAAGATCGACCGGTCCTTCGTCCAGGGCATCAACCATGGCGAGCACGGCGCCACCATCACCCGCATGATCATCTCGCTGGCCGACAACCTCGGCATCAAGACCGTCGCCGAGGGCGTGGAGACCGCCGAACAGCGCGACTTCCTGTACCGGCATGGCTGCCGCCACTACCAGGGTTACCTGTTCGGGGAAGCGGTGCCGCTGGAGGCTTTCGAGGCCCGCCTGGCCTGAGTCCGGCGTCTCCGACCATCGGCGAGTGGTCGGCACGCTTGCTCCCCTGATAACGTTCAGGCTCCATCCCAGGGGACAATCGAAGATGTCGCGAAAAGTGCTTCCCGCCTCCGTGCGCGCGGGCCTGCTGCCCGTGCTCGCCACCGCCCTGCTGGCAGCTTCGGCCGGCGCCGCTGCCCGGCAGGATGCCATTCCGCAGTACCCCGACTACCCGAGCGAGACCCCGGCGCACTTCACGCCGGTGAACGCCGACGCCGACTTCGAGCGCCGCGTGGTGATGATCCCGATGCGCGACGGCGTGAAGCTGCACACGGTGATCCTGATTCCGAAGAACCTCAACGGCAACCACGCGAAGAAGGCCGGCATCCTGCTCACCCGCACGCCGTACGACGCCGACGGCATGACCACCCTCGCGCAGAGCGGCCACCTCGAGTCGAACCTCGAGGGCTACGACAACGCGGCCGACGTGATCGTCGAGGACGGCTACATCCGGGTCGTGCAGGACGTGCGCGGCAAGTACAACTCCGCCGGCGACTACGTGATGAACCGCCCGCCGCACGGGCCGATCAACCCCACCCCGGTGGACGACGCCACCGACACCTGGGACACCATCGACTGGCTGGTGAAGAACGTGCCGGAGAGCAACGGCAAGGTCGGCACGCTGGGCATCTCCTACGACGGCTTCGAGCCGCTGATGGCGCTTATCCACCCGCACCCGGCGCTGAAGGTGTCGGTGCCGATGAACCCGATGGTGGACGGCTGGATGGGCGACGACTGGTTCCACCACGGCGCCTTCCGCCAGCAGAACCTGCCCTACATCTACGAGCAGACCGCCAGCCGCGGCAACACCTACAAGTGGTGGTCGAACGTGCACGACGACTACGACCTGTACCTGCGTGCCGGCTCGGCCGGCGAGGTCGCCCGCCAGCACGGCATGGAGCAGCTGCCGTTCTGGCAGAAGGTGCTGGCCCACCCGGCCTACGACAGCTTCTGGCAGGACCAGGCGGTGGACAAGCTGCTGGCGAAGGAGCCGCTGAAGGTGCCGGTGATGCTGGTGCACAGCCTGTGGGACCAGGAGGACATCTACGGTGCCATCGCTGTGTACAAGGCGATCAAGCCGAAGGACACCACCGGCACCATGGTCAAGCTGGTGATGGGCCCGTGGCACCACGGCCAGGAGATCGGGGATGGCAGCTCGCTGGGCGCCATCAAGTTCGGCAGCGACACCGGCAAGTACTTCCGCGAGCACGTGCTGCGCCCCTATCTGGCGCAATACCTGAAGAACGACGCAGCGAAGGCCGACGTGGCGCCGGTCACCGCGTTCCAGACCGGCACCAACCGCTGGGAGAACCTCAAGCGCTGGCCCGCCGGCTGCAATAGCGGCTGCACCATCGATCCCACGCCGCTTTACCTGGGCGACGGCATGAAGGCCACCTTCAGCAAGCCGGCGGACGACGGCGGCGACAGCTACGTCTCCGATCCGGCGCATCCGGTCCCGTTCCGTGCCCGGCCGATCCAGCCGGTCGCCTACGGCGAGCACGACACCTGGGCGCAGTGGCTGGTGGACGACCAGCGCGAGGCTTCCGGCCGCACCGACGTGCTGACCTACACCTCCGACGTGCTGACCGCCCCGGTGACCATCGCCGGGCAGCCGCAGGTGCACCTGACCGCCTCGACCACCGGCACCGACAGCGACTGGGTGGTGAAGCTGATCGACGTGTATCCGGACGAGGTCGCCGCGCAACCGGAGATGGGCGGCTACCAGCTCGCCGTGGCGATGGACATCCTGCGCGGACGCTACCGCCAGGGCTTCGACAAGCCCGAGCCGATCACGCCGAACACCCCGCTGTCCTACACCTTCGCCCTGCCGACCGCCAACCACGTGTTCCTTCCGGGCCACCGCATCATGGTGCAGGTGCAGTCCAGCTGGTTCCCGCTGTACGACCGCAACCCGCAGACCTTCGTGCCGAACATCATGCTGGCCAAGCCGACGGACTACCGGAAGGCGACGCAGGAGGTGTTCCACTCCAGCTACGTGGAACTGCCGGTGGTCTCGGGCAAGGGCTCCTGAGTCCTCGATGGCCACCCTGCCCGCTGTGTGCGCCGAAACGCGCGCGGCGGGCAAAAGCTGTCACCATGGCGATCGCGGAGATCACTCCGCAGCGCAGGAGCACGCCATGAAAGGTCTGAACCAGAAGAAAGGCGACAAGAAAAAAGCCCTGAAGACACCCAAGGAAAAGAAGGCCGAGAAAATCGCCAAGAAGGCGGCGAAGGCTTTCGTCTTCCCCGGGCACTGAATGGAAAAGGGCCGCATCGCGGCCCTTTTCAGTCGGGACGGCACACGCGCCTTGGCCGATCAGCCCTCCCGCGCCGCCACCCGCCCCTGCTCGCGAATCAGCGCTTCCTCGCGGGCATCGATGATCGACTGCATCACGCTGTCCACGTCGGCTTCCCGCTCGTCGAACGCGAACTCGCCGGTCAGCGGGGTGTCCGCCTGCAGCCCGCCCTGCTCGAACAGCGCCCACATCTCCTCCGCGTAGTGCGTGTCCAGCAGCTCCGGCGCGAACCGGGCCAGGCTAATGGTGAGGTTGCCGACGTCGCGGCGAAGCATGAAGCGGGCGTTGTTGTTGCCGGCCGCGCTGACCGCCTGCGGCAGGTCGATGATCACCGGCCCATCCGCGCCGACCAGCACGTTGTATTCGGACAGGTCGCCATGGATCAGCCCCAGGCCGAGCATCCGCGCGACCTGCTGCATCAAGGCGCGGTGCCAGGCGCGCGCGGTGTCCGGCGCCAGCTCGACCTCGCCCAGCCGCGGCGCCGGATGGCCGTCCTCGTCGGCCACCATCTCCATCAGCAGCACGCCACTGAAGTAACCGTGCGGCCGCGGAACCCGCAACCCGGCATCATGCAGCAGGTACAGCGCGTCGACCTCGGCGTTCTTCCACGCCGCCTCGGCCTCGCGCCGGCCGAACTTCGTCGACTTGCCCATCGCCCGAGCCTCGCGGCTGCCGCGCACCTTGCGGCCCTCCTGGTACTGCACGCGCTGCTGGAAGCTGCGCTGCCCCATGTCCTTGTAGACCTTGGCGCAGCGGATCGCCTCGCCACAGCGCACCACGTAGACGGAGGCCTCCTTGCCGCTCTTGAGCGGACGCAGCACGTCGTCGATCACGCCGTCTTCGATCAGCGGCTGCAGGCCGGGGGGAATCTTCATGCGATGGGGCTGGGCCGGACGGGAGAATCGACCATGATGCCTGAACCGCGCGTCCCGGCGCTCATCCGGTCGCGACGAGCGCGTCGCGGATCCCCGCGGCCAGCTCGAACGAGCGCAGCCGCGCGGTGTGGTCGAAGATGTTGGCGGTGATCATCAGCTCGTCCGGGCGATGCCGCTCGATGAAGGCGCGCAGTCCGGCTTCCGCCGTGGCCGGATCACCCACCACGGAGCAGGCCAGCGCATGCTCCACACCCAGCTTCTCGGCGGGTGTCCAGAACGCCTCGATGTCGTCCAGCGGCGGCGGAATCAGCCCAGGCCGCCCCCGCCGCAGGTTGACGAAGGCCTGCTGCTGGGTGGTGAACAGCCGCCGCGCCTCGGCGTCGGTATCGGCTACCACCACGTTGGCGGCGAGGATCGCGTAGGGCGCGGCCAGTCGTGCCGAGGGGCGGAAATCGCGGCGGTAGATCGCCAGCGCCTGGTCCATCGCATCCGGCGCGAAGTGCGAGGCGAACGCGTACGGCAGGCCCAGCTGCGCCGCCAGCCGCGCGCCGAACAGGCTGGAGCCGAGCAGCCACACCGGCACGTCCAGCCCGGCACCGGGCACGGCCCGCACCGGCTGGCCCGGCGCGGCCGGTTCGAAATAGCCGAGCAGCTCGACCACATCGTCCGGGAAGGTGTCGGCCCCCTCGAAGTAGCGGCGCAGCGCACGCGCCGTGGCCTGGTCGGTGCCGGGCGCCCGGCCCAGGCCCAGGTCGATCCGCCCCGGGTACAGCGAGGCCAGCGTGCCGAACTGCTCGGCCACCTGCAGCGGCGAGTGGTTCGGCAGCATGATGCCGCCGGCCCCCACCCGGATCGTCGAGGTGCCGCCGGCGATATGGCCGATCAGCACGGCAGTGGCGGCGCTGGCGATGCCTGGCATATTGTGGTGCTCGGCCAGCCAGTAGCGCCGGTAACCCAGGCGCTCGCCGAGCCGGGCCAGATCGAGACTGTTGCGGAAAGACCGGGCCGCGTCGCTGCCTTCGGTGACGGGGGCCAGGTCGAGGATCGAAAAGGGGATCATGGGGACTCGCCGGGTGGGGAGATTCCGGTAAGTGGGGCCGCGGGACCGTCGCGACCACCCCTGTCGCTTCATTTTTCTGTGCGGTGGCCGTTAAGGCCGGGGCGAACCCCGGGGGGACCCGGACAGGGACGGGATGCATGGGCAAGCTGTGGCGCTGGATTCTGGGCTATTCGGACGCTGCGCCGTCGGCGCGGGCGTCTGTTGCCATGCCGGCGCCGGCCCCTGTCGACGTCGCCGAGCCCCCCGAGGCCGTGCCGCTCGCCCTGCTCGATGAACGCTTCCATCGTTTCGTGCTGGGCCTGCCGGATTACGAGATCACCGAGCCGAGCCTGGAGGAACGGGCCCTGCTGCGCCGACTCCAGCTGCACAGCGTGCAGTTCGACGTGCGCAGCCTGCCGCGCCTGCCGACCGTGCTCCCGCAACTGCTGCGCTCGCTCAAGGCCGACAACGTCGGTGGCGCCCAGCTGGCCAAGCTGATCGGCCGCGACCCGGTCCTGGTGGGCGAGGTGATGCGGGTCAGCCACAGCATCTACTACCGCACCCTGCATCCGATCCAGAGCCTGCAGCACGCCGTGGTCCTGCTTGGCCAGGACGGCCTGCGCCGCGTGGTCACCATGCACGTGATGAAGCCGATCCTGCATGCCAGCGCGGGCATGTTCGGCCACGTCGCGGGCCAGCGCCTGTGGGAGCACGCCGAGCGCTGTGCACACGCCTGCGCCTACCTCGGCAAGTCCTCGTCCGATCCGTTCGAGGCCTACCTGGCGGGCATCGTCTGCAACACCGGCACCGGCGCCGTGGTACGCCTGCTCGACCAGGAGGCACCGGCCGAGATTGGCCCGCTCACGGGCCAGTTCCTCGCCGCCTGCGCACGGCTTGGCGCACAGATCTCGCTGAAGGCGGCCCAGCACTGGAACCTGCCGGCCAACGTGCTGCAGGCGCTGGAGGAACGCGCCGACAGCCGTTCGGCGCCGACCACCCCGCTCGGCCGCGCGCTGGCCTGCGCCGACACGCTGGCGATGACCCAGGTGCTGTGCGACCGCGGACTGCTCCCCAGCGGCGCCAGCCCGGCCGGGGAACACTGCGAATTCTTCCCGGCCGCGATGGTGGAGCGCTGCCAGCAGGACCTGCGGCGCCACTTCCGCGACACCGAGGCACGGGCCGACTAGGCCGCTTCCGCGGTTCTACCTGGGCAGGCTGTTGCGCACGTCCGGCTCGAGGCGGGCCGCGATCTGACCGGCGCCGTCGCGCAGCAGCGTCACCAGCGCGCGGGCATAGGCCGCACCATCCGAACCGGTCGGCACGCTGGTGGTGGCCGTGGCCCGGTAGTCGTGACTGGAAACATAACCGCGGGCGTTGATGGTGCAGTGGAGCGAGAGCTCCAGCCGCACGGCATCGGGCGCGTCCTCGTCACCACCGCGCAGCTGCGCCTTCGGCCCGTCGCAGGCGATGGTCAGGTTGGTGAAGTAATCCTTCTGCACAGCGGCGCGCAGCTGCGCTTCCAGCGCCTTGGCCAGCGGCGGCTCCGGCTGGAGCTTCACGCTCTGCTCCAGCCCTTTCACCTCGAGCTGCTCCGGCCCGGTGCCGAGGATCAGCCAGGGGGCCTGGTTCGGCACCACCAGCGTGTCGAGTGCGACCGGCGTACGTACGTCGTGGCTGCATGCGGCAAGCAGCATGGTTCCGGCCACGGCCAGGATGCGTTTCATGGCGTCTGAGCTCCCCCTTGCGAACAGGGGCCCGAGCCTAACCGCTATGCCTCCGGGCGATCAACGCAGACTGGCCGTCTGGACGCCCAAACGCCGATCAGCACACATTCCCGGAGCGTCCGCCGGAACACCGGCCGGCGGACGTTTCGCTAGCCAGGCGCATCCGGGTGCCTGGCGCGCCAGGCGGCCAATGCCCGGCGATAGTCCGCCATCGCCTCGTCGTAGACGTCGTAGATGCAGGGCGCGCAGCCGTCGCCGCAGCATTCGGCCGCATCCGGCGGCTCCGGCGGCTGCGGCCTGGGATCGTCTTCGAACTCTGCCATGCCTCAGCGTGCCGGCTTGCGGAAACGGTAGGCGAACTGGTCGGTATGTCCGCGGATCGACTTGTCGAACACCTTGATGTCGTGCGGATCCTTCGGATTGCGCAGCACGTCGCTCTCGCCGTCGAACACGAAACCGACCGACTCGACCTGCTGCTTCACGATGGCCGGGTCGATGCGGTGCAGGGTGTCGGTGTCGCGCATGCCGGAACCGGCCGGCGCCACGTGGTCGATCACCACGAACAGGCCACCCGGCTTGAGCGCGTCGTAGACCTGCTTGTCGAACGCCACCGGATCGAGGTGACCCATGAACTTGTCCGGATAGTCGTGGTAGTTCTGCGAGGTGAACACCAGGTCCACCGGCTCGGGCGTGGAGAACTGCGTCGCCGGCTGCACCAGCACGCTGATGTTGGCGTAGTGCGGCTCCTGCGCCAGCTGGCGAAGCTTGGCCGAATCGTCCCCGGACACCTTGTCGTATGCGTCGGGCCAGATGCCGTAGACGTGGCCCTTCGGCCCCACGATCGCGCTGAACACGCGGCTGAAGTAGCCGCTGCCCGGGATCAGGTCCACCACCTTCTGGCCGGGCTTCACCTCGGCGAAGGTCATCAACGCGCCGATCTTGCGACGCGCATCGTTGGTGGCATCCGCCTTGCGCGCCGGGTCGGCGACGGCGGCGCGCACGTAGGATGGCTCCACCTTCGCGTGCGACGCGGCAGTGGCGGCCACGGGCATCAGCAACACCAGGCTGGCGGCAAGCATGGAAAGGCGCATGGCGGATCTCCGTTCGGTGGAAAGTCCACAGTGTGCACCCTCGGCCGGGTGGACGTCGCCATGACCACCGCCCTACGGCCAGGCTCGCCGCTGCCTGTTGCCGCCGCCTGCTCCGCGTAGTACTAGTGCAGCGAGCCTTTCCCGGCCACCGTGACGAACAAGGATGCTGCCGATGACCTTGCTGCTCGCATGCGTTTTCGTGCTCCTGCATGCGTCGGCGATCTTCCTCCTGCCTGCCTTCGCGATGCAGGTGTCCTACGTCTTCCTGCTGAGCGCCCCGCTGGTCGCCGCCGCGGCGGCCGTGCGCCGGGGCATGCACGAGGGCTGGCGCGCCAGCCGCGGCTGGCTGCTGATGGCACTGGGCATGGTGTCGTGGGCGCTGGGCATGCTGGCGAGCCTGCGTCAGGACCTGTTTCTGGACAACGCCAACGCCGCCCCCGGCGACAGCACGCTGCTGTTCGTGCTCTACGGGGTACCGATCCTGCTGGCGATCTCGGCTTCGTACGTGGAGGGAGAGTCCCTGCTGGTGCGGGCGATCGACACCCTGCTCGCCCTCGCGCTCAGCTACCTGTTCTACGTGCACGTGTTCAGCGTGGTCACGCTGCAGGGCGCCAGCAGCCGCGTGCAGGCCGAGTACATGGCGACGATGCTCGACGCGGAAAACCTGTTCGTGCTGCTGGCCTCGGCGATCCGCTTCAGCGCCAGCGACCGTCGCCACGAATTCCAGTTCTACCGGGCCGTGGTCACCTTCGTCGGCATCTATACCGTGGTCACGGCCTACTACAACCACTTCATCGCGCTGGGCGACCACCCCGGGTTCGGCTCGTTGCGCGACCCGCTGCTGGGCGTACCCTTCCTGGCCTTTGCGCTGGCCGCCTGGCGCGAAGGCGACCATGCCCCACGCCGCCCTTCGCCCACCCTGGTCCGCATGGTGCGCAGCGGCAGCCCGCTGCTGATGGCCCTGGCCCTGCTGGTCCTGTCGATCGTCGTGCTGCAGGAGCGCTTCTACGTGGGCGTGACGGGCATCGTGGTGGCGGTGCTCGGCTACGGCGCGCGAAGCACGTTGACCCAGGCCCAGCACATCAAGAACGAGGAAGGCCTGCGCCGGCGGAGCGACGAACTGGCCACGATGGCGCATACCGACAGCCTGACCGGCCTGCCCAACCGGCGCGCACTGGACGAGGCGCTGGAGCGCGCCTGGTACCGGCCAGGTGTGATCCGGGACCGCGTCACCCTGCTGATGATCGACATCGACTATTTCAAGCAGCTCAACGACACCTATGGCCATCAGGCTGGCGACGCCTGCCTGAAAAGGATCGCCGAGGCCCTGAAGAACGTGCTGGGGCGACAGGGCGACCTGCTGGGCCGCTACGGCGGCGAGGAGTTCGCCCTGGTGATGCGCGGGGCACCGCTGCAGGCCGGGTTGGTGGTCGCCGAGCGACTGCGACAGACCGTCGAAGCGCTGGCCATCGAGCACTCCAGAAGCCCACACGGGGTCGTCACGATCAGCGTCGGCGTGTCCAGCGCGATGGCCGGGCTGCGCCCGCTGGACCTGCTGATCGCCCAGGCCGACAGCGCCCTCTACCAGTCCAAGCGGAACGGCCGCAACCGCATCACGGCCGTAGACGACTAGCTCCCCAGCCGCCAGCGGCCGAGCGTGCGATAGTCGTGATGACCGACTTCCCCGTGCAGCAGCTCGAACGCGTCGACCGGCCAGTCCACCACCTGCTCGAGCCATACCGGCGCGGGCAGTACGCGCTCGGCGTAGGCCAGGGTCACGTGCGGCACGAAGCTGCGTTCCATGAATCCGTCCAGAGCCTGCCGCGCCAGCTCGCCCTGCAATGCATGCCGCAGCGCCAGCATATGCGGATCGTCCGCCCCGCTGCGCAGCACGCAGGGCGGCTGCCGACCGCGGAAGCTGTCGATGCGATCGGCCCGCCAGGCGAATGGCGCCGTTTGCGCGGCCACCGCCTCGCCCGCCGCACGCGCCGACGCGAGCAGGGCGTCGCCAAGATTCACGTGATCGCCGAGGAAAGCCAGCGTGAGGTGATAACGCGCCGCCCGCACCCAGCGTCCGGCCAGTCCCCCCTGCTCGCGCAGCGCGGTGGCGACGGCGGCGATCCGGTTGCACACGTCATCCGGTGGCACCAGCGCGAAGAACAGGCGGTGCCGCGGCAGCGGCGCGAGCTCCGCGCCGAACAGCCCGCCCTGGCTCGGACCGGTGGCGCTCATGCGCACTCCGCTAGGCAACTGACGATATCGGAAAGGACCATGGCGGCACGGCGGCTTGGGACGAGCCCGGCAGTGTGCCATGCCCATGTGGCTAGCCGACGTTCGTCCATGTCGGCGTCGGCAGCGGACGGCGCTCCGCCCACTTTTCGCGTTCGTAGCGGCAACTGGGACTACCCATCGCGAACTTGCGGCAGATCGATGGACGGTCTGCATAGATGCCACAGCGGAAATTGTCGCGGTCCATTGCGACGCACCAGCCATCCTCATCCTTGGCCAGGGTGCGCAGGCCGCGCTCGTCCTGGTGCTCCAGCCACGAAGGCACGCGGTCTTCCGGCATCAACACTACGGTGAGCCGGCAGCAGACCGCCTCGCAGGTGTCGCAGCGCACGCTCGGGTCGATGCGCTGGTGGTAGCGGTCGCGCTTGAGCGCCGCCTCAGACATGACCGGCGCGTCTGGCGTCGACGAACGCGCGGGCCTGCTCCAGCATCCACGGCCCGAGCTGGTCGGGCCTCAGCGACTCGCGTGCCTTCGGATAGGCCTGATACATCACTTCGTCACCGGCAAGCATGACGGTGAACCCGTCGTCCTTGCAGCGGATCAGGTAGCCGCAGTAACGACTCGTGGACGGCAGGGTGACCAGTGGAGTCGGCGCAGCGACGGAACGGCGAGCGTGCATACGGGGTGTCCTCGGGATCGCGGCCGGACGCAACCGCCGCGGCCGCGCAGGCACGGCGCTGCAGGGACAAGCGTCTCGACGAAAAGAATGATCGGGCGGGAGGAGCCTGCGCGTCGCGCCGGCTGGCGGGTGCGGGGCGGAAGCGGATGCCCCGGCGGAACATGGCCTGCCACTTTAGCAGTCGCAGGGTTACGTGGATGTTCCGGCGCACGTTACGGTCACGTAACGCAACGAGGCTCCGTCGACGCGTACCTGTTGCGTCCGATGATCCTTGCGCTTCGCGCCCATCGTACGCCCCCTGCGGAGCTGGCCAGGCGGCCAGCATCCTCCAGACCTTTCCTGGAAGGTCATCACCACAAGGTTTGCCATGACTTCGCCCAAGATCGGGATGACCGTGCAGGACATCCACAACGTCTACTGCATGGACGTCGCCACGCCTGCAAGGAACAAGGACACGCGCCGGAGCGTTGATGGCAAGGCCGGAGGCAAGCGCAGCAAGCCCGCCACGACAGCAGCGAAGACCAAGGGCAGCAAGAGCAAATAGCCGCAGCTCAGCGCCCCCGGGACAGCGGGGCGACCGATGCCGCGCGGACCGCCGCGATCACCTCGCCGAGCAGCCAGGCATGGCTGCTCTCGTCGCTGCGCGAGGCCGACCAGTACGCGAGGATCGGCACCGGCTTGAGTTTGAGCGGCAGCGACCGGACGACCAGCGGCAGCATCGCCGCCAGGCTCTGCGCGTAGCCGGCGGGCAGGGTCAGCAGCAGGTCGCTCGCCGCCACCACCTGGCAGGCGGCGAAGTAGTGCTGGCAGGTCAGGCGCACGTCGCGGTCGCGACCGTCCTGATGCAGCAGCACGTCCAGTGCCGCCGGCTCGCCCAGCGGCGACACCGCCACGTGGCTGGCGGCGAGGTAGTCGGGTCGGCGCAGCGGGTATTTCGCCAGCGGATGGTCGCGGCGCATCGCCACCACCAACGGTTCGTCGATCACCGGCTCGCTGGCGATCCGCGCGCCGACGCGCTGACGGCGATCCACGGCCAGATCCAGCGTGCCGGCGAGCAGGTCACGCTCCAGCTCGCCCGCCGTCACGCGGCGGCTCACCAGCCGCACACCCGGCGCCTTCTCCGCCAGCCGCCGCACCAGCGGCGGCAGGGCGATCGACTCGAGCACGTCGCGACAGCCGATGGTGAAGGTCATCTCCAGCGTCCCCGGCACGAACGGCAGCTCGCGCTGCACGCTGGCCTGCAGGCCGCGCAGGTGCTGCTGCACGTCGCCGATCACCCGCAGCGTGCGCTCGGTCGGCACCACGCGGTTGCCCTGGCGCACGAACAGCGGATCGCCGAAATGCTCGCGCAACCGGTTCAACGCATGGGTCACCGCCGGCTGGGTCAGGTGCAGCGCACGCGCCGCCGCGCTGATGCCGCCGTGCACGTGGATCGCGTCCAGCACGCGGAACAGGTTGAGGTCGATGCGGCGGGCAGTCATGCGGGAGGTCATGCGGGCGATCCGTGCTCGGGGAATGGCGAGCATATCAATCCCGGCAATGACCCGGCATAAGGCACATGCATTTCAATGATCCGATACGCAGGCGTACGCTCCACCGGTCAACTGGAGCCGCCATCGTGGATTTCTCGCACTCCGCCCGCAGCCGCGAGCTGCTCGACCGCCTCGACCGTTTCATGCGCGAGGCGGTGATCCCGGCCGAACCGGTCTATGCCAGCCAGCTCGCCGGCGGCGCCGACCACACCCGCTGGCGCCAGCCGCCGATCATGGAAGCGCTGAAAAGCCAGGCTCGCGCAGAGGGACTGTGGAACCTGTTCCTGCCCGACGGCGAGCACGGTGCCGGCCTGTCCAACGTGGACTACGCACCGCTGGCCGAGCGCATGGGGCACAGTTTCATCGCGCCGGAAGTGTTCAACTGCAACGCGCCGGACAGCGGCAACATGGAGGTGCTGGCCCGCTACGGCACGCCGGCGCAGCAGGCGCAGTGGCTCACCTCGCTGCTGGACGGCTCGATCCGCTCGGCGTTCTGCATGACCGAGCCGGAGGTCGCCTCCTCCGACGCCACCAACATGCGCGCCACCGCCACGCTGGATGGCGACGAGGTCGTGCTCGACGGCCACAAGTGGTGGTCCACCGGCATCGGCCATCCGCACTGCCGGGTGGTGATCTTCATGGGCCTGACCGATCCGCACGCCCCACCGCACGCGCGCCACTCGATGGTGCTGTGCCCGCTGGACGCACCCGGCGTCACCGTCGAGCGCATGCTCACGGTGTTCCACGATTACGACGAACCCGGCGGCCACGGCCAGGTGCGTTTCGACCGGGTGCGCGTGCCGGCGAGCAACATCCTGCTCGGCCCCGGCCGCGGCTTCGAGATCGCGCAGGGACGGCTCGGGCCCGGCCGCGTGCATCACTGCATGCGGGCGATCGGCGCAGCGGAACGCGCCCTCGCCCTGCTCTGTCGCCGCGCCAGCGAGCGGGTCGCATTCGGCAAGCCGCTGGCCGAACTGGGCGGCAACGGCGAGCGCATCGCCGACCTGCGCATGGCGATCGAACAGGCCCGTCTGCTCACGCTGAAAGCGGCCTGGACGCTGGACACCGCCGGTCCCAAGGCCGCGCTGGGCCTGGTCTCGCAGATCAAGGTGGTGGTACCGAACATGGCGCAACGGGTGATCGACGCGGCGATCCAGATCCACGGCGGCGCCGGTCTTTCCGACGACTTCCCGCTCGCCGCGCTGTATGCCTACGCCCGCGTGCTGCGGCTGGCCGACGGTCCGGACGAAGTGCACCGCGCCGTCGTCGCCAAACTCGAACTCAAGGCCCAGCAGCGGGGAGATGCCCGATGAGCGCCGCCATCGACCAGCCGCGCCCGGTGCGCGCCGAGGACGCCTTCGACCTCGCCCGCGTCGACGCCTTCCTCAAGGAGCGCATCGACGGCCTCACCGGCACGCCCGAGCTTGGCCAGTTCCCCGGCGGCGCCTCCAACCTCACCTACCTGCTGCGCTACGACGGGCGCGAGCTGGTGCTGCGCCGCCCGCCGCCCGGGGCCAAGGCCAAGTCCGCCCATGACATGCTGCGCGAGGCGCAGGTGATGACCGCGCTGCGCCCGCACTACCCGTACGCGCCGCGCATCCTCGCCATGTGCCACGACCCCGACGTGCTGGGTTGCGACTTCTACGTGATGGAGCGGCTGGCCGGGGTGATCCTGCGCCGCGAGCTGCCGGCCGACCTCGGCCTGGACCCCGCCGGCGTGCGCGCGCTGTGCACCGGCTTCATCGACCGGCTGGTCGAGCTGCACCGTGTCGACACGACCGACCCGGCGATCGCCGCGCTCGGCAAGGGCGAGGGCTATATTGCGCGGCAGGTCGCCGGCTGGAGCGAGCGCTACCGCCAGGCACTCACCGACGGCAGCGATCCATGCGAGGACGTGATGGCCTGGCTGGCCGACAAGCAGCCACCGCGCGAGACCGCGATCTGCGTGATCCACAACGACTACCGGCTGGACAACGTGGTGCTGGACCCGGCCGACCCGCTCACCATCACCGGCGTGCTGGACTGGGAGATGACCACGCTCGGCGATCCGCTGATGGATCTCGGCGGCGCGCTGGCCTACTGGGTGCAGGCCGACGACGACCCGGTGTTCCAGTCGTTCCGCCGCCAGCCCACCCACGCGCCGGGCATGCTGACCCGTCGCGAGGTGGTGGACTACTACGGCGAGCGCACCGGTTGGAGCGTGGAGCACTTCGACTTCCACGAGGTGTTCGGGCTGTTCCGCCTGCAGGTGATCGTGCAGCAGATCTATCGTCGCTTCGCGCTGGGCCAGACCAGCAACCCCCAGTTCGCCGGCTTCGGCGATGCGGCCAAGTACCTGGCCCAGCGCTGCCGCCGGCGCATCGCCGCCTCGGGTCTCTGAACATGGGCGACCTGCTGCTGATCCGTCACGGCCAGGCCAGCTTCGGCGCGGCCGACTACGACCGGCTCTCGCCCGTGGGCGAGCAGCAGTCATTGCGCCTCGGCGCCTGGCTGGCGGCGCACGAAGCGCCTCCCGCACACGTGGTGCGCGGCGCGTTGCGCCGCCACGCGCAGACGACCGAGCACTGCCTGCGCGGTGCCGGCCTCGAGGTGCCGGTGGAAGTGGTGTCCGCGCTGGACGAGCTGGACCACGTCGACCTGCTTGCCCGCCATCGTCCCGACCTCGGCGGCCACGACGCGTTCACTGCCGAACTGCGCGCATCGGCCGATCCGCACCGCGCGTTCCAGCAGATGTTCGTCGCCGCGGTGGACCGCTGGACCGCCGGCGCGCACGACCACGAGTACGCGCGCACCTGGCCCGCGTTCCGCCAGAGCGTGCTGGAGGCACTCACCGCCCTCGCCGCCCGAGCCCGTGACGCCGATGGCGACACCTGGGTGGTCACCTCCGGCGGCCCCATCGCGGTGATCGCCGCGCAGCTGTTCGGCACGCCGCCGGAGCGCACCTTCGCGCTGAGCTGGCCGCTGGCCAACACCGGCCTGAGCCGCGTGCGGGTGAACGGTGCCGGCCCGCAGATGGTCACCTACAACGCCTGGCCGCACCTTGCCGGCGCCGCCGACCTGCTCACCTATCGCTGAATTCCATCGAGGACACCCGCATGACCACCGAGCTGCTCGACCTCACCGGCAAGATCGCCCTCGTCACCGGCGCCAGCCGCGGCATCGGCGCCGAGATCGCCCGCCTGTTCGCGGCGCAGGGTGCGCACGTGATCGTCTCCAGCCGCAAGCTCGAGGACTGCCAGAAAGTCGTCGACGGCATCGTCGCCGAGGGCGGCAAGGCCGAGGCCATCGCCTGCCACATCGGCGAGATGGCGCAGATCGAGGCGCTGTACGCGGCCATCGACGCGGCTCACGGCCGGCTCGACGTGCTGGTCAACAACGCCGCCACCAACCCCTACTTCGGCCCGATCACCGAGACCGACCCGGCGATCTTCCAGAAGACCGTCGACGTGAACATCCGCGGCTACTTCTACATGTCCACCCACGCGGCGAAGCGCATGGCGAAGAACGGCGGCGGATCGATCGTCAACGTGGCCTCGGTCAACGGCGTGGTGCCCGGCTTCCAGCAGGGTATCTACTCGATCACCAAGGCCGCGGTGATCTCGATGACCAAGGCCTTCGCGGTGGAATGCGCCGAGGCCGGCGTGCGCTGCAACGCGCTGTTGCCCGGCCTCACCGACACCAAGTTCGCCTCGGTGCTGGTCAACACCCCGGCCATCCTCAAGCAGGCGATGGCGCACGTGCCGATGCGCCGCGTGGCGCAGCCCTCCGAGATGGCCGGCGCCGCGCTGTACTTCGCCAGCGCCGCCTCCTCCTACACCACCGGCGCCGTGCTCAACGTCGACGGCGGCTACCTCTCCGTCTGATCCTGGATTCGTAACCATGACCCACCCCGCTCCCGCCCGCCTCGCCGGCAAGCGCGCCTACATCACCGGTGGCGCCGGTGGCCTCGGCGCCGCCATGGCTCGGCTGTTCGCCCGCCACGGCGCCAGGGTCTTCCTCACCGACATCGACGGCGACGGTGCCCAGGCGCAGGCTGCCGCGATCAACACCGAACTGGGCGACACCGTGGCCTGGGCGGCGGCGCAGAACGTGCGCGACGAAGCGACCTGGCCGACGCTGCTGGAACAGGCCGCGCAGGCCATGGGCGGCCTCTCGGTGCTGGTGAACAACGCCGGCATCGGCGCCCTCGGCGGTGTCGAAAGCCTCGCCACCAAGGACTGGCAGCGCGTGATGGGGGTGAACGTCGAGGCGGTCTACTTCGGCTGCAAGTACGCCCTGCCGTGGCTCAAAGAAAGCCAGCCCGGCTCGATCATCAACATCTCCTCGATGGCCGCGTACAAGGTCGACCCCGACTACACCGTCTACAACGCCTCCAAGGCCGCGGTCGCCTCGCTGAGCAAGTCGGTGGCCGTGGACTGCGCGCGCCAGCAGCTGGCGATCCGTTGCAACTCGATCCACCCCGCCTTCATCCGCACCGGCATCGTCGAGCCGTTCTTCCAGCAGCTCGGCGAGGAGGAAGCGATCCGAAAGCTCACCCGCGGCAACCCGATGCGCCGCCTCGGCGAACCGGACGACGTGGCCTACGCCGCGCTCTACCTCGCCTCCGACGAAAGCCGCTATGTCACCGCCGCGGAGCTGCGCGTCGATGGTGGCGCGTCGGCGGTGTGATGCGAGCGCTTCGAACCACCATCGAGACGCTGGACCCCAGCTTGACCAGCCATTCGGCTGTTGAGAGCCGCTGGGGTGACGACAATGTAGTTCGCTGCATCTCAGGCAAGCCGCGTCTCTCAGTGCTCGCCGATACCCACCTATCCGTCATCCCAGCGCACGCTGGGATCCAGTGACTTTCAAACTCCAAGAAAATCACGAGGCCCACCATGTCCCTCATCAACCGCCAGCTCCGCCTCAAGACCCGCCCCGAAGGCCTGGTCCAGCGCGACAACTTCGACCTGGTCGAATCCGAAGTCCCGGAGCTCAAGGACGGCGAAGTCCTCGTGCGCACGCTGTACATCTCGATGGACCCGACCAACCGCGTGTGGATGCGCGACATCCCGCAGTACCTGCCGCCGGTGGCGATCGGCGAGACGATGCGTGCACTTGGCCTGGGCCGCGTGGTCGCCTCACGCTCGCCGCGCTACGCCGAAGGCGACCTCGTGCAGGGCATCACCGGCTGGCAGGACTACCTGGTGCTGCACGAGAGCGCCAAGGGCTACGTGCGCCTGCCCGCCGACCCCGGCATCCCGCTGCCGACCCTGCTCGGCGCGGCCGGCATGAGCGGCGTCACTGCCTACTACGGCATGACCGACATCGCCCCGGTACAGCCCGGCGAGACCCTGGTGGTGTCCGCCGCGGCCGGCTCGGTCGGCTCCATCGCCGGCCAGATCGGCAAGATCGTGGGCGCCCGCGTGGTCGGCATCGCCGGCGGCGCCGACAAGTGCCGCTACCTCGTCGACGAACTCGGCTTCGACGCCGCCGTCGACTACAAGGCCGCCGACTTCAGGCAGCAGCTCAAGACCGCCACCCCCGACGGCGTGCACGTCAACTTCGAGAACGTCGGTGGCGAGGTGATGAAGGCGGTGCTCGGCCGCATGGTCATCGGCGGCCGCGTCGCCCTCTGCGGCCTGATCGCCGGCTACAACTCCGGTGAGAAGCCCAGCGACGACTTCAGCCCCTTCATCATGAAGCGGCTCTCCATGCGTGGCTTCCTGGTGCTCGACTACACCAAGACCAAGGAAGCCGTGCACGCCATCACTGGGTGGATTCGCGAGGGGAAGCTCAAGACCGAGGAGACGGTGGCCGAGGGGTTGCAGAACGCACCGGTGGTGTTGAACCGCTTGTTCGATGGGAGTCATCGGGGGAAGTTGGTGCTGCGGGTGGACCCGCAGCCGTAATCTGCGACTCTCATCCCATGCCCGCTTCCGACCCAAAGCCGCCGTTCCAAGGCTGGGCATCTCTGTCCGGTTATGCGTGAGGTTGTTAGCCGGACACGTCAGAGATAATCTTAAGCAAGAACAATGAGTTGCACATGGATTTCATTACGCCACCCGGATGTATAACCGGACAAGCGCGTCCGTATATTCAATAGTTAGGAGCCAGGAAATGGTTTGGCGGCAAACTGTGCGGCCTTTGCTTGGGCTTCTGATAGCAGGCTGTCTCTCGCAACCGATAGCCGGTGCGACGCCAGCCTCGGGGCCGGCTAGTCAGATAGAGACGATCATCTACTCATCCCTCTCAGACAAAGCGATGCTCGCGCACCTGCAACCCTATATTCGCATCGGGGAGAAATTCAGTGTTTTCACCAACAGCACAAAACTCTCACCGTCCTTCTGCTTCGGTACCGGCCCCGGCGCTCAGATTTGCATGTTCCCTTTCGGACTCACGATAGCGGTAGATCCCGACGGTTTCATCCGCATACTTCAACGCGACGCGCGAACAATTGACGGCAGGGCCTACAGCAAGATGTGCATTGGCCCATGTTCGCTAAGTTGGCACGGGTATGTACTTGGTCTTGGCAATGACTCCTAACCATTCCGTAAGAGACTTCTGATCAACTCTGGGTGCATGACACTTTTGCCCCAGGCGTTCGGGCCACTGCCGGTCATCGTGTTGTCCTCCGATTGCTTGTCGTGCATGTCGATGCGATGCGGCTTCAACGGACGCCAGACTGCATTTCCGTAAACGGTCTTGTGGGGTCGATGCTGCCGACCCGGACCAGGGTATAAACCGCACCCGGCGACCTCATTCGTTCATCGGACTGACCGGCGTGCAGGGATCGGCCGCAACGCGGGATGGACGTCCAAATAGTTAGTCAGGTTCTCGCCGGGTCGGTCTGACCCGTTGTCTACCGCGTCGCACGGACGGTGAATCAAATCCTTCTCAAGCGGCTTGCGCCGCCGGTTGATGCCTCGGGTGCTGCAGGCAGGCATGCGGGTCGTAGTCGACGTCGCGTAAGCTCCCCCGCTAGGCAGACATCTCGAAAGTAGAACTTTCTGGCATCGTTCCCGAGCCAGGAGGTTCCATGAAGAAGTCGAAATTCACCGAGA